>DBBV01000024.1 GCA_002292375.1 Methylococcaceae bacterium UBA975 | reverse complement strand
GCCCAAGAACAACAAGGCGATTTTAGCGAAGCGATTATGTGGCTTGAAAAAGCCCACCAACAAAATAACCCGATTGCAGAATTAAACTTAGCTTTTGCTTATAAATCTGGCCAAGGTGTAACGCCAAGCAATGAAAGGGCTATTGAATTATATTATCAAGCAGGCATCAACTTTTTACAGCAAGGTTTTCCTATGGATGCTAAGGACTGTGTTTACGAGATCAGTCAAATAAACACTATCCATCCTCTAAGGCGTGAATTGATCAACGCCATTAAGGCCTATGAAGCCGCTGCTAACTAGACCTTTTTATAAATTTCAGCGCCCTTGCTTTTAAACTCCGCAGATTTTTCTGCCATCCCAACGGCCAAGGCATCTTCCGCTTTAATGCCTTGTTCAGCGGCGTAATCGCGCACGTCTTGGCTAATTTTCATCGAGCAGAAATGTGGCCCACACATGGAACAAAAATGCGCTACTTTAGCGGAATCTTTGGGTAGCGTCTCATCATGATATTCACGCGCACGAGCAGGGTCTAAACCCAAATTAAATTGGTCTTCCCAGCGGAACTCAAAGCGCGCCTTGGATAAGGCGTTATCACGAATTTGGGCCCCAGGGTGGCCTTTTGCTAAGTCGGCTGCGTGAGCGGCAATCTTGTAGGTAATAATCCCAACCCGTACGTCTTCTTTATTCGGCAAGCCTAAATGTTCTTTTGGTGTGACATAACACAACATCGCGCAACCGTACCAACCAATCATCGCCGCACCAATGCCTGACGTAATATGATCGTAACCCGGCGCGATATCGGTGGTTAAAGGACCCAAGGTATAAAATGGCGCCTCATCACAGCATTCAAGCTGCTTTTCCATATTTTCTTTAATCATCTGCATCGGCACGTGACCAGGGCCTTCGATCATCGTTTGTATGTCATGCTTCCACGCGATTTTGGTCAGTTCACCCAAGGTTTCTAATTCACCAAATTGCGCCTCATCATTGGCGTCCGCGATTGAACCGGGGCGCAAGCCATCACCGAGCGAAAACGACACATCGTAAGCTTTCATAATCTCGCAGATGTCTTCAAAATGGGTGTAAAGAAAGCTTTCTTTGTGATGCGACAAACACCATTTGGCCATAATCGAACCACCACGCGATACGATCCCAGTCACCCGTTTAGCCGTCATTGGCACGTGTTTTAAGCGCACCCCAGCGTGAATAGTAAAATAGTCGACCCCTTGTTCGGCTTGCTCAATTAAGGTGTCGCGAAAAATTTCCCACGTCAGATTTTCTGCCTTACCATTCACTTTTTCTAAGGCCTGATAAATCGGCACCGTACCAATCGGCACCGGCGAATTACGTAAAATCCATTCACGCGTTTCATGAATATTTTTACCCGTGGACAGGTCCATAATCGTGTCCGCACCCCAACGAATGCCCCAGACCATTTTATCCACTTCTTCTTCAATCGACGAGGTAACGGCTGAATTGCCCAAATTACCGTTAATTTTGACTAAAAAATTACGCCCGATAATCATCGGTTCTAATTCGGGGTGATTAATATTGGCGGGGATGATCGCTCGACCACGGGCAATCTCATCGCGCACAAACTCAGCGGTAATTTCAGGCGGAATACTCGCCCCAAACGACTCACCCGGATGCTGTTGTGCATTTATTTCAGAGCGCTTCATGTTTTCGCGGATCGCGACATATTCCATTTCCGGAGTAATAATCCCTTTCTTTGCATAGTGCATTTGGCTAACATTGGCACCCGACTTCGCGCGTCTGGGTGAATGAACGTGTTCAAAACGTAAACTCGCCAACTCAGGGTCACCTTGCCTTAATTGACCAAACTTAGAGCTCGGCCCACTCAACTGCTCGGTATCATTTCTATCGTCAATCCAAGCGCCGCGCACATCGGGCAAGCCCTTGCGTAAATTAATCTTTGCGGTGGGGTCGGTATAAACGCCTGAACAGTCATAGACAAACACGTCTGGATTTTTCTCGATACCGGTGCTGCTGGTGGTATCGCCAAGTTTAATCTTGCGCATCGGCACGCGAATATCGTCTCGCGAGCCTTGAATATAAATCTTTTCTGAATTGGGTAAAGGCTGGATGGCCGCGGCCTCCATCGCCTCTGTTTTTTTCTGAAACGCTTCGGGGATTGCACTCATAACGGCCTCTTTTAATACCTGTAATTAACTTCGCGGAAGGTCGGCATTTTATCACACCCTGTTATAATAAATTTTAAATAACCAGCCTCTCTTATAACCATGCAACAAATTTCCGCAACACAACTACACACACTCATCGACAACCCTGATAAGCCACTGCTTTTATTAGACGTTCGAGAAGCCAATGAATTTGACTACTGCCATATTGAGGGCAGCCTATTGATGCCCATGCAAAGCATACCGCAACGATTGGCTGATTTGCCAAAAGATAAAACCATAGTCACCATCTGCCATCACGGCATGCGCAGCCAGCAAGTTGCGCATTTTTTGTTACAAAACGGCTTTACCGACATCATTAATTTAACCGGTGGCGTTAACGCATGGGCGGCTGAGGTTGATAACACCATGCCACGGTACTAAGCACAACTAATGGAGACCTTACCCGATCTTGTGGATGAACATACAGCCGTGCTATTGGTCGGTATAAACCCCTCTATTCCGTCGGTAAAAGCCGGCTTTTATTTTGCTAATCCAGTTAACCGTTTTTGGAAAGCATTGAACAACTGCGGCCTCTTTAGTCAAGCCTTAGAACCCAGTTTAGACAGCTGCGTACACATACAACAGCAGTACCATATTGGCTTTACCGATTTGGTTAAGCGCCCCACTGCCGGTTGCAAAGACCTAAAAGCCGACGATTACCGAACTGGCAGCCGCCGCCTGCAAGGCATAATCTGCACATTAAAACCTAATTTCGTATGGTTCCACGGCAAAGTAAGCTGTCAAAAATACCTTCAATACACTCAGCATCAAGCCCCTAAGCTTGATTGGGGCCTACAAACTTGGCGACTGTTTGACTCGCGTGTTTACATTAGCCCCAATCCCAGCCCGGCGAACGCCGCTTTTTCGTTAGCCGACATAACTGCGAGCTACCGCAACTTATTCCAACTGCTAAGCAAACCAACGGATGATTAGCGTGATTCAACGTGTCAGCCACGCCGAGGTAACGGTCGCTGACGACACCTTAGGGCAAATCCAGCAGGGCATTGTTGCCTTAGTCGCTATTGAAAAAACAGATAACCAAAATGACGTTAAAAAGCTCATCGAACGCATCTTAACGTATCGAATCTTTGCCGATACAAACGATAAGATGAACCTAAGCCTACGTGATATAAACGGCGGCTTATTATTAGTGCCTCAATTTACCTTAAGCGCCAACACCCAAAAGGGCAACCGGCCGAGTTTTAGCGCAGCGGCGACGCCCAGTGTGGCACGGCCATTGTTTGAGTTTTCCGTAGACTATGCCAAACAACAACACCCAAACGTGGCCTGTGGTTTATTTGGTGCTGATATGCGCGTATCACTGTGTAATGACGGGCCCGTCACGTTCACCTTAAGAAGCCCTGCCAATAATCATTAGTCCATGCTAAAGTAAGCTTTTATTGTTACTTATATTGCCATTATGCAGGCTTATTATCGTTTACCCTTTTCACTTCTTATTATGTTGCTCGCGCAGTCAGCTTTTGCGAAACCGATCGACCTATTAAGCGCTTACCAACTGGCCGTTGAAAACGACGCCAACTATCAAATGGCATACAACGAGTTGATGTCGACGCAAGAAGTCTTGCCTCAAGCGTTGGCAGAGCTACTACCCTCGGTTAATGCCTCCGCCTCTAGCGCCGACGTACGACAAGAAACAGAAAGCAGTTTTTCTGGTGATGGCAAGGGCACGGGGCAATTTCGTGATGAGGGCTTTTCAGTGTCTATCAGACAAACCCTATTCGATTGGCCGCAATTTATTCGTTATACGCAAGCCGATAAACAGGTTTCTAAGGCAGAAATTGAGTATCAACTTGCCGAACAGCAGCTTATTTTACGTTTAACCGAGCGCTACTTAGACAACCTGCAAGCCGAGGTTGCTCTCAGCCTTGCGACTGACGACATGAAGGCCTTTGCTGAACAATTAGATCAGGCGGAGCAACGCTTTAAGGTGGGCGTCGTGGCTATCACCGACGTACACGATGCGCGTGCGCGCTACGACTTATCCGTGGTGAGTCAAATTGCCGCAAAAGATACCCTGGCCTCCAAACAAGAAGCCCTAAAAGAGTTGATTCAGCTCGATAAAGCGCAACTTGTGCCATTAGCAAACAAACTCCCCTTGGCCAGTCCAGAGCCCAACAACATCCAACAATGGGGGCAAACCTCGGTTGAGTACAACTTAGCCATTAGAATGGCCAAACAGGACGTGGCAATTGCAAAAAAACAGATTCAACTGCATCAGTCTGAGCATTACCCAACGGTTGACCTGGTTGGCTCACACAATTATAACGAAACAGGCGGAGGTAGTTTTGGAACCGGTTTTAGGAACGAGTCCGACAGTATTGGTGTGGAGTTAAACCTGTCCTTATTTGCCGGCGGTAAAACCGTATCACTGACTCGACAAGCCGTTTATGACCATCAAAAAACCTTAGATGCCTTGCAATCGTTACAGCGCGCCACCCTAAGACAAGCCCGCGATGCCTTTAGGGGCGTCAGCTCAAACTTGCAACGCATTCAGGCCCTTGAGCGGGCCATTATCTCCAATCAAAGCTCACTGCAGGCCAACGAGGCGGGGTTAGATGTCGGGACTCGAACGATAGTCGATGTACTCAACGCACAAAGCAATTTATCGCGCGCAAAACTACAGCTGATGGAAGCCAAAAACGGTTACATATTAAACGTGTTAGCCTTAAAAGCAGCCAGTGGTTCACTCGCCCTCGACGACATTAAAAAGATAAATGGCTGGTTACAACATTAGATCAGCTAGACAATAAGCCCATATCACTCGACGCCCATTTTTTGATCGCCATAATCCCGAAAAGCCCTAATATCACAAACCCACTGGCCATGTATAAGGCGCCATTGTAATGCCCTGTTACGCTGGCTAAATAACCGGCTATTGTCGGCGCTACAATTTGCGGCACCCCGTAACTCATGGTTAAGGTGCCCATCAATTTCGCTGGCTTAGTCGGGTAAAAACGCCCCGCCATGGTGAGCACAATGCTGACAATACCCACAAAGGTAAAGCCATATAAACAGGCGCTGAGCAAGGCAGACACCAAACCATCATCCCAAGCGGGTAGAATTATACCGACCGCGTGTAGCATATAAGCCAGCAGCAAGGCATTTAAAATACCCGTTTTTCGCGAAATAAAATCCCACAGAATACACGCCGGTGCTGCACACAGCCCCAATATCAAAAACGCCAATTCACCACGCCCTTGTAGCGCTGCTTGGCTTTCGACAATGGCAACGATATACGTCGCACTAATCACAAAACCAAAACCGCCACAAAAGTAGACCCACATCATCAGGCTTAAAAATCGTTTACTCGGCGGGTGATCTTGTAGCACTTTGCCACTTTCAGTCAGCCCATTGGTATTCGGTGCTGGCAACCAGCGCCACGCAGGAATCGCAAAAATAATGCCGCTTAAGCCGAGCAATAACCACTGTTGCGACCAGCTTAAATCACTTGAAGCAGCTACCATCAGGGCAACAAAGGCAATACCCAAGCCAACGCCGCTAAAGTGAATACCCATTTCACTCCGATGGTTATGCCGAATTAACCAATTCAGCATCAAACCGGTTCCTACCAACAAGCCCGCGGCGGCGCTAAATCCTGCCAACAGACGTGACACACCCCAAAGCCAGGGGTCGTTAGACAGCCCCATCATAAAGGTGGACAAAACCGCCAACATTAACCCTGTACGATAAATACGGTCTTTTATCAGAAGATTACCGACCAAGGTGGCCGTTAATGCGCCCAACATATAACCGGCATAATTAATACTTGCCAACCAGCCCGCCATCACTTTACTTAAGCCGGCCTGTTCAAACATCAGTGGAATCATCGGTGTATAGGCAAATCGAGCAATACCCAAGGTGAGTATTAAGCAGCAAACGCCCGAAATAAGTACCTTTATCCGCCCGTCATTTTTTTCCATCTAACACCTCGCCGATACGTTGTGACACCTCATCGACCGCACCTTGATTCTGCTCAACAAAGGCGCGCCCTGCGCTGCCCATTAAGTCGCGTTGCTCTGAGTGCTGAAGCAAGTTAATGACCTGTTGCGCTAACATCTGCTCGTCGCTCACCTGTATTGCGGCTTTTTTTGACAATAAACGCTCGCTGATTTCAGTAAAATTATGCACAAAAGGGCCAAATAAGACGGGGATGGCTAAGGCAGCCGGCTCCAACATATTATGCCCACCGGTTGGTACCAAGCTACCACCGACAAAAGCGACATCAACTGTGGCGTAATAAAGCCTAAGCTCACCCAGCGTATCCAGTAAAAAAATATCACTCGCCACTTGCGTGCTCCCCTGCTCACTACGCCGGGTGACCGAAAAACCCAGTTTTTCGCATAGTTTAGCCACTTCATTAAAGCGCTCAGGGTGCCGCGGCACCAACACCAATAAACAATGAGGAAACTGTTTTTTTATTTCTACAAAAGCAGTCAACACCTTTTCATCTTCACCGGCATGCGTACTAGCGGCTATCCAGCTAGGTCGCTGTTGAAACCCATCGCGCCGAATGACTTCTGCCTGCTCATGGAAGTATGCGGGTACCGCAATATCAAACTTAATATTGCCTGGCACGCTCACTTTATTGGCCGCTAGGCCCAAGCGTATAAAGCGATCAGCACTGTTTTTTGTTTGTGCACACACATGGCTGATATCTGCCAGTGTTGTTGCCATAAATGAACCTAAACGCGCGTAACCCTTGGCTGATTTTTCCGACAAGCGTGCGTTAACGATTAACGATGGTACGCCACGTCGCCGCGCTTGATACAGCATGTTTGGCCAAATTTCAGTTTCCAAAATAATCGCTATTTTGGGCTTGAACTGACGATAAAAGCGGCTCATCGCGTCGGGCAGATCATAGGGCAGGTAGACGTGATGGACGCGGTGCCCCAGAAAAGCCCTCACCCGTGCAGAGCCTGTTGGTGTTGTGGTCGTAACTAAAATAGGTAGCTGTTCAAAGCGAGCCATTATTTGCTCAATTAATGGGAAAGCCGCTTCAGCCTCACCAACAGACACGGTATGAAACCAAATAACCCCGCTGGGTTGAGGTTTTTGATAAAAGCCAAAGCGCTCACCCCAGCGGCTTAAATACGCCGGTGCTTTACGGCCACGAATCAGCAGCCGCAACAGCAAAAAGGGCGACATTACATACAGCGCAGCTGAATACAGTAAGCGCACAGTTAGTAGCAGCCGGCGGTATTAATTAGCGTTTAACCAGGCCATATAACTGGCCACGCCTTGTTCGACAGATTTAAAGGTATGATCACAACCCGCCGTGCGTAACGCTGTTAAATCGGCCTCGGTAAAGCTTTGGTAATGGCCCACCAAATGATCAGGGAAGGGGATGTAACTTAAATGGCCCGTTTGATGGTAATCAAGCACGCCTTTGGCGACATCATTAAAACTCTGACTACGGCCGGTGCCTAAATTAAAAATACCGGACGTTTCAGGGTGATCTAAAAACCATAAATTAACATCCACGACATCACTCACGTAGACAAAGTCACGCAGTTGTTCACCATCCCCATAGCCATCACAGCCGGCAAATAGCTTAATATTTCCCGTGTCTAGCAGCTGGTTATTCAAGTGAAATGCCACACTGGCCATGCTGTCTTTATGTTGCTCTCGTGGACCATACACATTGAAATAACGTAAACCGACGACTTGGCCCCTTAGTGGTTGCGCGCGCACGTACTGGTCAAATAAAAACTTTGAGTAGCCGTATACGTTTAACGGTGACTCGTTGGCGCGGTCTTCTTTAAATACACTACCACCACCGTAAACCGAGGCGCTAGAGGCATAAATAAAGGGAATATTTTGTTCTTGGCAAAAGTGCAGCAAACTTTTTGAGTACTCGTAATTGTTTTGCATCATAAATTGACCGTCCCACTCCGTGGTCGAGGAGCAAGCACCTTGATGAAAAACAGCCTGTATTTCTAACTCGTCGAAATCACCACTTAATAGGGCATCTAAAAAATCATCCTTATCCATGTAATCGGCAATCCGTGCATCGACGATGTTTTTGAATTTACGGCCCTCGCTTAAATCGTCAACCACCAAAATATCGTCAATACCCTTAGCATTTAAGCCATGTACAATATTGCTACCAATAAAGCCTGCACCACCTGTTACGATTATCATCTTCGTTTACCTTTTATCACTTGTATTGCGTATATTTTTAATCAAATTGGTTGTTGAGCAACCATCCACGTAGTCAAGTACGTATGTTGAGCCGCCTGCTTCGGCAACGCAGTCATGACCTTCAATATCTTCAATTCGCTTATAATCGCCACCTTTAACCAAAACATCCGGCAAAATTCGGCAAATATGGTCACGCGGTGAATCCTCGGCGAAGGCGCATACCCAGTCCACACAAGCCAGCGCAGATAACATTTCGGCGCGCGTTGCTAAGTCATTAATGGGCCGCTCTGGCCCTTTTAAACGCGACACCGATGCATCATCGTTAACCAAAATAATCAGCCGATCACCCAAGGCTTTAGCTTGTTGTAAATAACGCACGTGACCCGGGTGCAAAATATCAAAGCAACCATTGGTGAGCACAATCTTTTCGCCATTAATGCGCGCCGTATTAATCGCTAATTCTAATTCGCTCGCGTCAACAAAGCCGCGCGGCATATCATCTAGGGTATGTAAGGTGGCTTTTAATTCTTGCTGACTAACCGTCGCCGTGCCCAATTTAGCCACCACTAAACCAGCCGCTTGATTGGCCAGTACCGTCGCCTCAGAAAAACTCGCACCAGCGGCTAAACTGGCCGCCAAGGTTGAAATAACGGTATCGCCTGCACCGGTCACGTCAAACACTTCTCGCGCCTGAGTCGGCAAATGAATCGGCGCTTGGTGTGGTTGTAACAAACTCATGCCTTTTTCACCGCGGGTAATCAAAAGCGCTTCAAGCTGTAATGACTCCATCAATGCCGTTCCACGTGAGACCAATTCATCGTCCGTTTTGCACTCACCGACGACGGCTTGAAATTCATTCCAATTCGGCGTAATTAAGGTTGCCCCACTATACTTTGTAAAATCACTGCCCTTGGGATCCACTAGCACCTTTTTACCCGCCGCCTTAGCCGCCAATATAAGCTGCTGTGCCGATGCCAAAGTCCCTTTGCCGTAATCAGACAAAATAACCACATCATGCGCAGGCAAGGCTTGGGTAAAGTGCTGCAATAACTGCTTGTTGGGTAAGTCGTGGAAGCTGTCTTCAAAATCGAGACGAATCAGCTGTTGATGCCGACTAAGAATACGCAACTTGGTAATGGTCGGTTGATCAGTGAGCTGTTCAAATTGACACATCACCCCCGCCTTTTCTAATAATGAGCGCAAACTACTCGCAGCATCATCGCTACCGGTGTAGCCTAAGACTGTCACCGATGATTCAAGCGCAGCAATGTTTAGGGCCACGTTACCCGCACCACCAGGACGGTCATCAACGTCTCGCACATGCACAACCGGAACAGGTGCCTCGGGAGAAATTCGAGACGTTTCTCCTTGCCAATTTCTATCGAGCATCATGTCGCCCACGACCAAAACGGAAGCCTGGCTATAATTCGGTAATTTCATCATAAAATCTTAGTTAAACGGCGTGCAGACATCATAGCATGAGCAACCCAAAGCATAAAAAGAAGCCGGTAAAACAAAACCGCA
Organism: Methylococcaceae bacterium UBA975; assembly: GCA_002292375.1. Lineage (GTDB taxonomy): Bacteria > Pseudomonadota > Gammaproteobacteria > Methylococcales > Cycloclasticaceae > Cycloclasticus. The sequence continues at coordinate 19,053 of DBBV01000024.1, read as the reverse complement.
ACCGGGGTGTTGGCTTTAGTGACGTTCTATTTTATAGTGATGACCCGCCTTAAACTCACCTTTTATTTCTGACTTATCACCCGTTGGCCAAATAACATCTACCTGAGAGACAGTTGCATGTTTTCCTAAGCCAAAATGAAGTCGCGCTGCGTCAAACGAGATAAACCCACCACTAGCCTTCAATTCACGAATCTGACGTTTAGCCTGTCCCTCACCGTAATAAATGATCACACGACTGCCCACGCCTTGACGATTTCCTTCTTTATCCTCAAGTTCAAACACAATTGATCGGTTTATTTGCGTCGTATTCGTATAAACCCAAATTGGACCATCAAACGTTGTAGCAATAATATCCAAATCGCCATCATTGTCGTAATCAATGTAGGTGTAAGCGCTCATCGCGAGGTAATTTTCTAAACCCGACTTGCGCGTATCGTTTGAAAAACTCAGCCCTTGTTGATTCTTAAAAAAAACTTTCGTTGCTCGCTTATTTAAAAGATAGCGCCCGTTGACCACATAAATATCTTGCCATTCGTCATTATCAAGATCAGCGAATCGAGCGGTCCAGCTCCAGCCAGAGATATCAATATTCATATCTTCCGCTAATTCTTCGTATTCACCCTTGTTTTTCAGCTTATAAAAAACATTCCGTCCAAGCACCTGCTTTAATGACTCTTCAATCTGCTGCCGACTGTACTTCGGAGGCGTTTCATTACCCTGTTTACAAATATAGGCCATCGTCTCCCAGCCTTTTTTAAATTGCTCGCATAGCTCAGGCTTTTTATCAAAACGCGTTGCTTTTTCAAGCAGCATAAACGCGACACAACGTTGCTGCGCAGTAGGTTCTTTTATTTCGAGACAATGATAGGGGTCACGTTTCTGCCACGCCTCAAAAATAATTTTGTGCTGACCTAACCGGATTAAACACCTATCTCGCCAAAACTTAGCTTCAGAGCTTTCCCCTTTGTATTCATCACAGCTAGCATCTACCGGTTGAAGCGGCAGCATCGACGCACGATTAGTGGGGTTGGTCGAAGTAAACCCACTCGCTTGAGTAGCATACACTTCAAACGTTAAATCATTATCCGTATCCCCACTATCAACACTCATCGTGGAAAAAGTCGTTATCGGGAAAATGTTATCCGTCCGTTTAACCTGCTTTAATTTACCACCCGCTTGACCAAAGTAATATGACTCAGGCATTTGAAAATCATTACTTACCAACAGATCAGGCAGCCCATCCTGATTAATGTCTGAAATCAGCATACTCAGTGTTTCGCCTGGAATGCCTGGCAAACGCTCCACCTTATAGGTATTGTTTTCGTTCCAGAGTATCGCATTACGGGAGCTTTCACCGGGTTTTCTGGTGGCGGGGCCAGATGTCCAATTACCTGCAACGATATCAATGTCACCATCAAGATCCAAATCACCGAACGCTGCTGCATGGACAAGGGTAGACCCTAGATCGGGCAAGGTAACAATATTTTCTATCTTAAGCACCCCCTTGTCGTTATAAATAACGTGATGACCACGTCGATAGATGCTTATATAAAGATCAGGAAAGTTATCGTTATTCAAATCCACTAACGCGAGGTTCATCACCTTTACTTTTTTCTTGCTAAACGACAGCGGCAACTTTTCAAAGCGCTTGCCCTCCATGTTTTTAAAAAGAAATAAGCCCTTATCTGTACCAAAAACGATATCCAACCAGCCATCACCATCTATATCTGCCGACGCCACCGGTCTGGTTTCAGCAAAAGGGATAGTAAATTTTGAGCTGACGGCTAAATCAGACTCGGTTAATAACCCTAATTGCTCTCCATACTGACGTGTATATAATTGATTTGCTGATGCCGATGGCGGCTGCATGCTTGATTCAATCACCTGAATATTTTTTGCGCGACTACTAAATACTAGAGCTGAGTTTTTTATTTGAGCCAACTGCTTTTCACCACTCGTCGATGCGTCTACAGTAGCTGCTATCGCGGCCCCCATAAAGAAGTCCAATAACACGTTAGACTCAGCACCCAAGCCAAATTCTTGGAAGAGTTTCTGCTGATTCGCCTCATCCCATTTTAAATACTGATCGACGATTACGCCTGACAAAACGCCCATTAGCAGCAACACCGCACTTAAAACTACCGCAACTTTTTTAGAGATGCCCGTCCAAATAACACTAAAGGCATACACACTAAAAACGCCTAGGGTAAACAGCAAACTCATCGCATAAATCGGTGGCACACCAGTGGCCAACAAGGCGGATACAATCGCAACATCAAATGCAATCGGTACTGGTAAAAACAAACCAACAGCGGAAATGACTACTACACCTAGGGCCATTAAATACCATTCACGGCCCACAAACACCTCAACCATATCCTGCCACGGAAAAAACGTAATAGCGACAGCACCTAGCACCCCCGCTAGTAACATAAGGGGAACCGTCAACTTAATAATCTTAAAAAGGTTTCGACTATATTCCATTACAACCCATTTAATTGCTCCAAACCAATTCGGCTCAGCAGATGGGATTTCACAGCTCGTATTAGCATCTAAAGTAAGCTTGGCGTTATCTGGTAAAGGAATGCTCTGCGCGACTAACTGATCGTTAAACACATAGCGCACCATTAACGGAACCAGGAATAATAGAAAAATGAGCGTCATCACCACTTTAGTAATCACCATATACAAGGGCATTAGTGAAAACAGCATCGTAACGACAATAATGTTTAAGGTAGGTGAGCTTATCATTGTTACTAGCGTCGTCTCTAGACGAGACCCAGACTCGTGCAGGCCTCTAGCAATAGGCGCCGCGCAATTAACACAAACCCCCAGCGGCACACCTATAAACAAACCAAACAATGTGTTGCCAAAGTGACTTGAAAAACTGCGTTTACTCAATAGAAGCAATATCGTCATAAAACCAGCGGCAATTAAAATACCAAAGGTCATTCCTTGTCGATTTGTTGACACCCAATTGATCGTGGTGAAAAATACTTTTTCCAAAACAGGATCGCTAGGATCAATGGGGTACGCCGCCTCAAACCCCAACGGGTCTTCCAAGATAAGCGCTCCGCCTAGCGAGGCCTTATCAGACAATGATGGCACCCGAGAGCCAGCCCAAAAGTTAATGGCCAAGGCCACACAAAAAACAGCCATCATAAGCAGCCGTTTATTCTGTTGCACCCAGTTTACTGATGTTTTTAACATTGCTTTACACGCCCATCCCTAGTTAAAACGACCTTCCATTATATACAATACGATCTGTCGCTAACTCTTCGATAGACCATAAAAACCGTTCTTTCCATTTAGTATCCCATTCCGTTTCGCTGGATTTATGTTTTGCCTTATACTAAACAACTTAATGTCTTGTTGTAAGACTAAAGTTAAGCTGAATTAAAATGGATTTGATTGATGATGACAACCACGGTGCTTACAAAACAAATATATGCTGCCCTTAAGGAAGAGCTCCCTGACACTGCACCCTATTCTTTCATTTACCAGTCTTCAAATGAACCCTTTAGCACCATAGGGCTCAACCCAGAAAACATTGTCTTATTTCAAGACAATAAGCTCATTATTAAAAAAGACGGCTCTGAACAACAAGTCGCTCTATCTGACGAACCCTTATTCAAGCAAATTAAGTCGCTTCTTAATCCACAAAAGCCTTGCTTCTTCCTAATTAGCCCAGATATTTATCGCGGACTACAAGACCCGCTAGTGCCCTCCGCCATTTTCATTCAACCCTCGGTTGAAATACGTATTAACAAGGATAAATCTATAGAAATCTGGTTCGCGAACCCTCAATCTGAAAAGGCTCTGAAAAAGAGCATTAGCAAGGTTTTGAATAATAAAACATCCGAAAAACCAACTTTTAACAAACACCAAAACAATAATAAAACCAACACATGGACATCCGAAGCGGACGATAGCTTTCTAAAAAGACTTCGCGCATCTATTAACCTGCTGCAAACAGAAGCAGGAAAAATGATCATTAGCCGTACCTATAAACAACCCTATGCTTCATCTTTAGATACTTTTCACCTATACGACATTTATTCTGACCTAGAGCCCAATTGTGCCGCTAGCCATTACGCTAACATTGGTGACAATCAATACTCGCTAGGCTGTAGCCCCGAAAATATTTTTGAACTTAAAGATAACACCTTGTTTTTTGACGTGATAGCGTCCACAAGAGGCGTTAGTCCTGACCCTGAAAAAAACAAACGCTGGCAACAAGAGCTGCTTGAAGATGAAAAAGAAAACACCGAACATATAATGGCTTTAAACCGTTATAAAAATCGAATGCAACAACTCTGTCAAAAAGGGCAGTACCAAATAGATTTTATAAAAAAGGTGCGTACCTTCAAACACGTTAAACACCTGTACTCTCGCTTAAGCGGTCAACTTAAAAGCGGAATTAAGCTGTTTGACTTACTTGAAGATAGTTACCCCCCGTTAAACTCTTATCCCGACAGCCTAGTTTTAAAAGCAGACTTAAGAATAGAACCCTTTCATTTCTATGGTGGCATGGTTGGTTATAGCGAAATTGGTATGGACAATGCCTCCTGCTTTTTAAATATCCGCGCCGCCTTACTCAGCGACTCACAGGCATTTACCCAGGGCGGCGTCGGCGTAATTAAAGATTCTCAGGCCGAATCCGAACTACTAGAAGTCCAGAATAAATTGGCTTGCCTAATGGAAGCCTTCGATTTATGGCAAGGTCAGCAACATGCTTCATAACCCAATAAAGCTGAAAGTATTGGCTGTTTTTCAAAAAGGCGCCGTTACTATTCACGATTATTTATTCAACTATTTATGGAAAAATCACGGCATTCAGCTTGATTGCCGAGCCATAGAACAGATCAAACCTTCGGACGCAGACGCTTACGATCTGGTGCTTAACGCCATTTGTGCCGACGCCTGGCACAAAGACCGAATAAAAAAATTAGAGATATACTGCAAAACAAAAAATAAACGATTTATCAACGGAATAGAAGGCTTAACCAATTGTAATCGCAGGCAGGCCTATAAAATATGGTCTAAAAATAACGTCAACTGCGCCCGCGTGGAACGTGTGCCCAAAAAGTCACTCGCGCTTGCCTTAAATATGCCTTTTCCAATCATTTTCCGTCATGAAAACACCCACCTAGGCTCCTCAATGAAACTCGCCAACAATAAAGATGATATAGCGGCCATTGACGACGCCTACTTTCGAAAGAGCACTGTAGCCATTCAGTTTAAAGATTATAAAAGTGAAGACGGCTTATATCGAAAATACCGCTGCGTACTATTGGGCGACCAGGTAATCGCCCGCCACCTTATCTCATCACCCGAATGGAATATTCATTCCGATTCCCGGCAGGCCGATAGAATGGACGCCCACCTAGTTGAAGAGTATGCATTTTGGGATCGGCCACTACACGAAAAAGATGAACTGCTGCGGGCCAAAAATCTTCTTAAACTCGATTACACCATCGCAGATTACGCCCTGCTACCCGACGGAAAACCGTTTTATTTTGAAATGAACCCCTGCTTCTCGGTCATCGACCCGCGTGCGTTTAAACGCGAGTGGGCCTATCAATTACATGCAATACACCGGTATTGTGAAGCCTATGCCGCTTTTTTATTTGAAGGAAGGGGAAAAAAATCACCCCAAAAATTTATAAGTATTCCAGTTATTTTATAGCGCCCGTTAACGATTTATTAGCCACACAAGGTAACCTAACGACATGACAACGACACCTGCAGTAATTGATATCATTTTTTGTGACGATGTACGCGAAGAAAAAAGCGGCCGCTACTCCCTAATGGGCGTTTACCCAACTAAAGACATTTCTGTTCAGCAATTACCGACCATCATTAATCAACTCAACTTCATCATACGTTTTACCGGCATACCCGCCGATTACGCGCCTTTCTTACAAGTCAAAATCACCGCCCCAGATGGCCTAGATTCACGCCCTATCCAAGGGCAAACTCTTACCCCAACATCAACTGAAGGCGAAACGCTCTTTATCCTTTGCGCCTCACCCTTGCAATTAAGCCAGGAAGGCAAACATACTATTCAAATAAAAATAGATGACGACGTGAGCCAACACGTTTCTTTTAACGTTATAAAAACTGAATAAGCCCATCACGCTACCTTACGCGTTACTTCTCTCTCCCTTTAGAAAAACACCCGTGAACAATACACAAAAAAACCCAGCCTAAGCTGGGTTTTTTTGTAATACATATAAGCTAGTTACTTATAGCGGCATACGTAGGCCAAAAGTAAAGGCCTCTTCATCGCCACCGCGTGCTTCAAAGCTAGCCGTTAAGCCAGAAAAGTCAAAGTCAAAACCGGCAAAGTAGCCAACATTGTCTTCATTTTCAAGGTCAATGGTACCTGTTCGACTGCCACCCTCGCTCAGATCATACTCGCTTTCATATTTCGTGTACGAAACACCGCCGTATGGCCTGAAGTTTCCAACGACTTTACCCAAGATCAACGACCCTTGAAGTTCGTGCGATTCTTGGCCCGTCAATTCAAGATCACCGCCCCAAGCTAAACTTTTATCCATGTCTTGGTCACGATAAATATACTGGCCGTCCAGGCCTAAATTCCAACCGGAACCTGTTTCATGAATCGTTATTTTTGTGCCCACGCCCGCCAACCAACCACGGTCGCCGCCACGACTTGATGTTTCAAGTTCATCTAATGGTTCAACAATGGAAGTATTAAAAATATCGGGGTTATCAGTTTCTGTAGTCGACTCATCAAACTGCCAATTTGCTTTATCAATATCTAAATCTGTTTGACTAGCACCCAGCTTGCCATAAACTTCAATTTTAGGCGTTAAGGCATAGCTTATCTTTAGGTACAAATCCTGGGTATTCTCCTCTCCCTTTAGACCCGAAACACTCCCCACCTCTGTGGTTGTTTCTGTTTCCCCTTCCCCAATAATAGTTTCTGTTGCAACGCCGGAGCTAACACGTGCCTTACCTTTTTGCTCGACATCACGCTTGCTGTCGTTGTAAAAAAGGCCTATTTGTAATTTACTTTTTCCTTCAGTGTGAAAAAAATTCCCTACTTCTGCCGCCATTAGTGACGTGGCTGGCACCATCAATGTTGCACCAATAGCGGCGCATAATGCTTTCTTTTTAAAGTTATTCATCGTTATTCCCTTTGATATGAGGTTAGTCTCGTTTGCAATGTGATTTAAATTCTTAGTAAAAACAGCACATTCCGCAATCATTTTTTATGATTGTTGTATTTATACCACTAACTTATTCCTGCGTGCAAGAACTTTTCTTACCTAATGCCTAGTCATTTATTAAGGCCACCAGCCTCCTAAAAACGGCTTCTTGCATAAAAAGCCCTGTCGCAAATGAGTAGATAAATTATAATCGTTTAAACCGATCTTGAGGACAAGCCATTGAGCGTTAAAATTTACCATAACCCACGTTGCAGCAAATCACGTCAAACCCTGCAGTTACTTGAAGAAAAAGGCTTACAACCAGAGGTTGTTGAATACTTAAAAGCAGCACCTAGTAAAGCCGAGTTAGAGTCCGTTTTAGCGCTACTCAGGCTAAACCCGCGCGAATTAATGCGTAAAGGCGAGGCGATTTACAAAGAGTTACAACTCGGGGACGATGCGTTGAGCGACGACCAACTCATTGACGCCATGCTACAACACCCCATTTTAATCGAGCGGCCCATTGTATTAGCAAACGGCAAAGCCGCCATTGGCCGTCCGCCTGAAAGCGTATTGGATATTTTATAAGTGAGCCCCAACGAATGAGCATCAACGTACTGATTTTATTTTATAGCCGCCACGGTGCCACAGCACAAATGGCCAATTTAATTGCTCGCGGGGTGGAAAAAGTTGACGGTGTTGAGGCTGTTATACGCACCGTGCCTGCTATTTCAACCGTTTGCGAAGCCAGCGAGGACGTGGTGCCTGCGGATGGCGCAATGTACGCCAATTTAGAGGACCTGAAAAACTGTGATGGTTTAGTCTTAGGCAGCCCCACACGTTTTGGCAATATGGCTGCCCCCCTAAAGTATTTTTTGGATGGCAGCAGCTCCCTTTGGCTTTCGGGTGCATTAATCGGCAAGCCAGCCGCCGTTTTCACCTCGACCAGCAGTCTACACGGCGGCCAAGAAACCACCTTAACCTCGATGATGTTGCCACTACTGCATCACGGCATGTTAATCGCTGGGCTACCGTATTCTGAAAACAGCTTATTAACGACCACCGGTGGTGGCACACCTTATGGCGCAAGCCACCTAGCCGGGGTTGATAATGCACGAAAAATTGACAGCCAAGAAGCCGAACTCTGTGTCGCGCTGGGTAGTCGAGTGGCTACGCTCGCCAAACAACTGAGTTCATCATGACCTTACCAGGAATAAAAGCCGCGTATTGGCTGCAATTAATTAGTTACCTGTGCCTCATTGGTTTTATTACCGCGTGGATTACGATTTTTTCACCGCCGCAATCGTTTCCTATCGCCTTGGTATTGATCGTTTGCGTGGCGCCGCTACTGTTACCACTGATGGGCGTATTGCATGGCCGCGACAAGCCCGTAAATTGGGCGGCCTACCTAAGTCTTTTGTATTTCATTCATGGCACTATGGAAGCCGTTGCCAGTCCTGCGACACGTTTGCTTGGCAGCATTGAGATCATTATCAGCTTAACGGTATTTTTTAGCGCCTCTTTATACATTCGCCGACTCAGTAAACCTTAATGCTACACCAACTACCGTTGCCTTTTAAATTACAGGCGTCGTTTACTTTTGAGAACTTTATTCCCTCCGATAACCAGCTGGTTGTTGATGCCTTAAGCGACCCGTCAGAACCGTTTATTTTTCTTTGGGGTAGCCAGGGTAGTGGCAAAACTCACCTATTACAGGCCTGCTGTTTATCTCAAGCACAGCTCGGCAAAACCGCCAGTTACTTACCGTTAAAAGAATTGCTTGACTTGTCTCCAGCCATTTTAGAGGGTATGGCTGGGGTTGATTTAGTGTGCATTGACGATATTGAGCTAGCTTTCGGCTCGGCCGATTGGGAAGAAGCCTTGTTTAATTTATTTAATCAAATAAGGCAGGCACAAGGCCGTTTAATCGTCGCATCAAACGCATCGCCGCAACACGCTCATATCGGCCTCAACGATTTAAAAAGTCGCCTATCGAGCGGTTTACCTTTGGATTTAAAACCGCTCAGCGACAGCAGTACAATAAGCGCTTTGCAAGTACGGGCCCAACAATTAGGCTTGGAACTGAATCACGACGTGGCCAATTATTTAATCACCCACTTTCCTAGGGATCTCCCTAACTTATGGCGTATAATTGACGAACTAGACCATGCCAGTTTATCTGCCCAGCGCAAATTGACAATCCCCTTTTTAAAAAGCGCTTTGTCTAACAACGGATAAAAACCAACCGTATTAAGCGTTTGTTCAGACTGAACTGATAGGATGCGGCAAAAAACAAATGGAGAGTGTTATGTTTAATTCGTTAAGACGTATAGTATTGATCGCATTAGTGGTTTTTAGCAGTTACACCCAAGCAGGGTTTTTCGACTTTATTAAAGATATCGATCCGGCAAAGCTAAGCCTTCCATCCGCTGCCCAAAGCACTAATGGACTGTCAAATGCAGACATCGTCTCAGGCCTTAAGCAAGCGCTCGAAAAAGGCACCCAGGTAGCGGTGCAAAATCTTAGCGCTGAGGGTGGCTTTTTGAACCACCCCGACGTCAGAATACCCTTGCCCAGTTTTTTACAGCCGATTGCTTCTCCATTAAGAATGCTAGGACAGGGCCACTTTGTCGACGAGTTCCAAACCACCCTCAATCGCGCTGCAGAACAGGCCACACCTGAAGCTATCGACATTTTTACTGAAACCATTCAGCAAATGAGTATTGACGATGCGGTTGGCATATTACAAGGCCCTGATAACGCAGCAACTGAATACTTTAAAACACACAGCGCAGCTAAACTGCACGATAAATTATTACCGATTGTCACCCAAACCACCAATAGCGCAGGGGTGACCGCCAGCTACAAAAACCTAATTGCTAATTCTGGTAATATGAGCACATTGGTCGCCTCGCAAGTCTCTGACCTTGATAAATTTATTACACATAAAACTGTGCAAAGTATATTTTTAAGGATTGCCGAACAAGAAAAACTTATACGTGAAAACCCAGCGGCAAGAACGACTGATTTATTAAAGAAAGTATTTACTCCTTAACGAAAAAAATCAAAGAAGAACAGCATGGACAATTTATTCTCGGATAGCACTATCAACCAAATTCAAGCACTGCTCAGCGTGTACGGACTTAAAGTGATCGCAGCCTTAGCAATTTTCTTTATCGGTAAGGTAATCGCAAAAACCGTCAAGTCCACCATTTCAAAGGCGATGATCAAGGCGAAGTCAGACCCTATATTGATCTCATTTAGTAGCAATATGGTCTACGTCGCCCTTTTGGCGTTTATTGTCGTGGCCGCACTGGGGCAATTAGGTATTCAAACCACCTCATTTATCGCCATTGTGGGTGCCGCTGGTCTAGCGGTTGCTTTAGCGTTGCAAGGCTCCTTATCTAATTTTGCAGCGGGCGTTTTAATGATTATTTTTCGCCCTTTTAAACAGGGTGATTTTATCGAAGGTGCAGGCGTCGCTGGTATCGTCGAGGCGGTCCATATTTTTAACACCGTGATGCGGACCGGTGATAACAAAACCATTATCATTCCCAATTCTGGGCTGATGAATGGCAATATTATCAATTACACAACCAAACCCACTCGACGCATTGATTTGATTTATGGCATCGGTTATGACGACGATTTAAAAAAAGCTAAAGCTGTTTTAGAAGATATTTTACAAAGCGACGAACGCATCCTTAAAGACCCTGCACCACTGGTAGCCGTTCATGCTTTGGCTGACAGCAGCGTCAATTTTGCCGTGCGTCCCTGGGTAAACTCTGCCGATTACTGGGCGGTAACGTTTGACCTCAATGAACGTGTTAAGCTGCGTTTTAACGCAGAAGGCATTAGCATCCCATTCCCTCAGCGAGACGTTCATTTACATACGGTTAGCACAGAAAAATAACCCCCATTCAACCCATCAACTCAGCCAAATGGGTTGATTTTTATATCTAAGCGCACTATCTTAAGCCGCTTTTTAATGCGCCCTGCGCCTAACATAAACTAAAGGTACACCTATGACACATGCTTTACCCGCTCTTCCCTACGCTATTGATGCATTAGAACCCCATATTTCTCAAGAAACACTAGAATTCCACCACGGCAAACACCACGCAACCTACGTTACTAAGCTGAACGGCTTAATCCCTGGTACTGAGTTTGAAAACGCTTCACTTGAAGAGATTGTAAAAAAATCGTCTGGGCCAATTTTTAATAATGCGGCACAAATCTGGAACCACACATTTTACTGGAACTGCTTAACGCCCACGAGCACAGAGCCGACAGGCGAGCTTTTAAGCGCGATTAACGCTGCATTTGGTTCTGTGGAGGCGTTTAAAGCTGAATTTACCGATAAGTCGATCAACCTTTTCGGCGCTGGCTGGTGCTGGTTAAGCAAAACTGCCGATGGCACATTGGAAGTCGTGCAAACCAGTAACGCTGGTAACCCGATGACTGACGGCAAAACACCCTTACTGACCTGTGACGTATGGGAACACGCCTATTACATCGATTGCCGTAACGCACGCCCTGCGTACATGGACAAGTTTTGGGCTTTGGTCAACTGGGATTTTGTTGCTCAAAACCTATAAGCTAAGCCTCAGTTTAAAAGGCGCCCTTGGGCGCCTTTTTTATTACACGGTTATCAATTGGACACCGTTATTCGGCGTTATACAGCTCGCTTTTTTTGTACCGCGCATCAAGGTCCCGCACAAAGACCAGTAAAACCGCGGCCACGGGCAAGGCCAATAACACCCCGGTAAAGCCAAACAGTTGCCCACCGGCCATTACCGCAAAAATAACGGCCACGGGGTGTAAACCAATTTTGTCACCCACCAAGACTGGGGTTAACACCACACTTTCTAACACCTGGGCAACAGCAAAAACAAGCAAGATCGCCAGTAAGCCACTGCCATCATGCAGCTGAAAGATTGAGGCTAAACACGCTAAGATAACGCCGATTATTAAACCCAGATACGGCACAAAACTGACGAGGCCCGCGACTAAGCCAATTAATAAGGCAAACTCCAAACCCACAAGACTCAAACCGACGTAATACACGACAGCCAAACACGCCATTACAATAAGCTGGCCCTTAAAAAAAGCCGCTAAAACAGTATCCACTTGCTGGGTAAGGTCATTGGCTTTTTTTTCTAGTCGGCGTGGAAAGACTTGTTGGATATTATGTATCAACGCGCTCCAGTCCCTGAGCAAGTAAAAGGTCACCACGGGAATTAAAATAATCGTCGCCAAGCCTGATAAAAAAGCCATTCCTGACGAGGTAAGCGAGCCAATAATGGTTGCGGCTACACTACCCGCGCCGGCTAAATTATCTTGCAACGCCAACTGCAGTTGTTCGGCATTAATCTGTGCCAACACGGCAAACCGCGTTTGCAGCCAAGGCAGCGCCGTTTGCTTGGTCCAAGCTATGATCATTGGGACTTTTTCAATCAAGGCCGATACTTGTTGTTCCACCAGCGGCAATAAGACCAATAGAGTCAAACCGAGCGCCACAAAAATGACCGCAAACACCACACTGACCGCTAATGATCTGGGCCATTTAAAATGCTCCAACCTGAGCACTAAAGGATTACCTAAATACGCCAGCAGCGCCGCTACCAAAAATGGCGTCAAAATAGGCGACAACAAGTACACAAGTCCCGCACTAAGAATAACCATAATGACGTATTTATTACTGTTGTTCATGTTGTGCCTTCATCTTTAAGCCCCAAGCTCTAAAACCCCACACCCAAACGTATTCTAGGCCACTGATGGTTGTTGTTGCAGCGACTGAATACAAGGCAAAATCTAACCATTTTGCGGGTATGGTTAACACGCCTTGTGCGGATATTAACATCACCAAATAGATAATCTGGAACGTGGTATTGAGTTTGCTGGAGAAAGGCGGTTCACCGCTAAACCGTTCAACCAAGCAGTGATACATGAGCGCACCAACTGCCACAATGAGGTCACGCGCTACAATAATCACCAATAACCACAGTGGCAACAAACCAATAATAGCACCGGCTAAAAAACACGAGACCAATAATAATTTATCGGCCAAAGGATCAAGCAAAGACCCTAAACGGCTCGTCCAACCAAATTTCTTAGCCAAAAAACCATCCAAGGCATCCGATAGGCCAGCGACGATAAATAATAGCAAGGCCGTTACATGGGCACCTTGTAATAAAAAATAAACGATAGGCCCCACCAATATAATTCTGACAAAACTAATGAGGTTGGGAATGTTTTTTCTTTGCATTTAATTTATGCGGTAATAAAGCGTTCTATTAAGTCCTTGTTCAATCTGCACCTCCCCATCTACCATCGTAGCTACTGTCTGAACCTCTGCAGCATCGGGCAATAACACGTGATTTAACGCGACAATTTTTTTAAACACCGCTTCGTCACCGCTAATGTTTAGCTGTAACTCAAGCGTGCCGATACGCATATTTTTCCAATCCAACTTTTTAACCATATCTAACGATGAAAGGTATTGCGTGACATCGATAAATTGCTCCAGCGTGTTGACCCCTCTTAGCACTATCGATAATTCGGTTTCGGCGGATGAACCTCGCGGCGCGTAAATATCAGCCAAACGTTCTGACATTTTTGCCAAACCACTACGAAAGGCGACCTCTAACGTGTCAGCACGCAAAGCATCGACGTATTCCCCGCTTGTATTGATTAGTTTCCAATCGAACTGTTTGGAGGCATTAGAGCTGCTCATCAGTCGTGCCACCATAACCTGTTGCGCGCCATAACGCTGCGAGGCCAACTCGATGCTCTCTGCCGAGGCCTGCCACACGTTATCCGTACTGATCGCTTGTTGATCGGCTAAGTCCAGCAAAGGTAGCGTGATCATCAAACCAGAATCTAACGCAATTTGCGTTAACCGCGGCGCCCATTGTTCTGAATCTGCCCCAACTAACTGCACCCTGCCTGCCTGTTCCAGCGACAACCAAACTAAAATATCAGGTCGATTGCTTCCCCATACAGGCACATCTAAACGCTGTAAAAACCGATCAATCGCCGTTTTTTGGAAACTAATCTTGAGCAGATAGCCTGTTTGTTCATCCGCCATCTGTTGATACTGAAATTGTTCCACGTATGAGCTGAACTTAGGCGTTTCCGCCTGCAATAAGGGGCTTTGTAAAACGCTTGTTCTACCCGATGCTTTTTGCAAAACGAGGTTAAACGCCACTGCAATGGCTTTATTACGCAAGGCTTGAGACTGGTCATCAACGACGACTTGCGCTGTGTACAAGCCTTCTACCTGTACCGCAGATAGCGGCAAAGATAAGATACACAAGCATAAACCCACCCAATAACGCATGACCATCCCCAACTCTGTTTAATTAATCAGCCTATAGCATAATATAGTTAGTCCTATTACTGCCAACAATTAACTCAACTGATATAATTACTTATTTCAAACCAGGTAGACGCCATTTTGAGTGATTCCAAAATCAGCCTAAGTTACAAAGCCGCGGGTGTTGATATAGACGCCGGCGCACAGCTCGTAGAACGCATTAAACCGATTGCCAAACGTACCAAACGCCCAGGCGTTATGTCGGGTTTGGGCGGTTTTGGTTCCTTGTTTGAGTTACCACTCGATCGTTATAAGCAGCCGATACTTGTATCTGGCACCGACGGTGTAGGTACAAAACTGAAACTCGCCATGCTGCTCAATCAACACGACAGTATTGGCATTGATCTGGTTGCTATGTGTGTTAACGACATTGTGGTGACCGGCGCCGAACCCCTGTTTTTCTTAGACTATTACGCCACAGGCAAACTTGACTTAGAGGTCGCCACGTCCGTTATTTCTGGTATTGGCAAAGGCTGCGAACTGGCCGGCGCTGCCCTTGTTGGCGGAGAAACAGCCGAAATGCCCGGCATGTATAGCGAAGGTGATTATGATTTAGCCGGCTTTAGCGTGGGCATTGCTGAAAAGGCACACATCATTGATGGTTCTAAGGTAGCCGTTGGAGACGTATTAATTGGCCTCGCCTCTTCCGGCGCGCACTCGAATGGTTACTCGTTAATCAGAAAGGTTATCGAACGCCAATCCGACCTCAATCAAACCGTGGGTGGCGTCCCTTTAACGCAAGCCCTAATGGAGCCTACCCGTATTTACGTTAAATCTCTACTCGCGCTAATCCACAACCAGCCCGTTCACGCACTGGCACACATTACCGGTGGCGGCATCACCGAAAATTTACCGCGGGTACTGCCTGACAACACGGTTGCTAACATTAAGCTAGGCAGCTGGCCAACACCGGCCTTATTCGATTGGCTACAAGAAGAAGGCAATATCGCCGATGATGAAATGCTCAAAACCTTTAACTGCGGTATTGGCATGGTCGTTTGCGTCGCTCCACAAAATGTCGATGCTGCACTTGAGCAATTAAAAAACAGCGGCGAGTCCGCGTTTGTCATAGGTGAGATTGCACAGGCTACTGGCGAACCTTACGTCAACTACCTGTAAACCGCATGAGCACCGATTACCGTATTGTTGTATTACTATCAGGCTCAGGCACCACGCTACAATCGATTATAGACGCCAAATTACCGGCTAACATTGTCGCGGTTATCAGCAATAAACCCAATGTGCGAGGACTAAGTCGCGCTCAAGAAGCCGGCATTCCTGCCCATGTACTCGACCACACCACGTTTCCATCACGTCAAGACTTTGACCTGGAACTGCAAACGCTTATCGACCAACAGCGCCCAGATTTAGTCGTTTTAGCCGGCTTTATGCGCATTTTAAGCGATGATTTTGTACACCATTACTACGGCCGACTGATCAATATACACCCCTCTTTATTACCGAAGTATAAAGGCACCCACACCCACCAGCGCGTCATGGATGATGGCGACCCGTTACATGGCAGTAGCGTGCACTTCGTTAACACCGAACTCGATAGTGGCCCCATACTATTGCAAGCTAGACTCCCTGTTTTAGCCACCGATAGCGTTGAGAGTTTAGAACTTAGAGTGAAAGTTAAAGAACACTTGATCTACCCAACCGCCATTAGCTGGCTTGCTAAAGGGCGCATCAAACTGAAAGATGATGCTATTTACATGGACGGAAAGAAAATGCCCGGCCCCGTGGTGATGGACTACATGTAGCGCAAGTGACGATGACGTTATCAAAAAAGGTCTTCATCACCCACTGCGTTATTTTAATCAGTACGTTATTTCTACAAACCAGCTTGGCGTCTGAGTTAATTGTTCCTATTTTTAAAGCCGACTACACCCTGCATCACAACGACATCCAGATAGGCCACGTGGCACTAACTGTTAAAAAATCAGGCGCAGCACAGTATCAATTAACCTCATCAACCAAAACCAGTGGTCTGTTATCTTTTATCC
Organism: Methylococcaceae bacterium UBA975; assembly: GCA_002292375.1. Lineage (GTDB taxonomy): Bacteria > Pseudomonadota > Gammaproteobacteria > Methylococcales > Cycloclasticaceae > Cycloclasticus. The sequence continues at coordinate 2,491 of DBBV01000024.1, read as the reverse complement.
GAGATGACGATGTAGAAGAAAGTAGCCTATTTGATCTCTACAACGGCCGTATTCGGCCGCTCAGTTATCACTACAAGGCTGACTTAGGCGATAGCCAAAAAGACATTATTTTAAATTTCGATTGGTCTAAGCTTAAAGTAAGCAACTCAATAGCCGGTCGTAGCTGGAAATTAGCCATTACCGATGGCGTAATCGATAAGGCCCTGATGCAGATAGCACTCATGCATGATTTAGCGGATAACGACGCGTCCTTAAGCTACCAAATTGCCGACGGTGGGCGTCTTAAAAACTATGTTTTTACCCGTATCGGTACAGAAAAAATCACCCTCGATGGTCGCCAATACGACACCATTAAACTTGCTCGCAAAAAAGACGACAAGCCACTTATTACCTATTATTGGTGCGCCAAGTCATTAGCTAATTTACCCGTCTTATTGCGCCGAGAAAAAAAATACGGCACCTTTGAAATGCGCCTCGACCAAGTTAAATTTAGCGACTAATTAGGCTTTTGGTAGCGTTACGCCAGTTTGCCCTTGGTATTTACCACCGCGGTCACCGTACGATGTTTCGCAAATTTCATCTGCACCTAAAAACAAAATCTGGGCAACACCTTCATTGGCATAAATTTTTGCCGGCAATGGTGTGGTGTTAGAAAACTCCAAGGTCACGTGCCCTTCCCATTCTGGCTCTAACGGTGTCACATTAACGATAATGCCGCAGCGCGCATAGGTGGATTTACCTAAACAAATCGTTAGCACGTCGCGTGGAATTTTCAAATACTCAACGGTTCGAGCCAAGGCAAACGAGTTTGGCGGAATGATACAAACGTCTGACTTCACATCAACAAAACTATTGGCGTCAAAGTTTTTGGGATCAACAATGGCGGAGTTAATGTTGGTAAAAATTTTAAATTCATCCGAACAGCGGATGTCATAACCGTAACTTGACGTACCGTACGAAATAACCCGGCCTTGTGACGAATTACGAACCTGACCGGCCTCAAATGGTGCGATCATATCGTGTTCTTTCGCCATCCGGCGAATCCAACTATCAGACTTAATACCCATCGTTTACCCTAATTTATTTAATGACAATATTCGGAATTTTACCGCTAAAATCTTTTGCTTTAACCGATAAGGAGGCAGCTAACTGTCTGGCCATACCCCGATAAATAGTAGAGATTTGGCTATCAGGGTCCGCAGCAACCGTCGGTATACCGCTGTCCACACTGGTTCGAATCGATAAATCCAACGGCAAGGCGCCCAAAAACTCTACGCCGTATTCTTTCGCCATTGCCTCACCACCGCCTTGACCAAAAATGGCTTCTTCGTGGCCGCAATTTGAACAAATATGTAGGCTCATATTTTCGATCAGGCCCAACACCGGAATATCCACTTTTTCAAACATTTTCAAGCCTTTTTTCGCGTCAATCAAGGCAATGTCCTGTGGTGTGGTTACGATCACCGAGCCGGTAACCGGCACCGTTTGCGCCAAGGTTAGATGAATGTCACCCGTACCCGGTGGCATATCAATAATTAAATAGTCAAGATCATCCCAATTGGTATCATTTAATAGCTGACCTAAGGCTTGAGTGACCATTGGGCCACGTAAAATCATCGGTGTATCTTGATCCACTAAAAACCCAACAGACATCACTTGTAGGCCGTGTCCTTCCATCGGTTGAATGCTTCTACCATCAGGTGAGCTAGGGCGGCCGGTAATACCCAGCATGGTTGGTTGACTGGGGCCATAAATATCCGCGTCTAGAATACCCACGCGCGCCCCTTCGGCGAGCAGCGCTAGGGCTAGGTTGACAGCCGTTGTTGATTTGCCAACGCCGCCTTTGCCTGACGCCACCGCGATCATATTCTTTACACCGTTTCTTGGTTTAACGCCTTTTTGGACTGCGTGCGGCTTGATTTGCCAACTAACGGTCACATCAACGCTTTTTACGCCTTCAAGTTGCTGCAAATGCGCGCTAATATCGGCCGCCAACTGGTCTTTAATGCCCGCGGCAGGGTAACCTGTCACCACCTCAAGCTTGAGCTCGCCATTAACCAACGTCAAATTTTTCAACGCTTTAGCGGTCAAAATACTTTGCCCCGTTAACGGATCAATAAACGTCTTTAATTGGTTTTCTATATCGGTAACAGACAACTCACTCATACTTGCTCCAAAAACTGCTTTACTAAAACGCTTCATTTTATACGTTTCTTGCAAGCTTTGCTTAATAAAGGCCGTCCATCTTTTATTAATTGCCAGCGAAACGCGTTTTAAACAAGGCAAGAACCTGGCGTATAATTTTTACACGTTAATCATTAAAAACTTACACACTTAAACAAAGTTTAGTACCATCCAATTCATTCCTAAACTAGTTAATAAGGACCTCAGCCATGCAAACCAGTCTAAAAATTATCTCAGCCGCTCTATTTGGTTTTATTATTTTTTCCATCACTGCCTGTTCACCCGAGGTTGGTAGTGAACAATGGTG
>DBBV01000020.1 GCA_002292375.1 Methylococcaceae bacterium UBA975 | reverse complement strand
TGTATCGCAATATCTAATGCTTCTTCTGATCTTTTTAAGCTTGCCTCGCAAAACCTCTTAAAAGGTACCAAAAGCATTCCTGCCGCTAAATCATTTCCAGCTTGAACCGTTAAATGCTTCACACAAGTCATCACAATATGAGTAGGCGCATCTATATCAGGGAGAATCATTTCAAACACATGACGTATAAAGAAGAAGTCTTGTTCCCCAGATTTAGTCAGTCGCAAAAACTCATCAACAACATTAATTAATCCGTTATTATGTAGTGCTAGCAACTGCTTCTTAAAATTTAGCTCATCATCTCCAACCAGCGCATACATATCGGCAATAAGTTCTAAAAAATAGCCTTCTCTACAAGCGGTCATTAACGCATCCCGTAAGGTGCTGCTAGTGCCATTGACACTCAACTCTTTTTTAATTTTTTGGAGCTCATCATCGGTCGAAACGGCTTTATTCAATGCCGTGAATTTATAATCTTCATTAGACATTTTGACAATCCTTTTCGAAATTATTAGTTTTTACTCGACGCTTACCCGTCAACAACTGCTGCATTAATGCTTTTTTCTCTTGCTTTAGGTCAGCGAGTTGTCGTTCGAATAGTTTAGTTTCTTTGTCTACATTGGTGAGAGTGCTTATGATTTTTTGTTGTTCTTCTCGAGAAGGTAGCGCAATAACAAGGTAGGAAAATATAGAAATCCAGTGTCGTTGGTGTCCGCCAATAGGATAATTAAGTATTTGCATAGCTTCGAATATGTACTTGATAGAAGCACCTTCTTTTGCGACTAGAATTTTCATTGCGCTAGACTTAGCCTTAAATGGAAAATTGAATCGCCATGAGAACTATAGACACTCCAAAGCTATATGATAATAGCAATATTGGAGAAACAGATGACAAGCAAGAGATACACAGACGAATTTAAGATTGAAGCCGTTAAACAAATTACTGAACGCAACTATTCAGTTTATGAAGTGGCGAAACGGTTAGGTTGCACCACCAAAAGCCTTTATGCTTGGGTTGAGCGTTATGGCAACGAAAGTTCCAAGTACAATCAAATCACCGACCAGCAAAAAGAAATCCGTGATCTGAAAGCGCAACTTAGGCGCACTGAAGAAGAACGAGACATATTAAAAAAGGCCGCCGCATATTTTGCCAAAGAGTCACTGTGAGGTATGCGTTTATCAAGGCTCATCATCCCCAGCATGGGGTTAAATTACTGTGTAAAGCAGCCAATGTTCATCGAAGCGGTTATTACGCTTGGCTAAAACAGCCCAAGTCTAAACGCACGATAGAAGATCAACGCCTGCTAGGCATTATAAAACAGTCCTGGCTGGAAAGTGGTTGCGTATATGGTTATCGCAAGGTGTACCACGATCTACGCGAACTAGGTGAAACTTGCGGCATGAGCCGCGTTGAACGTTTAATGCATCAAAACAAGCTTAAATCACAAACTGGATACAAAAAGCGACGTTATATGAAAGGTAGCTTACCCTCATCCGTTGCCCAGAATATTTTACAGCGACAATTTGAGGTCAATGAGCCTAATCAATCATGGGTGACGGATATTACTTATATCAGAACTTATGAAGGTTGGTTGTACTTAGCTGTCGTGTTGGATTTATTCTCACGCCAAATTATTGGTTGGTCAATGCACTCAAGAATGGAAACAGATCTTGTTATGAACGCATTACTGATGGCCGTATGGAAAAGAAAGCCGACGACGGAGGTCGTTGTTCATTCTGACCAAGGTAGTCAATATACCAGTTATGAATGGCAAGACTTTTTGAAAGCGCATAATTTGCAGAGCAGCATGAGCCGTCGAGGTAATTGCCATGATAATGCGGTTGCTGAGAGCTTCTTTCAACTGCTAAAACGCGAACGTATCAAACGAAAAGTATATGCAACTCGTGATTTAGCCAAGCAGGATATTTTTGATTATATTGAGATGTTCTATAATCCAGTTCGGAAGCATGGCAACAACGATATGTTGTCGCCAGTTGAGTATGAAAAAAGGTACTTTAGGGAGCTAATGAGTGTCTAGTAATCTCAAGGCGATTCAAATCTACAAACTTAGTAGCTGTGGTGAAGTCGTCAAATATGATCACAGGTAGGTTCTCGCTGAAGATGCCGAACTCTTCATTTGAGTAACCTAATACAAATGTCTTTCCGGCAGTTAATACCGGTATCTGGTATTTATTTGAATAATCGGTGGACTTCACCAAATAAGGGGTCGGTTGCTTGTAATCTAAAAGGTTACCCAGCTCTGCTTTTTCCCACTCACCCTCAAATGGTTTGCCTGATTCATCTAGCAGGCGCTTTTTACCCGTGAGCAGTTGTTGCATGAGGGCTTTTTTCTGCTGTTTGCTGTTGTCGATTAGGCGCTCGGTGGTGCTAATAGCTTTATCCCATGTGGATAGGATTTTGGCGATTTTTCGTTGTTCAGGGAGTGGAGGAGTTAGTATTTTTAGAGGCTTTAGGACTTGTAGATTAATGTTTTTTTGTGCGTTTTGAGTGGCTTTTGAATCAAGCTCAGTCTTGAGTGTCTCTAAAGCGTTTTTAAGCCAATATGTGTCAGATGTGTTCTTCTTAGGCTGAATTGCTACCAAGCTGTCAGGGCAAGCAACGTCAAAAGTTGTGATGGCTGTGTCACCAATATTTGCGGCTATTGTTATTAATATAGTGTTTTCAGGGAATAATTTACTTACTTTTAATCCTTCTGCATTTAATGTTTGGCTAAAAGTTCTGAGGTAAGTATCTGCAGCGGCAATATCACCAGTTTGAACGAATGGTATGGCGCCTCCATAATATTGTGGATCGTTTCGTGGACGAGCTGAAAACTTCCCCCGCTCTACGGATGCAATATCAGATAAGCTTGTAATGCTCCAACCACTAGGCACCATAACCCAGCTCCTTTAAGTAGCCTTCCATTTCTGCTTCAAGGGTTTTTAGTTCGCTTTGTAACTGCACGCGTTCCTTACGTACGGCCATTAAATCTATTTCAGCTTCTTCTTCAAAGGTATCGACATAACGCGGAATATTGAGGTTAAAGTCGTTTTCTTGTATTTCATCAAAACTGGCTAAGTAAGAATATTTATCCGTCGTCTCACGCGCTTTGTAGGTTTCGATAATCTTTTGAATATTATCGGGCGTGAGTTGGTTTTGGTTTTTACCTGACTTGAACTCGCGGCTTGCATCAATGAATAGAACGTCCTTATCCATTTTTTGTTTTTTAAAGATTAAAATAGCGGCGGGGATGCCTGTGCCAAAGAAGAGTTTTTCCGGAAGGCCAATCACGGTATCGAGCAGGTTTTCTTCTATGAGTTGCTGCCTGATTTTGCCCTCTGATGAACCACGGAATAACACCCCATGAGGGACAACAACACCCATTCGGCCAGAGTTTGGCTTGAGGGTTTCTATCATGTGGCTGATAAAGGCGTAGTCACCTTTGGTTTTTGGCGGGATACCGCGGCGGAATCGTCCGTATGGATCATTCGCCGCATCTTCATGCCCCCATTTATCAAGCGAGAAGGGTGGGTTGGCGGTGACGACATCAAAGTGTAATAGGCCGGTACCGTCTTTGTCTTTTAGTAAGGGGTTACGAATAGTGTCGCCCCATTCAACACGGTGGTTGTCTTCACCGTGTAGGAACATGTTCATTTTTGCTAGCGCCCAGGTAGAGCCAATGGCTTCTTGACCAAACAGTGCGTATTTCTTTGAACCCGAGTTTTTACGTACCATCGCGCCACACTTCATAAGTAATGAGCCTGAACCACAAGCAGGGTCACATATTTGATCGCCTTCTTGAGGTTCTAATATGGTGGCGAGCAGGTCTGACACTTCAGGTGGTGTGTAGAACTCGCCCGCGGTTTTGCCGCTGCCCGCTGCAAAGTGCTTGATGAGGTATTCATAAGCGTTTCCGATAATATCGAGTGATCCCACGCGGCTAGGACTTAAATCTAGAATATCTTTACCAAAGTCTTCTAATAGATGGCGCAATAAATCATTCTTTTGTTTTTCTGGGCCTAATTTGTCGGTACCGAAGGTAATGTCTTGGAAAACATTGCGTAGCTTGGAGCCGTTTGATTCTTCTATAGTATGGAGTGCTTTATCAATTCGTTCGCCATTTCCTGGTTGGTGGCGAGCTTCGTACAAATCCCAAAAGCTTGCGCCTTCTGGCAGTACGAAACGTTGCTTTGCCATCATGGCGTTGATAAGCGCCGGGTTATCCCCATGTTGTTCGACTAACTTTCCATGATCATCTTTATAGACATCGGAAATGTATTTTAAAAACAGCATCGTCAAGATAAAGTCTTTGTAGGTGTCTGAGCTAATAACGCCTCTAAAGGTATCGCAGGCTGACCAGACGGCTTTATTTATATCGTCTTGGTTGAGTTGGGTATGTGGCATGGAAATTCCTTTTATATAAAGTTGATTGAGGGTAGCTGATTAACTTGATTGATGTAGGTTAATTGCTAGGGCGTCGATTTGTTGTTGCCTATTTTTAATGAGCTGATGAAATAGCTTTTGTTCTTTTATGGCGGCATTGTTAAACGCTACAATTTGTTTCTGTTCGGCTATAGGCGGTATGACCAGTGGTGTATCCTCAAGTACTTTCCTGCGAATGCTGACGTAGTGAGTGCCTTCGGCCGAATTTTTGAAGTATTGTTGTGCAATCACTTGGTTTAGTTGCCAGCTAATAAATGCAGGAATGACATGCCCTGCATTTTTGTTATTTACTTGGATGACAAAAAAGTGAGGGGAGCAAACAGAGTTATCTGGAATGTTTTGCATCAATGTTGCAAAGTGTCTGGCGCCCTTTATAGCGAACAAAATGTCGTTTTCTTTTAGATAAACAGGTTTCTTTTTGCTGGTGAGAGCTGTTTTTACAATTTTTTGCTTGTCTACTTCCCCGTACTGATTAATGTCCCTTATCTGAATGACAAAGGTATCTGCGTCATCACTTGGGTTAATCGAGCCTCGGAAAGGGTGGCCTGGCTTTATATCGGCAATGTCAATGAGTGCGGTGCTTTTCATGGTGGTCTTTGCTTTATTTAAGGCAATTAATTTACCGTTAATAAAATATTAATTAACTGGATATTAATGTACTTAAAAGAGTAGTTGATGTCAATTATAATATGCAGTAATAAAATACTGCTGATAAATACTTGACAAGACTTACTGCCATTCCTATAATTATGCAGTAATTGAATGATGCTAATTACAAGATATTTGAAGTTTATCGCAAGGGGAGTTGCCTTCAAAGTTTGAATAAAGCGTTGATCAAGAATTTTTTATTTAACTCAATAAGAAAGGAATGATGAACTATGAATAATTTAACGAACCTTGAATCACAGAATAAACCGCTGTTCTTTCAGCATAAGAACAATCACATCAAGCTGACTTTCCCTAAAAAGGGCAAAGTCAGAATGCGCAAAGTAAGTACTCGATCACGAGCTAGACCAACTGGTGAATATCCATCGTGGAAGATGAGTCGGATGTTGGAGTGGGAGTCCCACAATGAACTGAATGCCTTTGTTCTATTAGATGCGAGTCCCAGTATTCAAGCCTTTGCTGAACAACCGATGTTAATTGAATATTGCATTGAGGGGCTGGTAGCTAAGCATTATCCGGACATCTTGGTTGCTAAAAATGGCGAGCTACAAGTGTGGGAAATTAAGCCTGAAAGGGAAGCCAAAAAAGATGATGTGCGAATTAGAACCGATTTTTTAACCGAATACTTACCAAAAATCGGCTATTCATACCATGTTGTTACTGGTGAGCAATTATCCAACAAATTACGGCTACACAATGCACGAACGATTCTTAAGTTCGGTCGTGATCCTATTGATGGTACGTCTCGAGAAATACTGAGGGTCTACTTTCTTTCTAACGATTCAATATCTTGGCTTGACGGTATTTACACAAGCTCAGATGTTGATATCCGGTGTGTTTTGTCCCGGCTTACTTTAGAGGGAGTGTTAGTCCTAGATGGTAGTGAAAAAATAGGCAAGGGCTCTTTGTTTAGGTTGAAAGCAAATGGAACAAAGGGGGCAATATCATGAGTACTGCGAGGATAATGGTTGGGTCGTATGTAGAATATGATGGCGAAAAACTTAACTTAATACGTAAGTTTGAAGGTGATATTTGGCAATTAGAATGCCAGAAAACAAAACGAATCAAAGAGTTTTCTGAAAGTGAAATACTGAGTCTTATCAGTCAAAATGCAATGAATATTTTTGAGCATTTTCCCGAAGAAAGAAAATTAAAAAGTGACAAACGTCTGGCTTTATCAGTAAATGATAAAGGCTATGAAAAAGCAATTGAGCGCTTCGAATATGTGTCAGCGACGCTCGACATACCCAACACACGTTCTAGATTAATACCGGTCATAGAAGAAACTTGGGTTAAGCTGGGTAGCAAAGGTAGGGCTCCTGATCCATCAACAGTTATTAGGTGGAAAAATAAATATGAAATGAACGGCAATGCTTCGGTTGCACTGTTAGATAAGAATTTGGACAAAGGTAATCGTCGTGGACGATATTGCCTTGAGGTTGAAAACCTGGTCGGAGACGCAATTGATGAAACGTATATGCGGCGTGAAAGAGGGACAATCAGTGATGCTCTTGAGTGCGCTAAATACCTTGTCATCACAAAGAATGAGTTGCGTGGAGAGCTAAACAAACTGGAATTACCGAGCATGGCTTTGGTTAAGCGAATGATTGGAGACATAAATGCTTATGATGTTTGTGTGGCAAGGCATGGGCGTGAGTATGCTAGAAAGGCATTCCGGTCGGTCATTCAAAACCGTACTACGTATTCACCGCTTGAGCGTGCGGAGATCGATCATACTAGGCTTGATCTTTTTGTACTTGATGATAAGACTGGACTGCCTTTAGGACGCCCTTGGCTGACAGTTTGTATTGATGATTACACACGATGTGTTCTCGGATTTTCAATTAGCTTTGAACCACCCAGTAATTTGACCGTTCAACGTTGCTTAAAACAAGCTTTTTTACCCAAAACTGAATTACTCAAAAATTACCCTGATATAGATAATGATTGGGCTGCACACGGTGTCATGTCTCAACTAGTTGTTGATAATGGGGTGGAGTTTCACTCGCACGCTTTAAGAAACACTTGCTTTAAATACGGTATAGAGATCCATCGGGCGCCGCGTAGAACCGGTTGGTTCAAAGGAAAGGTTGAACGTTTCTTTGGTACGTTAAATTCGGGGTATATTCATAAACTTCCGGGTACAAGTTTTTCTAACATTTTTGAGAAAGATGACTACGATCCAAAAAAACATGCGCTCACGACGTATAAGAAGTTGCACGAAGGTATTTATAAGTGGCTTGTTGATGTGTACCACCAGGAGGAGCATCGAGGAATTGGTATGACACCGGCTAACATGTGGGAGGAATCAGTTTGTCAAGAGGATATTCGACTGATCAGTTCGCCTGAAGAGTTAGATATCTCATTTGGGACGCCTAAAAACGACAAATCGTTAAGTCATAAAGGGATAGTGCATGATTTACTTCATTACAACTCAATTGAGTTAAATGACCTTCGTTATAGGTACGGTGATACTTGTAAGGTTGATATTTTATACAACGATGATGACATAGGTGAAGTTGTCGTTTTCGTTAAAGGTGACAACCATTCTTATATCGTTCCTGCAGTGTCAAAAGAATATGCTGTTGGGTTGACACGTTGGCAGCACAAGCAGATAAAAAAGTGGGCGAAAGAAAACGGTGTTGTTGTTAATGAAGCGTCCTTGTTGAAGGCGAAAGCTAAATTGTTGAACTGGGCAACAACAGGTAAAAGGTCTGTTAAAAAAGCACGTTTCATCGGTGATAAGGAATTGCTTAAAGGTTCGAAAACAAAATTAGATAAAAAGAAAAAAACAGCCCTGCTGGATGATGATAAGCATATAGATAAAGTGTTTGTAGTGGATGCGTCAACGCCGGTTAAATATATAAAACCAATTCATAGGCCAAGGGGGAGTGACTCGCTTACTCTAAAGAAGGGTGACTCATGATTGAAAACCCATACCTAATACAAGAGACCTTGGTAGAGCACTCTGGCTTTGTTAGGGCGGTTGAGAGAATCGAACAAGGCTTTAAATACGCTAAAGGCTCAGCTAATCCCATTTGCATTGCATTGATTGGTGAGTCTAGGACCGGTAAAAGCAGGGTTCTTGACGAGTGTTTAATGCATCACCCGCGCACAAGAACTGAAGATGGTTTGAATGTGCCAATCTTGAAAGTTAGAACGCCGTCTAAACCGACAGTAAAGGGGCTTGTTGAGCTATTATTGGAATCAATTGGGGACCCCAAGTGCTGTACTGGAACGGAGAATATAAAAACATCACGCTTGAAAAAGTTGATGAAAGATTGCGGTACGCAAATGGTCATGATTGATGAGTTCCAGCATTTTTGGGACAAAGGGTCACGTAAGGTCATGCATCATGTCGCTGATTGGCTAAAAATATTGGTGGATGATACCAACGTGGCTTTAGTTGTAGGTGGGCTACATAGTTGTCAGGCAGTATTAGAGCAAAATGAGCAATTGATGGGTCGTTTTTCAGCTCCTATAAAAATGCAGAGGTTTGAGTGGCTGAATAATGACTTGAGGACCGATTTTATTGCGATTTTAGGTGCTTATAATGAGTCGATGCAAGAACACTATGATTTGCCGTGCTTGACTAATGAAAGCATGGCATTTCGATTTTATTGTGCGACGGGCGGCCTTTTTGGTTACTTAGTAAAGCTTCTTCAGTGTGCAGTTTGGAATGCGATCGATCAGAAAACCTCAGTGATTACGCTGGAGGACTTAGCTGTTGCACATCTAGAATCAACGTTTAACAAGGAATTTGTTTCAGCTGAAATAGCTCCTTTTCACCCTGATTTTAACGTGCAACCGACGATAAGTATTTTGCAGAAAGTAAGCCAAATAGGCTCTGCAAATGGCGGTATGTCGATAGCCGGTAGCGGTGCACGTAAAATCAAAACCAGCGCTTAATTGGGCGGGTTATTTGAGTGATGAGTTTACTAGTAAGAACACCAGCACCTTATGCAATTGAGAGCCTACAAAGTTACATTCTAAGGTTGTCTGAGAGAAATGGGTACGACACGCCGGTTCACATATTACAGGTGGCGGGTATGACGGCTCATAGCATGCATGGCATAGATGTCCCTTTGGGTAGCCTTGTTGATATAACAGGATGTGATTTTGAAAAGTTAAAGGCCATCTCAAATATAGCAAATGATGCCGCTTATCATTCAAAAATATTAAATGAAAATTTACAGCGTAGTGCATCGACGTCACAGTTTGATTTGAGGCGAGCATTCTTTTGTCCCCATTGTGCGGAAGACGACGGTTACATAGAAGCATTTTGGAGTTTAAGTTATGCCGTTGGTTGCCCAAAACATGGGTGTGTGCCAATAACGCACTGTGTTGAATGCGGCGAAAAAGTCAGTTGGTTCAGGCCCGGGTTATTAACCTGTCGTTGCGGCGCTAATTTTTCTGATCAGAGTTTAGAAACGCTTGATGAGGACGTTAATGAGTTTATGAAAATCATTGCGTTAAAAGTGTATGGTTTTAATTTAGGCGGACTTAAGAATAAGAGCGGATACCCGATTAAATATTTCGATGAATTATCATTGAGCTCTTTGTTGTTGATAATGAATGTATTGCAAAAGCAGTACTACAAGTGTCATGAGCCCCATTCTAATACGCATTCTAGAGAGATCGATTCATCGGTTAATATTTTTAAGAACTGGCCGCATGGATACCATGCGTTTTTGAACAACCTGGGTGAATATTATGAAACAACACGGCCACCAGAGTCCGCTTTACGAAAGCAGTTCGAGCTTTTTTACTTAGCCTTGTTTAAAAACAGCTCCTTCAAAAAAGAAGCCGTTTATCTAAAAAGTGAATTTATTGAGTTTGGAAAAGGTGTTTGGGGCAAAGGGTATATTGATAAAAAGCTCCTAGATAACCAGTCATTAACGAGTGGTATGAGGTACCTCACAAAATCTCAGTTTTGTGAAAGGACAGGCATGTCGCCGCGTGTGTTGAATATGATCATTGACAGCCGTTATATCAATAAAAAAACCATCCCATCAAGTAATGGCGGTTCTCGAGTCATCATAGATATGAGAGGTACGCTTATACCTGAAGTTTTTTTTAAAACGGTTCCGATTCGAGAGGCGGGTGCAAGCTTGGGTGTGCCCGTTAGCGTTTTGAAATATTTAAAAGAAGGTACCGTGTCGACTGAGTCGTTGCATCGGGGGCGAAAGGAAACCTGGTTTGTTGAAGAGATAAAACTGTTAATGCAGTCAGCTAGGGAACATGCAAAGCCATTGGGGTTTTATAAACAAGAAATGGTTTGTTTGAAAAACATTATGAATAAGAAGCTTAAGTCTACTGAATTGAAATCAGATATAGTTTCAGCAGTGATTGACGGGGTGATTCAATCTGAATGTTCGATTGACTCAAATTTATCGGGCTTTATGTTAGACAAATCTCAAGTAGACAGGTTGATTAAAAGGCATACATCACTAGTTGAAATAAGTACACTCGGATTTACTGAGGTTGTGGATAAAACGGGCTTAGATTCATCAGTTATTAACGATGCTATTACACAAAATATTTTGGTTGCAACAACTGTCGAGGGACATGTACGAATAACGGCAGAATCTGTTGATTATTTTTGTGGAAATTATGTCGTATTATCGGGCGTAGCGCACTTACTTAACACCAATACTAGACTTCTTTTAAGGTTATGTAAGTCTAATGATATTGAAGTGATTGCTTTAAAACGCAACAGTAAGCATGGCACCAGAGGTAGTCAACCGATCATTCTAACAACGCATAAAGAAAAGTTGGTTTTAGCTAGAGAAGACGAGTTAAAGCGAGCTAGAAAAAGGCAAAGAAAAGACCTCACGTTGAAATATGAAAAGGCAGTGCGTAGGTATTTCAAGATACTAAAAGAGACATCAGCTTCAATCCCAATGCGTGCAGGTAAACCAAACAAAATGGCTATAGCCAAAGCCTGTGGTTTTAGCCGGCATGTGATCTACACATACCCATCGGTCATTAAACTAATGAATGAATTTCTTAATGATGGTAATTAAATGAAGCAGTTATCTATTACGAAGTACCGTAGAAATGTTCGCTCAAACTATACCTGTAAAAGGAAGAAAAAATAATTCGAGAGCTGCTTAAAGCTTCGGTTGATTGGTATCAGAACAAAGACGGCGTAGTAGTGGGCTACCTGTTTGAATGAGCCTCGCCTCATGATGTCAAAAAAGTCGCTCATTTACAGTCGGTCTTTTGAATTTTAAGTGGAAAATTCTTTATCTTGGGTTACAGGCGGTACTGCCTTTTTCGATCACTGTAGCAACTACAGTGTTATCAATTTTGATGGTGAGGTGGTTAGCTCCGATTCGTTTGACGGTTTTATCATCCGCCATATCAAAGGCCTGACTTATTAGTCATAAAGCTGATATTGCATGAGTCTGTTAGACGTCTTTGCTCTTCTGGTCGATGGCCTCGTTTACTCTGTTTTATAGTCTGTTTTACGCCTTGCTCCTAAGCTTTTATCCAGCGAGAAGTAGCACTCTAGTAAATGTCTATAATTTCAGTAATATCCACTTTATTTGTCACAGTTGGAAAAGACGAATCGCTAGGTTTCGGTTATGTTGCTAGATTTCAGGAGAGTGAGCTCACAAGGTAGGTTGTTTAATAGCAAGTGCGACCTTTTTTGTCGCATATAAGTTGTAATCTAGTTCCTCAATAAATCATTGCTATTAATGGGAACCAATTAATTTTTTGGTCATCTTGGGATACGGGCCATCTAAGCCTAACCAAATAGAAGCAAAAGCATCTGAAAAGCCTGCCAGACCTATTTCTCCTATAAATTGATTGTTAAAGTAGAAGTAGGTAACTTTCTCATTATCAATGTAAAACGTAATCTTATCTGCAGGTTTAACACTAGGCCATATCACTAATAATTGTTTCGCCCAGTTTTTTTTCTGGTCTTCGCCAATATTGAAACGTTCCCATTGGTTGACCGTTTCATCCACAAGCTCAATGTTAGATATTTCTCTTTTGTAGGTTAATTCAAGTGACAACGGAAAATTTCCTGCCTTGTAAGTGCCGCTCGGGGTTCTTAATTCAATATCGTAGATATCCCAAAACCAAACACTGAAACTGGAACGGCCAACAACGTTTAGTTCTTTTAGAGGTATTTCGTTTGCACTTACGATGCCTATTTGTACCAAAAATAGCAGTATAAAAATTTTTCTCATAAGTTCTTCAAGTAATTTGATTGTAGCCTTAATAGAGGAAATGTTAGATGTTGAAATAAGACAGCCAACTTAATAGCTAGCATACCTATTAAAAATTGGACCGAGTACACCGGTAAAATGTAAGGGTGCATCTGTTATTGCTAAACAAACACAACCTGAGGTGCCGACGATAGGTTTATGTTCATCAGAACCGTCACACGCAATAAAATCACCTGCGTTATGTTTACCTTTGTGGTCTTTAAAATCACCTTTAATAACATACGTGAACTCTTTGCCTAAATGAGTATGCTTAGGGATTTTGGTATGGGGTGAAAAACGTAACAAATTAACTTTAAAGCTAGGATCGTATAACTCAAGTGCAACAGATGATATTTTGGATGAGAGTTTTTGCCACTCGAAATCATCGTAATTAAAATCGGATAATTGGTTAAATAAAGGCCTATTTATTGCGGCAATGGCATAACTTAAGGTGTCATCTTCGCCAAAATCAACGATATCGATATTTTTCTTATAAAGGCTTTTAGAAGTTTTTGAAACACCATTGTCTGATGTTGGTAATTTATCTAAATCAGCTGTTAAACGCTCAAAGCTATTATTTTCAATGCGAGAAGCTTCTGATAATTCGAGATTCTGGCCGTAAGAAGACTCTATAGCTGCAATTTTTTGTCGGCAAGGTTTGCATTGTTTTTGATGCAGAGCGATGGCCAAACTCAATGCGGGTTCTACATTTCCATTTGAATAGTTTAATAATAACTCGGTGTCTATATGGCTGTTCATTCGCTTTGATTCCGTAAATGGTGACGTAAAACCTTCAATGAGCTTCTAATTCGAGACTTGATGACACCTAATGTTAAGCCAAGTTCTTGAGCTGCTAATTGGTGGCTTTTATCCTCGTAATAGACTTTTAAAATAACGTTTTTTTGTTCGTTGCTTAAATACTTAAAATTATTAGTCAATTTAATTTTGTCGTAGGCACTAACAAGCTCTT
Source organism: Methylococcaceae bacterium UBA975 (assembly GCA_002292375.1). Lineage (GTDB taxonomy): Bacteria > Pseudomonadota > Gammaproteobacteria > Methylococcales > Cycloclasticaceae > Cycloclasticus. The sequence goes on along the minus strand of DBBV01000020.1, from coordinate 58,935 downwards.
CATGAACGTCATCTTCAGCTATGTGGAGATCTGACTGAGAGTCCTCAAGTTTGACTTCAACAATTCTCTTTTGCCTAAGCAAATCAATTTTTAAATTTCTAGCTATGGTGAAAATCCAAGTTGAAACATTTGCCTTGTCTGCCTGATATGTCTTGGCCTTTTGCCAAACACGTATAAAGACTTCATGAGTCATCTCTTCGGCATGACTTGCGCTAGCATGTTGTTTGAAAAATGTTTTGACCTTGGGAGCAAAGTAAATATACAAAGCTTTGTACGCGTTCTTATCTTGTTCAAAGGCAATCGCATGGATGTATTGTTTGCACAGACTTGCTTGTTCCGCCTTGCTTGGTGATGGCTCGCCCATAAAGGAATAAATTGGTTGCCGAAGAATAGTATGAGCTGACCAATATACTAAGTTTTCGTTTACTTGTCTTTGCGCTTGCATATTCATATTTAATAAAAACCGTTAGTAAAGGCAACGTGCCTTTTTTAGTCTCTATTAGGTTTTACGACAAATAACGCGGATTGGATCAAAAAAATAATTTTAATCCAATCCGCGTTATTTTACGTATAACTTATTAAGTCAATTTGATTGAGGCAATGATGAAATTATTTTGTATGGTGTTGGGTGTTTTCATATTAAGCGGTTGTGCAATAGACGCTAATAAATACCGTAATAAAGCACCTGGTTTTCAGTTCGAATCCTTTTTTCAAGGAAACCTATGTGCAAAAGGCCTAGTGAAATCAAGAAATGGTCAAATTAATCGGAAGTTTGCGGCTGACATTGTCGCCTTTAGTTCTGAGGATAAAGTTAGGCTAGAAGAAGTTTTTCTATTTGATGATGGGGAACGTCAAAACCGTGACTGGATCTTTGACAGAACACCTGAAGGTTGGTTAGGTACGGCAGGTGACGTAGTAGGAGTTGCTAACGGTGAGGTGTTTGGCGATAGTTTAAATTTAAATTATGAGTTAAAGATTAGCGTTGATAACACTGAATACATTGTGGCTATGGATGACTGGTTAACGTTAGTAGATAGCTCGACGCTTATGGGCTCAACAGAAATCAGTAAATGGGGTGTTAATTTGGGACGTATCGATATCGTGATTCAAAAAGAAGCTATGATCCAAAGTGATATAAATAACGTAAGAACTTGTATAGAAGATAGAGTGTTGTAAATGCGTTTGCTAAATAGATTAAAACCCATGCTTTTATGGTTTGATGCTAAATCAAGTGTCAATCAAGATGAAACTGAAAATCCAAATAAACTGGGCTGGAGCCAGGTAACGCCATTTGTTTTTATGCATTTAATGGTATTGGCCGTTATTTGGGTGGGTTTTAGCTGGATAGCCATGTGGACCGCAGTTGCTTTATATTTTATAAGGATGTTTGCTATCACCGGTTTTTATCACCGATATTTTTCACATAAACTGTTTAAAACATCGCGTTTTATGCAGTTCTTTTTTGCTTTTATGGGGGCAAGTTCTGCACAAAGAGGCCCGTTATGGTGGGCGGCACATCATAGAACTCATCATCATGCTTCTGATAAAGAAGAAGATCCGCATTCACCTAGATTACAAGGTTTCATTTGGAGCCATTGTCTTTGGTTCTTATCACCCAAAAATCTCCTTACGCGAACGGATAAGATAAAAGATTTTAATAAATTCCCAGAATTAAGGTGGCTTGATCGGTTCGATATAACGGCACCGTTAGTGCTGATAATTGTCCTCTATTGCGTGGGCTCGCTAATGGCTGCTTATTACCCTCATTTGGAAACTACAGGTGCGCAAATGATTGTATGGGGATTTTTTATATCAACAGTCGCTTTGTATCACGGAACCTACACGATAAATTCTCTTGCGCATCGGTACGGCAGCCGACGCTTTGATACCCCTGATGACAGCCGTAACAACGCGCTGTTAGCTATTATTACACTAGGCGAAGGTTGGCATAATAACCACCACTATTATCCTGGAAGCGCGAGACAGGGTTTTGTGTGGTGGGAACTTGATATTACTTTTTATGTGTTAAAAATCATGAGTTGGTGCGGGCTAGTTTGGGACTTAAAACCGATACCAATTGAAGTGCAAAAAGAGATCGCAAGGAAATAGCCATGAGCACTGAAAAATTCACTCAAATTTACCAACAACTGAACAAAGATAATCTCGAGCTACTGGGGGAGCTTTACAGTGAAGACGTCACGTTTATCGACCCCTTGAATAAAATTGAAGGACTGGATGATTTAACGGTTTATTTTGCTGATTTATATGAAAACGTCTCTTCAATTAGTTTTGATTTTATAGAAATAAAGTCTTTAGAAAATAGCCATTTCGTGACCTGGAATATGAACTTAGCCCATTCAAAACTTAATCAAGGGAAAAGTTATGTTGTTCCTGGCGTTACGCATTTACAAACAGATGAAAACGATAAAATAAACTATCACCGAGACTACTTTGATGCGGGGAAGATGTTGTATGAGCAAATACCGGTGCTAGGGACAATAATCGCCTGGATTAAACGGAAACTCTAATGGCATATGATTTTAAAGGTAAGCATGTTTGGATCACTGGGGCTTCCAGCGGCATAGGTATGGGATTGGCTAATGAGTTGGCTGAAAAAGGCGCCAATGTGTTTGTTAGTGCAAGAAATGTGGAAAAATTAAATGAAAGTTTTGCCGATAAGCAATCTATAAGCATATTGTCTGGCGACTTAACATCTGTTGATGTTAATAAAGAAATAGTGGAACAAATTAGAACCTTAGCTGGCGGATTGGACTGCGTTATTTTTAATGCAGGCACCGCTGAATATGTTGATGTTTATAATTTCTCTGCGGCGCCATTTGAACGAATGATAGAAGCCAACTACTTCTCTATGGTAAGGGGAATTGAAGCTGCCATGCCGTTATTAAAAGAGTCTGATGCTGCTTATTTGGTTGGCATGAGTTCTAGTGTTGGATGGCAAGGCCTTCCTTCTGGGCAGGCCTATTCAGCAAGTAAAGCCGCGATAAGGAATTTATTTCAAGGTTTGAAAATTGAGCTGGCACCAAAAAATATAGCCGTTAGTTGGATATGCCCCGGGTTTGTTAAAACCCCGCTAACCGATAAAAATACCTTCGATATGCCTTTTAGGGTGAGCATTGATGAAGCAACCAACACAATCGTTAAGCACCTAGAAAAACAAACCACAGAAATCCATTTCCCTAAGCGCTTCACGTATTTCTTAAAATTAGTTTCTTATTTGCCGGCTGGGTTGGCGGCAAAAATATTAAGTAAAACAGTGCCAGAATCTAACCGATGAAGGTCGCAGTCGTTGGCACAGGCATAGCGGGTAGTTTAGCCGCGTACCACCTAAATAAAAAGCACGATATTACCGTTTTCGAAGCCGAAAATTATGTTGGTGGACACACGCACACCCATACGATTGAGTTGGGTCGTGAAAAACAAATTATCGATACAGGCTTTATCGTCTTTAATAAAAAAACGTACCCTAACTTTATTAAGTTATTAAAAGAATTGGATGTCGATTATCAATCAAGTGATATGAGTTTTAGCGTCCAAAATGAACGCACGGGTCTTGAGTATAATGGTACAAATCTAAATACATTATTCGCGCAACGTAGAAACTTGTTCAGACCTCGTTTTTATCGGATGATAAAACAAATACTACGCTTTAATGAAGAAAGTCTTAGTTTGCTATCTGACGATACGCATTCAATATCAATGGGTAATTATTTATCTGATAATAAATACGGTAAAGAATTTATCCATGATTATATTATCCCTATGGGTGCCGCAATTTGGTCTACCGACCACGATAGTATGTTTGCATTCCCGGCCCGTTTTTTCGTCCAGTTTTTCCATAATCACGGCATGTTATCGGTCGATGTTCGGCCCGAGTGGTTCGTTATTAAGGGCGGTTCTTCCGAATATTTAAAACCACTTATTGCTGGGCATAAAGATAAAATTCTTTTATCTGCGCCCGTTGAAAACGTGCGTAGGACAGAGAACGACGTTTTTGTAAAAGCAGCAGGACATGAAGAAGAACGTTTTGATTATGTTTTTATCGCCTCGCACAGTGACCAAGCGTTAAGTGTGTTGGCTGAACCTTCGACACTAGAAAACGAAGTATTGGGTGCAATACCTTATACCGATAATGAAGCCGTATTACATTACGACGAAAGCGTATTACCTAAACACAAACTAGCATGGGGTGCTTGGAATTATCACTTGTTGAAAGAAAAAAAAGACCGCGTTGCGCTGACTTACAATATGAACATCTTGCAGTCACTTAAAAGCGATTACACATTTAGTGTAACGCTTAACAATACAGCGGCAATTGACCCCAATAAAATTATTAAGGTGCTTCAATATACGCACCCATTTTTTAGTATCGAGGGTGTAAAAGCACAACAAAAGCATAGTGAGTTGAATGGACAAAATCGTACCTATTATTGCGGTGCTTATTGGCGTTACGGCTTTCATGAAGATGGCGTTGTCAGCACTTTACAAGCACTCGAGGACTTCGATAGGGACCTACTAAGTGAAAAGTAAAATATTCTCAGGTCGCGTTAGGCATAGGCGTTTTAAGCCTAAAGAAAACGAATTTCAATACAATATATTTATGTTGTACTTGGACCTTGATGAACTGCCGACGTTGTTTGATCGTTTTTGGCTCTGGTCCTTAAACAAACGTAACGTGGCTAGTTTCCATACAAAAAAATATTTGGCCGATGAAAACGGTTGTATAAAAACCGGCGTTAAGAATGAAGTCGAATCTCAATTGGGCGTTATTCCAGAAGGCCCGATTAGATTACTGACGCATTTAAGCTATTTTGGATACTGCTTTAATCCCGTTTCCTTTTACTATTGCTTTAACAAAGAAAATAACGAAACGCTCGATTTTATTGTGGCCCAAATAAATAACACGCCGTGGAATGAAAGGTATTGTTATGTTTTAGACAATAGATCATCAGGCACAAACCACAAAACAAGCAAAGTGGTTAGAAGCGAATTTGAAAAGAAATTTCACGTGTCGCCATTTTTGCCAATGGATATGCGCTATTTATGGCGCTTTAACACACCGGGTGACAAGTTGGCCGTTTACATGAAAAACACGCAAGAAGAAGTGACGTGTTTTGACGTTAATTTGTCCTTAAAGCGCAAAGAGATTAATTCCTTAAACCTGTGCGCTGCCCTCGTAAGATTCCCCCTGATGACGTGGCAAGTGGTGTTCGGTATTTATTGGCAATCATTAAAATTATGGTTAAGAAAAATACCTTTTTATGACCACCCAGATAGCCACAGCGCCAAGTAACTGACAAATAGGATAGAAACGTAATAACGTTTAAAGCTAATTTAAAGGATTTATATGAGTAATTCAGCATCAGTAAAAAAACTAACGGAACACTTAGAAAACAAAACAAGTAATAGTAGAAATACCTCTTTTACTAAGGCCTTAAAAAAAGCCGTGTTTAAACACTTAAGTCACCTTCAGTACGGCCAATTAACCTTGACAGACAATAGAGAAACGCAAACGTTTGTCGGCAATAAGCGTAGCGATTTAGTCGTTGAAATGAACGTTTTGAATAGCGAGTTTTATTGGTATATAGCATTAGGTGGTAGTGTAGGTGCTGCTGAAGCTTATATAAGCGATTACTGGCGCACGCCAGACCTGACCAAGGTTATTCAACTATTTGCGCTAAACCAATCTGTTATGGACTCAATGGAATCAGGGCTTGCAAGCTTCACAACCCCCATTAAAAAAGCGTTTCACTGGCTGAATAAAAATACGCACGCGGGAAGTAAAAGCAATATTGTTGCTCATTACGACCTAGGTAATGACTTTTTTAAGTTATTTCTCGATCCAACGATGATGTATTCATCGGGTATTTTCTACCACCCTGATGACACAATGGAGCAAGCATCGATCAACAAATTAGAAAGGATTTGTACACGTTTAAATTTGAAGCCAGAAGATCACGTAATCGAAATTGGAACAGGGTGGGGTGGTTTTGCAATGTACGCTGCTAAGAATTATGGCTGTCACGTCACCACTACTACAATTTCTGAAGAGCAATACGCACACACGCAAGAACAAGTTGAAGACGCAGGCTTAAGCGATAAAATCACCTTATTAAAACATGACTACCGTGAGCTCACTGGACAGTACGATAAGTTGGTGTCTATAGAAATGATCGAAGCGGTTGGGCATCAATACTTTGATACCTTCTTTGCTAAGTGCAGTGATCTTTTAAAAGACGATGGCGAAATGTTACTTCAAGCCATCACGATTAGCGATCAGCGTTTTAATAGCGCGAAAAGTGAAGTGGATTTCATAAAGCGCTATATTTTTCCTGGTAGTTGCATACCGTCTGTTAACGCCATTAGCCACAGTTTGACTAAATCCGGTGACCTGCGAATGACGAATATGGATGACATCGGTACGCATTACGCGAGAACGTTAAATGAATGGAAAAAGTCGTTTAAAGAGCGTATTGAAGAAATAAAAGTACAAGGCTTCAGTGACGCGTTCATACGAATGTGGGAATACTACTTCAGCTACTGTGAAGGTGGCTTTAAAGAACAGGTCATCAGCGTATCTCAACTGCACTTAGTCAAGCCATTGGCGCGTGTTCCAATGTCACTAGCACCCTTGGAGAAATAACTATCAACATGTGGCAAACAGTTTTATTATTTCAAGCCGGTTGGTTAGTGTTGGTTTTAGGGCATGAGAACCTGCTTTACTTAGGTGCAATCGCTTTGATTTTGTTGTATCTGGTGGTAGATTTATATAAGACAAAACCGATTTCTTATTTAGCGTACTTTTCGCCGAAACTATTGATGTTCAGTATTGGCTGCATTACAGACTGGAGCTTAGCCAAACTCCAAATAATCGAGTTTGCTAGTAACGGATCGGCCTTACCATTCTGGTTACTACTACTTTGGTTGCTTTTTTCTATTACGTTTGAAACGTGTTATAGCTGGATAAATGGCAAGCTATGGGTTGCGGTTATACTGGGGGGCATATTTGGCCCGGCTTCGTATTGGGCTGCAAGCAAACTGTCTTCTGTCGTCATACAGATGCCGATTGAATTTACTATGTTTAGCACAGTATTTTGGGCTGTTTTGTTCGTTACATTTTTACGAAAACCGCGCTTAGAAATTTAAGCCTCAACTGATTTCGCATTAACGGCGGATGTAATCAATAAATCAATCATTAAATCGGAAGCTCCCAAATGAGGTGCAAGGCTTATATTGATGTTTGGGTGTTGGATGGTGCAGGTGTTGATGATGTTGGGTATGTCTGTCACCACGTGACGTCCAGAATTAAGGAAGTAGGGTAGGATAGTAATAGACGTTGCGCCATCCTCAATACATTGTTCGATACCATCAGGAATCAACACATCGGCAAGCTCTAAAAAAGCAGACTTAACAATGCCGTACTGCTCGCCACAGTTGTTTTTAAGTTTTTCAGCTAAGGTCTCAACTTCGTCGTTCGATTGTTTGCGTCGGCTCCCGTGTGCGACGAGTAACAATGCCTTCATAATTTAACAACGTCCTCTTTATTTTTTCCTAACAAGTAATAAGTGATGCCTAATGCCAAAATGATGCTAGCCAGGGCAAACATATGCATAGGAACCACAAACTTAAAGTCAATAATAATGACTTTTCTTGCCATTGCCATCATAGCGGTTGCGATAACTAATCTTAATGGGAATACATCTGTTCTTAGGTACAAAACAATATTTTGAAAAATTTCAATTGCAATTAAAACAGCTAAAAATGCTGCGAACGTTTTAAAGATATCGGACAGGCTTAACAGTAAAAAAGGAGGCGCAATAAGCTGGTTGTACATGACGTACAAAACATCGGCTACGCCCCAAAAAATAACCAGTACCATCAACACAGCTAATATTCTAATGGCAAATTAAATTGCCTTATGTAGAACAGAAATTAAAGGGTCGTGATGCTCGGTAGGTAATTCATCATGTTTGTTCATTTTTGCTCTCATTATAAATTTAAGTAATGTGGCCTAGTGTAGTATTAAGTTAGGGTTTGTTTACAGGCTTATCAAAGTCCCAATTTACGCATAACGCGTTCGCGTTTGCTTAACCACCAACCAAAGGCTGGGTCCCACAGGGAATAATTACCATCCGCTGCAATTTTTTTGGCTGCCTGTAAAGCCCAATTAGGGTTGTTCAACAACTCTCTTCCAATGGCGATAAGGTCGGCTTGCCCCGATTCGATAACCGTATTTACAACACGCGCATCCCATATAACCAACCGCCATTGATGCAATGTTGGCGTTTTTCTTTGGCAAAATCGGCTTGAAAAGCCGGGCCAATGATTGGCCGCGCCATCTTTTGCTCTGTATTGGCTCATAGGTGAAACGCACACATGATTTTTCAGTGTGAAGCCCCTTATCTGAAAGTAATCAAAAAGCTTTGCCATGCTAGCTCCTATGTTTTTTCAACTTATCGTCGATACAGTTTAAGTGTTATTAATGTTCAACGACAATCAATTGTGATGTATCAAATCCGCGTGCTTCAGACATTGAGATAAACTTTTCCATAACTTCAGGTTCAACGGTGGGAGTTCTTGATAACAACCATAAATAATCCGTATCCGGCCCGGATATGAAGGCATATTGGTAACGTTCTTTGTCCAACTCAAAAACAATATAAGAACCATAAAACGGCCAAAAAAAAGAAACCTTTAAATAACCTTCGTTTGGTTCGTTAACAAAATAGGCTTTACCTAACGCTTCTTTCCACTCATTATTTTCAGACGAAAACCCGCGGTTAATAACGTTTACACCACCGTCTTTTCTCAAGCTGTACTCTGCGCTTACTTGGTTTAAGCCTCTTTCAAACGAATGATCTAGTCGAGCAACTTCATACCATTTGCCTAAATACTTATTAAGCTCAAAGTTTGAAACGGGTTGAACGCCCTCGGGGATGCCAACACAACCCGATAGAATGAAAAGAAAACCATATAAAAAATAACGCATTGTTTTATCCTTTAATTAACGTTTTGTTTTAGCTTCTTAAAGGCTGAAAGAGCTCTAATCCGGCAGACCTTTAAATCGACAATGGGTTCTGGGTAATTCTCAGGCTTATTTTTAACGTTCGGTAAGTGAATCTCTTTATCGGACAAGTGAGCCAACTCGGGTAAATAATGGCGAATAAAGGTGCCTTTCGGATCAAACCGTTGTGATTGAGTGACGGGATTGAAAATTCTGAAGTAGGGAACGGCATCAGTTCCTGTTGATGCACACCATTGCCAGCCCCCATTGTTTGCTGCCAAATCACCATCGATCAAATGTTGCATAAACCATCGCTCACCTAAGCGCCAATCAATTAATAAATGTTTAGTTAAAAACATCGCCACTATCATGCGTAAACGATTGTGCATCCAACCCTGCGTCAGTAATTGTCGCATGGCTGCATCAATAAGAGGGAATCCAGTTTTACCTTGCTGCCATGCACTTAATTGTTCGCCATCATGTCGCCATTCAATTTGTTCAGTTTGTATTTTCCACGGTTTATGCCTAGAAACTTGTGGGTAATCAATCAGTGTATGTTTGTAAAATTCTCGCCATAGCAATTCATTTTGCCAAATATGTATGTCTGTATTAACTTCTCCGTATTGTTCAGAAGCTTGCCAACATTGGCGGATTGAAATAATGCCGCTCGCCAAATAAGGCGATAGGCGACTGGTACCGAGTACTGCAGGTAGATTGCGGTTATTTTGGTAACTGCGAATAGGTTGTTGGAAAAATTCGGCTAGTCTCGCTATGGCTTTTTGCTCACCTGCGGGCCAAAAGTTGTACAAACTTTTTGACACCGTTGGCCACGATATTTCTCTTAAGTCGCATTGATGTTTCAACTTATCGACAGTCGTTTTTTTACAAGGCTCGGGTGCTGGGTAAATATGAAAAGAATTCAATAGGTGTCGTCTAGCGTGCTTTGAAAAAGGCGTAAACACCTTAAAGGGTGTGCCTGCCTTCGTCCTTAAACTCGCTGGTGGTAAGAGTAACTGGTCATGATAGTGTTGATATGACAGTCCAATTTTTTGACAACGCTCCATAACGGCCTGATCTCTTTGCTGTTCGTTGGCTTGGTACTCTTGGTTAAAATACAGTTGATTGATTTGCCATTGTTGGAAAATAGTGGCAATTAAATCCGGTATTTGCTGATAGCTGTCCTCCTCAAAAAAATGCAGTTGAATATTAAGTTTAGCCAAATCTTGTTGTAGTTCAAAAAGATTGCGGCGCCAGAAATCTATTTTAACTGCAGCATCATCGTGTTTTTGCCATTGATGTGGGGTTGCGATGTAAATGGCAGTTACAGCTTGCTCTGCTTGGCAAGCATGAAAAAGCGCCGGGTTATCTTTTATGCGCAAATCATTGCGAAACCAAACTAATTGCTGTGACATTATTTTTTTAATTTAGCGAACCAAGCTTGCATAACGGTTGAGTGCCAACATTCACTCATGTTGCCGCCAACCGAATTAAGGGGTATATCAGCTAGTTGTTTATCGTGAATATCTGCCATACGGCCTACGCAGATGATGTCTTCTTGCCATAAGTTGCTTAACTTAGATAATTGATTAAATGTTGTTTGCTCTACGCGTTGATCTGCAAAAATCATTAATGGCAATTCCGCATTATTATTCAGGCGTTTTAAGCCAGCTAAATCATCAACTGTATTAAAGGCATTCACGCGAATGCCGCTTTGCAATAGCTGGATATGTAGCAAGTAGTAATTTAGCGACGGTCCAACAGCGTCCAGACTCACTAAGTAGCACGTCCCTTGTGCTTTTTGTTTGTCGGTACGTAACGTCACAATCATCACTTGGCGTTGCCAACCCTGTTCCCACAATTGTTGTTCCAGTTGGTAGCCTAACGGTTGCTGTTGCCAGCGCTGTATCAATAGCGCGTGTAAAGGTTGGTATACCTGCTCACATAACGTGACAAAGGGCGTCGCCTTGTTCAATTCGTCAAGCAGTTGGTCTAAGCCGCGCTGCTTAAGCTGTGTTAGTGCCGCTAGAAATCCGTTTTGTTGCTTTACCCATTGTTCATCAGTTGAAGCTATATCGTTGGATGACTTGCCACTGGCAAGCAATGCGGGCACTTTGCTAATTGCTACGCCGCGGTTAAGCCACGACAAAATGTGTTGAATTTGCTGAATATTGTTTTGGTTATAAACGCGGTGGCCTTTTGGTGTTCTTTGCGGCTTAATTAATCCATATCGACGTTCCCATGCACGTAAGGTGACAGATGCAACGCCAGTTTGCTGGCTAACATCACCAATAGTAAATGCTTGTTCAGATGGCATTTCGTAAACTCAAATCGTCGGGGTAGGGTTGCAAATAAGCCTGTTTAGCAATGTAGGGGTCAGGGTGGTTACTAAAGTGGTGTTTAAGTAGGGTAATCGGAACAATTAATGGCACTTGATTGGTGCGGTATTGGTCAATGATGTTGCCAAGCTCTTGTTTTTCTTTAGCGGACAAGACCTTTTTCAAATAGCCTTGTAAATGCATCAACACATTAGTATGGGTTTTACGGGTGGCTAGAATACTCAGTTTTTCCATCAATAAGCTAAAATAACGCTTAGCTAATTCATCAATATCATGCTTCCCAGCATCGGCTAATAGTCGCCCCAGTTCAACATAATGAGTCGGAGAGCGCGCCATAAGGCAATATTTATAACTGGCGTGAAATTCAATAATGCTGTGGTGGCTAAGCCCTTGTTTATTTAATTGTTGCCAGTTGTGGTATGCATAAACCCGGGTGATAAAGTTTTCCCGCAAGACGGCATCTTCTAATCGGCCCGATTCTTCAACGGGTAATAATGGGTTGGCATCCATAACGGCTTTTGCATAAACCCCACGCCCTGGTTCGGCGGCTGGATAACCGCTTTCTTGAAATACCTTGACCCGAAAAACACCGCAACTGGGTGATTTTTGCATAAAAACATAGCCACATAGATGATCTAATTGCTTGGCCTTGTTTTTGCTAAACGTATTCAGTTGGTCGGTATAATCTAAGCTGTTGTCGTGAACAGCAACAACGCTAGGCGAGTTAATGTCGCCAATTTGGCGTATGGGTTTGCGAGGGATTGACATGCCGCTAGCAACTTCTGGGCACTCGGGTATAAAGTCAAAATAGCGAGATAAGTTGTCACTGCACAAGCGAGAATGTTTATGTCCACCATCAAAACGTACTTCATTGCCCAGCAAACAACTACTGATGCCTACTTTTATTTTCACTGCTAATACCCCTTATCAACGTTACTTTAGATTACCAATTTACAAATACTTATACAAGAATATTATTTTGTATAGATGTGTGTCATTATGAATCAATAAATTAAATATCGTTGCGATGAAAAATATTCTTATAACAGGTGGAACAGGCTTAATTGGTTCGGCGTTGTGTGAACAATTGCTAGGCCAAAATCACCACGTTACCGTATTAAGTAGAAACCCAGAAACGGTTAAAGATAAATGCGGCAAGCGGGTTAAAGGCATTCGGTCATTAACTGAGATTGATGACGACATGAGTATTGATTGGGTCATCAACTTGGCCGGCGAGCCTATTGCCGACAAACCGTGGACAAAAAAACGTAAAGCCGCGTTAGAAGACAGCCGAATAGGCTTAACAAGAAATCTAGTGGATTGGATAGTGGAACGTAGACACGTTCCGGAGTGTTTAATCAGCGGTTCGGCCGTCGGGTGGTATGGCGATGGCGGAGACACCGTTTTAACAGAGCAAAGTGACTTTACCGATGAATACACGCATCAATTGTGCGAGGCATGGGAACAACAAGCCTTGCGCGCTTCACAATCCGGTGTTCGTGTCTGCACGGTACGAACAGGGCTAGTCTTAGCATCGAACGGTGGTTTTTTGCACAAAATGTTGTTGCCATTCAAATTAGGTGTTGGGGGCCGGCTCGGTTCTGGTCAGCAATACATGCCTTGGGTACATATTAAGGATATGGTCAACTTGCTCGCATTTCTAGCGAACAATAATCAGGCAGAAGGGCCGTTTAATGCTAACTCACCAAACCCTGTGTCGAATAAACTATTTACGAAGACATTGGCCGACGTTCTCCATCGCTATGCGTTTATTCCGGTACCTGCGTGGTTACTTAAAGCCCTGTTAGGCGAAATGTCTGGTTTATTGTTAACCGGCCAAAGAACAATTCCCGAGAAAGCACAAGCAATGGGTTTTCATTTCTATTATCCCGACCTAAAACTAGCGTTAACAGACGTTTTAACCACCAAAAATTAAACTCAATATGACTAATAAAGCGGTACTACTGGCCAATTTGGGTTCACCAGATAATCCAGACACAGCATCAGTTCGACGTTATCTCAATCAGTTTTTAATGGACCACCACGTCATTCAGTTACCGTGGTTACTACGCCGAATGATCGTTAGTCTGTTTGTGTTGCCAACAAGGCCCAAAGCTTCAGCGCAGGCGTATCAAAGCGTCTGGACGGATGAGGGTTCGCCATTGGTTGTCTTATCTGATCACCTTAAAAACGCACTACAGGCTAAATTGGATATGCCCGTTGCAATGGCTATGCGGTATGGCAAACCAAGTATAGAAAGTGAATTATTAACGCTCAGTCAACAGCCCGGTATCGAAGAAGTGGTTTACATCCCGCTCTACCCACACTTTGCTGATAGCACCGTCACCACTTCAATTGAGGAAGCAGAACGTGTTATAAAAAAACATCAGTTAAACATTATACTGAACGTGGTTGAACCGTTTTATGACCAGCCAGACTACATTGATGCTCTAGTGCTCAGTGCCAAGCCATACTTGGAGGAAGAGTACGATCACATCGTCTTTAGTTACCACGGCTTACCGGAATCGCACATTACAAAACGCGACCCAACAGGCCAGCATTGCTTACAACGTCCAGATTGTTGCCAACAAACCAATGAGGCACATAAAACCTGTTACCGCCACCAAATTATGCGTACCACGCAATGTTTCGTTGATCAGGCCGGCATCCCTTCAGATAAATACTCTATCGCCTTCCAATCTAGGCTAGGCCGCGCTAAATGGCTTGGGCCCAATACGGAAGATCGCTTGCGTGAACTGGCCCAATCAGGCGTAAAAAACGTATTGGTTATTTGCCCAGCTTTTGTTACTGATTGTTTAGAAACGTTAGAAGAAATTGCTATTCGCGCAGACGAAATGTTTAAAGAAGCAGGGGGCAGTGAACTAAATTTAATCCCTTGCCTCAATGAGCATCCAGCATGGGTTGATACGTTGGCATCGTGGTGTCAAAACTATAAATAAGGAGTTTATGATAATTACCAATAACGTCTAACCAAACGGTTCAAATTATTGATTCATATAGGGTGATCTACAGTAAAAGGTTAGATGGTTTTTTTATATATTATAAAAATCAATTAGTTAGGCGTGAGAGATACCAGTTTGTGGTACTGGTGGTTGGAGGTTCAAGGTTCAAGTTCTCTAGCATTTGCAGTCAGTTGTCATTGCTCCCCCCATATCGTTTGAAACTTAAAAATAGCTAAAAGCAGCATGAGAATAATAAAGTCGCACCTTATGCCGCTTTTCACGGGTAAAGTCGCACCTTATGCTTCTATTTAGTCGCAAACAAACGGTTAATGAAGTCCATGAGCCCAGTAAATGTAAGGGTTGCTAGTCGCAGCTTATGGTGTAACCCACAGCAAAATTAAATCAAGCTGGCTGACCTCTTGTTTCATGTTAACAGGCATGCTTTGAGCTTGATTATCAGATTACAGGGTATTATTGTCCAGCTATGTAAAGGAATTACAGGGACTTTTTGTTCCCCTTAATAACAAGTTAGGTATCAAAACGAAAACTGCCAAAGGTAATGCCAATGAGCTATGTAGCGATTTCAAAAGTTAGATTTCCACCTTCTTTTAAGGAACAAATACAAAATGTTGGTTTGGAAATGATCCCTATAGCAAAAAGACAGCCGGGGTTTGTCTCGGTCGCTTTTCATCTATCTACGGATTCGAGTGAGACAATGATGTATTGGGAGTGGGAATCCAAATCCGATCATGAGGCTTGCATGGAAAGCGCCGCTTGGGCCAACATCATGGGTAAGTCCAGTTCATTGTTCCAATCTCAGGGAGTAGAATTTTCAATCCAAACTTATGAGCGCATATCTTAAGTGTCGGTTTATATCTCGCAATACCTAACAAAAACATCAAGCTCGTTCGCTATCGCTCACTGGGACGCGCCAAAAGCTGCGCGCCCCTTATGTAAGCGTTATAAGTCAGAGGAGAGTTCGTGACAATCCCAAAACACGATGAAATTCGCGTCCCAGCGCTGTCTTTGCTCTCTGAGCGCGGGCAACTGAAACTCAGCGAATTCGAAGCGCCACTAGCAAAGCATTTCGCCTTATCCGAAGACGAACTCCACGAAGAATATGAATCCGGGAACGGAAAGATATTCTATGACCGCATAAGCTGGGCGCTTAGTTACATGAATATGGCGGGCTTACTGAAAAAGCCTAAGCGTGGCGTTTATGAAATTAGCTCTCTTGGCACTGAAAAGCTTGCGTCGCCCGATGGTATAAATGATTTTGTGGTGGCCGAATTTGCCAAGAAGCAAAAATCGAAACCCTCTAAGCCGTCACAGTTGGCAACAAACCAAGATAGCCTCACACCGCAAGAAGAGTTGTATGCTTCTGCGGAGAAAATTCGGGGATCGAGGTATCAGGAAATTATTGATACCGTTCTTAGTAAAACACCACGAGAGTTTGAAAAACTCGTGGTACTTCTGCTGCAAAAGATGGGATATGGCGGTGAAATAAAAGGCTCAGGGGTCGTCACCTCGTACACTAACGATGGTGGCATAGACGGCATCATCAAAGAAGATGTCCTAGGTCTTGGCCGTATTCATATTCAGGCAAAACGCTACGCTCAGGCAAATAGTGTTGGTAGAGAAGAAATACAAAAATTTGTTGGTGCATTGGCGGTGGCTCAATCCAATAAAGGCGTATTCATTACTACATCTACATTTTCGCAGGGCGCGGTTTCTTATGCCGAGAGTTTAAACGGTGCTACTACCTTAATTCTCATTGACGGCCAGCAGCTCGCTACCTACCTGTATGAATATGGAGTTGGGCTACAAGTGGAGCAAACAATCCAAATTAAAAAATTGGATAGTGAGTTTTGGGATTCGATGGAAAACGAAGCCAATAAAGCTGGCTTATAACAATGCCTTGCAGCCGACCCACTTTCCGCTACTTCCCTTCGGTCATCCGCTCCAAGCGGCCGGCTGAAGGCGGGCGTTAGGTTTCTAAGTCACTACTAAGCGATGAGCAAGGAGCGCAATAAATGTCAAAAAGCCTATTATCAATAGTGAAATATGCCTCTCTCGTTCTGATAGAGGGCGCTGCTTTCTGGCTAATCCATGACTGGGTAGTATCTGCCCTATCTCCTTTAAGCGTAGATAAGCTAGCCACAGCAATAGCGTTATTGGCAGCTGCAACAGTAATTCTTTCCACCACATGCGTACTTCTCCTAGTTAAAACAAAACATTTAAGTTCAGCCGTTCTTTCGTACAATCCAAACCATTACGAAGATGAAGCGTTTGGAAAGCACTTCAACGAATTTGCAAATAAAACTGACAATGAAAAAACCTAACAAAAAAATCAATCCGACCGCGCAAAGCGCGGCGGCTTATTTAAAACGTTAAGCAATAAAACCATGAATAGAATTCGATATAATCTTGTTAATGTAGCCCTGAGCTGGCAAGAAAAATTTGGTGTCGCTCCATTAATAACATCTGCGCTCTCTGAACTTGATGCGGCGCTATTAGTTGGTATGAGTGAAAGTGAATATTCAAATTTCATGCAATCACAAACAGCCGTGCAAAAAGGCTATGATTTCATATTCAACAATATCCGCTATCAAGTTAAAGGTAATCGGCCATCCGGAAAGGCTGGCAGCAAAGTAACAATGGTGCCAAAAGCAAAGAACTACGACTGGGATATTCTGGTTTGGGTGCTGTATAACAAAGAGTATGAAATTCAGGAGGCATGGGCTTGGCCCGTCGATTCATATAAAGAAGCGTTCCACGATATAAATCGATTGTCACCTAAGCATTATCGTGGTGGTGAAAATTTGCTTAACAAGGCAAGCAACCCGACGCCATAGGCGCGGGTTCTTTTGGCGTTATGTGAAAAAACATGATTAAACAATATTTTAAAAAAATGACTGGAGGCGATAAAAGACCTTCGAGAAAGCCGCACCATAAAATTGGCTGGTCTTGGCTTGGAGCATTCATTGGTATTTATATTGTATCTACTATCCATAATTGGCTACATATAGATGCGCTCAACAGTCTATTTCTAGTTGGTTCATTTGGTGCCTCTGCGGTATTAATCTATGGCACGCCACAAGCAGAATTTTCACAGCCTAGAAATTTATTAGGTGGGCATATTATTTCTGCATTTATTGGTATCAGTCTTTATAAATATATCCCTCTTAATATCGAGTTATTAAGTGCGCTTGCAGTTTCATTATCAATAGTCGCTATGCATTACACGGTTACTTTACATCCACCAGGTGGAGCAACAGCTTTAATTGCAGTTATAGGTAGTGACAGTATTCATGGTCTCGGATATTTATATGTAGTATTGCCCATAGGGGTAGGTGCAGTAATTATGTTGCTCGTTGCATTAGTAATAAATAATTTATCTTCAAATCCTAAAAGGCATTATCCACGTTATTGGCTATAAGCACATAACAAGTAAATCAACATTGACAACTTTGAGCTACGGCCTAAAAAGCAGGCCGAACCTCAAAGTCGCAAGTTATTAAAACGTTATAGGCATCAAGCGGGTTTAGATTTGTAACCGAAAATTATATGTTTAGGTTCTAAAGGAAGGAAATGAAAAATAATAAGCGAAGTGATTTGTTTTTATATCAACTTATTAGCAGCATATCATCTGTAATGGCTTCGAGTGATGTATACACTGCACAACACCAAAATAATGTCTCCGTCATTGCTCGCCTAATTGGGCAGGAAATGAAACTAAGTTCTTTTGAAGTAGAAGGAATTCGTGTTGCTGGTCAGTTACACGATATTGGTAAATCTGCTATACCTAATGAGCTGCTATCTAAGTATGGCGATCTCATTGATGAGGAATTTGCTCTAATCAAAACCCATGCAGCAAGGGCTGATCAATTATTATCAGGCATTGATTTTCCATGGCCAGTACGTGAAATGGTTTTGCAGCATCACGAAAGAATGAATGGAAGCGGTTACCCAAATGGATTGATGGGTAATAAAATCTGCTTAGGTGGTAGAATTTTAGCAGTCGCTGATGTAACCGATGCAATGATGAATGCGAGACCTTATAGAAAGGCGCTTGGAATAGAAAGAGTTATAAGTGAGCTAACTAATAATTCACACCTTTATGATGAAGCTGTTTGTAAAGCTTTTATGGCTATTGTTGCCGATGGAGGTGTGCGCCTAGAGAAAGCGATAAAGATAACAAATTGACCCATCACTTACTTAGGTTTTATCGAATGCATTGTAATACAGCTATAACAAGGCCATCTTGCGGATCTCCGTGAGCTGTCAGTTTTTTTGCAAAAACACGCAAAAAAACCGCCATCTCACTCAGCCCGCAAATGGCTGCGTTAGGGCTCAAGGACGTAGATGATGCTCATTAAAGAAACATCAAAAATACATGGTCATGTGGTTCATAACACCCAATCTTTGGCAGGGTATGAACAGTGGGTCGATTTGGTTAAAGATAAAACCGACACAACGATATAGAGTATTTGGGGTCAGAGTAAAATTAATTAACGGGTATCTTCCGTCGGGTTAACAATACGGTGTTGCCAAATTACTTTTATTTGGTTTTAATCGGGCTTAAAGGACTAAGGCTTTCACAAGGAGAATACAGTGGACCCACTATCAATGGCTTTTGGTGCATATATTAATTATGTCTCTGTAAGCGTGCATGAAGAAATAACCGACTTGATTGGCACAGAAGTAACGGCAGTCTCAATTCAGCATAAAGGTTTGGTTGTGCCTTTTCATCATCAGTTATGGCGGGTGAGAGACCAAAGTGTTTGTTATACCTATACAAATAACATTCAAGATTTTTCTAAATGCACGATTGCAGCAAAGCAGTTGTTTGCCGACCTATGCTTTGAATTACAACAAAAACCTGAACTTGGTTGGCGATATAAGAAAACAAAAAACATGTACTGTTACGCGGCGGCATCGTTTAAACCAACTATTGCCAGTATTGCTGAAGGTACAGTGGAAAGTGAGGTGCAACTAGCTAGAAAAAAATGCAATGTAGCCACGGCCATTGCATTAGGTTCGAACGATGTGAGCTTACGCAAAAATAAAAATGAAGCTTGTGACGACTATCAACGATTTAAATAGGTAATAAGTATTTGGGGTCAGAGTAAAATCAATAGGGTCAGACTCGATTGGTTTAATAGGTTAAAGGCTATTGCTGCCGCTAGGGCGTTCATTTCTTTTGCTTTCCCATCACCTAAAGGTATAAGTCTCACTAAGCGGTTAAAAAAAACAACCGCCAAGTGAGACTAAAAGCTACGAACCAAAGAAAAGGGCGCTCAATCGCAACAATCAGTTGTTTTTCGGGTTCGTGCTCTGCAATTGCTCCTCGACTTTGTCTCCTGAGTCGTTCTACCGCCTACATCTTTGTAGGCGTGCAACGCTCTACCCACATTGCCGAAGCAGTAAACCTTCCTTTAACAATGATTAAGCTCAATGCAAAACAATAACGCCTTGCATTATTAACGAAAGACGTTATTATATTTTTATGATTAAAAGTTTTGCTGACAAGTTAACTGAGCAAGCCGCTAATGGTAAGTTTCCTAAAAAACTGCCTGTTAATTTAAAAACTCGCGCATTGATGCGGTTAGTACAGATAGATAATGCAGCGGTCATTGAAGATTTACGTCTGCCACCCTCGAATCACTTGGAAAAACTTAGTGGTAATAGAAAGGGTCAATACAGCATACGAATTAATCAACAATGGAGGCTATGTTTTGAGTTTGAAAATGGCCATGCTTTCAATGTAGAAATAACTGATTACCACTAGGAGTAAATTATGATTAATAACCCATTTCACCCCGGTGTTTTTTTGCAAGAATTGCTTGAAGAAATGAGCATCACCCCATACCGCTTAGCAAAAGACACTTTTATGCCTGCGACAAGGGTAGGTGACATTATAAAAGAGAGGCGTTCAATCACGCCTGATACAGCTTTAAGGCTGGCTAAATACTTCAATACAACGCCTGACTATTGGGTAAGTCTGCAAAGCAGCTACGACCTAAGTAAATGCCAACCCAAGCATATTGAGGATATTCAAGCGATTGCTTAAAGAAAAAATGAAACAATCACATGTAAGTATCGGGTTAATCGCAAATCAATGGGGTCAGACTCGATTGATTTCCGTCAAACCAAAAACCTAACAAAAAAATAAATCCGACCGCAAAAAGCGCGGCGGCATATTCAAAACGTCAGCTTTTAATCGCTATAAGGATGAGAATGAATCTAATTAATGTTTTACCTCTGTTTACGTTGGTCTGTTCTATGTCAGCTTTCGCGACGGGACAAAAAGCTATCAATGAAAGTGATTTGTATGGGAACTGGCATTGTAAACATGAAGTCAATAATTCAAATACTAAAATGAAAGCAAAGATTAACTATAACGTTAATTTTTTTCGCACTGGAAAATCAAATGGATTTGGTACCCTGTTATTTAAATTGCCAAACTTTCCTGAATTAAAATATAGCCTTACAGGCAACTCTATTTGGAAAATAAAAGAGGGACATTTTCTTTTATCATCTACAGAAATTAAGTCTGTAAATGTTAGTCATCCAGAATTAGATCAACTTTTAAATGTAAAACAATTTATTCCAAAGCGGATCAATGAGTCATCAAACATACTCAAATTAACTAAAAGTAGCCTAGAAGTTAAATCGCAATCAAATGGTAGAATTTACGCCTGCAATAAAGTTGCAACCAAGAGATAACACGTTAATCAACAAGGCCAAAATACGGCTGGCTATCTCGCTCCGCTCTATTTTAGCCAAACAAATTTTGCCTGTTAAAATCAATAGGGTCAGAATCAATTGATTTAATGCCTCAAAAGCCTTTGGGATCAGAGTAAAAAAGCCTAATCATAGGTAACGATTAGTTTACGGGCTCCATCACTGATTTAGCTGCCGGCTGAATGGGGAAAGAAAAACGTGGACAGACAGTGATAAAGGCTTAAAGTGGCTTTTACGTTGACCTTAAAATCGTTGTTCATACAATTCGTACCGGGATGGACACAGGGTTGTTGGTAACGCCATGTGATTGATTAATATAGAGGTATAAGGATATGGTAGAGCTAATTTTTTTATTCTCAGTATTAGTGGCGCTTGCGTATTTTAGGGCAGGTTTACTACCCGCATTGGTGTCAATGGTGGTGGTTGCTTTGTTGTTCAGTGTTACCGACTTGGCGGCTTTACCCGTACAGATACTTAGCTGGTTTCTGGTGGTGTTGTTTGGCCTGCTGAGTCTGCGGACCTTGCGACAAAACTATGTGAGTGAACCAATACTCAGCTGGTTTCGAAAACTGTTGCCTGCCTTATCCCAGACAGAGCAAGAAGCCTTGGAAGCCGGTACGGTCTGGTGGGATGCCGAGCTTTTTTCTGGCCAGCCTGAGTGGAAAAAATTACTCGATGTGCCCAAACCAGAACTGTCTAAAGAGGAGCAGGCCTTTTTGGATGGGCCTGTCGAAACGGTGTGCAAGATGCTCGATACCTGGCAGATTGAATCGCAAGGTGATTTGCCGGCACCGGTGTGGCAGTTCCTTAAGGAACTGCGCTTTTTCGGTATGATTATCAGTAAGGAATACGGCGGACTTGAATTTAGCGCATTGGGTAATGCTGCCGTGGTAATGAAGCTGGCCAGCCATAACCTGACTGCCGCAGTAACGGTGATGGTGCCAAATTCGTTGGGCCCGGGCGAGCTTTTGGCGCACTATGGAACCCAACAACAACGGGATAGTTACCTGCCGCGTCTGGCAAGCGGTGATGAGATCCCCTGTTTTGCCCTCACTTCGCCGACCGCCGGCTCGGATGCATCGGCAATGCCGGATACCGGAGTGATTTGCAAAGGGCAGTGGCAGGGGCAAGAAATTATTGGGCTGCGCCTAAATTGGAACAAGCGGTATATCACGCTGGCACCTGTTGCTACAGTCATTGGGCTGGCCTTCCGAACCCTTGATCCAGATCATTTGTTGAGTGAAAAAGAAGACCTCGGCATCAGCTGTGCATTGATTCCAGTGAGCACGCCAGGGGTGTCAACGGGCACCCGGCATCGTCCTTTGGGTAGTGCGTTTATGAATGGCCCAACCCGTGGTGATCAGGTGTTTGTGCCTCTTGATTATGTGATAGGGGCTAAGGCTGGCATCGGTGAAGGCTGGTTGATGTTGATGCATAGTCTGGCGGCTGGGCGGGCTATTTCTTTACCGGCGCTGGGTGTTTCGGGTAGCAAGTTGGCTTCTCAGGTGAGCGGTGAGTATGCTCGGATACGCAAACAATTCGGCCTGCCGATCGCATACTTTGAAGGCATAGAAGAACCGCTGGCCCGTATTGCTGGTAATACGTATCGAATGGAAGCCGCGCGGCTGCTTACGATGTCGGCGTTAAAAATGGGAGAAAAGCCGAGCGTGTTGTCGGCCATACTCAAGTATCAAATGACCGAGGGCAACCGCCAATGCATTAATGATGCAATGGATATTCATGGTGGCAAGGGTATTATGCAAGGGCCGAATAATTATCTGGCCTCCTTCTATCAGGCGTTACCCATAGCCATTACAGTGGAGGGGGCGAATATATTAACCCGTAGCCTGATTGTTTTTGGTCAGGGAGCCATCCGTAATCACCCGTGGCTATTGAAGGAAATGCAAGCTGCGCAGGCGGAACCTTCAGATGCCAATAGCAGAGCCTTTGATGAAGCCTTTTTTTCCCATATTGGTTATACCACCAGCAATTTTGTTCGCGCATGGGTAATGGGACTAACCGGTGCTCGGCTTGTAAAGGCGCCGGTCGATGGGCGTACAGCGCACTATTATCGTCAATTAACCAGAATGAGCGCAGCGTTTGCCTTTGTATCGGATCTTGTTTTACTGCTATTTGGGGGCTCCTTTAAGTTTAAGGAAAAAATTTCAGGGCGTCTGGCTGATGCGTTGAGTCACTTGTATATTGCCTCAGCAGTGCTTAAGCAATTTGAAGATGATGGCTGCCCCAAGGACGACCATGCGCTGGTGCATTGGGCCATGCGCGACAGTCTGGTGCGGATTCAAGACGCATTGATCAATACCTTGCGCAATTTTCCTGTTCCTTGGCTTGGGCAGGTCGTTAAATGGCTGATATTTCCACTGGGTCACCCCTATAAAGTTCCCTCTGATACATTGGGTAAACATGTGGCGCAGGTGTTGATTACGCGCAATCCGGCAAGGGAACGGCTGTTGAGTGGAATTTATCGCTCTGATGGCGATGATGCGACCGGTCTTTTGCACCGAGCGTTCGAAAAGGTACTTGATGCAGCACCTGTTGAGAAAAAGCTTAAACAGGGGCTAGGCGTGACCCCGGGACTGAATGATTTTGAGCCGCTTGTAGTCCAGGGCGTGTCTCAGGGTATCATCAGTGCAGAAGAAGGGCAGTTATTGCAAGATGCGATGGGGCTTGTCAGTAAGGTGATTCAGGTAGATGAGTTCCCGCGAGACGCCATTGAAACGAAAATAAAGTAGGTAGGCTAGGTATGATATTTGATATTTTTTGGGGTCAGAGTAAAACTCCCAATAATTAAAGGGTCGATGACAAATGCGACTCATTTCCATGACTTTCTTCTGCACATTACAAAGAATACGGCGTGTCAGGTTTGATTGACTTAATAGGTTAAAACTACCTACTGCCGCAAAGGCATTTATTCCTTTTGCTTGTCTAAAAAGCTATATTAAGAAACAACAGGCGCTATTAAGGAAAAAATGAAACAATCACAGGTGAGTATCGGCTTAATTAACCCAAAAAGCCCAGACAATGTGGGGGCTGTTTTACGTGCAGCGGCTAATTATCGCGTGGAGAAGGTTTTTTACACCGGCGATCGTTACCCACGGGCTATTGAGCGTAAAGCCAGAGTGGTCGATATGAGCCGTAAAGTGAGTAAAGACGTGCTGTTGTCTGCCACTGAACGTCTCCTAGATGTCGTCACCGACACTATGAAAATCGTGTGTATTGAATTTGCCATTGATGCCATTTCTTTGCCGACGTATCAGCACCCTGATAATGCGTTGTATATTTTTGGTCCTGAAGATGGCTCGATTGATCAGGCTATTATCGATCAAGCGGATGCGGTTGTTTATGTCCCCACCGTGGGGTGCATGAACTTATCGGCCTCGGTGAATGTGGTGCTGTATGATCGTCTGGCCAAATCGGCTGAGTATCATGACAGCAATGCGCTGATCAGTGAAAACAGGGATACCAATAACCGTTTAAAAGTTCGTTAAGCCGATTATTCCAATGTAGTTAGCACCTGAGCAAAAAACCTCAATATCAATTATAAGTATCGAAATCAAAGGATTTATTATGCAAGCTGACTTGCTGACTACGGTTGTTTTACCGGTCTCATTATTTATTATTATGTTGGGTATGGGGCTGTCTTTAAGACGAACTGACTTTACTCGTGTTATAACCCAACCCAAAGCGGCGGTGATTGGGCTGTCTGCGCAACTTATTGCCTTACCCCTCATTGCCTTCTTGCTGGCCACGGTTTTTAAATTAGCACCTGAGTTGGCCGTTGGGCTGATGATTATTTCATTTGCGCCCGGTGGGGCGACGTCAAATATGTTTGCCAATTTGGCGAAGGGTGATGTTGCACTGTCCATTAGCCTAACAGCGGTTGTCAGCCTTATTACGCCGTTTACTCTACCGCTGTTCACCTTATTAGCGATGAATCATTTTATAGGGCCAGCAGAGGGGTTTGAGCTGCCGTTGCTAAAAACCATTCTACAATTACTGCTTATTACGGTCATACCGGTGTTGTTGGGCATGTTTATATTGTTCAAGTGGAAAGGGGCAGCGAATAAAACTGAACCGGTTATTCGAGTATTTTCAGTGATTTTTTTGTTTTTAATTATCGTTGCGATTATTTTAAAAAATAAACCTCAAATCGTCGGGTTCTTTGTGCAAGCAGGGGCCGTGACACTAACGTTAAATGTTTTAGTGCTGGGCTTGGGTTATTTGTTGGCTAAGTTTTTTAAACTGTCACAAGCACAAGCTGTATCCATTTCTTATGAAGTGGGTATTCAAAATGGGACGCTGGCTTTATTTGTTACGGGTACACTCATTGGGAATAATGCCATGATGATACCGGCGGTAACGTATAGTATTTTAATGTTTATGACTGGATTTGCTTTGGGTTGTATTTTAAAAAAACAACGATATAATCAAGTAACTATCGAACGACCAATTTAAGGAAAATAATCATGACCAGCTTGTTTGACCCAATAAAAATCGGCGCACTTAATTTGCCCAACCGCATTATCATGGCACCCTTAACCCGTTGTCGTTCAGGCAGTAGCCGTGTGCCTAATGAGTTAATGCTTGAGTACTATACGCAACGAAGCACAGCAGGCTTAATTATCAGTGAAGCCACTGCGGTATCTCCGATGGGGGTTGGCTATGCGGATACGCCGGGTATTTGGTCTGATGAACAGGTTGAAGGCTGGAAAAAAATTACGGATGCTGTGCATAAAGCCGGTGGCAGAATACTGATGCAATTATGGCATGTAGGGCGCATTTCTGACCCGATGTTTCTTGATGGTAAGCAACCCATCGCACCCAGTGCCGTTGCTCTTAAAGGAAACGTTAGCCTAGTCCGGCCTCATAAACCGTATGTTACACCACGTGCAATGACGCTTAGTGAAATTAAAACCGTGATAGAACAGTTCCGTAAAGGGGCCGAAAATGCTAAAAAAGCAGGCTTTGACGGGGTAGAAATTCACGGTGCGAATGGCTATTTACCCGACCAGTTCTTGCAGGACAGTACCAACCATAGAACAGATAATTACGGCGGCAGTTTAGAAAATCGCGCCCGATTTATGCTGGAAATTACAGACGCTGTTATTTCTGTATGGGGTGCGGACAGGGTAGGTATGCACTTAGCACCACAGGGCGATGCTCACGATATGGGAGATTCTGATTTATTGGCTACATTTACCTACGTTGCAACAGAGCTGGGTAAACGCAACATTGCGTTTATTTTCGCACGTGAATCAGCTGTTGACGGCTGGTTTGGGCCTAAATTGAAAGCGGCTTTTGGTGGTGTTTACATTGCCAACCAGGGGCTTACAAAGGAAAGAGCGAACGTGGTATTAAACGCAAAACAAGCCGATGCGGTGGCTTTTGGGCAGCTGTATATTGCAAACCCAGATTTGCCTTATAGGTTTGAGACCGATGCACCATTAAATGAACCGGATGCGACAACTTTTTACGCCTTTACTAGTAAAGGTTATACCGATTACCCGTTCATTGAAAACAAAGATAAAGCGAGTTGAATACAGGGTGGGTATAAATGAACAATAACCGAGATACCGTCGAACGACTGCGCGAGCGCATTCCGTCGTTTGACTGTGTGGCAGGTTGTCACGATTGCTGTGGTCCGGTGACGACGTCCTCGGAAGAAATGTCACGCCTACCGGTAAAAACTGACGCCGAACATGACGCTGCACTAAATGACCTTAATTGTGTGCACCTAGGGCCTAAGGGGTGCACCGTGTACGAGGAGCGCCCGTTAATTTGCCGCTTGTTTGGCACAACACCGCGTATGGCCTGCCCAAATGGTCGGCGGCCAGAGGTGATGATTGATGCCGATGTTGAGGATCAAGTACATTTTTACATTGCTAATACACGGCAAGTATTGGTGTAATTTTTTGATAAGGCGCTTAACTTTAATTGAGCGTAGCGGCATAGATACCGCTGAATTCAGGTATTAACTACAGTATATAAAGATTGGAGATTGTATGAATGTTGACAGTAGTCACTATGGTGTTAGTGATGGTTCCTATAAAGCAGCAGGTGAGTTAGCAGGTTTAACTACATTGGTCGATTCGTTCTATGGTTTTATGGAAAGTCTGCCAGAGGCAGCGAAGATACGCGCCATGCACCAGCATGACTTATCCGAATCGAGAAAAAAACTGACTTACTTTTTGTCGGGTTGGCTAGGTGGCCCAAAATTATATTCAGAAAACTTTGGTGGTATTAACATTCCTGCGGCGCACAAGCATTTGTCGATTGGTGTAGAGGAAAGCGACGCCTGGATGCTTTGTATGCAAAAAGCCGTTGATGAGCAGTCTTACGAAGACTCATTTAAACACTACTTAATTAAGCAGCTGCGTGTTCCTGCTGAGAGAATACGGCTTGCCTGCAGTAGCTAATAAGTCGTTCAATACAGTTTGACAGCAGGCAAAGGCGTGCTGCTAAAGTTGTCATTCCTGCCGTTACAGCGGGCGTTTTTCCTTTTTGCTACCGTTTCTAAAATTAAAGGGGATAATGATGGATCTTCTTTATGTCACTCATCAATAGGGAGGTAATAAAACTAATTAAAAGGTTGTAGTACAGATGTCAGAAAGTCAGTTAGATTTTGCGAAAAAAATCGCCAAAGCAAATGCTGCGCGGCAACGCCAATTCGATAAGCAAAAACAAAAGCAAGCCTCGCCCGAATATAAAAAGGCACAACAAGAAAAACAACAAGCCTCACAAGTTAAATCACAACAACGTGCCTTTGAAAAAATGAAAGCACGATTAGATGACCCCGCCTATCGACAAGAGCAGCAGCACAAACAACGTGAAAGCCAAATAAAAGCCGCCGAAAAACAACGGGCGCGCCAGCAAGTAAAAGAAACGCCAGCGGGTTATGCACTACAAAACACACAGTTGCTCAATACGCGGCCAGATAAACTAAGAAAAAAGACAGCTAAAACTCAAGCGATTTCAGCCGTTGATGTAAAAAGATCAAAACCAATCAAATCTAACGGTTTAAAAGGCAGGGCGCCAACCGCACTGGAAAAAAAACTGGGCAATAAAATAGGCGATATAGGGTGTATCTGCTGTTTGAATAAAAAGTGGTACACCACAGACATGGCAGAACAAGAGGGCATCAAGTTTGTTTCACTACACCATGTTGAAGGCAGAACAAAACAATGGGCGCATGCAAAAGTACTGCCCTTATGCGCTTACCACCATGACACCCCCGCACCGAATGATGCCCCTGACGAATTAACAGCGATTCATCGAGGCAATAAAAAAGAGTGGGTTGCACTGAATGGCACAGAAGGGGCGTTGTTAAAACAGGTATACGAAATGATTGATGAGGAAAGGCCGTGGTTAGCAGGGGCAGCTACCTCTTAATAACCGAATAAGATCAATCGAGGCAGGGCTTTGAGTCGGACGCTCGGTTTCGATTTTTAATGTGCTGGCAGGCCGCAAGATTTTTGTGGTTTATCTTATTTGTATTTTAAAAATGCGTTGCTATACTGAATGCGAATACCCGCTTATTAAGCTAAGGCACTAAGCTAAGGCACTGAGGAAAGTTAAAAATAATGAGAACAATCACCGCGGCGTCTTTGATTTTTTTATTCTGGTTTATGTTATCAGGACATACGGGTGCCTTATTGATTGCACTGGGTGTGCTCTCAACGCTGCTTAGCGTTTATCTCGCAAAACGGATGAACATCATTGACCATGAAGGTTACCCCTTTGATTTGAGTGTGCGTCTTCTAAGGTATTTTTTATACCTTGGCAAAGAAATTCTTATCTCTAACGTGGACGTCATCAAACGAATCCTTACCCTGGGTCCCGTTGATATAAGTCCGCAAGTAATTACGCTTCCAGCGGCTAAAAAAACGGATTTAAGCCAAATGATTTATGCCAACTCAATAACACTGACGCCGGGAACCGTAACCTTGGAACTGTCAAACGATAAAATCATAGTGCACGCCTTAAGCAAAAAAGGCGCAGCAGACTTACAAACAGGTGAAATGGCAAGAGCAGTGCCTGATAATGTGGAGCTGTCTTCATAATGTATACCGTCGCGATAATTGCCATTTTGATTACTATTTTGCTGGCACTAGCGCGTGCCTTGTCGGGGCCAACGGTTTACGACCGTATTGCCGCGATGAATATGGTCGGCACTAAAACAATTTTGCTGATTGCCGTGTATGCCTTTTTTACTGACCGGCATGACCTGCTTGATATTGCGCTGGTCTATACCCTCATTAATTTTATTGGCGTTGTTGCCGTTTTAAAACTAATCGAGCAGGGTAATCTTTATACAGATGGTGAAAGCCCAGAGGATAATCAACCAGAGGTAAACGACAAATGATTCTGGAAACACTGAGTTGGCTGTGCCTGGTTTTAGGAGGGTTATTGGGGGTTATCGGTGGTATTGGCATGCACCGTTTTCCGGATTTTTA
Organism: Methylococcaceae bacterium UBA975; assembly: GCA_002292375.1. GTDB lineage: Bacteria > Pseudomonadota > Gammaproteobacteria > Methylococcales > Cycloclasticaceae > Cycloclasticus. Next base: position 29,396 of record DBBV01000020.1, on the reverse strand, counting down.
TACCCGACTGCACGCCATTGGCATTACCGATACCTTATGCGCGGCGCTTTTTTTAATCGGGCTGGCTTTTCAGGCGGGCTTAACAATAGCCAGTTTTAAATTATTTTTAATTTTTGCATTTATCTTCTTCACCAGCCCAACGGCTTCACACCTACTCGCTAATGCCGCCATGTTAGGTGGGCTTAAGCCGGTGCTGTCAGATGATGATGTGGCTAATTCTGAACAGTTGGATAAGCCATGATTGATAATATTGTTGATATTACGCTGTTAAGTTTTCTTGTGATTCTTGCGCTGGCTATTATTCGTATGCGAAGTTTATTCGCTGTGGTGATGTTATTCAGTGGCTTTAGTTTTTTATCAGCAGGGTTGTTTGTGGTGATGGACGCAGCCGATGTGGCTTTTACCGAAGCGGCGGTGGGCGCCGGTATATCAAGCGTTCTGATGTTAGCCACACTGGCGCTAACGTATTCCTCTAAAAACGCTGATAAAGAAGAGAAGCCGACAACACATAAACCCTGGCTTCCTTTAAGTGTGGTTGTCATAACGGGGGCGCTGTTAATTTATGGCACCTATGATTTACCGTCCTTTGGTGACCCTGAGGCGCCTTCTCAGTTACACGTGGCACCGTATTATTTGGAAAACAGCATGCCAGAGACTGGTGTGCCGAATGTGGTGACTGCGGTTTTGGCCAGTTACCGTGGCTTCGATACATTAGGCGAAGTGACCGTGATTTTTACAGCGGGGATTGCGGTATTGTTACTGATTGGTGGCCGTCGTCGTGTAAAACCTAACGTTAAAAAGAATGGCGGTGATCGTGAAGCATAATTTAATTTTACGTGTCGTTGCAAAATTCATTATCCCACTCATTTTTCTGTTTGCACTGTATGTACAGTTTCATGGCGACTTTGGACCCGGTGGTGGTTTTCAAGCCGGTGTGATTTTTAGTGCGGCGATTATTTTGTATGCACTAGTCTTTGGCGCTGATAAGGCCAAAAGAGTGATTACACCGTATGTATTACGTCTACTTGCAAGCCTAGGGGTGCTGATTTATGCCGGTACAGGTGTTGCGACGATAGTATTGGGCGGTAATTTTTTAGAGTACGGTGTGCTGGCTTCGTCACAAGTGGCCGGTCAGCACCTGGGTATTTTAGTAATTGAGTTGGGTGTGGGGATTACAGTGATGTCAGTGATGTTGATTATTTTCTTTGCCTTTGCGGAACGTGGGCAAGCTGTTCTAAGTAGCAACGCCGAATCGGAGCAGGAGTAAATTATATGGACATGATTCTGGGACATTACAATTATTGGATGGTTATCATTATTATGATGGCAGGATTTTATACGGTTATTAGCCGTGGCAATCTGGTGAAAAAAATTGTCGGTTTGAATATTTTTCAGGTATCTGTTTTTTTGCTTTATATCAGCATCGGCAATGTAAAAGGCGGCGCAACACCCATTATAGAAAAAGGGGTTGATCTGTATTCAAACCCGTTACCGCATGTGTTGATCCTGACCGCTATTGTGGTGGGTGTGGCAACCACGGCACTGGGTTTAGCGTTAGTGGTGCGTATTAAAGAAGCCTACGGCACCATTGAAGAAGACGATATTCATAATCAGGATCAATCGCTGTGATAGAAAACCATTTAAGCCTATTGTTGGTTGCGTTACCTTTGCTCGCGGCACCTATCGTTGCGGTGCTACCGAATGGACGCCTGCCTTGGGCGCTGAGTACGCTCGTTAGTTGGTCAGTTTGTTACCTGGCTGCGTGGCAATTAATCAATGTCAGCAGCGGTCAGGTTATCAGTTATGAACTCGGTGGTTGGGCACCGCCTTGGGGCATTGAATATCGCATTGATGCAGCCAATGCCTTAGTGGCTTTAATTGTCTCGGGGATTGCTGCGTTGACCTTGCCGTATGCACTGAAAAGTGTGATTAAAGAAATCCCGCATCAACAGCACGCACTTTTTTATGCCGCCTTTATGCTGTGCCTAACCGGCTTGTTAGGTATCGCGCAAACTGGGGATATTTTTAACCTGTTTGTGTTTTTAGAAATCTCATCCTTATCCTCTTATGCGCTCATTAGTTTAGGTAAACAACGTCAGGCACTGACGGCGGCTTACCAATACTTGATTATGGGTACGATTGGCGCAACGTTCTTTATTATTGGGGTAGGTTTGTTATATGCCATGACCGGCACACTCAATATGGCAGACCTGGCGCAACGCTTACCTGAGCTCTATGAGCATCGTACTATTCATACGGCTTTTGCCTTTATTATGGTGGGTTTTGCGTTAAAACTGGCGTTGTTCCCGTTACACCTGTGGCTACCGAATGCGTATACCTATGCACCAACGGTGGTAACGATTTTTCTCGCTGCAACGGCAACCAAGGTTGCGGTGTATGTGATGTTACGCATGGTGTTTACGGTGTTTGGCTTTTCATTTATTGAAAACACACCAACGGACGAATTGTTCCTACTATTATGCGTAACGGCCATTTTATCCATGTCGTTTTATGCCATTTACCAAAAAGACAGCAAACGGTTGCTGGCTTATTCCAGCGTGGCTCAAATCGCGTATATGATGCTCGGCATCGGCCTAGGCAGCGTGTTAGGTGTTACCGCGACCTTAGTGCATTTGTTCAATCATGCCTTAATGAAAGGGGCCTTGTTTATGGCGATTGGTGCCTTGATTTATCGGGTGGGTTCAAGCCGCCTGGAGCATTTCTCCGGCTTAGGTAAACAAATGCCGTGGACGTTTGCAGCCATTGTAATTGGCGGGCTTAGTTTAATTGGTGTGCCGGGGACAGCCGGGTTTATATCCAAATGGTATCTGGTGCTTGCGGCGATTGAACAACAACACTGGCTGATTGTCGGTGTGATTTTGATGGGCTCGTTGTTGGCCGTTGCTTACGTCTGGAAAATAATTGAGGTGTTGTACTTTAATGCAACGGATGAAAGGGAACAGCAGAATACCGCAGTAAAAGAAGCGCCGTTAATGATGCTTATCCCTATGTGGGTATTGGTGTTAGCCAATATCTATTTTGGCTTTAATACGGAACTGACCGTTGGTACGGCAGAGCAGGCGGTCAAACTTTTAATGCCAGGTGCGAACTAATGAGACTGAATAAATGATTAGCCTAACAAGTGAACAATTAATCATACTGGCTATTTTATTGCCGTTGCTCGCAGCGGTTTTAATTGTACTGGCAGATAAACGCCCCAATCTACGCGAAGCGATTACGCTAATTAGCGCCTCGGTTGTTGCCCTGCTGGTTATTACCCTAGCAACACGGATTAATGCAGGAGAAACCCCGAGCTTTGATGTGTTTGACGTGGTACCCGGTATCACCGTAAGTTTTTCGATTGAACCGCTGGGTATGTTGTTTGCCTTAGTGGCAGGCACCTTGTGGTTAGTGACGTCTATTTATGCCATTGGGTATATGCGGGGTCATCATGAAAAAAATCAAACCCGTTTTTATGCCGCTTTTGCGATTGCCATTAGCAGTACCTTGGCCGCTGCTTTCTCCGGCAATATGTTTACCTTATTTCTGTGTTATGAAATTTTAACCCTATCAACGTATCCCCTAGTGACCCATGCAGGTACCGCTGAAGCCAAACGCAGTGGGCGAATTTACTTGGGTATTTTGTTGGGCACGTCGATTGGCTTTCAATTATTAGCGATTTTAATTACCTGGTCAGTGGCCGGTACGCTCGACTTTCAGCAGGGGGGTATCCTCGCTGGTAAATTAGACCCTGCATACGCCGGTATTCTGTACGCCCTGTTTATTTTCGGTGTGGGTAAAGCAGCCATTATGCCGTTTCATAAATGGCTACCCGCTGCTATGGTAGCGCCGACACCGGTCAGTGCTTTGTTACATGCCGTTGCGGTGGTAAAGACGGGCGTGTTTACGATATTAAAAGTGACCCTGTATATATTTGGTAGTGATTTTATTACCAGCTCGGGGGCAAGCGACTGGATAATTTGGTTTGTCGCGGTGACCATTTTACTGGCCTCGCTTATCGCAATGACCAAGGATAACCTTAAAGCCCGTTTGGCCTACTCAACCATCAGTCAGCTCAGTTACATCGTACTGGGTGCGCTGATCGCGGTAGAAATGAGTTTGGTCGGTGCATCCATGCATATTGCGATGCACGCGTTTGCCAAAATCACCTTGTTTTTTGCCGCGGGTGCAATTTTGGTGGCGGCACATAAAAAGAACATTAGCGACATGGGCGGTTTGGGTCGTGCTATGCCCTTTACGTTTATTGCGTTTACCATTGGCAGTTTGAGCATTATTGGCTTACCCCCGTTTGGTGGTATGTGGAGTAAATGGTATTTGGCCTTGGGCATGGTGCAAACAGAACAATGGATATTATTGGCGGTATTAATGATGAGTTCATTGCTCAATATTGCCTACCTGTTACCGATTTCAGTGCGTGCGTTTTTTGCTAAACCAAAAGAAGGCGTCGTGTACACAGAAGTAAAAGAAGCGCCACTCAGTATGTTAATTGCCATTGGCTTAACATCGCTGGCTTGCATCGTTTTATTCTTTTACCCCGACCCGTTTTATAACCTTGCTGTTGATGCAGCGACAGGCCGCTGAGGGGAGCTGATATGTCAAATAAAGTCACAGATGAAAAAACCTACCTATTTGATAAGCCGCGTAATGTGTCCCGTCTGTTATTAGGTTTTTATATTATTTGTGGGGGCTTGTTTATTGCCGACTTTGTTGTGCACCGTCATCTGGTGCACCCATGGGAAGGTTTCCCTGGCTTCTATGCTATTTATGGTTTTGTTGCCTGCGTGGTGTTGGTTGTTATTGCGAAAGAAATGCGCAAAGTATTGATGCGAAAAGAAGATTATTACGATGTAAAGGAAGAAAATTATGATATGGGCGAGTAGTCTGCCACCCTTTATTCCTTTTTTCATTGCCGCTTTGCTGGTGCTGGTCACTCGTGGGCATCTTCGTAGTGTGATTCTACTGGCAACCCCTGTTCTTGGCGGCTTGCATTTATGGTTGGACGTACAGCCGTTTGTTCCAATGGTGGCAAGTGATGCGTTAATTACAGCAAAAGAGCTGTCATACACATTGAATATGTTCAGTTATCAACTTGAATTTATGCGCGTCGATAAACTGAGTTTATTATTTGGCTACCTGTTTCATATTGCCAGCTTCATCGCTATTATTTATGCCCTGCATGTGCGTGACACCACGCAGCAGGTTGTCAGCTTACTTTATGCCGGTAGTGCCTTAGGTGCCGTGTTTGCAGGTGATTTAATCAGTCTGTTTATTTTTTGGGAAGGCTTGGCGTTGAGCTCGGTGTTTTTAATTTGGGCCCGCCGTTCTGAGCAGGCAATAAAAACAGGCACCCGTTATTTAATTTTTCAGGTGATGTCAGGGGTGTTATTGCTGGCTGGTGCCTTGATGTATTTCAACCAAACGGGATCAACTGACTTTAATTTTATTGGGATCGAAAGTACCGCAGGGTGGTTAATTTTAATCGCTTTTGGCATTAAATCGGCCTTTCCTTTTTTACATACATGGTTAACCGAAGGGTATCCGGAAGCCACACCTACCGGTACGGTATTTTTGTCTGCTTTTACCACTAAGGTGGCCGTATACGCTTTAGCGCGTGGTTACCCGGGCACGGATCTACTGGTTTACGTCGGTGCGGCGATGACGTGCTTCCCAATTTTTTACGCCGTGATTGAGAACGATCTGCGCCGAGTGCTGGCCTATAGCATGATCAATCAGGTTGGCTTTATGGTCTGCGGTATTGGTATTGGTACGGCACTGGCCTTAAATGGTGCGGTGGCGCATGCTTTTAATGATGTGATCTTTAAAGGCCTGCTATTTATGAGCATGGGCGCGGTGTTACATCGTGTGGGTAATATTAATGGTTCTGACCTGGGTGGCTTATATAAATCGATGCCTAAGACCGCGATGCTTTGTATTGTCGGCGCGGCATCCATTTCTGCCTTCCCACTGTTTAGTGGTTTTGTAAGTAAGTCGATGGTGATGTCCGCGATGTTACTAGAAGGGCATAACTACTTATGGCTGATGCTGTTGTTTGCTTCAGCTGGGGTATTCCACCACGCGGGGATTAAAATTCCTTACTTTGCTTTTTTCCATCATGACTCAGGCATTCGCGTTAAAGAAGCGCCGACTAACATGCTGATTGCTATGAGCATTGCTGCCGTGCTATGTATTTTTATTGGTACACAGCCACAATACCTTTACGCCTTATTACCATGGAAAGTGGACTACTGGCCTTATGATATGACGCACGTGTTGGCACAGTTACAGATCTTATTCTTCTCTGCGTTAGCGTTTGTTTGGTTAAACAAACAAGGCTTATACCCACCTGAACTTCGTTCGGTGAACATCGATTTTGAATGGACCTATCGAAAACTACTACCCGCTACAGCGCGCGCGAGTTATACCGTGTTGCAACGTTTTAATTGTGCGGTAGCAAATGCTGCCCAACAAAGCTGGCAAGGGTTTCAATCGGTCTTTCAGGCAAGCCGCTTATCGCAATACCACCTAGCCAGCAGTTGGCCAACTGGCAGTATGGTGTTGTGGATTGGTGTTATTTTGGGTGGCTATTTATTGGCAGATATTTATTTTAAATGACAGCTAGCAGCCAAAAGCCGTTATACAAAAGAGCGTGTTTGATTAAAGGCGTTTAGTCAATACGTTTTAATTGAAGAGCTCCCATCCTAGGCAATACAGCTGTTCTTATTGTAGGCATTTAAGAGCAAGGCAAGACTTATGGTAAGTTGTTGTTCACGTTAATACTATTAATCCGCCTTTCCATTATTTTAATCGAGTAAAGAATATAAATGAAAATTTGTGGTGTAGAACTGTCCGGTAATGATGCGGTTATTTGTTTGCTTTATCTAGAGCATCAAAGCTTTAATTTACCCGACTGTAGAGTACGGAAATTAAGCTTACCAAAAGCCCATACTCGGGCCGATTTACAGCAGTTTCAAAAAGCATTTGCACAACTGATGAGTGACTACGGGGTTGAAAAGGTCGCGATTAAAGAACGACCTCTAAAGGGTAAATTTGCCGGTGGTGCCGTCGGTTTTAAGTTAGAGGCCGCTATTCAATTGATGGCAGACATTGATGTATTAATGGTGTCGCCACAGGATAGTAAATTAGTGTTGTCGGAAAATCGCCTACCCATTAGTTTTACTGATACCGGTTTAAAAGCATTTCAAGAGACCGCATTTACCGTGGCGTATGTTGCACACGTAAAGTAAAAAGGGTCGTGAAACTAGCGCTCTTTTCAACGTTCCTTAGCAAGGACATATCGCTAACAAATGAAAAGGAATAATGCAGTCAGATTGACTTTAATCAGAGCAGTTGGCAGCCGTTTAGGTTTTTAGACTAAACGCTTGAGCTACGAAGCTTGAGGTTGTTTTATTTGAGCTTAAGGTTTTAGCTGCAGTAGCGGTTTTTAGGTCTTGGTAACCCTAAATTCTCACGTAATGTTTTGCCTTCATAGCGCGTGCGGTAAAGACCGCGTTTTTGTAACTCAGGTACTAACTTGTCAACAAAATCATCAATGCCTTGCGGTAAAAAAGGAAACATAATATTAAATCCGTCGCAGGCTTCTGACTCTAACCATTCTTCCATTTGATCAGCAATCATTGCAACGGTGCCAACCATTTCTAGGCAGCCAAAAGAGCCGCCAAAATGTTGGGCTAACTCACGGACGGTCATGTTATCTTCTTTTGCCATATCAATGATTTTTTGCCTTCCAGTTTGGCTTGCGTTTGTTTCAGGTATTTCAGGTAGTGCTGCATCGAGTTCGAATTGGCTCGCATCACACCCTAATAAAACAGATAAAGAGCCCATACCAGTACTGGGGTCAACCATACTATCTAGCAGCCGTTTTTTACTTTTTGCTTCTTCTAGTGTGTTGCCAATAATAACAAAGCAGCCAGGAAAGACTACAAGGTGCTCGGGTTCTCTGCCATAGGCCTTTGCTCGAGCTTTTATATCTGCATAGTATTCTTGAGCTGCTGATAGTGTGCTGGCCGCTGAGAAGACCATTTCAGCCACTTCAGATGCGAATTGTCGTCCAGCTTCAGACGCACCTGCCTGAACAATAAGGGGCCAGCCTTGAACTGGGCGTGCAACATTTAGTGCGCCTTCAACAGAATAAAATTCACCCTTGTGTTTTGGAGGGTGTAACTTACTTAGGTCTGAAAATATACCATTGTTAGTATCTTGGATAATCGCGTCGTCCTCCCAGCTATCCCATAATTTTGTGACGACTTCATAGCACTCTCTACCTCGCCTATAACGGACATCGTGCTCAACGGCTTCTGTTAATCCAAAATTTAGTGCTTCTAGCGGATTGGCTGACGTAACAACATTCCAACCAGCTCGGCCGTCACTGATATGGTCGAGTGAAGCAAACTTACGAGCAATATGGTAAGGCTCCGTGTATGTCGTCGATGCTGTCGCAATAAGCCCGATATGTTCTGTTACGGCAGCAAGAGCCGGTAGTAAAGTGAGTGGCTCAAGCGAAACAACGGTGGCGCTTCGCTTTAAAGCGTCCTCTGGCATATTTAATAAGGCAACATGATCAGCCATAAAGATGGCATCAAAAAGTCCCTTTTCTAATTTTTGCGCAAAACGAATATGATGTTTAAAGTTAAAATTAGCATCTGAAAAGGCACCGGGGTAACGCCAACTGCAGCTATGAATGCTAGCTGGTCGCATGAAAGCGCCAAAATGTAGTTGTTTTTTTGCACTCATACGGACCTCTTTTTTTGGCTAGCTTCTTATATTAGCTTAAGCTAAACTATTCCTTTACTAGCGTCAAGGCCCTTGGTTAATAGTGCGGTTTTTTGAGCGTAATCGACGGTGGGTTTAATAATTTATCTATAACCCAGACTTTAATAAAAGGCATTGTTAGTTTACGGTTGAATTATAAAAATAATATTAAAGGATACCCATGACCAGTCAAACAGAAAATCAGCCACTTTCATCCATATTATTAACGGGGTGTATGGGTATCATTGTCGTGTTAACACTAGCCGCAGTTTGTATTCTTCCTTTTGAGCAACACTTTTTTACTGGCTGGGTTGGCATCGCTTTTATGTGTGCAACGCCTACACAAGTGATATTAAATTTGTTTTGGCAAAACAACTTACCGAAACGAATCGGCAATATGTCTCAGCCCCTAAAGGGCATTAGCTTAACCCTTATTACTGTAGGGGCAGGTGCATTCTTTACCCTGTTATTGTCCACTTTGGTTGGCCTAAATTATGGCGACACCCCCATGTTTATCCAGTATACGATTCTTACTGTAGTGACTGTTTTATGGCTTATTCCGATTTGGCACGCGTGGCCCTTTTCCTTACTAAGTAAAAACCCTGTCATTATTGGGTTAGTGACCCTGATGGCAACATATGTCTTAGCTTACATCGTTTGGTTTGTCTTTTTTGACTACTCCGCATTAGCGCATATACCCACCCCTAACGGTGAAATTGTTCACCCGCTTTACCACGTTGAAATTGATCCAAAAGGCTTGTTTGATTCATGGGTTGCTATGACGTTTGCCGTGACAACGGCAGGGGTTATCGTCATACATTCTTTATTTGATTTCTGGCCTATAAGTAAACTGTCCATGGGGCGTCCACAGCCTATTCGAGGTCTTATTGGAACGGTTTATATTCTGTTATTTGCCTTGATAGTTCGTTGGTTTTTTACTGACTTTATAGGTATGGAGCAGGTCAATTATATGATTCAAGTACCCGTTTGCATGCTTTTTGGTGCCTTTTTGGTTAACAATATGATGCAATTTAGCCTATTCCCTAATTTAAAACAGCCTTACCGTGGTTTTGCGCTATTAGCCTGCTCAGTTATAGCGGGCCTACTCATGTACAGACTCTACAGTTATGCCGCTTATTTATTCGTAGGTCATGAGCTGATTTCTGGCCCGATAGGTGGTTGGGAATTAGAGCTATGGATTGCTACAGCGATGTTGGGGGTGACCTTTCCAATGGTCTTTCTTGTATCGGGTTTCTTTGATTTTTGGCTGTTAAAAAAAGCCAAATAAAGTCCTTTCTTATCTAGGTCATTAAGGGCGCGAAGAAGGTGCGTATTTTAAGCAGAGATAAGAGTTTGTATTTTATCTACACGTTCTTGTTTTAGGCAGTAACTTAAAATAGACGGGGCACGTTGTTTTGACCATGATTATTCATATAATGATAGTTAAGGCCAGAATAGAAGAAGCCAGTACCTTAGCTTTTTATAGGCAGATGACAGTTGCAGTGTGCCTTAAACCATAAACACTATGGAGATACCCATGCAAGACTCAATACTCCAACCCTCAGTAGCCTTAATGCTACTTACATTTGTTGTATGGGTCTACATGTACATACTTAGATTGAAATGGATTGCACAAAACGATGAGTCAGCAGAACACTTAAATACACCAGAAAAATTAAATGCAGTTGTTCCTGAGCGAATCAATCGGCCATCAAATAATTTTAAAAACCTATGTGAGCTCCCGATTATTTTCTATGCGCTTTGCGTCTTTCTGTATGTTTTGAATTTAGTTGATCAACTATTCATTGCTTTAGCATGGGCCTTTGTTGGGCTACGGTTAGTGCACTCAAGCATACATTGCGTGGTAAATAATGTTCCATTACGTTTCGCATCTTATTTATTTTCGTGCTTAGTTCTGTGGGCTATGGTTTTCCGTTTTGCCATCATTATTTTATAGACACCACATTACCTTATTGGAGCGTATACCATGATCAAAGAAGGACTTATTTTTACCTGTGTATTGGCCTTTGTTATTACGATGGGTTACGTCATTGCCGATGAGGGCGACAAGGCGATGGTCGAGCGCATTAAACTGCAGTTAAAATCCCCCGGGCGTGATCAATACGACGCGCTAAAAGACCCTGGTAGAAAACCTGTAGAAATGGCACAGTTTTACGATTTACAAGAGGGTATGACGGTGCTTGATATGACCACCGGTGGTGGCTATAACACAGAGGTTTTTTCTGCCGCAGTGGGTGCTAGCGGCATTGTTTACGCACATAATTATCACTATGTCTTACAGTTGATTGACGGTGCGCACCATAAAACCATGTTGAATAGGTTGCAAAATGAACGATTGCCAAATGTAAGGTACATGGTGGTTGATGCCGAGGATATGCCATTTGAAAACTCGATTGATATGGCCTATTGGGGGTTCAATATGCACGATATCTATAATTCTGAAAAGCCAGGTGATGGCGAGCCTGGGGTTCAAACCTTCCTTCAGGCAATTTATAGGGCTCTTAAGCCGGGAGGTACTTTAGGTGTCAGTGATCATGTCGGGGAGGCGGCTTACGATAATGCGAACTTGCATCGCATCGAACCAAGGATCATTAAACAGATGGTAGAAAAGGCGGGGTTTACTATTGAAGCAACGTCTGACCTGTTGGCTAACCCATCGGATGACCACAGCCAATCTATCTATACGGACGGCTTGCGTTACAACACTGATCGAATTTTAATTAAAGCGAGCAAGCCGAAATAGTATGTTTAAGAACCACCAATAAAAAAACTGGCGTGCCGTTTTTACTGGGTTTTTTGTGGGCTAACGGCCTTTGAAAACGAAAAAAAGGGCCGCTCTATGGCAGCCCTCTTCATGCGGCTACAGGTGTTTAGAAGTAATAAGCAATACCGATGCGCAGGCTATCTTCATCATAATCTTGTTTTTCAAGCGTACCGTCGCCATGCCACTGATGCATCCAAGTGTTCTGTCGGATACTCTGAGTATCTGTATTCAATACGGGCGGATAAATGAGTCGTCACAAGGTGTTCAACACCCAGTCCAGCTGTCCAACTATTATTCCATTAGTGGTTTAGGGGCTGATCTTCTTCTACACTCAACTAAACAGGATAATTGAAAGGGTATTTAATACCCTTTTCTGGCATGTTTCAGCAGTGCGTTTTTAGTGACAATTTTTTGGCGGATTAGCGCAGTACATGCCTATAATAAAGGTCTGAATTTGACAGGGTGTTAAATAGGTTTTCTAAGTCTTTGTTATTGAATTAGTTATTAGATGGCATAGCAATTGCTTGGAATAATTTTAATCATAATAATTGAGGTGGGTGATGGCTGAAGAAGAACAACAAGACGAGTCGGTAGATCAGGAAGCGGGTTCTAAGAAAAAACTTATCATTATTATTGCTGCAGGAGTGATGGCCTTGTTGCTAGTTACGGGTGCCGTACTATATTTTATGGGGATTTTTGACGATGAACAGCCGTCTACATCATCCGACCCAGCTAAAGAAGAATCTGCTGAAAAAGAAGAAAATGCTGAGTCTGATGAAGACGACTCAGTGGAGTCGGCTGCAACTTACTTACCGTTAAGCCCAGCCTTCTTGGTTAATTTTAAAGCAGGTAGCATCCGGGTTCTTAAGGTAGAAATAAGTTTATTAACAACCGATGATCGGGTGGTTGATGCGGTAAAACTGCATGATCCGGTGATTCGTAATAACATTCTATTATTGTTGTCTAATCAAGACCCTGAAGTCCTTAAATCGCTCGAGGGAAAAACAAACTTACAAGTCGCGATTAAAGGTGTAATTAATAAAGTGCTGGCTGATAAGCAAGTAGCATCTAAGGTGAAGAACATCTTTTTTACCGAGTTGGTGATGCAGTAAATGTCTGACATGGACTTATTATCGCAAGACGAAATTGACGCCTTATTGCACGGTGTAGATGACGGTGGTGTTGAAACCGAAACCGGCGTTGATGCGTCCTCTGGCGAGGCGCGTCAGTATGATTTCCAAAGTCAAGATAGAATCATACGCGGCCGTATGCCGACGCTTGAAATGGTTAATGAGCGTTTTGCACGGTATTTTCGAATTAGCTTGTTTAACCTGTTAAGGCGATCAACTGAAATTTCCATTTCTGGCATTCAGATGCTTAAGTTTTCGGAATATGTGCACAGCTTATTTGTACCAACTAATTTAAACATCGTCAAAATCAAACCATTAAGAGGGTCGGCGTTGTTTGTACTAGACCCTAGCCTGGTGTTTACCATTGTCGATACGTATTTTGGTGGTTCGGGACGTTTTCATAATAAAGTCGAAGGCCGTGAATTTACAGCCACCGAAATGCGAGTAGTCAGAATCGTTTTGGATATTATTTTTAAAGACTTAATCAAAGCGTGGGAACCCGTTTTAAAACTTAATTTCGAATACGTAAACTCAGAGGTCAATCCACAATTTGCCAATATAGTGAGCCCAACTGAAATCATGATTGTTTCAACCATTCACCTTGAACTTGAAGGGGGCGGTGGGGATGTTCAATTTAGTTTGCCCTATACCATGCTAGAACCAATTCGTGAATTGCTTGACGCGGGTATTCAAAGTGACCGTGGTGATACCGATGAACGATGGAAATCGACCTTAAGAAAAGACATCACCACCGCCGAAGTGGATTTAGTGAGTACCTTGATAAAACAGGAAAAAACCTTGGGTGATGTGCTGAATTTTAAAGTGGGTGACATTTTACCTTTAGATTTACCTGAACACGTCTTGCTGGAATCGGGCGATATGCCGCTATTTAGGTGCAAGCTGGGTGTCAGCAATGGTAATTTTGCCGTGCAATTGCTGGAAAAAACAGAGCGTGATGAGTTTAAAAATGTGATTAAAAATGAGGCTTAACGATGAGTGATGATGACAATAATGACAATGACAATGACGGTGCGGACTGGGGCGATGCCCTTGAGGAACAGGCAGCAGGTGAAAAGGAATCTGATGGAGCGGATTGGGGCGATGCGTTAGACGAACAGGCATCAGGCGAAGCTGATTGGGGTGATGCATTAAGTGAGCAAGCTAGTGCAGAGGCGGCATCGTTTGACGCGCTCGCAGACACCGGTGGCTTGATGGGTATGGGTGGCGAGGTCAACCTTGACGTTATCTTGGACGTGCCCGTTACCATTTCAATGGAAGTGGGCAGCACGCGAATTAGTATTCGTAATTTGTTGCAATTAAATCAAGGCTCAGTGATTGAGTTAGACCGTTTAGCAGGCGAGCCGATGGATGTGTTGGTGAATAAAACCTTAATTGCACGTGGTGAGGTAGTGGTTGTAAATGATAAGTTTGGTTTACGCTTGACGGACATTATTAGCCCTGCAGAACGGGTTAAAAAATTAAAATAATGCTTAAGCTAACCTCGTTTATCTTGATGGCCATGCCCAGCATGTTATTAGCATCTGAGCCTGTAACCGTCGGTTCACAAAGTGTCGACCCTTTATCGACAGCCAATCTCACACAGTGGAGTGTTGGGCTTATGTTTGTGTTGCTAGTGATTGTGATCGTCGCGTGGTTAGCAAAACGATTAACGGGATTTGGGCTGGGCCAAGTCGGCGCATTAAAAGTCGTTTCAGGGATCTCTTTAGGTACACGCGAAAAAGCTGTGTTAATACGCGCAGGAAAACAGTATTTGTTACTTGGTGTAGCCCCCGGTCGGGTGGTTAAGCTACACACCTTTGATGAAGGGGAGATCAACGAAAGCGATTCGCGCCCGAGCGGAAGCTTTCAGCAGAACTTGCAAAGCATGATGAGTAAAAAAGGCGCCGAATGAAAATATTAATCATGGCGTTGTTATTGCTTATGCCGAACTTGGCTTTTGCGGCCGGAGGTATCGAAGCAATTACCATTGCCGGTGACGGCAAAAGTTATTCCGTAACGCTGCAAATTTTAGCGGTAATGACCGTGTTAACGGTCTTACCCAGTTTGCTTGTTATGATGACTTCGTTTACCCGAATTATTATTGTTTTTTCTATTTTACGTCAGGCGATGGGCACCCCACAAACGCCCAGCAACCAAATTCTTTTGGGTTTGGCGCTGTTTCTAACTTTTTTCATCATGTCACCGGTGTTTGAGCGTGCGAATGATGAGGCCTTGCAACCCTACCTAAATGATCACATATCGGCCGACATCGCTATCACTAAGGCTATCTTGCCTTTCCGTGAGTTTATGCTGCGTCAAACTAGAAGTGATGATCTGGATATGTTCGCCCGAATTTCTGGTGCCGAGCCCATCAATGACAGTAGCGAAGTGCCCCTGTCGCTTTTATTGCCTGCCTTTGTAACCAGCGAATTAAAAACAGCATTTCAAATTGGATTTATGATTTTCATACCGTTTTTGATCATTGATATGGTGGTCGCCAGTGTGCTGATGTCGATGGGTATGATGATGCTGTCACCATTGATTATTTCATTACCATTTAAATTAATGTTGTTTGTTTTAGTGGATGGCTGGGCACTGATTATGGAAACGCTTGCGGCTAGTTTCTTTATCTAACAGAGTAAAAATATGACCCCAGATAGCGTAATGGATTTAGGTGAAAGAGCTCTACAACTGACCGTTTTGTTGTCGGCGCCTATTTTATTGTCTGCGCTGGCGATTGGTTTGCTAGTGGCAATGTTTCAAGCGGCAACCCAGATTAATGAAATGACCTTAAGTTTTGTACCTAAGCTTCTGGTCACGGTCATTGTGTTATCGGTTGCCGGCCCCTGGATGTTACGTTTAATTATTAATTTTACACGGCAAACGTATTTGCAAATTCCTGAACTAATCGGCTGATCATGAATAATAGACCGCTTTTTCATCATGGTTTTTAGTGAGCAACAAATCATGCTATGGGCGTCTAGTTTTTTTTGGCCTTTATTAAGAATCAGCGCCATGTTCGTTTCTATACCGGTATTCAGTGGACGATTTGTTGATTCAAAAATTATTGTTGGAGCGGCGCTATTAATTACCTTTTTCACGATACCCCTGTTACCGCAAGCCCCTGCGATTGAGGTGATGAGTCATCAAGGGCTGGTCACTGGTTTACAACAAATCTTAATCGGCTTATTGATGGGGTTTGTTTTGCAACTGGTGTTTAGCGCGGTGATATTTGCCGGGCAGGGCATTGCTTATAGTATGGGGCTTGGTTTCGCGTCGATGGTCGATCCAGCAACGGGTGTTAGCGTACCGGTGATTAGTCAATTTTATTTAGTGTTATCAACCTTATTATTTTTAACCCTAGGTGGGCATTTGTTGTTAATTGAAATGTTGATTGATAGTTTCCAGAGCTTACCGATTGGGGTTAATGGCATTGAACGCTCTGACCTATGGTCAGTCATTGCATGGTCTAGTCGTTTGTTTTCGGCAGGGCTGTTAATGGCCATGCCAGCAATTGCCTCCTTATTGATGGTTAACGTTGCTTTTGGCGTGGTTACCCGTGCCGCGCCACAGTTGAATATTTTTGCCGTGGGTTTTCCTATTACCCTAGTACTAGGTGCCTTGTTAATGTGGTTAACACTGCCGTCTGTATTGAATAATTTCACTAATTTGCTCGTCGAAAGTTATGGCGTGATTGGTGATTTTTTACGGATAAGGACCTAACGTGGCAGAGCAAGAAAGCGACCAAGAAAAAACCGAGGAACCCACCGCCAAGCGGGAGGAAGACGCGCGAAAAAAGGGTGACATCGCGCGGTCAAAAGAGCTTAACACGGTGGTCGTTTTGATGATGGGTTCGGTGATGATTTGGATGACCGGTGATCGAATTTTTCTTGGTCTTTGGTCGGTGATGGAAAATGCTTTTTCCATTGATCGTGCGACCTTATTTGACCCCATGGCAACGGTGACAACGCTGGAGTTATTCATGCAGCAAGCCTTAGTATTTGTAGCGCCGTTTTTGGCGGCGATGATGTTTGCTGCATTGGCAGGGCCTATTGCGATGGGCGGCTGGGCGTTTAGTGCGGACGCCTTTAGCCCAAAAGCCAGCAAAATGAATCCTTTGGCTGGTTTAAAACGTATGTTTGCTGTTCGCAGCTTGGTTGAATTGGTCAAATCCTTACTTAAGTTTTTATTGGTCTTAGGTGTCATGTTTTTCGTCAGTGATATTTACTTAACAGAATTTATTAATTTAAGTCAGCTTACCTTGCAAGCTGCGCTGATACGGGCGAGTGAAATGATGACACTATCGTTTGTCATTTTATGTGCATCATTACTGCTTGTGGTCGCTATCGACGTTCCTTTTAGTCTTTGGGAGTATAAAAAGAAATTAAAAATGACCTTGCAGGAGGTCAAAGATGAAATGAAGCAAACTGAGGGGCGGCCGGAAGTTAAAAGCAAAGTGCGTCAGTTACAACAAGAAATGTCTCAAGGCAGAATGTTAGAGGAAGTACCCAAGGCCGATGTGATCGTGACGAACCCGACGCATTTTGCAGTGGCACTTAAATATGAAGACGGCGGTTCCTCTGCGCCAATTGTTGTGGCGAAAGGCGGTGACTTAGTCGCCGCACAAATTAGAAATATTGCATTGAGCCATGGTATTACTTTGGTATCCGCACCCCCGCTGGCCAGGGCGTTATTTTACACAACTGAATTAAATGAAGAGGTACCAAAAGGCCTGTATTTAGCTGTAGCTCAAGTACTTGCCTATGTTTACCAACTACGAATCGCAACTGAAAAACGCTGGAAAAAACCCACGCCACCAGACAGTATTACGATACCTGATGAGTATAAAAAATACGCTAATAGGACACACTAAAATTGATTAACTATTTAAAACGATGAGCTTTAACGATATTTCAAAATTACTACTCGATTTTGCCCGTAATGGCTTAGGTGCGCCTATCTTAATTATGGTCATTTTGGCGATGTTAGTATTGCCGCTACCCCCGTTCATGCTGGATTTGCTCTTCACCTTTAATATTGCGCTGTCACTGATCGTATTATTGGTGGTGGTATATGCTCTGCGGCCATTAGACTTTGCCGTTTTCCCCAGCTTTATATTGGTAGCCACCATACTGAGGTTGAGCTTAAACGTGGCCTCTACGCGTATTGTATTATTAGAAGGTCATAATGGGGGTGATGCAGCGGGCAAGGTTATCGAGGCGTTTGGTTCGTTTGTCATTGGTGGTAACTATGCCGTCGGTTTGGTGGTTTTTAGCATTTTAATTATTATTAACTTTGTGGTCGTTACCAAAGGTGCTGGGCGGGTTTCTGAAGTGAGTGCTCGATTTACCCTGGACGCAATGCCCGGTAAACAAATGGCGATTGATGCCGATTTAAATGCAGGTTTATTAACCCAAGACCAAGCGCGTGACCGACGGGCGGAAATAAGTCAAGAAGCTGACTTTTATGGCTCAATGGATGGTGCGAGTAAATTCGTACGTGGTGATGCGGTCGCAGGTATTTTAATCCTTTTAATTAATATCGTTGGCGGCCTAGCTGTTGGTACGCTACAGCACGACTTACCCTTTTCTCAGGCGATGGAATATTACACCTTATTGACGATTGGTGATGGCCTTGTCGCTCAGATCCCCGGTCTTTTATTGTCGACAGCAACAGCCATTATCGTCACGCGTGTTAATAGCGCCCAAGACATGGGTGAGCAAGTGTCGGTTCAAGTGTTAAGTAACCCTAAGGCTCTGGCTATCAGTGCGGGAATTATTGGAGCACTCGGCTTAATACCCGGCATGCCTAATTTGGTGTTTATTATTTTGGCTTTATCGTTGGGCTATTTAGCCTATTCTGTCCATAATAAACAACGCATCGAAAAATTAGTGGCGCTTGAACCAGCGCCTAAAGTTCAAACCATGCCTGAAGAGCCTAAAGAGCTTTCTTGGGATGATGTTGCACCGGTCGATATGATTGGCCTAGAGGTTGGTTACCGGCTTATTCCGTTAGTCGATAAGACCCAAGGGGGCGAGTTGATGTCACGCATTAAAGGCGTCAGAAAGAAGCTTTCACAAGAACTCGGTTTCTTAATTCCTGCGGTGCATATTCGTGACAATTTAGACCTGGCGCCAAATATTTATCGTCTGACCTTAATGGGCGTTAATATCGGTGAAGTAGAGATTCACCCAGATAGAGAAATGGCAATTAACCCGGGGCAAGTATTTGGTGATGTGCAGGGTATAGCAACCAAAGATCCGGCATTTGGTCTTGACGCAGTATGGATTGATAAGGCGCAACGAGATCAAGCGCAAACCATGGGTTATACCGTGGTTGACCCAGGCACAGTGGTTGCAACGCACCTTAGCCAAATCATACAAACCCACGCGCATGAGTTGCTAGGGCACGAAGAAGTACAACAAATGTTAGATACCCTGAAAAAGTCGGCACCTAAGTTGGTTGAAGACCTGGTACCGGATACCTTGCCTCTTGGCTCAGTGGTTAAAGTATTGCAAAACTTACTACAGGAAAATATTCCAGTACGTGATATGCGCACCGTGGCGGAAACATTAATTGAACACGGTCGAGTGAGTCAAGAAACTGGCGCATTAACAGCGGCGGTTCGCGTTGCGTTAGGCCGCTCAATTGTTCAGAAAATCAGTGGCTTAGACAATGAACTGTCAGTAATTACGCTAGACCCAGATTTGGAACGCTTATTGCAACAAAGTTTACAGGCGTCAGTGGATGGTAGCGCCGGACTTGAACCAGGACTCGCTGAAAGAATGATCAATGCATTGCAAGAAAGTACGCAGAAATTAGAAATGGAAGGTAAAAGCGCCGTGTTATTGGTGTCGTCTTTTCTAAGGCCTTGGCTTGCACGCTTTGTACGTCACTCAATTTCCAATCTAAATGTGCTGTCATACAACGAAATCCCTGAAGATAGACAAGTGAGGGTAGTTGGTAGTGTAGGGCCTAATGGCTAAGTTCAATACTAAAGACTTGATGGCAATCACATTAACTACCCTCGGTAGGGGGTTTATACTTTACGAGGTAATACGTAATGAAAATTAAACGATTTTTTGCGCCAGATATGCGCGAAGCACTCAGGTTGGTTAAAGAAGAGCTGGGTGTTGATGCTGTTATTCTTTCTAATACCACTGTTGATAACGGTGTGGAGGTTGTGGCAGCAAAAGATTACGACGAACGAGCGGTTCGCGACGCTGCAGATAAACAAGAAGACCTACTTAACAAACGGCTTGAACAACAACTAAAAAAGGACCGGGTGTCGATTGATTGGAATGAACCGCCAAAACAATCTTACCGCGATGATTACAGGCCGGCCGAAGTAAAACGCCCTAGCGAAGCCATAGACGTTAAAGAACCACGATTAAAGACAAAGACAGTGGCCTCTAAAAAAGCAGAATGGTTTGAAGACCCGGCGATCAAAGCCGTCAAACACGAATTGGACATGATGCGGCACGAATTCAGGACGCAATTGAATGAGCTATCTTGGGCCGACAAAATACAACAAAACCCGGTACGAATCGATGTAATACGGCGATTATTAGACACAGGTTTTTCAAAGAAACTAAGCCTCAAATTGGCTGAAACAATCGTTGTTGACTGTGAGTTAGAAGATGCGTGGCTTGAGTGTTTACAAGTCACTGCGCAATCTTTACCGATCACAGATAATAAGATTTTAGATGAAGGTGGCTTAGTGGCCTTAGTTGGGCCAACAGGTGTGGGTAAAACGACGACCATAGCTAAACTAGCCGCCCGCTATAGAATGCGCCATGGTGTCGACAGTATTGGTTTGATCACCACGGATAACTTTAGAATTGGTGCGCACGAGCAATTGAGTAATTTTGCTAGGATTTTAGGAGTACCGATGCGCGTTGCCTCAACGAAAGACGACTTTCAAGAAGCACTGACAGATTTTATTGATAAAAAATTGGTGTTAATTGATACCGCAGGGATGAGTCAACGCGATGTTCGAATGACAGAGCAATTTGGGTTATTGCAGCAAGAACAATTTAATATAGAGAGTTATTTGGTTATTTCAGCAACGACCGAAGCACGAGCTATGCGCGAGGTCATGAATACCTTTGCTGACGCCAAGCCGGTTGGTTGTATTTTAAGTAAACTGGATGAAACTGATTGCCCTGGTAGTGCTTTATCTGCCATCATTGAGCAACGGTTACCATTAAACTTTGTAACCGATGGGCAACGTGTCCCTGAAGACTTACACTACCCGTCGGCCAAGGATTTAATGGCAAAATTTATTGAGCCCACGACCTTGCCGGATGATGATGATATCGCCTTGTCCGTATTATTAGATGGGTCGACGTCACATGCGAATGTTTAAAGAAGGGCTAGATCAAGCATCTGGAATACGAAGAATGACAAATAATAAACCAGTCAGAGTTATCGCAATTGCCAGCGGCAAAGGCGGGGTGGGAAAAACCAACTTGTCGGTTAACTTGGGTGTTTCTTTGTGTAAATTAGGTCGTAAAGTGGCGCTGTTAGATGCTGATATGGGCTTGGCCAATGTCGATATTTTATTAGGCCTGCATCCTAGCTATAATTTGACGCACGTACTGAGTGGCGAAAAGTCACTGGCTGACATTGTGGTTGAAGGGCCGCATGGGTTAAAGGTAGTTCCTGCCTCTTCTGGGGTACAGCATATGGCAGAAATCGGCACCATGGAGCAAGCTGGGATTATCAATGCGTTCAGTGAGTTCGAGCACGATATTGACATCTTATTAGTCGATACGGCAGCGGGTATTCATGGTGGTGTCATTAATTTTGCTCGGGCTTGCCAAGAGGTATTGATTGTAGTTTGTGATGAGCCTACCTCATTAACAGATGCCTATGCCCTGATAAAATTATTAAACCGAGATCATGGTTTAAACCGTTTTCACATTATTACTAACATGGTGGAGTCATTACAGCACGGTAAAACACTGTATTCAAAACTCTGTAAAGTCACTGACCAGTACTTGGATGTTGCTTTGTACTTTACAGGCGCGGTGCCCTTCGATAAAAGTCTTCGTAAGTCCGTGCAAAAGCAACAAGCCGTGGTAGAGTTAATGCCTAACAGCCCATCTTCACAAGCGATTAAAAGCTTGGCAAAAACAATTGATAATTGGCCAATCCAACGTGGTGCAGGCGGGTATTTAGAGTTTTTTGTCGAACGACTGATACAGTCTAGTCAATTAGGAGAGTCTACCGGGTGAACGGCATTGCGATGTATACCAACCTGCAGGCAAAAAGTGCCGGGGAACTGGTCGCTACGCATGCGCCACTTGTTAAGCGTATAGCTTATCACCTACTAGCCCGATTGCCCGATACGGTGTTGGTAGAGGATCTAATTCAGTCGGGTATGTTGGGCCTATTAGAAGCCTCAAATAATTACAGTGATACACACGGCGCAAGCTTTGCTACCTATGCAGGAATTCGCATACGGGGGGCGATGTTAGATGACGTCAGGCGTACTGATTGGACGCCACGATCAGTGCATAGAAAGGCGCGTCATATTGCCAAAGTCATGCGGCAGATCGAGCAAGCAACAGGCCGTGATGCGCGTGATACGGAAATTGCTGAAATGCTTGAGGTTACGCTGGATGAGTATCATAAAATATTGCAAGACAGCAGCTGTTGTAGACTATTTAGTACGGACGAGATGGATGATGACGATGGGCAAACTTCATCAGAAAATATAGTAGACAACCTCAATGACGTAGACTTTAAATCAGCCTTAGTCGATGCCATTTCAAGCCTGCCAGAGCGTGAGCGAATGGTTGTATCACTTTATTATGACGATGAATTAAACCTTAAGGAAATCGGTAAGGTTTTAGGCGTTAGTGAGTCTCGGGTTTGCCAAATAAACAATCAAGCAATGCTTCGCTTAAAATCGCGTTTACTTGATTTCGCACCGTCAGAATAAAAAATATAACTTTAGTAAAGTATTTCTAAAATATTGACTAAACTTGTTCGCATGGTGGCCGATAGTTCGGTAATCAAGTTTAACATAGTTAGGAGTATTTCCATTGGATAAGAATATGAAGATTCTCGTAGTAGATGATTTTTCTACTATGAGAAGGATAGTAGAAAACCTGTTGCGAGAGTTGGGCTTTACTAATTTAGATGAGGCTGATGATGGGCAAACCGCGTGGCCAAAACTAAAGTCTGGGCATTATGATTTTTTAGTAACGGATTGGAATATGCCAGGTATGACAGGTATCGACTTATTGAAAATGGTGCGATCAAATCCTGAAACAGCCGCTATGCCGGTGCTTTTGGTAACCGCTGAGTCTAAACGTGAACAAATTATAGAAGCAGCTCAAGCAGGGGTTAATGGATACATTATTAAGCCGTTTACTGCAGCGACACTGAAAGAGAAAATAGACAAAATTTTTGCACGTAGTGCAGGTTAATGTGCGCAAGTCACAAGGGGGCTATGATGCAAAATGAACGAGATAGATTGGAGCTTTTAGAAAAAGCGAAGCAATTAGTGGCAAATATTGAAAATAATGATGATGCAGCAACAGGTGAGGTATTGAGTTCAATTACCCTTGAGAGGGAGAGAAGCTTATTTAGAGAAGTGGGCCAGTTAACGCGCCAGTTACACGATAATTTAGCGTCATTTGCGTTGGACTCTCAATTAAATGATATTACCGACAAAGGCATCCCAGATGCAAAAGAGCGATTAAATTATGTGATAAAAATGACGGACGAGGCGGCCAATAAAACCTTGAACGCTATCGATGAGATACTTCCTGTCACAGATGAAATGCAACAAAAATCTGAGAGGCTGTCAAAAAACTGGCATAAATTTTTGGGTCGTGAACTGTCGCTCGACGAATTCAAAATAATGTCGGCTGAAATTACAAGCTACTTAGATGAATCCTGTAGAAACACAAAGTTTGTGCACGATAAAGCGAATGATATTGTGTTGGCGCAAAGTTTCCAAGATTTGACCGGTCAAATCATCAAAAAAGTGATTACATTGGTTCAGGACGTAGAAAACAGTTTGGTAGACCTAATAAGAATCGCAGGCACACCGCAACCCAAGGTAGCCGAATCTAAGGCGCAAGAAAAAGGGCAGTTAGATGGCCCTCTTGTTCCTGGGATTGACGTTCAAGGCGCGGTTAATAGTCAAGATGAAGTAGATGATCTTTTATCAAGTTTAGGGTTTTAGGGAACAATAATGGCTATTGATTTAGATGATGAAATATTGCAAGACTTTTTAGTCGAAGCAGGTGAGATTCTTGAGCAACTCAACGATGAGTTGATCGCATTAGAGCGATCGCCTGATGATGTGGAATTACTTAATTCGATATTTAGAGGGTTTCATACAATTAAAGGTGGTGCTGGCTTTTTATCATTAGATCCTTTAGTCGATATTTGTCATATTGCCGAAGACGTTTTCGATATTTTAAGAAATGGTGGGCGTGTAGCTGATGCGGCGCTAATGGATAGTATTTTAAGGGCCTTGGACGTGGTCAATGAAATGTTCAGCAAGGTACGTGAGGGTGAAGAACCTGAGCCTGCTGCACAAGATTTGATAGCTGAAATCGCCGCTTTTAAACTACCCGCAACTGGAGCGACTCCGGTTAATGAACCAGACGCACAGGGACAACCCGTAGAGCCTATGCAAGAACAAGCATCGGTAGTTGAAGAAGAATCGGTAAGCGATGAAGTGCAGCAAGAATTTGAAGCGATGCTAAAGTCCGCTTCGCAAGAGGGCCAAACAACCGCGGCTAAAACAGAAAGCCAACCTGACTCAGATGATATTACTGAAGAAGAGTTCGAACAACTGCTCGATGAATTGCATGGTAAAAATAACGCACCTTCAATACAGGTAGGTGTTGACAATGTGGATGATGAAAAAGCCGCTGCAGACGATATTAGCGAAGCAGAATTCGAACAACTGCTGGATGAACTGCATGGCAAAGGACAAGCTCCCAAAGCGGCGACAACAGAGGTACCTAAAGGGCCAACACCACAGGCAGTTACTCAGACTGTTGAAAAACAAAAAGCTGATATAACGGACCCCATCAAGAGCAAGGTTATGGACGCGCCGAAGCCCGTTTTAGAAAAGGACACTAAAGCGCCCGCTAAGCAAGTAGCCGAAACCTCTGTTCGTGTGGATACAAAACGGCTTGATGAAATAATGAATATGGTGGGTGAATTAGTATTGGTTAGAAATAGATTAACCAAGCTACGAGCAGGCCATGAAGAAGACGAAATGACCAAGGCTATTTCTAACCTCGATATTGTGACAGCCGATCTACAGTTGGCGGTGATGAAAACACGCATGCAACCGATTAAAAAGGTTTTTGGCCGTTTTCCACGTGTTGTTCGTGATTTAGCGCGTGGCCTGAATAAAAAGATATCGCTAGAATTAGTCGGGGAAGAGACCGATTTAGACAAAAACTTAGTTGAGGCATTGTCCGATCCTTTAGTGCATTTAGTGAGAAATGCGGTAGATCATGGCATAGAAACACCGCAAGAAAGGTTGGCCGCGGGCAAACCGGAGGAAGGCTTAGTGGTTTTAAGTGCTTTTCAAGAAGGTGATCACATTCTATTAACCATTGAAGATAATGGTAAGGGAATGGATGCTAATGTCTTAAGGAATAGTGCGGTTAGTAAAGGCATGATGGACGAAGAGGCGGCATCAAGGTTAACCGATCTAGAGTGCTACAACCTGATCTTTGCGGCTGGGTTTTCAACTAAAACTGAAATATCAGACGTGTCGGGTCGTGGTGTCGGTATGGACGTAGTGAAAACACGTATCTCAGGAATGAATGGTACTGTTCACGTTGAATCCGAATTGGGTGTGGGTAGTAAAATAATTATTAAACTGCCGTTAACGCTGGCTATTATGTCGACTCTTATGGTCAAGCTGTCGGAACAAGTTTTTGCCTTGCCATTATCTAGCGTAGTAGAAATCCTAAGCCTTGATTTATCCAATACTAATTTAATTAATGGTGAATTGGTGGTGTTGGTTAGAGGTAAGGCGGTACCGCTGTATTATTTAAATGAATGGTTAATTCCAAATTACCAGAAAAGTAAAGAGGAAGAAGAACAGCATCAACACGTTGTTGTGGTGAGTGCTGGGCATCAACACATTGGTTTTGTGGTTGACCAGCTGCTTGGTCAAGAAGAAGTGGTTATCAAACCTTTAGGCGCTTTATTAACGCAAGTCGAAGGCTTGGCAGGCGCAACAATTACAGGAGATGGTGGGATTGCCATTATTTTAGATATTCCGAGCATGTTAAAACGCTATACATAAATCACTAATAAAAAGTTCGTAGTTATCATCAAAACAGCTAGAATAAGATGATATTAATAATAATAAATAGCTATGAATAGGGTAAATAGTCGCCCGGATCTTATTTTGATTGGCGCATCAACGGGTGGACCTCAGGCATTATTGTGCATTTTATCGGGCTTACCTGAAGATTATCCGTGTCCAATTGTTATTACTCAACATATGCCGGACAGCTTCATATCAAATTTCGTTAAACAATTGGATAACGTCTGCGCATTGCAGGTAAAAAAAGCCGATAAAGGTGAGCTTCTCACCGCGGGTGTCGTTTATGTTTCGGCAGGTGATAAATGTTTGCAAATTTGTTTAAATGATCATCAAATGATTACAGCCTATGACAAGCCAATCAATACCAATGATGTATGTCCTTCGGTTAATGCCCTATTTAATTCGGCAGCCTCGCTAGTAGATGTGAAGATCTTGGCCATCATTCTGACGGGTATCGGTGATGATGGGACAGCAGGGGCGATAGAGTTAAAAAAACAAGGTGCTCATGTTTGGGTTCAAGAAGAAAAAAGTTGTGCTGTATTTGGTATGCCTAAATCTGCCCTGTTATCAGGTGTTGTGGATCAAAAGCTTTCTTTAGATGAAATGTGTTTAAAATTGAGGGAGTTATAGCTTGGATATCTTAACTATACTAGGTGTCATTGTTGGTTTTGGCGCGATTTTAGGCGGCAATGTTTTGGAAGGTGGCCACCTTAGTGCATTAATGAATGGGCCTGCCGCGCTAATAGTCATCGGTGGAACGTTAGGTGCTGCTCTGTTGCAGTCTCCTTTAAAGGTTTACTTGGGCTCATTAAGGATATTTGTCTGGGTTTTTTTTCCGCCCAAACACGACTTAGAACAAATAGTTGAAAAAATAATTGGTTGGAGCGAGGTAGCTAGGCGCGAGGGGCTATTAGGTTTAGAAGTAGTCGTTGATGAAGAACACGATTCCTTTGCTAAAAAAGGCCTGCAACTATTGGTCGATGGCGGAGAACCTGAGGTTATTCGAGATATTCTAATGCTAGAATTAGAGGCGCTTGAGGCACGGCAGCTAGAACAGGCAAAAGTGTACGAGTCGATGGGTGGTTACTCGCCTACCATTGGCATTATTGGTGCCGTCATGGGACTTATCCACGTAATGCAAAATTTATCCGACCCGAGCAAGTTAGGTGCAGGTATTGCCACCGCTTTTGTAGCTACTATTTATGGTGTTGGGCTAGCCAATTTATTTTTTATACCGGTAGCGACTAAATTAAAATCACAAATTCTAGCGTATTCTCAAGCGCGAGAAATGATGATTGAAGGCATAACAGCCATAGCAGAAGGTGAAAACCCAAGAAACGTTGAGATCAAACTACAAGGCTACTTGTAACACGTGGCTCGTCGAAAAAAACGTATCGAAGAACATCAAAACCATGAAAGGTGGTTGGTTTCATATGCGGACTTCATTACCTTATTATTTGCTTTTTTTGTTGTGATGTACTCAGTGTCGTCTGTTAATCAAGGTAAATATAAAGTGCTGTCAAATACCTTGGACGGTGCTTTTAAGGGTGAAGCAAGGACAATGCAAGCAATCGATATTGGCGATATTTTACAAAACAAGGCGCTGATAGATAAACTGATGATGGACCATAGCGGCGATCGCTTAATACCGGACCTGTTTCAAGATGCTCAAACGACTCAAGCAGCTGAATTAGTGGATAGTCAACTTGACGGGGAGCAAAAAATTGCTGAAAGTGCAGTCTTATCACAGCTGGCGGATAAGTTACAGGATGCCTTGTCGCCGATGATCGATAGGGACCTGGTGTCGATTGAAAAAAATGACCTCTGGGTAGAAATAGAGCTCAATAGCAATATGTTGTTTGGTAGTGGTAATGCGACCTTGTCCGATGAAGCGTTACAAGTTTTATGGAAGGTGGCTAAACCTATTCGAAAGCTGAATAATGCCATTCAAGTAGAGGGCTTTACCGACAATATCCCAATCAATACATTCGAGTACCCGTCTAACTGGGAGTTATCTGCCGCAAGAGCGGCCAGTGTGGTGCACCTTTTTACAAAATATGGTGTAGACCCTGATCGACTTGCAGCTGTCGGTTACGGGCAATATCACCCCATTGAGGATAACGAAACGGCTGAAGGAAGAGAGCGAAATAGGCGTGTAGTGATTGTTGTTCAATCAAATGCAATTTCCCGTTTTACAGAAAAAAAGAAAACGGCCGATAACCTTGATGATGGACAACGTATGGTTGAAACTACAGTCAATGAACTGAGCGAAGCGATAGATGATCCAGTGTCACGCGTTGACAGTGTAACTGAATCTAGAGAAGATTTAGAAAAGCAACGTAAACTTGAACGCGCTCGAAGTAGCCGCTTTAATAAATTTTTAAATCAATGAAAATCTGGACTGTTTCAAATCAAAAAGGTGGGGTCGGTAAAACAACTACAGCAATAACGCTAGCGGGCTTGTTATCAAAACAAGGCGCACGGGTGTTATGTGTTGATATAGACCCTCAGGGCTCTATGACGAGTTATTTTAGGCTTAACCCTGACAACATAAAGCATAGTGCCTATAACTTGTTTAAAGACAGCTCAGAAAAACGCACGCTTGAGCCTGCTAAATACATCCAAAACACGTCGTTTCCCAATTTGGATCTACTCCCTGCCTCTACTGCATTAGCCACTTTAGATCGGCAAGCCAGTCAATTTAAAGGGCTTGGACTGGTTATTTCAAATACGTTACAAAAACTGCAGTCGTCTTACGATTTCGTCATCATTGATAGCCCCCCTATGCTGGGCGTGCTAATGATAAACGCCTTGGCTGCATGTGAGCATTTAATTGTGCCCGTACAAACCGAGTTTTTAGCACTCAAAGGCTTAGAACGAATGACAAAAACGTTAGCAATGATTCAAAAAACGCGTCATAGCCCACTAAGCTATACAATTATCCCTACGATGTTTGATAAAAGAACAAGAGCGTCAACGACGAGTTTAAACGCTTTGCGTAATCAGTACCCAGATACCTTATGGGAAGGTTATATCCCCGTCGATACGCAACTTCGAGAGGCCAGCAGGGTTGGGATACCAGCACCGATATTGACGCCGTCATCAAAAGCGGTTATTTCATACAATGAGTTATTAAAAACATTGTTAAGTAAGCAAGTTAAATTACGGTTGGTTTCTAACGATGGCTAATAACGAAAAAAACACATTGTTAGAACAAGATGATGCGATGGAAAGCTATCTTAATGATATGTTATCTACGTTTGTTGTTCAGCCCACGGACGAGTCAGCTAATCCGACAATGAGATTGGTACAGCCGACTACAGATGCTGATGACCAACGAGTTGAAGCTGAACGGATCGAAGCTGAA
>DBBV01000013.1 GCA_002292375.1 Methylococcaceae bacterium UBA975 | reverse complement strand
CTCAGCTATTCGTTATTTTTTGGCCGTTAAGCAAGACTCGTAACGTGTTTTTTTCCACGCAGGAAAATACTAAATTCGCCGTTGGCCATTGTCGTCCAGTTTTCGTTTGATGTCAGTGGTTGCGTCGCAATAACGGTGACCACGTCAGTTTTTGATGTCTCCTGTTGAAAATCCACACTCATTTCAGCGTCGACTAGTCGTGCTTGCTCAAACGGTGCGCGTCGCGTCAGCCATGACAACTTAGTACTGCAATAACTGTACAAGTGGTTGGCGTCGCCCATCAATACATTAAAAACTCCGTGCGTCGCCAGCTCCCGGAAAGTTTCTTCTATCACCTTTCTAAGCTGTGCTGTACCGTTGGGTTTAGTCGGAAATTTCTCACTTAACCTGTCAAGTATCCAACAAAATGCATACTCACTGTCAGTGGTTCCTACCGGCAGATAACGTTTTAACGGTTTGTTTTTGATTCCCTTAAGTTGGCCATTATGGGCAAACGACCATACTTGACCCCATAGCTCTCGTGAAAAAGGGTGGGTGTTCTCTAAGCACACTCGTCCGCGATTGGCTTTTCTAATATGGCAAATAACCTGCGTACTTTTAATTGAGTAATGTTGGATGAATTTTGCCACTTCCGAATTCGCGCTCGCTACTGGGTCATGGAATGATCGGTAGCCCTTGCCTTCATAAAAGGCGATACCCCAACCATCCTTATGCACTCCAGTCTCTCCACCCCTTTTAACGAGACCACTAAAACTAAAACAAATGTCGGTTGCTACATTGGCACTCATTCCCAGTAATTCGCACACGGTTAACGCCTACAGTTCTTCTATGGTCGTGCGTGAAATAGGCGTCTGAATATATTTTTTATCGCCCGCTTGCTTTACCCAAAAGTAGTAATAGCCTTTTTGTGGGTCAGAGGTGACTTTACCGTCCATTACTAACCATTCCTTTTTATGAGCACCTTCGTAAAAGGTGACTTTATAATCACCTTCTAACCAACTGACGCCTAGACGAGACAATCTGTTTTGCTGTTCTTCAGAACAGCCTATACTGAGCAATATTATGGCTACTAGGCTTATTACCTTGCTCACTTTTCAATCTTCCGCATCACGATAAATACCATTACAAACGCACCAGCAACGGCACTCATCCACACATCAGTTTTTTGTAACTCCAACAAATTACCGATCCCCGCGCCAATACCAGCACCAATGCCACTAAAGGCCAAACTTCGCATCATCCTGCATAATGGGCAATCGGGGCCTGAACCAAAAAATCCTGCCATTATTCTGCCTCCCTAACGATCATTTTTTGTTAACTTATTACTGTCTTCAACTAATGAAAACAGTGTGTCGATATGCTTATCGTTATCATTTAACGCGGGTATGTAGCGATATGCCTTGCCACCAGCAGCGATAAATATCTGACGATTTTCTAAAGCTATTTCTTCTAATGTTTCCAAACAGTCTGCGGCAAAGCCTGGACAAATCACATCGATCTGACTCACGCCTTGTTGCGGCAAGTGCTGTAACACATCAATGCAATATGGTTGAATCCACTTTGCACGACCAAATCGCGATTGAAACACCATTTTCCACTGGCTTTCTTGCAGACCCAACTTTTCAGCCAATAGTTCTGCTGTTTTAGTGCAATGCGCCAAGTACGGGTCACCCTCTTTTATAGTGCGTTCAGGCACACCATGAAACGACATCAGTAAATAGGGGGCTTGACCGTTATTTTTCCAATACTCTGTCACGCTATCGGCTAAGGCACTGATATAGCCTGAATCATCATGGTAAGCCTCAATCGCTTGACTGGCAGGAGCACCCTTCCAGCCACTCAGGGCCTGCTGAAACGCGTACAAGGCTGTGCCTGTACTGGACGTCGCAAATTGCGGATACAGGGGCAACAGGATTATATTATCCGGCGCATACCTTTTTATCTCCTCCAGTGTTGCCTGTAGCGAAGGGGAGCCATAACGCATGGCTAAAAACACCTGATAACGACCCTTGGCTTTTATATCGCTTAATTTCTGTAGTTTTTGTTGAATACGCCGACTGTAAACCATCAAAGGGGAGCCCTCGTCGGTCCAAACCTTTAGATAGGCCTTGGCTGATTGTGCGGGCCGTTTTTTCAACACCACCCAATTGAGAATAAACCACCAGATAAAACGTGGAATTTGAACTACCCGCGGGTCCCATAAAAACTCTTTTAAATATGCACGTACTGCCGTTTCTGTTGGTGCATCGGGTGTACCTAAATTGACAAGCAAAACGGCGGTTTTTTTCATCTCTTGAGCCATTAACTCATCTTAAGTAAACTCAAAAACTCTGCTCGAGTTTCAGAGTTCTTACGAAACTGCCCCAACATACTTGATGTCGTCATTAAGGAGTTTTGTTTTTCAACACCACGCATCATCATGCATAAATGCTTCGCTTCCACCACAACAGCCACGCCTTTAGCCCCTGTCACCTCAAGAATGGAGTCAGCAATTTGGGTGGTTAATTGCTCTTGAATTTGCAAACGACGAGCATACATATCCACAATACGTGCAACCTTAGATAAACCGAGTACTTTACCGCTAGGTAAATAAGCCACGTGGCATTTACCGATAAACGGTAACAAATGATGCTCACACATGGAATACAGCTCGATATTTTTGACGATCACCATATCATCGGCATCTGAGTCAAAAATAGCGCCATTGACCACCTCTTTGAGGGTTTTTTGATAACCGCTGGTTAAAAATGACATGGCCTTCGCCGCACGTTTTGGTGTATCTACCAAACCTTGCCGATCGACATCTTCCCCAATCTGTGAAATTATTTGTGAATATTGTTTTTCCATGCTGTTAAAAACTAATGAATAAGATGGTTAAAGTATACCGTTATATGCTTAATGGGTCAGTTAATTAATGGCGGTAAAAGGGCTCATCGCCTCATAGGCGGCCAATAGCACTTCTGGTCCCGCACCGTGTTTTCTGGCTTCTTCACTTAGATACCTACGCCAATGCTTGCCACCCGCTTGGCTAGCAAATAGGCCAAAAATAGGTCGCACCAGATTAACTAACGAGACACCTTCAACCAACTGTTCTTCCACATACGGCAAGTAATTATGCAGCACGTTTTGCCTTTCAATCAGTGGTCGCTCAAAAAGCAGATGCTCTATATCCGCTAAAAAATAGGGATTATGGTACGCTTCGCGACCGATCATAACGCCATCAACGTTTTGCCAGTGCTGCTGAATGTCAACCACCGTTTTAATGCCGCCATTTACGACGATTGTTAAGTTTGGGAAACGACGCTTAACCTCATATGCCCGTTCATAGTTTAACGGCGGAATCGACCTGTTTTCTTTTGGCGACAGGCCTTTTAATATCGCTTTTCGGGCATGAATTATAAACGTGTCACAGCCTGCTTCTGCCACAGCGCCAATAAAATCAAGCAAAAAATTTAATGAATCCTGCTTATCGATGCCGATACGCGTTTTAACAGTAATGGGAATAGTCACCGCATCACGCATCGCAGTGACGCAGGCTGCAACCACTGATGGCGAGGCCATCAAACAGGCTCCGATCGCCCCCTGTTGCACTCGATCACTCGGACAACCCACATTAATGTTCACCTCTTTAAAACCAGCCTTTTCGGCAAACCCGGCGCAACGAACCATATCAAAAGGGTCGCTACCGCCTAACTGTAAGGCCAATGGTTGTTCCGCATGATTAAAACCTAAAAAACGTTCTTTATCACCATGTAATAAGGCACCTGTAGTAACCATTTCTGTATATAACAGGGCGTTAGGCGATAACAAGCGGTGAAAATAACGGCAATGCC
Organism: Methylococcaceae bacterium UBA975; assembly: GCA_002292375.1. Taxonomy (GTDB): domain Bacteria; phylum Pseudomonadota; class Gammaproteobacteria; order Methylococcales; family Cycloclasticaceae; genus Cycloclasticus. Next base: position 133,381 of record DBBV01000013.1, on the reverse strand, counting down.
GATCCGTCCAATCCATCATCGGCGCTACTGATAATTGTCTATTCATAGAAGTTTAGTTAGAATGTTAACGTTTCAGCTTGAAAATGGATTTATTGCTGTAAAAAAAATAATGATAGCTCGCCCGTCAATTATAAGACTAGGTAATAAGGTTTACTTAATTACCCTACTCGCATTCTGTTTTTCAACAGGGTGGGCGATTTATTATATCAACCATAAGTCGAATGATCTGTATAAACAAGCAGAAAATTCTATCGTAATGATGCAGAAAAAAAGCCATGCTATCTCTGAAATGGCACAGGTTATGCAAAGTCGCAGCATCACACTGCTTAAGATGTTAAACGAACTCGATGCGTTTGTTCTGGACGCTTTGTACCAAGACCTATTTCATGACGCAGCTAATTTTAATCAGCACCTTGACGAACTACGAAATACCGACCTAAGCCAGCAGCAAGTTGCAATTTTGGATGAGTTAATCAGCTTAGCAATTCACAACTCAGCCCTCCAGATCGAGGTAGCTAATCAACTAATCGATGAAAAAACGGCCTCGGCAACTACAACTTTATTTGACGCCGCCATACCCAACCAAATTCCAATGACCGCGCTAATTCGAAACTTTGTCGCTTCTGTGCAGGAAGGGAACTCTTCAATACTGACTGAATTACAAACAACTTTGGATAAAAATCAAAAAATCAATATCTTTCTGACCACCGTATTCAGTCTATCTGCTGTGCTTTTTTTATACTTTTTACTCAGTAGATTCAAACAAGGCGAACGTTCTTTGGCTCAACGGAAAGTCGCTAACGATAAAATAATAGACTCCGCGTCGGATAGTATTATCATGGTTAACGATGAGGGTTTAATTACGCTTTATAACCACGCCGCCTCAAAATTATTTGGATATACCTCCGCTGAAGTAACTAATAAACCTATCGATTTATTAATTCCCATCAATTTTAAGCAGCTCGTTTCATCTCTCATAGAAACAAACGGTTCGCACCAAGAACACTATGCCCGTCACAAAAACAAACAACTCACCCCAATTCAAATTGCGATCACCGACACAGGGATTAATGGCTCCAATCGCTACAGTCTAATTATTCGAGACATCAGTTTAAACAAAAAAAATGAACGTCAAATTGTAAAAAAATCATTAGAAATAGAAAGTGCTCGGGCTAAATACAAACAACTCAGCGAAACCGATGCGTTGACACTAATCGCTAACCGTAGAGCTTATGATCACCGGCTTGCCGATGAAGTGAATAGCGCCAAACGCTCAGGCCAACCTTTAGCCTTACTTCTTTTTGATATCGATATGTTTAAACAGTACAACGACCACTATGGTCACAACCTGGGTGATTTAACCCTTAAAAAAGTTGCTACGACCATTGCCGACACACTGCCACGCAGCACGGATTTTGTTGCACGTTTTGGTGGCGAAGAGTTTGTTGTTCTATTACCCGCTACCGACATAATGGGCGCTTACGAAGTTGCTGAACGAATCCGCTTAAAAATTAACTCGCTTGGAATAGCACACGCAGCATCGTCCATCGAAAGTAACGTCACCATTAGCGTCGGCTTAGCAGCGATGGCATCAGAGGCATTAGATGAAACCGAGTTATTTAAACAAGCCGACGAAGCGCTTTACGTTGCGAAGGCCAGTGGGAAAAACAGAGCCAAAGTGTTTAAACCCAAGTCTGATGGGCAATTGAAAAGCGTTTAGTCTTAGCCAACAATTGCCAGCAGCACACCGGCTGCAACTGCCGATCCAATAACACCCGCCACATTAGGACCCATTGCGTGCATTAATAAGAAGTTATGCGGATTGGCCTCTTGGCCTACTTTATTGACTACCCTAGCCGCCATGGGTACCGCTGACACACCCGCCGCACCGATTAACGGGTTAACTTTACCACCCGTTATTTTATGCATCAACTTACCCATCAGCACGCCACCCGCCGTACCAATTGAAAAAGCCAGCATACCAAGCACTAAAATACCGAGTGTTTCAGGCGTTAAAAACTTATCTGCCGATAATTTAGAGCCCACAGCAAGGCCCAAGAAAATGGTCACTATATTTATTAGTTCATTTTGCGCAGTCGAGCTAAGTCGGTCTACAACACCACTTTCTCGCATCAGGTTACCGAAGGCTAACATACCTATTAGTGGTGCTGATGCAGGTAAAAATAAAATAACGACGCCCAGTATAATCAGTGGGAAAACTATCCGTTCTTTTTTACTCACGTGTCGCAAGTGCTTCATCTCTACCTTACGCTCACTCTCCGTGGTTAATGCGCGCATAATAGGTGGTTGAATAATCGGCACCATGGCCATATACGAATAGGCTGCAACTGCAATAGCACCGAGTAAATCAGGCGCCAACTTGGAGGCCAGGAAAATAGCCGTAGGGCCATCAGCGCCACCAATGATAGCAATCGCTGATGCATCGGATAAGCTGAACTCCATGCCCGGAATCATATTCATCGCCAAAGCACCAAGTAAGGTCGCAAAAATACCAAACTGTGCGGCGGCACCTAAAACCAATAAACTAGGCATTGCGATCAATGCGCCAAAATCAGTAAGCGCGCCAACCCCCATAAAAATCAATAAGGGAAATAAGCCAGTATCAACACCCATATGGTATAGCATACCTAAAATGCCATCTGGGCCACTGATTCCGGCTACTGGGATATTCGCCAAAATACCACCAAAGCCAATCGGTAGTAATAGCAACGGCTCAAATTCCTTTGCAATCGCTAGGTAAATCAGTAACAGTCCGACCGCTATCATCAGTACACTGCCCCAATCAAAATTGGCAATACCTGTTGATTGCCAGATATGCAATACGCCGCTATCCATTATACTCAGCCTAACAAATTAGAATTAATGGCGCACCCGCAGGAACGGATTCGCCTTCTTTAACAAAAATATCTGAAATTTGACCTTCCATATGCGCCCTTATTTCAGTTTCCATTTTCATTGCCTCTAGAATTATCACCACATCGCCTTCGTGCACATCATCACCTCGAGCTACCGCTATTCTTACAATATTGCCAGCCATCGGTGATAACAACGGGTCATTTTGACAGAACGGCCCTGAGGCTTCTGTAGTTGTAGCTGTTGGTGCGGGAGTTGATTCTATTTTTTGCGGCGACACGGGGCTTACATTTTCAATCGTCCCGCTGTGACCAACTTCCACAGAATAAAGCTTGCCATTAACGGCAACATCATAGGTTTCAACGTCTTTTGTTGCCAAGGCTTTACTTGACACCAAACCCGTTGGAACTGCTTCAAATGCAGCGGGGTTGCTTCTGTTTTTAATAAAATCCAGACCCACTTGTGGAAATAGTGCGTAGGTTAAAACGTCATCTATCACTTGATCCGCCAACTGTAAATTGTCCGCCTTAGCCTTATCCTTTAGCTCGGCAGTTAATTTTTCCATTTCATCGTCAATTAGATCAGCAGGTCTGCACGTAATAGCCTCAGCACCTTCTAGCACGCGTAATTGAAGCTCAGCATTGACACCGGCTGGCGTAGCACCATACTCGCCTTTTAATACGCCCGCTGTTTCCTTACTGATCGACTTATAACGCTCACCCATCATCACGTTCATAACCGCTTGAGTGCCTACAATTTGCGATGTTGGCGTTACCAATGGCAAGTACCCTAGGTCCTTTCTAACCGCTGGTATTTCAGCCAAGACCTCGTCTATTTTGTCTGCTGAGTTTTGTTGTTTCAACTGGCTTTCAAGATTGGTTAACATACCGCCCGGTACTTGAGCGATCAAAATCCTTGAGTCAACGCCTTTTAGCGATCCTTCAAATTCAGCGTACTTCGGACGAATCTCTCTAAAATAAGCCGCGATTTCTTCAATTGCTTCAATATCAAGACCCGTGGCGCGATCAGTCCCTTCCAACATTGCCACAAAGGTTTCTGTTGGCGAGTGCCCGTAAGTCATACTCATCGAAGAAACGGCCGTATCTAACATATCAAGCCCTGCCTCAACTGCTTTCAAACAGGTGGCAACACTCATACCCGTCGTGGCATGACAATGTAAAGCAACGGGAATATTACATTCGGTTTTTAGACGTTTAACGAGCTCTTCTGCATCATAGGGTTTCAATAAACCCGCCATGTCTTTGATAGCAATAGAGTGGCAGCCTTGGTCTTCTAATCGCTTGCCCATATCGACCCAACCGTCAAGGTTATGGACCGGACTTGTGGTGTATGAAATAGTACCTTGTGCGTGTTTACCGACCGCGATCGTCGCTTTGATGGCCGTTTCTAGATTACGCACATCATTCATTGCGTCAAAAATACGAAACACATCCATGCCGTTATCGGCTGCACGCTCAACAAACTTATGCACTACATCATCGGCATAATGTCGGTAACCTAAAAGATTTTGCCCTCGCAGCAACATTTGCTGCGGTGTATTTGGCATCGCTTTTTTCAACAAGCGTAAACGCTCCCAAGGGTCTTCACCTAAATAACGTATACAGGCGTCAAAGGTGGCACCACCCCAAGTTTCAAGCGACCAGTAACCCACTTGATCAAGCTTTTCTGCTATCGGCAACATGTCTTCAATTCGCAAACGAGTAGCAAACAGAGACTGATGAGCGTCGCGCAACACGACATCGGTAATTTTTAACGGATTAGCCATAAGTTTTTTTAATTAGAACGGAAACGTTGAACCGCAATGCTAATAGCGGCAATAACATCTTTATCAATCGCAGTTGAACGAGGATTTTTGGCGCTGTGTGGTATCACTTCGGGCTCATACTTCATCATCACGAACGATACTGACCAAATAATAAAAACCAGCAGCCCTAAGATAAAGAACACCATCCCCATACCAAGAATCATGAGGTCAACACCTTGCGATAATAAATCTGAAATATTCATAGCGGGTGATTATAAAGCAAAAACCATCAGAAAATAAATGATTAAAAATTACCGAGCGATTTTGAACCTAATCGGTTTAATTAAAACGCCACCTTAATACGTCTTCACCAACACCGTTGCCTGCGGGCCTATCATCCGCTTCGTTTTGTTCCCTACGGTGTTGCTGCACCGTCTCTTGCTTTACCGATTTATCTATCAGTTTTTCTACCGCTTTTTTTCGCTGATTTGTTTTTTGCAGTGCCTGCTGATCCTCTGCAACTTGAGTATGTTTGCCCTCAACTGCTTGAGTTTGCTCATCTATCGCACGATCTAATTTTTGCACAAAGGCTTGGTAATCTTGCAACCTCGATGCAGCAATACCATCCTGCCCTTTACTTTTAAACTGCATCACATAGTCATCTCGATACCCCTTAAGCTTTTCCAGTTGATCGAGACTTGCTTCGCGTTGCTGTATAGAGTCAGCCACTTTGATAGCCGCAGCTGTATCTTTAGTTTGAGCGATTGTCTTAACCGGTTCTAACCTTTTTGACTTTTTCAAATCATCTCCTACTTAACTGTTAACTCGTTAAAATTACTTATTTTTAGCCTAAAACTTGCTGCAAGTCATCTAAACTTTGATCAAAATCTACCGCCTCATTGAGTCGCTGCTGAAGAAAATCCAACATCCCCTCGTGTTTATCTATCGCTTGATCGACGGCGCTATTAGAGCCTGGTTGGTAGGCTCCCACACTGATTAAATCAACATTTTTTTGATACGTGGAATAGATTCGACGAAACTCTCTTGCCAAGTCTTGGTGGTCCTCTGGAACCACCTCAGTCATTAAACGACTCACCGAGGCCTCCATATTAATCGCTGGGAAATGACCTGCCTCAGCCAAGCTTCTGGACAGGTGCACATGGCCATCCAAAATAGCCCGACTGGCATCTGCTATTGGGTCATTAGAATCATCGCCTTCGGTGAGCACGGTATAAAAAGCCGTAATAGAACCGTCCCCTTCATCAGAATTACCCGCTCGTTCGACTAAACCCGGCAACTTACTAAATACCGACGGTGGGTAACCCTTGGTTGCAGGTGGTTCGTTAATCGCTAAGGCAATTTCACGTTGCGCTTGGGCAAAGCGGGTCAATGAATCCATCAACAACAAGACATTTTTGCCTTGATCCCGGAAATACTCAGCAATACTGGTGGCTAGCATTGCACCGTGCATACGCATTAAAGGCGGGTGATCGGCAGGTGTTGCTACGACTACGGCTCTAGCCAAGCCCTCTTCGCCCAGATTTTTTCTTACAAATTCATTTACTTCACGACCACGTTCACCAATCAACCCTACGACAATCACGTCTGCATTGGTGTACCGCGTCATCATCCCTAACAATACGCTTTTCCCTACGCCACTCCCTGCGAACAAGCCTAAACGTTGGCCACGTCCGACGGTTAATAGTGAATTGATAGCCCTGATACCAACATCCAAAGGTTCAGATATGGGCTTTCGCCCTAACGGGTTAATCGGCCGACCGTGTAGCGGCACGGTCTCATTAGTATGTACTGGACCTTTCCCATCTAGGGGTTTACCAGCACCATCGATAACTCGACCCAATAAAGCCGGCCCAACATGCGCCATACTTGTTAAACCCATGGGTATAACGCGACAATTTTGTTCAAGACCGCGTATTTCACCCGTAGGCATTAAAAACAAACGCTCACCTGAAAAGCCCACCACTTCAGCTTCGGTTCGTTTACCGTCTACGGTCTCTATCATACAGCGACCACCAATAGTTGACCGACAACCGACCGCTTCAAGTGTTAAGCCAACCATTCGCGTCAGCTTGCCTTCCACTAACATTGCGGGGGGCGTCTCAATACGTTGCTTATACAGACTCAACCGATGTAACCATTTTTCTGAACGTTCTTCTCGTATCACCGATTGCATTAGGTCGCCACACGTTCGTCGCCTAACGCTTGTGCGATAATAACGGCCAAGCGATTTTCTATCGTCGCATCTATCACAGAGGCATCACTAACTACCCGACAACCACCCCGAGTAATGACAGGATCCGATACGACCTGCCAACGGTTCTCATCAGCGTCTCCTAAGGATAGCGCCGATGTAACCAAAGAGGCATCGTCTGGGTGCAATAATAGTTGAATATTTTGTGAGCTGGAGGGCAGTGTTGCAAGCGCCTCTTTAACCACAGCAACCACTTGACCTGAGTCGGCCTTAATTTCACGACGAACCAACTGACGTGCAATTTGTATCGACAAACTGGCCATCTCATTTTCCACTCGTTCGTCAAACTCTTCAAATGGATTTTGCAATGCGTCCATCAAGGATTTAAACTGCTCAACCGTGTTATTTGTCTTTTCTTGTGCGTCTTGTAAGCCTTGAGCGAAGCCTTCGTCATAACCCTTTCTTGATGCTTCTTCTATCGCTTGTTGCTGAAGTTTTTCTAGGTCTCCGGCTGTCATCGTTTTAACCGTTGAGATATCAACCTCGGTCGAACCCGAACGTTTAAAATCGGGAAATTGCCAAGACGCGATAACGTCATCTTTAGCTGACGATTTAGACAAGGTCATCACCCCCGCCACCACCTAAGGAAATTTCACCTGAATCTGATAATCGTCGAGCAATCACTAACACCTCTTTTTGTGCTGCTTCTACATCGCTCACTTTTGCTGGTGGTGCGGCCTCCATATCGTCACGCAGCATATCGGCTGCTCGTTTTGACATATTGGTAAATACTTTTTCTTTCAAGGCTTCTTATGCCCCGCGCAATGCCAAAGTTAAAACATCGGTTGACACTTCTTTTAACAAGCCTTGTATGCCTCTATCATCCACATCAATCAGGTTATCAAAGACAAACATCTTATCTTGTATTTGTTGGCCAATTTCTTCGTCCGTTTCAGAAAGCAAGTCAATCAATTCGGCACTCATTGAGCCTTCCATAAAGTTCAATATATTTGCAGCGGTTTGAATGCCGCCCATGGTGGCCGATTTAGCACCCGAGTTGCCTGATAGCTGTTTCTCCATAATGACGTCTAGCTCTTGTAGCGCTGAGGCCTGAACACCCTCTAAGACAGCAACTCGCATCAATACATCGAGTCTTAATCTAGATGAGAGATAACCGAGTGTCTCTGCCGCTTGATCACCGTCTAAATACGAAATAACAATCGCGATTATTTGCGGGTGTTCTAAGCGAATTAAATCGGCAATTGAACGCGGGTCCATCCATTTCAATTGCTCCAAGCCTTTAGAGTTTCGACCGAGCAAAATCCTGTCGATAACCCCGCCCGCTTTGTCGACACCCAGCGCATTATTCAATACATTTTTAATGTATTTGTCTGAGTCAATACCCAAGGCCGTTTGCCCACCAATAGTGCCTATAAAATGCCCTACAACTTTATCGAGCGTTTCGGTGGTAATGTTTTCAAGTGTTGCCATCGCAGACCCCACCATTTGCACTTCCTTTGGCCCCATATGCTTCATCACCCCGGCCGCATGGTCTTCGCCTAGGGACAGCAGCAGCACAGCCGCCTGTGATATGCCGTTTAACTCTTGCTCTTTCGGTTTTGCTTTAGCTTCAGCCATTACTCTTGTATCCAGGTTTTCATTACTTGAGCCACTCTTTTAGGGTCTTCCCCGGCTATCTTTTGCGCCATTGCCAAACGTTGCTCATAGCTTTTAGGCGCTTCTAGTCTCATTAATTCCTCATCATTCTCTAAGGCCAACTGATTCTCTCCAGAGCCTTCTTGAGAAGGTCTCGACATTACTTGGCCATCAGGCCCCACCATAGTCCCTTCCATTGCCATTGGCAATTGTGAAACAACCGGCTTTGCCAACAAGCTTTTGATTGTCGGCTTTAGCACGACAAAAATAAGTAACAGGGCAAAAATACCACCCACCGCTTGTTTAGCTATATCCAATACCCATGCCTGCTCCCACAAAGGTATTTCGGGTAAAGGCGCAAGAGTATCGGGTTGTTTAAACGCTAAATTCGTCACCGTAACACTGTCCCCACGCAACTCATTAAACCCTATTGCTTCTTTCACCAAATTAGTGAATTTTTGCAAATCTTCAACATTATACGCTTCACTACTAACCGCACCCTCAGTAGAAACAGCCTGCTTATTATCAATGACAACGGCTACAGTAATTCGTTTCAATCGACCCGTAGATAATTGCGTATGACTTATTTTTTTGTCTAATTCGTAATTTTTAATCGCCCGTTTATTAACGTTCATCGAACCTGTAGCACCGCCGCTTGTTGTTTCAGCCACTTCTGGTGCCACACCGGCCAATGGTGGTTGATTAGACAAGGCACCTGGCACACCTTGCGCACCGGCTAAACTACTTTGCTCTTCTGTAATCTGCTCACTTCTGAGCGAGGGTAAATCAGGGTTATATTGCTCTTGCGTTTGCTCGGTGATTGTAAAGTCAACATCCGCCGATACGGACGCTCTAATAGCACCAGCCCCTAAGATGGGCAGCAGTATGCTTTCAACTCGATTAATTAAGTGCTCTTCTACCCCTTGTTTAAACTCAAACTGATTACTCGTCATAGACATCGAGTCGTCCGATGAACGGGCACTGAGCAAGGTCCCTTTTTGGTCCACAATGGTCACTTGGGTAGAGTCCAGCTGTGGCACAGCAGATGAGACAAGGTGTAATATCGCCGCTACTTCGCCTTTTTTCAGCGCTCGACCTTGGTATAGGTCAATCACCACCGAGGCACTCGGTTTTTTACGGTGTCTTAAAAAAACCGATTGCTTAGGAATTGCCAGCAATACCCGCGCTGAGCGAACACTCTGGATGGTGACTATTGATCGGGCAATTTCGCCCTCTAAGGCACGTTGAATGCGGACTTTTTCAATCGAATGGCTAGCACCAAATCCCGTTTCTTTTTCCAATAACTCGAACCCCTGACCACCACCACGAGGCAAGCCCAGTCCGGCCAACTTAAGGCGTAATTCATCTACTTTTGATGACGGGACCAAAATGGCACCCGAGCCTGCTTCCAACTTATATTCGACGCCTGCCTGCTGTAGGCCGGATACCACCACACTCAGCTCTCGATCGCCTAAGTTACTGTATAGTAAACTGTAATTTGGGGTCTGCGACCACAGAACAACCGCCACCCCTAAGGCGACACTCACCGCCAATGCCACCATCACCCCTGCTTGACGCATGACCATATTACTGGATGAGGACTGCATTTGCATATTTGCTTGTTGTGCTGGTGTTGCCATGTTTTTTTACCTGCTCTGTGTTAATTGTTGCCGCGATAAATCGCTGTTACATCGTCATCCGCATAACGTCTTTATAAGCGTCGATTAACTTATTTCTTGTTTGCAAGACTGTTTGAAATGATAAGTTTGCCTTTTGTAAAGACACCATGACTTCTGCCAAACTGGCATCTGTCTCGCCTTTTTCAAACGCAGTGGACAAAGCACCCGCCTGCTTTTGCGTTTGATTAACGGCCTCTAACGACTGAGTTAGCATGCTTGAAAATTCCGTGGCATTGTTTTTTGAGCCTGCTTCAGCCATTGGATTTTTAGCTTGTACCGACATGGCTCGCATTTGAGCCAATACGTTATTAATTTCCATGTTACTCATTTATTTCCCCTTAACTGTTTGATCGCACGAGTCTTCATGCTGGAATTTCGATGCCCGCTTCACGCATACGGGCTATTTTATATCGCAAGGTTCTGGCGCTAATACCGAGTCGTTCTGCGGTATTTTTTCGGCTGCCATTGGCCGTGACCAAGGTCTCCAAAATAAGCTTGTCCTCAACCGCTTTAACGCCTTCGTTAAGTCCGTTATCTGTGTTTGCACTGAAACTGCTTGGTGCTTCAACGACTGGACCGCCTAATTCAAAAATTAAATCAGACTCTTTTATTTCGGCGCTCGAGGTCATGATTAGCGCTCGTTGTATTACATTCTCCAGCTCACGAACGTTACCCTGCCAGCCATGATTTTCAAGTGATCTTATCGCCCCAGCAGTCAACCTTGGCACCGATTGCTCACCAACGTAATGTCTTGCTATCATGGTTTTTGCCAACGCTAGAACATCAGATTTACGCTCTCGTAACGGCGGAATTTGAATGGGGAAGACATTGATTCTATATAGTAAATCTTCCCTAAACTTTCCTTCATTAACGTACTCACGTAAATTTCTATTAGTGGTTGCCAACACCCGCACATCCAAGGCTATTGTTTTGCGGCCGCCCAAACGTTCCACTTCCTTTTCTTGAAGTACGCGCAATAATTTAGCTTGTAACAAAATATTCATTTCTGAGATTTCGTCTAATAAAATTGTACCGCCTTGCGCTTGCTCAAACTTACCCGGCGCTGATTGATAGGCCCCTGTAAAAGCCCCTTTCTCGTAACCAAACAACATCGCTTCGAGCATGTTTTCTGGAATCGCTGCACAATTCACTGCCACAAAGGGGTGTTTATTTCGATGGGAATTTTTATGAATAAAACGTGAAATAACCTCTTTACCCGTACCGCTTTCACCTTGGATTAATACCGTTGCTTCACTTTTTGCCACGCGCCCCGCTAGCGCAACAATATCCTGCATGCAACTGTCGTTACTCTGCAATTCACCAAACGCACTCGCTTCAGGTGAAATGGTGTTTTCAACGTGCTTAATTAAAGCGGGCACTTCAAACGGTTTAGTCAAGTAATCCGCTGCGCCTGCCTTAATTGAATGCACTGCTTTTTCAACGGTTGCATGTGCCGTCATTAGTAAAACCGGCAAACTCGGGAACTTTGCTTTTAATTCTTGCAATAACTGAATGCCGTCCATTTGCTTCATTTGCACATCGCTTATCACTAAGCGCGCGTGGTTACTTTCCAGTGCTTTTAGCGCCTCAACCCCATTTTCAACACAGTGCGTTCGGTAGCCATAGTTTACTAAGGTATCTTCAATCGCTTCTTGTAACGGTAAGTCATCCTCAACAATCAATACATCAATTTGCTTCATCAATTAAACACTCCTAATGGGTTGTTGGTTTAACGGCGGTGCAATAACAGGTAGGGTTAGCGTCATCGTCGTGCCTAAGCCCACTTCTGAAACACAAGTCACTCGACCCGCGTGAGCTTCAACAACTTGTTTAACTACGGCTAAACCCAAGCCTGTACCATTTATCTTATTGGTATAAAACGGATCAAATATGTGCTTTTGTTGTTCCACACTAAGGCCAACGCCTTGATCCTTAATAGAAATAAGCAGACCTTGGTTTGGCTGCAGTATGAACTCACAAACGATTCGGCCCTCAGCATCAATTGCGTCCAAAGCGTTATCTATTAAATTAGCTATCGCGCCGCTTAATGCGTCTTCACTGATAATTAATCGCTTGTCTTTATCGAAAACGGCGATAAAGTCGACCGCTTTTTCTTCATAAGTCTGCTGGACACGACTAATAAAATCGCTCAACTTAACCGATTTTTTTATAAACTCACCCTGATGGGCGTAATTCAGCATGTCTGTGACTTGTGAACTTAACAACCTCAATTGTTGTAAAATTTTAGCGCTAAATTTTTGTTGTGACTGAGCGGTTATTGATGCCGAGTTCAGTTGCGAGGCATAGAGTAAAGCTGACGCCAACGGCGTGCGTATCTGGTGCGCGAGACTAGCGGATAACTTGCCCATCTCAGCCAACCTTTTTTGCTGTTCCAAGCGCTGCTGCAATGCTTGTTGATGGCTAATGTCTGTCAATAATACAATTTCAGCCGCCTGCCCATTTAAACGGGTTGTAGATAAAGCAACCACCTCACCACTTAACAACTTAAACTGACCGTCGATGCTCTCAATATTAATTAATGCCTTTGCTTTAATCTCAGCCCATGAGTGGCCAATTAACTCATGCTGAAACCAATCCCTTGCACAGGCGTTGGCCTTTACCACAAGTCGATTGTCATCGAGGACGATGACTGCACCCGGTAAGGTTTCGACCATTGCTTCAAGTTGCTGAGCCAAGGCCTCTTTTTCCGATAAGTATTGAATTTTCTTAGAGTTCGACTCCGCCAATTGTTGGCTCAGCACGACCACCTGCTGCTCTAATTGTTGGTATGAATCGGTGAGGTGCTGGGATATCTGGTTAAACGCGTGAAAAGCTTCCTCTAATGGCTGGCCTTTACGTATTGATTCTGTCGTTGACAATAAGCTCATATTTTGCGATATCAATAAAATGTATTATTAATAATGCTAAAAACATGCCAACTAATTTTTATATATAAAACATGGGCTTAAAAACAAAATTATTTAATGCGTCAAATACCAGACGCTTAATTCTGTTATTACATGCCGTGTTTACGCATTTTCTCTACTAAGGTCGTTCGCCGCATATTAAGTCTTTTTGCTGCATGAGCAACCACACCATTCGACTCTTCCAGGGCTTGTTGTATCAATGAGTATTCCAAGTTGTTCAGGTGCTCTTTAAGATCAATGCCCTGTTGTGGCAAAATGCCGGCCGCGGCATTATTATGTGGTGGCACCAGAATTTCCGTCGTGTTTGATACCGCACCTTCACGCGGGGCAGCATCTAAGGCTAACTCTTCCTGTACTTGAGTCGATGTCGATGCGGTTGCAAATTGATGAAATTTATCGGGCAAGTCCTTAACATCGACAACACCGTAGGCATAAATAATCGCCAACCGCTCAACCATATTAGCAAGCTCTCTAACATTGCCTGGCCAACTGTATTGGCACAAGGCCATCAATGCCGCCGACGTGAAACGGACAGTCCCCTTTTTATCACGCTCGATACGTTGCACCAATTCATTTACCAGCATAGGAATATCTTCTGCGCGATCTCTCAATGGACCAATGGTGATCGGAAAAACATCTAACCTATAATATAAATCCTCACGAAACCCACCGTCCGCTATTTCATGCTGTAAATCCCTGTGCGTGGCCGCTAATATACGGACATCACAACGGATCGGTTTGTTGCTGCCGACCCGTTCAAAAACTTTTTCTTGCAACACACGCAATAGCTTCACTTGCATTTGCATTGGCATATCGCCAATTTCATCCAAAAAAAGCGTACCACCTTCTGCCAGTTCAAAACGCCCTTGTCTGGCTGTCAATGCGCCTGTGAAAGCGCCTTTTTCATGTCCGAATAACTCACTTTCGAGTAACTCACCTGGTATGGCACCACAATTAATAGGGACAAACGCTTTTTGCCTGCGTGATGAGTGATAATGAATATTCCTTGCAATCACTTCTTTACCGGTACCTGATTCACCCAGAATCAACACCGTTGCATCTGACATACACACTTGTTGAATGAGTTGTCGAACGCGTTTTACTTCTTGACTGTTACCGACAAGGCTTCTAAATAATTCCGCCGCTCGCTGTGACACCTCTTCGTTCAAGGCATGCTCAGTTAACTGAACTTTACGAATACAATTGATGAAATTTTGATACGTCGTCGGCCACTCTAAAGCAACAAAGTGCCGAGAAATAGCCGCCCCCAACTTTGGTGCCTTGCCTTTATTATGAACATAAATGATCGGTTGCTGACTTTTATAATGGGCAAAAAAATCAACGATATCAACCTCATTGAATACGGTTCCATCGCCTAACATGACCAGCGGCAATTCATCCTGTTTGGCTGTTTTTTTTAGTTTATCGACGCTTATTTTTTTGTGTTGTAGTCCAAAAAGCTCATCACTGATTCAATTTGGGAACCACGCTTTTCATCATCATCGATTAGCAATACTTTTTGTAACGCCATAGTGTAAATGCCTATCATTGTGTCAAACTATAAGTCGCATTAGTATGTCAAAAAACTGGCGCTTGATGCAATTATTTTACGCTTTAACTACTATCCCCTCTGCGAAGCCATATTTAACTTGACAGCTAAGCCCTCTACACTTAGAACATACTCCTATCCCATAGCTTAACTATTACACGTGACCGATCTTTCTATACCGTTTCTTTTTGCGCTTCTTGTCGTACTCATTTTATTATCGGGCTTTTTTTCCGGCTCGGAAACCGCCTTAATGCGCGTTAACCGCTATCGCCTTCTGCACTTAATGAAGGGCAACCATTTGGGCGCCAAGTTGGCACATAAACTTTTAAAAAAACCGGATCGATTAATTGGCTTAATCCTGCTTGGTAATAATTTCGTCAATATCCTCGCCACCTCCATCGCAACCATCATCGCCCTCCGTTTATACGGTGAGGCCGGCATTGCCATTGCCACCGGTTTACTAACATTTGTTATCTTAATTTTTTCAGAGGTTACACCTAAGACTTGGGCTGCGAGCCATCCCGAACGCTTGGCTTTTTTTGCATCATTTATCTATACCCCTCTGCTAAAAATTCTGTATCCCCTTGTTTGGGTAGTAAACGCAATTTCCAATTTTCTGCTCAAATTGCTGGGCATTGACATACACCAAGACTCTGACGTTCCCATGCGACATGAAGAGTTACGCACGATTGTGACGGAGGCTGGTAACTTAATTCCAGAAGAACATAAAGATATGTTACTGGGCATTTTAGACCTTGAACATGCCACGGTTGAAGACATTATGATCCCGATCAATGAGATTCACGGTATTGATTTGGATGACGACATCGATGAAATAAAAAAACAACTCTACGCATCGTCTTACTCAAACCTACCGCTTTTTAAAACCAATATTGATAAGGTTCAAGGCTATCTACGAATTAAAGAGCTTTTCAGCTTAATCGATAACGACGACTTTGATCACGACAAGTTGCTATCTATCATGCGTGATGCTTACTTTATCCCAAATAATACGAGCCTCTATCAGCAGCT
Source organism: Methylococcaceae bacterium UBA975 (assembly GCA_002292375.1). Classification (GTDB taxonomy): domain Bacteria; phylum Pseudomonadota; class Gammaproteobacteria; order Methylococcales; family Cycloclasticaceae; genus Cycloclasticus. The sequence continues at coordinate 117,687 of DBBV01000013.1, read as the reverse complement.
GATTAATTTCCAACAAAATAAACAACAGTTAGCCATAGTTGTGAATGAGTACGGCAGTATATTAGGTTTAGTGACCTTACAAGACGTACTTGAAGAAGTGATTGGCGAATTTACTACCGACCCTTCAGATAGCTCACCGGACATTCAGAAAAAAGACGACGGTACCTTACTGATCAACGGGAATATAACCATTAGAGAGCTTAATCGCTCCTTACATTGGTCCTTACCCACCAATGGACCTAAAACCCTGAACGGTTTAATCTTGGAGTACCTTGAGTCTATCCCTGAGCAAGGAACCAGCCTAAAACTGTATGGGCACCCCATGGAAATCGTTCAAATGGAGGAAAACGCCGTTAAGCTGGCTAAATTTAGGAGTAAGTCACACTTAGCACTCTAACCTTGTTGAAAAACTCGCCTATACTGGGGGTTATTCCTTAAACATCTGTCTCATGGCTAAATTAACCCTCTTTTTTAACAATAAACCCATTGATGTTTTCCATTTAGAAAATGCCGTCTCCACGCTTGGCCGAGACCCCTCAAGCACGTTCCTAATTGATAGCTTAGCAGTCGCCCCCATGCAGTTAAAAATATCTCGCCATAGCGGCGGCTACATTATCGAAAACATGAGTGATCAGTTTCCTTGCGCGATAGATAAACGCACCCTTACCCGACAAAAAATCATGTCCGGCGAGAAAATAACCCTTGGCAAGCACCAATTGTTATTTTCAGACGCTACCATAGCCTTGACTACAGACGACACTGCTCATAACACTTTCAGCACACCCAGCCCCCCGCCATTAAACAAAAAAGCCAAGCAAAAAACCGGTTACATACAAGTTATAGATGGCCCTAATATTGGTTTGGTAACCGTACTAAATAAAGCCATTACTGAAATAACTACCGTAAACAAAACCTCCGCTCTTATTGCAAAAAGGCAGTTTGGCTACTACATTTCCAGATTAGCAGATGAAACAGACATTACTGTTGATGGCACGCCAATTTACAGTGAAACAAAGTTAGACCATAATTGCTCAGTCACTATTGGCAATAACGACTACACTTTCTTCATCGAATAGACTGGCGATAATCACCATGAATGAGGACAAACGACGCTTTCAACGAATTTTTCATGATGCGACAGGTTCTTTAGTTAACACGGACAACCTTTCAACCGCATGCAAAGTTCTCGACATTTCCCTTAATGGCTGCCTATTGGCCGTTAAAGAAGGGGGTCAAATTCACGACACTAACGGACAATTTAAACTGCACATCAGCCTGACTGAGTTAGTGTCGATAGATGTTTTAGCGCGAGTCGTTTTCATCACTGACAAGCACCAACTTGGCCTAGAGTTTGATGATATTGATATCGATAGCGTCACCGAGTTAAGACGCCTAGTAGAACTGAATATAGGTGAACAGGCGTTTCTAGAACGCGACCTGTTAGCCTTATGCACACACCACGCTAGCGGTGATCACTAAAAGTACGCCAAGGCGTCACGTAATACGCTGATCGGTGCTATTTCCAAGCCGGTAACTCCTCCTTTAGGAATATTACCTTTAGGCGCCAAAGCAAATTTAAACCCATGTTTTACCGCTTCTTTGAGTCGCTCCTCCCCATTAACGACAGGCCGTACCTCACCAGACAGACCCAACTCGCCAAAAACCACCCAATCTTTCGGGATATTTTTAGCTTTAAAGCTCGATAATAGCGCCGCCACCACTGCCAAATCACCGGCCGTCTCCATCATCTTTAAACCGCCAACAATGTTAACGAATACGTCCTGGTCTATTAATGAACACTGACCGTGACGGTGTAAAATCGCCAGCAACATCACCAACCTATTTTGCTCCATACCAACGGTCACGCGCTTCGGGTTGCCCTGCCGACTTTCGTCGACCAAGGCTTGTACTTCCACCAATAATGGGCGCGTCCCTTCCCGCGTTACCATGGCCACGCTACCGGGCACCTCTTGTTCGTGTCGAGAAAGAAATATAGCCGATGGGTTGGTAACCTCACGTAGGCCTTTTTCGGTCATCGCAAACACACCCAACTCGTTTACTGCACCAAATCGATTTTTGATCGCGCGAATCATTCTAAAGCGGCTGTCTGACTCACCTTCGAAATACAGAACCGAATCCACCATGTGTTCAAGTACACGCGGCCCGGCTATCGCCCCTTCCTTGGTCACATGGCCGATCAAAAAAATAGTGGTATTGGTACGTTTGGCAAAGCGCACTAATCGCGCAGCACATTCCCTAACCTGTCCAACAGAGCCAGGCGCTGACTGTAACTCATCGCTAAAAACCGTCTGAATAGAATCCACAACGAGCACTTGTGTCTTTAATTTTTCAGCGGTGGCTAAAATCGTTTCTAATGAGATTTCACACAGAATTTTAACTTGATCGACGGCTAGCTGTAATCTGGCTGCACGCATACTTACCTGTTGTGCCGACTCTTCGCCGCTAACGTATAAAACGTTCGAATCAAGGCTTAGATTGGCTATCGCTTGCAATAATAAGGTTGATTTTCCTATTCCTGGGTCACCACCAATGAGGATCGCCGAACCCGGCACTATACCGCCACCCAACACCCTATCTAATTCACTTAACCCACTTGATAAACGTGTAAGCGCAGCAACCTGTATTGCAGATAGTGTTTCCACCTCAGTGGAACTGCTGTGATCGGCATAACCACTAAAACGGTTCGCTGTCGCAGAGCTGGTGTGATTTGATTCGTCTAGGGTATTCCAGCCACCGCAGTCTTGACACTGACCCGCCCATTTCGCGGCCTTAGCACCACACTCGCGGCAATGGTATAAAAGTTTTTGCTTACTCATCGTACGTTATCGGTTTTGTTATTTTTTTTACCCGCTCGGTAACACCGCACATTAAGTCATATGAAATGGTACCGCTCTTATCAGCCACTTCATCGATCGCTAAGTCACTACCCCATAACACGGCTTGATCGCCCACGTTAATGCCCCGACACTCGCTCACATCAACATTAATTGAATCCATTGATACACGGCCAACTAGATAAGCTGTTTGACCGTTGATACGTACAGGCGTTCCGATCGCTGCATGCCGTGGGTAGCCATCACCGTAACCAATGCCAATGGTCGCTATGAGACAACTTTTATCCGCCACCCAACTGGCACCATAGCCGACATAGTCACCTTTTTTTATCGTCCGCAGTGCTATTACCTGGCTGTTGAGCGTCATCACCGGTTTTAGTCCCAGCTCTAACGCGGACTGCTCACAAAAAGGGCTACCGCCATAGAGCATGATGCCTGGTCTGACCCAGTGACGCTGGGCATATTGCCAGCCTAATAGGCCCGCTGAGTTAGCGATACTTTGTTCACCCGACAAGCCGACTACCGAGGCATCAAATAATTCAATTTGCTGTTCGGTGTGCAAGGACCGCATATCATCTGCGCAGGCCAGATGGGTCATTAATTTAATCGGCTGGCGAATCATCCCACAGAGTGTTAAACGATCATTAATCCGTTGAACCTCGCTGGGTTCAACACCTAAGCGGTTCATCCCGGTATTAATTTTTAACCAAATACTAATGGGCTTAGGCAGCAACACCTCATCAAGCAGGCCCACTTGGTATTCACTATGGATAACCGCGTCTAAATCGTATATTGCAAAGGTATTCAGTTCTTCGGTGCTGGTAAAGCCAGTAAACACCGCAATGGGTTTTGAATAACCTGCATTGCGTAAAGTAATGGCTTCTTCCAAGCGCGCGACCGCGAAACCATCCGCATCGGATAAGGCTGACGCAACGGCAAGCATGCCATGCCCATAGCCATTCGCTTTAATCACAGCCATAATTTTTGCATACGGCGTGGCTTGTTTAACCACCGAAAAATTATGCTTTAAAGCCGCAAGGTCAATAATGGCGCAAGGTCTATTAGGCACGGTTAGCTCGTGAGTAATTAAAAACTGATCTGCTTAGGCTTAGTACTCATCATCGATATACGCGTCATTCGCATAGTTTTCAAAGCGCGTATACTGCCCCAAGAAGGTAAGCCGGCATGTTCCAATAGGCCCGTTACGTTGCTTACCAATGATGATCTCTGCCACACCTTTGGCTTCCGAATCCTCGTGGTATACCTCGTCACGATATATAAAAACGATAACGTCGGCGTCTTGCTCAATACTGCCTGATTCTCGTAAATCAGACATCACCGGCCGCTTATTAGGGCGTTGTTCAAGGTTACGGTTTAGCTGGGATAGGGCAACAACCGGCACATTTAATTCTTTTGCCAGCGCTTTAAGCGAACGTGAAATATCCGAAATTTCGGCCACCCGGCTTTCACTTTTAGAGGGTGATTGCATCAATTGTAAATAATCCAAAACAATCAGGCCCAATTGGCCGTGTTCTTTCATTAAACGTCGTGCACGCGCACGTACTTCAATAGGGCTTAAAGCCGCAGTGTCGTCAATAAATAACTTTGCTTCTGCTAATAAATTAATCGATGACTGCATGCGTGGCCACTCGTCATCCTCCAGCTGCCCAGTCCGAACTTTATGTTGATCGATGCGGCCCAATGATGACATCATCCGCATTGCCAAGGAATCACCCGGCATTTCCATACTGAAAACGGCGACTGGCATGCCGCTTTGAATGGCCACATTCTCAGCTATATTCATGGCAAAACTGGTTTTACCCATTGACGGCCGTCCAGCAACAATAATAAGGTCAGCCGGTTGTAAGCCCGAGGTCATTTCATCCAGGTCGGCAAAACCAGTACTGACACCGGTAATCGTATTTTGATTTTCGTGTAACTCAGTTATTTTGTCGACGGCTTTACCGAGCAAATCCTTAATGCTCTCAAAGCCTTTTTGACCTTTAGCGCCTTGTTCGGCAATTTTGAACACCTTACTTTCGGCGTCATCTAATAGCTCGTTTATGTCGCGCCCTTCGGTGTCAAAGCCCGAGTCCGAAATTTGGTTGCCAATATGAATTAACTGACGACGAACAGAACGCTGGCGAACAATCGTGGCATAACTCGTAATGTTTGCGGCACTCGGCGTGTCTTTCGCCAAGGCACCTAAATAAGCTAGACCACCAACCGATTCAAGCTCGTCGGCCTGACCCAGCACCTCAGAGATAGTAACCACATCGAAAGGCTCATCTTTTTTAGCCAGTTCTGCGATGGCTTCAAAAATAAGTCGGTGATCTTTTCGATAAAAATCGTCAGCCGACACCTTATCGGCCACATTATCCCAACATTGGTTATCCAGCATTAAACCACCCAGTACCGATTGCTCTGCTTGCAATGAATGCGGTGGTACGCGAAGAAACTCTTCACTGTCAGACATATCGTAATCGAATTGTGGTTCAGACATCGGCAAATACTCTGTTAACTAATGGATGAATTGTACAGGAATGAGAATTGTGATCGCAAAAAAAAGCCAGCGTCAAACGACACTGGCTTTTATCAAACTAAAACGAATTAAGCGTCGGCAACAACACTCAATTTGAGTACGCTAACAACATCCGTATGTAGGTGTACTGGAATTTCATAATCACCCACTTGTCTAATCGAACCATCAGATAATTTAATCTCTAATTTATCTAACTCAACACCTGCTTCGGCACAGCTATTGATAATATCGGATAAGCCAACCGAACCAAATAATTTCCCTTCCTCACCCGCTTGGTGAGCAATCGTGATGCTCAGTTTTGCAACCAATTCAGCTTTTGCCTGTGCTTCTGCCAAACGTTCCGCCGCTGCTTTTTCTAATTCTTCTCTACGCTTTTCAAATTCTTCAATTCGATCAGCCGTAGCAAGAACAGCTTTGCCATTGGGTACTAAAAAATTACGTCCGAAACCTGGTTTAACTGACACTTTGTCACCCAAGTTACCTAAATTTGCTACTTTTTCTAGAAGAATAACGTCCATCGTTCTTAACCTTATATATTTTAAAATTTAACCCGACGTTACGCTTTTATCGCAAAGCGTTCACGCCAATTCATCCAAACATCTGACAAGCCAATAAGTATTAAAGGCAACATCAAATGTGGCACAAAAAAAACTGCAACATAAAAACCAAACAGTAGAAACTGGCTAGTCCCCCTGTTTTTTATAATCACATGAACAACCGAGACACCAACTATCAAAAACAATAACACCAGTTGAACATCTAGGTTCCACATCAATTCGGCTAATTGCCCGCTAAATAACAACGCTAAAACAATTAACACAATAAAAGCATAAGCGTCTCGTGGTAGCAACCGAATGCTCGTAAACTCTTGATTAAAACCACCGGGGTTAAACAACAAACCCTGCCACCATCGACCCAATAATAAGCTCATCATTATACTTGTTATAGTGCCTGCAACCACAATTCCGGTCATATAAGCTGACCAAAAAGCCAAACCTTCTTGTAATTGGCTCTGGCTGACCAGTATATCCTGTTGCTCACCCAATGTAGCAATTACCGCCTGTATACTTAACGCCCATTGTTCAGCTGGGTTATCAACGAACACATACACACTCACTACCGCCAACATCGCCAATACAACCAAACACTCTATGGCAACATTCATCTGCCTTGTGTGCCGCAATACCAGCGCAACCAAAAACACTGGCAGCCACATAACACATAGATATGTCGCAGCGATTAATGGTGTTGCCAGCGCAATATAACCAATTAACGCTGTAGCTACCGTGGAACCTATGAGTACTTTTACGCCCTCAAGTGCGCCTTCTCGTAGTGTAATTAAACACAACGCCGCCGAACTGATAATCACCAATGGCGGCATCAACAAAGATAAAACCGCCATCACTGCGACAACAAGTGTGGCCTGTCGACCCCCTTGTATGATAAATGTCGCTAATGCCTTCATTACCACAACCTAATCGCGATCGTTAATCGCTAAACGTCTATCGTTCGTGAGCGTCGCAATAAGGAATCAATGATAGGAAACGGGCTTTTTTTATGGCTCTCGTTAACTGGCGCTGGTACTTTGCCTTAACACCGGTCACACGAGCAGGAATAATTTTTCCTGTTTCGGTCATGTATTCTTTCAGTGTTTCTAAATCTTTATAATCAATTTCTTTCACATTTTCTGCAGTAAAACGACAGTAGCGTGGGCGTCTAAAACCTTTATCAAATGCCATATCTATTCCTTCTCTTCTGTTGCTTCATCAACGTTCGGCTTGTCTGCTTCCTCAGCGGCCTTTTCAGCTACTGGAGCAGCAGTGGGTTTCGACGGTGCTGATTCTTTTTCATTCGATTTAACCAAGGGTGTTACGCCCGTGTCTGCTTGATCACGACGCATAATGATATTTCTAATTACTGCATCATTGAATCGAAACGACTTTTCTAGCTCGTCGATAACAGCCTGATCGCACTCGATATTCATTAGCGTGTAGTGCGCTTTATGAATTTTATTGATTGGGTACGCTAACTGTCTTCTACCCCAGTCTTCAAGGCGGTGTATTTTACCCTTACCTTCTTCAATGGCAGCACAATAACGCTCGATCATCGCAGGAACCTGCGCACTTTGGTCCGGATGAACCAAAAAAACTACTTCGTAATGTCTCATTTTTTTCCTTTATGGATTAGCAGCCTCTCTATTTGATAGATAAGGCAAGGATTACAAACCGTCTAAACCGACGATTTCGAACGCGCGATTCTACAGGGTTAGTCGCATCAAATCAAGCCAGGCTCTCGGATGACGACTTTATTACTTTGATAAGCTCGTCATAAAACGCATTAAAGTCATCTTGTTCTGCAATCGTTTCTTTTGGGATGATAAGAGCGCTAGCTTCAGACAGGTATAAGTACGCATGCTGCTTATATGTTTCGACACGCTGAATATCCGTCCAATTAATCAACTTGTCACCGTGAGTATTTTTTTCCAAGAGGCCATTGGCTGTCACTGTCAGGCTATAATCCCCAATTGACGCTTTGACTCCTGCTTCAGGCAAGTGCTCAATAATATGCTGATGAAACCTTTTACTAATCATCCTAGGCGCTAACCAAGACCAAACAATCGCCACCAGCAATAACAACGCAGCTATCGGCACATTACCAATCGACAGCACAATAAATAAGGCTAAAATTACAATAACACCCGGCCATAACACTTTATGTCGAGACAGGTTTTTTCCATACTCAGTATGCTGTCTCGCATGGTAGTCATTAAACTCAAGCAGGTCTTTTTTTCTTAACGTGTAACGAATGGATGACATACGGGTTTGAATTAGTGGTTAGTAATATAATTAATTATAAGCTGACTTGGTTTTGCCTAACAACCTCAAACAAGATAACCCCCGTTGCAACAGAGACATTGAGACTTTCCACGCCGTTCACCATAGGGATTTTAACTAATTGATCACATTGCTGTTTGGTTAATTGCCGAAGACCTTTGCCTTCTGCGCCCATCACAATAGCGACTGACCCCGTTAACTCTGCACTAAAAACGTCTTTTGGCGCCTCACCCGCGGCACCACTTAACCACACCCCTTCGGTTTTTAACCAGCCAAGTGTACGGGCTAAATTAGTCACCCGATAAACCGGTAAAAATTCCGCTGCGCCGCTAGCTACCTTGCACACCGTCGCGTTTAATCGACAAGCATTATCCTTGGGAACAATAACCCCTTGAACCCCCGCCGCCAATGCAGTCCGCATACACGCACCCAAATTATGCGGGTCGGTTACTTGGTCGAGCACTAAGTAAAATGCATCGCCTTGCCGTTGCTTAACGACCTTTTTTAATGCCTCTTCGCTCAGTTCCTGTGGCAACTTGACCATCATAACGACACCTTGATGATTACCACCTGAAGCGAGCTTTTCCAAGGTTTTTTTATTGACGCTGTCGTAGCGCAAACCCAGTTTTTCAACGTTTGTTTTGATTTCATTCAGCTTGGCATCACTACGCTCGTCGTCTAGCCAAACATTAATAATGCGGTCCGATCCTCTTTCGAGTAAAGCCGTGACCGCATGAAGGCCATAAACCGTATGCGACTCAGCCATTAACGTTTTTTCCTTCTGCTGGACTTAAACCCCGACCGTTTCTTTTTTGCGCCACTATCAACCAACGCTAAATCTATTTTTTTGTCGTCCAAATTTACCTTAACCACCTTAACCTTTAGCTCATCACCCAGTCGGTAGGCTTTGTTACTTCGTTCGCCAAGCAGCCTGTGCTTAACGGCATCAAAATGGTAATAGTCATCACCCAACGCCGTCACGTGAATCAAACCGTCAATGTAAACGCTTTTCAGTTCGACAAATAAACCGAAAGACGTCACCGAGGACACCACACCATCGAACTCTTGACCCACCTTATCCGACATAAACTCGCATTTCAGCCAGCTTTCAACATCACGAGTGGCCTCATCCGCACGCCGATTACACTGCGAACAGTGCTCACCAAACGACACCATGTCCGTCGCTGAATAGTTGAATTTTTCCGGTTTTAATCCCGCAATAATATGTTTGATCGCGCGATGGGTTAATAAATCGGGGTAACGACGAATCGGCGAAGTAAAGTGCGCATACAAGTCTAAAGCCAAACCGAAATGCCCTTTTTGTTCAGGGCTATACATGGCTTGCGACATTGTACGCAAGGTTACTGTTTCTATTAAATGTGCATCCGCTCGGTCTTTAACGCGATGAATTAATGCTTTAAAGTGATGCGGCTCGGGTTCATCCCCACCATCAAGGCTAAGGCCTAGTTCTGCCAAAAAGTCCCTGAGCTTCTGTAACCTTTCGGCGCTAGGCCCATCATGCACACGCAATAGATTAGGTATTTTATTCTTCACCAAAAAGCGAGCTGTGGCGGCGTTCGCTGCAATCATACACACCTCGATTAAGCGATGCGCATCATGGCGAACCAACGGTTCGATAGCTTTTATTTTGCGCGCTTCATCAAATACAAAACCTGTTTCAAAGGTATCAAACTCAAGCGCCCCTCGATCGTCGGCAGCCTGTTTTAGTACATGGTATAGCTTACGCAGCTCATCTAACTGGGGTAGCAGTTTTTTGTGTTTTAACACCAGTTCAGGTGCAGATTGATCAAAAATAGCACCGACTTCATCATAAGTTAAACGCGCGTGCGAATGCATTAAGCCCTGATAAAATGTTGATCCCGTGACTTGGCCGGATGTGTCAATTCGCATCTCACACACCATGCACAAACGATCAACGTGCGGGTTTAGACTACACAGCCCGTTCGATAACACCTCCGGCAACATGGGAATGACTTGCTCTGGAAAATAAACCGAGTTTCCGCGCTCGTAGGCTTCCCGGTCAATGGCCGAATCAGGCCTGACATAATACGCCACGTCGGCAATAGCTACCGATAACGTCCAGCCTTTTGCTGTTTTTTTACAATACACCGCATCGTCAAAATCACGTGCATCGGCACCGTCTATCGTTACAAACGGGAGTTTTCGCAGGTCTTTACGGTCGCTTAAATCCACATCATCGACATCCACCGAATAGGCTTGCGCCTCATCCAGCACTGCCTGTGACCACTCATGCGGAAGATCATATGAGCGTATCGCCATGTCGATTTCCATACCCGGCGCCATATGGTCACCCATCACCTCAATCACCTTACCGATCGCCTGTGTACGCGCAGATGGGTATCGGGTAATCTGAGCCATAACAATTTGCCCATCCTTAGCACCTAGCGTTAAATCAGGGGGGATAAAAATATGTTGGAAAATACGTTTATTTTCGGCTTCTAGGTGAAAAACGCCCATCACGTCAAAAAAGCGACCCACCACGGTTTTTATTCGTCGTTCAAGCACCTCAACAATCCGCGCCTCGGTTTTGCCTTGCCGGTTAACACCACCACGGCTAGCTACCACACGATCGCCGTTCAACAACGCCCGCATTTCTCTTGGCGGAATAAATAAATCATCACCACCTTTGTCGCACTTTAAAAAGCCGAACCCGTCTGCGTGGCCGATCACCACGCCTGTTTCAAGGTCACTGTTTTGCGCCAAGCAATACTGCTCTTTACGATTAAACAGTAACTCACCCGAACGCAACATTGCCGATAATTGTCCAGACAAGGCTTTCTTACCCCGTTTAGTCGTTACCGCCAGTCCCGATATAATATCCACCCAAGCCATCGGCGTTTTTTGTTCGGCTAGAAAGGCGAGCAATTGCGTTCGGCTAATGGATGCTGCATCGCCTAGCTCGTTGCTTTCTTTATTTGGGTTTAATTTGATCGTTTTCTTTTTAGGCACAACACATGTAACAATAGGGAATAGAGTTGACAAGCCTAATACCCATTAGTAGAGTTTGCAACACATTATGCAGGTGATTGCCCAGGTGGTGAAATTGGTAGACACGCTAGCTTCAGGTGCTAGTGGCCTTATGGCCGTGGAGGTTCAAGTCCTCTCCTGGGCACCATAAAAATAGTTATTAAGGATATGCACTCAAAAATCACTCTGATTATTGCCTAAATCTACTGTATTTAATTAACAACTTACTACAGGCTTTATATTAAGTGCTTGATTAAATGATAAAATTCAACCCTCCCTTTAGATCGTTTGGATTACAACTTTCGTTTAAGCAGCATTAATTTTTAAGGAAACCTAATGGCCGACAAGAAAGTCTTTTATACCCGCACTGAAATAAACGCAGCCTACAAGTTACTGTCTAACGCTAAAGCTCTTGCAAATAATGGACAGAAAGATACTGCTGAAAATGCTTACAAACAATTGTTACTTCAATTTCCTGAATATTACGCAGCCCACAGGGGGCTGGCGGGGCTTTATATTGGGCAAAAACGTTTCTATTTAGCTTTTGAACACCTAAGCATTGCTCTTGGCGGTGATAATCTTGACTATTACTCCATGCTGAACCTAGAAGCCTTGGCCTTTGAGTTAGGGATGTTTGAAACTGGTCGAAAACTTTCTGCTGATATAGAAGCCGTCGGAAATAAACTTGGGCTGAAAAAACACTCTGATGTTCATTACTTCAACAAAGGAAACCTTTTATTTAAAACAGATCGTTACCAGGAAGCTATCGTTGAATTTAAAAAATGCTTGAAGTCAAAACCTGATAGTGCTCAAGCCGCACTCAAATTAATTGAATGCTATAAGCGTATTGGTGAGTACCAGCAAGGGTTACAGTTAATAGAAAAATTTCTTAGTAAAAAACATAAAAAAACGAATGAGTTTATTTATATGTTATCTGACTTTCCTGCGCGATTAATAACTAAAAACATACGTCGTTACGTAACTATAGCTGAGAAAATTGCACCTAAAGATAAGGAAGAGCGTTTAGCCAAGCTATTCGCTCTGGCAAAGTATTACCACGCAAACAAAGACTTTAAAAAATCATGGGGCAGCCTCTGCGAAGCAAACAATATAGTTAAGAAACAAATTAAAGAGCAATACCATAATGATTCGCAGTGGGAAAAAGACCTTCTAAAATGGGCAAAAAATACAAAATTCAAGAAACCACATACAGATAATATTTTAGAAACACTTCCACTCTATATATTGGGCCCATCAAGATCTGGCAAATCAAGTTTAGAGGGCGCTTTAGGCTGGTTACCGGGATTAAAAAAGGGCTTTGAAAGTAAGTTGCTATCAGAATCAACGAGTCACGCCTTTAACGTTGGTGATCGCTTACCTTCTGGCTACCTGCCTTTCCTACCTGATGATTTAGCGCCTGAATTTACCAATTTTTACCGCAGTGCGTTTAAAGAAAGTGCCGACAACTCAAGCATTCTTACAACAACGACACCCGGACTAGTCGCTAGCGTGCCCACCATTGTCCACGCACTACCTAATGCAAAATTCATATTTTTAATTAGGAACCATCAAGATATTGCGCTGCGCATGTATTTTACCCATTACAAAAATTCAAATCATCATGCTTACGATGTTAACTGGAGCTTGAACTATATTAAGTGGTATTACGAGTTAGTAGATACCTGGAAGAAAAAATTTCCAGACTCAGTGTTAACTATCAGTTACGAGTCATTAATCGCTGAGCCAACAGAGCAAATAAAAACTATTTTAGACTTTCTTGACATTAAAGAAACCGTACCAGAAGGCTTAACGCTACCCGATGATTGTGATTTTTCAAAGCCTTATCAGGCGATGCTGGATAATGAAACATAAAAAAGGGAGGCTATATGCCTCCCTTTTTTATTAATGCGTCAAGCTAATCGTTAAAACTCAAACACCGCTCTAAGATACGCACCATGGGTCATGGCGCTACTTAAGTCATTACCACAGCTATCATTATACGGCTTAACGTCATCGTCGTAGTCATCCGTACAGACTGAACTCAAAGCTATTATATTATCCTGATAACCTACCTGGTAACCAAGCACTAGAGAAGTAGCATCATTAATTTGGTAAGAAAGTCCTACTTCAGCATCGGCAAATGGCACCCATTTTTTACCGCTATCATCAGGGAGGTCATCTTTGGCATCCGTATCTGCCTTTACATTAAAGTTACGTTCGAGGTGACCGTACATAACCCCACCAGATACGCTACCAATGACAGCGAATTTTTTAGAAGCACCAACAGGCTGTTTAATAGAAACACCTATACGAGGACCTATGCCAAAAAATTCAGATTTCTCCTCACCATTATAAATATTAGATGATGATAGATATTGCATGGCATCACGTTCATACTCCATATATTCCGTTCTTAAACCAACAAAATACCGAACATCCGCGTCACCGTGTTGGCGATTCCAGCCAAACTCAACATCCCCAGTGGCAAACCACGCCTCATCTTTGTTGCTGCTTGGATCGTCTCCCGACGAGCTATCAAGCGTACCGTATGGCGTTCCTACCACATTTATACTGTCAAAAGATTCAAACCGATTGGTTTTAGTGTCGTCTTTAAAGTAGCTACCGCCGATAGCAAAGTCGTCGGAACCCCATAGCCCTCTACCATCTAACTCGTGTGTCCATTTAAACGCACCGGATAAATTATCGGTAAAATTACTTTCATGCTCACTATAAGGAAAGCCTTTAATATTACTGGTATCATCGCAATCAAAACATTCAATCGCGTAAGTTCTAGCATCCCTTCCTGGCTCAAAATCAAGCCATGAACCTTGGATACTTAAGGTATCTGCTGATGCAGCACCCGCTATACCCATAGACACCGCCAACGCTAATGTTGATAGCTGAAACGGTCCCTTCCTATTTCCTCTCGTATTATTTTTCATAATTTTCCCTTTATTAGTACATCTGCAATTCATGTGCAAAATCGATCTAAATACTAACTACAACCGGTGACTTTACACGCCTAGATCATAATCCAATACTTACTCTACTGAGGCCCAGTAAAAGTTAAAAAAAAATAACATATTCGTTATAAAACAACAAGCTATTATTTCAAAATAATTTCTATAAACACTGTGTGTCGTGTCTTATACCTTTGATTTTATTGACTTTAGCCTACGCATAAATTCTCTTTAATTGTTACAAACGTCCATCCGAGTCGTTTGAATGCAACAAATATTTGATGTCGTACAATACGTGATTAACTTTACCAAATGCGTGAATGCCTTTGGCACCTAGGGCTTTAAACTGCTCGTGCGACACGGCAATAATAATTGCGTCGTAAGCAGCCTTTTCGGGGTGCTCTACAAGGTTAAGTCGATAATCACGAGCCACTTCATCCGTATTAACCCAGGGGTCGCATACATCGACCTTGGCGTTTAGCTGCTGTAGCTCATCGATCATTTCAATAACCCGAGTGTTTCTTAGGTCGGGGCAATTCTCTTTAAATGACAGACCCAACATTAATATATTGGCGTCTACAATATTGATTTTTTTCATTGCCATGAGTTTGACGACCTCACCCACTACAAACGAGCCCATATTGTCGTTAATGCGCCGTGCGGCGGAAATAACTTGCGGGTGGTAACCCAGCGTGACCGCTTTATGTACTAAATAATACGGATCGACACCGATGCAATGCCCGCCAACCAGACCTGGCCTAAAAGGCAAAAAGTTCCATTTTGTACCGGCGGCTTCTAACACTTCTTGGGTATCAATCCCGATTCGATTAAAAATTAACGCCAATTCATTAACCAAGGCGATGTTAATGTCACGCTGGGTGTTTTCAATCACCTTACTGGCCTCGGCCACCCTAATACTGCTGACCTTAAATGTGCCGGCAGTAATAATCGTTTGATAAAGCGCATCGATTGTTACTGCTATGGCTGGGGTAGAGCCTGAAGTGACTTTTACAATCGAGCTAAGAGTATGCGTTTTATCCCCCGGGTTAATCCGTTCGGGGCTATAACCACAATAAAAGTCGTGATTAAATCGCAGCCCCGAAAGCTGTTCAAGAATCGGCACACACACTTCTTCGGTCGCGCCGGGGTACACCGTCGATTCATAAATAACGATATCGCCCTTGCTTAGACTTAAGGCAACTGTTTTTGTCGCCTCTTTAATGGGTGTTAAATTGGGATTGTTGCCGTTATCTATCGGCGTGGGTACAGTAATAATGTAGACATTAGACGCCGAAATATCCGTTGTATCATCACTAAAACTTAAATTTTTTGAGTCGCTAATCTCTTTCGCTGATTGTTCTCGTGTTTCATCAAAGCCTTCTGTTAGGGCCTTAATGCGACCTTTATTGATGTCGAAGCCTATGGTTGGGTAGTGCTTACCAAAAGCAACCGCCAAGGGTAAGCCCACGTAACCTAAACCAATAACTGCTATTTTAAAGTCCATTTAATTCCGTTGACCCACCAAATCAAGAAGCACCATTCTCCACTAATTTTTAATCGAGAAACAGATCAACTTGCAGGGGTTTTGTTGAATCGACGGCGTACTTGTCAAAATCATGTATGCCTTTTTCACGTAAAAGCTCTTCATCACTGAAAAAGTTGCCTGTACAACCCTTGCTGTCTTTAACGAGTAGAGCACAGGCCGCCTCAGCTACGATATCCGGCGTTCGGCAGTTTTCTACCTTAACTAAACCAGAAAACATCGCCAACGCCGCCGTTCCAATAACCGTTCGCGGCCATAATGAATTAACCGCAATGCCTAGCGGTTTAAATTCTTCAGCAAAGCCCAGCACACACATGCTCATGCCGTATTTTGCCATCGTATACGCAGTGTGATTTTTAAACCATTTGGCGTGCATATTTAATGGTGGTGACAACATTAATACGTGCGGGTTGTCGGCTTTTTTTAGATAGGGCAACGCGGCTTGGGTGCAGGCAAACGTACCTCGCGTATTTACATCCATCATCAAGTCAAATCGCTTCATCGGTGTATCTTCAGTGCCCGTCAAACTAATCGCACTAGCATTATTTATCAATATATCAATGCCGCCAAAATGCTCTGCGGCTTGCGCCATTGCCGCGGCAACGTTGTTTTCATCTCGAATATCTAATTTTATGGCCAGTGCACGCCCACCAGCTTGTTCTACTGATTCAGCAACGGTATAAATAGTCCCCGGCAGTTTAGGCTGTGGCGTATCAGATTTTGCCGCAATCACTATATTGGCGCCTTCTCGGGCGGCGCGTAAGGCTATTGCCTCGCCTATGCCCCGACTGGCACCGGTAATAAATAACGTTTTACCCTGTAAAGTCGTCATCAGCTATCTCCTTTAATTATGCATTAAATTTGGCGGGACGTTTTTCACAAAAAGAAGTAACTCCCTCTGTAAAGTCGGCTTTCAACATGCTTTGGTAAAACTGATCGGCTTCTTGTTGCAAGCGATCAGGCAAACTTACATCGTAACTTTGATTAAATAAATGCTTGGTTCTAGCCAATACGTCAGCTGGTCCAGCGCACAATAAATTCGCTAACCCTAGCGTTTTTTCTTCTAACACGTCGTTCGCCACCACCTGATTGACCAGTCCCCATTGTTCGGCTTCAAGTGCTGAAAAACGCTTACCAGTTAATGCCAACTCCATGGCTTTTTTTTGCCCCACCGCGCGTGGCAAGAAGTAACTCATACCGCCATCGGGCGTGGTGCCAATTTTGCAATAAGCTACGGAAAAAACACTATTTTCGCTCGCCACCACTAAGTCACACGCCAACATCAGGCTAAGACCAAAACCTGCAACAGCACCGTGAACACTGGCAATAACCGGTTTATTCATTGTTTGAATATTCAGGATAGCCGCGTGCAATACATCGAACATATCATCTGGTAAGGCGGACTCACCCTCTTTTGCGTAAGCATCTACCAACGCTTTAAAGTGATCAATATCCCCCCCCGCCATAAAGTGATCGCCTGCGCCTTTGATAATAACGCAGCGGATTTGTGAATCATTCTTTATCGCCTCTGTGCATCGTTTTAGCTCACCAGGCATATCCGGGCCCAAAACATTAAGCTTCTCCGGTCTATTTAAAGTCAAGCAAGCAATATGTTCTTTTTTCTCAAATATTACGGTAGACATGCTTTTTTTCCTTATATGATTTAAGTCTTAATTCGATTAATAATGCGCTTTTTAACTAGATTTGTCTTGCAGGCTAGTTGGATTTACGTTAAAAGAAATTAACGTGCATGGATTGCATACTACTGGTTTTATTAAAATTTTGTCAACTTTAATTGACGTTAACGTAAAGTTAGTTCATATTACGTCATCACAATAAAACAAATACTATAAAAGTAGGAGAGTAACCATGAAAGCACACACTGTTTCTATACGCACAATAACCTCAACCTTATGTTTATTTTTTATTAGCACACAAACCTTTTCTGCTGCCTTTGGTGTCGCAGAAAATAGCGCCTTAGGTTTAGGCAACGCATTTGCTGGTGGTGCCGCCTCGGCCGAAGACGCATCAACTGTTTGGTATAACCCAGCCGGTATGACGCGCATTAAAGGCAATCAACTGGTTGTTGGTGGGCACCTAATATTCCCTTCTTTTGATTTTAAAGATGAAGGTAGCACTCGAGTTTCAGGTGCCCCTGTCGGCGGCGATAGTTCCAATGATGGCGGTCGAGTAGCCTTTGTCCCAAACCTTTATTATGTCCACAGCTTAAGTGATTCCCTTAAATTGGGTCTAGGTGTTAACGCCCCTTACGGCTTAGCAACAAAATATAACGACGATTGGGCTGGACGGTACCAAGCCATTGAAAGTGAAATGATTACCGTTAATATAAACCCATCCATCGCCTGGCAAACCACACCAGCGCTTTCCTTAGGTTTCGGTATCAACGTCCAATATATTGAGGCCACACTAAATAACAGAGTCGATCTAGGTGGACCAGAAGGTTTTGCACATCTGGAGGCCGATGACATATCTGCAGGGTATAATTTAGGTGCCTTATATCAACTCAGTAAAGACACCCGCGTTGGCATCTCATATCGCTCAGAAATCACCCACAAATTAAAAGGTGATGCTGATTTTGACGCACCTGTACCCTTCCCCGATTCACATATCACTGCCAAAGCCGACTTACCCGCCAGCGCATCCATTAGTATTCATCACCAATACAATGCAAAAGTAGCCATCATGGCTGATGCGTCTTGGGTTGGCTGGAGCTCTGTGCCAGAATTAACAATTTCATACGACGGCCCACCTACCACCACATCTGAGGAGCTTAAATTGAAAGATATCGTTCGCCTATCAGTCGGCTCAACCTACTCAACGGATGGACCATGGACCTTTAGAACGGGTTTAGCCTATGACGAAGGCGCCGCGAGAAATCAATCTTCTCGTTCTCCACGCTTTCCTGATAACGACCGCTATTGGCTAACCTTTGGTGCCAGCTACCAACTCGCCGACAATTTATCGATTGACGCGGGTTATGCACATATTTTTGTTCCTGATACAAAAATTAATCGGCCTGGGGCTGGTCTGAGTGGAGTCATTGGTGAATACGAGTCCAGTGCCGACATTTTAAGTGCACAGCTACGCTGGGATTTGTAATAGACCGATGCTAACGAAGTAACATCAAAAAGCCCCTTTCTTTACGGGGCTTTTTTTATCTACAATTTTAAGCCAACAAACTAATAACATATATTGTCTATACCATAAGGAGAACATCATGGACCGACCTTGGTTAAACAGCTACCCTCAAGGCGTTAACGCCGATATTGATATTAATAAATACAACTCCGTGGTGGAAATTTTTGACAGCAGTGTCAAGGAATACGCCATGCGCCCTGCCTTTAGTAACTTTGGTAAAACGCTTTCCTATACTGAGTTTGAGCATGCGACTACCTCGCTTGCCGCCTACCTCCAGCAAACACTGGGACTAGAGAAAGGTGATCGTGTGGCGATTATGATGCCGAATTTATTACAGAACCCTGTGTCTATTTTTGGCGTTCTTCGTGCAGGTTTAACCGTTGTTAACACTAACCCACTGTATACCGCACGTGAATTGCGCCATCAATTAAAAGACTCCGGCGCAAAGGCAATAATTGTTGTGGAAAACTTTGCTAGCACTGTGCAAGCGGTCCTAGACGATACCAATGTAGAACACGTGATTGTCACCAAGATGGGTGACATGCTCGATTTTCCGAAGGCGGTCATTATTAATTTGGTTGTTAAATACCTTAAAAAAATGGTGCCTCCCTATTCAATTGATGAGGCCATTTCATTTAAAGAGGCTTTATCGATGGGTTCTAAACTAAGCTTAAACCCCATTTCGTTAAACCATGACGACATCGCTTTTTTGCAATATACCGGCGGCACAACTGGCGTGGCTAAAGGCGCTGTTTTAACGCATAAAAACATGGTTGCCAATATGCTGCAATCAGCTGAATGGATTAAAAATGACGTGATTCTAGGTGAAGAAGTGATCATTACCGCGCTACCGCTTTACCATATTTTTTCTTTAACGGCCAATTGCCTGGTTTTTATGGAGGCAGGCGCGCTCAATGTTTTAATTACCAACCCTAGGGATTTTAAAGGCTTTGTGAACGAGCTTAAAAAAACACCCTTTACTGCGATAACGGGCGTTAACACCTTATTCAACGCACTATTAAATACCGAAGGTTTTGCGGATATTGACTTTTCTAAACTAAAGATAACACTTGGTGGAGGCATGTCTGTACAGGCTGCTGTTGCCACAGAATGGAAAAAAATAACGGGCTGCACCCTAGTTGAAGCGTTCGGTTTAACCGAAACCTCACCCGCTGTCTGTATTAATCCACTGAATCTTAAAGACTACAACGGCAGCATTGGCTTACCCATTTCATCAACGTATTGCCAGCTCATTGATGCTGACGGCCAAACTGTTGCATCAGGCGAACCGGGGGAATTGTGTGTGAAGGGCCCACAAGTGATGCGGGGCTATTGGAACTTGCCTGACGAAACAGCCCAGGCATTTACCACAGACGGCTGGCTTAAAACAGGTGATGTGGCAAAAATGGATGACGCTGGTTTTTTCTATATCGTTGATCGGATAAAGGACATGATCATCGTTTCCGGCTTTAATGTGTACCCGAACGAAGTTGAGGGCGTGATTGTTGAACACCCTGGCGTTCTTGAATGCGGTGTTATTGGTGTAAAGGATGAGCTGCGTGGTGAATCCGTAAAAGCATTCGTGGTTAAAAAAGATGAGGCCTTGACCGAAGCCGAGTTATTGGATTTTTGCAGACAACACCTCACTGCTTACAAAACCCCCGATCACATTGTTTTTATAAAAGAATTACCCAAAACAAACGTAGGCAAAGTGTTACGACGTGAGCTGAGGTCACTGTAGCCAATAAATTCTTGAATAACGTTTAAATAGTTCAAAAGAAATATATTGACGTTAACGTAAAGATAAAGCATATTACGTAAAAAGGAGTTTTACATGAAAGATACTTTGTATACCGCAACAGAATTAGCCGATGTATTGGGCGTTTCAGCAAGAACGTTGCGTTTTTACGAAACCAAAAAACTGATTAACCCTCGACGTGTTGGTAACCGACGCATCTATAACTATCAAGATAGCGCACGCATGAAACTGATACTTCGCGGTAAACGTATTGGTTTTTCGCTGGATGAGATCAAACAGTTTTTAGATTTATACGACGCCGACCCAACACAGGTTGAACAACTTAAGTTATTACGAGACGGCGTTGAGCAACGCATCAGTCAGTTGATTCAACAAAAAAAAGACATCAGCCAAACCTTGAGCGAACTTAAAGCGATTCAGCTCGCTACCAGTGAAGCGCTCGAACAAAAAAACAGCTAATTAAGGAGTTATTATGAAAAATGTCGTTATCGCCGCTTACTCACGATCCCCACAAACGTTTGCCTTCAAAGGCGCCCTAGCTGGGGTAAGGCCCGATGATTTGGCGGCTCAAGTAGTCGCTGGATTAATCAAGAAAATCAACCTTGACCCAAAACATTTAGAAGATTTGATCATGGGTTGCGCATTCCCTGAAGGCGAGCAAGGTTTTAATATTGCGCGCTTGGTTGGCCTAATGGCAGGTCTACCCCAATCAGTTGGCGGAGTGACGGTTAATCGTTTTTGTGGTTCATCCATGCAAGCCATTCACATGGCGGCCGGTGCGATCCAAATGAACGCTGGCGAGGCTTTTATTTGTGCCGGCGTAGAATCAATGAGCCGCATCCCGATGGGCGGTTTTAACCCCATGCCGAGCCCTGAGTTATTTAAAACCTTACCCAGTGCCTATATTGGCATGGGAGAAACTGCAGAAAACGTCGCCAAGCAATATAATTTATCACGCGAACAACAAGACCAGTTCGCGCTAGTGAGCCAACAAAAAGCCAACGCAGCCCAGCAAGCAGGGCTATTCGATGATGAAATTATCGCCATTACGACCGCAAACGGTGTCGTTACGCAAGACGGTTGCATTCGCGCAAATACCACCAGCGAAGGCTTAGCTGAATTGCAACCCGCTTTTTTAAGCGACGGTACGGTCACCGCTGCCAGCTCATCGCCTTTGACTGATGGTGCTTCAGCAACCTTGGTGTGCACTGAAGAATTTGCTAGCCAACATGGCTTACAAGCACTCGCCCGGATTAAGAGCATTGCAATCTCGGGTTGTGCACCTGAAACGATGGGCTTAGGCCCAATTCTAGCCAGCAAGAAGGCCTTACAGCGCGCCCAGCTGAGTATGGAAGATATCGATATCGTCGAGATTAATGAAGCCTTTGCTAGTCAGTCGTTAGCCTGTATTCAAGACCTTAATATCGCTATCGAACGAGTCAACCTGGATGGCGGCGCTATCGCCTTAGGCCACCCATTGGGTGCTACGGGCGCGAGAATCACCGGTAAAGCCGCAGCCTTATTGGTTCGTGAGAAAAAGCAATTTGCCTTAGCAACCCAATGCATCGGTGGAGGCCAAGGTATCGCAACCATTTTGGAGGCGATCTAATGAACATTGAAACGGTTGCCGTAATTGGTGCGGGTGTTATGGGCAGCGGAATCGCCGCCCAAGTTGCCAACGCAGGAAAAAAGGTGTTGTTATTGGACAGGGTACCAGAGGGTGCGAGCAACAAAAACATACTCGCGGAAAGCGCCATAGAGAAGCTACTAAAGGTTAAACCCGCAGCACTCATGCATAAACGCAACGCGAAAAAAATACAGCCAGGTAACTTAGAGGATAACCTAGCGGATTTAGCAGAAGCGGACTGGATTATTGAAGTAATCATCGAGCGGCTTGATCTTAAACAAGCACTCTATAAAAAAATTGAGGCCGTACGTAAACCCAATTGCATTGTTTCGTCTAATACTTCAACCTTGCCATTGGCCGATTTAACGGCTGGCCTGTCAGCAGAATTTAACGACCATTTTGTTATTACCCACTTTTTTAATCCACCACGCTATATGCGCTTATTGGAAATTGTAGAAGGCCCGACTACGAACCCTGAAGCGCTGGACACACTCATTCAATTTTGTGATTTCGCGCTCGGCAAAGGTATCGTTAAGTGTAACGACACGCCGGGATTTATCGCCAATAGGATAGGTGCGTATTGGATGCAAACTGCCCTACTCGAAGCCTTTCGTTTAGGACTAAGCGTGGAAGAAGCAGATGCTATCAGCGGCAGGCCTATGGGTATTCCAAAAACAGGTGTATTTGGCCTAATGGACCTTGTAGGTATAGACATTATGCCGCACGTGCTAAAGTCCATGGTCCATTCACTGCCAAAAACCGACGCCTTTCACCAGCAAGCTAAAATACCCGAACTGGTCACAAAGATGATCGAAGATGGCTATACCGGACGTAAAGGAAAAGGCGGCTTTTACCGCATTAATAAGGCCCATGGAACCAAGGTAAAAGAATCTATCAACCTCGCTACCGGTGAGTACGCTGGTAGCCAAAAACCAGCACTCGCATCGTTACAAGGCCCTGTCGTTAAGGATTTAAAAAAACTGCTTAGTTTTGATGACAAAGGTGGTCAATTTGCTTGGTCGGTACTCGCTAAAACCCTCTGCTATTCAGCCAGCTTAGTACCCGAAATAGGCGATGATATTAACGCTATCGACCGCGCAATGAAGCTGGGTTATAACTGGACCTACGGCCCCTTTGAGCTGATCGATAAAATAGGCGTTGATTGGTTTATCGCCAAGCTGAAGGCAGACAACTACCCCATTCCTCCATTGCTAATGACCGCTGCTGAAAAAACGTTCTATCGTTACGATAATCAACAGCACCAATGCTTGAGTTTAAATGGTGATTATCAAACTATATCGCGTGAAAAAGGCGTTCTACTATTGAGCGATATAAAGCAAAATCAAACACCTATTGAACGTAATGCATCGGCCAGTTTATGGGGCATCGGTGATGGTGTCTTGTGTTTGGAGTTTCACAGCAAAATGAATGCCATTGACCCAAATATTTTGCAGATGATAGCGACTGCAATAAAAAGCATTCCTGGGCAATGCAAGGGCCTAGTACTGTATAACGAGGCCGATAATTACTCCGTTGGTGCGAATGTGGGCTTGGCCCTATTTGCCGCTAATGTTGCGGCATGGCCGCAAATTGAGGCCATGGTCAAATCAGGGCAGGACACGTACTTAGCTCTAAAGCATGCCCCCTTCCCAGTCGTCGGTGCGCCATCGGGTATGGCGCTTGGCGGTGGTTGCGAAAGCCTGCTGCATTGTGATGCCATTCAAGCGCATGCGGAAAGCTATATCGGCTTAGTAGAAGTCGGGGTCGGTCTTATTCCGGCTTGGGGTGGCTGTAAGGAGCTCTTGACCCGTTGGACCAATAACCCACGCCGGGCAAAAGGCCCCATGCCCGCAATCAGCAAAGCCTTTGAGTTAATCAGCACGGCGACCGTGTCGACCTCTGCTACTGAGGCAAAAGATTATTTATTCTTATCTGCAACCGACGGCATCACGATGAACCGTGAACGCTTATTGTTTGACGCTAAGAACAAAGTTTTAGCCCTTGCCGAAGCCTATACGCCACCTGAACCGGTCGAATTATCTCTACCCGGGGCAACCGCCAGAACTGCACTAAATTTAGCCGTAGACAGCTTTGTCAAATCGGGCAAGGCAACTAACTACGATGGCGTGATCGCCGATCAATTGGCCATCGTACTCAGTGGTGCCGAAACCGACATGGCTGAGCGACACACCGAGCAAGACATATTGGCACTAGAACGCACTGCGTTTATCCACTTACTAAAAAAAGAACCAACGCTCGATCGCCTTCAGCATATGCTGGAAAGCGGAAAACCCTTGAGGAATTAATCATGGCTATTTTCAAAGCACCTATTGATGACATTAAATACCTGAGCAATGAGTTTTTAGATAAATCGGCCCTGCAACAGATAGAAGAATTCTCATCGGTAACCCCTGACCTAACAGATGCCATTTATGAAGAGGCAGCAAAGATCAGTGAAACCTTATTGTTCCCATTGAATAGAAGTGGCGACGAACAAGGTTGCACGCTCAATAATGGCGTTGTGACCACACCCGATGGCTTTAAAGACGCTTACGTACAAGTTACTGAAGCGGGTTGGGGGAATTTAACCTGCGCCCAAGACTTTGGCGGTCAAGGCTTACCGCATTATATTGCTAATGCCGTCGAAGAGATGATTATCTCCAGCAATATGTCATTTAGTATTTACATTGGCTTAACGATAGGCGCATACAACGCTATTGAACGTTTTGGTAGCGAACAATTAAAAAAAGCCTATTTACCCCATATGGTCAGCGGTCGATGGAGCGGCACCATGTGCTTAACCGAGCCACAATGCGGCACCGACCTTGGGCTAATTAGAAGTAAGGCCATCCCTCAAGAAGACGGCAGTTACCGCATCAGCGGCAGTAAAATATTCATTTCTGCAGGTGAACAAGACCTGAGTGAAAACATCATCCACTTGGTGCTAGCACGGACCCCAGATGCACCAGCTGGTATTAAAGGCATCAGCTTATTTCTTGTGCCGAAAATAAACAGCCATGAGGACGGATCTCTAGCAGAACCTAACGGCGTCATTTGCAGCGCCATTGAACATAAAATGGGCATCAAGGCCTCGGCTACCTGCGCAATGGAGTTTGAAAACTCAAACGGTTATTTGATTGGTGAACTAAATAAAGGCATGAAAGCGATGTTCATCATGATGAATAGCGCCCGTATTCATGTTGGTATTCAAGGTCTTGCTGTGGCCCACGCCGCTTATTGCGGGGCGGTAGATTACGCCAAAGAACGCTTACAAGGCCGCGCTTTAACTGGTGCTAAACAACCCGACACGCCAGCTGACCCGTTGATTGTTCATCCCGACGTCAGACGGATGTTATTAACCATGAAGGCGTATACCGAAGGCGCTCGCGCACTGAGTATGTGGCTGTCTTTTCAACTCGATGTGTCATATCAAGCCAACGACCCCACAGTAAAGCAAAACGCCAGTGAACTGGTCTCTTTGTTGACCCCCGTCTTTAAAGCCTTTTTAACCGACATTGGGGAAATAGTCACCAGCACCGGCATACAAGTATATGGCGGACACGGTTATATTCGTGAAAACGGCATGGAACAATACCTACGTGACGCCCGTATATGCCAAATTTATGAAGGCACTAATGGCGTTCAGGCACTCGATTTGGTTGGCAGAAAACTTACGGAACATATGGGGCGAAACCTTCGGCACTTTTTTCACCCTGTGTCAGAATTTTTACAACAACACCAACACGACGCAGCATTGGCTGGGTTTATTTTACCGTTAGCAAAATCATTTAGTCGATTACAAAACGCAACCTTATTTATCGCCCAAAAAGGCCTATCTAACCCCGATGAAGCCGGTGCGGCTGCAAGCGACTACCTACGGTTATTTGGCTTAGTTGCGATGGCATATATGTGGGCCAAAATAGCCCATAATATTCATTATAAAAAGGGGCAGATGCCGGATGAGTTCTATGATGGCAAACTAATAACGGGGCTCTTTTATATGCAACGTTTATTACCACAAACGGGGGCACTACTATCGGCCATCATGAGCGGTAGCCAAACGACCATGAGCTTAAAAGAAAATCAGTTTTAAACCCATAAAAAGGCCCCGAAAAAGCGGGGCCTTTTTATACCAAAGATTAAACCTTACGGCTTAGCATCAAACTCGATATTGTCACGGTTTTTATCGACGGTTGCAGCGCCAATTCCTTTAACCTTAGTCAGGTCTTGCAGAGTTTTAAAGGCTCCATTTTGTGTTCGATACGAAACAATCGCTTCCGCTTTAGCCGTACCTATACCATTTAATTGTTTGGCGATTTCTTCAGCGGGCGCCGTATTCACGTTCACAGCCAACACCGACACCGAGTAGAACAACCAACACATAACAAACAACCACGATGTAATTATTTTCATAAATACTCCTTGTGTTTAATTAGTAAGCATCCTTGTTTTACCGCGCTTCAAATATCAAACATTACAGCCGTGGAGTCTATGAGTAAAAAATTAAAATAGTGTGCGTTATAGATTACAAATTCACTATTTTTTATGCCTAAACAACAACAGGTTCATTAACAGCCCACTGCTTACAGCTGGGACAGCACCAGTTTAGGTCAACCGAAGTAAAGCCACACTGTTTACATTGAAAGCTAAACAACTCCTCCTCTAGTTTATTGATGATCTGACAAAAGAATTGGCTGTCTTGATCGGAGTCATTGTCAGCTTTTACCTGCGCGAACAGTTTCAATAAACTTTGCTTGGGTTCTTGCAATAGCTTTTCTTGTAAATAATCTAAGGCATGTTGCTTACCTTCTTGCTCAATTAACACGTCTATATAACGTCGTGTGACAAAAATCGAATCATTACCTGCTTGTAGATCAGCCAAGAAATTGAATTTTTGTTTGGCTTGATTTAGGTTGTTAAAACAATCGAGTATTAAATCCAAAAAGACGGGTATAAAACGAATATCTTGCTCACGTATGGCCAACAATGCTTTTAAAGCACGCTTAAAGTCGCCGTTCTGCTTAAATAGCTGAGCAGTCATCACGCTTGCTCTGACACAACCAGGGTCAATTTTTAATGCTTTTTTTAAATGCCCGGCAGCCTTATTAAGCTCATTTTTAGCTAAAGACTCTTCAGCCACCTCACAATGTAACTGCGAGAGCACCTGAGGCTGCCTATTATTTTCTAAGCCTTCGAGTTTTACGACATAGTCAATCGCTGCAAGCCATTCTCTTTCTTGTTGAAAAATTGATAATAATTGATGGCAGGAGCCTAATTTATGTTCGCTGTTTTTTTCGAGTTCTAGAAAGATGCTTTCAGCTCTGTCTAGAAGACCCGCCCGCATATAATCAAGACCTAACTCGTGCAACACATCTGCGCGTAATCCAGAGGTCATTTGCGGGCGTGCTATCAAGTTTTGATGGAGCCTTATTGATTTTTCAACTTCGCCTCGTTGGCGGAATAGCGTACCTAAGGCGAGGTGAATTTCTATTGTTTCGTTATCCACTTCCAGTAAATCAACAAAGACATCTATCGCTTTATCGGGTTGCTCATTTAATAAATAATTTAGCCCTTTAAAATAACCACTGTGCTCTAATTTAACACCACTTTGCTTTCGTTTAAATTGCCTTGTTGCAAAATACCAGCCACTCGCTGCAGCCACGGGTAACAGCATAAAGGATATGTCGTACATCTAATTGATTTCTTTAGCTGGGTACGTTCTTAAATTAGAGACTTCTTGTTTTGCTAACTCAGCTTCTTTAGCGAGCCTATTATACTGGCGCTTTAATACCTGGTTATTCCAGAGTTTGGTACTTAAGCCGATCAATGCACCTGCAACAAAGGCAATAAGTAGCGCAAAGGATAAGGGCAGTTCGACCCAACCATAATAATAATGAACTTTAATCGGTGCTGAATTCAATATCGACAACACAAAGCCAACAACGATAAGAATAATGAACAGTAATAAGTAGAAAAATTTCATATTATTTTCTCAGTAATTTACATTCCATGTTAATACGTCCCCCATTTTTGATCACGGGCTTTTAAAATAATATATTACTTCTTTGGCAATAAAAAAGCCCCTAATATAGGGGCTTTTTTATTTTATTTTATAGCTTTCTTTTGCCTCATCGACCCGAACACGTAACTCTTTACCGGGTTTAAAATGTGGCACATACTTACCAGACAAGGCAACGGCTTCACCATTTTTTGGATTTCTTCCCATCCGTGGTGGCCGATAATGCAATGAAAAACTGCCAAAACCTCTGATCTCGATTCTTTCTCCAGATGATAATGCACGGCTCATTTGTTCGAGTATACATTTTACTGCCAGTTCAACATCCTTATATGGAAGATGTATTTGCTGTTGCGCTAATTTTTCAATTAATTCAGATTTTGTCACGAGGTCACCTTCAAGAAATCAGGCGGGAAAAATTTCCCGCCATTTCAATATATTTTATTTATCTTCCATGCTGTTCTTAAAGATATCACCTAACGTTGGCGTGCTCGCATTTTGTTGAGAATAGTCACTTAATACCGCTTTTTCCTCATCATCATCTTTCGCTTTGATAGATAAGTTTATGGTTTTATTCTTGCGATCAATACCAATAAATTTAGCTTCAACTTCATCACCTTCATTCAGTATATTTCTCGCATCATCGACACGATCACGGCTTAATTCTGAAGCGCGAAGGTAACCTTCGATATTGTCGTTTAACTGAATCACTGCACCTTTAGCATCCACTTCTTTAACAACACCTTTCACTAAAGAGTTTTTATCGTTAGAGGCTAAAAATTCCTGGAAGGGGTCTTGTTCGATTTGCTTAATACCTAGAGAAATTCTTTCACGATCCGAATCGATGGCCAAAATGACTGTTTCAAGCTCCATGCCTTTTTTATAGCTTTGAAGCTCTTCTTCACCCTTTTCGTCCCAAGATATATCAGACAAATGAACCAGTCCATCGATCTCACCATCCAAGCCAATAAAGATACCGAAATCTGTAATAGACTTAATCAGACCTTTAATCTTGTCGCCTTTTTTATGGATAGCGGAGAAGTCTTGCCATGGATTGCCTTTACATTGCTTCATGCCAAGTGAAATACGACGACGTGTATCGTCAATTTCAAGCACCATCACTTCAACTTCATCACCTAAAGATACAACTTTAGCTGGGTTAACATTCTTATTGGTCCAATCCATTTCTGATACGTGGACCAAACCTTCGATACCGTCTTCTATCTCAATAAAGCAACCATAGTCAGTAAGGTTGGTCACTTTACCGCTTAATTTAGAATGCACAGGGTAACGATCAAGGATATTCACCCAAGGATCTTCACCCAATTGTTTCATGCCCAATGAGACACGTTTTTTCTCTTCGTCATAGCGTAATACAACGACTTCAATATCTTGTCCAATTTCAATAACTTCTGATGGGTGTTTAACACGCTTCCAAGCCATATCCGTTATGTGTAACAAGCCGTCCACACCACCTAAATCGATAAATGCGCCATAATCGGTCAAGTTTTTGACCATGCCTTTTAATACAGCACCTTCTTTTAAATTGTCGAGTAAGGCTTCGCGTTCTGCGCTGTATTCGGTTTCTAGTACTGCACGACGGGAAACAACAACATTATTGCGTTTCTCATCAAGTTTAATCACTTTAAATTCTAAGTCTTTACCTTCAAGGAACGACGTGTCTCTTAAAGGACGTACATCGACGAGTGAACCCGGTAAGAAACCACTCAGACCACCCACTTCGACAGTGAAACCACCGCGTACTTTGCCTGTGATAACACCAATAACTGTTTCTTTTTCTTCTGCGGCTTTCTCAAGGAAGCGCCAAGCAGCTGCTTTTTTAGCTTTATCTCTGGATAACAAGGTGGCGCCTAGTCCATCCTCAACCATATCCAGCACGACTTCAACGTCGTCACCAATAGCCACTTCGAGTTCGCCTGTCGCACTAACAAACTGCCAGCGTGGGATATTACCTTCTGATTTTAGACCTGCATTTACAATCACTGAGTCGTTCGTAATATCGACCACTTGACCGGTAATTAATGTTCCCGGTGTCAGTTCGGCTGATTTAATGCTTTCTTCAAATAGTTCTGCGAAATTTTCGCTCATGTCGTTCTCTTTAAATTTATTTTTAACGCTGATACGGACGTTAAAAAAGGTTACGTTAAAAAAAGGCTTGAGCACTATTGTCTCAAACCACCATTAGTCCCATTATTAGGACGGTTTGTTTTCAAGGTATCTAGAACTTGCTGAACAACTTCATCGATTGTTTTACAGGATGAATCAATATAGACAGCTCCTTCAGGTACCATTAAAGGAGATGTAGAGCGATTTTTATCTCGTTGGTCTCGTTTTTCGACGTCTTGAATAACATCGCGCAGGTTAGCACTAATTCCTTTTTCTATCAACTGCTTATAGCGTCTTTTTGCGCGCTCCTCTGTGCTGGCTGTTAAGTAAACCTTATAGTCAGCCGATGGAAACACGACACTGCCCATATCTCGCCCATCGGCAACTAAACCTGGTGACTGTCTAAACGTGAGTTGTTTTGCTAGTAAACTACGCCTAACGTCGGGGAAAACAGCTATTTTTGACGCTACATTGCCTATTTTTTCAGTCTGCAATTGACGCTGAATTTCTTCACCATCTAAGTAGGTGACCCAACGCCCTTGTTGATTTCGCTTAAACTCTAAATCGACACCGTCAACCAGCTCGGTTAACTTTTTTGCATTGCTAAGATCCAACTTTTTATTAATCGCCGCTATGCCCAATGCTCTGTATAAGGCACCACTTTCTAGGTAGTTCCAACCCAGACGCTCTGCCAGACGTTTAGATATTGTCCCTTTACCTGAACCGCTCGGCCCATCAATCGTTAAGACGGGTATGTTTGCACGCTCGTTCATCACTGCACTTGCAGGTTAAACCCACAGGAAGAAGCCAGTTCTACAAAATTCGGAAACGACGTACTTACATTTTTACAATTATTTATTTGGATAACGCCTTCTGATTGAAGACCTGCCACAGCAAATGACATCGCTATTCTATGGTCATCAAAACTCTCAATCGTACCGCCGAGCACTCGCCCACCTTGAATAGTCATCCCGTCAGCCGTGGCTAATGCATCTACACCAATTGCTTGCAAGCCATCCGCCATCGTTTGTATGCGGTCACTTTCTTTAACGCGTAATTCTTCGGCTCCTGTCACTATCGTTTGCCCTTGTGCGTAAGCGGCTGCTACAAAGATCACAGGGAACTCATCTATCGCCAAGGCCACTAAGTTTTCGGGCACTGAAATCCCTGTTAACTGGCTAGTCTTAACTTGGATATCTGCGACCTTTTCACCACCCACCAAACGTTCATTGAACAAGCGGATATTGGCGCCCATTTTTAATAAGATATCAATCACACCTGTGCGGGTCGGATTTATACCAACGTGCTGCAAGGTAATGTCTGAGTTTGGCGTAATACAGGCCGCTACAATAAAAAAGGCGGCAGAAGAAATATCACTGGGCACATCAATTGAGCGTGCTGTCAATTGACCACCACCACTTAAGCTCACCACGTTTTCCTCTGTTTTCACCTGATAACCAAAACCCCTCAGCATTTGCTCGGTGTGGTCTCTTGTGACCGCTGGTTCAGTCACCTGCGTCGTCCCACTGGCGTATAAACCTGCTAGCAGCAGACAAGATTTAACTTGTGCGCTCCCCATCGGCATTTTGTAATCAATACCCCTTAATGGACTACCTCCGTGTATTTTAAGCGGCGCTGTTCCTGTTTCTGAACTGGTTACCCGCGCACCCATTTCGGTTAACGGGTCTAACACGCGACGCATTGGGCGCTTAGTTAGCGAATTATCCCCGGTTAAGACACTGTTAAATGATTGCCCCGCTAAAATACCGGCCAATAGGCGCATAGACGTACCCGAGTTACCGACATACAAGTCATTTTTAGGTGCCTTTAAACCGTGTAAGCCCACGCCCTGTATACGTAAATGCCCCGGGCCTAGTCTGTCTATTTTTACACCCATGTCGGTAAATGCTGTCATGGTCGCCAAGGCGTCGTCGGCCTCAAGAAAGCCGCTGACTTCGGTAACACCCTCAGCCAAACTGCCGAGCATGACCGACCGGTGTGAAATTGATTTATCGCCTGGAACGCGAAGCTCACCCTGTAGGCCAACACTGGACCTTGAAAATAGTGTATTCATCATTTATTTGCTTTTTTGCAGGCTTAAAAAATAGTCGCGCGCACCTTGCGCCGACTGAAAGATTGCTAACAGCCCTTGTTTATCGTTGTTTTCAATTAAAGATGAAATTTTACGGTTTACTTGTTCCAGTTCTTTTATAACCTTTATCAACTGGGGGCCGTTGGCCAAACATATATCTGACCACATATCAGGGTCACTGGATGCGATACGGGTAAAGTCTTTGAAACCACCCGCTGCATACTCAAATATTTCCCGTTCATCTTGTTTGTTTTTTAGTAATTCAACTAAAGAATAGGCTAATACGTGGGGTAAGTGACTGGTTGCTGCGAACACTTCATCGTGGTGCTGCACTGTCATCTCGGACACGATTGCGCCCATCGCTTGCCACCACATCTGGCAGGTTTTAATTGCCGCAGCCTCTGTGGCGACTGTTGGGGTAATAATTACACGTTTATCGACAAACAAATCGGCCATTGATGCCTCAACGCCATTTTGTTCTGACCCCGCTATGGGATGTGCTGCGACAAAATTACCCGGTATATCGACAAACACTGCCGCCAACGCGTTAATCACGCTTTCCTTAGTGCTGCCAACATCGGTGTACACGCAGGTCTCGGACCATGTCGCTTTTAATTCTGTAAAAACTTTCTCGAATGACCCTACTGGTGAACAAATCACGACCAGATCAGCGTCTTTTACCGCTGCTGTCACACTGTTTTCATAGCCGTCAATCACCCCTAAATCAACCGCCTTTTGCAGGTTTTCTTGACGCCGCCCAGTGCCAATAACTTGTTTGGCCAGTTTATTTTCTTTACAGGCTCGAGCGATCGATCCACCAATCAAGCCCACACCAATAATGCATAGTTTATTAAACACGTTGTAACACCTTTTCTAGTGCGTCTAAGCAGCTTGTATTTTCATTCGACAAACCGATTGATACTCTAAGATGATGTGGCAGCTGGTAACCAGTCACTGGCCGTACAATCACACCTTCTTGTAGTAGAGCCAGATACACCTCGCCGGCTTTTGGTCCAATTTCAACCGTAATAAAATTCGCCACTGAGGGAATATACTTTAACTTTAGCCGCTTAAAGCCCTGTTCCAATTGCTGCATGCCTTGCCGATTCAACAAACGACTTTGATCAATATAGGCTTGATCATTTAATGCTTCTTGCGCCGCCACGAGCCCTAACGAATTAACATTAAACGGATGCCTTAC
Source organism: Methylococcaceae bacterium UBA975 (assembly GCA_002292375.1). Classification (GTDB taxonomy): domain Bacteria; phylum Pseudomonadota; class Gammaproteobacteria; order Methylococcales; family Cycloclasticaceae; genus Cycloclasticus. The sequence goes on along the minus strand of DBBV01000013.1, from coordinate 83,963 downwards.
ACGATTAAGCAAGTCGGCAACCCCCGGCTGGCTGAGCGCGTAACCGACCCTTAAACCGGCCAAACCATAGGCCTTAGAAAAGGTCCGCGTAATGATGACATTAGGGTATTTTTTTAAGAACACTATCGATTTGGGTGCCTCTGATGGATCCAAGTATTCACCATACGCCTCATCTAACACCACAATAACGTGCGCAGGCAGCGCCTTAATAAAAGCCTCTAACTCATTTGCTTCAAGCCATGTGCCTGTTGGGTTATTGGGATTCGCAATAAACACCACGGAGGTGTTCTCATTGACTAACGCTTGCATGGCCTGCAGGTTATGCCCATAATCTTTTGCTGAGGCAACCCGTGCCGTCGCACCTACGGCTTGGGTTGATAAGCCATACACGACAAACGCATGTTCAGAATAAATGGCTTCTCTGCCAACCGTCAAAAAAACACGAGCAATCACATCTAACACGTCGTTTGAGCCATTTCCCAGTGTCACCATGGTTATCTCAACACCGATCTTTTCTGCTAGCGCTTGTTTTAAATAAAACCCATTACCATCGGGGTAACGGGATATGTCAGCCATTGACTCACGAATCACTTGCTTAACGCGTTCACTGGGGCCTAAGGGGTTTTCGTTGGATGCCAATTTTATGATATCCGTAAGGCCTAACTGCCGCTGTAGCTCATCAATCGGTTTACCCGGCTGATAGGTTTGCAGACCCTTGATGGATGGAGCCGCTAAATCTTGAAAGGAATGTATAGGCATAATAGTTTTATTCGCTAAGAAAGGGCTTAACGATCCGAGTATTAAATAACTGCTTTAGGATAAGAACCTAAAACTTTTAATACGTTAACGTTAGGTAGTAACTCATGCAGAACAGCAGCCACTTTCTCATCTTGCTGGTGACCATCAATGTCTACAAAAAACACGTACTCCCATGCGCCTTGCCTAGATGGACGTGATTCAATTTTATTTAAACTAATGCCTGCGTAAGCAAACGGTGCCAAGACACTTTGTAATGCACCGGCGACATTTTTTGTTGATATCATCATGCTGGTTTTATCATCGCCACTGGCTGACACAAGTTGTTGACCAATCACCAAAAAACGCGTGGTATTGTCCAACTCATCTTCGATATGGCTGGCTAATTTATTCAAGCCATACAACTCAGCCGCCACCTCGCCTGCTATCGCCGCAGCATTTGAGTGCTCTTTAGCTAAACGAGCTGCTTCGGCATTACTGCTAACGGCAACGGTTTCTATATTGAGCATATTCGCCATCAACCACTGCCTACATTGACCGAGTGATTGCTGGTGTGAATACACCACCTTGATGTCAGCTAATGATTCAGCGCTAGATAAAAGATGGTGATGAATGCGCAACGCCACCTCACCGCAAATTTGTAACGGCGAATTAATAAACAAATCTAAGGTGTGGCTAATAACCCCTTCAGTTGAGTTTTCAACCGGCACCACGCCATAATGCGCCTCACCATTTTCAACTTCATGAAAGATATCAGCGATGGTGACCGTTTCAAGCGTATTAACCGCATGACCAAAGTGTTTAAGCGCCGCTTCTTGCGTAAACGTGCCCGAAGGCCCCAAGAACGCCACGGTTAAGGGTTTTTCTAAAGCCAAACAAGCCGACATCAGTTCACGGTAGATCTTTGCTACGTGCTCACCTTTTAAGGGCCCGGGATTTTTTGACTTAACCCGTCTTAGTACGGAGGCTTCTCGGTCTGGGCGATAAAAATCACCGCCCTCACCATCTGCCAATTTGACCGTCGCTACGTCCTTTGCTAACTCAGCACGCTTATTAAACAAGGTTAATAATTGCTCATCTAGCTCATCGATAGCATCTCTAAGCTCAGATAATGTTTTATTAACTCCCATAGTAATAAACCGGCCTTATACGGTTCGCACGGACAGCACGCCGTCAATGTTTTTGATTCGCTCAACCACGTCAGCAGTCACCACGGTATCAACATCTAATAAGGTATACGCAACCTCACCCCGTGATTTATTGATCAAATCCAAAATATTGTGCCCTGTTTCAGCCAAAATACAGGATATCTGGCCAACCATATTAGGCACATTGGCGTTCGCTATGGCCATCCGGTAGCCTTCTACGCGTGGCATTTTAACGGCAGGGAAGTTAACTGAATTTTTGATATTGCCGTTTTCTAAAAAATCTTTTAATTGATCGGCAATCATCACTGCACAATTCTCTTCTGCCTCAGCGGTTGATGCGCCTAAATGTGGCAGTGTAATCACGCGAGGGTGATCTTTAAGTAAATTACTCGGAAAATCACAGATATACGCGTAAAGCTTGCCTGAATCTAAGGCGGCGACGACGTCTTTGTCATTAACGATACCGTCTCTAGAGAAATTCAGAATAACTGCATTATTATTCATCGTGCTGATACGAGAGGCGTTAATCAAGTCTTTCGTACCTTCATTTAGTGGCACGTGTACGGTCACAAAATCAGACTTTGCTAGCAACTCATCCACGGTGTTGGCAGACTCGATGGCAGATGATAACTGCCAAGCACGTTCCACAGTAATGGCTGGATCATAACCCACCACGTTCATCCCTAAATCATACGCTGTGTTTGCGACAGAGGTTCCTATAGCACCCAAACCAATAACACCGAGGGTACGACCAGGTAATTCGAAACCGACAAAATTCTTTTTAACTTGTTCGACTTCTTTGGCAATAGACTCATCATCGCCTTGTAAATTTTTAGCACATGCCCACGCTTGACATATATTTCTACACGCCAACAACATACCGGTTAACACGAGCTCTTTAACCGCATTCGCATTGGCTCCAGGTGCATTAAACACAGGGATGCCCAGCGTCGTCATTTTTTCGACCGGTATATTATTGACACCTGCACCAGCGCGGCCTATGGCTAGCACACTGCTTGGAATCTCAACATCGTGTAACTTCAACGAACGCAGCATATAAGCATCCGGTGATTGAATTTCTGAGGCAACCTCGTATTTATCTCTCGGAAATTTATCGAGCCCTTTGATGGAAATATTATTCAGTGTCTGAATTTTAAACATGAGTTACTTACCTTTAAATTGATTAACTTGTTAGCCTTACGCCTTTGTTCTTTCGAACTCTGCCATCATGCTGATTAGTGCATCCACGCCGTCTTCTGGCATGGCATTATAAATACTTGCGCGCATACCGCCTACCGAACGATGCCCCTTTAAAGTCACCAAACCGGCACGCTTAGCTTCCGCTAGAAAGCTCTCATCCAACGCATTATTGGCTAGGACAAAGGGTATATTCATCCGTGAGCGTGACGAAACCTCAACTGGGTTCGAGTAAAAATCGGATTGATCAATCGCCGCGTAGAGCTTTTCTGATTTACGCCTATTACGCGCCTCTATAGCAGCAATCCCACCTTGAGCTTTCAACCATTCAAAGACTAAACCCATGAAGTACCAGCTGTAAGTCGGCGGGGTGTTAAACATCGAATCTGCATCGGCGTGATTTTTGTAATCCAACATGGACGGTGTACCCGTCCGAGCCTGCCCAATTAAATCGTCACGCACGATTGTTAGTGCGATACCTGACGGGCCCATATTTTTCTGTCCGCCAGCATAAATAATACCAAATCGACTGACATCAATTTCTCTAGACAGAATATTAGATGACATATCTGCCACCAAATCGATGCCGCCCACGTCAGGAATTTGCTGAAATTCGACACCGCCGATAGTTTCATTACTGGTGTAATGCAAATACGCTGCATCGGGGTCTATATCCCAGCTATCAACCGCAGGAATCGAGGTGAAATCCGTGTCTTCTGAACTAGCAGATAACTGGACGTCACAGTGCAGCTTTGCTTCTTTGATCGCCTTTTTTGACCAAGCGCCAGTGTTAACGTAGCACGCTTTGCTTTTACTACCCAACAAGTTCATTGGCACCATCGAGAACTGGAGCGTAGCGCCCCCTTGCAGAAAAAGAACCTTATAGTTTGACGGAATATTCATCAATTCACGTACGTCTGCTTCGGCTTTTTCTGCAATCGAAATATAGTCTTTACCACGATGACTCATTTCCATTACCGACATACCAGAGCCATGCCAATCCAGCATTTCACTTTGAGCTTTTTGTAGTACTTCTAAGGGTACTGCCGCAGGGCCAGCACTAAAATTATACACGCGGGACATTCAAATCTCCTGAACCATTAATTTTTAAACTTCACTTTCAGATGAGGCATCATCAACCGAATCGGGCATTTCTTCACCGTCCATCAGCTCATCCTCATCCACTTCATCACCTAGACTTGCTATTCGATCCAAGCCTATTACTTTTTCATCTTTACCCGGCCTAATGACCCGAACGCCTTGAGTGTTTCTGCCTAAGATAGAAATCTCATTGGTTCGCGTTCTAACCAAGGTACCGCCATCAGTAATAATCATTAACTCATCGTCGTCATCAACCAATACCGCACCGACCAAGGCACCATTTCGGTCACTGGTTTGCATTGCAATAACGCCTTGACCACCACGTTTATGGATAGGGTATTCAGTAATTTGAGTACGCTTACCGTAACCGTTCTCAGTTAATGTAAGCACCGTACCTGGTTGCGAAATAATCAACGAGATAATGCTTTCACCCGACTTAATTCGCATCCCGCGAACACCACCGGCTGTCCGCCCCATCACACGGACATCTGATTCGTTAAAGCTCGCAACTTTGCCAGAACTAGCGAATAACATTACGTCTTTCTTACCATCCGTCACAGCCACACCCACAAGGGTGTCATTGTCACGTAAATCAATCGCAATTTTGCCGTTTGCGCGGGGCTTTTCAAATTCTTTGATCAGCGTCTTTTTAACCGTACCTGCTTCTGTCGCCATAAACACGTATTCATCATCTATAAACTCCCGAATAGGCAATATGGCGTTTATCCGTTCGTCTTCCTCTAATGGCAACAAGTTGACAATTGGCTTACCTCGCGACACCCGACTGGCCACTGGTAAATTAAACACCCGTAACCAATACACCTTCCCTTTACTTGAGAAGCACAATACCGTGTCGTGCGTGTTGGCGATAAACAGCTTGTCGATAAAGTCTTCGTTTTTCGTATTCGCCGCTGTTTTACCTTTGCCGCCACGACGTTGGGCGGTATAAGAAGTTAATGGTTGCGACTTAACGTAGCCTTCATGCGACAAGGTCACCACCATGTCTTCTTCGGTAATTAAGTCTTCTGCCGTTAAATTTAAGAATTGATCGTTAATCTCTGTACGACGATCTTCCTTATATTCATCAATCAGCTTGATCAACTCGTCACGAATAACTGACATTAAACGACTTCTGTCGGCCAGAATGTCCAAATGATAGTCAATGTCGACAAGCAGGTCTTTATATTCTTGAAGAATTTTATCTTGCTCAAGACCGGTCAAACGGTGCAAGCGTAATTCTAAGATGGCCTGCGCTTGAGCGGGTGATAAATGATAATTACTGTCCAGTAAACCGTAACAAGGCTCAAGTTTATCTGGGCGTGAACGACCCGAATCGGCCTTTGCTAGTAATTCAGCCACTAAGCCAGGCAACCAAGGCTTTTCAAGCAAGCCAACTTTGGCTTCAGCGGGGGTTTTTGCTGCTTTAATCACAGCGATCATTTCATCGATATTAGATAAGGCAACGGCCAACCCTTCTAAGGTATGCGCGCGCTCACGGGCTTTACGCAAATCATAGACCGTTCTACGGGTGACTACTTCTCGGCGGTGATCAACAAACGCCTCTAAAATTTGCTTAAGATTCAAACACTTAGGAAGGCCATCAATCAACGCCACCATGTTAATGCCAAACACATTCTGTAACTGTGTCTGTTGATATAAATTATTAATAATGACTTCCGGCACCTCGCCGCGCTTTAGTTCGATAACCATACGCATGCCGTCTTTATCAGACTCGTCGCGCAAGCCGGAAATACCGTCTAACTTCGCGTCTTTGACTAAGTGCGCTATTTTTTCCAGTAAGCGGGCCTTATTAACCTGATAAGGCAACTCAGTGACGACAATCGACAGCTTGCCGTTGGTATTGTCTTCGCCTTCGACGTGGTAGCGCGCACGCAAATAAATTCTACCTCGACCGGTATGGTACGCCTCACGAATGCCATCTGAGCCATTAATAATGCCGGCAGTAGGGAAATCAGGACCGGGGACATGCTGCATCAATTCATCAATACTGGCGTTCGGCTGATCAATCAAGTGCAAACATGCCTGGGTTATTTCTGACAGATTGTGCGGCGGGATATTGGTCGCCATACCAACAGCAATACCAGACGAACCATTGATCAACAACAAGGGAACACGGGCCGGGAAAACAGCCGGCTCAGATTCGGACTCATCGTAGTTAGCATTAAAGTTGACCGTTTCTTTGTCGATATCGGCTAGCATTTCATGCGACAGTTTGGCCATTCTAATTTCTGTATAACGCATCGCTGCTGCGGAATCACCATCAACCGAACCGAAGTTACCTTGTCCATCAACCAACATATGCCGCATAGAAAAAGGCTGAGCCATCCGAACAATTGTGTCATACACAGCCGTATCGCCATGTGGGTGATATTTACCAATGACATCACCGACGATACGCGCCGATTTTTTATACGCTTTATTCCAATCATTACCGAGTACATGCATCGCAAACAAAACACGACGGTGCACTGGCTTTAAGCCATCACGTACGTCGGGTAACGCCCTACCAACGATCACACTCATCGCGTAGTCCAAATAGGACTGGCGCATTTCGTCTTCAATGTTTACGGGTATCGTTTCTTTTACCAGCTCTGCCATGTTAAAGGTATCTCCTCAGATGCCGAATTATTCAAAAATTAGCGCTAAGATAATAAAATACGGTTATTTTTAAGATCGCTAAACCAACTAAAAATTGATGAAAAATAAAGCTGAAATTATACCTTAAAGTACGCTTTTTTTGATAACTTTGTTTCTACGCAATAAGGTTTACGACAAGCACTATGAACAGCTGAAATTGATCTAGGATTTAGGCCCATACAGATTGGCCCTAATAAATGACAACAAAGGCTAGATTGAAGCCGATGATTTTGTTTTTGCGCTTAAACCTGACAGCACCACGCCACCACTAACGACCTTATTACGCCCTGAATGTTTAGCTTGATACAAGGCCTTATCCGCCACCTCAATCAAATCAGTTTTTTCAACGCTACTCGAAGAACCTGCTTGCTCAACTACAAAGGTAGACACACCAATAGAGACCGTTAATTCCAATTGCTCATTGTCCGTTATCGGCAAAATGGAACGCTCCACCAGTTTACGCATGCGTTCGGCTACTTCGGTGCCTTTTTGCTCTGCTGCAGTGGGTAGTATCGCGACGAACTCTTCACCGCCGTAGCGCGCTAAAATATCATTACTCCTTAACTGGCTACGTAAACATTCCGCAACGTGCCTGAGCGCGGTATCGCCAACTTGATGACCGTAGGTGTCGTTCACTTTTTTGAAAAAATCGATGTCTATAAACAAGCACGACAAATCATCGCCCGTTCTTAGCGAGCGCAACATTTCTTCCTCTATGCGTTGTTCAAAGAAACGGCGGTTATTAACCCCCGTCAAGGTATCAAACAAGCTGCTGCGTCTTAACTGCTCATAATTCAGTGTGTTTTCCATACACACACTGAGAACTTTACCTAAGCGATCCAAAAAGTAGGACGACATATTTGCTTCAAACCGACTTTTATCGTCACTACCAAACACCAAACAACCCAAATGAACACCACGTCTAATTAGGGGGATAAGCGCCACACTGGCTGGCCGTTTTTGCTCCGCTGGCCAAAACTCTGGCACCAAGACAGTGGCTGCATCACCCAGCAACACGCGCTGGGAAAGCCCTAGTTTTGCCTTAAAAAGGCCAACGCTTGGGGTTAAAACCACGGAGGGGGCATCTTGCAAACAAAAACCGTCCTCGGCAAGAAAAGTCGAAATATCGCCACTCCCATCCGCTAAAACCAACGACAACGACTGTAAGTTAAAGGCGGATTTAGCGTCGTCTAAAATATTCTCAACCAGTTCTTTCAATGAATTTAGCGAGAGCAACTGCATTTCCAAATCATGAAACCGCTTTAGCATGTCTTCATTTCTTTGTACGCGCGCGATCATGCCATCGATATGGCTTTCCAGCATGCGAACCTCGGTTGCTAAATCCGTATCCATTATTTAATCGGTTAAATCCAGGTTACTTTGTAATAAACTCACAAACGCCTCTTCTGATAATACCGTTACGCCTAAAGACTGGGCTTTGGTCAACTTAGAACCTGACTCTTCACCCGCTATTAAAAAATCTGTTTTTTTAGAGACACTACCCGTTACCTTTGCACCCAAGTCTTGCAGCGCGGCCTTCGCTTGATCCCGCGTCATCGAAGATAAGGTGCCCGTTAAAACCACCACTTTATCCGACAAGGCATGCTGAGTCTTAGTTAAGGCTTTTACCTCAGGCCAATGGATCCCATACGATAACAACGTATTCACAACTTCTCGGTTATGCGCTAGCTGAAAAAACGAGACCACATGTTTAGCCACAATTGGCCCGACATCAGGTACTTGCTCTAACACCTCTGCAGACGCTTGCTGAAGTGCATCGAGTTGACCAAAGTGCTGTGCCAAACTCGTCGCCGTCACTTCACCTACTTCCCGAATCCCCAAGCCATACAAAAATCGTGGCAACGTCGTACTTTTACTCTTTTCCAACGCCTGTAGCAAATTATCTGCTGACTTATCAGCCATCCGTTCTAAACTCAATAACTGCTCTCGCGTTAAACTGTATAAATCAGCCGGTGTTTGCACTAGCTTTTTCGCCACCAACTGTTCAACTAATTTGTCGCCCAAACCGTCAACATCCATCGCCTTACGAGAAGCAAAGTGCTTAACAGATTCCTTCACTTGTGCTTGGCAATACAAACCCGCCGAGCAGCGTATCACCGCTTCACCTTCTATTTTTTCTAACGGCGACGAACATACCGGGCAAAGCGTTGGCATTTGGTAAGGCACCGCTTCCGCTGTTCGCTGCTCAATCACCACCGCTACAATTTCAGGGATGACGTCACCTGCTCGTCGAACGATAACCGTGTCGCCAATACGCACATCTTTTCTGTGCAGCTCGTCTTCGTTGTGCAAGGTTACATTGGTCACCGTGACCCCCCCAACAAATACCGGAGCTAAGCGTGCAACAGGCGTAATTGAACCCGTTCGCCCCACTTGCACATCGATAGACAGCACTTGAGTGGTTTTTTCCTGCGCTGGAAACTTGCGCGCAATCGCCCAACGCGGCGCTCTAGAAACAAACCCTATTGATTGTTGTAAGCGAAAACTATTAACCTTATACACCACGCCGTCAATTTCGTAAGGTAATTTAGCCCTTTTATCGGCCAAGGACTGGTAAGCCTCATGGCATTGCTGAACACCCTTTGCGGTCGATATTTGATCACATACTGGCAGACCCCAAGCAGCAAACAACAAAAACAAATCGCTTTGGCTAGACGGCAACGGCATACCGTCTAAAACACCTAAACCGTAAGTATAAAATGCCAGCGGTCGTTTTGCGGTGATCTTTGAGTCAAGCTGTCTTAAACTGCCCGCCGCTGCATTACGTGGGTTTGCAAACGGTTTTTCGCCAGCCGCTATCGCTGCTGAATTTAATTGATCAAACCCCTGTAAGGGCATAAAGACCTCACCACGAATCTCGACTACCGCCGGGACAGTATCACCCTTAAGTCGCAAGGGTATCGCGCCAATGGTTTTAACGTTCTCGGTGACATTTTCACCGCGCTGCCCATCCCCCCGTGTGGCGGCACACACCAGCAAACCCTCTTCATAACGTAATGAAATAGCCAAGCCGTCCAACTTAGGTTCAACAAGGTAAGTCACATCTTCCGTCAAGTCAGCCCTATCTCGAACCCGTTTATCGAATGCTTCAAATTCACTGTCATTAAATGCGTTATCTAACGACAGCATAGGCACCTGATGCAACACTTGCTGAAAACTTGCCAAGGGCGCAGCGCCCACACGTTGTGTTGGCGAGTCGGCAGTAATCAATTCAGGGTGCTCTGCTTCAAGCGTTTCAAGCTCGCGCATCAACTGATCGTAATCAGCATCGGCAATCTGTGGCGCATCAAGCTGATAATAGCGCTGATTATGTTGGTTAATATCGTCGCGTAACCGCTGTATACGCTGCTGAAGGGGCTCGCTTGCGTTCATTGCAGATCAACTACCTAGCCGAGTCTGGATATCGGCAATCTTATCAAGACTAAGTTCCTCCATCGTTTCATCAACCAAGCGTGCACTAAAGCGCTGACTCAATTCCCGCGCCGTATTTAACATACTATCAAACGCCTCATGCGGATCGATTAAATCGCTCACTTGAAAAAAAAGAATAATGCCCGTTGATTGGAAGTCACTCATACTCCCAACTGGAAAGGTTCCTGGTTCCAATAGATTCGCAACATGGAACAATTGATTTTCCACGCCATCTAACCGCTTATAGCAATGAAAAATACCCATATCACCAAACTCAAGCTCCACCTCTGTAAAGGCTGTGACTAAATCGACCCCCGACATAGCCTCACCCTGTTTGGCTAACACTGCCAGTTGAATAACCGATGCCTGTTCGGCAACCGGCACGGCTAGGTCTTCAGCCTGGCTATCGAGTGACGCCTTAGCTGTAATACTCTCCATGCCCTCCCTATCGTTGTCGAATACGCCTGCAGGGATTTCCTCAGCAAGTGCTTGATCAGTAGCTGTATCATCAATAGTTTGAATTAGACTGGGTTCAATTTTTTCCTCTGTAAAAAATCGATCAGAATCCGCCTCATCACGGCGAGACCTTTTCTGCAAAACATCAAACAGATAAATAGCCGCCAGAATAACGATTCCCACAACCAGCAATACCCACCGTAACGAACTTTCTTCCATTTTATCGTTCCCTATACAAATTAATCAGTTAGCAGCCATTTTTACGGCTTCATCAATATCTACTGCCACAAGTCGTGACACACCCGGCTCTTTCATGGTGACCCCTGCCAGCTGCTGAGCCATTTCCATGGTCGCCTTATTATGCGTAATCAAAATCATTTGAACAGTCTTTGACATTTCTTTAACTAATTCACCAAAACGCCCGACGTTTGCTTCATCCAATGGGGCATCAACCTCATCCAACATACAAAAGGGCGACGGGTTTAAGTCAAAAATGGCGAACACCAAGGCGACGGCAGTTAGTGCCTTTTCACCACCCGACAACAAGTGAATTGAACTATTCCGTTTACCCGGTGGTCTCGCCATGACGGTGACACCTGTTTCCAATAGATCGTCACCGGTTTGTTGTAAATACGCATGCCCGCCACCAAATAACTTCGGGAAGCGCCGTTCAAAACCCGCATTGACCTTATCAAAGGTCTGCTTGAACAAGAAACGACTTTCTTTATCGATTTTTTCAATTGCCGTTTCCAATGTTTTAAGCGCCGCCATTAGATCTGCACGCTGACTGTCTAGATAGGTCTTCCTTTCTGACTGTGTCTCGAATTCTTCAATCGCTGTTAAATTAATCGGCCCCAACCGATCAATCTGTTCCGCCAAACCGGTCACTTGTTGTTGCCAATCATGGTCATTCGCCTGTTCTGGCAAATCGCTCAAGGTATCGTTTAATTTCACCCCGGCTTCTTCTAATTGCTCGACCAAGGTTTGCTTTCTTACCCGTACTTCTTGGTGATCAACTTGTGCAGATGATGCATCTTCTCTGGCTTGCTGCACCTGTTGCTCAGTTTGTTGCCGTTTTGTTGTTAACTCGCGAATGACGTGCTCTGTCGCTTCAGCCTTAGCTCTAATACCCAGTAAATCAGCTTCAACCTGCTGACGTTTTTTTAAACCCGCTTCTAGGCTTGCTTGCAACGCATCTAATGGTTCATCACTCAGATTAATCTGCGCCTGAAACTCGGTCAGCTTGTCAGATGCAAGCCTCATGCGTTCTTTAACAGACTCTGCATTTTGCACCAGCAATGCCTGAGACGATCGCTGCGACTCAAGCTGCAACATAAGGCTATGCGTAAGCTCACGCGAAGCGTGCACCTCACGACGCGCCGCATCTAGGGCCGACTTTTTCGCTTCGCGTTGTTGTTGCAAGCTGATGCGCTGACCTTCTAATTCGGCGGATTGCTCTATCGCTGTTTGTAACGCCTGTCGACTGCTGGCTAAACTGTCTGAATCACGTTGATGCTCAGTTTGAAGCTGTGCTGTTTCAACATCTATTTGCTGCAAGCGCTGCTGTGCTTGTTCTATTTTTGAGCGCATCTCGCGCAGTTGCATCACATATTGAGACGCCTTTTTTACCGTATCACTTTCTATTAGGCGTAGCTCACGCACTTGCTTTTCGACCTGTATCAAGCCGTCTCTAGCCGAAGCAAGTGCCTGTTCATTACTTGCTATACCAGTGTTTAGCTTGCTTAACTGCTGGGTCAGCTTCCTTTTTTCCTTTTCCAGTACCAAGATGCTATCCCCGGCATCGTGAGCATTAAAACTGACACCGTCGGCATGCAACCAGACACCGTCCTCTGTAATCACAGATTCATGCTCCTCTAACTCGGCCAGTAATACTTTGGCCTGTGCTAATGAAGGGGCAACATGTACATTTTTCAGTAACACCATGGCAGGCATGTTGGCCGTCACCAAGCTCGCAAGGGATGTTTTGCTGGGTGCTACAGAGGTCTCTACCGTCGTGGTGTTAAACAAACTAAGTTCACCCGTGGGTAACTGCTCGGCACGTTGCAACACCGCCTCTATATCGTCGACACAAACAGATTGTAATCTCGAACCCAAGACGATCTCAACCGCCCGTTCCCAGCCAGCCACAACGTCAATTTTATCAATAATTTTGGCCGCATCCGCTAAGCCTAAATCGTCGAGCCAACGACCAACCTGTTGTTCAGACTCACCTAGATTAGCCTGTTGCAGCACTAAGATCGACTCCAAACGGCCAGACAGTCGTGCACGTTCTGCACGCTGTTCTGCCAAGGCATCACTTTCTTGCTGGATAAAGGCTTGCGACTCGCTAATCTGTTGTTGACTGGCGGCTAGCGTATGCTGGGTTTGCTGCAACTGGTTTTCAGCCAAGTCATGTTGTTGCTGGAGTGCCTCACAATCACTTTGCTGCACTACGTGTTGCTGCAAACGAGCCTGCTCTGCTTTTAGGTTCGTCAACCGTTGGGTCGACTGCATTAACTGTCGCTCGAGTTGATTGATTTTTGTTTTTTCTACATCCGTCGTTCTTTTCGGCTCTGCTACTTGATAAGTAAAATCATCCCACGTTTTTTGCCAGTGGGTCATCGTCTGTTCGGCATTATTTAATGCTTTTGCCGACTGGTCTTCGCTAGCCTTTGCCTTAATCAAATCCTGTTCAATCGTATGAATCTGTTCAGTTAGCTGTGATTGCTTTTTCTCACTATCGAGCAGCTCTTGTTTTGATGTGCTTAAAATACCTTGATAACGTTCAAGTTCAGCGTGCTGTTGTTGCTTTTGAGCTTGCTGGTGCTGTAACGCCTGCTCAGCTTTTGCAATATCTGAACCTACGGCGTAAAACGAAGCTTGTACGTCATTCAACGTGTCCCGCTGAGCGGTGTGTGTTTCACGGTGCAGCTCAATATCTTTTTCAATCTCACGCTGCCGCGCTAACAGCTCGTCCACCTTGTTCTGCAGAGTTTGCGAGTTCTTAGATTGGCGTTCATCTTGTTCGTCCAGCGCTCGCCAACGTAAGGCTAACAATTGCGCTTTTAATTGTCGCTCTTGGGTTTTGAGTTCTTTATATTTTCCCGCCGTCGCTGCTTGCCGCTTAAGGTGCCGGCATTGCTTCTCAATTTCCTCACATAGATCAGCTAAACGCTCTAGGTTTTCTCGCGTACGTCTCATCCTGTTTTCGGTATCACGGCGACGTTCTTTATATTTTGAGATACCCGCCGCTTCCTCTAAAAACACCCTTAACTCATCCGGCTTTGCCTCAATTAAACGAGAAATAGTGCCTTGCTCAATAATTGCATAACTACGCGCGCCTAATCCGGTACCTAAGAACAAGTCGGTAATGTCTTTGCGGCGGCACCGCGTACCATTTAAAAAATAAACAGACTGCCCTTCTCTATTGACTTGGCGCTTTAAAGAAATTTGTTGGTAGGCGGCAAATTCACCGCTAATGGTCGCATCGCTATTATCAAAAACCAGTTCTACAAAAGCCTGCCCCACCGGTTTGCGCGTGGTTGAACCATTAAAAATAACGTCTGCCATCTGATCGCCACGCAGGTGCTTGGCCGAACTCTCCCCCAACACCCAGCGCACGGCATCAATAACGTTCGATTTACCACAACCATTGGGGCCAACGACAGCCACCAAATCACTTGTAAAAGGGATGCTGGTTGAGTCGACAAATGATTTGAAACCGGATAGTTTTATTTTTTCTAAACGCATCGCCTAACAATACATCATTGTTGTTTTTTCATAAAGATGGGTAGCGCAATATTACCTGTTTATTCGGCTATTCACCCTTAATTTTATTATTCGTTGTAAAATTACTTTTTATCACAACATTGAAAGAACAAACTAATGAACACACGCCCAAGTACAGACCTTGAAACCTTTTCTAACCCCAACCCTGAGCGCGACTACACGATTCGTATTGATACCCCCGAATTTACCTGTTTATGCCCCAAAACCGGCCAACCCGATTTCGCGACCCTTTCATTAGAGTATGTGCCTGAAGCAAGCTGCATTGAACTTAAGTCATTTAAGCTTTACACTTGGTCTTACCGCGATAAAGGGGCGTTTCATGAAGCGGTTAGCAACCAAATCTTAGCCGACTTAGTCGCTGCCTGCGAACCACGCTTTATGCGTTTGACTGCTGAATTTAATGTTCGTGGCGGGGTCTACACTACTGTAGTAGTGGAACATAAGGCCGATAACTGGCAAGCCAGCACGCCGATTCAACTACCCTAAGCAGTTAAAAACAATTATTTTAAAATTAATTTAAACCATTCAGCTTCAATTCATCCGCTAGGCTTATCCTTTACCTGTAAGTTAACAGTACTGCCCTTGCAGTAGAGGATAAGACTATGAATAAATTAAGCACCACCGTTAGTATTATTTGTTGCACCTTGATGATTATCAGCACATCTGCGCTGGCAGACAGAAGACAAGCTGATAGGCACGCCTACAATGAACATAATTATGTACAAACGCATGGGCAGCAACACCATTACAATAAATCCCATAGTTACAGCAAACAGCATAAAAATAAAGGCCATAAACCCGCCTTTATAGCGGGCAGGAACTCGCATCATCAGGCCCATGCCACCAAGCAGCACAGTGACCGCCGATATAGTGAACACCGCTACCCTAAGCACTATGGTTACACTAAACAATACCGTCGGCATGATGGGCATCACTCATCTAAACACCATCGTCGCCATGACTACCATTACGGGGCTAACCAATACGATCGTTATAGATACAAATCAAACCATTCAAACCACTACCGGTCTGAACGGCGAGTAAGTCACGTAAGACAAAACCTACACGCGCTAAACCACGGTTTAAGTGTTTACCTGAGGTTTTAACCTTCTTCCCTCGTGAGATTCTTTCTCACACTCAAGGCGGACCTCGGTCCGCCTTTTTTTTAAGCCCGTGTTGTGATTGTTTAATTAAGGTTTGGCTATAGCAATGATTGCAATAACTTATTTAACCGCTGCACGAATGTAGCCGGATCCTCTAACTGCCCACCTTCACTCAATAGCGCTTGTTCAAATAGTAAGTGTGATAAGTCGGCAAATCGTTCATCATCAGCCTCTTCTTTTAAGCGTTGAATTAATGCGTGTTCAGCATTTATCTCAAAGGTTGGTAAGCTGACTGGCATGCTCTGGCCTGCAGCTTTCATGATACGTTCCATATGGGCTCCCATCTCGTGCTCATCAGCCACTAAACAGGCAGGTGAATCGGTTAAACGAGAACTTACACGAACATCTTTAACCTTGCCCTCGAGCACTTTTTTGATCTGTTCTAGAACGCTTTTGATTGATTCATCGGCTTCTTTATCTTTATCTTGATCTTCCTTGTCGTCTTTGGCCTTGTCTTTATCAAGGTCTAACTGACCTTTGGCAACCGATTGTAAGCTTTTACCGTCAAACTCTGGCATGTGCTGTACCAGCCATTCATCAACGTGATCCGTAAGCAACAGCACTTCAATGCCTTTCTTTTTAAATACTTCTAAGTGCGGGCTATTTTTAACTGCCGCGTAGGCGTTACCGGTTAGGTAGTAAATCTTATCTTGCCCTTCTTGCATATTTTCTATGTAAGTCGCAAGCGTAACCGTTTGCTTACCGTCTGTTTTAGTCGATGCAAAACGCAATAATTTAGCGACCCTGTCTTTATTTTTGACATCTTCGATTGGCCCTTCTTTAATAACCGCACCAAATTCAGACCATAACGTTTCAAACTTTTCCGGTTCATTTTTAGCGAGACCTTCAATTAGGCTAAGGACTTTTTTAACGGCACCCGAACGTAGCGAATCAATTTGTTTACTTTGTTGTAACAATTCACGTGATACATTCAACGGTAAATTGTCGGAATCGATCACCCCTTTAATAAAACGCAGGTAACGTGGCATTAACTCACCACCTTCCATGATAAAGGTGCGCTTTACGTATAATTTAACACCGCTTTTAGCCTCTCTATCCCACATATCAAAAGGTGCTTTCGACGGTACGTATAGCAACAGGGTGTACTCGTTATTACCTTCTACTTTGCTGTGATTGTATGCCAGTGGGTTCTGGTAATCGTGACTGGTTTGCTTATAAAAATCGTAATAATCGTCTTCGGTTAACTCGTTCTTTGCTTTCGCCCACAAAGCCGTTGAGCTATTAACCGCCACTTCGTCGGGTTGATCTTCTTTACCTTCTTCTTTGTGCTCATTTTTCATCATGATCGGAATGTTGAGGTGTTCCGAAAACTTATGAATAATAGCCTGTAAGCGATAGCTCTCCAGGAACTCACTTTCTTCCTCTTTAAGGTGCAAGGTGAGGTCGGTACCCCGTGTGGTCTTTTCAACACTTTCAAGGGTATACTCACCCTCGCCACTGGACTCCCATTTAACACCAGAAGACGCTTTCTCACCCGCTTTGCGAGTGACCAAAGTCATCTTATCTGCGACGATAAAGCCAGAATAAAAACCGACACCAAACTGGCCGATCATTTGACTGTCTTTACTCTCATCACCTGTAAGCGATTCAAAAAACTTTTTGGTGCCTGAATGGGCGATGGTGCCGATATTTTTCTTCACTTCTTCAGCCGTCATACCGATACCATTGTCTGAAATGGTGATGCTCCGCGCGTCTTTATCGATAGATACTCTGATTTTAAGGTCACCGTCGCCTTCATATAAGGCTTCATTTGAGAGTGCGGCAAAACGTAATTTATCCGCGGCATCTGAAGCATTTGACACTAACTCGCGCAGGAATATTTCTTTATTGCTGTACATCGAGTGGATCATCAAATCCAATACTTGCTTCGTTTCGGCTTCAAACCCTAAGGTTTGTTTATCACTTTTTTGTTTGACTTTACTCATTGAAACTGCCCCTATAAAAATTAGTTTATTATCAAGACTTAACATATGGGGACAAGCGATTTGATTTCAAGTGTTAGGCTGGGGTACTTATTAAATTTAAACCGTCAGTAACAAGCCAAACCCTATTACACCCTAGTTATTGCGCCCTTTGTGTGACTGCTTAACCGCAATATTCAACAGCTCAACAAGCTTGCCAAACTGTTTTAATGAGGCCTTAACGCCTTTGATGCTAAAAGCCTTGCTTTGTTTTTGCAGTTCATTCACGTACTCGCTGAGCATTGCAATAGAATGGCGTTTTTCTATTCTCACTAATAAGCGCGAAAAGGTATTAATTTGTGAAAAATCATTTGTTTGCAGCAGCAGGCTTTTGTCTATCAGCGCCTCTAATTCAGGTAGCATTTGCTCAACCTGAAGCGACTCTTCCACTGACAACACCGACGCCTTAACCATTGAACGCCCTTGTGCAGGCGATATGGTAAGAAACTTTTTTAATTCATCAAATAACTCGGATTTAAGTGTTGGCTTGCGTAAATAACCATCAAAATGTGTTCTTTGTGTTTTTTTAAAGTCCCCGCCCATAACAGATGCCGTAATCGCTATAATCGGCGTCTTCGAAAATGACTTTATTCTTTTGGCCGCTTCATAGCCATCCATCAAAGGCATTTTTATATCCATTAAAATCACGTCAAACTGCATGCTTTCAGCAAGCTTTACTGCTTCCACACCACTGCCTGCGCTTACCGTCTGAAGTGCTGTATCGGCAAACAACTCTTCCAGTAATAAGCGGTTATTATCAATGTCATCAACTATTAGCACCTGTGCAGGGAGAAATGTAATCGGCGACATTTCTTCACTGTTAACACGATCACTTCCGGTGGATAACGCCGCCACATCAACACCATATAGACGAACAAAAAAAGTGGAGCCTACACCTAATTTACTGACCAGTGACAACTCACCTTGCATTAGATCAACTAGACGCTTACTGATCGACAAACCCAGCCCCGTGCCGCCGTAGTGTTTAAGCTGCCGATCAGTTGACTGGCCAAAGGTTTCAAAAACGCGTTCATGGTCTGATTGAGCAATCCCTCGGCCACTGTCTTCTATCTTTATCAGCAAGTCCAGCCGACTGTAGTTTGGGTTTTCACTCTTCACCTGCAGGCTTAAGCGTATAAACCCACTGTCTGTAAACTTAACCGAATTGCCCACCAGGTTTAACAACACCTGTCGCAAACGTTGTTCATCTATGTACAAGCTATCAGGGATTCGCGAGTCAACATCTAAAGAAAAATGAATGCCCTTCTCTACCATTTGCACACTAAAGGTCTCAGCTATCTCTCTAAAAAGGTCATGCAAATTACATGCTCTTTTTCGTATTTCTATCTTGCCTGCTTCAATTTTTGATAGGTCCAAAATATCATTAATTAATGCCAATAAATTGTTGCCGGCGGAGTGAATGGTCTTAACAAAGGTCGCTTGTTTAGGGTCTTTTACCTGCTCTTTGAGTAGCCCAGTAAACCCTAAGATCGCGTTTAGAGGGGTGCGTATTTCATGGCTCATATTAGATAAAAATTCAGACTTATATCGATTCGCCGCCTCAGCGAGTTTTTTAGCTTCGTGCAGTTGCTGTTCTGCCATTTTTCTTTTTGTGATATCCGCCATTGAGCCACTGGTTCGGTAAGCCTTACCTTGCTCGTCTCTCAAGGACTTAGCCATCCCGCTAAACCAACGCCACTCCCCCTGTTTAGTCTGCATCCTAAACTCTATATCATAGGGAACCTCTGCAACCAGATGGGCATCAAACGCGGCAAACGCGGCATCCCTATCTTCGGGGTGCATATTCACCTCCCAAATAGCCGACGTAAATTGTTCTTTGCCTTCACCGTACCCCAATAATTCAATAAATCGCTGAGAAAACCAGCAATCACCTGTGTCTGCCGTGTACTCCCATAAGCCAATCCCTGACCCTTGAGCTGCCAACTCGAATCTATCTTGGCTTTCTTTCAGCGCTCGTTCCATATCCAAACGATCTGTTATATCGACGGCTATGGTCAATATCGCCGATTGCCGTTTATAGACCACTGGGATAGCGGATACTATCATTGACTTTATGCTGCCATTCACATGCTGAAAGGACATGACTTTTTGATTGACCTCGCCGTGCTCTTTTATCTCCGCCCATAACTCAGCCCGTTCTTTTTTATTGACATAAAAAGTCGTGGCATTGTGTTGATGCAACCTACCTTCTTGAAGACCAAAGTTTTTTATTGCTTGCGTATTGGCTGATAAAATTTGGCCACCAGGCGTTGTCACAAAAATTTGTTCCGGCACATGGTCGATTAACGCTTGGGTTTGCGCTTCCAGTTCTTTTCGGCGCTTCACTTCTCGAGCCAGCTTTCTATTCCAATAAATAAAAATAACGATAATATATAAAAGCACCGCAACGATTTGGAGTAGCGGTGTGAAATTAAATTTAGTATCGAAGTTTTGCCGCCCCCAACGGTATAAAATACCTTGCCTTTCTTCAGCTGTAATTGAATCTAATGCGCGATTAAACAAGTCAACTAAAGGCGCATACTCGTGTCGAATACCAAACCCTAGCTGCGTTGTAAACTCGGTACGCCCCACTATTTGCACATTGCTAACACCCAGCTCGACTATGTAATAATTCGCCTGCGCCAAGGTGGCAATTAAGGCATCTGTTTCACCCGTTGAAACTGCTAATAAACCTTGTTCAGTGCTGTCAGACCATTGAAATGGAATACGAGGGTAGCGTTCGAGTATTTTAGGCACATAACCGTAGTTTTTTAGGATCGAAATTTTTTTATCTTTAATTTGATCGATATTTTCGACAAAAAATGGGCCTTGCTTCATTACGATAACAATAGGACTCGTTAGATAGGGGGCCGTGAACGATAGAATGGATGACAGACTAGAGTCACTTGTTTCCGAAAGAACATCTACCTCACCACGTTGGGCAAGCGCCACTGACTCTGCCCACGTTTTAGTACGGATGATCTCAATGTTGATGCCCAATTTTTGTTCAATTCGGCTCAAGTAATCAGCGACTATACCTATATGTCGCCCAGTTTCATCAAACGCCTCATACGGCAGCCAGCTAGGGTCACCTGTAAAGCGGATGGTTTTATGTTCGTCAAGCCATTGTTTTTCTTTGGCATTAAATACAAGTTGACCTGGCTGCTGATCAATCGCCGGCTTGTGGTTTTCGCCAGTCTCAGGTCTTTCTTGTGCGATAACGGCGCTCGCAAAAATCACAAGTAACAATAAGCTGCTTAGGCTTCTATTAAGCGGGGGCATCCACATTTTTAGGTTTATTTTGGCCGTGTACAGCTGTGTCAGACAGTATAGAAGGCTCGAACATCCGCTTAACAAGAGGCTTCATGTCATCAGCACACTTAGCGTATCTCAATAATAGCTTTAAACTGATCAATATGCGCCATCATCAAATCGACTAACTCCGGGTCAAATTGGCTTGCGCGACGATCAACAATGTAAGCAATAGCTTCGTCAACATCCCAGGCTTTTTTGTAACAACGCTCGTGCGTCAGCGCATCAAGTACATCGGCCAACGCAACAATGCGCCCATAAATATGTATGTCAGAACCACTTAATTGCCGCGGATAGCCCTTGCCATTCCACTTTTCATGGTGTTCATGGGCAATAACTGCTGCTGCAATCATAATTCTACGTTTAGAATGCCGCAGTAAATTATAACCATTGGTGGTGTGTTCTTTCATCGCGCAAAATTCTTCTTCCGTATATCGCCCGGGCTTATGAAGGACTTCGTGTGCTATCGTTATTTTGCCTATGTCGTGCATCGGCGAGGCGTGCATTAAGGTATCTGCGTCTTCATCAGTTAATGTGGGGTGCAATTGCGCCAATAGGGACGATATTTCTGACACCCGGCGAATATGCTTACCCGTCTCGTCAGAATTAACTTCGACCAGTTCTGTGAGCAACTCAATCATCTCTTTTTGAGTTTGTTCTAACTCGGACAATAAGCGTTTATGGACGCGTTCAACCTTGTACTCCAAAACAATATTATGGTATTCAAGCAATTGTTGCGCCGCATAGAGTTTTACATGTGTACGAACGCGCGCCAGTAATTCGTCCGCATGGAAAGGCTTGGTAATGTAATCGACAGCACCTAATGCAAAACCTTTATTCAAGGCATCCAGATCAGTTTTAGCCGTTAGGAAAATAATGGGTATTTCGCCGCTATTTGGCTTGGATTTAATGATTTTGCACACTTCGTACCCATCAATACCGGGCATCATAATATCGAGCAAAATAAGGTCAAATTTACCGGGGCTTTGTTGAACAAGTGACAGCGCTTGCTCTCCATTGGTGGCGAATGAAAATTGGTAACCATCTTCTTTGAGGATATTCATTGCTAACTGAATATTATCCTCGACATCATCTACAATCAGTATGTGTTTTTTGTCGAGCACAATCATCTCCTTGTCGTCTAAACCCTTCTAGCACGTGAGAATACTTTCAGTACAACATCGGCTTTTCAATCAATCATTCGATTTGCTCATTATTACTTTAGCCAAGCCGACTACGATTAAGTATATGAGTTTTGATTATATCTTCTTTAAAATGACCTCTAACTTAACCATCTCATTTGCCGTATTTGTGAGCTTGAATTATGTATTCGCGTTGTACATATTACTCGTATTGTTCGTATTTTGTAATACTAAGCGATAGATAGGTAGGTAACTCGTCGAAAGACAAGTTGAATGGTGGAGAGAGAGGGATTCGAACCCTCGGTACCTTGCGGTACACACGCTTTCCAAGCGTGCTCATTCGGCCACTCTGACATCTCTCCGGAGGTGCTGGCTTTTTCAGTGATAAATTATATCAGTTAATCCTGCCTTACGCTGGCGATTAATGATTACATCGACTCTACTTCATCCCAGCGTTGATACTTGGCTTGCAATTGCTGATCGAGTTGCTTTAGCTCATTCATTTTAGCCTGTACAATGGTGTGATCTTGGGTATGAAATTCAGCGCTGCTGGTCAACTCTTGTAACTGGGCCAACTCAGCTTCAAGCGCCTCAATTTGTTTTGGCAGCTCTTCCAGCTCTTTTTTAATTTTAAAACTCAACTTCGGCTTAGCGTTTTGTTTTTGTGTTATCGCAGCAGGTTTATTGCTTTTACTTGCTTGCTCTGCTTGCGCATTATCTTTAATAATCTTTGCCCAGTTAGGCAGCTCACCCACGTATTCGGTAATTTTACCCTCACCTTCAAAAAACCAAAAACTCGTCACTACGTTTTCTAAAAACTTACGGTCATGGCTCACTAAGATCAAGGTACCATCGTAGTCAATCAACAGTTCTTCGAGCAACTCTAAGGTTTCTACGTCTAAGTCGTTGGTCGGCTCATCCATCACGATGAAATTAGCCGGCTGGCTAAACAGTTTTGCCAACATGATTCGATTTCGCTCGCCGCCGGATAAAACTTTAGCGGGTGAACGGGCACGCTCCGGCGCGAATAAAAAGTCGCCCAAATAGCTGATAATATGGCGATCTCGGCCATTAATGGTAATCGTATCGCGACCGCCTGAGACTAAATCAATGACCGTTTTCTCCAAATCCAAGACATCACGGTGTTGATCAAAATAAGCCACTTGAAGCTTGGTGCCGTGCTTAACAAGCCCCGAATCTAATTCGATTTGTTGTAATAAGGCCTTAATTAAGGTGCTTTTGCCAATACCGTTTGGACCGACTAAGCCAACGCGGTCACCGCGCATAAGTCGGCATGAAAACTGATCCACCATTTTTCGACCGTCGTAGGCGATGCTGATCTCTTCAGCTTCAATCACCAACTTTCCGGAGCGTTCGCCTTGCTCTACTTCTAATTTTGCAGGACCCGCTAAATTGCGCCGTTGCGCGCGTTCTTTTCTTAAGCTTTCGAGTGCTCTAACCCGACCTTCATTTCGTGTTCTTCTGGCTTTAATACCCTGCCGTATCCAGACTTCTTCACGCGCTAGTTTTTTGTCAAACTCCGCATGAGTTTTGGCTTCTGACTCTAAGGCCGCCGCTTTACGTTCCAAATACTGTAAGTAATTACACGACCAACTGGTGAGTTGCCCGCGATCTATTTCTATAATCCGCTTACTTATATTCTGCAAAAACACCCGGTCATGGGTAATACACACCACAGCACCGCGAAAGGTTTCCAACTGTTTTTCTAGCCAAACAATGGTTTCCATATCCAAGTGATTAGTTGGTTCATCCAACAGCAACACGTCCGGCTCCATCACTAAGGCTCTGGCTAAGCCTACTCGGCGCTTCCAGCCGCCTGACAGTTCGCTAATTTTTTTTTCCGCAGGCAAGTTCAATCGACTGAGCACCGAATCGACCCGTTGCTGGATAGTCCAACCATCTAAGGCTTCAAACTGATGCTGCAATGACCCTAATGCCTCAAGATCGACATTGGGATCCAGCAACATATCGTGGTATTTGGCGATTAAATGCCCTACTTCACCTAAGCTATCGGCCACGGCTTCATAGATAGTTAACGCTTCCGGTAAAACCGGCGATTGCTCTAAGGTCGCGACGACCACACCCGATTGTCGCCATAGCTGACCTGAATCGGGCAACAGTTCACCCGCTAACACTTTTAATAAGGTCGATTTTCCCTCACCATTACGGCCAATTAGTCCAATCCGTTCTTGTTCATCGATTTGCAGGTCGGCGTTATCCAGCACCGGCTTTAATCCAAAGGCGACAGTAACATTATCAAACTTAAGTAAGGGCATATTTTTTTACAGACCTAGTAGGTATTTTCTTAAAAGGTTGAGCGCCATGGCGGCGGCAACGATTTGTTGTCGTTGTGGCCGTCCACGGACCGTTTTACTACTAGACAGGGGATATTGGGCACCCATAATCGCGGTGTAAACGTTAACACCGGCGTCATCGTCAGTTTCAAATAATTGTACTAGCGTTAGTTCAGCCGTGTGTTTAGCGTGTTCTTTTTGCGCGAGCTTAATCGCGATAGACTCATCGGTGTATAACGGTTCGTTGTCAAGCCGCGACATTATGCCAGAGCGCTGGGGAATTACTACTGATTTCACTAACCAATCTGCGTGACATTGGGCAGCAAGCCCGCCTTGAGAAATAGTTTCAATAACGCTCAGCGACTGTTTCTTTTCACGCATCAGCTGATCAACACAATCTGCCAAACCACTGACCGTTTGATTAAACCCATCAACAGCAAAAACGCTGCCGCGCATCACCGCCTCAATGTCGTCGATATAGTGTTTGATTTGTTGATCAGAATACGTATTTGGAAAGAGTAGTTTTAATTCATTTTCTGGCAAGCCGGCCCTAAAGCTAATACGAATATCCGGGTCGATATTCATTTCATTAACCGCCTGTTGGATATCAGACTCACCCATTCCTATACTTCTAAAGGTAATCAATCGCGATGGCTCAATGTTAAATTGCTCGCGCAGATCATTCAGCACAAACGCGTCCATCATCTGTTTCATCTCAAACGGCACGCCGGGCATAAAATAGAATCGGCAACGTTGACCAAGCCCCATAAAACCAGCGGCTGTACCCCAATGATTATCGATACGGGTTGAATCTTTAGGCAGTAACGCTTGTTTATGATTAACCGCAGCCATGGTCATATTCAGTTTTGCAAAGAAATCGCTCATCATTTTTAATGCGACATCGTCAAGCACCAAGTCCACATTAAAGGCCTTTGAAAAGGCTTCTGTGGTCAAATCGTCTTGGGTCGGCCCTAAGCCACCGGTGCATAAGCAAACGTCGGCCATACCATCAATATCCTGCAGCACCTGAACAAGCTCAGCCATATCGTCCGCGACCGTAATATGTCGCACAATATCAAAGCCCAATGTACGACAATGGTCCGCTAGAAAAGCGGCATTGCTATCGACCAAGGCGCCGGTTATCACCTCGTCGCCTTGCGATAAGATAATCGCCTTTGCTGTGGTTGAGCTAAGCATCGAACTGAATGTTGTAACTGCTGAATTTTCGAATATTAAGCACCCCCATGTCGAAAATCAGGTATTGGCCTTTGATGCCTAGCAAGCGCCCTTCAATAACCGGTGTTTTATCAAAATTTAATGAACTGACTTTAACTGGATATTCAAGCACCGGGTACTCAATTTCCACCACGCTGGCATCGCTTAATAGTTCAATTTGCCCTTCGCCATTAGCCGCTTTTACTTGATCAATCTCTTGTTGTGCTTCTTGCAACAAACGATCCCTTTCATGAAGTAGGTCTTTTGCCTCGGATTGGCCTTTTAACATTTTTCGCCAATCGGTTTTATCCGACACATATTTTTTTATCGCCATTTCAATTTCACCCGACTGCAGACGCGTCTTGACCTTAAAAATTGGTAGCGCCTGAGTGGCACCCTGGTCTATCCAACGCGTCGGTACTTGAGTATGCCGCGTAATACCGACCTTTAAGCCAGATGAATTGGCTAAATAAACATAATGATCTTGAAAACAATGGCTTTCGCCCCACTCAGGTTCACGGCAGGTACCCAAATGGTAATGACAGGTTTCTGGCTTCATAATGCATAAATCACACTGCGCGAGCTTTGTCATACAGACGTAACAAAAACCTTGACTATAGCTTTTTTTAGTTTGTTTACCACAATGAGAGCATTGAATATTCCCGAGGTAAGACAATTTAATCTGCTGACCCAGATACTGGTTTAGCCCTATCTGCTCGTTATCAATGGGTAGCGAATAGTCAACTGGCGACCCCAGTACTGCACGCATTTTTTTTATTTGCCCTGAAATCATCAACCTACCCCATTCATTAAAAAATTAACTGTTTTATCCAAAAATTTCTCGTAGCCATCAAACGCATGGCTACCACCTGTTATTACGATTTGCTCACTGCCTTGGTAATAGTCCACACCCTGTCGGTAATCTAAAACCTCATCCGCCGTTTGACTCAATAACAACATGTCGCTTGGTTGTTGCAAGCGTGGCCTATACATGGCCTGCAATTGTGTCAAATGCTGCTTGGTGAAGACAAAGGTTTGATTTGAATGGTAATTGTTATTTTCTCCCAACACCGCTTCTAATAATAAATGGGGCCTTACCGCGGGATTAATTAGCACCGCTTTTTTGCCATACTTATCACCTAAATAGCTGGCATAAAAACCGCCTAATGAACTACCAATTAAGCCCCAATTGGGGTCATCCAAGCTGGCTATATGCGATTCCACCAAGGCCATGGCTTCGGCCGGCGCATAAGGTAAATCGACGAGGTATAACGAATGCGCCTCTTGTTGATCAATAAATCCCTTCACTTGCTGCGCCTTAAAAGAGGCCGCAGAACTACAAAAACCGTGTAAATAAATAATGTGCACTAAAAAACTCAATAAAAATAAAACACTAGGATAACCGACCCTTTACACACTTGTCATTAGCCCTATCGCAAGGCTTATTGCCCGAGTCGTAGATTAGCGCGTACTGCTGTTGAGGCAAACCATCACGATTAAAGTACTTTTAAGCGCTTAGTAGATGGTTATAATAACGTTTTATCATCAACTTTACGGAGTGACACAGTATGTCATGGATTTCAAATAAGCCCATCCCAGTTAATGAACGCCTAATTGTCGCGTTGGACGTGCCTGATATTCCAGCAGCAAAAGCCCTGGTTGACACCTTGGGGGACAGTGTTGTGTTCTATAAAATTGGCCTTGAACTGTTTATGTCAGGGGATTATTTTGAACTCATTGACTGGCTGAATGAAAAAAATAAACGCATTTTTGTTGATTTAAAATTTTTTGATGTACCGGCTACGGTCGGTCGTGCCGTTAAACAACTGAGCGATAAAAAAGTTGATTTTGTTACAATCCACGGCAATAACGCCATTATGCAAGCTGCAGCCGAACAAAAAGGCAAATTAAAAGTGTTAGCTGTTACCGTATTAACCAGCTTAGATCGGGGTGACTTAGACGATTTAGGTTTTCAATGTGACGTGGAAAAACTCGTTACGTCGAGAGCCAAACGTGCCATTGAACTGGGTTGCGATGGCGTTATTTCTTCCGGTCTTGAAGCACCCGGGCTTCGTGAGTCCTTAGGGCATAATTTCTTAGTCGTTTCGCCCGGCATCCGCCCGGTAGATAACCGCCCAGAAGACGATCAAAAACGTGTTGTTAGCGTTGAGCAAGCGTTCCATAATGGTGCTGACCACATTGTAGTCGGGCGACCCATCCGCGACGCCAAAGACCCTCGGCAAGCTGCTTTAGCTATTCAAGACAGCATACGAAAAATATTCCAAAGCAATTAACACCCGCGAGGTCATTATGGTTAACAACATAGTAGGCTTTACCCAACCCATTTCAAAGCTTGTTGAGCTAAACATCCAACACTTTGACACCTTAATGAATGCACAAAAACAAGCCGTTGACGAATACCGTTTGCTGGTGCAACAGCGCATGCAATCTGCATCAGACATTAAAGATCCTGTCGCCTTAGCGCAGTTTGTTACTGAACAAATGGCGATGGCGCAAAGTAATTATGAAAGCATGGTCAATAATAGTCGCGCGTTATTTGAGGCGATGACAGGCTATAACGCCGAGGTTATCCAGTTGTTCCAAGAAAGCACCCAGCAATTAAAGCAACAGATCCAACAAGAAACCAAACAAAAACCATAGAGGGTCTCTTATTCCACGTCAGCCAAGCGACTCACTCCGACTGAAAACCGAGGGGGATTAAAAGCAATAATATTTGTTGCAGTGCAATATTTAACTGTGTAGACTGACACCAACAAATTAACATTGGAGACATCCCATGAATGACTTTAACGCACTTGCTGAACCAATTAAAAAACTGATTGAATTAAATAAGACTCAATTTGAG
The DNA here is from genome assembly GCA_002292375.1 of Methylococcaceae bacterium UBA975. Classification (GTDB taxonomy): domain Bacteria; phylum Pseudomonadota; class Gammaproteobacteria; order Methylococcales; family Cycloclasticaceae; genus Cycloclasticus. The sequence continues at coordinate 55,431 of DBBV01000013.1, read as the reverse complement.
AAACTCGCAGCGGCACAGCAAGAATCTGCTAAAAATTATATCGTCCTGACCGAAGCTCGAATCAAAGCAGCGTCAACCATCAAAGACCCTGAAGCGCTTAAACAGTTTACCACCGAGCAAATCGAGCTCGCTCAAAGCAGCTATGAAAAAATGCTCTCCGACGGCCAATCCTTATTTAAAGATGCCCAAAACTATAACGAGCAATTATTAAACATCATAAAACAAAGCAGCCCGTCTTCTACTGACAAAAAATAAAACGCAAACACAGCGTAGGCAAATTAAAAAGCCATTGCCTTTGGGTAGTGGTTTTTTTATGCCTAATCGTTTATTTAAAATAGTAAATAAGGCCTGTAAAAGTTAAACTATCCAGCAATAACCCATTCACACAGTGAATCGGAAGAGACACTACTACCTTACAAGGAGATTTCTTATGGCCTTAATTTCGTTACGCCAATTACTCGATCATGCAGCAGAAAATAACTACGGCGTTCCCGCGTTTAATGCAAACAACATGGAGCAGGTCCACGCTATCATGCAAGCGGCAGCTAAAACGAATAGTCCTGTCATTATTCAAGGTTCTGCAGGCGCAAGAAAGTACGCTGGCTCATCCTTTTTAAAGCACCTAATCATCGCAGCGGTGGAACAATACCCGCAGATTCCCGTGGTCTTTCACCAAGATCATGGAACTAGTCCAGCGATTTGTCAGCGTTCAATTCAACTGGGTTTTACTTCGGTAATGATGGACGGCTCTTTAGAAGAAGACGGCAAAACGCCCAGTAGCTATCAATACAATATTGAGGTAACCCAAAAAGCCGTTGAAATGGCTCACGCTTGCGGTGTCTCCGTTGAAGGTGAGCTGGGTTGCTTAGGTTCTTTAGAAACAGGGGAAGCGGGTGAAGAAGACGGTGTTGGTGCTGCAGGTATATTGACGCATGATCAAATGTTGACTGATCCTGAAGAGGCCGCGGATTTTGTCAAAAAGACCCAAGTAGACGCCTTAGCCATTGCTATTGGAACGAGTCATGGCGCGTATAAATTCACCAAACCGCCGACCGGCGACACCCTTGCTATTCAACGCATTAAGGAAATTCACACACGTATTCCGAATACTCATTTGGTAATGCACGGCTCATCTTCTGTGCCACAGGAGTGGTTAAAAGTAATTAATGAGCACGGCGGTGACCTTGGCGAAACCTATGGCGTACCGGTTGAAGAAATTCAAGAAGGTATAAAGTTTGGTGTTCGTAAAGTGAACATTGACACCGACTTACGATTAGCCAGTACTGGCGCTATTCGTCAATACCTTGCTGAAAACCCAAAAGATTTTGACCCGCGCAAGTTTCTAAAAGTATCGACCGATGCCATGCAAGCTATTTGTGAACAACGCATGGATGCATTTGGCACATCGGGTCAAGCGAGCCGTATTAATCCTATTGATTTAGAAACAATGGTTAACCGCTACCAATCGGGAGAACTAAACCCTATCATTAAATAATGATAAAACTAGCCCAACGAGTCAGGCGACGAATTATTGCACCGTTGTTCTAAGGTTAGATTTACCAAGGAGACCGTATGCGACAAATTAGTATGATTTTGGTACTCGTTCTAATCGTTGCGATTGTTGGCTATTACAATTTTGCCGGCCCTAGCGTTGATCCTCAATTATTACAAGTTACTAGCCATAACTACCTCGAACCTGCCAATAAAACCTGCTCCACCGCTCCCAGTGGTGCAGCAGGTAGTATTGATGACAATATAACGCCCACGGGCGCCCGGTATAACCTGCGTACGCCTACTAATTATCAGGCGTCCGTTGCACACCCGTTAGTGGTCGTTTTTGCCCCAGCTGGAACTAGTGCAAAACGCTCTGAGCGATTAACTCACTTAACACAACAGGCGACCGCAAAAGGTTTCATTATTGCGTATGCCAATAACATACGACTGTCACTCAAGGCGATTGAATCGCTCGCCTCCATTCCAACGGATATTCAAAAAAAATGGTGTATCGACCCTGAGCGTGTTTATTACACGGGCCACTCTGATGGTGGAACCGTTTCTCACGCCTTAAGCTTTCTACCCGACTCAACCGCCAAACCAACAGCCATTGCCCCTAGCGCAGCAGGGCTAGACACAGTCAGCCTACAGCAATACCCCTGCCCTGCACCGACAGCCGTTATGGTGTTTCACAATACCGACGATTCACACTTCGACGGGTTTGGCAGGCAAGCAGCTGATTGGTGGGCCAGTTGCAATCAATGTTCGGGGGAATTAACGGCAGTTGATCAGCAAGGCTGCCGTCGCTATAAAGCGTGCCCCTCAACAGGGGCTCAAACTTACTATTGCGAGGGACCAGGAACACATGTCGACTGGCCTAATAAAAATGCGTTAATGCTGGGTTTTTTCGCCCAACATTAAACGACTTTAATGATGAAAAGCCGCTTACCCGCTGTTTTTTCTTTTTTAATGAGTGCTCTGTTGCTCGCCCAGTACTGCCCTCAAACGTACGCGAGCAAGCTGTCTCTTCCCTTCAAGAAAACCGATGACTCAGGGCAAGTCATCAACAAACTAAGCATTAATAAACACTACACGCTGTCGATATATGCTGATAATTTACCTGGCGTGCGCACCTTGGCGGTCACTAGCCATGGGGATCTAATCATCACCCAACCTAATAAGGGTACGCTGTCGTTGATTTTAAAAGATAGCGCCAATGGCAAGCGCTTACTGTTAGCTGAAGGCCTTAATAGACCTCATGGTTTAACCTTGCATGATGGATTTTTATACTTAGCTGAAACTGATACCGTGTTACGTATTCCATACGACAGCCAGCAACATAAATTTAGCGGCAAGCCGGTCACCCTGATCAAAAATAGCTTCCCTGGTGGTGGCAACCATTGGACTCGGACCGTTAAAATTAGTCCGCATAATAAATTATTGGTCAGCGTGGGTTCTAGCTGTAATGTCTGTATCGAACGTTCGGCTATGCGAGCGAGTATTATGCAATATGAGTTAGATGGCAGTAAACCAACGTTATACGCTGAAGGATTAAGAAATACCGTTGGGTTTGATTGGCACCCAGTCAATCACCTGATGTACGGGGTTGATAATGGCCGTGACTTACTGGGTGATGACAGACCACCCGAAGAGCTTAATCAAATCAATCAAGGGCAACACTATGGTTGGCCTTTTTATTACGGCAATAACAACATCGACACCACGTTTAGAAAACAGCCACCTTCCGGCTTAATGCCCATACCAGCCCGACATTTTTTTACCGCACATAGCGCGCCGCTGAGTTTACTATTTTTACGTCATAACCCACATTTACCTAACACCGCACTTATCACATTACACGGCTCTTGGAATCGGTCAGAAAAATCGGGTTACAAGGTGGTTGCTGTGTCTTTTTTAGCCGATGGCTCGATTGCGCAGACGGATTTTTTAAGCGGCTTTTTACAACACAATGGTCGTGTCTTAGGCCGTCCTGTTGACCTTGCGGAAGATAAAGCCGGCAATATCTACATCAGTGATGATTACGCCGGTCGCATCTACAAAGCCACCCCCAACAATCAATAATTTGACGCTACAATGTGCGGCCACAAGAAACTCAACGCCGATTTAGGCCTTACGCGCCGAAAACACCCCGTAACACCCAATGCCTTTATGTAACACGTGGTATTGACCAAAGCAGGCATTAAAATTACCACTTTGAACGGCGCTTCTTAAACCCGTCCAACTCATTATTTTTTCCATCGGGTAGGTTAACCATGCTGTGTAATAAAGCCGCTTTGAAGAGGGTAAGGTATGGCCAGTGATGTCTCGATATGCAACATTAGAAAACCCGACCGTCGACAGATAGCCATTAAACTCATCGGCTGTAGCCATATTCGGCATCGACCAACCATTTAAAACTTTCAACACCTGCCGCCATTGTTGTGGCGTCAACTCCCGCTTATTGGCAAAACCATCGGCTACCGCAAAACCACCACCTTGGCGTAATAACCTAAAAGCCTCTTTGACAAAATCAGATTTTTTTAGCGCATAACACACGCTTTCAAGTCCCCATATATGGTCAAAACTTTCGTCATTGAATGACGTTTGCGTGTAGTCTTCTAGCTGAAAACTGACTAAATGTTCGACCCCTCGTTTTTTTGCATTTTTAATCGCCTGGTCAATTTGTTGAGGCGCAATAGTAATCCCTGTCACTTTGACCCCAAACGTTTCAGCCAACCAAATCGAACTACCACCCACCCCGCAACCCGCGTCTAACACATGGTCACCGGCCTTAAGGTCCAGTGTTTTGGCCAACATAGCGTTCATTTCGATCAGCGATTCACTGTGTGATCGGGTGCTTTCTGTCCAGTAGCCGTAATGTATGGCTAAATTTTTTGCATTCATCCATGACGTTCTATAGTCCCAATAACTTTGGTCATAATAATCGGCGATATCATCGTTCAAACCCTCACCACGGTGGGTGCGGTGGTCGACGTCAGGTGCAATGGAAATAATGTCCTTGCGTTGTTTAGTGTGTGCCATCTAGCTAACCACCCATGCGACAAAAAGGTAACGGAGAAATTTACCGAGCATAATAAAACTTAACGATTTTATGAAATTCAACTTAACCCAGCCTGCAGCCAAACAAAGTACATCACCAATCAACGGCAACCAACTCAGTAATAAAGCAGCGCTTCCATAGCGCTCAATTAAGGTTTGCGCTTTGGCAAAGTTTTTTTTGTTATTGATTTTAGTGGCAAATTTTGTCGATGCAAAATAGGCCATATAATAGGTCGTCAAAGCGCCTAGGGTGTTGCCACAGCTTGCCACGAGCACATAATAAAACCAGTGTTTTTTATTTTCATGAATCAAATAAACCAGCACAGCCTCCGAGCCACCCGGCGCTAGGGTCGATGAAACAAACGAGCTAACAAACAAGCCCAACGTTCCATAGCTTTCAACCAACTCATTGAACATCATGTCGTTAGTTTATTTTTTATTCCTACGGTATAAAAACAAGCAGCCAGCAAAGCCTAATAGAAACAGCAGCGATATCAGCAGCATATTTTGAACACCAAGGTCTAAGGGATACCGGTCTTTATTCAACTGGCCAGAGACACCGGGAATGGACGGTAAATCGCCGTTACCCCCACCCACTTTTACTTGCGCTTTCATGCCTTTTTCCATGTGTTGCGCTACGTCACAATGCGCTAAATACGTCTCTTCAGTATTCGGTGTAATAAAGGTACCTTGAACTTCACCTTCCCCATACAGCTCCATATGAAACATCCCTTGTGGGTGCAAATAGGTGGGTAAACCATGGATCATAAATTGGTGACGAATCTGGTCTTCATTGATAAAGTTAACCGTGACACGCGTACAACGTGGGAAACTAAACGTATGCTGATCGTAACCAAAGATGGTGCCTGGAAAGGCTTTGGCATACTCGCGCCCCGCTTTAACCGTGATGCTTTGTTCGCTTGCAATGCTGTCACATCCTTGTGGTAATTGTTGGCTGTTTTCGTTCATCACCATACCCCAATCACCCATTCGCATGCTGGCCTGTGACGCCGTAGCTAGCGACAACAATGCTATCAATAGTAATCCACTGCGTTTGATCATTGCTTGTTATCCCGTTTCATAAAGAATGTGTACACGCCAGCGAACAACCGTACAAATAACAACACGATAAGGGCAAACAGCACACCCAGTACGATAATTAATAACACCTCTTTATAGGAACTTATTTTAGCCCCAGCAACGTCATCAAAAAAGCCGAAGGGGTCTGCTGCACTCCAAGTCGCTAATTTTCCTTGGTAGTACTCGGGGTTAAAATAAGCACTCAGATCCTCACCCTGCGTGGTAGCCATGGCATTTTTATTGAGGTAATTTCTGTATACAATTTGTGAAATATTGCCACCTGGGGCGATCCCGTCGGTCGTTATTGCACGCTCTGAATGATCGTGCATTAACCACACACCTTCACCGTAACTGTTTACACCATTATCCTTAGTATACAAATCCAAATCGATTCGCTGCGCGGGCGATACGCTATAAACATCGCGGGTTATTTGCGCTAACGGATTAACATCAACGCCATCATAGGCAGTAATGGTCGCCTTATGGCCATGGGTGTGTAATGCTAAAATTTCTGGGCTTCCATTTAAAACCCGTAACTTGGTATGTTGGTTCGGTTCAACCGTGATCAATGACTCTCTTAAGGTATACGGAAATGATCGTCCATTGAGTAAAAAATAATCATCTGTACCATCCGTAATGTCGTATATACGGTTCATTCTTTTGGCTAATTGGCGCGGGTCATTGGATGTTTGAATTAGATTATTCAACGAAGTATCAATCGCCTGATAGTGCAGATCATATTCTTGCGCGTACGTTTCTAACACGCCTTGTGATGGCTTTCTGACTTTACCCGCCCCTACATTAAATGTTTGCACCCAGTTATTGGGTTTGTTTTCTTCGACAATAAACAAGCCTTGCAAGCCCATCATATAATGAACTTGAACTTGCACATGGCAATGGTAGTGCATGGTACCGGCATGACGCGGTTTAATTTTATAAACTTGCTGCCCACCAGGCATGGTTAGTTTTTCATTGGTTTGAGGCACGCCGTCATATTCATAACTATGATCAACACCATGCAAATGAATGGTATGCGGGAAATAGTGGGTATTTTCTAGAATTAAGGTCACGTTATCACCCTCTTCCACCCGAATCGGTGCTGAAGGTAAACGAAGCAAATGATTGGCTGTAAGGTCCAATCGATTAACCGTCGCCATGCCACGACTTTTAGGTGCAAAAACCCATGCGCCCGGGGTGATCCCTGGTGCTATTTCGTAACCAGGAATTAGCTCTTTGCCATCCGGTGATCGACCATTTAATTCGGCCACTTCAACGCGAATAACAATATCGTCTGGGTCACCGTCTCCATCAATATCATTGGTTTTAACGACCGCATCATCGGCTAGTTGTGTTCGCATTAACACCGGCATAATGACATTATTTGTCCCCCTGACAAAGGCGGCCACCTCATAAGGGTTATCTGGATTACACGCATCAGATGCTTGAATATCTATACCACCTATCGTATAGGCCTTACGCCATTCGGGGTATTGTTCGTCACATACGGTTATTTTTTCAAGGTCTGGTTTAGGTTTTGAAATGGGCGCTTCTTGGTAGGCAGGCATCCCTATGTAGTCAAAAAATCTGGCATAAACCAGTGATGGGTCATACAGCAGAACAGCAACCAGTCCCAAAACAATTGAACTGATGAGCAAACTAGGTACTGAAAAAAGCCGCATCTTAAACGTCAACTTTTTACTCCTCTACCTTCGTATCACGGTTTTTAACCGGCTCTTTACGCGAAAACCAATACATCAAAAAGCCAAACGACACTATGATTATTAATGGGAGCTGCATTGCATCGGGAATGAATCCCTGTTCGTAACCGACTGAGAAAGGGAAGCGTGAAATGTGCTTTTCATTGTCTCCTTCAACGACCACGTAACCCACAAAGTGACCCTTTTCTTTAAACTCTTGACTGATTTTCATTGTGCCGGAAGGGTAAATTTTTGCAGGGATTTCAAAAAACGCTTTCGCTGCTAACTCGGCCTCATTAACCATCGCATCATCGGCTGTACCAAGCGCCGCTCTATCAGCATTAATAACTTTAAAGCTGACCGTCATACCCAACAGCTTACGATCAATAAAATCTAGTACGATAATGGATTTTCCAGTATTAGGCATATCATCACAAAACTGCTCGGAAAGGTTGTTTTCCGGCTGGTAACCTGAAAACCCCATCAAATAAGGCCCAACGCTTAACTTACATTCATTACCATCATTTGACACGCCGCCATGCCCCCATACCAGTGGTGTAGTAACTAACAGTAACGCCGCGCAGATAGACTTAATCATTGATTTTTCCTTGAGGTAAACACTAATAAATTAGCTTCGATTATATAAAAAAAAACCCCTTGAATGGGGTTTATATTAACCAACAGTTAAATCCACAACGTAGTTTAGTAATGATCCTGTTCCCCACCTGACGCCTTAACTTTAAACGTTAACCAGCTATCAGCCAGCACCGAGCGAATAGGTAGCTTAAACACTGTACGCCAGCCCCTAATTTTATCGTAACTATCAGAGAGTTTAACCCCGCTATTATGCTCAAAACAAACAACACTATTCTTTTAATTCGTCTAGACTTGCTAGCATGTATAAACGCCTTTTATGTCGCTTACTTGTTGCCTATATTATCCTTTGTGCTTTTTCGAGCTGCTCAAGAAACCTCAGTGCACTTGATGCTGTTATCGAACGAGGTGAACTGGTTGTATTAACACGCAACGACCCAACCACTTATTTTTTAAGTAACGGCATTGCCACGGGGTTCGAATACGAACTTGCCTCGTTGTTCGCTGAAAAACTGGGGGTTAACGTTCGCTTTATCTTTCCGACAGAGTTTCACAACATTCTCCAATTATCAGCGGCAGATGAAGCCGACTTTGCCGCTGCTGGTTTAAGTATTACACCCCAGCGAGAACAAACCCTTCGGTTTACCCCGGCCTACTATGAAGTCACCCAACAACTGATCTATCATTACCGAACCCGTCGCCCTAAATCCATTAAATCGCTAAAAAGCCCATTTTTTGACGTGATAAAAGGATCGAGCCATTCTGAAAACTTACACCAACTAAAGCTTAAAAGACCTGTGCTAAATTGGGGCGAAATTAGTCAAACGACTGTTTTTGAACTCGTCTCCATGGTCAATGATGGTTTACTGGATTACACCATTGCCGATTCCAACCAATTTCAGCTTATTCGAGGCCAATTTCCAGAACTTAATGTCGCGTTCAATATTTCAGGGCCTGAAAAAATAGCTTGGGCGTTTCCAAAAAGTAATGATGTGAGTTTATATAATCCCGCTGTTAACTTCCTAGATGAGCTGAAAAAAGACGGCTCCTTACAACAACTACAAGATCAGTTTTTTGGCTATTCAAAAGCCCTCAATTATGTCGGCCTTTGCACGTTTGATGCCCACCAACAAAGTCGGCTCCCCAAACTTAAACGCTTTTTTCAGGCGTCCGCGGCTAATTATAAATTAGATTGGAAGCTGTTAGCCGCCGTTGCTTACCAAGAGTCACACTGGGATCGTCACGCCATATCACCCACCGGTGTACGGGGTATTATGATGCTGACCAAACCCACTGCTAAACAGATGGGCGTTACTAATCGGCTTGACCCTGCCCAAAGTATCAACGGCGGTACGCGATATCTCGCCTCAAGAATTAAAAAAATACCCTCTCGAATAGCCGAACCTGATAGAACCTGGATGGCCTTAGCCTCCTATAACATTGGCTTTGGTCACCTTGAAGACGCACGCGTGTTAACCCAACAGCAAGGGGGAGACCCAGACCGTTGGATTGAGGTAAAAAAACGTTTACCCCTGCTGGAAAAAAAACAATGGTATACGCAAACGAAATACGGTTATGCCCGTGGGACAGAAGCACTAAAATATGTGGAAAATGTTCGTCATTACTACAGAATATTATCTAGAACCAACAAACAAAGCCCTGCTCTTAACAAACAGAAACAAAATGGCGGCGCCTTACATATCCAGCCCCCGGCACTATAGGGGGCGAAGAACTTCTTTAAGCCAGTCTATAGAACAGTCAAACACGGCCTCTTTTTCCATTTCATGCTGTAACTCATGAAAAAGGCCTGGCCATATAACCAATTCACAACGCTTCCCGGCTTTTGCTGCCAGCAATTCACTTGCGTGATGACACGTTATTCTATCCGCATCACCATGCATCACGAGCAAGGGAAAATCCACCGTCTGCATAGTGTCTAATAAATAACGGCCTTGTTTTAATAACTGCAGCCCTAATCCGACAGACAAGCTGTTATGGACCAAAGGATCAGCAGTATACTCCTTCAAGACCTGAGGGTCCTTCGATAAAGCCGCAACCGGCACTTCATTCGATAACAGCACTGTGGGCCAAAGAGTTTGCAGGTAAGCCGCTAATATTAACTTCCATTTAGGCGGCTCAAAAGCCGGTTTTAAAAATGCTGAACTCAACACCACCGCTCTATTAACTTCCGGATAGCTGAGTGCGTAACTTAGCGCTATCATGCCGCCTAAACTGTGCCCATATACCCCGTATGGTTGCTGCGTATTAATCCCGGATTCATAACGTAAAAAATGATCCACGTCTTTAATGAGATCATCAGAATGATCGCTATGCCCGCGTCGCCCTTGCGAAAGCCCGTGCCCTCTTAGGTCAAACGAGTGAACATCTATCCCACGAGAAACATAATAATGTGCTAATGCAGAATAACGACCACTGTGCTCACCTAACCCATGAATCAAGCAGATGACGTAAGTTGATTTAACAGCTGACGTCCAATGGACACCGTGCATACGCGTTCCATCAAAGCTCGTCCAATCAGTTATTCTTTTAATCACCGGTGTTTGCATGAAGTTAGGCTTAAAAAGTCGTATATCGGCAGACTAAAGACTATCGCCGGCGTTTAAAAAAGTCGCTTAATAAGGTCGCGCATTCGGAATCTAATACCCCAGCCGTCCATTCGATGTGGTGATTCGCGTAATCCGCCTCGGCAAGATGTAGGGCGCTACAAACAGCCCCGCGTTTTGGATCGGTCGCAGCAAAAACAACACGCTTAATCCTTGCGTGTTGTATTGCCCCCATACACATCACACAAGGTTCAAGCGTCACATATAAAGTACAGTCAACTAAACGGTAATTTTGCAAACGTTGGCTTGCTTCGCGAATGGCTATAATTTCGGCGTGCGCTGTTGGGTCTGAGTTTTGAATTGGCCTATTGTGACCTTCAGCAATGCATCGGTCTTGCTTTACGATCAGCGCACCTACCGGTACTTCGCCCAATGTTTCTGCTTTGCGCGCCAACTCAATAGCCCGACGCATCCATACCTGATCATCCATAAGCAATGATTATCTCCCATCGGTTGATAATAACCGATGAACATTTGATATTGGTGTGGGCTTATTAATAGTCGTAAGTGTCAACAGCATGTAAAAATTCGTTATATTTTTTAAAGAAATATAATACGCTATTATTTAACTCGCTGGTGCAAGGCTTGCATTTGTTGCAAAAAAAATCCGCTGCCGAGGTTTTGTTTCTACCTGATTTCAGCCTTGGAAATCACGGTTGCTTCTGATACCTCAACAGTACAACGATGACTAGTCGTTGCCTTTAGCAGCGTCCTGGATACTTTCGCCGGCCGCTTCGATTTTTCCACCGAGCTTTTGTGTCGTCTGGTCTATTTTCTTACCCGCTTTTTCTACCGGACCTTCGTTCCCTTCACAACCGGATAGGACGACAAGAAAGGCACTCATAATGAGGGCTGTACTGATGGTTTTGGCTAAGTTCATGATCTATACCTTTTGGTTAATTGACTCGAGCATGAGTAAGGTCAGCGCAACCGTCTCGATTACGCTAGAGCTGTTGAGATATAACCCGCTCTGCGTACCGAAGAGCGGGTTATAGATTCACGACTTTACCTAGACCCCCTAGTTTAGTCTGTACGCTATCGCACACACAGAACAAATGCTAGGAAAGAAACCTAAGCCTATTCGGCCATCGACTTTAACGTCCAGCCCCAATGCGTTTGAGGCGGTCGCTTCTAGCTTAGCTTTATAGCTATTAATATCTACAAAAAAGAGTAAAAATAGCGCGCCAATAAGCAGCAGCCCGCTAAAAGTAACTAGGCTAAAGATAAATATCTTGCGTATTGTTGACATAGGTCTAAATAGAATCGCAAGACCAAGTCCATATTACTCCCACTCTATGGTGGCGGGAGGCTTTCCTGAAATATCGTAGGTCACACGTGAAATACCGGCTATCTCGTTAATAATCCGGTTAGAGACATGGCCTAAAAACTCATACGGCAAGTGAGCCCAACGGGCGGTCATAAAATCAATCGTTTCAACGGCACGCAGGGCGATCACGTATTCATAGCGACGGCCATCGCCCGTCACACCGACCGATTTTATCGGTAAGAAAACGGCAAAGGCTTGGCTGGTTTTTTGATACAGATCGTGTTTATACAGTTCACTGATAAAAATATCATCGGCAAGGCGTAATAACTCGGCGTATTCTTTTTTAACTTCACCTAAAATACGCACGCCTAGGCCGGGGCCTGGAAACGGGTGGCGGTAGACCATATCGTAGGGTAAACCTAGTTCCACACCCAACTGGCGCACTTCATCTTTAAACAGTTCACGCAGCGGCTCGACCAATTTTAGCGTCATATCTTCAGGCAAGCCGCCCACGTTATGGTGCGATTTAATTAAATGCGCCTTGCCTGTTTTAGAGCCTGCAGATTCAATCACATCGGGGTAGATAGTACCCTGTGCTAACCACTTCGCATCAACAAGTTTTGCGGCTTCTTCATCAAAAATTTCAACGAATAAGTTGCCAATCACTTTACGTTTTTTCTCGGGATCTGAAACGCCCTTTAATGCTGACAAATACCGTTGTTCCGCATCCACTCGAATCACTCGAACGCCCATGTGTTCGGCAAACATCGCCATTACTTGGTCACCTTCGTTTAAGCGCAGCAAACCGGTGTCGACAAACACACAAGTCAACTGGTCACCAATGGCCTTATGCAATAAAGCCGCAACGACTGACGAATCAACCCCACCCGATAAGCCAAGCACTACCCGATCAGAACCCACTTGTTGTTGCACATCGCTGATGCTGGCTTCGATAATATTTTGCGAGGTCCACAACGCTTCGCAGCCACAAATATCCAGTACAAATCGGCTTAAAATTCTTCCGCCTTGTTTGGTATGGGTTACTTCAGGGTGAAACTGCAGACCGTAGAGTTGTTTTTCTTCATGCGCCATGCCCGAGATCGGGGCGCTATCGCTACTGGCCATTAATTTAAACCCTACTGGCAAATCAACCACCTTGTCACCGTGGCTCATCCAGACGTCGAGTAAGCCAAAGCCATCGTCTGTGACATGGTCTTCAATATCTTTTAGCAGTGCGGTATGGCCCCGAGCACGGATGCTCGCGTAGCCAAATTCTTTTTTATCCGACGCCTCAACGCGACCGCCCAATTGTGCAGCCATGGTTTGCATGCCATAGCAAATGCCTAAGACGGGCACCGCTAATTCAAAAACAACTGCTGGTGCTTGTGGCGCGTTACCCTCGGTCACTGTTTCTGGGCCACCCGACAAGATAATGCCGTTAGCCTTAAAGTCAGCAATCGCTTGTGGCTCAACATCGTAGGGGTAAATTTCACAGTACACGCCGATTTCCCGAACGCGCCGGGCGATTAGTTGCGTGTATTGTGAGCCAAAATCTAAAATCAGGATTTTATGGGAATGAATATCCCCATGTTGTTGTATCTTCAAACGTAACCTCGTTGCTTACCGTTCAATACGGTAATTGGGTGCTTCCTTGGTGATGGTAACATCGTGTACATGACTTTCTCGCATACCCGCACTGCTAACCCGTACAAACTTCGCCTTATGTTGCATCTGCTCAATGTTTTCGCAACCAGTGTAGCCCATGCTGGCGCGTAAACCGCCCATCAGCTGATGCACAATATTCACCATGGTACCTTTGTATGCGACACGGCCTTCAATGCCTTCGGGCACTAATTTTTCGGTCTCACTGGTTTCTTGGAAATAACGGTCACTCGAGCCCTCTTGCTGCGCCATTGCACCTAATGATCCCATGCCACGATAACTTTTGTACGAGCGACCTTGGAATAATTCAACTTCGCCCGGCGCTTCTTCGGTACCCGCCAATAAGCTGCCCAACATAACCGAGCTAGCACCCGCAGCGATCACTTTTGCTACGTCACCTGAAAAGCGCACCCCACCGTCAGAAATAACAGGGATACCCGTTCCTTTAAGCGCCTGCACCGCATTATCTACAGCAGTAATTTGTGGCACACCAACACCAGCGACGATTCGTGTAGTACAGATTGAACCCGGCCCGATACCGACTTTAACCGCATCGGCACCTGCCTCGGCTAATGCTAAAGCTGCTTCAGCCGTGGCGATATTGCCACCGATAACTTGTAAATCAGGGAACTGTGTTTTGACCCATTTAACGCGATCCAAGACCCCTTGAGAATGACCGTGCGCGGTATCCACAATAACCACGTCAACACCTGCTGCCACAAGCGCGGCCACACGTTGTTCGGTACCTTCTCCGGTACCAACCGCAGCGCCTACCCGAAGGCGACCTTGGGTATCTTTACAGGCCAGCGGGTAGTCTTTGGCTTTTTGAATATCTTTAACGGTGATCATGCCGCAGAGTTGAAAGTCATCATTAACCACCAACACTTTTTCAATCCGGTGCTTATGCAATAAACTAATCACTTCCTCTTTGCTGGCACCCTCTTTGACAGTGATCAGTTTTTCTTTTGGCGTCATAGCCGAGTCAATCAGCGCATCCATATGCGTTTCAAAACGTAGGTCTCGGCTGGTAACAATACCGACTAACTCTTTACCGTTAACGACAGGGACACCCGAAATATTGTGTTGCCGTGTGAGTGCAATCACTTCACGAATGGTGACGTTGGAAGTAACGGTTATCGGGTCTTTGATCACACCACTTTCAAAACGCTTCACTTTGGCCACTTCGTAAGCTTGTTGTTCAGCGGTCATGTTTTTATGGATAATTCCAATACCGCCTTCTTGCGCTAAGGCTATTGCCAAACGCGCTTCGGTCACCGTGTCCATGGCCGCAGACAATATTGGAATATTAAGAGAGATACCACGTGTCAACTGGGTTTCAAGGCGTACGTCACGAGGGAGCACCGTAGAATGAGCCGGTACTAATAAAACGTCGTCAAAGGTTAAAGCTTCTTGTTCAAATCGCATGTTTTCCGATCTTATCATAGAAAAAGCAGCCCATTATAATGTATGCTCCAGTATTTATCATCTTAATAGATACACAACAAGGCATTATGTTTAACCAAGGGAAAACCTACACCGTTTCTCAGCTCTGCCGTGAAACACGATTGTTATTGGAGGGCCATTTTCTCACGGTGCTGATTGAAGGTGAGCTATCCAACCTTTCACGCCCCGCGTCGGGCCATATTTATTTTACTTTAAAAGACCAACAGGCCCAGATTCAGTGCGCCATGTTTCGACCACAACTGCGCAAAATAGGGTTTAAACCGGATAATGGCACGCACGTCCTGTTAAAAGCCCGGGTCAGCCTATACGAAGCACGCGGTAACTTTCAACTGATTGCTGAACACATGGAAGAAGCGGGTGAAGGGCTTTTGCGGCAACAATTTGAGGCGTTAAAAAACAAACTTACCAGCGAGGGCCTGTTTGATAGTCAGACCAAAAAAACCTTACCCTCATTAATTAAAAAACTGGGGCTTATCACCTCACCCAGTGGGGCGGCTATTCACGATGTTTTGAGCGTACTTAAAAGCCGTTTCCCGGCACTGGCGGTCGTTATTTACCCAGTTAGCGTCCAAGGTGACGGCGCAAAACACGAGATTGTAGAGGCAATTGAATTGGCCAATGCACGCAAAGAATGTGATGCCCTCATCCTTACCCGTGGCGGTGGTTCCATAGAGGACCTATGGGCCTTTAACGAAGAAATTGTCGCCAGGGCTGTGTATCAATCCGATATCCCTATCGTCAGTGCGATTGGGCACGAAACTGATGTCAGCATCTCTGATTTTGTTGCCGATTATCGCGCAGCAACACCCTCTGCCGCTGCTGAGCTGGTCAGCCCTGAACAGCAACAATGGTTCAACCAGTTTGACCAACTGGCCAAGCAATTGGCCCGTCTTGTCAACAACCAACTGGCCAGCCAACACGCGCGCTTGGACAGGTTGCAACACTTATTAAAGCGCTCTCACCCAGGCAGTCAACTGCAGTTACACTCACAACGTTTAGATGAATCCCAGATGCGTCTAATAAACAGCTTAAACCGACAGCTGCAAAGCTACCAAAGCTTAGTCACACAATTAAACACCGCCTTGCTCAACAACACCCCTAAGCGAACGGTTCAGCAGCTTCAACAGCGCTTAGACAACCTAGCTCATCGCTTACCCCAACAAATTCAACAACCGCTTCAGTTGGCGCGTTTACGTTTTGCCAGCTGCAATAAAGCCTTGGAGGCACTTAGCCCTCTCGCGACATTATCCCGTGGGTATAGCATTACTAAACAACACGGCACTGGCGCTATTATTAACAAGGTCACTCAGCTCAGCATCGGTGATAAATTTGACGTTCAGCTGAGCGATGGAACCCTATTAGCCACACTCGATAACATCCATGAAACTACTTAAATTCACACTGCTACTTTTTTTACTGCCGTACGCCCTTGCCGCTAACAGCTTTCCGCAGCAGCAACTGGTCCCCGGTGGTATTGCGCTTATTACCCTTAATGGCGACAAACAACCCACTCTCTATTATAAAAAACAGCGCATTTTAACCCTTGCACACAAAGGACAGTGGCTGGCTGTTGTGGGTATACCCTTGAGCGCAAAGCCCGGTAAACACACCTTATATGACGACTCAGCAAAAGCCGTCACCTCGTTCACTGTTATTGATAAGGACTACCCCGCGCAATACATCACATTAAAAGAAACCCCTAAAAATAAGCGTTTAATTAACCCAAACCCGCTCGATTTAACACGCATCAACAAAGAAAAAAAGACCTTATCCAGCGCCTTATCAACATGGACTGACCAAGCTGTTCAACTTAACTTTATTTTGCCTGCTCACGGCCGTTTAAGCAGCCCGTTTGGGCTGAAGCGTTTTTTTAATAAACAAGCAAGGAAACCCCATAGCGGTTTAGATATCGCAGCTGCAAAAGGAACCCCCATTGTTGCACCTGCTGCCGGTACCATCATCGACGTCGGCGATTATTTTTTTAACGGCAACACGGTGCTTATTGACCATGGGCAAGGGCTTATAAGCGGCTATTTTCACTTAAACAAAACCTTAGTGAACATTGGCGACCCGGTAACTCAAGGGCAAACGATCGCTGAGGTAGGCGCTACTGGGCGAGTCACTGGGCCCCATTTACATTGGAACGTCTATTTAAATAAGACCAAGGTTGACCCCGCCTTTTTTATTAGCGACTATATACCGCAAATTCAATTGAATAAGACGACACCCTAATGCAAATTAAAGACCTCTGCACCCATTGTGGTTATTGGACTATTAGCACCATTGAACACGATGACATTAATGCAACCTTCACGTGCACGCATTGCAAAAATGAATTTCAGCTACCTTGGAATACCGAGACCCGCTTTTTAATACGGTCATTAAGGCAAAGTATCAAGAAACGTACAAAAGAATACCCTGAATTACGCGAATTAAAAAACCCAGGTGACTTTATTAAGGTAGAAGCCAAGATCAATCAAACCAGCAACTAAACACCTTATTGGCTATACCTATTGTCTAACGGTGCTTGCTTGGTTTGTGCGGTTTTTTCTGTAATGACTTTGAGCTTTTACTCTTCGCAATATGAGTCGCTGACATTCTGCTTTGTTTTGCGTAAGGGTTGTCTGGCGACTTGAACTCTATTCGAATTGGCGTTCCAACCAGGCCGAGTTTTTCGCGAAACACATTCATAAGATAGCGTTTATAACTACCCGGAACGGCGACTGTTTGGTTGCCATGAATAATAACAACCGGTGGATTTTGTCCGCCTTGATGGGCAAATTTAAGTTTAATTCGACGTCCGCCAACCAAAGGTGGCTGATGCGCGCGAATAGCCTGCTCTAAAATATCGGTCAAGCGCGGCGTTGCCATATCAATCATTGCTGAGCGATACAAGGCGACGATAGATTCAAACAATTTGCCCACGCCACTGCCGTGCAAAGCCGAAATAAAATATTGTTCCGCGTACTCTAGGAAACTCAATTTTACATCGATCTGACGTTTTACCTTATCGCGCTGATCCTCATTTAAACCGTCCCACTTGTTTAAACCGATCACCAAGGCACGACCCGTTTCCAACACCATACCTAACAAGCTGGCATCTTGGTCGGTTACACCTTCACTGGCGTCGATTAAATAGATCACCACGTGTGTATCGTCTATCGCGCGCAAGGTTTGCACAATACTAAATTTTTCTACTGTTTCTGAGACCTTAGAGCGACGACGGACCCCGGCTGTATCGATCAGCGTATACTTTTGTCCGCCACGTTCAAACGGAATAAACACACTATCACGGGTGGTGCCCGGTTGGTCAAAAACAACCACCCGGTCCTCCCCCAATAAGCGATTAATCAGTGTCGATTTACCGACATTTGGGCGACCAATTACCGCGACACGAATACCCGATCCTGGCAAAGCGTCGTCAAACGACTCAGTGACCGGCAGCAGGTCGAAAACATGTTTTAGTAATTCTAGAACACCCCGTCCATGCGTTGCGGCAATAGGCCAAGGTTTCTCGAAACCCATTCGGTGAAATTCGGCAATATGCGTATTGGCATCTAAACCATCGGTTTTATTCGCCACCAGTACAATTTTTTTTCCGAGTTTTCGTAAGTTCTTGGCAATTTCCTCATCGATTGGGTGGATGCCGTGCCGTGTATCGACTAGAAATAGCACCACGTCGGCTTCTTCAAGCGCACGTTGTACTTGTTCTATGGCGACGCCATCAATCCCCTCGTCGGACGCAGTAATACCCCCAGTATCAACAACCAGTGAGCGAATATCCCCCCGCTTAACTAAGCCATACTGTCGATCTCGGGTCAGCCCTGGATAATCGGCCACCAAGGCATCTCGGGTGCGCGTTAAGTAATTAAAAAGCGTTGATTTACCAACATTAGGTCGGCCGACTAGGGCAATGACAGGTAGCATAATTTATTTTTCAACACCTGACAGGGCAATAGAGGCTAGGCGAATGGCTGTTATTTCCCCTTCAACATCTTGTACGTAGACAATATCGCCATCGACCAACGGTTCCATTGTGATTGCTGCATCAGCCACTTTTAAACGCCCAACTAAACGCCCACTTACTGCTGATAAAACGTGTAAATAACCCTCATAATCGGCGGTTAGCAAATACTCACCCGATCTCACTAAGGGTGTTAAATCCCTGTTCTCCAGTTGGTCTTGAGTCCAATTGACCGAGCCATCATTTTGGTCAACCGACCACAAATGATTTTTCACATCAACGACATAAATCGACACCCAATCGGCTATCATTTTTTTATACGACGACATTTCAGAGCGACGCCAGGTAATTTGCCCCGACCTTACATCTAAAGCGACCACTCCACCATTAAAGGTCGCTGCGTAAATTAAGCGTTCGCCAGCTAATGGGTCTGAGTCAACATCAACCATTCGCGTTAAAGCGCCCCGTCCTCTCGGCACGGCGACACTGGTTTCCCAAATTTGCAGACCATCTTTTAAGCGTAATACCACTAATTTACCGTTTGCATAACCACTGATCACACCGCCACTTTTAATTACCGGTGAGCTCGTGCCCCGTAAACTCAGTGCGGGTACATCTCTGATATATGACCATATTTCTTTACCATCGCTAGCGTCTAATGCGGTGATCGCCCCATCAATACTGCGAGAGACTAACAAGCCCTCTGAAAAACGAGGAATTGATAGCACTTCACTGCTCACTTGGCTGGTCCACGCGGTATCGCCATCATCTAATTTTAGAGCAACAACTTCAGCATCAGTTGTACCGAAAAACACATTTTCAAAGCCGACTTCAATACCGCCTGAAATAGGTAACTTGGTATCGACTTGCCACACTGTATTACCTGTTTTTTGGTCTAACGCTTGTACCACACCGTTTGCATCAGCCATAAAAATTTTGCCATCCGAAAGCGCCATTTCTAATTTTAAAAAGCCTTCGCTGTGAGCCCTACCAACTTTACGCTGCCATAATTTGCTTAGCGTGACTTCCGGCACAATCTCTTCTAATGGTTTAGCTGGCGCAGACTCATCCTTAGCGTAAGGGCTCATTATGTCGATAATGCTGCTTTCGAGTGATTTACCCGCTGATTTTGTCGATTCCATGACACCTGAACAAGCTGCCAATAACAGGCTACATAGGACAATAGCAAATCGAATCATTTTTTCACCTCACTGGGCTGGGACATCGTGTCGCTAGCAAAGCTGGCAACGGGTGGCCCTAAGTCATCCAGCTTCAATTGCAATAGTCGACTGTCTAATGTCGCTGTCCTTAGCGCAACGGTATAACTTTGCCGTGCTTTTTCACTATCGCCTAATAAGCGATAAGCATCACCTCTTAACACCTCGTATTGACCAATAAACTCGCCCGGATTTAACCCACCTTGTTCATTGATGATCGAATCAATGCTGTCGATAACAGCTTGCAATTGTTGTGCGGCAAGTCGCAAACGTAATGCTCGAGTACGAGCGATATGCTGAATCGAGTTATTAGCCGCCTCAGCAGCCACTTTTTCCAGTGTAACAATCGCGCCATCACGGTCACCCTGTTCATTTTGCGCTTTTGCTTTTTGCAAGCCCGCCAAGGCAGCATAAGGCGTGCCTGAATAGGATGTTTCTAACTCTGTTGCCAACACTAAGACCGTGTCAATTTTTTGGTCCTTACTCGCTTGTGTTATCTGCTGATAAATATCAGAGGCTTCGACCGTCTGTTGGTGCGTCCAGTCCTTCCAACTTTGCCATGAAAAAATGGCCACTAACCCAAGGCCTACGCCAAAAATTATCGAGCGTGAGTTATCCGACCACCATTTTTTAATGCTTTCTACTTGTTCTTCTTCAGTTTGATAAGCGTCCATCGTGTGTCCTGTATTAGCTATTATTTGTTAAAAAGTTAATCAATTCGTCTTGCGGAATTTGTTCTTGTTCTTTTCGTTCACGCAAAAACTTAATACCTACGTGTTGGTTTTCGACCTCTGACTCGCCTAAAACCAGCGCAAACGTTGCGTCTACTTTATCGGCTTTTTTAAACTGGCTTTTCAAGCTTGCGTCACCACAGTGTAAAATAAAGCTGTGCGTAGGTAATTCGTCACGTAGTCTTTCCACGAGTCGCATGGCTTGATTTTTTGCTGCTTCACCCTGATGAATGATATACGCTAAGGGCTTCACGGCCACCCAGGGCGCATCGTCTAACAACAATACCAAACGCTCCATGCCCATTGCAAAACCGACCGCTGGTGTTGCTTTACCGCCAAGTTGTTC
Organism: Methylococcaceae bacterium UBA975; assembly: GCA_002292375.1. Taxonomy (GTDB): domain Bacteria; phylum Pseudomonadota; class Gammaproteobacteria; order Methylococcales; family Cycloclasticaceae; genus Cycloclasticus. The sequence goes on along the minus strand of DBBV01000013.1, from coordinate 34,231 downwards.
AATCAGCCCATCAAATCGCCCACCGGCACAAACCGTCCCTTGTGCGCCTAATGAACTTGTCACCCATTCAAATACTGTATGTGAATAATAATCCAAACCGCGCACTAAACGCGGATTATGCACACACGTCACGCCCGCATCATCCAGCAGTTGGCGTAATGTCTGAAAATGTAGCGTGGATTCTTCGCCTAGCGAGTCCATCAGCTTCGGAGCTTGTTCTATCAGTGACTGCATTGCAGGGTTTTTGCTATCTAAAATCCGTAAGGGATTAGAATGCAAACGTCGCAGGCTGTCCTCATCCAACTGTTCTTTATGTTGCTCTAAAAATTGTGTTAATAGTGCTTTGTAGGCTAAACGTTCTTGGTTAGTACCGAGTGAATTAATTTCCAATGACAGCTGATCAGCCAAACCCAGCTTTTTCCATAAGCGGTAGGTCATTAGAATCAACTCGGCTTCGATCTCAGCACCCGATATGCCAAAACACTCAACCCCCATCTGATGAAACTGCCTATAGCGCCCCTTCTGTGGTCGCTCGTGCCGAAACATCGGCCCTTGGTACCACAATCGCTGTGTTTGGTTATAAAACAGGCCATGCTCTAAGCCGGCTCTGACACAGCCCGCCGTGCCTTCTGGGCGCAAACTTAACGAATCACCGTTACGATCATCAAAGGTGTACATCTCTTTTTCAACGATATCTGTCACTTCACCAATTGAGCGGCAAAACAGATCGCTGCTTTCTACGATCGGCATACGAATCTCCGCATAACCGTATTGCTGGCATACCTCAAACATCGCCTTTTCTATCATTTGCCATAACGGTGTTTTTGTCGGCAAAATGTCGTGCATGCCACGAATGGCTTGTAGTTTTTTACTCATGAGAATTTACTTTGAAGTCGCGCGGTAAAACTTACTTTTTTCTAACAAACCCATCTCCTGAGAATCTGGATACAGTCGTTTCAGCTGTAATACGTAGCTTGCTACCGCACTTTGGTTCGCCAACTTGTCCTCTGCCTGTATACCTAACCATAATGAAGCTGACGTATGCATAGCCGCGTCTCTATAACGTTGTAAATAGGCTCTGACTGATAAATAATTTTGTTGCTCGAATTTTAATTTTGCCATCTGAAAAAGGGCAGGGGGAAAGCGTTTATGCCGTTGTAACGCCATTCGATAATAATTCTCTGCTTTGGCCAAATCGCCCGCCGTCCAAGCACAACTGCCCGCATTAGTAAGTACAACGTAGGGGGTTTTATACAAGGGGTTTTTTAACGCTAGATTAAAGTGCTGATCAGCGCGTTCGTACTGTTTAATGCCGCAAAGGTAGCGCGCATAATTGTTTTGGGCACTTGAATTTGCTGGGCTTAACGCTACCGCTTTTTCGTAGTGTTGACCGGCTAAGGCTGCCTCGCCTAAACGGTCATATAAAACAGCTAGCACGTTGTGCGCATTACTGGAGTTACTGTCTATGTTGATAGCTGTCTGTAACTTTTCCAGAGCCACTTCATTCATGCCTCGGTTCATATATTCAACGCCAAGCGACACGTACACATCCGCAGGGCTGCTTTCATTGCCTTGCATATGGGCTGATTCACTTTTTAATGGCTGAGATTGGCAAGCAGACAAAACAATAAAAAAACACAATACCGATAAGCGAAAAAGTCGTATTTTCATCATGTTGCAACCGCTTGTAATTTTAACTGGCGTTTAGTTTTATCTTTAACCTTACCGACCAGCTGCCCACAAGCCGCATCAATATCATCGCCCCGCGTTTTCCGCGTCGTGGTAATTAAACCCGCTTCTTTTAACACCGCGGTAAAACGATGAATCGCATTATTACTAGAACGCGTATATTGGGTATCAGGAAAAGGATTAAATGGAATCAAATTTACTTTTGATGGAATGCCTTCCAGTAGGCGTGTCAATTGGTGTGCCTGTTCAACCGAATCATTAATCCCGCTGAGCATAACGTATTCAAAGGTGATTTTGCGGCGTTTCTCATCTTTGATGTAGTATTTACACGCCTCTAACAACTCAGCAATCGGGTATTTTTTATTAATGGGTACCAATACGTCTCTTAACGCGTCATTCGGTGCGTGCAATGAAACCGCTAAACTCACGTCACTTACGTCAGCTAAACGCAGCAGCGCAGGCACCACACCCGAGGTACTAACAGTCACCCGTCGCTTTGCCAAACCGTAGGCAAAGTCATCCATCATTAGGTTTAAAGCAGCTACCGTGTTATTGAAATTTAACAACGGCTCACCCATCCCCATCATCACTACATTGGTCAGGTTCGCCTTACCTGCCAAGGCTCTTGCTGCGACCCACACTTGACCAATAATTTCTGCCGTTGATAAGTTGCGGTTAAAGCCCTGTTTGGCGGTTGAACAAAACGTACATTCAAGCGCACAACCCACCTGCGATGAAACGCATAAGGTACCCCGCCCATCTTCCGGTATAAAGACGGTTTCGATTCGATTTTGGCCGTCCAGTTCAAGCACCCATTTATAGGTGCCATCTTCAGATTTTTGCTCAAAAACAATCTCAGGCAAACGCACCTCGGCAAGCTCAGTAAGCGTCTGCCGAAGTGCCTTGCTTAAATTGGTCATTAACTGGAAGTCGGACACCCCTTCTTGGTGTATCCATTTCAAAACCTGTGTTGCACGAAACGGCTTTTCTCCCATTTCGGCAAAAAACGTTTCCAGACCTTTACGGTCAAAGTTCAGCAGGTTTTGTTTTACAGTCATTCGTTATTAACGTGTACGCTCACACAGTTCGTTATCACTGAAGAAAAACTTAATCTCTTCTGCAGCAGTTTCTGGTGCGTCTGAACCATGGACAGCATTCTCATCAATGCTATCGGCAAAATCAGCCCGAATAGTACCCGCATCTGCTTCTGCTGGGTTGGTTGCACCCATCACTTCTCGATTCTTAAGAATAGCGTTCTCACCTTCAAGCACCTGAACCATCACTGGACCAGAAATCATAAACTCAACTAAGTCTTTAAAAAAAGGACGCTCTTTATGTACACCATAAAAGCCTTCCGCTTGGTCGCGACTTAGGTGGATCATTTTGGACGCTATAATGCGCAAACCAGCAGATTCAAAACGCGCATAAATTTGACCGATAACATTTTTTGCAACGGCATCTGGTTTAACAATAGAAAAAGTACGCTCAAGCGCCATAGTATTACTCCAACAATAAAAATTAAATTTAGAAAAAACCGTGCAAATTCACGGCATTAGGTTATCTGATAGATCACTATCACAATACGCATAGTTTACAGATAGAGGCCTACACTGGCAATCAAGTTATCACCCGTATGAGGTAAACAAATCAATGAATTGAGTGTTGTTGAATAAATCTAAAATTAAACAGTAAAGCTCTCACCACAACCACACGCGTCTTTTACATTGGGGTTGTTAAACTTAAAGGCTGAATTGATGCCTTCTCTCGCAAAATCTAACTCAAGCCCATCTAAAAAGCCCAACGAGTCCTTGTTAATAATAATCTTTACACCGTGCGCTTCAAACACTTGGTCTAACTCACCCACTTCATCAGCAAAATCAATTACATAGGAATAACCTGAGCAACCCGACTCCCGCACACCTAAGCGTAAACCCAACCCTTTACCTCGTTTATCCAACTGACTTTGCACTTGCGCCGCAGCGCTTTTTGTAACATTAACTGACATACACAACCTTTTTATTAAATTCACCTGCTGATTAGAGTAAGCAACAGGCCTAAACGTTCAATCCATTATAACGCTATTGACACGCTATCGAAGAAGACTTCGTTAATATGCACCGGGCCATCAATACAATTAAATCAAAACGGCGCATTGTTGCGCCTTTAATGTAAGACAAGCCGTAATAGCCAAGCCATTATTTATCATTATGTAAACATAGCGCCTTTAACCTATACTAACGCATTACAGCGGTTGATAGTCGCTACTTAATAGAACACTGGCCTGGTTATACACTATGTTTGATATTGGTTTTTTTGAATTATGCTTAATAGGCATTATCGCTTTATTGGTCATCGGCCCTGAAAAATTGCCGCGCGTTGCAAGAACCGTCGGTTTATGGGTCGGCAAAGCCCAAGGGCTTGTTAAAACCGTTAAATACGAAATTGACGAACAGCTGCGCACCGAAGAATTAAAGCAATCCATGCAGCAAGCAACGAATTCAGTTAAAAGCCAAGTATCCGAAACGATCGAAGACGTTGAAGCCAAGTTTAACGATCTACGCGACGAGCTAAAAACAGCACCTCAAGACGAAGCTAACGAGCCGCCTGCTGCACCTGATACAAAAAAGAACCAAAACGCTGACTAAGCCAACAGCATTAACCATAACGGCAAACTAACAAAAAACAAGGCCGTACTAGCCACCAAGACGGTCGACAACAATTCCGTATTCAAGCCGTAGCGCTCACTCAAAATCATAGTTGCCATCATAGATGGTGTCGCTGCCATGAGTACCGTCGCCTGTATCGTCTCAGCGTCCTCCACCGTGGCATTGGCAACTGCAAACACTACCGCTGGTACTAACAGCAACTTAATCATCGACGCCAAAATCGCCAACCCTTTATGCTTTTTTAAGCTAGCAAATGATAACGACATGCCGACCACAAGCAGCATGCCAGACATCGTGACATTTCCCAACATAGTCGTCGCTTTTTGTAAAAAGTCCGGCAGGCTGATGTTGTAAATATTCAACCCAATGGCGATGACAAACGCCCAAATAGGCGGCAAGCTCAACAACGATTTCAAAAACCTTAGCGGCGTTTGCCGTTGTTCGTTATTGTCACCCCACTCTATCGCCAACCATAGCCCAACAACCCAAAGCATCGGTGTGATCGCCATAATGTCGATATAGATCGCAAAGCGCGCCGCTTCTTCACCCTGAATTGCCTGCAATAAAGGCACACCTAAAGAAATGATATTACCCAAGCCGCAAACCAGCATTAACGCCCCCAGCTCAGGCTTACCCCAACCTTGGCGTTTTAACCACGGGTAAAAACCCCAGCAAGCCAGCATGCCAACAACAATGCCTACATTAGATACCAAGGGCGCACTAAATATATCACCTGTTAAGGTCACTCTAGGAATGACTGAAAAAATAAGCGCCGGATAAAAAAGGTTCAGCACCAAGGTACTAATCACACGTCGAGTATCCACCAACGTCAACCCCGCAGGCCGCCAGTGGCGCAATAAAACACCCATTAATATGATGAATGCACTGGGTAATAATGCCTGATTTATTTGATTAATTATGTCCATAATACCCGTCAGTTTATGTTATCAACGTCTATTCTTTTTTCTTAAAAAGACACCCCAGCCTAACAACCTATTTTTAAAAAGCAAAAAAAAGCCCCGCGTAATGCGAGGCTTTTTAATCGTTTAGAAATTAAGCTGTAACGTTAACAGCTTGTGGTCCTTTAGGGCCATTTTCTACGTCGAAGTTCACTTGCTGACCTTCGTTTAATGTACGAAAACCTTCGCTAGCAATAGCTGAAAAATGCACGAATACATCTTTGCTGCCATCTTCTGGAGTGATAAAGCCGAAGCCTTTTGATTCGTTAAACCACTTAACGGTACCTGTTGCCATGATAATTACCTCAAATAAAATTAAAAATAGTGTTACAAGTCTTACAAGGAAATTAACAAGAGCAGATCTTACAAAAACCAGTAGAGAATGTAGCGATACAGATTCTAACCCAGTTCAAGAATAAAAACACTCTTTTATCTACTTTAATGCGATATAGCCTGTGATTACGTTCGATAGTCGGGTATAATCCTCGGCTCTTAATGGTTGTGCTGATCGGTCTGCACTCCACTCTCAAATCGGTAATTTCATTTTACCTAACTTTACTAGCAAGTTTTCCGCCTTGACCGTACCGCTTTAATCTGTGGTGGTTGGATCTCTGGAGAAATAATATATGTCGTTCGAATCCCTCGGCCTTAGAGCCGAATTAAGCCGTGCTGTATCAGAAAAAGGTTACACCACCCCTACTTCAATCCAACAACAATCCATCCCGCACATCCTACAAGGTAGAGATATTATGGGTGGCGCACAAACAGGTACAGGTAAAACAGCCAGCTTTACGCTGCCTATATTACAACGTCTAATGGAACACGGTGAGCCGTCCAATAAACCATCTAAGGTGCGTGCGTTAATTTTAACCCCTACTCGCGAGTTGGCTGCACAAGTGGCTGAAAGCGTCGTTGATTATGGCAAACACCTACCTTTATCGTCATTCGTCATCTTTGGCGGCGTTAACATCAACCCGCAAAAACAAAAGCTTCGTAAAGGTGTTGATATATTAGTCGCTACCCCGGGTCGCTTACTTGACCACGTCTCTCAACACACCGTCGATTTATCTGCGGTTGAGATTTTAGTCCTCGATGAGGCCGACCGTATGCTCGACATGGGCTTTATTCGGGATATCAGAAAACTGCTTGCCATACTGCCAAAGAAAAAACAAACCCTCTTATTCTCTGCCACGTTTTCTAAAGAAATCAAGGCACTCTCTAGCACGTTATTACACGATCCCGCATTAATAGAAGTCGCCAAACAAAACACCGCCTCCGAGCTGATTTCACAGATCGTTCATCCCGTTGACAAAAAACGTAAGCGTGAACTGCTATCATTGTTAATCGGATCAAATAATTGGCAGCAAGTATTAGTATTTACTCGCACCAAACACGGCGCCAACAAACTAACCGAGCAACTAAATACCGACGGCATTACTGCTGCTGCCATTCATGGTAACAAGAGTCAGGGCGCACGCACCAAGGCACTTGCAAACTTTAAAACCAATGCAATTCGCGTACTGGTCGCCACCGATATCGCCGCACGTGGCTTGGATATCGATCACCTACCCCATGTGGTTAACTTTGAACTGCCTAACGTACCCGAAGATTACGTGCACCGTATCGGACGTACAGGCCGTGCAGGCAGCCCAGGTGAAGCCATGTCACTGGTGTGCGTCGATGAGCTTAAGTTACTTAAAGATATCGAGCGACTGATTAACCGTCATATCGAAAAACTGGTTATCGACGGCTTTGATCCCGACCCAAGCATTAAGGCAGAGCCGATTAAAAATGGCCGTAATAACACGCCACGCTCAGCAAAAAAGCCCAATCACAATAATTTAGCTCGCTCTAATAAACCAAGAGCGCCGTCTAACGGTGGCAAGCGTCAAAACAGCCAAAATAATCGTTCGGATAGCTTTGGTAATCGATAAAAAGCCTTCTTGTATTTAAAAATTTTTACGGATATATATTATGTTAGTTAGTGCAAACATCACCATGCAGTTTGGCGCCAAGCCTTTATTTGAAAACGTTTCCGCAAAATTCGGCAACGGTAACCGTTATGGCTTAATCGGCGCCAATGGCTGCGGAAAATCAACCTTTATGAAAATCCTAGGCGGCGATCTAGAGCCCAGCGCGGGCAATGTATCAATGGATCCGGGCGAACGCATTGGTAAGTTGGGTCAAGATCAGTTTGCCTTTGAACAATATACAGTGATCGACACAGTCATCATGGGGCACGAGGAATTATGGGCCATTAAACAAGAACGTGACCGTATCTATTCCCTGGCGGATATGAGCGAAGATGAAGGTATGAAGGTTGCTGAACTGGAAGTCGAATTTGCTGAACTGGATGGCTATAGCGCCGAAAGCCGCGCGGGTGAACTTCTAATGAGCGCAGGTATCGACCAAGACCTACACTTTGGCTTAATGAGTAATGTCGCGCCCGGTTGGAAGCTACGTGTTTTATTGGCGCAAGCACTGTTTTCAGAGCCTGACATTTTGCTGCTAGATGAGCCCACCAACAACTTGGATATTAACACCATCCGCTGGTTAGAGGGCATTATCACGCAATCCAAAAGCACCATGATCATCATTTCGCACGATAGGCATTTTTTAAATGCCGTGTGTACCCATATCGCTGACATTGATTACGGTGAACTTCGTCAATACCCCGGCAATTACGACGACTTTATGATGGCCTCAACTCAAGCACGTGAATTATTACAATCTGAGAATGCCAAAAAGAAAACACAGATCGCCGAATTACAACAGTTCGTCAGTCGTTTTTCTGCCAATGCTTCAAAGGCTAAACAAGCGACCTCACGCGCTAAAAAATTAGAAAAAATTGAGCTGGCTGATATCAAACCGTCATCACGGGTCAGCCCTTTTATTCGTTTTAAGCAAGCGAAGAAACTGCACCGCGAAGCCGTCACCGTCGAAGGCTTAGCACACGGTTTTGATGAAGGCCCATTATTTGAAAATTCATCCATGATTTTAGAAGCGGGCACACGCATGGCCGTTATCGGAGAAAACGGCGCCGGTAAAACGACTTTTTTACGTTGTTTAATGAATGAACTTTCAGCGAACAAGGGCACCATAAAATGGGCTGAAAACGCGACCCTCGGTTATTGCCCACAAGATGCCAGTGCTGATTTTAATGTTGATATGACGCTGTTTGACTGGATGAGCCAATGGCGCAAGCCAAGCCATGACGATCAAATTGTACGCATGACACTTGGTCGCTTACTGTTTTCATCAGATGACTTTAACAAAAAGGTATCGGTGTGCTCCGGTGGTGAGAAAAACCGTTTATTATTCGGTAAACTCACACTCGGCGAAACCAATGTCATGCTGATGGACGAACCGACTAACCATTTAGACATGGAATCAATCGAAGCGCTTAACTTGGCCTTAGAAAATTACGATGGTACCTTGATTTTTGTCAGTCATGACCGTGAGTTCGTCTCATCGCTGGCCAACCGTATTGTAGAAATAACCCCCAAGGGCATCATCGATTTCCATGGCAATTATGATGAATACCTACGTAGTCAGCAATTAGACATGAAACAAACGGGATAGCTTCATATAACACCCACGAATGGCCTGTACTGACTGTTTGGTACAGGCTTTTTTATGCACTAAGCACTAAGCCTTAAGGTTCTGGCAGGCGGTCAATAACCGTTGCATTTCAACCTGTCCTTTAGCTCGTGCGACGTCAATATTTCTCGTTGGTATTTTATCGGGGTGGGCCACGGTGCTAAGCGCTTTTTCAACACTTGCCTCACGTAAGATATGTAACATCGGGTAAGGCGAACGGTTGGTGTAATTTGCCGCATCATCGATATTCTGCCCGTCAAAACAATACGCTGGGTGAAAGCTGGCTAATTGAAAAACCCCTTCGAAACCCTGGTCTTCCAGCAACGCCTGCGACACCGACAGTAAATCCAAATAATCCTCAAACACGTCAAAACCCACCGGAAAAATCAACAAGGAGGTTTCTCTTGATGGTTGCTCAGCTAATTCCTTTAACTCGTCACTTAAGGCCATTAAACAAGCCTCAAAACCACCTGCATCCACCACCTTATAATGAACATTATTGGCATCAACGACTGGCTTTGCGAAGGGGCAAAAATTTAGCCCCACAATCACCGTCTTAACCCAATGTTGGCAACTGACTATGATCGTGTTATTTGTCGTGCTCACCAGACCAAATCATCGGGCACGTCGTAGCCTGCATACTCATCATCCGCTGCTGGCGTATTATTGTCATTCCAGTAAATGATTCGCTTCTTATCACGCAGCTCTATTTTTCCCGCAATAGGTGCTGGCACTACCTCATAAGTTTTAATGAATTTTACGATTGCGGCTGTTCCTTTTACCAAACTTTGGCGCAAGGCACTGCTGATATAAATGGTCCGTATTTTATTGTTATCACTAAAATTAAAACCCACACCGTCATCGTTTTTGGCTAATTTATTATCATTGATCAGCTGATTTATTTGCCCGATCAATTGCTTTTTTTCGGCTTCCTCATTCAATGTAGCGTTGAGCTGCTTATCTTTCTCTAGTTGCTGCACCTTTGCTTTGTTGGCTAATTGAGTCGCTTCATCGAGCACCTGTGTTTTATGCTTTCTATTATGTTGCGTCTGCTTACGCTGCTCATTGTTTACTTTATGGGCCTTAGACTTACTGGTTAACCCAGCGTTTAAAAGTTGCTCGCGCAAAGAAAGATTTTTCATCGTAGGTGAGGTTTAACTCAAGGTGTTTTAAAAAGCACATCATACAAGATTTAACTACGTCATACACGGCTCGGGGCTTTCAACCTTAGTAGATTCAACCCACCCGGGTTCCGAACATTGCCTAACAATCATTCGCGTACCTAAACAGCGTATTAGAAACTAATAGGCCTGAACACCATACTTCAAGAGCAACCTCGGTAATACGTCATCAAGGTTCAGGACGCCTTTGTCCGTTAGTTCAAGTAAATTGAAGCTATATTTTTTCTGGAGCGTTTGTTTTTTGCCATTCGGCCTGCCATAGAAATAATGCGTCGGCAGTTATCGGCTTACTCAAAAGGTAGCCTTGCCCATAGTCGCAACCCAGCTCTTTTAAAGCTTGATAAGCCGCTGCATCCTCTATACCTTCAGCCACTACCTTTAGACCCATATTATGCGCTAGGTCAATCGTTGAGCGCACAATAATGGTGTCGCTTTCATCACTGACCATGGTCATCACAAAGCTTTTATCAATTTTTAATCCGGTCACCGGAAATTTGGTTAAATATTGCAACGAAGAAAACCCTGTACCGAAGTCATCGATATTGATTTTGACGCCAATCTGCCTTAGCCTAGCCAAATTATCTAATGTATCGGCTGTGTGCTGCATCAGTGCGCTTTCAGTGACCTCAAGAGTCATAAAAGAAGGGCTTAATTCAACGGTTTCTAATTCTGCGCTAATAAATTCAGACAAGCTAGTGTCCGTTAAGTCGTGCGCGGAGATATTTACCGAAACACTTATCTTTAACCCACGCTTATGCCAATCACGTAGTTGCTGTATCGTACGTTTAATGACCCAACGGCTGACAATGCCTATATTGTAGGTCTGCTCAGCAAGCGGGATAAAGCTGTCAGGGTAAATAATGCCTCGATACGGGTGCTTCCATCGCACCAGTGCTTCAACGCTGTCTAATTCACCCGTTATCAAATTGATCAACGGTTGATAATGAAGAACTAATTGATCATCTTCCACCGCGGTTCGCAACGAGTGTGATAATTCGAGTCGATCAAAGCTGTCCTTATCAAGACTGCTATCGTAACGTTTATACGTTTCTGCGCTCTGCTTAGCCGCATACATCGCCACATCAGCCCGCTTTAACAAAGCCTCCGGATCATCTCCGTCGTCCGGAAACAAGGCCAAGCCAACGCTAGCCTTAATCTCAAATGTTTGCTTCTCTATGGTAAAAGGTTTTTCCAATATTGCATTAAAACGGTCCATAAACTGGCTTTGTTTTTGCGGATTTGCCTTGGGTAAAAGAATCAAAAATTCGTCACCACCCATGCGAGCCACCGTGTCACCACCACGCATAATGCCAAGTAAACGCTTGGCAATTTCTGTTAGAATTTGATCACCCACGCCATGTCCCATGGAATCATTTATTTCTTTAAAGTTATTTAAGTCCAACAACATAACGGCTAAGGGTTCTTGTCCACGCTTAGCGTTAAGAATTGCCTGCTTTAGGCGATCATTAAACAGTGTTCGATTTGGTAGATCAGTCAGCGCATCGTGTAACGCCATGTGCTCGAGCTGATCCCGTTGTTTTCTTTTTTGCGTCACATCTTCTTGTAAAATAACGTAATGCGTCACTTCGCCTGGCGCGCTTTTTACCGGGGAAATATGTGTGTTTTCCCAACGTATGGCTTTATTAAGAAAGGTATTACGTATTTCACCTTGCCAAGCTTTACCTGTCTTTAGCATTTTCCAGATGCTATTCAAGGTTTTTTTATCCGTTTTATCGGCGTTAAAAATATCCGCTAACTCACCCTTAACGCTTCGTTACTTTTACCTATATGACTGTAATAAGCAGAGTTTGCATACTCAATTTTTCCTTTAATATCGGTAATAATTAAGGCTTCAGGGTTTTGTTCTACGGCAAGCGACAACATCCTAATCTTTGCTTCATCGCTTTGCCGTTGAACAAATATTTTGGGGATCATTAACACGCCGATCAACATCAAAATAGAAATAATAAGTGCTACCAATTCGGTTGAAAAAACTGCTAGCCAATTATCGTTAAGCGTACCTTGTTGATATAACAAGCTGATTGTGCGGCGGGCTGCCATCAATAAAAACGCCGCTGATAAAACCGTCCAAGCGAGCGCTCGCCCAGTGAGCGGGATTAAACGCAACGCCAGCACAACAGCCAAACATTGAACGGCTACTGACAGCCACAAAATCGTAGAAATATCCGCCATAATTGTCTTGTCGTTCACCGTTATTGTTACTTTTAATAACCCGGCTGAAGGTTAACCCATCGAAAATGTCCTTATCCTAATATAGACCAAAAAAGGCCTTATCGTTGTGCCTTTTGCATCATACTTGCCGTAAAACCCACATTGGCGGCTTATTTGCCACGTCTTTTACCCCCCACAAACCAGCAGCCACCACGCAGGCCATGCTTAATAAAGGCGTTAGCATGCACAGCCATAGGTTAAATTTAAAGTCTAAATGCAGCACAAATGCATATAAACCAAACGATACCAATTCAAACATCAACACCGCGATTAAGCCCGACACCACACCAATAATTGAAAACTCAACCCAATGCGCTTGATTCAGCAAAGCACGGTTAGCGCCTAGGGTACGCATCAACGCACCCTCGTTAATACGGTTATCAAGGGTTGAATTGACCGAGGCGAATAACACCGTAAAGCCGGCTAATAAGGCGAAATACAGTAGATAATTAACCGCCGCCGTTAACTGCGTTAGGATGGTTTTAAATTGTTTTAAAATCGCATCTACTTCCAACAAGGTCATACTCGGAAATTGCTTAAGCAGTACGTTTAATACCTTCTTATTGGCATCGGATAGGTAAAAACTGGTGATATAAGTGGTCGGGTAGCTGTTAAGCGAGCCCGCGCCAAACACCATATAAAAATTCGGTTTCATGGTGTCCCATTGCACACTGCGAATGTGCGTGACGACAGCATCCATCTGCTCGCTACCAATGCTAAAGGTTAGCTTGTCGCCCAAAGTCAACCCTAAGCTATCAGCCAATTTGCTTTCGACCGATACCTCACCTTGCTTGGCTGCACCCCAGTGCCCCACGATTGTTTTATTGTCGCTCGGCAGGCTATGACCCCAGGTTAAACTCAGGTCGCGGTGGGTTGCGCGCTCACCTTGTGAATCTTTACTCACGATCCGTTGCACCGGAATGTCATTAATACCCACCAAGCGCCCCCGCACCACGGGGTAAAAATCAGCTGCAGGAATGTCGTGCTGTTTTAATTGCTGTTCAAATAAACTCGCTTGCTGCGGCAAAATATTCATCGCAAAGTGATTGGGTGCATTATCGGGTAGTTGTTGCTGCCAGTCTTGAACCAGATCATTGCGCACGGTAAAGCTCAGTAACATCGCCAATAAGGTAATACTAAAGGCTAAAATTTGCGTCACACTGGCCGTTGGGTTTCTTAATACACCCTGTAATCCCAACCGATAACTCAGGCCCACGTGCGGTAATAGTTTACGCAATTGCTTGAGCAAGCCCATCAGCAAAACGCCCGATAACGCCGTGGTAATCAGCCCCCCACCGATGATCGTCAGCATCAATTTGTAATCTTGTGTGTAACGCCAAATTAAGCCGGAAATTAACAGTAAGGCAAGGCCATACACTAACCACGCGCTGTTTGATAAAGGTTCTAACTCACGTCGCAACACGCGCAGCGGCGACACCTTTTTTAAACGTAATAAGGGCGGTAAGGCAAAGCCGATTAAAATCGCAAAGCCTGTTAAAAAACCCAGCATTACCGCAATCATACTCGGCGCAGCCACTTTAGCCGGCAACAGGTCCCTGAGCAGTTCAAACAAAGCCTCTTGTGTTACCCAGCCGAGCAAGGATCCGACCGAACACGCCAGCAGCCCTAAAATAAAAAACTGGTACAAAAACAGACGCAAAATATCGTTTTGCTTACAACCTAAACAGCGCAAAATAGCGGTCGCATTAAAGTGTCGTTCGCTATAACGTCGGGTAGACATAGCAATCGCCACACCGGCAATTAAAATAACAATGATGCTCGACAAGCCCAAATAACGTTCGGCGCGAGATAAGGCGCTGCCTAATTCTGGACGATCGTCTTGTACATCCATTAAACGTTGCCCGGGAATGAGCCAAGGCTTCACCCACGTACTAAACGCTGCCAGTGCATCCGCCTCGCCACTAAACTGAAAAAAGTAATGCACGTGACTACCCGGCTGTAAAATTTTAGTCGCTTGCAAATCAGCCTCGTTCATCATCACCCGTGGGGACAGGCTGTATAGATCACCGCGTTTATCCGGCTCGTACGTAATAATTTCACTCACGGTTAGCGCTTGTTCACCCACCGTCACCTGATCACCTAGACTCAGCTTTAGGGTCGATAAAACCCGCGTATCCAACCACACCTCACCGGCCTTTGGGCCGTGGTTGCGCACCGTTTCAACACTGTAATCGGCCTGCGTGGTTTTTAACTCGCCACGCAACGGGTATAGCGGGCTTACCGCCTTGACACCGGCTAGCAATAGTTCATCATTTTCAATCAGCACGGTAGAAAATTCAGATGTTTTCGCTTGTTTCAAGCCCAGCTCACGGGCTTTCTCTAACCATTCAATTGGAATTAAATCAGAACTGGTTATCACCAAATCCGCCGCTAAAAACTCTGCCGCTTGGGTGCTCATGGTTCGGTGCATGCGGTCGGCAAATAGGCTGATCGCGGTCGAACTGCTGACTGCAATAATCAACGTCAATACCAACAGCGTTAATTCGCCGCTGCGCGCATCGCGTTTTAATAAGCGTACGGCTAAACCAAGTCGGTTCATGTCAATTTGCCCGCATCAATGTTAACGGTACGCTGGCATCGTGAGGCTAACGCCGTATCGTGCGTAACCAATACCAGCGTGGTATTTTTTTCTTGGTTTAGTTCAAATAATAAATCAATGATCTGTTCGCCGGTTTTGCTGTCTAAATTGCCGGTTGGCTCGTCGGCAAATAAAATCGCCGGTTCGGTAACAAACGCACGCGCTAAAGCCACCCGTTGCTGCTCACCGCCGGATAACTTCATTGGGGTATGGTGCAAGCGTTGTTCAAGCCCCACGCGTTTGAGTAAGGCCGTGGCGGTTTGTTCTACGCCCTGATCGCCGCGTAACTCGAGCGGCAACATCACGTTTTCTAGTGCGGTTAAACGCGGCATCAGTTGGAATGACTGGAACACAAAACCCACCAGCTTATTGCGTACGTCTGCGCGACCATCTTCGTCCAAGGCGGTTAGCTCTGTACCCTGTAGGGTCACGCTGCCATTGCTTGGCGCGTCCAGGCCTGCTAACAAACCTAACAGGGTCGATTTACCCGAACCCGACGCCCCCACAATGGCGATACTTTCGCCTTCATTAATGGTTAAGCTAACAGATGATAAGATAGTCAAATCACCGTCAGCAACAGGGACGGTTTTACCGAGGTTTTGAGCTGTAATAATGGCTTGTTTATTTTTTAACATCAATAGGGTTCACAATGGCTAGGTTAGTTTTATACCCACAGGGCATACGTTTTGTTACAGCTGCATGTAAAGCATCTCTGCTTAAATCAGCTTTAATCATTTTACTGGCATTTTTATCAGTCGTTTCAACCGCGTCGTTCGCCAAAACAATCGTCGTATTAGGCGATAGTATAAGCGCTGCCTACAATATGCCTGAAGAAAAAGGCTGGGTAAACCTACTACAACAAACATTACAAGCCAACGGCTACCCACACACCGTGGTTAATACTAGCATTAGCGGCGATACCACCGCCGGTGGACTGGCACGTATTAACAAGGCTTTAGAGCAACACAAACCCGAATTAGTTCTACTAGAATTAGGCGCCAACGATGGATTACGCGGTTTCCCGCCCTTTTTAATCAAAAAAAACTTACGCGAACTAATCAAACGCAGCCAACAATCTGGTGCGCAAGTGCTGTTACTAAGTATGCGCATCCCGTCTAACTACGGTAAACGCTATACCGATCTATTTTATAACAACTACCCCGAGCTAGCCGACGAAATGGGCATTCCCTTTGTGCCGTTTATTTTAGAAGACATCGCGCTAACACAAGACATGATGCAAGCCGACCAGCTCCACCCAAACGAAAAAGCGCAGCCGATTATTGCAGAACGAGTTTGGCAGTACTTAGAGCCGGTGTTGGGGATTAACTAATTACCGCCATTTGTTTTAACGTGTATGAGTAAATCAGAACGTGGCAAGTCACGGCTTGACGCTGTGGCTTGCGAGCCTAAGAAAGATGATTCGTGAACATCAATACGGCACAGCGCCCTCCAACCCTTTCAGTATCTAATACATCACTCGAGCTGACTTAGCCACTGAGTACCACCCAGTCTTTCTTGTTGTTGCAGGTTCCATAGTGCTCTGTCTCGCAGATGCTCGGCAGGTCTAGCAGGGTTGTAACGTAATGGACTAGGCAGTGTTGCCGCTAGCAATGCTGATTCAAATGCTGTTAATTGAGCTGCCGGTTTCGCAAAATGATAACGACTAGCAGCCTCCAGTCCGAACACACCATTTCCCCACTCGGCAATATTCAAATACACCTCTAAAATACGTTGCTTACTCCACGCCACCTCAATCAATAACGTAAACCATACCTCAAGCCCCTTTCTTAGCCAACTGCGCCCAGTCCACAAATAAAGATTGCGGGCGACCTGCTGACTGATGGTGCTAGCCCCCCTTAATTGCCCACCATTTTCTGCGTCACGTATTGAGCTAATGATGGAATTGATATCAAAACCTCGATGTAATGGAAACAGCTGGTCTTCGGAAGTAACCACAGCAAGCGCCGCCTGTTTTGGGATCTGATTCCAGTTGAGCCAGATTTTCTTTAACTTATAACCATCATTACTCGCACTCAACCATCGGTCAGCCATTACCATGGTTAAAGGCGGGTTTATCCAACGAAAAGGTACCACTACCAATAAACTCAGCACCACAAAAGCTAAGGCAAGCAGTAAAAGATATTTAAGTAATAAGCGTTTAATTTTAGTCACCGACGAATTTTAGCAGAATCGTTTAGAGGCCGTAGCGCTCGATCAGGGCATGATGCGAGACGGCCAATTACACCCGAATGAAAAGCGCAGGCTGAATAATTTTGACCCTAACAACGGGTTTTGAGTTATTTTGTAGCATTATGCTACAATAACAGCCTGTTTCCGAAACCACGAGGTTCACATGGCAAAAGCATCGTCCCCGATTCGTTTACAAAATGATTTAATGCAGGCCGCTGGCTTAACCGCCAAGCGCTTTCACCGTAGTGCCGCCGAACAAATTGAGTATTGGGCCGAGTTAGGCCGTTCTGTGTCATCCACTCTCGACCCAGACGTTTTATTATCGGTTGTTTCTGGCTTAACTAAAATTAAAACAGAACCCGTCTATAGCCCAGCCATTGATCCCAGCGATGTTTTTGATGCACTAGAGCGCGAAAGAAAAGACGGCAGCCTATCAAGTACCGTAACCCAAAGCGCTATCCGCTACCAAGCCTCAACAAAGCACCCCGGTTACCTTGAACGTATCGAGACCGATGGCAACACCACCGTGGGCATATTTGAGGATGGGCAGTTCACAGCCAAATAAAATTGAACGCCGATAATAAAAAACAACTCTGGGTACTCGCCGGGGGTAATGGCGCAGGCAAAAGCACTTTTTACAGAACCCGCCTAGAGCCGTTAGGTATGGCCTTTATTAACGCCGATGTTTTAGCCCAACTACTGTTTCCAAACGAGACAGAACAGCGCAGTTACGAAGCCGCTAAAATTGCAGAAAATTTGCGGTTAGACTTATTGACCGAAGGTCGCAGCTTTTGTTTTGAAACGGTCTTTTCGCACCTTTCTAAAATAGATTTTATCGCCAAAGCAAAAACCTTGGGATACGAAATAGTATTGGTTTATATCCACTTAGAAACTGCCGCACTTAACCAAGCCCGGGTATCCCAACGTGTCAGCGAAGGTGGCCACTCCGTACCCGCTGAAAAAATCATCAGCCGGCTCCCTAGGGTTACGCAAAACATTAAACACGTGCTCCCCCTGTGTGATTTCAGCTATATCTTAGATAACTCCCGCCTAGATAACCCCTTTCAACAAATTGCTGTGCTAAAAAATGGGCAAACGCACTTTGTTAAAAAAACACTTCCTGTATGGGCTACAGTATTGCTAGGTGACTATTTAGATAAAGAACATTTGAGTTAAAGAGGTCCAAGAAAAACTATTTAGCCACGCTCAACCGATGTTTAACTTACGATATCAAAGTGTTTTCAAGCCCAATCTTTGTAAATAATCGTATGTCCCATCATAATATTCTTTTGGCCTAGTATGGTCACTATCATCACCTACTGGTACAAATATGACCATACCTTGTCTTGCTCTGGTTAACAAAACACGGTATGCATTCTTTTGATACGTTTGTCGCTCTGGTTTGATGATTCGTTGCCACTTAGCGCCACGAAATGACCAATTCTTCCAATTAGTATTGTCATATCGAAAATCCGCATCCCAAGCCATACACACCCAATCTAGTTCAAGCCCTTGCACATCAAATTCAGTCGCAACATCTTCAAGGTAATAAGATGAACGCACATCTTTTTTATCATTCAAAAACCAGTGCACAGGGTTTGCTTTTACGCGAACGTCAATTGCGTGGGGTTTCAATCGTTCTGCTTGTGAAGACACCACCATTCCGTATCGTTCTGACCCTCTAGCTTGTGTTTTCACCCAATTTTTAGCTACATCAAGGTCTCTTGTCAGTACGATTGGGTATTTATCATGAATTAGTGATAAGTTGTTGCGAGCAGCTTCTTCATCAAGGTCTAGCAATTGTTTTACAAAAAGCGATATCTTTTCACTTCGAAAAGAACGAACAGATGTACGTAAATGCAACTCAGGTTTAAAAGTAACCATTGAATTTTTTCCAGCTTGCTTAACAAGCTTTCCCGCACCATATTCACTGTCCGTCAAACGATCAGAAAGATATATTTTCCAATGCGGGAAAGACTGTTCGATCGCATCAAACCATTCGCTAATACCTGCCTCACCCGTATTAATCTCTTGCCCACCACCAACTAGACAAACCACTACCGCCCAATCCTTGTGCCTATCCATACATGATATTAAAAACTCAGGCTCAGACTGATTAAAGTCGAGTCTGTTCTTTTTTTCACGCATAAACTTAACCGTTTGTTCCTTCGTCCACGCTCTTTGGGCTTCATCGAATAACGCAACATGATCAACAGGTGGTTTCAACAAATCCAATAAACATTCATCACGAAAATGATGTACATTTTGAATGAATGATTTAACTTCACCAAGCGCAACACCTTTACGTACTTTTTCGCCAGCCGCCCTTTTTCTAGCAACCTTATCGCGCGCTAATGCTTCTTGCAAAATTTTAACTAAAGGCCCATTACCTGAAAGAAAAACGCTATACAGTTCATCATTCGGATCAATATGGGTTGATGCGACATCCAGCCCCACTAACGTTTTTCCTGCACCGGGCACACCTGTTACAAACACTATGGACTTTTGAGAATCCTTCTTTGAACGGGCGATAATCTCCGCAACCGTATTAGATGTTTCTGACAGGTTCAAAGTGCTTGCATCACTGCGTGAAATCGCACTCACAGAATGACCATTATAGAGAGCTAAAGTTGCTTCAATAATTGTTGGTGTTGGCTTGTAACCACTGCTTTCCCATTCATTACAGTCAATTAATTGTTTAAGACAAACAGTTAACACTCGGTCTATGGTGTTTTCTAAATTTCCGTTGTTACAACAAATAGGAGAATGCAGGTCGTCGTCCTCAAGCTTGCTTTCAACTGTCGGCGCCTTAGTTGCAACCAGAATGGGTATTATTTTTACGTTATGACTGCCTTCATGAAAATTGTGTAAATCCAGCGCATAATCCATGACTTGATCTAAGTCGGCACTGTCATAAGTACTAGCGCCTACTTTAAACTCAATAACAAAAACAACAGAGCCCGTGATAACTACAACGTCAATTCGTCTACCCATTCTTGGTATTGAAAATTCAAAGTATATTTTCCCCTCATGTTCAAGCAAGCACTCTCTTAATAAGGTCGCTTGTTCAATCCATGCATTTCTTTGGAAAGCGGTCAAATCAAAGGAGTGCTCTCTAGTCATTTGCCCTAAAACTTCATCAGGTGCTTGGCTGCAAAAACCTGAAATCGTCGATGAGTAATATGCACGTTTCATTTAATATCACCCAAAAACACCTTCATATCCATGAACTCAAACAACATTATTCTCCTTAAATTTTAGCTCGAATGAAACAATAACCGATCATACCCAACACGTTATAAATGACAACAAAAACACCACTTCTGGCTTCAACGCAGTTGCTTTATTTCTATGGTCATTCTATTCAGCCACGGATATTCTTATGACAACCACTTTTAAAACACCATGTTTAACTCTTTTGCTTTGGCCCATTACCCGCATTAACCAGTGCATTCATGCTAGTCTAATCCCCTAATTTCATGCCCACTTGGAGCAGACTTTACTTAGGCCAATTTATGGATAAAATCGCCATTTTTGTTGATGTACAAAATATTTATTACACCACTCGGCAAGCGTATGGCCGCCAGTTTAATTACCGACAGTTGTGGCAAACCATTAGCCAACAAGGCAGCATTAGCCAAGCCACCGCGTATGCGACTAATCGCGATGACGATGGCCAGCAGAAATTTCAATCAGCGCTAAAACATATGGGCTTTAGCGTTAAGTTAAAACCGTTTATTCAACGCAGTGATGGCAGCGCTAAGGGCGACTGGGATGTGGGCATTACGATTGACGTGCTAGACGCTGCAAAGGACGTTGATACGGTTATTTTACTGTCGGGCGATGGTGATTTTGATTTGTTGCTGAAAAAAATAAACCGGCAATACGACGTAAGCACTGAGGTTTACGGCGTGCCCGAGCTTACCGCTAAATCACTGATTGATGTGGCCAGTTTTTTCCACCCAATTGATGCTGATTTATTGCAGTAGTTGGTCTAATTCAAATAATGGGGGCATTATTAACCCGAAACCAACCGGCGATAGAATAGCGGTCTCCTAGCGCGGCAAGTACTTCATGCGGGATTTCTTCGCTTAAAAAAACCACCAAGGTCGCTAAACAGGGCGACACTTGAAGACCGCTTTGATTTAAGTTTTTGGGATACAGTACCAGTTGACCACCGTCGGCCTCATTCCAATCGGGGTTTAAGTAGGTAACGAGTGATAACACGCGATTGGTCTCGCCTTTAAACGCATCTTGATGCCTTGTGTACACATCACCGATGGCGTAGTGCGCAAAATGGCTTTCAAACGAAAACAAGCCAAGCAATAAACGTTGGTTTAATGCCATCTGTAAGGATGCCGCCCATGCAAGCCAAGCCTGGGTAACCAAGGTATTGCCGTTGATCCAGCTAATATGATCGCCGCGCACCAACGGCTTAAGCCGATGCTGTTGATCGCGCCCAATGCCCGCTTTTTTAAAATCGTTGACGGGTAACAGGCGCACCTCGGCTGCTAATAACGCCGCCAATTCAATCGGTATGGCATTGGTGTGCACGCTATAGCCGTCCCGGTATAAATCATTTGCAATCAGGTCAAATAACAGTGGCGCGCTCGCCCCGTCTAACACTGACGTGGGTGCTTGAAGGCTAGACATGGCTTGTGTGCTCAGGAGGGGTGGCTGGTATTATAGTCGGCTTTCGCAGGCAAGGCGCTTATTAACCGATCGGCGGTAAAAATAACTGAGTACCGGCTTAATAACCGGCAAACAAATCAGTACGCCAAGCGGCATTAAGAGCGGTATTTTTTTCATCATGATACTGTAGGCATCCATTTCTGAATGGATAGCCCCATGGGCATCTTCTATATGAAGTTCGCGTAGCGCTTTAAATGGGTCGATTCCCCGTTGCCGCAAAGCTTGGTCTTGGCCGGTGATATCAAACCAACTGAATAAAGCCGCCCGTTTACCAGCCAGTCGCTCAAATAACGCACGGTCTTTAACGCAACCGGGGCACGATTGGTCGTAATACACGGTTATTTTTTCGACTGACACGGCGACTCGGGCGTATTAAGGCTTATCGAGCGGTTCAAAATGCATTAAACGCGCTTGTAGCGCCTCGATTTCTTCCAGTAAATCTATCGCCAAGGCGACACCCGATAAATTGATCTGTAAGTCTCGCTGTAAACGCATGGCTGTGTGTGCGCGTTGTAAGCAACGGGCCGAAAAATGCCACGCGGTTTGTTGCTGACCCGATGGTTCGAGCACCCCTTCAGCTACCAGTTCAAGCACCCATTCGGTGCTTCCAGCGCAGGCTTGGCACAAGTCGTTGAGTGACAACTCGGCGTTGTCGTCGAGTAAATCACCTTTTAGTATGTCGTTGTTCATATTGTTAAACCCCCAAGTTTTTACGTGGGTTATAGGCTAATGTTTGCTCCATTTGCCGATACAGTTGTTTAGCCTCGTCGCTATCGGCGACCGGCAAGGTGATCTTTGGCACCACGTACAAATCACCGGCTGGGGTACTGGGAATGCCGCGTGCTTTTAAACGCATCCGCCCACCGCCTTGCGTACCAGCGGGAATTTTTAAGTCAACCGGCCCGTTGGGCGTGGGTACTTTAATGGTTGCACCCAAGGCCGCCTCCCATGGGGTAATGGGTAAATCAAGGTAGACATCATGACCATCTACCCGATAAACAGGGTCGGCTTTAAATTCAATTTCTAAGAAGAGATCGCCTTTTTTGCCTTGCCCGTAGCCGACCCCACCTTGACCCGCTAAACGAATTCGCTGGCCTTGCTTAACGCCTTTGGGAATTTTGACGTTTAAGGTGCGCTGCTTGGTGACTAGATGACCGCTTTGATCTAGCTCGGGTGAGCTGAGCGTAATACTACGCGTAGCGCCTTGATAGGCGTCTATTAACTCGATGCTGACTTTAGCGTGATGATCTTGCCCACGGGCGTTAAAATCTGCTTGGCTGCGACCTTGCGGCCCCTGATTAAAGTGCTGACCAAACAGGGATTCAAAAAAATCACTGTGATCTGCCCCACCCGCATGGCCGCTCCCTGCGCCACTAAATTCATAGCCCTCATCCCAGTTTGGTGGGGGGTTAAAGTCTTGCCCGGCTTTCCAATTGGCGCCGAGTTGATCATAGGCAGCACGCTTTTCTGGGTCCTTTAATGCTTCGTAGGCCTCACCCACCTCTTTAAAACGTGCTTCTGCGTCGCTTTCTTTATTGATATCGGGGTGGTATTTACGCGCTAATTTTCGATACGCGCGCTTGATTTCATCCTGCGTGGCGTCACGTTTAACGCCCATAATGCTGTAATAATCTTTAAAGTCCATTAACTGCCCTACTGATGATTAACCTTCTAGTCTAAAGCCCACTTTTATCGTGACTTGCCAGTGCTTAACGCCACCATTGGCAATGTGCCCGCGGGTTTCGATTACTTCAAACCAATCCATGTTTTTTAATGTTTTTGAAGCCGTGTTGATGGCATTGTTTATTGCGTCGTCGCTACCAAGCTCGGAGCTGCCAGTGATTTCAATCTTCTTGTAGGTGTGATGACTCATAGTAATCTCCAACTGTTGTAATCAACTTAAGCATATACGCTTAATGACCGATCAACAACGCTAGTTTCGTGCCTTTTTTCAAATAAACAATTATGAGCCAAACACCCTATTAGGGTAGAATTTGCAGCTGTTGCTTATTACCCGTAAACAAACATACGATTGATTTTATGAATACACTGGAACACTTATTTAAGAAAAATCGCGCCTGGGCCGAGTCTATTAACCAACAAGACCCAGAGTTTTTTACTCGCTTATCTAAGCTACAAGCGCCTGAATACCTATGGATTGGCTGCTCAGATAGCCGTGTACCGTCCAATGAGTTAATTGACCTTGCACCGGGCGAGGTGTTTGTACATCGAAACATTGCCAATATGGTGGTGCATACCGATTTGAATTGTTTATCGGTTATTCAATACGCTGTTGACGTGTTAAAGGTTAAGCACATTATTGTTTGCGGTCACTATGGCTGCGGTGGCATTAAGGCTGCACTGGATGATCAAGACCACGGGTTAATTGATAACTGGCTGGGACATATTAAAGATGTCGGACGCCTAAACGAAAGCGCATTAAGTGGTTTAAACCCCGGCGAAAAAATCGACCGTTTATGCGAACTGAACATCATTGAGCAAGTATCAAACGTTTGCAAAAGCAGTATCGTTAAAAATGCATGGCAACGCGGTGCCGAGCTATCGATTCACGGCTGGATTTATAATATTGAAAACGGCATTTTAAACGACATTATCAAAACACCCATTTCGGGGCTAGAGCAAACTTAAAGGTCGATATCTTCAAGGTCAATATTTAGGGCATGACCGGATATTTTTAGCTCATACAGCGACAAAGCCAATGACGATAACATTAACATTAAGCTCACGATAAAGCTTAATTGCCCAAGTAGTGACGACTCTAAAAATAAGAAAAACATTGCCAGCACACAAAAGCTGATACTTAAAACCCCCATTATTTGCATCCAAATGATCAGCTTTATGCGTAAACGCAAACTGATGATTTGACGCGCGATCAGGGTTTTATTTGTCTCGTTAATTTGGTGGTGTAAGCCTCGAATAACCGCTGCTAAACCCAAAAAACGGTTGGTATAGGCCAGTAGCAACAAAGAAATGGCAGGGAATAATAAGGCGGGGGTTGATAAATCCACGGTTAAACTCGATAAACATTAGGCGGGGTTATTCTACCCATTTTTTTTATTGGCTGGCGTATTAAAATTCGTACTCCATTAATAAGCGATAGTTGTTATCAGGGGCTTTGTAACCAAGGCCGAAGATCGATCCGACTTCCCAGTGCACTTTTTTCCCCTGCCCAAGATGTATATCACCCATCAGCACTGGGCCTAAAGCTTGACCTGACTCGCTGCTATAAAACTCAAGGCCAGGTTCAAAAAAAGAGCCGTAGCGATATTTGGCTTGTAAGGCTAACAGGGACTCTATCTCGTTATTAATGCCTTGCCCCCATTCATAGGCTACAGTGACATTAGCGGTCCCAACCCACTGACCCCACTGCTTTGCCATCAACAGCCCGGCCGAGGCTTCCCAAGCATTGATGTGTTGTTGTTTTTCTAACTCAAACAACACTCCCCAATCAACGGCGTATTCACCTTGTTCAGTTAATTGCCATTTTGCCTCTAGCTCAATGGCATCTAGGGTTAAATGGTTGTTATCATCCTTGGCAATGAAGTATGCCTCAAAAAATACGCGGTCCGATACGGACTGCCCCAAGCCAAAACGATAACGTTCCTCACCATCGGCTGAGGTCATTCTTACTTCCATTTCCCGTTCAAGCGGTTGCACATAAGGGTGATAGACCTTATCAACCGTTAAACCGTCCGCGTGCACGAGTGCTGGCAATAACACAGTGGCTAGTAATAGCTGTCTCATGTGTGCTCGATTGAGCTTTTTTTAAGGTACACTCGGATAGACCTTAAGGCCAACGACGAACTGATCAATAAGCTAATGATATAGGCTGTCACTTGAATCGGCGTTGGTGTCGATTCGTAGCCGATTAGCGCGCTGAGTATAGCGCCAACGACAGAACTTTCTGTTACCCACCACGAACTATCCCACAGAGGCGCTTGGCTTATCAGCAGATCAGCTTGCATTAGGAACTGAATGGTTTGCGACACCATACCGGCCGAGATTAGAATTAAAATACCCACGCAGATCCGCAGACTATTTAATACGCTTAGGCTCACGATTAAATAATAAAAGAAAACCCCTATACTAAAGCCGATACCCGCGCCAATAAAACCGCCCACTACAACCGATTGGATTAGCGCAGAGTCGCCCCAAAACCCTTGAAGGTAAATAATAATTTCAGAACCCTCACGCACCACAGCCGCTATCAAACACAGCGACATACTCAAAGAGACGGCGTAACTCGAGCGCGCTTGTCCAATCGACATGAATAAGGACACAATCGCGATAAAAATTAGGCCATAAAGTACGCTATTTAACACCTCCTGACCAACGCCGTCGAACCACCCCATGATTGAAACAATATTGATCGCGTATAGGCTGGCTGCAAGGCCGGCGACGAATAACGCGGGGATAAAAAACCCACGTGAAATAGTCAGCGTTCGGCACAAAGCCAGCAAAACACTTACGATTAATGCGGCTTCAAAAACTTCCTGCAAGATGATAATGACGGAGTGTATTAGCATACGGTTACTTGACTAAAATTTTACCTTGCGCCGTTTTAGGGAAAAACTCACCATAAAATGGGTACTCGCCGGGCGGCAAGGGGCCAATAAAAATAACGCCTTTTGACTTTGCTGGAATAACTTTTTCACGATTCAGCGCGTAACTTTCAAACTCCTCTGCTGTTGCATCCAAGTTATTAATCACCAGTTTAACTTTAGTTTGCGCCGGTATTTCAAACTCAGAGGGGTAGAACAGGTGGTTACGAATCTCTATTTCCTGCACCGGTGTCGCCACCACCAAGAAAGGTGCCATTATGAGCAAACTTAGGCCTACTAGGTGCAACATCTGTTTTATAAGCATGGGAATTGAAGTGTTATTTTTAATCCGCCTAATGTATCAGACGAGTCTAAACTAATGTTAGCCCGGTGCATCGTTGCAATGTGTTTAACGATGGCGAGCCCCAAACCACATCCCAGGGTACCGGAGGCATGCTGGTCACCATCAACCCGATAAAAGCGTTCAAAAATGCGCTCATGATCTTTTCGAGCGACCCCTGGCCCCGAGTCTTCAACCGACAAGTAAACCTGCCGCTCGTTAACCGACAATCGCACGATGATACTACCCTGTGTGGGAGTATATTTGCAGGCATTAAGAATGAGATTTTGTAATAAACTTTCTAAAGCAAATTGATTGCCGTGGATCAACGCACACTCGTCCCCAAGCAAACTAATGCCTTGTTGTTTAGCATCTATTTGAGAGAATTCGTTGGCCAACACGGTCTGAGCAATTTTATGTAAATCCACTGTGCCCATTTGCTGCATGGCTTGATCGGGTGAGTGGCGGTACAAGGCCAATACCTGCTCAACGACATGCTCCATTCGTTCGACGCCCTGTTTTAGCGACGCTAGCTCATCGTCAGAACTCGCTGAACGTTTTATAAAATTATGCACTTGTACTTTTAACGCACTGATAGGTGTGCGTAATTCGTGTGCGGCATCAGCAGAAAACTGTTGTTCGCGCAAAAAGGCCGCGTTCAATCGTAATAATAAATCATTAGTCGTCAGTAGCAGCTGATTAATTTCCACAGGCGTGTTATTCATCACAACCGGCGATAAGTCGGTGGCCTGTTTATCGTTTAATTGCTCGGTCAACTCCTTTAATGGCTTTAAACCATAACCGATCGCAAACCAGATAATTAAAGCCGCTATGGGAATCGCCAACACCGTCGGCATAATGGCCGATAGCACAATATTATCTGCAATCTCATAGCGTAAATCGATACGTTCGCCTGTAATTACCCACCGATCTAACAACACATCCTTCAGCACAAAAGTCCGCCAACGAAATGCATCAAAATTCACATCATGAAAACCGGTTGAAAATGCTGCCGCATACACTTTTTCACTTGGCGCATTACTGGAGCGCACGATCAGGGTTTTATCATTCGACCAAATTTGGAAAAACACGGTGGGTTCAAGCGACATAAAACGTTCCACCCGAGGACTCGTGTCATGGTTTGCGTGAACAATAATGCTGGCCAAGTTTTCCAAACGTTCATCGAATAAAGCGTCGGTCTTCGCTAAACTTGAATGATAGCCCTGCAGTAACGATAAAAACGTCACGGCTGTAATTGTTGCCAATAACGCCAGTAATAAGTAGGTACGGATCGATTTCATGGCAGTTTGACGATATAGCCGACCCCTCTTAGGGTTTGAATAAAGCCAGCGGGCAGTTTTTTTCTTAAATGATGAATATGCACCTCTATGGTATTACTCACCACTTCTTCACCCCAGCTATATAATTTGGATTCGAGGCTTTCTTTTGTTAACACCCGACCCACGTTTTCCATCAAGCCTTTTAGCAGCATAAATTCACGCCGCGACATCGATACGGCCTCTCCGGCGACAAAAACTTGATGACTAATGGAATCTAACATCACATCACCGATCACCAAGCTGGCGTGCTTGAGTGAACTGGCACGGCGTTCTATCACTCGAATTCTTGCCAATAACTCATTCACATCAAACGGTTTAGCCAGGTAATCATCGGCGCCTAAATCCAAGCCAGTGATTTTATCGCCTAACGAAGAGCGTGCGGTTAAAATAAGCACCGGTAACTCGGCGCTAACCGCACGTATCAAACGCATGACCTCTAAGCCATCCATATCAGGCAGGCCTAAATCTAAAATCACCATATCGGGCAATTCTGTTTTAATCGATGCAATCGCCTGCTTACCTTTTGACAAGCAATTAACCGCAAAGCCCTCAGCGACAAGGGCCTTTTTTAACGCCTCAACTAGCGCGGCGTCGTCTTCTACTAATAGTATTTGCATGGCTTAGTTTAGCGCGTCTTTTACCTCAAGTAATGCGTTACTCTATTTTCGTGTCGGCCTTTATCAGCCACAGGGCGGGCTGCCCTGTTAGCTGATAATTAGCAGCGGCCCAGTCTTCTTGTAGTGCCATAACCCCATTATTCGCTTGTGCTAGCGTGGTCAACAGTAATAATAGTAACACGGCCATTTTATAAATTTTTATCATGTTGGGTCCTTTAATTTGGCGCGTTGTTTTTAGCCGCTGCTAAATAATGTTTGATTTTTTCTAATTGCTTAACAATGGATTTTTCGACTAAACCCGGAAGCAAGCCATTAAGCCTTACGAAAAGCTTTTCTGGCCAACCGACAAAATATTGCCTGTTGTGTGTTTGCATAAACGAGAGCACGTGTTTTGCCACTTTTGCAGGATCATCCATTGTCGAACCTAACGCTTTATTCATCGCTTCAGTAGCTGCAGTATTAATGGCTGTTTTAGTTGCACGTGGTGCGAAATATTGCACACTTACATCACTGTCCATCAGCTCTCGCCTTAAGGCTTCGCTATACCCTCTTAGGCCAAACTTACTGGCGCAGTAAACGCTAGAACCCGGAAAACCAATGCTGCCAAACGTCGAACCAATATTAATTATCTGGGCTTTTGCTTGTTGCTGTAACAACGGTAACAAGCTATGGGTTAGTAATAACGTACTGGTCAAGTTAATGGTGATGATTTGAGCGATAAGCTCTTCCGTCATCTGTTCAAACAAATCGAATTGCCCAATACCAGCATTATTAATTAACACATCTACCCCTTGGTCTAATTGCTTACACACCTCAACAACACGTGTTCGACCTGATTCACTAGCAATATCTGCCTGAATGGTGATATGTTTTTCACCTACAGCTGCCTTTAATTTCTTCAATTTATTAGCATCCCGGCCGACTAGCAGCAATATCGACCCTTGTTCGCTAAGTAATTTAGCAATAGCACTCCCTATGCCACCAGTGGCACCTGTTAATAAACAGGTTTTATCTATCATTGCCGTTTTCAATTTTTGGCCGTGACACATCGGAACACATCACCGTATAAGCGATAAAAAATAGTGGCACTACGAATAATAATCGCCTGCTCATTCGCGTCTGTTACCTTATTCATTAAGCCTTTAAAAAACTCAACATGCTCTTGGTCTAAAGCACCGTGTGAACGTAGGTAACTAAACGCGTCATCCGGTAAATTTAATGCCCGCTGAATACCATCGGCTGCTCTGTCAGCCGTGGTAATACTAGTTCCTTCAAGCACATGTACCATGCCAAAAAAACCCAAGGGATTGACACGGTTAGTCATATCGTAGGCATAGGCAATCATCAGTTCCGTTTCAACGGCCGGTAGGCTGTTCCGTATTGCCTCCTTATCACCCCCACAAGCGGCAATATCGTTCAGTATCCACTCTTGATGGCCCAATTCTTCCTCGATATATTCAGCAACAGCATTCCTTAGCCACTCCTTTGACTCAGGCAAACGAGCGCCTACCGCCATTAATAACGGAACCGTGTGCTTAACGTGGTGATACGCCTGTGTTAAATAAGCCACGTACTCCTCTAAGCTGATCGTGCTCGACACCGCCTTCTCGATTATTGCTGCTTTAAGCATCCCGGCTCTAGCGTGTTGTGTTGCCGTTTGTAATCTTTCAAAAAACATCTGTTACTCTCCGTTTAATATGGGACGTGTATAGCTCAACACCATAAATTGCATCTATCCGATGCTGGTAGGCCTTCAAAATAGCCCTGCGTTTGGGTCGACCATTAGCTGTAAGTAGCCCTGCTTTAACGCTGAACGGTTTATCTAAAATGAGCCATTTTTTGATTTGCGCATAGTCTGGTAAGGAGCCATTAACCGTATCGATCCATTGTTTAATTTGGCTGACACCCGTTAAGGGGTTTGCTAGATAGAGCAACGCTGTGCAATAAGGCTTAGCATCGCCGACCACAACGCACTGCTTTAACAAACCGTTACTCAATGCGCAGCCTTCCACCCATTCGGGGTTTATATTTCGACCAAAACTTGAAATAAGTAGGTTTTTCTTACGGCCATTAATAAATAGATAGCCTTCATCATCTAAGTACCCCAAATCACCGGTTGCAAGAAGCGTCTGCCCCCATTTATCGGCTTGATCGATATAACCCAAAAATGTATTACCTGAAATCATTACCTCGCCTTTATTGATTTGTACAGACACGTGGGTCAACGGCTTGCCAACAGAGCCTACTTTTAGATTTTTTTGATTATTTAAACTCACCACTGAACTGCATTCAGATAAGCCATAGCCTTCATAAACGGGAAGTCCAAGCCGTTTCGCCTTATTGAGCAATGCGAGTGACACGTTGCTACCACCCACGGCTATAAATTTTAACGAAGCAGGCAGCCGCCAACCCTTCTCGATTGACTTAATCAAGGCCAGCAATAGTTCAGGCAATACAATAAGGCTGCTTGGTTGATGCGCATGTAGGGTATTGAGGAAAGCCTCTATATTTAACCCGCTGCTGCCAGTAAATCCCATTGATTTTTGCGTTAAGGCCAAAACAGATCCGGCAGATAACAGGGTTAAATAAACACCCGCAACGTTTTCTAATAAGGTGCTAAACGGTAAAAGGGATAGATGTTTTTTTGCGCCTAGATTGACTACTTTTTTAAGTGCCTGCGCCACTAAAAGCTGTTGATTGTTTGACAAGCAAACACCTTTAGGTTCACCTGTAGAGCCTGATGTAAAGGTGATTTTTGCTGTCTGCTTTGGCAAAGCGACAGAGGCACTAGGCAAGGTACTGACGACAAACCCGCTGTGCATGCAGACAGATTCATCCACATTAAATAAAGAACTCAGTCTGTCACCGTTGCTATGAATAACCGCACGGGCACCCGCTTGCATCACCGCATGAGTTAATTGTTGGTCCGAAAAAAACTGCGGCAAGGGTAATAAGGTAATACCCGCGAGTTGGCAGGCCAAATCTATCATGATCCATTCGGGGCAGTTATCTATATATAAGGCTAGTACTTGGTTTTTAAAACCACTGAGCTCTTTAGCCAGCCGTTTAACCGATACAACAAGTTCAGCATACGAATATGCTTTATTCATACCTATTAAAGCGGGTTTGCTGTGTGAATTGTCAGCAACACCTTGTATAGCCCTCCATAACTTTGACATGATTAAACCAGCTGTTGAATGATTGCATCTAATTTACGCTGGTAATGACACAGCATAAAACTAGCCACCGGATGCGTGCTCAATTTAGCAAAAGCATCACTCAGTTGACCCGCGATAACCGTCGGTTTATTTTTATAATAACCGCCCCAGCTTTCACCTCGGTCAGGCAAAAATTCGGGCGATGCAACACAAACCTGATGACTAACAATACCTAAATCATCCACCATTTTTTGAACCTGTGGCGTTGCCGTAAACAAGGCCCATTCAAATCCAGCCTTGTATAAAACAGCAACGATCAGCACAAACAACAGTTGACTTGCTGCGGGGTAACTCGAGGTTAAATTACCAATTTCAGCGATTTTTCTTCGCTCGACCACGCTGCCCATTAATTGACTTAAGGTTGTTTCTACGTTGCAACTTAAATATTGCTCTAGAAAAAAAATTTCATCGCTCACTCCCAAGCGAAAACCAATCGTACTGATTATATTTTTTTTCGTCCGCGACGTTAGCAGATACGGCAAAAACGTATGTACCTCAGCTTGATGGCTTTTGAAAAAATGGTTGGCAATAAATTGCTCAACAACCACTCTTTCTTGCGATTGTTTATAGACCAGGTCAACCGATAGTAACGGCAATAAGATCTGCTGCTGCTTTTCTACAGCACTGTGGTCAGTTTTATTTAATCTTGCATCCGATGTAATAACAGGCATATGTTGTCACTCCAATTTCTAGTCAGCGACATCATAGGAAATTAATATTAAATAAAACTTAAGGCGTTCAGATTCATATATCTATTGCCGGCAAAAGCCCTTAAGCACTTACTAGGCACAACAAACCAAAACTTTTTAATCATCAAGCTGGTAGCGGCCACGGTCTTTTGTTAAGTTAGGTAAGCTTCTTTACCCTAGCTATGGTTAAGTCACCCAACACCTATAGGCTCACCTCATGACACACAAAATAAAAATTTTATTAGGAGGGTTACTATTTTTAAGTCATTCTACCTATGCAAATAATGGCTATTTTTCCATTGGTTATGGCGCCAAAATGATGGGTATGGCGGGTGCCGCTATTGCTTTCCCACAAGACACACTAGCCGGCGCAGTTAACCCTGCCGGTATGTCGCAATTTGAAGGCCTAGATATTGGCGCCAGGCTTCTCTATTTACCCCGCGATGGTGAGTTTGACTGCCGAGGTATTGGCGCCTGTGATGAGCTGGTACGAGATGACAGCCGACGAGATTATTGGTTAATCCCTAACTTTGGTTGGAACACGCGACTAAGCGATAAAAGCACACTCGGCGTTACCGTGTATGGCAATGGCGGCATCAACACGACTTATAGAAAACGCTTATTTACCGAAACAGCTGAACGTGTTTTAGGCGCGCCCAGCATCACAACAGACGGGCACTTAGGCGTTGATTTTGCCCAAGTGATTATCGCCACCACCTACACCTACGAAATGAGTCCTAATAATTATATTGGGGTGTCACCTTTATTCGGTATTCAAAAATTTAGTGCGCAAGGTTTAGATTTCTTTGAAGGCGTATCATCAGACCCTGGCAGCCTAACCAACAGAGGTGACGAGCTTTCTTACGGGCTGGGTATTAAAGTAGGTTGGTTTTATAAGCCCAACGACACCTACCAGTTTGGTGCCTATTATGCGCCCAAAATGCAAATGACTAAGATGAAAAAGTATTCTGGCTTATTTGCTAACAATGGTGATTTTGATATTCCATCGAGTTATGGCGTAGGCATGGCCATTAATTTTACAGACCAACTTGCCGTTGCTTTCGATGTTATGCGTATTAACTATAAAGACATTGATTCTTTATCAAACCCTGTACCCAGTGTGTCAGAATTTACCGGCGGCTTTTCTGCAGACAGGCTGCTTGGCGCAAAAGACGGCGTTGGTTTTGGCTGGAGAAGTATTACCGCTTATAAATTAGGCGTTCGCTACCTTGTTAATGATACGGTTACACTTCGAATGGGCGCAAACTTTGGTGAGGAACAAATCCCCAGACGATCAGGCTTGCTAAACCCCATTTCGCCAGCCATGCCATCCAAACATTTAACCGCTGGATTTAGTTACAAAAGCAGCCAACATTCAGAATGGTCTTTTGCCGTTATGCACGCCTTTCGTAATGAACTAACGGCAACGGATACAGCCTTTTTTGGCGCTGACGTTAAGTTTGGTATCGAAGAAACAACCTTAGATGTAAGCTATACCTACAGCTACTAGCCATTTAAACCCAGTGGTGACTAGTTGCTAACAACAAGCTGTCGGAGCATAGCCACACAGACACAAAAAAACCAACTAAAAAGTTGGCTTTTGCGTAAGGATGGTGGGTCGTGCGCGATTCGAACGCGCGACCATCGCATTAAAAGT
>DBBV01000003.1 GCA_002292375.1 Methylococcaceae bacterium UBA975 | reverse complement strand
CCACCCTGCCAATTGAGTAAGGCGAAGGCCTTATGTAAAAGCGGTGCATGGTAGCCATCATTATCGCAATAGGCTTTCCAATTACAGTCGTACATCACCTTTTGGTAGCCGGCAAGTTTTAAACGGCCATCACCACCCAATACGCGGCTTAAGGGTTCGTAAAAGCTTTCACCAAGGTATTCTTTTAGCGGCGGTGTTTTGTCACTCATGGTAACAAAGTACAAGCCACAAAATTCTTCTGTGCGGAGCTGAAAGAGGCTAAAGTTTTTTTTGTCAAAATCGGGGGTAAAGTCGCGGCTATTAGGGCAGCCAACTAAATCGCCTTCTAAGCTAAATAACCAGCGGTGGTAAGGGCATTCAAACTCTTTTTTATTGCCGGCGCTTTCGGTTATCAATGACGTGCCACGGTGCGTGCAGGTGTTTTGAAAAACCCGAATGGCACCGTCTTCGCCGTGCACTGCAAAAATAGGCATCTCGCCCAATTCAGCGGCTTTATAATCACCGGGATTAGGAATTTCAGCGCGATGTACGATAGGGTGCCATTCGGCACCATAAAAAATAGTTTCGAGTTCTTTTGGCCAAAGCTCGTCCATTTCAAATACGGCTTTTGGTACCTCATTATATTTGGCAGGCCACTCCAAAAATGGCTCATTTTTAGGTGTTGACGACATAATAACTCCTTAATTTGACTTAACTATTTTTTTATAAGATTACTAATTCTATACTGTTTTGCAGGCGATAAAATGATTTAGGTCACTTACGCTGTGGAGCGCGATATTTCCTCTAAGGCCTCTGTGTTGATGATATTAATGATTCGCCCCGATTTTGTAATACACCCCGCATCAATTAATTTTGAAAAAGAACGGCTAACCGTTTCAACGGCGATACCTAAGTGGCTTGCAATATCCTGACGAGACATATTTAAGTGTAATCTGATTTGACGATAAGTGACTTGGTTAGTGCGTCGATGGAATAAGATTAAAAATTGAGCAAGCCGGGCCGCCGCAGAATGGATGGATAGGCAGTTTTGAGTCTCAAGGGTTGTTGCTAGCGCTTGACTATAAATTTTGACCGCCAAATCAGATAAATTTGGAAATTCCTTACGCAAAGCGGCTAATGGGCGGTAAGTGATTTTACACGCCAAACTGTCTTCGATGGCGATGCAACTATTTAAAGTGATGCCACCTGCCATGCTCTCTAAGCCTAAGATATCACCGGGCAAATAAAACCCATTAACGTGCGCATCACCGAAGTCATTAATGATTTGCGTTTTAAATGAGCCGGTTTTGACCACGTACAGATGCGACGCTTTAACCCCTTGTTTGAACAGTTGGTCGCCGCTGGCAAATGTTTGGTTTGTATGTGCAATATTAATAAAACGATACAAATCGGTAACAGGTATACCAGAAGGTAAACAACGCTTAGCAAGCGCGCAACTTGTGCAGTCGGTAATTATTTTTTTCTCTAACATAAGATGCGCTACTGACTTAGCATTCTGCTCTATTAGCAATCGCTGAACTTTATACCAAAGACGAAATGATTTAAAGCATTTTTAAACAATTTTTTAAGGCTACCGACGAATAAAATTGATAGATGTCATTTTTATTTAGCGGGCTAAGCGTAGAGTTCTTACGAATAGGTAATTTACGTATTTGTGGCTAAAGTGAGGCAAGCATGAAACCAATTAACGAACTAATTCAGCAAGACGGGGCGATCCAAGATCGCTCTATTTACTGGGATGAAGATATTTACCAGAAGGAAATGGAGCACATTTTTGCTCGTTGCTGGTTGTTTTTAACACACGATTCAGTGATACCAGAAACAGGGGATTACCAAGTGACCACGATGGGGGAAGACAATGTGATTGTTGCCCGTCAAAAAGACGGGGGTCTTAAGGCGTTTGTAAACTCATGTACCCACCGCGGTAATTACGTGTGTTTTTCTGAAGGTGGCAATGCCCGCTCGTTTGTTTGTCCTTATCATGGCTGGGCTTTTGGTATTGATGGCGAGTTAGATGATGTGCCATTAGAAGAGCAGGCTTACTTTAACGATATTGACAAGCAATCGCTGGGCCTACAGCAAGTGAGGGTTGAAAGTTACAAAGGCTTTATTTTTGGTACGTTTGACCTGGATGCGCCGTCGCTGGTTGATTATTTAGGCGGCATGGCTTGGTATATCGACTCCTTTATGGATGTCCCAGGTGGCATGGAGCTGATTGGCCCACCGATGAAATCCATACTCAATTGTAATTGGAAAAACCCCTCTGAAAACTTTATTGGTGACGGTTACCACGTTGGCTGGGCGCATGCTTCGGCATTAGAGATTGCCGGTGGTGCCTTAGAAAGTATGAAGGGCTTAAATGACTACAGCCCCGACTCTGGCTTACAGGTGACAGTGCCGGAAGGACATGGCTTTGGTGTTATTTGGGACGCTGCTGCTGCCTTGCACCCCGGGCCGCCAGGTATCGCCTACCAAAAATGGCTAGACCAGCGTTCGCCCATCGTGCGAGAAAAGCTGGGTAAAACCAGAGAAAAGTTTTACAACGGCCACTGGGACGCAACGATTTTCCCCAATTGTTCTTTTTTATACGGCACCAACACCTTTAAGGTTTGGCAGCCCAGAGGGCCAAGGCAAATTGAGGTTTTTACTTGGACCCTGGTAGAAAAGGAAATGCCAGAAGAGCTACAGCAGATGATTCATGCCGATAATATGTTGACCTTCGGTACCGCGGGTATTCTAGAAAGTGATGATGGTGAAAACTTTGAAAACTGTACCCACGCCAACAGAGGCTTCGCTACCCGCCAAGGGCGTGTTTATTTAGGTATGGCGAGGGGGCGTGAGCGGACAGATGCTGAAATGCCAGGTTTAGTCAGTGATGGTTGGGTTAATGAAACCTCAACGCGGGGTATGTACAGGCGGTGGGCTGAGCTCATGCAAGGGACACCTTGGGCTAAGTTATCAGTAACCGCTAAAACAGACGCGTATAAGTAGGAGGCAACATGAGTGTAAAGATACAGCAACAGGCAGCGGGTGATGTGGTCGATCATATAACGCATTTTGAGGTGGCGAGTTTTTTAACGCGCGAGGCACGCGCCTTAGATGAAGAGCGCTATCATGAGTGGTTAGATCAGATGTTAACCCAAGACATCGTTTATCAACTGCCGACAGAAGAAGTGCGCTACCGACGGGATAAAAAAGTGATAGGCACTGCACAAACCACCTACTTATACAACGATAACCATGCGGTGTTAAGTATGCGAGTAGCGCGCTTTGATACCGGCTTTTTGTGGGCCGAAGACCCGCCCGTGCGAATCAGGCGTTACATTTCAAATGTTGATGCGATGTGGGCAGAGGTACCGGGTGAGGTGGACGTTTGGTCGAATTTTATCGTTTACCGCAGCCGTGGCCAGCGTGATGACTCGACCATGTATGGTCGTCGCAAAGATAAGCTAAGAAAAGTAGATGGCCAGTGGCGATTAGCGGGGCGTGTTATTACCTTAGACCAGCGCGTTATTCTTGACAAGAACGTGCATTGCTTTTTTTAAAGGCATTACTGGGTGTTGCGTTATAAAGCGTAAGAAAGAGCAGCTTAAGTGCTAAGGCTCATGGAAGATACGGCGACTAATTTATCAAAATCGGTGATGCGTATTTGCCGGTTCTTCTTTTCAATGCACTGTTGTTCAACCAGTTTTGAAAAGGCTCGGGAGCTGGTTTCGCTGGCTAAGCCTAGGTAATTTCCAATATCCTGCCGAGACATGGGTAAGCTAAAGTCTAGTTGATAGTCTCCCGTACGGCTGGTGCGTTTTGAGATAATTAAGAGAAAGGTTGCCAGCCTTGCCACGGCGGTATGTTGCGACAAGCAGGTAAAAAAATCATGCCCCGAGGCAAGGGACTGACTAAATAAATTAATTGCCCAATCAGACAGTGACGAATTATTTTTTCGTAATTGGGCCAATTGTGCGTAGTCAATTTTACACAGGTGACAATCAGCTAAGGTGACGGCCGTTTCTAAGTACTCGCGCCCGGCGATACTTTCCAGCCCAATAATTTCACCTGGTAAATAAAACCCCGTGATGTGTTCGCGGCCATTAACATCGGTGATGTAGGTTTTAACAGCACCGGCTTTAACTACGTAAAGAGAGCAAAAGTTTTCTTTTTGGCGATAAACGGTGTTGTTTTTTGCGTAGCGCTTACCAGAGCTAATAAAGCTTTCAAGTTCAGTAATCAGTGCGTCATCGAGTGCCGCAGGAATGCATAAAGCGGATAGCGCGCATAAGCGACAGCTTTGTTCACTGGGGCTTTGTTGGGTGCTAGTCTGGTTCATAGGCTAGTATGCTAGAAACAAGGTGCGGTGATTGCACCATAACGTAGACGCTTTGGCAAATTGTATTCCCTTTGGCTGGATTAAGGCCGTTAAAAAGGCTTCTAGTTGAGCACTAGAAGCCTTTAAGTCCCTTAAACAGGATAGAGCGCGGTTGGTGTGCGACTATTAACCGAGGACTAAAAGTCCATTATTTCACGGTAACCTTTCCATAAGCCGCGTATTAGCCCCTCGGTTACCAAGTGGTCATCACCTTTCGCTTCTTTACCGGCCATTTGGATAACGTTGGTATAGGCCCCGTCACGCACAATGGCATTTTGGCAAAGCTCGGTAGACTCACCATCTTCCATTGAGATGAAGCCGCCTGGGCCGATGAGGTTGAACTGCTTTAAGCGAATATTACGTAGTTCCTCGCTATCATCTTTATAGCCGAAGTACGTCCAAACCAGTTCAAATTCATCTTTGCTTTTAGGCAAAATTTGACGAAACGCCAAGGTGTTTTGAATCTGCTGCATCACCAACGATGGGAAAAGAGACAAAATAACCAAGGTAACGCCATCGTCAAACTCTTGCTGGCCGGCTAACAAAGAGGGGTCCTGTAACGCGTACTCACCGGTTTGTAGCGTTCGGAGTTTGTCTTTTTTCATATCATCCAAGGCGGATTCACTTTCTGTGCCGCTGCTCGCCCAAAGGACCGAATGAAAATCGTTATTGATGATGGACTCACCCTTTTGAGACGAGCGATACAAACCAAAGGTCGCGTGGAATAGGTGTAATAGACTGGCGTGATAAGGGTCCTTGGTGTTTTCAGAATAAAATTTCCAATTCCCAGCAATGCTTTGGCGGGTATGCCCTAAAATCTCTATCGGCCGATTCATAATGCGTTTTAAGTGATGGCTGACATCCTCACCCATATAGCTTTCGATATCAGGCGTTTGCTCACTGAAGGTACCAAAAAGAACGCCATGATAATTCGCTAAGCGAACTTTTCTGAGGCCGTGTTGTTTTTTATCAAAGTCTTTTGGCATGCCGCCTTTACCGGCAAGGCCGCGCTGAAAAGGTATACCATGCAGGTCGCCTTTGGCATCATAGGCCCACTGGTGGTAAACGCAGGTGAAAGCGCCGTCTTCGGATTTACCATGACGCTCACGGCAGATTTCTGCGCCTCGGTGCGCGCAACGGTTAACCCAGGCATAGAATTCATCGTCTTGACCACGAGTGACAACCACAGGGGTGTCGCCAATATAAGTCGATTTAAAGCTGCCTTTTTCCGGTAGTTCGTCTGCAGCCGCCAAATAATTCCATGTTGGGCCGTTATAGAGCTTTTGTTGTTCTAAGTCGTACACTTCTTGGCTATTAAAAACCGAGTAAGGAACGGCTGTACAGTCGGCGTTATCAGGCCATTTTAAATGTGCGGGTGTGTTCATGATTTTGCTCCTTGATAAAGCGACATTAAATAGGGATGACCATTAAAGTGGTGATCCGATGCGTGTCGTAGATAGCGGAGCGTTCTTTAAACTTTAAAACCCCGTCTTCGCGCACGATCACATCGACATAGCGACCGACGTTATAAACCGTACTTTCGCCATCATTACAGGTTTTGAACACGGCATAGTTTGATTGCACTTTAATGGTATCTCCATCAACCGAAAGAATGCGAGGGTTGCTGGTGATGTGGCGGTACCATTGCACTTGGTAAATATTTGCGTGCCGTAGAGCCGTAATACGATCCTGTAACATGCCTTTACTGTCGCACCACATAACGGCGGTGGGCAGATCCATTTCATGGTTTTCTCGAGGAATGACGCGATACAGACACTTTTCGGTGAAAAAGTCGGGCCAGTTTTCCAAGTCATCATCGTCAATACATTGTGTGTAAGCGTTGAGTAAGTCTTCAACTTCGCCTTTAAGCTCTAGGCTGATAGCGTTACTGGTCATAGGGTCTCCTAGGTGATCACGTTTGTTGGTAGTTAAGTATACTGGCTTCGCTGTATTAGAAAATGATTATAGTCAATAAAAAGCCTCTTTTGGGAAGAGGCTTTTATCAGAAGGGCTGCAATAAAAAGAAAAGTGCTAAGCCGTAGTCCAAGCGTTATCGGTTATCGACCAGGATCATTTTAGAGATGATGTGCTGAATGTCCGCCTTGACGGTATTGTCTAAAAGTACTGCGACTCGGTTAATGGTGCAGACGACGGAGCCGCGCATGCTGTGTGCATAATACGCGTCAAGCGGGTAAACGACGGTTGGGTCGTGGCTAGCGCGTTGATAACTTAGCTGGCTGATGCCCATTATACCCAGCCCAGCGGCTTCTGCGTGAGCCATTAAGCGCTCGGCCCTGTCTTCAGAAATGCCGCCAATGTGTTCGATTAAAAAAGGCGGCGTTGCAGCGCCCTTGCCAGGGACTGACTCGCGCCAGCGAACAGCGCCCACGACACCGTCAAGGTCTAAGAGGGAGTTAAAAAGGATCGGTGTAGACATGATATTCTCCTGAGCTTAAGGGTTAATATAAACAAGATTATCTTCTAACTTAGAGAGTAGCTTAATCATTTACCGCAAGGCAATAGTTAATTAGAGGTTTAATCGTAAACGAAGTGCTTAACAAAGGCTTTATGATTTTGATCATATTATTGTTAATATGATCTTATAAATAATGATAATCTAATGTAATAATCAACGTTTTGCTGGGGACGTGTCTTAATGAATAAAAAACCAATAATAGCGACCATGATCGGAGACCCTGCAGGTATTGGTCCTGAAGTGGTTGCTAAAGCATGGGCAACCGGAGAAGTGCAGCAATACAGTCAACCCGTTTTAGTGGGTAGTCAGGCGGTTATGCAGCAAGCGGTGAAAGCGTGTGGCTTATCGTTAGAAGTGAGAAAAGTGGCCTCTATTGCCGAGATTAATAATGACCCTGCCATCATTGATATTATAGATTCAGGCAAATTTGATAATAGCCAGTTTGTGATGGGGCAGGATAATGCGTCTTGTGGCCAAATCAGTGCCGATTGGCTCGATGAAATGGATCAATTGGCCTTATCCGGTGCGGTAGACGCAACCATTATGGCGCCGATCAGTTCAGTGTCGATGAAAATGGCGGGTGTGCTCGACAAGGTAATCAATATGGAACCGGGGCATAGTTACCTATTCCTCATTAGCGGTCCATTACGCGTGATGCACCTAACCGACCACCTACCCCTACGTGAGGTGTGTGAACTGATTAATGCGCCTTTAGTAACCAAGGCGATTAGCCAGCTGGATGAGGCGTTAAAAAAGTGGGGCATAGCCAAGCCTCGCATCGCGGTGGCGGGGCTAAACCCGCACGCCAGTGGTAAAGAAGAAGACCAAGAAATAACACCGGGGGTGGAAAAAGCCGCCGCCCAAGGCATTGATGTGACGGGCCCGATCCCCCCAGATTCGGTATTTAGGCAGTGTATAGAAGGCCACTACGATGTGGTACTGGCGATGTTCCATGACCAGGGCCATATTGCCATTAAGACCTGGGGCTTTTCAGGTAACTGTGCCTTGATTATGGGGCCGCCGTATTTGCATATGTCAGTGGCTCATGGCACCGCGTACGATCTTGTAGGCACGGGGAAGGCTGACCATACTATGATGCTAGAGGCGATGAAATTAACGGGTAACCTGGCTGCAGGGAATGGTTTTTTTAAGTAGTCGCTGCTCAATTAAACGAAAGTGGAGGTATTTATGACCGCTCAAGACGTAGTTAATAAGGTAGATGTTAATGGCAATCATGCGCCGTTTGCCGTGTATTTAGACGAAGACGTTTTTAAGTTAGAGCAAGAAAAGCTCTATCGGGGCAAAGTTTGGTCCTATATTGGTTTGGACATTGAGGTGCCTAATGCAGGTGACTATAAAACCACCTTTATTGGCGATACACCTATTGTGTTAACCAGAGGCGCTGACGATAGTTTAAATGCTTGGGTGAACCGCTGTGCACACAAAGGGGCTTTGGTGTGTCGCGAGCGACACGGGCATTCTGAAGATGGTGCATTTACCTGCGTTTACCACCAGTGGGCCTATGATGCCAAAGGTGACCTTAAAGGTGTCCCTTTTCGACGTGGGATGAAAGGTCAAGGTGGTTATGCTAAAGACTTTGATATGGCAAACTACGGTTTGCGCAAACTGCGGGTGCAAACTATCGCACAAATGGTTTTTGCAACATTTGATGCACAAACCCCCGATTTAGAAGACTTTTTGGGCGAAAAAATGTGCGCTAATATTAAACGTATTATGCATAAGCCGATTAAAGTTATTGGTCATACGCGCCAGTTTATGAAGGGCAATTGGAAGGCGTATTCAGAAAATAGCCGTGACAGTTACCATGGCGCTTTACTGCATTTGTTTTACCCAACATTTGGCGTGTATCGCCAAGGACAAGAAAGCGTTGGCATTACCGACTCAGTGGGTTGTCATAATTACTTTAACGTGTCGGCACCTCAAGGTGTTGAAAACTACGCTGACTATGCCGGTGAGGCCAACAGAGAAATGAAGGGTCCGCATCAATTGCAAGATGAGCGGGTGCTCAAGTTTGTTCCCGAAAGAGACGACCGAGTTGCGCTAAGCATTCAATCACTGTTTCCATCGGTGGTGCTACAGCAAATCCAGAACACCTTGGCGACCCGCCAAGTGCTGCCTAAATCGGTGAATGAAACTGAACTAGTTTGGACCTTTTTTGGTTATCAGGACGATGATGAAGAAATGGACGAGCATCGGTTGAGAAATATAAACTTGGTGGGCCCCTCCGGCTTAATTTCCATGGAAGACGGTGAGGCGGTAGAATTAGTCCAACAGGGTATTCACCGAGATGCAAGCGAACGCTCTTTTGTTGAGATGGGTGGCAATGAAGTAGAAGACTATACCAGCCCAATGGGCATGGACGAAAATGCCGTAAGGGGTTTTTGGAAAGGCTATCGCCAGACAATGGCCGACGAATAAAATTTATTAAAGAGGTGAGTAATGATTGATATGGATAAATTGGTGGATATAGAAAAATCCACTCAGTCCAAACAAGTTTTTTGGGATCAAGGTGTTTATGACCGAGAGCTAGAACGAATTTTTGGCCGCTGTTGGCTATTTTTGGCACACGAGAGTCAGCTTCAAAAGACGGGTGATTTTTTTACCACAAAAATGGGTGAAGACTCCGTTATTGTTGTTAGGCACACAGATGGCTCATTAAAAGCCTTTATTAATTCCTGTACGCACCGAGGCAATAGCGTATGTACAGCAGATAGCGGCAACACGAGGTCGTTTGTTTGTAACTATCATGGGTGGGTCTATAGTACAGATGGTTCGCTCGTTGATGTGCCGTTAAAAGAGCGGTGTTATCACGATGACATAGACATGTCGGCGATGAGCTTGCCATCAATTCGGGTAGAAAGTTACCGTGGCTTTGTATTCGGTTGTTTTGACGAGACAGCGCCTTCATTAGTCGATTTCTTAGGTGACTGGGGCTGGTATCTAGATACGTGGATGGTGGGTGCTGGTGAAGGCGCCGAATTAATTGGTCCGCCGTCGAAATCCATTCTTAAGTGTAACTGGAAAGTGCCAGCGGAAAATT
This sequence comes from Methylococcaceae bacterium UBA975, assembly GCA_002292375.1. Taxonomy (GTDB): domain Bacteria; phylum Pseudomonadota; class Gammaproteobacteria; order Methylococcales; family Cycloclasticaceae; genus Cycloclasticus. The sequence goes on along the minus strand of DBBV01000003.1, from coordinate 113,654 downwards.
TTGTTGGAGACGGTTATCATGTTGGCTGGACACATGCGTCTGCACTTGAAATGTTAGGGGGCGAGTTGGGCGGACTAGCGGGTAACCGCGCCAATATGCCGTTTGATGAGTTGGGCATTCAAGTAACAACGCGACATGGGCACGGCTTTGGCGTGATAGACCATGCAGGCATTGGAATCCATGATAAGCGTGAGGGCTACGCTAAATTCTTACAAGAAACGCAACCTGGCGTTGCAGAAAAACTTGGGCAGCCACGGGCAGAATTATATGATGGCCACTGGAATTGTACGACCTTCCCAAATTGTTCGTTTTTATACGGCACCAATATTTTCAAAGTCTGGCACCCAAGAGGCCCGCATGAAATTGAGGTGTGGTCGTGGGTAATTGTGCATAAAGACATGGACGAGGACACGAAAAAAGAAGTGGTTAAGCAGGCGATTAGAAGCTTTGGCACAGCGGGCACCCTAGAAAGTGACGACGGTGACAATATGGTCAATTCAACACGAAATAATCAAGGCAGGCATACTCGAAAAAATACCATGGATTCACGCATGGGTGTTGGTCACGAAGGGCCACACCCAGATTACCCGGGTATAGTCGGCTCAAGCTTTATTGGCGAAACATCCTATCGTGGCTTTTATCGCTTTTACCAAGAAATAATGTCCGCGGACAGCTGGGATGCGATCCGCGCGAAAGATGAGCAATGGGCTGACTGTTTCCCAAATAAAGACTATTGGAAAGATCGGTTGGCCGCAAAGGCAAAGGCGAAGGGTGGGGAATAGTAATATGCACAATACAGAAGCAAAAGACCGAGTCTCCATGCAGTTGCATTATGACGTGTCACAGCATTATTATCAGGAAGCCACATTACTGCAGGAAAGGGAGTATCAAACGTGGTTAGAAACCTTTATTGCTGAAGACATTCATTATTGGATGCCAGTTACCGAACGTCGCTATGCTAAAGACAAGCGAGCAGAACCGTCGCCAAATGATATGGCCATTATAAATGATGACTATGATGAACTTAAGCAGCGGGTGGATCGCTTAGGTACAGGGACTGTGTGGATGGAAGATCCGCCTTCATCGGTGCGATTCTTATTAAGCAATATTGAAGTATTTCATACGGATAAAGAAGACGAGTTTGTTGTAAGGTGTAACTTTATAACGACAAGGCATCGAGGGCAGCTTGAAAGATCTCAACACGTTGGTGGAAGGGTTGATCTGCTGCGTAAGACAGAAAGTGGTTATCGTCTGGTGAGGCGAAAAATAGTGTTAGATGCTAGGGTAACGGAAGATAAGAATTTATATATATTTTTCTGACAAATAAGCGTTATATTTTAGAATTAAATTAAGAGGATTTAAAAATGGTAAAAGTAACAGAATTAGGCTATATGGGTTTTAACGTGACAGATATGGACGCTTGGCGTGACTATGCGACTAAATGTGTGGGCCTGGAAATTGAAGAAGGCGATCGCGATGATCGTTTTTACCTAAGAATGGATGGTCAACACCACCGTTTTACAATTCACCAATCTGACGAAGATGATTTGGCTTATGCCGGCTGGCGAGTAAAAGGGTTTGAAGAATTTAAAGCGATGCAACAGCATTTAAAAGACAATGGTATTGATTTTCGTGTGGCGTCTGAAGAAGAATGTGAAGAGCGTTTTGTATTAGGCTTGCTTAAACTAGAAGACCCGTCTGGTAACCCCACAGAAATTTTCTACAGTCCTCAAATGGACGTGATGAAGCCCTTCCATCCTGGTCGTCCAATGTATGGAAAGTTTTTAACCGGTGATCAAGGTATTGGCCACTTTATTATTCGCTCGATGGATGATGAAGCAACCTATGCGTTTTATTCAATGCTGGGTCTTGTCGGGTCGGTTGAGTATAAAATTAAATTACCAAATGGCATGATAGCAAAGCCTGTATTTATGCATTGTAACGGCCGCCAACACTCGTTGGCATTTGGCTTGGGTCCAATGGAAAAAAGAATTAATCACTTGATGCTAGAGTACACCGAGTTGGATGATTTAGGTCTGGCTCACGATACGGCTCGTAAAGAGGGTATTGACGTAGCGATGCAGCTTGGTAAACACTCGAATGACCAGGCCTATACGTTCTATTTTGCTACACCATCAGGCTGGCTGTTAGAGTTGGGCCATGGTGCTCGCGAAGCGATGCGAGACCAAGAGCATTACACGGGTGATATTTTCGGCCACAAGCCTGAAGCAAAAGGCTATGGAATGGATATAGATATTTAAGTTAAGCCGTTTGTATTAAAAAAGGGCGCCATTTGGCGCCCTTTTTTTGCCAATAAGTAACACGGGGGTGCGACGTTAACCCTAGTCGTGAAACAAAATACTAGGCTTTAAGGGTGGTTGATTAACGTGTCACACATGCGCTGAAAAGCCGGTGTCAGCATCTCGCGGTACTTTTCTTCAATCTCGACGTCTTGCATCGCCTTTTTCATGCAAAACATCCAAGCATCCGAGGCCTGCTGGTCGATCACAAAGGGCCGGTGTTGTTTAGTAATGCAGGGGCTGCCGTGTTTCATGATAAATAAAGGCGGCCCACCCAACCAGCCAGATAGGTATTCAAATAAACCGTTGCGAATATCGGAGAGGTCCTCTTTATGCATGGCGCGTATGGTTTTAGCTTGTTCCTCTGTGTCCATCACTTGGTAGAAGCGGTCGACCAATTTGCGTAGGCCTTGTTCGCCACCTATCCAGTCATACATGGTGGTTTGTTGTGCTGATTGTCGTGTACTTGATTCGACCATGTTGATATTCCTCATTGTGCATTTAATGCTAACTTTCTCATTTAATGCCGATCAACGCCATGATGTAAATCAAAAATGGAGGCGTCTTAATAAGGGGCATTATTAGGATTGTTATTAGGCAGAATAAGCACTAAAGTAGTTTTAATAATAAAAGATGACGAGGAATTAACTTGAAAAAGAATACTATTCCAATGCCAGATGATAAGGGCTATTTTGGCGAATACGGCGGACAAATTATTCCGCCAGAGCTGGTGGTGATTATGGACGAGATTAAAGACGCTTACCTCGAGATTTCTCAAACCCAGGCGTTTCAAGACGAGCTAAATGACCTGTATACCCACTATGTCGGTCGTCCAAGCCCCATTTTTTACGCCAAACGCTTATCTGAAAAAATAGGGGGCGCAAAGATATTTCTTAAGCGGGAGGATTTAAACCACACCGGCGCACATAAAATTAATCATTGCTTAGGTGAGGCTTTGCTAGCCAAGCACATGGGCAAAACAAAAGTAATCGCTGAGACAGGTGCGGGACAGCACGGCGTAGCGTTGGCTACCGCGTGTGCATTGGTTGGCTTGGATTGTGAGATTCATATGGGTGAGGTAGATATCGCCAAAGAGCACCCGAATGTAACCAAAATGAAAATCCTAGGTTGTACCCTTGTACCGGTTTCGCGGGGAACAAAAACCTTAAAAGACGCCGTTGACAGTGCGTTTGAAGAGTACCTAAAGGATCCGGTCAATTTTATTTATGCAATCGGTTCGGTCGTCGGCCCACACCCTTTTCCAATGATGGTCAGAGACTTTCAAAGCATTGTCGGTAAAGAAGCGCGTCAGCAGTTCCTTGAGGCACAGGGGAAACTACCCGATGTGATTACCGCTTGTGTGGGTGGTGGCTCCAACGCGATTGGATTATTTACGGCATTTTTGGATGATGAGACAGTGAAAATTGTCGGTGTAGAGCCCGCCGGTAAAGGCTTGGATACCCCCTTTCATGCAGCGACCATGAGTAAGGGCAGCAAAGGGGCGCTGCATGGGTTTGAGTGTTATAACTTGCAAGATGAGTCAGGCGAACCGCTGCCGGTGTACTCAATTGCATCCGGCCTAGATTACCCTGGCGTAGGCCCGCAGCATTGCTTATTGAAAGATTTAGGACGGGTGGATTATGTTGCCGTTAATGACGATGACTGCGTAGATGCGTTTATGACCTTGTCACGGGTGGAAGGTATTATCCCAGCGCTAGAAAGCGCGCATGCCGTGGCTTATGCAATGCAAATTGCCGATGAAATGACAGCTGATCAGTCGATACTGGTTAATTTATCTGGCCGTGGTGACAAGGATGCAGAGTTTATTGCGGATAAATTAGGGTTATAGGCTCTGTTGCTGTCACACAGGCGGCATGATTGGGTGCTGACGGCAAAAGCCAATCGCCCAACCGAGTGAAAGTGGACAACGTCAATAAGGCAATTCTAAGGCATTGCATAAATAGTCCATTAAATCATTAGCGGCTTTATAGCGTTGGTGAACAAGTTTAACCAAGTTAGGGCTTACTATATCTTCTTGGCTAAGAGGGGAAATAGCGATAAAGTCTTTGCGCTTTAAATCGTTAATCATGGGGTGGTCTTTTGCGTAGCCGCGTGGATAGGTTTTAAGTGAGTCACCGGAAAACGCGTAGAGCCTTTTGAAGGTTTTATTGTCTGTTAGTTGTTTCCATGCGTTGGGACTATCACTGATCATTTCACGAATCTTACCGAGCGCTTTGCTGTCGGGGCGCCAAATCCCCGCGCCAACAAAACATTCTTGTGGTGATATGTGCAGGTAAAAACCGGGTGCGTGTACATCTTTGCCTGCTACGTGCCTAAATTGAATGCCAATATTTGTTTTATAGGGTGTTTTATCGTTGCTAAATCGTGCGTCTCGGTAGACGCGCATTAGCGACCCTCCGGTCTTTTTTGAAATGGCAGTAAAACTAGGTGATAACGATTGGATGCTAGGCTGCATAGATTCAATAAACGCTAGCGCGGGTGAGCGAACGGTCTGCTCATAGGACGGTTTATGCTCATTAAACCAAGGACGCGTATTGTTTTTCGCTAATTGGTCTAAAAAGCTAAATGTAGCAGGGCTGAAAAAAGGTTTGGTCATTAGGGCACCTAAAAAGTGATCAAAAGCATTCATTGCTTTAAAAGAATATATATAATGACCGGCTATAACAATTTATTTATTGGTATTGGGAGCATAAACTTGACTAATTACACGATTAAAATAAACGAACAAGAGTTTGAGTTTCCTTGTGAAGAGGGTGACACGATTCTTCGCGCAGGGCTTAGGGCAGGTTTAGGTTTACCATATGAATGCAACTCGGGTGGATGCGGCAGTTGTAAAATTGAGATTTTAAATGGTGAGGTTGATGATGTTTGGGAAGACGCGCCAGGCTTGTCGCCTCGTGATATAAAAAAGGGCCGCAAACTTAGCTGTCAATGTATACCCACCTCTGACTGTGAAATTAAAGTTCGACTTAATCACGATGCGATGCCAATGCACAAGCCGATCAAGTCGACGGCGAGCTTATATAAAATCAATCGTTTAACAGACGATATGGCTGAGTTCTGCTTTAAAACAGAACACCCCGCCCGATTTGAGCCGGGACAGTTTGCCCTGTTAGACTTCCCTAATGTTGTGGGTTCACGCGGCTACTCAATGAGTAATTTGCCTAATGAGCAAGGCGAGTGGCACTTTATTATTAAAAAAATGCCCGGCGGCAGCGCAAGCACAAAATTATTTGAAAACTATAAAGAAGGCGATGAAATTGTTCTCGACGGTCCGTATGGTTTGGCCTTTTTGAAACCTGAAATCCCACGTGATATTGTATGCGTTGGTGGTGGATCGGGCTTATCGCCAGAAATGTCTATTATTAAGGCAGCGGCGAAAGACGAGCGCTTAAATGACCGCAATATTTATCTGTTTTACGGTGGTAGGACACCGAAAGACATTTGTACAACAGCACTGATTGAAGGCGATGCTAGCCTGAAGGCGCGGGTAATAAATTATAATGCAGTGTCAGATATTGAAGCAGCAGAGGCTGCTGGATGGGATGGAGCCGTAGGCTTTATTCATGAATTGGTTGCGAAAACATTGGGCGACAAAATGCCGCAGCATGAATTCTATTTTTGTGGCCCGCCACCGATGACCGACGCCTTGACGCGGTTGTTAGTTATGGACTATAAAGTTCCGATGGAGCAAATTCATTACGATCGTTTTTACTAAGCGAACCATTAAACTAATTTAATAAAGAGATTCAAATGAGCGACTTAATTATTTTATGTAAAGCAGAAGATGTTAAAGAAGAAGCCCCGCTTGCGGTTAACCCAGATGGTTTCCCTGGATTGGCGGTTTATCTGCACGAAGACGAGTACTTTGTAAGCGATAACCTGTGTACCCACGGTATGGCGATGTTGACCGACGGTTATCAAGACGGTGATGAAATTGAATGCCCTTTTCACGGCGGCGCTTTTTCTATAAAAACCGGAGAAGCGACGTCCTTTCCGTGTCAAATTCCGATTAAAACCTACCCCGTTAGCGTTGTGGATGGGAATATTTGCATTTCGGCGGCGTAAACCAATAAAAACAGGGGTCTAAGGTGGAACAAAAAATAGCGTTTTATTTTGATTTAATGAGCCCCTTCAGTTATTTGGCGAATATTAAATTACCTGACTTGGCGCGCAAGTATGGCCTTGAGGTCGCCTATCATCCGATGGATATTCCACAAGCGAAAATGGCAGCGGGTAATTACGGGCCGTCTAATCGGGAAGTGCCTGCCAAAATTAAGGTCATGTTGGCGGACTTAAAGCGCTGGGCAAAACATTATGACGTTCCGTTTGCTTTTCCGCCTAATCTGGACGTTCAGCCATGGAATGTGGGTGTTTTGTACGCCAATCAAAAAAACCAAGCAGAGGCTTATGTAACGGCTGCTTATCAAAAAATTTGGGGCGAAGGTTGTGATCCGACGGAATTAAAAAATCTTGAGAGCCTTGCCGCAGAGATGGCTTGGGATGTTGCGGATTTTATGGCGTTTGTTAGTTCTAATGAAGGCCAAACGCAGTTTCGTAAAGCCTGTGTCGATGCACATAAAGCTGGCGTTTTTGGCGCCCCAATCATGATGTTAGATGAACAAATCTGGTGGGGTAATGATCGTTTTGACTTTATTGAAGAGTATTTAAAGCAACGGTCTTAAGTTAAGTGTCCAGCACCTTGATCATCTGAAGGTGCTCAATACCGGCCTCTTGAAACGGCCTACCCATAGCGACAAAGCCCTGTTTTTTATAAAAGTCGACGGCTTCAGTTTGTGCGTGACAGACTAATTTGTCTAAGCCTTGTTTAATCGCGTAAACGCTTGCGGCGTCCAGTAATAAACCCCCCGCCCCTTTTCTTCGGTAAGCTTTTAAAACCGCCATGCGGCCTAACTTGCCTGCCTTACTCAGCCGTGCTGTTGCTATCGCGTTGGCTTGTTCGTCGAGCACGATAAAATGTTGGCAATCTAGATCGAGTGGATCGAGTTCGATGTTAGCCGGTACGCCTTGTTCTTTGACGAAGACAGTCAAGCGAATGGGTTTGGCTAGGTGCTTTGTCGTGTGCCAGTCGCCCGTTTCGACGGAAAATCCAGCACTGTTCGATATCACGGGATGGCGACTTCTGAGAGTAAGCCGTGGCTGGTGCCGACGGTGCTGTTTGATAGCGGATTATGTAGCACCAGCCGGTGCTCAGTGACTGCCGGCAAAATGGCTTGAACATCTTCAGGGTAAACATGATCGCGCCCCTCTATTAAGGCCCAGGCTTTAGCGGCTTGCATGATCGCTATGCCTGCTCTAGGCGATAGACCTTGGGTGTATAGCGCAGACTGCCGTGAAAATTCCAATAAGGCCTGAATATAAGCTATCACAGGGGCGGCGGCGTGCACATTGACGACTTGGTGTTGTAAATCAATGAACTGATCGGATGATAGCGCCGCGTCAAGCTGGGCTAGTTTTTTGCGGGTATTGTCACCGTTGAGTAATTGTTTTTCTGATTCGGCATCGGGGTAGCCAATGGACAAACGCATTAAAAAACGGTCGAGTTGCGACTCAGGCAAAGGGAATGTGCCGACTTGATGGCCAGGGTTTTGGGTGGCAATCACTATAAAAGGCTTGGCCATGGGATAGGTGACTTTTTCGATAGTGACTTGGCGCTCTTCCATGGATTCAAGTAAAGCACTTTGTGTTTTTGGTGTGGCCCGATTGATTTCATCCGCCAAGATAAAGTTGCTAAATAAAGGCCCGGGGTGAAACTCGAAGCGATTGTTATCCCGATCAAACACACTGGAGCCAATGATGTCAGCCGGCAGTAGGTCGCTGGTGAATTGGATGCGCTGAAAGTCGAGGCCGAGTAATTTAGCAAAGCAATGCGCCAACGTCGTTTTACCGACCCCGGGGATGTCTTCGATCAATAAATGCCCTTTAGCTAGCAGGCAAGCTAACGCGAGTTTTAGGGTGAGGTTTTTACCTAAAATAATGGTATTAGCTTGATTTAAAAAAACGTTAACGGGCGTATCCATAGGCGAGTGTGTGAAAAATTAGTCGGGTGATCGTCGTTATTCTAGCAAACAGAATAGCGTCAAAGTTTTAAGGCGTTAACTTATTTGACAATAAAATGCTAAAATCAACGGCTTAAGTCTGATAAATAGAGCTATGGAACATCCAAAAAACTTTGATGTCATCGTTGTTGGTGGTGGTCACGCGGGAACAGAAGCCGCTTTGGCAGCTGCACGCACGGGTGCAAAAACACTGTTGTTAACGCAAAATATTGAAACCCTAGGCCAGATGAGCTGTAATCCGGCGATTGGCGGGATTGGCAAGGGGCACTTGGTAAAAGAGGTGGATGCCTTAGGCGGCCTTATGGGTAAGGCCGCCGATAAAGCCGGCATACAGTTTAGAATTTTAAATGCCAGCAAGGGCCCGGCGGTCCGAGCCACGCGCGCCCAAGCAGATCGATTGTTGTATAAACAGACCGTGCGTTTTGCCTTAGAAAACCAGGAAAACCTCAGCTTGTTTCAGCAAACGGTGTCTGACCTTGTCGTTGAGCAGGGCCGCGTTCAAGGCGTAGAAACACAAATGGGCCTCAAATTTATGGCGCCGACGGTAGTCTTAACGGTGGGTACCTTTTTAGGCGGTAGAATTCATATTGGCTTGCAAAACTACGAAGGTGGACGCGCTGGCGATGCGCCATCCAATGCCTTGTCACAACGGTTGCGGGCGTTACCGTTTAATGTCGATAGGCTGAAAACAGGCACACCGCCGAGGATCGATAGCCGGACGATAGACTTTAGCGTGATGGAAGAGCAGCCGGGTGATACCCCATTGCCAGTGTTTTCGTTTATGGGCTCGGTGGCAGATCATCCGCGGCAAATTAGCTGCTTTATCACACGGACGAATGCAAAGGGCCACGATATTATTCGTTCGGGCTTGGATCGGTCGCCTATGTATACAGGCGTTATCGATGGCGTTGGTCCAAGGTATTGTCCCTCTATCGAGGATAAGGTGATGCGTTTTTCTGATAAGGACTCACACCAAATATTCGTTGAACCAGAAGGATTAACCACGACCGAAGTGTACCCTAACGGTATATCGACGAGCTTACCGTTTGACATTCAATATGCCTTTATTAAAACCATCAAAGGGTTCGAAAACGCGCATATTGTGCGCCCCGGTTACGCTATAGAATATGACTTTTTTGACCCAAGAGACCTTAAGTCGTCACTGGAAACCAAGCATATGCAAGGGCTATTTTTCGCTGGGCAAATTAACGGCACGACCGGCTATGAAGAAGCCGCTGCACAAGGTTTAATCGCAGGTTTAAATGCGGCCAGGCAATCTCAACAACGTGAGCCGTGGTGCCCGCGCCGTGATGAGGCCTATATCGGTGTGATGATTGATGACTTAGTTACCAATGGTACCATCGAGCCCTACAGAATGTTCACCAGCCGAGCAGAATACCGCTTGCTGCTAAGAGAGGATAACGCTGACCTAAGGCTAACCGAGCACGGTTACGCGATGGGTTTGGTTGATGAAACACAATGGCGGGCTTTTAGCGTAAAAAAAGAAGCGATTGAAGCCGAGCAGTCGCGGCTAAGTTCAAGCTGGATACACCCCGGAAGCGTTGCGGCAAATCAAGCCAGTGGGTTTTTAAAGGCACCGTTACAGCGTGAAGCGAATTTATTAGACGTGTTGCGTCGCCCCGAGGTTAAGTACCGCAATATTGCGACACTAAGCGGTCTTGAGAGCGCAGTGACTGACGCTTCGGTCACAGAGCAGGTTGAAATTCAAGCCAAGTATTCAGGCTATATCGATAGGCAGCAAGCGGACATTAATAAAACGCTAAAGCACGAAAACCTAAGTTTGTCAGAGGGGCTGGATTACCTGCAAGTGCGAGGCTTGTCGTCTGAAGTGGTCGAAAAGCTGTGCCGACATAGACCAGAAACCTTAGGGCAAGCGGGCCGTATTCAGGGTGTTACGCCGGCTGCGATATCGCTGTTGCTGGTCCATTTGAAAAAGAAAAGCGCCTAAGTGGCGGTAATTCAAGTGTCGGTCATTAATGAGTCACATCGCGCTCAATTAGAGCAAGGCTTGTTAGCGATGGGTGTTGCGCTACCGGGCCAGAGTGTTGAGCAGCTAATGAATTTTTTGCGTGTACTACTCAAGTGGAACAAGGTCTACAATTTGTCGGCAATTACCGACCCTGAGCAAATGGTTCGACTGCACTTGCTCGACAGTCTCAGTGTGTTGCCCTATTTATTCGGTGAGCGGAGTATTGATGTAGGTACGGGGGCTGGATTGCCAGGTATTCCCTTGGCGATTGCGCGCCCTGATATGAGCTTTACATTATTAGACAGCAATTCAAAAAAAACACGTTTTATACAGCAAGCAAGTGTGGAACTTGGCTTGCACAATGTGCTACCTGTGCATGACCGAGTGGAGAGCTATCAGCCAGAGCAAAAATTTGATACTGTAACGGCGCGAGCATTTACCGCGTTACCCGATATGCTAACAAAAACACGGCATTTATTACGCCCGGGTGGTAAATTGCTGGCGATGAAATCTAAAGAAGTGGATGAACTTGAACGGGACGATTTCCAATTTAACGGCGTTCAGTCGCTGAGTATACCGGGGCTTGACGCAACGCGAAGCTTAGTGATTTATACGGCCAAATGATAGCCTAGGCAGTGCAATAAAGGACCCATAATGTGGCAAGAATAATAGCAGTTGCAAATCAAAAGGGCGGGGTTGGTAAAACCACAACCAGCATCAATTTAGCCGCGTGTATGGCCGAACTGGGTCGTCGCGTATTGTTGGTCGATATGGACCCACAGGGTAATGCGACGATGGGTTGCGGGGTGGATAAAAAAAACGTTAGCTTGTCGTGTTATGACGTATTGTTAGACGGTTGTGATCCCCGCCGTGCGGTGGTAAGTCCTGAAAGAATTAAAAATGACGTGTTGCCGAGCAATATGGACTTGGCTGGGGCAGAGGTACACTTGCTTGAGGTTAGTCATCGAGAAAGTCGACTAAAGACTGCATTGCAAACCTTAGAGCCGTCATATGACTATCTGTTTATCGATTGCCCGCCATCGATGAATATGTTGACGATTAATGCCTTAGTTGCTGCGCACAGTGTGATCGTGCCAATGCAGTGCGAATACTTTGCATTAGAAGGTCTGTCGTCATTGATGGATACGCTAAAGCAGGTGCGTGAAACAGTGAATCCTAATTTGAGTTTGGAGGGTTTGCTTAGAACCATGTTTGATTCGCGAAGCCGGTTGACACGAGACGTGAGTGAGCAGCTTGAGTTACACTTTTCTGAGCGTGTATTTAGCACAGTGGTGCCTAGAAATATTCGCTTAGCCGAGGCACCTAGCTTTGGGCTTCCGGCCATTATTTACGATAAAAGTTCGCGCGGCGCAAAGGCCTATATGGACTTAGCGCGTGAGTTAGACGATAAACATTACCGAGAATAAACTATGTCGATTAAAAAAAGAGGGCTAGGTCGGGGTTTAGATGCGTTATTGAGCCAGTCGCTCGGCGCGGACGATAAAAAAACGTCAAGCAATACGTTGCCTATAGACTTGTTGAAGCGAGGAAAGTACCAACCGAGAACGGAATTTGACCCCGTTCAGTTACAAGAGCTCGCCGACTCCATCAGTGCGCAAGGGCTTATTCAGCCCATCATCGTTCGCCCAGTCGGTGGCAACGGCTACGAAATATTAGCCGGTGAAAGGCGTTGGCGCGCGGCGCAGATGGCGGGTTTGCAAGATGTCGCGGTAGTCATAAAGCAAGTAGATGACCGTGCTGCTATGGCGATATCCCTAGTAGAAAATATACAGCGTGAAGACTTAAATACGTTGGATGAATCTGAAGCATTGCAGCGTTTGGTTAACGAATTTGAGTTAACCCATCAGCAAGCGGGCGATGCGGTAGGCCGCTCTCGCGTGGCGGTGAGCAATCTGTTGCGTTTGTTAGACTTGGAGTCAGGGGTAAAACAGTTACTGCGCGCGGGAAAGATAGAGATGGGCCACGGTCGTGCCTTATTAGCCTTGCCAGTTGAGGTGCAGGCCGACGCTGCCAATAAAGTAGCGTTAAAGGGTTTGTCGGTTAGAGCAACAGAAGCGTTAGTTAAACAGTTGTTAAAGCACAATGACGAAAAACGAGCGATAAAAAACAAAGATCCCGATATCGATAGACTGCAACAAGACTTATCCGAAAGACTCGCTGCAAAGGTTAGCATTAACCATTCAAACAGCGGCAAAGGAAAGATTGTTATTCACTATTCATCACTGGATGAACTAGAAGGTGTCTTGACGCACGTGAAATAGCCTTGACGATGCGCTGCAACAAAATTATAATGAGCCGGATAAGTTGTGTGGAAGTGTTTAATTGTTAATGAAAGCGCAACTTAAGATCGTTACTTACCAGTTGGTGCTAATTATTATCGTAGCGTCCATGGCTTATAGCCTAAATTTAGCGCTGTTTGGGCTTGAAGGGGTTTTGTACGGCGGTGCAATTTCGGTTATTGCGACTATCGTTATGGCTTGCCGAGTTAATCAAGCAGCCGGAAAAGTCTTACAAGGTAAGGGAACGGGACATTCATATATTTATTTAGCGGCGATAGAGCGTTTGTTGCTCGTTATCGTGCTTTTTGGACTAGGGTTTATGGGGTTTAAGTTACACCCATTGCCTTTGGTCATGGGATTAATAGCAGGCCAAGTGGGTTTTATCCTCGGTGGCTATAAAATGAAAGAATAAGAGAGAACTTATGTCAGGCGAAAACCTTACATCATCAGAATACATCAAGCACCATCTGACAAACCTGACCTATGGGCAACACCCCGATGGTAGTTGGGGAATCGCGCATGGTGCCGACGAAGCCAAAGAAATGGGCTTTTGGGCGCTTAACTTAGACACCTTGGGTGTCTCTATTATTCTGGGTACTTTATTTCTTTATTTTTTTAAAAAAGCAGCAACATCACCTACTGCAGGGGTGCCATCTGGCTTGCAGAACTTTGTAGAAATGGTGGTGGACTTTGTCGATGGCAGTGTTAAAGACAGTTTTAATGGCAGAAACCCATTAATAGCGCCCTTGTCATTGACCATTTTTGTTTGGATTGTGTTGATGAATACGATGGACTTGGTGCCAGTCGACTACCTTCCCTATTTAGGACAAATGATTGGAATACCTTATTTGAAAGTGGTTCCAACAACAGACCCTAATATGACCTTTGCAATGGCTCTGGGCGTGTTCTTTTTGATTATTTTTTACAGTATTAAGGTAAAAGGCCCTGGAGGCTTTTTTGCTGAGTTGGCGTTTCATCCGTTTCCTAAGTTTTTAATGCCATTTAATTTGTTTTTAGAATTAGTGAGCTTGATTTCAAAGCCAATTTCTCTGGCTTTACGTTTGTTCGGCAATATGTATGCCGGCGAAATGATATTTATCCTTATTGCTTTGTTGCCACTGAGTGCGCAATGGGCGTTGTCAGTGCCTTGGGCAATTTTTCATATATTAATTGTTATATTGCAAGCGTTTATATTTATGACGCTTACTATCGTGTACCTCAGTATGGCGCACGAAGAAAGTCATTAGTTTTTTATTAATTTTAGTAAACTCAATAGGAGAATAAGATGGAAGATTTAGGTTTGATTTATTTAGCAGGTGCGTTATTAATGGGTATGGGCGCTATTGGTGCTGCAGTTGGTATTGGCATGTTAGGTGGACGCTTTATGGAAGGTGCAGCGCGCCAACCAGAACTAATCCCAGTTTTACGTACACAGTTCTTTATTATTATGGGTCTGATTGATGCTGTTCCAATGATTGCTGTTGGTATTGCTATGTATATCCTGTTTGCGGTCGTTGGTTAAATTAAACGAAGATTAACCCTAAACTAAGGTTTAATAATGAATATTAATGCAACCCTGATAGGCCAAACGATAGCCTTTTTTATCTTCGTTTGGTTCTGCATGAAGTACGTATGGCCACCGCTGATGGCGGCCATGGAAGAAAGAAAGAAAACGATAGCCGAAGGTTTGGCTGCTGGTGAGCGCGGCCAAAAGGAGCATGAATTAGCTGAGAAAAGGGCTAAGGAAGTGTTACACGAGGCGCGTTCAGAAGCATCTGACATTATTAATCTAGCCAATGTACGGGCTGGAGAAATGGTGGAAGAAGCTAAAAACAAGGCTTTAGAAGAAGCAGATAAGGTTAAAAAGAGTGCTGAAGGCGATATTGCCCAACAAGTAGCAAGCGCAAAAGAAGTGCTACGTGGACAAGTATCTACCTTGGCAATTACTGCGGCTGAGCAAATTCTTAAAAGCGAAATTGACGCGTCAAAACACAAGGCGATGATTGATAAAATCAGTAGTCAATTGGGCGCAGCCTAATGGCCGAGTTAGCAGCGTTGGCAAGACCTTATGCCGAAGCCGTTTTTTTAATGGCGGAAGAGAAGGGACAAATTGACAACTGGTCAGACGCGCTTAGTTTTTTAGGGCAAGTGACTTCAGACGAGCTTTTACAAAAGATTTTAAATAATCCAAAAGTATCGAAAGAAGCGTTGCAGGGCGCCATGTTAGATATTTGTGACCAGCAAGTGACCGATGAAGGCATAAATTTAGTCAAGTTATTGATTAAAAATAATCGTTTGCACCTGGCATCAGAGATCGCTGAACAATACGAAATTAAAAAAGCCAAAAAACTTGGCTTGCTTGATGTCAGTGTGACAGCAGCGTTTGAAATGTCTGATGCAGATCAGCAAGCATTATCAACATCGTTGTCTAAATCATTTGGTAAACAAGTAAAAATTAGTGTTAAAGAGGACGCAAGCTTAATTGGCGGCATGATAATTCGTGCGGGTGATAAAGTGATAGACGGCTCTTTGAGTGGACAGATTCAACAATTAGCTAGACAGCTAAAATAGCAAAGGTAAAAACCATGCAATTAAATCCATCCGAGATAAGTGATCTTATCAAGAAAAAAATCGAAAACTTCGATGCAGACGTTGAAGCGAAATCAGAAGGCACCATCGTCTCATTAACAGACGGTATTGCACGCGTTCATGGCCTGTCAGATGCCATGCAAGGTGAGATGCTAGAGTTCCCTGGTGGAACATTTGGTATGGCGCTTAACTTAGAAAGAGATTCAGTGGGTGTTGTTATTATGGGTTCCTACCTGCATCTTTCAGAAGGCGACAGCGTCAAATGTACGGGTCGTATTTTGGAAGTACCAACCGGTGAAGCCTTGCTGGGCCGTGTTGTCGATGCACTTGGTGTTCCCGTTGATGGCAAAGGCGCCATTGACGCTGAATCGTCATCACCTGTAGAACGTATTGCACCAGGTGTTATTGCCCGTCAATCAGTTGATGAGCCTGTGCAAACAGGTCTTAAATCAATTGATGCAATGATCCCCTTGGGTCGTGGTCAACGTGAACTGATCATTGGCGATAGACAAACAGGTAAAACAGCGATTGCGATTGACGCCATTATCAACCAAAAAAATACAGGCATTAAGTGTATTTACGTTGCGATTGGTCAAAAACAGTCATCCATTGCAAACGTTGTTAGAAAATTAGAAGAGCACGGCGCGATGGATCATACGATCGTTGTGAATGCGGGTGCAGCCGATTCACCAGCGCTGCAATTTATTGCACCGTACGCGGGTTGTGCGATGGGTGAATATTTTCGTGATAAAGGCGAAGATGCACTGATCATCTATGATGACTTAACGAAACAAGCGTGGGCGTACCGTCAGATTTCTTTATTACTACGCCGCCCTCCAGGACGTGAAGCGTACCCAGGTGATGTTTTTTACCTTCATTCAAGACTGCTTGAAAGAGCCTCAAGAATTAATGTGGCTGAAGTAGAAAAGCTCACCAATGGTAAGGTAAAAGGTAAGACCGGTTCGTTAACCGCGTTACCGATTATTGAAACGCAAGCGGGTGACGTATCAGCATTCGTACCAACGAACGTTATTTCGATTACTGATGGTCAAATTTTCTTAGAAACTGACTTATTCAACGCGGGTATTCGTCCGGCTGTAAACGCAGGTTTATCGGTGTCACGAGTGGGTGGCGCAGCGCAAACCAAAGCGATCAAAAAGCTAGGCGGCGGTACACGTCTTGATTTGGCTCAATACCGTGAATTGGCTGCGTTTGCTCAGTTCGCTTCCGATTTGGATGCGGCAACAAAAGCACAAATTGACCGTGGTATTCGTGTAACAGAATTAATGAAGCAAAACCAATATGCGCCATTAAGTGTTCCTCAAATGGCGATTTCCTTATTTGCTGCCAATGAAGGCTTTATTGATGACCTCGATGTAGAAAAAGTACTGCCTTTTGAAGGTGCTTTACATAGCTACATGGAAAGAGAAAAGGCTGAGTTAGTAGCGTCTATCGGACCAGAAGGAAATTACAACGACGACATCATTGCTGAATTGAGAGCATCTATAGAAGAGTTTAAAAAGACTCAAACCTGGTAAGCGAGAAAAGCTATGGCAGTCGGAAAAGAGATAAAAACCAAAATCGCTAGCGTAAAAAGCACGCAGAAAATTACTCGCGCGATGGAAATGGTTGCTGCAAGTAAAATGCGCAAAACGCAGGAACGCGTTTTAGCGGCGCGTCCTTATGCAAAGAAGATGAGCCAAGTCATACGTCATCTAGCACAAGCGAATTCTGAATATAATCACGCGTACTTAAATGAAAGAGATGTAAAGCGAGTTGGCATCATTCTTATCAGCAGTGATCGCGGTCTTTGTGGCGGCTTGAACTCAAACTTATTTCGTAAGTTTTTGGGCCAGTTGAAAAAATGGGATGACGAGGGTATTGAAATATCAATGGCGTCGATTGGTTCAAAAGGCCAAGGTTTCTTGGGTCGATTAGGTGGCGACGTTTTAGGTACGGTAACGCACTTAGGTGAATTACCCTCCATTGACGACATCATTGGCGTTGTACAAACCATGTTAACAGCTTATGACGAAGGTAAGATTGATCGTTTTTACATAGCCCATAACGACTATGTCAACACGATGACCCAATCGCCAGAAATAGTACAGTTATTGCCTGTTCATACCGAAGAGTTAGAAGACGAACTAACGCATCATTGGGATTATATCTACGAGCCTGATGCAAAAGAGGTGTTGGACCAATTGTTGATTCGTTATATTGAATCGCTAGTTTACCAAGGCGTACTTGAGAACAATGCATGTGAACAAGCGGCGCGAATGGTGGCGATGAAGAGCGCATCTGACAATGCGGGGTCATTAATTGATGAATTACAGCTGATTTATAATAAAGCTAGACAGGCATCCATTACGCAAGAATTATCGGAAATTGTCGCAGGTGCTGCAGCGGTATAAAGCTGAGTTAAGTGGAAATTTTTATTTTCCGCTTCAGCGAAACTTATGCCCTTTGGGTATAAAGTTGAGTTATGTGGAAAGTTTCATCGCCCAGAAGCGGATGAAACTTATGCCCTTTGTGTTTAAAGATTAAGTAAAGAAGCATTAGCTTCAATGAGACTTATGGTCTGTGACCATAAAAAAGA
The DNA here is from genome assembly GCA_002292375.1 of Methylococcaceae bacterium UBA975. GTDB lineage: Bacteria > Pseudomonadota > Gammaproteobacteria > Methylococcales > Cycloclasticaceae > Cycloclasticus. The sequence goes on along the minus strand of DBBV01000003.1, from coordinate 95,775 downwards.
ATTTTAAATTAAGACTATTGAGGAACTGATATGAGCTCAGGTGTTATCGTTCAAATTATTGGCGCGGTTGTTGACGTGGAATTTCCACGCGATTCAATACCCAAAGTATATGACGCGCTTAGCGTTGCAGGTGTTGGCTTAACGTTAGAAGTACAACAGCAAATTGGCGACGGCGTAGTACGTTGTATTGCGATGGGTACAACGGATGGTGTGAAACGTGGCTTGGAAGTAAGCAACACAGGCGACACGATTCAAGTACCTGTAGGCACTAAAACACTGGGACGTATCATGAACGTACTCGGTGAGCCTATTGATGAAAAAGGCCCGATTGGTGAAGAAGAGCGATGGGGTATTCATCGCAAAGCGCCTACCTATGAAGAACAAGCGGCATCTAACGAAATTCTTGAAACAGGGATTAAAGTGATCGATTTGGTTTGTCCGTTTGCTAAAGGCGGTAAAGTCGGTTTGTTTGGTGGTGCCGGTGTTGGTAAAACCGTTAATATGATGGAGTTAATTCGTAATATTGCGATCGAGCACAGTGGCTACTCCGTATTTGCCGGTGTGGGTGAACGTACCCGTGAAGGCAACGATTTTTATCACGAAATGACCGACTCAAACGTTATCGATAAAGTGTCATTGGTTTATGGGCAGATGAATGAGCCTCCAGGAAACAGACTACGAGTAGCGTTGACCGGACTGACCATGGCGGAAAAATTCCGTGCTGACGGTAACGACGTATTATTATTTATTGATAATATTTACCGTTATACATTGGCAGGAACAGAAGTGTCTGCGTTATTAGGCCGTATGCCTTCGGCTGTGGGTTACCAACCAAACTTAGCTGAAGAAATGGGTGTTTTCCAAGAACGTATTACGTCAACACGTGAAGGGTCTATTACTTCAATTCAAGCGGTATACGTACCTGCGGATGATTTGACCGATCCATCACCTGCAACGACATTTGCTCACTTGGACGCAACAGTTGTGTTGTCACGCCAAATCGCTGAACTGGGTATTTACCCTGCTATTGATCCATTGGATTCAACGAGTCGTCAGTTAGACCCTTTAGTTATCGGTGATGAGCACTATAAAGTAGCGCGTGATGTTCAAGGTACCTTGCAACGTTATAAAGAGTTACGTGACATTATTGCTATTTTGGGCATGGATGAATTATCAGAAGAAGATAAATTAGCCGTTTCTAGAGCACGTAAGATCCAACGTTTCTTGTCACAGCCTTTCTTCGTTGCCGAAGTCTTTACCGGCTCACCAGGTAAATACGTGTCACTTAAAGATACGATTACCGGTTTTAAAGGCATTATCAATGGCGAATACGATCATATTCCAGAGCAAGCTTTCTATATGACAGGCACCATTGACGAAGTGATTGAAAAAGCGTCTAAAGCTAAAGCAGCGGCTTAACCCAAAGGTAACGTAATGAGCATGACAATCCATGTAGACATAGTAAGCGCAGAAGCAGAAATCTACTCTGGTCTTGCTGAAATGGTGTACGCACCTGGTGAACTGGGTGAACTCGGTATAGCCCCTCGACATGCACCTTTGGTTACACGATTAAGGCCGGGCGAAATTCGAGTGGACACGGGCAAAGAAGAGTTAGATTTCTTTATATCGGGCGGTATTCTAGAAGTTCAGCCCCATGTCGTGACGGTGTTAGCAGATACTGCCATACGTGCAAAGGATTTAGACGAAGCGAAAGCACTTGAAGCTAAAAAACGTGCAGAAGAAGCGCTAGCCAATAGGACATCGGATATCGATTATGCTAAAGCACAAGCAGAATTAGCAGAGGCAGCAGCACAGTTAAGTGCAATTAGTCGTCTGAGAAAAACGCGATAAGTTCGATTGCTATAAAAAAACAAGCCCACCATTAGGTGGGTTTTTTTATACCTGTTAAACTAAGCAACTTATTATTAATGTTTAAAAAAATGGGTATAAAAACAATAATACTTGCCGCCGGGCAAGGTACTCGGATGAAGTCTAATACGGCTAAGGTGTTACATAAAATTGCTGGCAAGCCGATGCTTCAGTGGGTAGTAGACACAGCGAATCAACTAGATAGTCAGACGATTGTTGTCTATGGACACGATGCAGAGCAGGTGATAAAAAAAACCATAGGACACAACATACGCTGGGTAGAGCAAAAGCAACAGCTGGGGACCGGTCATGCGGTACAACAAGCCATAGCTGAGCTGGCTGACGATGACCTAGTGTTAATTCTTTACGGCGATGTACCGCTCATTAAGAAAGCCACATTGGCTAACATGCTTGCCGTTGTGGACAATAAAACCATGTCGTTACTAACGGTTAAACTAAACGACGCAACAGGGTATGGACGCATTGTTCGAGACAATGGTCGTGTAGTAAAAATTGTCGAGCAGAAAGACGCAACACAAGCACAACGACAGATTTCTGAAGTTAACACTGGCATCATGGCAATAAAAGGTGATCAGCTAAGAAGTTGCTTATCAAAACTAAAAAACAATAATGCGCAAAATGAATACTACTTAACGGACATTATTGAAATGCTTGTTGAATCAGGGGTGTCGATTAATACGACACATCCCGACAATGAGCGTGAAGTACAGGGTGTTAATTCAAAATTGCAACTGAATCAATTGGAGCGTTACCAGCAGCGCCTTATTGCAGAAGACTTAATGTCACAAGGAGTGACACTCACCGATGCTAAACGTCTAGACGTACGTGGCGAGCTTATTATAAACGGCCAAGATATCTTCATCGACTGTAATGTAATTTTTGAAGGTAAGGTAACGTTGGGTTCAAACGTAAGTATTGGCGCTAATTGTGTGATTAAAAATGCACAAATTGATGATGATGCACAAATATATGCCCATAGCGTGCTAGAGGACTGTTGCGTGGGTAAAGCAACAAAAGTCGGTCCGTTTGCTCGGATACGACCAGGCACTGTGCTAGGTGACAATAGCCAGGTCGGAAATTTTGTTGAGGTGAAAAAAACAAATTTAGGCAAGGGCTCTAAAATAAATCACCTGAGTTATATCGGCGATGCAGAGGTAGGGCAACGCGTAAATATCGGGGCGGGTACGATCACCTGTAATTATGACGGTGTCAACAAATCAAAAACAACCATTGAAGACGGCGCCTTTATCGGTTCAGATACGCAATTAGTTGCACCGGTTACCGTTGGTAAAAATGCCACCATAGCGGCCGGCACAACATTAACTAAAAACGCGGCTGCGAACACACTGTCGCTGTCACGTACTAAGCAAACAACGTTAAAGGGCTGGAAAAGGCCGACCAAGGACTGATATGTGTGGAATAGTTGGCGCTTTAGCTAAAAGGGATATTACGCAGGTTCTGATTAAAGGCCTCCAGCGTCTAGAATACCGTGGCTACGATTCGGCTGGGATGGTGGTGGTTGATGAACACGGGGTATTGCAACGGCGGCGCACACAAGGCAAGGTTAAAAATCTTGAGCATTTAATAGAAGATCATCCGCTACAAGGCTCATGCGGTATATCACATACACGTTGGGCGACCCATGGCGTACCGTCAGAAGTAAACGCGCATCCTCATATCTGCAATGGCGATATTGCTATCGTCCACAATGGCATTATCGAAAATCATGAGGTGTTGCGAAAAGCGCAGCTGAGCCAAGGACACAGCTTTGATTCTGAGACAGATACGGAAGTTATCGTTCATGCGATCTATGACCAATGGCGTGAGACCAATGATTTATTGCGAGCGGTTCAAGAAACGGTAAAAACCTTACACGGCGCGTATGCCCTAGGCGTGGTAGAAGCGAATAAGAATGATCGCCTAATAGCGGCTAGAAAAGGTAGTCCATTAGTTATCGGTGTGGGAAACAATGAGTACTTTATTGCCTCAGATGTGTTTGCTTTATTGGGCGAGGCAACACGGTTTATTTACCTTGAAGATGGTGATATCGCAGATATACGTTTAGACGGCATCACAATTTATGACGACACGGGTAAGCCTGTGGTACGAGCAATCACCGAAACTGAATTAAAGGCCGATACCGTCGGTTTAGGTCGTTACAAACATTACATGCAAAAAGAGATTTTTGAACAAGCCGCTGTCTTAAAGCAAACTATCGCCGGCAGGATTGCCGGTGGCCGCTTATTGGATAGCTGCTTTGGCGCTGAGGCAAACAAAGCTTTTGGTCAAATTGATGAAGTGCAAATTGTTGCCTGTGGCACCAGTTATCACGCCGGCATGGTCGCTAAATATTGGTTTGAATCGATTGCGGGTGTGGCGTGCCATATTGAGGTTGCCAGTGAATTCAGGTACCGGCGCCATGTAGTGAATAAAAGAACGCTGTTTGTCACCCTATCACAGTCGGGAGAAACCGCCGACACCCTTGCCGCGTTACAAGCAGCTAGTCAGCTAGGTTATGCGCATACCCTCAGTATTTGTAATGTGCCTGAAAGCTCGCTCGTTAGGCAATCAGAATGGCACTTGATGACCAATGCGGGGCCTGAGATTGGGGTCGCCTCAACCAAGGCATTTACCACACAATTGGTGGCCTTGTTATTGTTAGTGATTGCCTTGGGTAAGCACCACAGCATTACAAAAGAAAAAGAAATCGCGATTATTAAACAACTCGAGCTACTGCCCGAAAAAGTGGCAGAGGTATTACGTTTAGATGCAGACATCTTGCGATTTGCAGAACAGTTTAAAGATAAGACCAGTGCCTTATTTTTAGGCCGTGGTGAGCAATACCCCGTGGCTATGGAGGGTGCGCTTAAATTAAAAGAAGTGTCTTATATACATGCCGAAGCTTACCCCGCGGGGGAATTAAAGCACGGGCCGTTGGCCTTAGTCGATGAACATATGCCGATCGTCGCGGTGGCACCTAATAATGACTTATTAGAAAAATTGAAGTCAAATTTACAAGAAGTACAAGCGCGCGGGGGGCAACTGTATGTGTTTGCCGATAAGCACGCCGCTTTTGAGGCAGCCGAGGGGCTTAGCTTAATAAGAGTGTCCGAAATAGACGACGTTATTGCGCCGATCATTTACACCATTCCCCTGCAATTGCTGGCCTATCACGTGGCGGTGATTAAAGGCACAGACGTTGATCAACCTAGGAATCTTGCCAAGTCAGTCACCGTAGAATAAAACCAAAAGGCCTCTATTAAAACGATACGGTAGCTTAAATTGAGGGCTCAGGTAATCGGGATGTCGTCGGGTACGGTGGTGTCCGTTGCAGGGTCTAAATCCGAATGAAACGCCTCAACGCTGTTGGCGACCTCGTCTGGGTTATTAAAACGCGCGATATGGAATAAGGCCTCCCCTTCATTGACTAACGGTAGGTTGCTACGGCCAATAATAATACCCGAGCTTGTCGCGATGACGGGCGTTTCACTGTTTTCATTGCCATAGGGTGCCGCGACCATACCGAGCAAATCCCCTTTAATCACTTGCGCGCCCATGGCGACTAGCATACGGAACATACCGCTCTGTGGTGCGCGCACCCAAGTGCTAGAGCGCGCAACAAAAGGCACTCTAGGCTTTTTAAGCTTACTGCGTTTTGGCGCTAACATGCCAATATTACGCATCACACCAAAAATTCCCTTAACGCCTGCCCTAATGGATAGCTCGTTAAAGCGTAAGGCCTCACCCGCTTCGTAAACGATAACAGGGATATTGTAGCTGTGCGAGGCGTGTCGTAATGATCCTTCGATAAGGCCAGAGTTAACAACCACCGGGGCATTAAAGGCTAAGGCCAATTGTTCTGCATTGGGGTTGCCTAAGTCAGCGCGAATTTGAGGTAAATTGTCGCGGTGAATTGCGGCGGTGTGAAGGTCGATGCCATGCGTGCAGTTAGACGCGACTTCACGCATAAATAAATTAGCTAAACGGCCGGCTAATGAGCCTTGTTCAGAACCAGGAAAACAGCGGTTGAGATCACGACGATCCGGCAAATAACGGGTTTGGTTAATAAAGCCATAAACATTAACCACAGGCACAGTAATTAAGGTGCCTTTTAAACCCTTCAATGATTTGCTTTTGACCAAACGGCGAATAATCTCAACGCCATTAATCTCATCGCCGTGAACGGCGGCGGAGACAAAAAGTGTTGGGCCTTTTTTGCGCCCACGGAGTACTTGTACGGGCATACTTAAGGAGGTATGCATGTACAAATCGGGTAAGGGCACGTCGATAATTTGGTTGCCGCCTAAGGGGATAGCATGCCCAGCAATCGTGAGGATGTCTGCCATACAGGTTTAGCCGCGGCCTCGGGTTTTGGTTTTACTTTTCCCTTGAGAGGCATCTTTGGCGATAAAGTCCATAATCATGCCAGCGATGTCCTTGCCAGTCGCGCGTTCAATACCTTCTAAGCCAGGGGATGAATTGACTTCCATCACCACCGGGCCATGATTTGAGCGTAGCAAATCGACACCACACAGGTTTAAGCCCATGGTTGTGGCAGCACGTACAGCTGTTGAACGTTCTTCAGGGGTGATGCGGATAAGGTTTGCAGAGCCGCCGCGGTGAATATTGGATCTAAATTCGCCTTCTTTACCTTGACGCTTCATGGCGGCGACGACTTTGCCACCAAGGACTAAACAACGGATATCAGCGCCGCCGGCTTCTTTGATAAACTCTTGCACCAAAATATTGGCTTGCATGCCCATAAAGGCCTCGATCACACTTTCAGCGGCGCCTTTGGTTTCGGCTAACACCACGCCGATGCCTTGCGTTCCTTCTAGTAGCTTAATCACCAAGGGTGCACCACCGACCATTTTGATTAGGTCGTCAACGTCATCAGGTCGATGAGCAAAGCCTGTAACGGGTAGGCCCAGGCCTTTGCGTGATAATAATTGTAAAGCACGGAGCTTATCTCTTGAGCGGCTGATGGCGACAGATTCGTTAAGAGGGTACACATTCATCATTTCAAATTGGCGCAATACGGCCGTACCGTAAAAGGTAACAGACGCACCAATACGGGGAATAACGGCATCAAAGCCGACTAAATCTTGGCCCTTGTAGTGCACGGTTGGTTTCATCGAAGTGATGTTCATATAACAACGAAGCACATCAACCACATGCATGTCGAAACCGCGCTTTTCACCGGCCTCAACCAAACGGCGAGTGGAATATAATTTAGGATTTCTTGATAGGATGCCAATTTTCATTCAGTTTCTCCCTCAAGATCGTCTTGTTGAGAATCTTGAAAATGTTTAGTTAAGGTTTGACCCGACAAATAAGACAGTGTTGGGTTCACGACTATATTACCAGCACTTAGGGCGGTTCGGCCTAATAACATTCTAAATAACATGTTGTCACGGTTTGTTAGCGTCATTTCTATGCGCCATGTTTTTTCCCCTAAAGAGGCTGTCGTTTCGATAACGTAGCGTAGTTCGGTGTGGCCACCTGAGTCAGTCACTTCACGTTGGTCAAGTACCTTGGACTCACACCAAATCTCCTTTTTAGTGTCGCGTTGACGGGGGTGCACGCCAAAACGAACCCATAACTCGCCATTTTTTTCAAATGCTCGAACATCAAAGGCATGCAGAGCCGAGGTTCTAGCCCCGGTGTCAACCTTGGCCTTGATAGACTCAATGGCTAAATCGGGCAAGGCGATCCATTCGCGCCAGCCTACTGCTACGGGTTCATTTATATTCATTTGTGTTCATTTTGTAGTTGCCGGTTTAAGTAAGGTCTAGCGTTAATCATCAGCTTTTTGTAGCTTAATCTCTAATGGGTGTTTAGTACCTAAATAAATATCGCGTTGTGGGAACGGAATACTAATACCCGCGAGTTTGAATTTCTCGTTTATCACCTTGTGTATCTGGGTAATGGTTTCAATTCGATGATCCAAGGAGCCGAGGTAGATACGTAGGTTTAATAATAATGCGTTATCACCAAAACCTTCGAAAGACACTATCGGCGCAGGGTCTTCAAGTACGTTCTCATTGTCGCTGGCAGTTTCAAACATCAGTTGCAAAGCCTTTTCAACATCGGAACCGTAGGCGATACCAACCGGTACGATGAAGCGATTTATTTGATCGCTTAAGGTCCAGTTTAATAATCGACTGGTAATAAACTCTTTATTGGGCACCAGCAGCTCTTGCCGGTCCCAGTTGGTGATAGTGGTGGCGCGAATGCGGATACGACTAACCTTGCCGGATACGTCACCGATGGTGACCGTATCGCCCACGCGAATAGGCCGTTCGAATAAAATAATAATGCCGCTAATAAAGTTGGCGACTATTTCTTGTAAACCAAAGCCTAGACCAACACTTAGCGCGGCGACTAACCACTGAATGCTAGACCATTCGGCGCCAATGGCGTTGAACACGAGAATAACGCCTGTGGTAACAATAAAGTATTGGGATAAGGTTTTTATTGCGTAGCGGGAGCCTGCGTCTATATTGAGTCGTTGCAATAGAATAATTTCGAGCAAGCCGGGTACATTTGTCGCTGCGGTGATGGTAACCAGCAAAAACAGTATTGCAAGCGCCACATCTTGTAGGGTTAATGGGGTTAATTTTTCTATGCCGTCAACTAATTGAGTTGTGCTAAAGGGTAAAGAGACAGCATTTAATACATTGAAAATAGGTAGTAAGTCAGTCCACACAAACCAAAGGGCAATAAGGCCTGCTAAAACTAAGCCGGTACGAATTAACTTTTTTGCTTGTTCGCTAAGCTCAGAATAATCAACGTCTTGAACTTCGATATCGAGAGTATTTTCTGCACTCGGTTTTTTTTCTACGCTACCTTCTTTTTGTTTAAGCGCATAAATTTCTTTTCTTTTTTTGACCGCTTCTCGGTATCTGAATTGTTTTTCGGCGATATATAAGGCGCGTAGTAATAAAGCATGCACAATCATTAAAGCAAAAAAGAAAACAATCATGGTGCGTACGTGTTGCATAACCACTAAGGCCGTGTGCTGGTAGCCTGCCGCGGCTGCAACCATCATTGCCAACGGCAAAAATAAAGCGAGAGGAAACCAAAAAAAAACGACCTGTTTTAATGATTCATTGACGGCCTTTTGTTTTAAAAAATATTGCAGTGAGCTAGACGGCCCTAAGAGGTTGTAAATAAAAATGATAAAAGTAACCATTAACGCCATAAACGCAGGGCGTGCGAGTCCCTGAGTTAAAAAGGACTCAGGTGGCTGCATGGCCACAGTCATGATTAACACCAGTATGGGCATAATAATTTTTAGCCACTTGGTGTGGGATAGCAGTCCCTGATAAATAGGCACTGGCCACCGAAAGTGCCGACCCGCCAAGCCATATTCCAAACAGCTGTAGCGAATAAATGAGATGATCAGCAACATGGTGCTGGCGGCTTGTAAGCCACCGGCTAATGCTAGTGAAAATGTCGTTGCGGGCAATACACTGAGCTGCCAAGCGATAAAATAAAGTAGCAGCGGCCATACAGCAGCTAATAAGGCGGTATAAATGAGCGCCTTGAAGGACAGACTAATCGAGTCCAGCCGAATTTTTATGGTTTGTTTAGCAATTTCGCGGAGTCGCTCTTTGCAAAGTTTTTGTAGAAAAAAGCCACCAATCAGCAACACTAGGGCAATCAACGCCAGCCAAGGTTTAGTGTGTATAACAACAGAAAGGTTATTTGTTAATGGTTGCCAATTGTTAGTTGATGCTAGCCACGCTATGGAGTCAATAAAGTGCGTGCCGTCTTGAGTGCTTATAGCGGGTATGCTTTTAATCCACAGCAAGCGCTCGTTGATAAAGCTCAAAAATTGTTGTGCCTCAAGTACCAGTTGACGACGTGCGGTATCCAGCGATGTTAAATCACTAATATAGCGATTATATGTTTCGCTTAACTTGGTTAAGTTATTGAATTGGATCGTCAGCAATGAACGCACAAGCGGAGGTAGTCGAGTGCTTTCGTCGTCCTTTGACGCTGCGAAGGCAGATGGGGGTCGGGAGATTTTTTGTTCTTCTACCTCGGCTAGGGTTTTTTCAATACGCTGTTCAATGTTTAACAAAGCGCGTCGCCTTTCATTGATATCAATCAGACGATCGGTGACGCGGTCAATTTCGTTACGGCGTTTTTTCGCCCCGGCCTGGTAACTGTGAATTGACGGTAATGCAGCCGCTCTGTTGCGCAACATTCTACCGATTGCCTCGCTATTGCCAACAAGTTCGACGCGTTTTCGCGCTTCTTCTACCTGCTGTATAAGCTCGTCGAGGGCTTGCGACGATGAATTCAAACGTTCGGTGGTTTGGGCCTGTTTGAGCGTTACGTCTTGTAATTCATTGCCGAAAGTCAGGTTATCATCGGCGATGCTTCGTACCGGTATCGGTAAGTCCGCTACCGACTGCTGTAGAATCTCTGCTTGTTCAGAGACCTCGGCGGCTTTACTCTCGCGCAGTTGTTGTAGCCTGGTCTTAAGCAAGTCTATATAGGTTTGAAGCTGACTCAGTTTTCTACTGGCTAAATCGCGCTCTAGGGTGTGCAGTTGTTCTAATACGTCCTGTTTTTCGAGAACAAATAAATGATGTTGTAACTGCGTCTCGTACAGCGCTTTTTTTATAGTTAAGTTGATGTGTCGGGCTTCGGATAGCACGTTATTATCGACGTTGGACGTTTCGGCTAAGGACTGTTTGGCACTATCGAGCCGTTTTTTTAGGTCGTTGATAGAGTCATGGCCTTTTCCTTTAGCAGTTAGAAGCTCGCCGAGCGCTTGGGCATGCTGTTTTTGTTGGGCGAGTTGTTGCCTATGTTCAGCCTCTGCAGTTATTAACGCCGTTTCAATCGTTATAACATCGTTTTCAGCGGATGAATGAGCAACGCCAGCTGGGGGTTTAAAAGAGCTCACTAAGGCGCCTTGAATCTCAGTAATTCGCCTGGGCGCGTCGACCAGCTGGGTTTCAATCGACGCTAATTCGGCAAGCAGTTCTTGGGCGGCTCTTTTATTGACGATAGCCATATCGTAATGGCTAAGCGCCGTTGCTTTTAAACTTTCATCAAGTGAGGCGTCAGCGCTGATAGTGGACTTTTTTTGCTGTAAAAACGCGAGTGACAAGGGTTCGCTTTCTGTTGCTAACGCTTGTTTTGCAAAGCCGATTGACAGGCCGCTGATGAGCAAAATGAATAGACAGATAGCACGGACAAACGGTGCTAGCTTGCGCTCGTTAAGGGGTGTTAATTTGCTCATGGCCTCGGCCTTCTCATTATTCGCGCTAACGTTATGCTAAGCGTTTTCTTGGGCATTATATTCGACAATGGCGGCGGTATGCTATAAACCTAGATGGGTCTGGCAAAGGGGGCCTTAGCCCTTATAAAACAGTCGACTAACAACGCTCGCTGGTCAGTTGTAACAAAAAATGACTAAATCATTAAAAAGACCGTAGGTTTGAAACCGGTTGTGCCTTACCATTATACTTTGTATGGATGAATACTTTTTGGTGAACATATGGCTGAATCAATAGGCGCATCGTCTAAAAAAACGGGCCTGCCACCAGGCTCTTTGGTTCATGTGGGTGAGGTGTTAGAGGACACAACCCGTATGACCATTATCGATTATGCCGCAGGCGCCGTTAATGAGCACCCGATTCAGTCGATCGATGAAGCACTAGGGTACATGGCAACTGATACGGTGACCTGGGTCATCATTGAGGGCCTTGCCAATGTCGAGGTGATAGAGCGCGTAGGGGCCTTATTTGGTATCCATCAGCTGGTGTTGGAAGACATTCTTAACACCCATCAACGGGCAAAATTTGAGGAGTATGAGGATCATTTGTTCATCGTGCTGAAGTGTTTGTTGCCAGATAATGCACGGTTTTCGGTGATTTATGAGCAAATTAGTTTGCTCGTGTTAAAGAACTTTGTGTTTGTTTTTAAAGAAAAAACCGATGATTTTTTACAACCTATTGTCAAACGAATTAAGACCAGCAAAGGGCGCTTTACCAGTCTGGGCACCGATTATTTAGCGTATACGATATTGGACGCAATAGTCGATCAAAACTTTATTTTAATAGACGCACTAGACGATACGGTCACCTCATTAGAAGACCGTTTATTGCGCTCTGAACCCACGCAAGATATGTTGTTTGAAATACAAGGCCTAAAACGTGAGTTGATTATGATTCGGCGGTACGTTTCGCCAGTGCGCGAACTATTGGCAGAAATGCTGCGCTGCGAATCTGACTTAATCGACGCTAAAACGCATGTGTATTTGCGCGATGTGTCCGATCATGCGATTCGTGTCATCGAGTCTATCGAGTCGTATAGGGATGTCTTGACGGGTTTACTGGAGATTTATATCTCTACCGTTAGCAATAAAATGAATGAAGTGATGAAGGTCTTAACCGTGTTTGCATCTATTTTTATCCCGCTGACGTTTATTGCCGGTATTTATGGGATGAACTTTGAGTACATGCCTGAGTTAAAGTGGAAGTGGGCGTATCCCACGCTTTGGCTATCCTTTATAGCGATACCGGCAGTATTATTAGTGTACTTTAAAAAGCGCAAATGGTTGTGAAGTGGCTGTGTTACTCACGGCGATGCCCAGCCTGGGTTATTAATATGGATTGGATGGAGAATTAAATGAGTGATGAACTGCCAGAAAAACACCCCGATGTGCTGTTATCTCGGTTACATAAAGCTATCAAGTTTTGCATTAGAACGCTCGCTGTTTTGATGGTGTTTGTGATTTTTTGGGGGGTTCTGGATGTCATTTATGTGATCTATACGCAAGTCTCTAAAGCGCCTTATCTGTTGTTAGCCGTGTCCGATATTTTTAAGGTTTTTGCGGCCTTTTTGGTGGTTTTAATTGCAATCGAGATTTATCAAAACATTATCCTTTACCTGCGTACCGATGTTATACCGATTAAGCTCGTGATTGCCACAGCGTTGATGGCAATCGCTCGAAAAGTCATTATTATTGACCTTAAAGACGTCACTGCGATACATATTTTTTCGATAGCGGCCGTGGTGCTCGCGTTAGGGGTGACCTATTATTTAGTGGGTCAACAGCATAAAGAGTCACTTTGACTGTGTTTTAAGGAGTAGTTTCGGCTAACAGTGGATAAGAGTTATTGGTCGATTGATAATGGATGTAATTCAAAGAAGAGGTACACAATGGAAATAAATGATCCCACGTTAAGCGCGTTATTTGACCAATTAGGTTTGGCCAGTACGGAGACTGCGGTTAAGGCATTTATCAAGAAAAACGCCCATCTACCTAGGGGCGTGGTTTTACATCAAGCCAATTTCTGGAATGCGTCGCAATCGGCTTTCTTAAAAGAATCTATCGAAGACGACTCTGATTGGTCTGACGTCGTCGATCAATTGAATATCATGTTGCGATCAACACAAGGCTAAAACGACCTTTTTAAAGGCTTAAGGTAAGGATGCCTGGCATCGAGGAAAATCAAAAACGACCTAGGCGGAATAGTGCGGCTTATGCTTTGCTTAGGGAAGCATTAAGTCAATTGTAGTATTTAACCCATAAAAAAAACAGGAACATAGTGATATGAGTAATGCACCTGAGAAGGATGACAAAGCAGCGCTTGAGGCGTTGGAAGAGTCGTTATATGACGCGTTAGAAGCGGCGGATCAACAGCAGGTCGCTGAGATCATCGAAGGCGCGTCAAACCAAGATATTTTACGACACGCATCGCAGATGACCCCGGATGAACGCGACCAATTGATATCAATCATGACGCCAGAAGCCGCCGCCGAGCTGATTGAAGAAGCGCCTTCTGGCCTAGCTGTAGCAATGATTAAAGACCTGGATTCCTCGGTCGCGGCAAAAATCATGGAAGAGCTGCACACCGATACGCAGGCGGATTTAGTCAACGAAATGCGTAAAAGTGATGCGGAGGCGATTTTATCTGCGATGGATGTGGAAAGCGCCGATGATGTCCGCAAATTGTCACAATACCCGCCGGATACCGCGGGTGGCTTAATGGAGTTGGAGGCATTTACCTTTACCCATGCAGATTCTGTTGGCACCATTTTAAAGCGCATGATCGAAGCCGATGAAGAGTTTGAGCGTCACCGTGGGCAACACCCGTATGTTTTAGATGAAACAGGAAAGTTGCTCGGTGTGGTGTCGTTGCGCGACCTGCTGCGAAGTAAACGCGCGGTGAGCTTGCTTGAGATCATGACACCGGCGTTATCGGTTAAGGCAGAGACAAGCCAAGATGAGTTAGCGACATTGTTCGACGAGAACCCATTTTTGGGGGTTCCGGTGGTCGACGACGAAGAACGGATACTCGGGGTGGTGTCGCGCATTGAGTTGGCAGATGCCGAACTGGTGCGAGTTGAACACGAAGGCTTATCAAGACAGCAAGTGGGTGATGAGCTGCGCTCTATGCCAACCTGGTTACGTTCAAGACGCAGGTTAGCCTGGTTGTCGTCTAATATCGTTTTGAATATTATCGCAGCCAGCGTGATTTCTGCCTATGAAGAAACCTTGACGGCGGTTATTGCGATTGCTGTTTTTCTACCGATGGTATCAGATATGAGCGGCTGTTCAGGCAATCAGGCGGTAGGCGTTAGTATGCGTGAATTATCACTTGGTCTTACCCGTCCGGTGGATCTTTTCCACGTGTTACGTAAGGAATTAGGCGTTGGCATTATCAATGGCATTGTACTTGGCGTACTGATCGGGCTAGTGGCATGGGTTTGGAAGGACAGCGTGTATCTCGGTATAGTGATTGGCCTTGCGTTGTCGTTAAATACGTTAATTGCAGTATCTATCGGCGGTACCGTTCCCTTAATACTAAAACGGTTTGGCATTGACCCTGCCGTAGCATCAGGACCCTTATTGACCACCGTAACCGATATGGCGGGCTTCTTTTTGGTGTTGAGCCTGGCCTCTTTTTTTATGCCGCAACTATTGGCTTAAGCAAAAACTGATCTAGCTCTGGTTTCTAGCAAATAGCCCATTGTTATAAAGCTGCAACAGGCGCAGGATATTAGTGCACAGGCTTTGTGGGTTAACGACCCTAGGTGATTTAAGAAAGGGCCAGCACTAAATTCGAACCACTATTGAGGTAAGTTTATGGCAAAACTAACGTTTTACGGCGCAACAGAAGGGGTCACTGGCTCGTCGTATATCTTAGAAACAGGCGGTAAAACCATCTTGCTAGATTGCGGCCTTTTTCAAGGTGGTCGTGAGGCGGAACAAGAGAATAAGGCCGCATTTCAATTTGATGTAGCTAGCATTGATGCCGTGGTTTTGTCGCATGCGCACTTAGACCATTCAGGGCGCTTACCTAAGTTGGTCGTATCGGGTTACAGCAACGTGATATTTATGACCCACCCCACCAGTGATTTATTAGAAATCATGTTGAAAGATGCGGCCATGCTGCAACAACGTGATACCGAGTGGGAAAACAAACGTCGTCGTCGTCAAGGTAAGGAGGAAGTTCAAGCGATTTATAGCGTAGAGGATGTGGAAACGACCCTAAGCCTATGTGAGGGCTTAGCTTACGGTGTCCGCCATGAAATTTTACCGGGCGTGTCGCTGTGCTTTCGTGATGCGGGCCATATATTAGGTTCATCCATTGTCGAACTGTTTATCGAAGAAAACGGCGGTGAAAAGAAGCTGGTTTTCTCGGGCGATCTTGGCAACAGCTACGCAGCCTTATTGCGCGACCCCGAGCTGGTAGAGCAGGCCGATGTGCTGCTGCTAGAGTCGACCTACGGTGACCGTAATCATCGCCCGATGCAGCAAACCTTAGACGAGTTTGAAGAGATTATCGTACAAGCCTCGCAAAACGGCGGTAATATTTTGATCCCGTCGTTTGCCGTGGGTCGTACCCAAGAAATTATTTTTCGTCTGGGTGAGCTATATCAAAAGGGGGTATTAAAAAAGCAGGTGGTTTACTTGGACAGCCCGATGGCGATTGCAGTCACCGAGGTGTATCACCGCTATCAGAACTTTTATAATGATGAAGATGCCACTGCAATCCAACGCGGGCATAACAGCAGTTTGCACTCTTTTTTACCGATCCTACGCTATACACCATCAACCGAAGAATCGATGGCACTCAATGCGATAGAATCCGGTGCGATCATTATTGCCGGTAGCGGCATGTGTACCGGCGGTCGGATTCGGCATCATTTTAAACATAATATCTGGAAGCGTAATGCACACGTTATTATCGTGGGTTATCAGGCGAAAGGCACGCCGGGACGCGCGATAGTTGACGGCGCAAAAACCTATCGCCACGCCGGTGATGATATTGCAGTGAAGGCGTCTATTCATACCCTGGGCGGTTTTTCTGCTCACGCCAGTCAATCACAATTAAGCGATTGGATCGGCCACTTTAAACAACCGCATCCGACGCTTTTTCTAGTCCACGGTGAAGCAGAGGCTAAAATGGCATTACAACAACACCTTAGCGGGCTGGGCTGGAAAGCACAGATTCCACAACAAGGAGAAAGCGCCGTCTTTTAAGGCTTAATCAGGCAGCAACGTCGACGGTTTGTTGCAGTCATGTCTCGGTAGCGCGGTCGATAAGATGGCAGCGAATACAATAAAGATCGCCGATAGGCTTAGGCAACTAGCGAGCCCATAGTATTGGTATAAATAGCCGGATAAAACGGTGCCGAGCAAGCGGCCACCAGCGTTAGCCATGTAATAAAAACCAACGTCCATCGCTACTTGGGATTTATCGGCATAACGCACGACCAAGTAGCTGTGGATGGACGAATTGATGGCAAAACACAGGCCAAATAATGCTAAGCCAATAAACAGAGCGTAACGCGTGTGTAGATTGAAGTATAGCGCCGCCGCCATCAGTGCCGGTATCCCAGCAAGGGTTACCGCCCAGTAACATGCAGTCAACCCATCTGGAGTAGAGGATAGGCCCCGGCCGGTTAACCTAGGCGTTAGAGCCTGAATGCCACCATAGCCAATTAGCCAGCTAGCGAGCAAGCCGCCGACTTGCCAAAAATCCCAGCCTAAGGTGGTCGATAAATACACCGGTAAGGCGACGACAAACCAAACATCCCTTGAGGCAAATAAAAAAAGACGTGCAGCGGATAAATAGTTGATGGCAGAACGTTTTGAAACGAGTTGTTTAAAGGTTGGTTTACTGTTCGGTGGGCCTAATTTGTTGCTTAATGTCATTAGGCTAGTTAAGCAGGCGATTGTTAATAGTCCCAGCATGAATAGCACCGCGCCTTGGAAGCCAAATAGGTTAAGTAAGCTACCGCCAAGAAAAAAGCCGGTGCCCTTTAAGGTGTTTTTAGACCCCGTCAGCAAGGCGACCCATCTGTAGAGGGCCGATTCAGCACCACGCGGCACGAGTAATTTAATCGAGCTTTTGGCGCTCATTTTATTTAAATCTTTGGCTATACCCGATACCGCTTGCGCGGCCATGACCCAGCCGACGGTCAACCATTGGTTAGGAACGAGTAGCATTGATAAGGCAATTATTTGTAAGCTCAAGCCGAGTTGCATGGTGCGGTTTAGGCCGATAACTGTACCCAACCAGCCACCAAATAAATTGGTGATAACACCAAAAATTTCGTAGAACAAAAACAGCAAGGCCAGTTGCAAAGGGCTATAGCCCAGTTGATGAAAATGCAAAATCACCAACATTCGCAGCGCGCCATCGGTGAGCGTGAACACCCAGTAATTACCAGTGATAATCAGGTATTGTTTGATGTCACTTGATAAGCTAGAGCGTAGGCGCATATTAAGGACCGATGAGATCCAATTCGCCAATCATTCGAACCAACTCGACGGTACGGTTAGCGTAGCCCCATTCATTGTCGTACCAAGCGTATATTTTTACTTGAGTACCATTAGTGACCATGGTTGATAAGGCATCAATAACACTAGAGCGTGGGTCAGTTTTATAATCGATCGACACCAAAGGCCGTTCTTCATAGCCTAAAATTCCTGCCAGCTCATTATCGGCAGCTTGTTTTAACAGCGCATTAACTTCTTTTGCTGAGGTGCTGCGTTTAACTTCAAATACGCAGTCGCTCAGCGAGGCATTGGCCAGTGGCACGCGTACCGCGTGGCCATCAAGTTTGCCCTTAAGTTCGGGAAAAATATGGGTAATAGCAGTAGCAGATCCGGTCGTTGTTGGTATTAGGCTCATGCCACAGGCGCGTGCTCGACGCAGGTCTTTATGCGGCGCGTCCAAAATTGTCTGTGTATTGGTGAGGTCGTGTATGGTTGTCATACTGCCGTGTTTAATCCCTAATTGTTGATGGATGACTTGAACAATCGGTGCTAAGCAGTTAGTTGTGCATGAGGCGGCGGTGACGATACGGTGTAAGTTTTTGTCGTATAAATGATGGTTGACACCCAAAACAACATTTAACACGCCCTCTTCTTTAACCGGCGCGGTGACGACGACCCGCTTAACGCCTTGATCAAGGTAGGCCTGTAACTGCGCCTTGCTGTTCATTTTTCCAGAGGCTTCAATCACCACGTCACAGGCTGACCAATCAGTTTGTTGAATGGCCGTGTTTTGGCTGCAAGGCACGCAGTGACCATCGATTAATAGAGTGTTGCCTTGGTGATCTGCTTGATAGTGCCAGCGGCCATGAACAGAATCAAAATTAAGTAGGTGGGCCAAGGTAGCTGCATTAGCGGCTGGGTCGTTAATGTGTGTGAATTGCAAATCGTGTGAGCCGAACGCAGCCCTAAACGATAAGCGGCCCATGCGGCCAAAGCCATTGATGCCAACTTTAATCGTCATACACCCTCCAATTAAATTGTTTTACAAATTATATATGAATAATCATATATATGTAAAAACATATATTTAATGGTGTTTAGCTAAAATCAACGAACTCGGTGGCTTAGCAGCAGGTTTGCTCACGCCCAGGCCGGCTGCGCATATTGGTTAAATGCGCGAGGCTTTGTTGAAAGAAATCAGAACTATTGTGACGGGTCTTATCGAGCACATCGACTTGCCAATCCGCCAATGCCGGGTGAATTCGGTAAAAAACCCACTGCCCTTGCCGGCGATCAGTGAGTAAGCCTGCATTGCGAAGTTGGGCTAAATGACGTGAAATTTTTGGCTGCCCTTCTTGTAAGGCTTCCATGAGCTCACACACGCAAAGCTCGCCCTCTTGTTGTATCAACATCAGGCATGTTAAACGGGTTTTATCAGCGAGGCATTTGTAAAACTGCAGTGAATCCATGGATTAATTATAAGGCAGTTTTTAGTCTAAAGCGCCATCAAAAAAGACCCTCATTAAGTTATTAAAGGCCGATTTTTGTTCTATTTGAATCCAGTGGCCGCAGTGGTGGAAAACATGAAGCTGTGCGTTGGGGATGCGCGCAGCTAAATGGTAGGCATTATTGAGCGGAATAAAATAATCTTCGCGTGCGTGAGTAATCATCATCGGGTGCTGGATATCGGCAAGTTGTTGATCAGATAGCACAAAGGCGTCGATACCTGCCTTGGTTCCTTCACAAAACATGGCTTCAAACTGTACACGGACCTCGTCTTGCATCACATTTTTGAAACGCTCACTCGCAATTTTTTGAATATCATCACCTAATAGCGCGGGGTTATGGAGAAACTTTTGGATAAGTTCAAATAAGGCGTTTTCAGAGGGGGCTTTATAAAACTCCCAACCTTTGGTGAGTCCTTCCGTGGGTTCAAAGGGGGCGCCAACAGGGCCCATTAACAAGGCTTTGTCAAAACGGTCGGGGTGGCGGTCTAACAAATGCAAGCTGACCCCGCCGCCCATTGAATTACCAACCAAATGAACTTTATCTAGGCCCTTAGCATCGAGTAGTTCAATTTGCTGCTGCACCCATACGTCAATCCATTTAGCAGTTTGTTGCGGTGGGGCATCATGTTGACTCTGTCCAAAGCCAGCGATATCGGGGGCCAAGCAATGATAAGCGTCGCTAAGAAAAGGCAGTGCAAATTGCCAATTAGACATAGCATTAGCGCCAGGCCCCGAACCATGAAGTAGCAAAATGGCCTCGCTATTCTCAATCCCTGCTTCATTTAAGTGTGTGGTAAATGTGCCGGTCTGAATGTGAGAACTAATCATAATAAATCCCTTGGTAAAAAAGCCGAGGCAGTGAGCGGGTTAAAACAAATCTAACACGTGGTCGATTTCCATATTGTATAGTATTATAAGTAAAAGTGAATGTATGTTAATTATTGGGACACAGGACTATGACGCAATCTAAAATGCTTAAACGAAATATTAGTATTGTTACAAAATACACCACCTTGCCGTTATTGATTTTTGCCTCAACACCGGTGTTGGCATATTTTGCCGGCGGAGGCCTTTGGTATTGGCTAACGGTTTTTGTGTTGTTGGTTTGTATTGTGCTGGACCCTATTGTGGGTAATGACCCGGTTAATGCACCTGCTGAGATGGAGGCCGAATTAGAGGCGGGCCTGTTTTATCGCTTTATGCTGTGGTTATACATTCCTGTGCAGTTTTTTATGACGTTATTTTGTTATTCACTCATTAGCAATACGCCGTTGGATATGTTTGCAGCACTGGGGGTTGTCTACCAGCCACTCAGCTTGGTGGAAATGATCGGCTTGACGCTTTCGCTGGTGTTGGTAACGGGTTTTGGCGCAACACCGGGGCATGAGCTTTGTCACCATGGTAATGCCTTTGATCGCTTTATGGGACAAGCCTTATTAACACCCATCAGCATGGCGGACTTTTATGTGTACCATAATTTCCACCATCATTTAACGGTTGCTACTCCAGAGGATCACGCCACGGCACCGTATGGTGAAAACTTTTGGCGGTTTGCCCTACGCAGCACGATTAGAAAATCCATCTGTGCCTGGCAGGTAGAAGCCAAACGTCTAGCGCGTAAAGGTTTAAGTTGGTTTAATCTAGATAATAAAATGATTAAGATTACGGTCGCTCAGTGGGCCTGGTTTGCCCTGTTGGCGGTTCTTTTTGGCTGGATCGCACTGCCTTTATTTGTCTTGCAATATATTTTTCCACGCATGTTGCTGGCGACGGCAGATTTTGCCGAACATTATGGCTTAATGAGAAAGCAGTTGGCCGATGGGAGCTATGAAAAAATTCGCCCAGAACACGCCTGGGATGACAGTGCGATTATTAGCAGTTTTTTTATGTGCCAAATAGATAGGCATTCAGATCACCATGCAAATGTAGGTCGGCCCTATCAAATTTTACGGGTAATGGACAAGGCCCCGCGTTTACCGTACGGCTATTTAAATATTTTATTTGTGACGATGGTGCCCTCGGCATGGCGCAAATTAATGCACCCGATTATTGAAGAGTTTTACGATACCGCAGATATCATCCCCTATGCATTGCCAGGCACCTTGCCGGAACGGTTTAGAGACAGAGCGGTAATTGCGGATAGCCATTAATTATAGTGATGTCAGTGCTGGATTTAAAAGTGCCGCCGCCGCTAGTGGCTTTGATTGCAGCGGGTTTAATGTGGTTGCTAGGCAATTATATTGAAACGCCTGTGATCGATGTGCCCTATAAATCAACCCTGTGTTATCTACTCGTGGGCGTGGGACTGCTGATTGATGTTTTTGCCATAAGGCAGTTTAGGCGAGCGAAAACAACGGTTAACCCATTAAGACCGAGTAACGCGACAAGCTTAGTTAACGCGGGTATTTATCAGTACACCCGCAACCCAATGTACCTGGGTAATTTTATGTTTCTTTTGGTGTGGTTGGTTTGGCTGGGGACACCCTATGCGTTGCTCGGTTTGGTTTTTTATGTGGTTTATATGAATCAATTTCAAATTAAACCTGAAGAAAAGGCCTTATTAGTTTTGTTTGGCGACCAGTATGCGGCCTTCTGCGCAGACGTAAGGCGCTGGATTTAAGACAAATTTTATGACCTAAATCAAAGGCTTTAGCAGTGTAAACTGCTAAAGTGTAAGACAAAATATAAGGATGCAAGATGACGAAAAAAATTGATTATAAGGCGTTAATTCAGGCCGATAAGATTCATGGGTCGGTGTATACCGCCGATGAAATTTATGAAGACGAACTAGAGAAACTTTTTTACAGTAGCTGGGTGTTTATTGGCCACGACAGTGAAATAAAAAACGCCGGTGATTATATTACCCGTGAAATTGGTCGTTCATCGATCATTATGGTTCGCGGTAAGGACAATGACATTAAGGTGCTAGTTAATCGCTGTTCCCACCGTGGCAATATGCTGTGTAATGAGTCCAAAGGGAATAAACGCAATTTCACTTGCCCCTATCACGGTTGGGTGTTCGGTTTAAACGGTGATTTGCTGGATGTATCGTACCCCGGCGGCTTTGATAAGCCACTTGACTCACTTAATATGCAAGGCTTGGTGGTAGACAGCTATCGCGGGTTTGTATTCGCTTGTTTTAAAGAGCCGACGGTTAGCTTTGATGATTACCTGGGCAACGCGAAGAAGCTGATAGACCGTTCTTGCGAAATGTCACCCACAGGTAAAATCGACTTAAAGGCGGGCTGGATTCGTCAGCACTTCGATGCCAATTGGAAGATGTTGCCGGAAAATGATACCGATGGCTATCACGTGAATTACGTGCATCAATCCTTTGTTATGGCCATCGACTCGCAATACGGGGAGTTTGTGGGTGCAGAGGACAGTATTAAAGGTGTGATCAAAGATTGGGGTAATGGGCATACAGAAATTGATTTCTCTGCTGGTTACGTTAAGCCGCTCGATTGGTTGGGGTCTACACTAGAAAAGTCCAAGACCTATGTCGATAACATGCGTGCAGCCTATGGCGAAGAGAAGGCCGATAAAATATTATTCGATGGCCCGCCACATGCGTGTATCTTCCCTAATTTATTTTTAGGTGAAATGAATATCGTTATCTTTCAACCCACCGGCACGACTTCTTCGGTTCAGTGGAGTACACCGATGTTTCTAGAAGGCGCCGAGGAATTAGACTTTAAACTACTTAGGCAGAGCGAAGGGGCACTCGGCCCTGCGGCGTTTTTGCTGGCGGATGATGCGAGCATTGCCGAACGGGCTCAAAAAGCCTTATTGGCAGGTGATCCTTGGTGTGATTTGAGCCGTGGCTTAAGTCGTGAAACAAAAGATGACGACGGGGTAATAACCTCGCATATGACAGATGAAGCGTCTAACCGCGGATTTTGGCACCATTATCGTTCAGTTATGCTAGGAGATCTCTAATGGCGACGGTATCACATGAAGTAGCGCACGAACTGGAAGCCTTTGTTGTGCAAGAAGCGCGTTTGGCAGATGAGTCTAAATATCAAGACTGGGAAGATCTATGGGCAGACGATGCGGTGTATTGGGTGCCACTACGCGAAGGTGACGACCCGACGAAAACGGTGTCGCACTTATACGATAACCGGACGCGCTTAGCGACCCGTATTCGGCAATTAAAAACAGGGTATCGTTATAGCCAAGTGCCTGTTTCTGGTATGCGTCGAGTCATGTCGAATTATGAATACAGCGAACAAGAAGATGGGCGCTATACGGTGGAGGCTAATTTCTTTTTACCTGAATATTCGATTCAATCAATACATGATTTTAGAATCTGGTCGGGTCGGGTCACGTATCAACTTAGTCGCCGCGGTGGCAGCTTTCAAATACATATGAAAAAAATCGTGTTGGTAAACGGTGCCGAG
The DNA here is from genome assembly GCA_002292375.1 of Methylococcaceae bacterium UBA975. Lineage (GTDB taxonomy): Bacteria > Pseudomonadota > Gammaproteobacteria > Methylococcales > Cycloclasticaceae > Cycloclasticus. The sequence continues at coordinate 72,217 of DBBV01000003.1, read as the reverse complement.
CCGATACCAACGCTGGCTTTCTTGATTTAGTTAAGTTTAACGATGACAAAAAAAGGCGCATTATCGGCAGTAGTTGGACTTGGAATGACCGAGTTTACCCGCAATTATCAACAGCCAGCGTGGCAATTAGCCGTTAACGCTATTGGTTTAGCGATTGAGGATGCAGGCTTTAAGCACGCCGATATCGATGGCTTGTTGCTGAATAAAAGCCCTTTGGCCGAGTTAAAAGACTTTCCGATGGAAATGCAAGACTTTGCCGGCTTAAGCAATTTAAGCCTATTGAATGTGGTAGAGGCTGAAGGTAGCTCAATGGTGCAAACCCTGCAGCAAGCGACCATGGCGATTCAAAGTGGAATGGCAAAACGTGTCGTGTGTGTTTTTGCCGACACGCCGCTGCAAGCCAACACCTCTGCCGGTGCGGCGTTTGCCGTGGCGATGCCCATGATGGGGCATCTAGGCATAGAAATAGCGAATGGTTTTTATACCCCGATAGCGGCGTATGCAATGGCGGCGCAGCGTTATTTGGCGGTTTATAATCGTAGCAGCGATGACCTTGGCGGCGTAGCCGTGTCCAATAGACGTTGGGCAGAGCTGAATGATTTAGCAAAACTACGTAAGCCTTTAAGCATAGAGGATTATCGTGCCGCACCTTATTTAATAGAACCGTTAAAAATGCTGGACTGCGCCTACCCAGTGAATGGTGCTATTGCCGTGGTCGTTAGCGCCGTTGACGAGGCCAATAAAGGCGCTCATCCGGCTGCCTACATCCATGGTATGGGCCAAGGGCATGCGGGTAATATTAACCGTCGGGGCTTTCAGCCAGAAATACACACCGGCGCCAAACAGGCGGGTGAAATCGCCTATAAAATGGCGGGGATTACCGCAAAAGATATCGACGCCTGCCAGTTTTATGATGCCTTTAGCATCTCTACGCTGATCAACCTTGAGCAGTATGGCTTATGTGAACCAGGCACGGCGGGTGATTTTGTGCTGGCGGGCGAAACATCGCCTGGCGGTAAACTACCCGTTAACACAGGTGGCGGGCATTTGTCGGGTTACTACCTGCAAGGCGCGACGCCGATTTCAGAAGCGCTATTGCAAATCAGGCAGCAAGGCGGTGCAAGGCAATTGAGCGCATTAGATAACCTATTGGTGACGGGCTATGGCGGCAGAATGCAGTTTCACGCGGCACTGATTATGAGTCAACACGAGGAACGCCGATGAAATTTGCCGATGCAGCAGTAGTTTGGCCAGACGTTGCTGAGGTGGCAGCGCCTTTTTATCAAGGCATGCAGCAACATAAGGTGATGATTCAACGGTGCGAATCATGCCAAACGTATTTGCCCCCAGTTCAAGTAGTGTGTGATCATTGCGGCGGAAATAACTTGCTGTGGCAAGCGGTTAAAGGTGGCGGTGAGGTGTATAGTTTTGTCGTTTACCACCGTAGTTTTCATCCATCATTTGATGATAAATTACCCTATACCGTTGCCTTGATTGAATTGACAGAAGGGCCGCGGTTACAAGCCTTACTGGTGGGTGAAGGGGTCGCCCAATGCCAAGTTGGTATGCAGGTCAAACCGGCCTTTATAAAAATAAGCGATGAGCACACCTTGTTGTGTTTCGATAAAGCGGAGAAATAAATGAGTACCTTGCCTAGGGATTTTCTTGTACGTTGTGCGCAGGCAATGCCAAAAAAAATAGCCTTTCATGAAGGCGATAAAAGCATTACCTGGTTTGAACTTAATCAGCGGGCCAATCAATTTGCACGAGTTTTACAGTCGCAAGGGATAAAAAAAGGCGATGTGGTCGCCGTATTAGCGCATGAGCACATTGAAGTGTATGAACATTACCACGCGTGTTTAAAGCTGGGCGCACCACGGGCCGGTATTAACTGGCGTTTCTCGCCGAAAGAAATTAACTATGTGGTTGAAGACGCCAATATCCGGGTCATTTTAGTGCAGCAAAATTGCCTTGAATTGATGGGTGATTTAGTGGAACAGTTTCAACAGCAAGGCCGGGTAATCATTGGTTTTGGGGGCGAACATTCGCTGCCCTTAGATTATGAAACCTTAATGGCCGAACATAAAGGCCTTCAGCCTGAATTGCCCGCGCTCACTGAAGACGATTTGGTGGCCTTGAGTTATACCTCGGGTACCACAGGATCGCCTAAAGGCGTGATGTTATCGCAACGTGGCCTGCGTGAAGCGATGGTACATACGGTATTAAATATCGGCCTAAAACACGATGATGTTTGGTTCGCACCCACCTCCTCCGCTTGGATTACCTTTGTTTTGGTGTCGATGAATTGCGTCAATGGCATGCAATCTATTTTACCGAACGGTGATTTTGAGCCGCATCAATTTTTGTCGTTTGTAAACCGCTTTAAAGTCACCGCAACGATTATGGTGCCGCTAATTATGCGGCGATTGATAGAAATAATGGAAGACGAGGGCATCAAATTGCCCAGTTTACGGCTCATTACTTATGGCTCATCCCCGGCTACGCCACAGCTGATCCGTAAAGCGGCAGAGGTATTTAACTGCGATTTAGCACAACTGTATGGCGCAACCGAAGCCACCGGTGGTTGGATTACCATTATGCAGCCGGAAGACACCCGTCGGGGTTTAGCCGATGAACCCCACTTGCTTAAATCCTGTGGCCGTGCATTTTTACATTTTGATATCGAAATACGCGATGAACACGGTGATTTATGTGAAACCAAGACCGTGGGTGAAATTTGGCTGCGTTCAGACGCGCTGATGTTGGGTTACTTGGGCTTGCCGCAGCAAACGGCTGAAACCCTGCAAAAGGGTTGGTTACAAACCAACGATATGGGTTGCTTAGATGAGGAAGGCTTTCTCTATTTAACCGACCGTAAAAATAATTTGATTATTACCGGTTCGGCCAATGTGTTCCCCAGCATGGTTGAAAACGTACTCGATGAGCACCCACAAATAAAAGAAGTTGCGGTTGTTGGTGTGCCTCACCCTGAGTGGGATGAAGCGGTGGTGGCGGTTGTTATTCCACAGCATGTTGACAGTTTTGATGTCGATGAAATTATCGCCTTTAGTAAAACAAAAATGGCCAAGTTTGAAGTGCCCAAAGCGATTGTTTTGGTCGATGATTTACCCAAGGGCTTGACGGGTAAGGTGCTTAAAAAAGAGATTCAAGGGATGTTTAAAGACGGCCGTTTAAGCGTGCATTGGGAACTGCCTGCCGACTAGCTTTTTTTTGTTGCGGCAATGCGCTCCATTTGTTCGGCTAATTGAAAATCACGTTCGGTAATGCCACCCGCTTCGTGGGTGGTTAAATCCACCCGCACTTTTTTATACACATTAAACCATTCGGGGTGGTGGTTAGCGCGTTCAGCCTCCAGTGCCACCTCGGTCATAAAACTAAACGCCTGAGCAAAGTCGGTAAATATAAAGTCGCGCTGTAGTTTGCCATTGACAATAGACCAGCCGTTAAATTTATTAATAAAGCCATCTATCTGTGCTTGTGTAGCAATAGCGATACTCATCTTCTCTCCTTAATTAGGTGTCCGTAAATCATTTTGATGATCCCACTCAAAATTGTATTGAGGTAACTGCCTTATATCAGCCAGATCACCCTGAGCTATTCTATGGTCCAGCGCATCGACCATAATCGGAATATAAACGCTTTTAAATTCGCTCCAATACCGTTGCCCGCCAGGATTGCTACCTAATAAGCTGGCAGTAAAGTGCAGGTAAGAATCGTAAATATCGATCGGTAGCGAACCGGCTTGATAGGCAGCTTGGCACGATTGAAAGGACATGGCGATGTCTGTCAGTACACAAGAAAAGTCATTGCGAATGTTGAATGCGACGTTAGGGTAGTCGTTCATACCAACAATCAACTGTTTCGAGTGCTCAGCCATTAGCCTTGCAGAGGCTTTGAACTCATTGGCAACGCTTTGGCGTGCAGCTAATTGCATTGATGCGGTATTGGATTTTACTTGAATCGCCAAATAAGCAATTGAGGCGATCACGCCAATGGCCGCTAGGGTGTCACTTATTGCGCTGATTGCACTCCAGTTCATTAGAGCTCCCTGTTTAGAATGGGCCGATCGGGACAAAACTCAGTTAGAAATTTATTTTATTGCTCAGTCCATTGCACTTAAAAATTCACGTTTACTATTAGAGCGGGGAAACGCCGTGTCCGGTTCTGCTGTGCCTAAAAAGTGACATAAAGGTGACCAGCCCTCGCACACGTTATACACCAATAGCCTTTCAGCCGGTAGGCTACGTTGAACCTCGGCATTGTGCTGTTCATAAACAGCAATACAGTGCTGGCGATCCTCTAAACGGCCGGAAAATAAGTTATCTGCGATCATCAATTTGGCCATGCTGATTTGCGCGGCCGCAACAGGCGATGCATTTTTGGGTAGTTGTGGCTGCGTAGCACCCTCAGGAAAGGAACGATTAATAACCGTAAAAATGGTTTGCTCGATGCTGTCGTACCAATCATTGGCATCACGTACGGTCAGCACGATTTTGGCCTGGGGGTAATAGTCGCTTAGCTCGCGCCAAAAGTAGGCACACGGCCAATCAACCAAGGCCCGATAGCCGTTAAATAAAGCAGGCCAGTTTGCAGGGTTACCTTGGGCTATAGCGGTCCATGTTTCGGCGTGCCCAGGGTGGGCAAATAAATCGTGCATATGGTAGCACTTGGTAAAGGCTAATTGCTCAAGTGCCATTTTTAATGACAGGGTGCCGGTACGACCAAAGCCAGCGCCAATAACCTCTATAGACATGAGGGACTCTCCATGAGTTGTGGCTAGATAATTTAAATAATACGCCTACCGAGTTTTGCGCGCAACAGGCGCAGCGTTAACTGGGTGCGTTGTCCAAATCGGACCTAAGCGTTCGGGCGGCGAGATAAAAGTGGCAGGCAGACCAGAAGGTGACCGCTGGAATAATATATAGCAAGGCATAGCGTAAGGACTCTGCCCCAAGGCTTGGCAGCAGATAATCACTGAGCATACCAACTGACCATGGCCCAAGTCCTAGGCCGATAATGTTCAGCACTAATAGCAAAATGGCTGAGGATGTTGCACGCATGCGTTGGCCAACTAGACCGTGAGTGGTAGAAATAGTAGTGCCTAAATACACATTGAATAAGGTACCTGGAACAAAGGCTAAAAGCAGCGCGATATACTGGTTATCGAGCCAATAAATGGCGGCAGTAAAGGGCACGCAAATCAGCATCATGACAGCGGAAAGCCAGACATACCAGCGCCTGTCCCGGAGCGCCAATTTATCAGCAAAAAAGCCGCCGCCGAATACCCCGATGGCACCAAATAGCCCAGATGACAATGCCAGCCAGGTACCTAACTCACCCGTGTTCATGCCATGGCTACGAATAAAGAACGACGCTAACCAGTTAACCGTGGCGTAAATGACAAAGGCATTCAACGAACCAGCAAACACCATGTGTCGAAAAGAGCGCCGACTCCAGAGTAAGCGAAGTACCTCAGCGAAAGGCGGTTGCTCATCAGAAATTAACTTATTTTCAGTCAACCCTCTAATCGGCTCTTTTAAGCTAAAGCGGACCAGCAACGCTAATAAAACCCCGGGAGCGCCGACCACGATAAAGGCCACGCGCCAACCAAAAAACTCATTCAGCCAACCACCCAATAAAAAACCGAAGAGGATGCCGATATTGACCCCGGTGGAATAGAACGACATGGCGCTGGCGCGTTTTTCAGCAGGAAAAATATCGGACACAATTGAGTGTGAAGGTGGGCTACCCCCAGCCTCGCCTACCCCGACGCCGACGCGGGCGGCTAACAGCTGGATGAAGTTATGGGTCAGGCCACTGACAGCAGTCATTAAGCTCCACAAACCCAAAGATAAGGAAATGATATTGCGTCGGTTAGAGCGATCCGCCCAGCGAGCAATGGGGATGCCTGCAATCACATAAAACAAGGCAAACGCAAACCCCGTTAATAGACCCAGTTGGCTATCTGATAAAGATAATTCGAGTTTGATCGATTCCTGCAGAATGGCTAGCAACTGCCGGTCGATGAAGTTAAAGCTGTACACAATTGTCAGTAATACCAAGGCGTAGTTTCTTGCTTTGGTCGTTGCATAAGGATTTGTTGGCGTGGCTTCGTGTTGGCTTGGTGATGTCATATAGGGTCTTTTTGTTAAGTGAATTTTTATTATTTAAACAACCAGTGATCTAGGTCGCCAGACGGGTGTTAACGACCCGTTCAGCTTGTTATATAGTGGCCTAAGCGCAATTCTTACCTAAGGGGGCGAAATAATGGATGAGTACCGGTGGCGGCGCACTCACTACCATGATGCAATAACTTATAAATGAGCGATCGGCGTATCGGTAAATAAGTAATCTTTTAGTTCCTTGTCAAAGCGCGGGTCCTGACGCCTAATCCACTCTAAAACCATCGCGGCGTGCTCTTTTTCTTCATCACGGTTATGCGCAAGAATGGCTTTTAATTCTTCATTTTTACACGCATCGACACGTTGGTTGTACCAATCGACGGCCTCTAACTCTTCCATCAGCGAGGTAATCGCCCGGTGCATATCTCGGGTTTCGTCGCTCAGTTCATTAATGGGTTCGTGATAACCTTCATTTGACATGCTTTTCTCCTAAGTTAACGGTGCGCGATGAATCAACAGCTTGTCATCAATCATACCGCTGGTGGTGATAAGGGTCAAAGTCACACGCAATTTTGTCATAGAGCCGCTTGTCAGCACGAGTTTGTATTGACGGTAAAGCCTTCGGGATTTTTTCGATAGGCATTAACGCAATTTAGGCAGATGCAGGCTTTCTGTTGTAGCTGTGTTGGGAGCAGCGCTATTAATTTGTTAGGAATGTCTGCCTTAACGCACCAGCAAGGCTGTGTTTCGTTTATCATGCAGCGATTGTTCTGGCCACAAAAGGGACAAAGGCGGGTGTTTACTCCATTCGGCATGATTGCTTTAACGCATTAAGCTAAACACAAGTCTTAACGACGCCACCGTCCACCCGCACGGCGGCTCCGGTAGTCGCCGAGGCTAACGGGCTACATAAGTACACCACCATATTGGCGACTTCCTGGGTATCGGCAAATCGCTTAATCAGCGAGGAGGGTCTAATTGATTGAAAAAATTCTTTTTCAAATGTTTCAAAGTCCTGGCCGCCGCTTATTTCGTTGACAAAATCGACCACGCCTTCTGACTTGGTTGGCCCGGGTAGTACCGAATTAACGGTAATACCGGTGCCGGCACACGCTTCGGCTAATCCACGCGACACCGCGAGTTGGGCCGTTTTTGTGGTGCCGTAATGAATCATTTCTAGAGGTATCTGTAAGGCGCTTTCGCTACTGATAAACAGAATACGGCCCCAGTTTTTTTGTCGCATAGCAGGCAAGTAGGCACGGCAGAGCCTAACGCCGGTGAGGACGTTGACGTTAAAAAACCGCTGCCAGTCTTCGTCGGGGATATCGAGAAAATCCTTCGGCTCAAAAATACCCAGCGAGTTGACTAAAATATCGATGCTTGGGTATTGTGCGACCAGCTCTTCGGTGGCTTCGGCTTGACATAGGTCGGCACAAAAAGTACTGACCTTGGCGTGTGGGTGCTGGGCTAAAATTTTATCTTTTGTGATGCGCAGTTTTGTATCATCGCGGCCGTTAATAATAACGTGAGCGCCTTCAGTGGCAAGGGTGTTGGCGATGGCAAAACCGATGCCTTGGCTTGAGCCCGAAACAAAGGCCGTTTTATCGTTCAGCTGCAGATCCATTAGGTGCCGCCCCCCAAACGAGCAGCAGTGACGCTGGCCTTATTCATAGCCGCTGAAAAAGTCGCTGGGTCGGCTAAGGTGGGTTCAACAATAATGCTGTTGATGTCTTTAAAGCCGATAAAGCCGAGTACCATTTCTAAATAGGGCTTTTGGAAGTCCATGCCGCTCGCTGCTTCATTATCATATTCACCGCCGCGTGAATAAATGGCGGTAACCGGTTTGCCAGTGACTAAACCTTGAAAGCCGGTGTCAGGTGAAAAGCTGAATGTCAGTCCGGGTTGGGTGATGACATCAATAAAGTGTTTGAGCTTGTAGGGGATAGAAAAATTCCACATCGGCGTGCTGATTAGGTATTGGTCAGCGCTTTTAAAGTGTTCTGCAATGCTAGCGATTTGTTGCCAAGCCGCGGCTTCAGCCTCAGTCGGGTTTTGCCCGTGCAAAAAACTGTATTTGGCATTAAGGCGATCACCGTCAAATTCGGGCAAACCCATTTGCCATACATTTAACGTCGTCACCGAATTGTCTGTGGAGGCTGATTTAAAGGCATCAATGTAATGTTCAGCAATGTCACTAGAGCTTGAGCGTGTGCCCCGCGGTGAGGCCTGAATATATAATAATTGACTCATGAGTTTGTCCTTAGTCGGTTAACCAAATTGATAGGCAGATACAGTAGCACCCATCACCTTGTCTGTGAATACGTTTTTACCGACCTCATCGTGGGCTGAGCCTGCAATGACCATTAATGGAAGCAGGTGTTCTTCACGCGGATGACAGGCCAGTGCAGAGGGCGCTGCTTGCCATCTTGATAAGCGTTGATTTCTTTCGCTGGGAGTAGCCGTGCAGGATTGATTAAGCCACTGATTAAAGTGTTCAGAATGGTTTTGTGGGTCGTGCCCTTGCATTAGTATTTGCATATTGTGAAAGCTCATGCCACTGCCTAATAATAAGATATTGTCCTCCCTAAGAGAGGCGAGTGCAGCACCCATTTGTAAATGCAGTTTGGGGTCTAAGCCGGCCTGTAATGAGACTTGAACAACGGGAATATCAGCATCAGGAAACATTACTTTGAGCGGTATAAAGGTACCGTGGTCAAAGCCGTGTTCGGGGTCTAGTTCGCTGGCTATATTGGCGGCCGACAACAGGTTTTTTATTCTTTCTGCTAATGCTGGCGAGCCGGGTGCAGGGTAGCTTAATTGGTACGTGTGCTCGGGGAAACCGTAATAATCATAAATTAAAGCGGGGTTTGGGTGGCTATTGATACGGATAATATCGGTTTCCCAATGAGCCGAAAAAATCACGATGGCACGGGGCTTTTGCGGCAGGCTACGTGGGAAGTTTTCTAACCAACTAGCCATTTTATCCCAGGTGTTGGCCGGCCCACGGGTCCAGTCCATAAAAAAGCAGGGGCCACCCCCATGCGGAATAAAAATAACAGGGTAAAGGTCGTTTTTCATAGGAGTAAAAAGCTAGTCATTAAGGGGCAATATGATATATCATTTAACGCTAATTAATAATAACAGGGGATGAGAAAAATGAGCGACACAAAAGAAAAACTATCGGCCATCACGATTGCTTTACATTGGTTGGTTAGCATTACTATTATTTCATTAATAGCAGTGGGTGTGTACATGACGGACTATGAGGTGTATGCCTTGTACCCGATTCATAAGTCTGTTGGCATGCTGCTGTTTTTGGTTATTTTAGTGCGGGTTATTTGGCGTCTTAAGCAAGGCTGGCCAGAAGCCGCCAGCAACTATAAAGCCTGGGAGCAGCGCTTGTCGCGTATCGTTCATTGGGTGTTGATTATTGCGACTGTTACATTGCCTATATCAGGTATGTTGATGTCGGGGCTCGGGGGTTACGGCCTGGCTATTTTTGGTTTGGAGCTGTTGGCGGCGACACCAAACCCAGATGAAATGGGCAAGATGATTCCGATTAATGGCCCAATAGCAGGAGCCGCGCATGAAGTCCACGAAATAGCGGGCAAAGTTATTTTTGCAGCGATTGTGTTACACCTTTGTGGCGCCTTAAAGCATCACTTTATCGATAAGGACGGAACACTTAAAAGAATGTTGGGTAAACGAATTAGCTAGAACGGTTTAGTCTAAGCTTGCTTGGCGCTGGACTAGCGCCAAGCATTTACACAGTTGGCCTGAGTTATTTAAAGGTAACCGAAACGGTATGGTGCGGCTGTGAACCGAGGCCTGTATAGACGGCCGTCAGGCGGCCTTTTTTTATCGGTATCGGGGTGGTTAAGCTGCCTAGTGACAGCAAAGAGCCCTGTTTAAGCGGGTAACCCATGACCAAAAGTTTATCCCTTAGCCAGCGAATAACGTTGACAGGGCTGCCCATTAACGCACTGCAACGGCCTGTTTTTAAGTGACTTCGGTCATCATAGACGATTCCAACTTCACATTGATTTAGGTCGCCAATATCTTCGATGGCAATCGACGGCCCCATAACACCATAACGTGCACCGGTATTTATCGCGGTGAGCATCTCGGCGGTTAACGGTTTATCCGTTGAGTACAAGCGGTCTGGAATTTCAATAAATGGAATCACAGCGTCTATGGCAGCTAATAGCTCACGGTCAGTTTTTGCATCATTAATCGATGCGTCTTTAACGCGTACGAGTAAGTCGGCTTCGGCAAAGGGGTGTACGGTGGACGAGATGCGAATATCAGCCGGGCTATCCATTAGCATTTTGCTTAAAAAGATGCCTAATAACGGTTCGCTTATCCCCATTTTATGTTGTACTGCTGGGTTTGTTATAGCCGCTTTGTAGCCGGCGACGCCGCCCCAGTTTTCTGATAAGGCATAGACCACGCGTTTTTGGATTTGCACGGCCGACTCGGGTGTTAGGCCAGGTATGGCACTGGCCTCTGTTTTATCGATGTAGTGGTGATAAATGTCTAAGGCAGAGCGCGGAACAAAGGTTTGCTGGCGAGAGAAAAACACCGCGATAGCGGCTACTAAAAAAATGATGAGGGTAAATTTAAATCTCATGTGTTTGCTGTACTAAAGAAGTGTAAAAAGGTGCGCGTGATGTAATCGTGATCCAGTACCCCGGCGCTTTCGCGAATGCTATGCATGGCCCACATGGGGCAACCCACATCGACCGTGCTGATACCCAAATTGGACGAGCTTATCGGGCCAATGGTGGTGCCGCAGCCGAGGTCAGTGCGGTGAGAGTACTGTTGGTAAGGCACGCCGGCCTGCTCACATAGCTGAATAAAACGTGCCTGTGATGCGCTGTTTGAGGCATAACGTATATTGGCATTCACTTTAATGACGGGACCTTGGTTAACGATAATTTTGTGGTTGGGCTCGTAGGCGTTAGGAAAGTTAGGCTGATAAGCGTGGGCCATATCGGCGCTGATCATAAAACTATTGGCTAGCGCGCGTTTGTAGTCTTCATCAGACAGCGACAAGCCATCTGCTATGCGCTCTAAAACGTCGGGCAAGAAGCTACCATCCGCGCCTTTATGGCTGTTACTACCAATTTCTTCGTGGTCAAAAAAAGCACATACATTAAAGTGCCCAGCGTTTAAGGCACTGTCAGATAAAAATGCGCTGAGAGCAGCGTGGCAGGAGGCTAAATTATCGAGTTGGCTGTTGGTGTAAAACTCATCATCGGCACCGTACAAGCTACCTGCTTGCGTATCGCAGACGTGTAATTCCCAAGCGGCGATGGCGTCGGGGCTAACGTCAAGCGTGTTAGCGAGTAAATCAATCAGCTTGTTTTGCTCGCCTATGGGCGCGTTATTAATGGCTAACAGTAACGGCAGCTCAGTTTGTTTGTGTAGCTTTAAGCCATCAATATTCACGGTTGAATTCATGTGAATAGCTAAGTTGGGCAATCGTAATAACGGCTTTTTAAAGTGGATGAGCTTGGCGTCTATGGCCTTCTCACGGCGTAAGTGAACACGACCGGCTAGGCTTAAGTCGCGGTCGGTTAAGGTCGCTAAAATGGGTGAGCCATACACCTCAACCGCTATTCGATGAAACGATTCTTCTTGTATATCAGGTTTAGGTTTTATCCGTAGACCAGGCGAGTCGGTGTGAGCACCAATTAATTTAAAGCCCTCACTGGCTAGGTCTTCGGCACCCACGGTAAAGGCAATAATGGAGGAACCATCGCGGATAACGTAATAACGGCCATTGGGTTTAATATCCCAAACGTGGCCTTCAACCAATTCGCTAAAGCCATGCGCATCGAGCTTTTTTCGACTGCTTTGTACCGCGTGCCATGGGCTTGGGCTGGCATCGATATAATCGAGCAGTTGCTGTGCATGTTGTTGTGCAGCTGACATATTATTCCTTAGGCTCAAGATTGAGTGAGGCCGAGTTGATGCAGTAGCGTAAGCCGGTAGGTTGTGGGCCGTCTTCAAATACGTGCCCTAGGTGACAATCGCAATGAGCACACTGTACTTCAGTGCGTACCATGCCGTGGCTATGGTCCTTGATCTCAATAATATTATGGGCGTCAATGGGCCGCCAAAAACTGGGCCAACCACTGCCAGAATCATATTTAGTGTCTGATTCAAATAACGGCGTATCACAGCATTTGCAGCGGTAGATACCCTTGGTTTTGCAGTCAGCGTATAGGCCAGAAAAAGCAGCCTCGGTCCCTTTTTCTCGACAAATTTGAAACTCTTCTGGGCTTAGCTTGAGCCGCCAGTCTTGGTCTTTTGTTTGAGTCATGATGTTACCTAGTTTAACGTTTGAAAATTATACCCGAGAAGCACTTTTGATGGCCATGTGTTAGCTCGTCGTTGCTTGCTTTATAACCAGTCACTGAGCTGGATGCCAAAACCCAGGCTATTGGTGTGATTGTCATAATCAAGCAGACTTTCGCCATAGCCATTAAACCATTGCACATAACCGCGTACTTTCCTGTGAATAGGGAAGCTCCACCCCAGTTCAAGGGCGCCACGGTTACTACCGGTTTTAAGGTTGTTTCTAAGCATAAAGTCAAAGGTGTGCGCCTGTTTTTTATAGATGCCACGTAGTTCAAAGTGCCCCATATAATGGTCGATATCTGGGTTATCATCGCTATGGGAGCTTTCGGGTATTCTGAACCAGGGTTTAAAGGACAGGTAGACGTCTTCTTTTTCGAACAAAAACTCAGTATACAATCGGTTCCAACTCCGAGACAAAGAGCCGGACTGACCATTTGATTGATGGCTAAAGCCGGTATGAATAGCTGAATTATGTAGGCCGGCAAAGTTGTAATCGGTAGCAAATGCCAGCCAAGATTCAGCCTCGTGATTGGTGTCGCGAAACGGTGACGAGTTGGTCTTATTAAATTGTTGCCAAAAAGAACGGTTAGTGTAGGCGGCATATAAATCGCCCTGACCATTAAAGATGCCTTGGGCGACGGCTAATTTCATGCTGATCTGAAACTTGGTTTCCAGGTGTTGTAAATCACTGCTTTTGTCAGGGAAAGCTTGCTCAAAAACCTGCTGATTAGGCTCATTGGTATTGTAACTAAGCATAATGTAATTGGGTTTATGCGGTAACAAGGAAAAGCTGTTCCACGACACTTGTTTTTCATATAGTTGGCGTTGCTTTAATGCTGATACGTGACCTTTCGGTTCAGGCGAGTGGGCCTGCTGATCTATCGTTGCAACTGAGCACAGTTGTCGTAAGTCTCCTACCGTCAAGGCATCATCGGCGGTACTCAATGCTTGAATTAAGCAGGCATCGGGCATTAATGCCTGTTCTGCCAGGGTGGGCAAGGAAACAAAAAGTAGGAGGATCAATTGTTTTTTCATGAGTATGTCACCACGAAAGATAGAAAAAATGGCTGATTTTACAGCCATTTTTTGAGTGATAAAAAGAGGGGCGGGCTATTTTTTTGGCAGACTTTGATAAATTAACTTAATCCAGTGTTCTTGGGTGATAAATCCCCCGCCCCAACCGGTCCAATCGCTAGGTAATCCGCCAAATTGTATGTCTTCAAGGGACTCGCCTTCAGCTGCTGCCTCTTGTACATGGCTGGTGGTGCTTTTAAGCATCTCATAATAGGTTTTTAAACCCTGCATATCAGACAGACCGCCGTGGCCAGGAATCACTAAGGCATCTTCAGGTAGGCTGGCGATAATGTTTTTAATGTTGTCGGTTAGCTTAAATGCGTTGCCACCGGTATCCAAATCGACAAAGGGGAAAACGCCATTGAAGAAATGGTCGCCTAAGTGAGCCACATTACTCTTGGGAAAGTACACCACGCTATCACTGTCGGTATGGCCGTGGGGGTAATGGATAAAACGAATGTCTTCGTCATTAAAATGAATATTAATCGCTTGATCAAAGGTAATCAGCGGCCAGGCTTGTTTTGGCTGTGCAGGCGACTTACCAAAAAAGTTTTGCTGATCAGCCATCAGGCGTTTGCGAACATTACCGTGGGAAATAATGGTGGCTTGTTTAGAGAAATGGGCATTATTACCGGTGTGGTCGCCGTGCCAATGGGTATTAAGAATAAAGCGCAGTTTGCCCGCATTAATGGCAGAAAGCGCGGTGCTTATTTTGTCAGACATGGGCCCGAGCTGATCATCAATTAATAACAAGCCGTCGCTACCCGCGGAAACACCAATGTTACCACCAGCAAAGCCGCCCACCCCTTCGAGCATATAAATATTACCCCTAACATGGGTTGTTTTGAGCGTAATGTCAGGCGCTGCTTTTTCTGAGTGTGGGTCAGAAATAGCCGGTGAAACAAAGAACGCGCACAGTAATAACAGTAAAAATTTCGTGTATAAGTTCATAACGTCTCCTTAATTAAACGCATTTTATCGATTGACTCACTCTGCTACAGGAGGAGACCAACCAGAATACCACAGCTTAATGGGTATTATCTCTGGCGGCATGCCGTTTTTATGAAACCACGAGTCTACCGCGAACCCCTGTTTGTTTTTTATCTCTTGTATCGCTGCGGATGTGTGAGGCCAGCCATTGAAAAAGAAACCCCGGTTGATTCTGTGTACGGCGCGATGCAATCGTATGAGTCCACGTTGTTGAAACAGCTTCAGATAGGTAGTGCTATTTTTGGCTTCATCCACACAATCCATTTGCTGGCGCTTGCTGATAAAGAACGCCTTAAAGGTGCCGGGCAAGTCATTTTGTGTGTCGGTTATTGGTCCTACCAAGCGCTCCATTTCGGCAATCGCTAAGGCGATTTGTTGCCGTTCTTGATGGGCGTTAGCGGCGGGCGGTGAAAAGAGTGCATCAATACGAGACCATTGCTCGGTGTTGAGCGAGACCTGCTGAATTTTTTTGCAGCCATAGCCATAACACACGGGGAAGGCGTCCTTCGAGGTTTTAGCCGGCTTGTTAAGCGTGGCGCAGCCATTAAGCAATAAGAAAATCAGAAGAACAAGAGTGGCATAGAGAGAGACATGTCTACGCATAGGCTCGTTATAAGTTTAGCCCAATGCTTTAGTGACGAGGGCCTGCAAATGCTCAGGCAAGGTTAAATTAAGCGCGGCTTGATGGCCTTTGGCGGACATTTTTGCCCAGGTCTTTCTAACAATATCGATGACTTTCTCATCGTTGTGTTTTGCCGCAAAGTCATCGAAATAATGGTTTAAAAAAACCAAGCACGATACGTCTTCTAAGGTCTGGGATTCCTGATCAGTTTTTAATTTTTTCTTTTGAATAATATGCTTGGCACGATCAATGTCTTGTTCGGCATAACCGGCTTTACTCATCGCATCGGCTAATACTTCAGCGTGTAGCTTGGCCAAATCGCTACGCCAGTTTAGATAGCCTTTTAAGCCGGCAGGGTAGTCTTTACGAGCGAGCTGCCAGCGGCACACATGTTGTGCGTAGCAGGCTAGGGTTAATGGCTCAGAAGCCTCGCCATCGAAAGTTTGTAGAGTTTGCAGCATCCGTTGCGAATATAAGGCCTCCGCACCATTATTGGGGTCATCTGCATTAGCCGTATCAATTAACTGTAGGCTTGTTTCTAGTTTTTTGGTCATAGTCATCGGGCTATTTATCTTGCATTAGGTCTTTTTATGGGCGTATATTCAAAAGGCTGTAGGCATAATAAAACAAAAAAGTTTCAAATCACAGGGAGATTATCATGCGACTATTAACCATGCTGTATGGGGTGCTTAGTTACCTTATATTTTTTGCGGTGTTCGTCTATTTCATCGGTTTTGTGGGTGATCTGTTCGTGCCTAAGTCGCTATCCTCTGTGGCTGAGGTGTCTTCGCTCAATGCTTTTTTAATCAATCTTGGCTTGCTGCTGCTGTGGGGTGTGCAGCACAGCGTGATGGCGCGCGATTGGTTTAAGGAAATGATTGCTTCAGTGGTGCCACACCACGTTGAGCGCAGCACTTATGTTCTAGCATCAGCCATTGTTCTAGCGGTGCTGATGTTTTACTGGCAACCCATGGATACGCTTATTTGGCACGTCAATGATATTTTTTGGCAGCAAGTGCTTTGGCTGATCTTTGGCCTGGGCTGGGTGTTGGTGTTAGTAGCGACATTTTTAACAGACCATTTTGATTTATTTGGACTGCGTCAAAGCTGGCTGTACTTTGTCAAAAAAACGTACACGCCGGTCGTTTTTACAGAGTATTTGTTTTATCGCTGGATTAGGCACCCAATGATGTTGGGTTTGTTTTTGGCGTTTTGGGCTACGCCTATTATGACGCTGGGCCATCTTGTTTTTTCAATAGGCATGTCGATTTACGTGTTATTGGGTATTCATTATGAGGAGAAAGGCTTGGCGAAAGCGATCGGCCAGCCTTACCAAGACTACCAGCAGCGCACATCAAAAATCATTCCTAAGGTGTATTAAACGAGCAGCATCAAGGGCTGCGTCAAGCTAGCCCTTGATTTTTTGTCGGTATGTTCTAAAATAGCACCACTTGGGTAAGGAACGCTGCGACAGGTCTCCCCTGCTAGGCTTGCTCAAGGTTCAATATCCAACGGCGTTCATTATTAACAGGTCACTGAAATAATGAACGTTGTGTCAAGGTCACTAAGCTACCTATCTGCCCTCGCTGGCGAACACAGCCACCATTCCTTTGAGGACCTTTATTAATTTTAAGGCGAGTTTACTATGAGCAAGAATTTTATTTTTACCTCTGAATCCGTGTCTGAAGGGCACCCAGATAAAGTGGCCGACCAAGTATCTGATGCGATGCTGGATGCCTTGCTGGCGCAAGACCCTGAGTCGCGAGTAGCCTGTGAAACCATGGTGAAAACAGGCATGGTTATTTTAGCCGGTGAAATTACCACGAATGCTTGGGTTGATACCGAAGAACTGGTGCGTAATGTGGTGAAAGAGATTGGTTACGATAAGCCCGAAATCGGCTTTGACTGGCAAAGTTGTGCGGTATTAAATGCCATCGGTAAACAGTCACACGATATAGCGATCGGCGTTGATGAAAGCGAAGAGCATGAGCAAGGCGCTGGCGATCAAGGTCTAATGTTTGGTTATGCCTGTGATGAAACAGAGGTGCTAATGCCAGCCCCTATTACTTATTCACATTTACTGGTTCAGCGCCAGGCTGAGGTACGCAAAAAAGGTATCTTGCCGTGGTTGCGCCCAGATGCAAAAAGCCAGTTAACCTTGCGCTACGAAAATAATGTGCCGGTTGGTGTTGAGGCCGTGGTGTTATCCACCCAGCATTCGCCAGAGATCAGTCAAGCCGATCTGCGTGAGGCGGTGATAGAAGAAATTATTAAGCCAGTATTGCCAGAAGCGTGGTTCGCGAGCTGTCGGTCTGAAAATATCCATATCAATCCCACGGGTCAGTTCATTATTGGGGGGCCGGTTGGTGATTGTGGTCTAACGGGACGTAAAATTATTGTAGACACCTATGGTGGCATGGCGCGTCATGGTGGTGGTGCATTTTCTGGCAAAGACCCCAGCAAAGTGGATCGATCTGCGGCGTATATGTGCCGATATGTCGCTAAAAACATCGTTGCGGCCGGCTTAGCCAGTCGTTGCGAAATTCAAGTGTCGTACGCCATTGGGGTGGCAAAGCCGACCTCTATCAGCGTGGAAACCTTTGGTACTGGTGTTGTTTCAGACGTTAAGATTGAGCAATTGATTGGCGAACATTTTGATTTGCGCCCCAAAGGTTTAATAGCCGAGTTGGATTTAAAGCGCCCCATTTACCAACAGACAGCAGCGTATGGCCATTTTGGTCGCGAGCTGGCTGATTTTACTTGGGAACGAACTGATAAGGCTGAGCTGCTGCGTGATGCGGCCGGCATTTAATAGACAAAAGGAAAATAAAAAATGAGCACAGCATCTATAGAAAAATTTACCGATTATAAGGTCGCCGATATGTCATTGGCGTCTTGGGGCCATAAAGAAATTGGCATCGCCGAAAGCGAAATGCCAGGACTGATGGCCTTACAAGAGGAGTTTGGCGACAGCAAGCCCTTACAGGGGGCACGGGTTGCCGGTAGTTTACACATGACCATTCAAACAGCCGTGTTAATCAAAACACTGGTGGCTTTGGGCGCGCAAGTGCGTTGGTGCTCGTGCAACATCTTCTCGACCCAAGACCATGCGGCCGCTGCGATGGCTGATTTGGGTATTCCGGTATTTGCATGGAAAGGCGAAACCATTGAAGAATACTGGTGGTGTACCGAACAAATGATGACCTGGCCAAACGGCCAGCAAGCCAACATGATTTTGGATGATGGGGGTGATGCCACATTATTGCTGCATAAGGGCGTCGAATTTGAAAAAGCAGGTGTTGTGCCTGAAGCAAAAGCGGGTGACAACGAAGAGTGGCTAGCGATACTGGAAGTCTTGCGACGTAACCTCCCTGTTTCACCAACTAAATGGCAGGACATGGCAGCGAGCGTTAAAGGCGTAACCGAAGAGACCACGACGGGTGTGCATCGTTTGTATCAAATGCAAAAATCGGGCGAGTTATTGTTCCCCGCAATGAACGTGAACGACTCAGTCACGAAAAGTAAATTTGATAATCTTTACGGCTGTCGCGAATCGTTATTAGATGGCATCAAGCGTGCAACCGATGTGATGATCGCCGGTAAAATTGCGGTAGTGATCGGCTATGGTGACGTAGGAAAAGGCTGTGCCCAGGCGTTTAAAGGCATGGGTGCGACGGTATGGGTGACCGAAATAGACCCCATTTGTGCACTTCAGGCGGCGATGGAAGGTTACCGCGTGGTTCGTATGGATGAGGTGGCGAACCAAGGAAATATTTTTGTCACCACAACCGGTAATTTGGGTGTGATTACCCATGATCATATGGCGGCGATGAAGAACGAATCGATCGTTTGTAATATTGGTCATTTTGATTCAGAAATTGATATCGCCTCACTTGAGCAATATGAATGGGAAGAAGTGAAGCCACAGGTAGATCATATAATTTTCCCTGATGGTAAGCGTATTACCTTATTAGCCAAAGGGCGTTTGGTGAATTTAGGCTGTGCCACTGGGCACCCAAGTTTTGTGATGTCGGCGTCTTTTACCAATCAAGTGATGGCGCAGATCGAATTTTTTACCAATGGCGATGCGTATAAAAATGAAGTGTATGTGTTACCAAAAACCTTGGACGAAAAAGTCGCGCGTTTGCACTTGGCTAAAATTGGGGTCAATTTAACCGAATTGTCGCCAGAGCAAGCTGATTACATTAATGTGCCGGTAGAAGGCCCTTATAAACCGAACCATTACCGTTACTAACATGAGTTTAGAGACCCATCAAAAAATAAGTTTTGAGTTTTTTCCGCCAAAAACGGAAGAAGGTCGGGTTAAGCTGCTCGAGGTGAGCAAAACGCTGGGTCAGCTAGACCCGGCGTATTTTTCTGTGACCTTTGGTGCGGGTGGTAGTACCCAACAGGGTACTATCGATACCGTCCTAGAGATTAAGCAGCAAGGCTTTTCGGCGGCGCCCCATTTATCCTGTGTAGGTTCTACAAAAGAAAATATTCGCGCTATTTTAGCGAATTATAAAAGCCATAATATTGACCGAATAGTCGCGCTACGGGGCGATATTCCGTCTGGCACGCTCGACGTGGGTGCGTTTCGTTACGCCAATGAGTTGGTCAGCTTTATTCGTGAGGAAACCGGCGATCACTTCCATATCGAAGTGGCGGCTTACCCCGAGATTCACCCACAGGCAGCGAGTGCGCAAGCGGATTTGGCAAACTTTAAACGTAAAGTTGAGGCGGGTGCTGACAGCGCCATTACGCAGTACTTTTTTAACTTTGAATCGTATATTCGATTTGTTGAAGATTGCGACAAAATGGGGCTAATTGTGCCGATTGTGCCGGGTATTATGCCAATAACTAACTATTCCCAGTTGGCAAGGTTTTCCGATATGTGCGGTGCCGAAATTCCGCGTTGGATCCGTAAGCGGCTAGAAGGTTTTGCCGATGACCGTGAGTCGATTAAAGCGTTTGGTACCGATGTAGTGAGTGAACTGTGTCAGTCGTTACTTGACTATGGCTGCCCAGGGCTGCATTTTTATAGCATGAACCAAGCGGAATCGAGCTTGGCTATTTGTCGCAACCTAGGTATTGATACGCCATGAGTAATAAAAAAGAAACGCCGTGCGCAATTTACAAAACTGCCAAACGCGACGGCCTCTACTTGTATGTGAAAGAACAGGATGATTTTTCAGATGTGCCGGCAGAGGTGATGCAGCAATTTCCGAGGCCAGAACACGTATTTGATTTGCAGCTGTCAGCCGATAGAAAGCTGGCGCGCGAAGATGTAAATAAGGTTATTAAAAACCTACAAAGTCAGGGCTTTCATTTGCAAATGCCGCCTAAAAATGAAGAGCCTATCGACGTGATCAACATGCCGGATAGTTTGCACGGCTAACGATGCGTATTTCACGCCTGTTTGTAGACCAGCCGTTAGCAGAAGGCGCGATGCTACAACTTGAGCCAGAGGCGGCGCATTATCTCCGCAATGTTTTACGGCTAAAAAAAGGTTTTCAACTGACGGTTTTTAACGGTCAAGGCGGAGAATATTCTGCAACGGTGTCAGACGTTCACCGCAAAGGGGTGATGCTTCGCATAGATGGTTGGCAAGACGTAAGCCTTGAATCGTCGTTAGCCATAGAGCTTGGGTTAAGCGTGTCGCGTGGTGAGCGAATGGATGTGGCCATTCAAAAAGCAACTGAACTCGGCGTGGCGACGATCACCCCGGTTATTACGCAGCACTGTGTGGTTAAGCTAACAGATGAAAGAAGGCTTCAACGTCATCAGCATTGGCAAAACATTGTTTATCGGGCGTGTGAACAATGTGGTCGAAACACGCCGCCGGTGTTAAATGTCACTATGGACCTTGTCAACTGGTTGGCAAATGACTTGGCACCAAGCCGAATTATTTTTGAACCCGCTAAAGCCGAGACGCTGAAATCATACCCCGCTCCCGTGGGTGACATCGCCGTATTAATTGGGCCTGAAGGCGGCTTCTCTGAAGAAGAAGTTGTTGCGGCTCAATCTGCGGGGTTTGCGGCCCTGGGCTTTGGTCCGAGAGTGGTCAGAAACGAAACGGCGGCAATAGCCAGTATCGCAGCGATGCAGGTGTTATGGGGCGATATGGGTTAAACGTGTAGTATAAAAACGGCAGCAAAAAATTTTATTCGTAAAATCGCGTGGTGTTAATATGGACGAGAAACGAATTAATTTTGGAGCACTCATGCGTTTAGGCGTTGTAATGGACCCGATCGGATCCATCAATATTAAAAAAGACACCACCTTTGCCATGCTGTTAGAGGCACAAAGCCGAGGCTGGGAGCTGGTGTACATGGAACAAACGGATTTATACCTTGATCGAGGAAAGGCGATGGCGTGTGCCCGCTCCTTATCGGTACAAAAAAACCCGGATGGCTGGTTTGAACTTGGCGATACGTATGACCTAGCACTGGCCGATTTAGACGTCATCCTAATGCGTATCGACCCTCCCTTCGATATGAATTACATTTACAGCACCTATTTACTTGAGCAGGCTGAAGCCGAAGGCGTGCTGGTGGTCAACAAGCCACAAAGCCTGCGTGATGCCAATGAGAAATTATTTACCGCCTGGTTCCCTGATTGTTGCGCACCAACCTTGGTGACGTCGCAAAGCAAGCGCATTCGCCAATTCTTAGTAGAGCACGAAGATATTATTATTAAGCCGCTTGATGGCATGGGCGGTGCGTCTATTTTTAGGCTTAAAAAAGCGGATCATAACTTAGGCGTGGTACTGGAAACCATGACCGAGCACGGTAAAAAGCTGGCGATGGTGCAACGTTATTTACCCGAGATTAAGCAAGGTGATAAGCGCATATTGATCGTTAATGGCAAGCCGGTACCTTATGCCTTGGCGCGTATTCCGGCAGAGGGAGAAACACGAGGTAACTTGGCGGCCGGTGGCTCAGGTGAAGGCCGTGAGCTTAGCGATAGAGACCGTTGGTTGTGTGAGCAAATTGGCCCTACGCTCGTGCGTAAAGGCTTATTATTTGTCGGACTCGATGTGATTGGTGATTACGTGACAGAAATTAACGTGACCAGCCCTACTTGTGTGCAAGAATTGGACACGTTGTATGATTTAAATATCAGCGCCTTATTAATGGACTGTATTGAGGAAAAATTACCCTAGCGGTGGCTGCTGTCATCATTTCTTCTGCCGATAAACTGGGCCTTACGTTCTTTATGGCCGGTATCGTGCACGCGTTGCTTATCTTAGGGGTTAGTTTTGACGTCGATAGGCTAAGCGCCAAAGGCAAGCCATTAGAGATAGCGTTGGTTAAAACGGCTCAAAATGAGCGTCCTGATAAGGCGGATTTTTTAGCTCAAGAAGATCAAGTTGGCAGTGGTGAAGCTGAAGAGAAAGCGATCAATCAACAGCGTTCGACACGGAGGCCTTCCGTCGAAAAACCCGTCATCACGGAGTCAACCAAAGAGCAACTGAGCAAAGCCCAGGCAGATAAGCTGTTAGTGCAAAAAACCGCAGAGTTGGCGATAGAGGCCAGCAAAAAACGCATACCGGATCAAACTAAGGTATTGACGGCAGCGGACCTGTTACAACAAAGCGAAGAAATGGCAAAACTACAGGCAGAAATTAACGAGGCCGTGACCAGTTACTCCAGACGGCCGCGTAAGTTACACATTAACTCGATTAATGCGCATCAATACAAGGCAGCCAGTTACGAAGCGGCATGGCAACGCAAGGTTGAAAAAGTAGGTAACTTAAATTACCCAGGTGAAGTGAGGCGTAAGCGGCTATCGGGCACCTTGGTGTTGAGCGTTGAACTGTATGCCGATGGTAATTTAAAAAAAATTATCATTAATCGGCGCTCTGGACACAAAATTATTGATGACGCAGCGATCAATATTGTTAAACTGTCAGCACCCTTTGCACCCTTACCTATTGAGTTGCAAAAAGAGGTCGATATTTTAGTGATCACGCGAACGTGGCAGTTTTTAAACGAAGGTTCTTTGCGAACAAAATGACCAACGCAATGATGAATAAACAACAGTATTTAACGAATAATTTTTTAATTGCCATGCCGGGCATGGACGGTTCGGACTTTTCCAAATCGGTCACCTACTTGTGCCAGCACGATGAACAAGGTGCCTTAGGCCTGGTGATTAACAAATCGCATGAAATGACCATGGGCGATATTTTTAAGCAATTAGGCGTTACCCCTGTAAGGCCTGAAATTGCAACAATACCCTTGTTCATGGGTGGCCCCGTGCAACCCGAAAGAGGCTTTGTATTACACACGCCGGTAGGGCAATGGGATTCGACCCTACAAGTCAACGAAACGCTCGCATTGACTAGCTCAAAAGATATCTTAGAAGCCATCGCACAGGATAAAGGGCCGGAAAAGTGGCTTGTGGCTTTAGGTTATGCCGGATGGGCTGCGGGCCAGCTAGAGCAAGAAATTCAACGTAACTCTTGGCTTCATGGCCTTGCTGAGGACGACATTATGTTTGATGAAACACTGTCTTTGCGGTGGGAACTTGCGGCGCATAGAATTGGGGTAGATATTAGTTTAATGAGTACCGAAGCCGGCCATTGCTAATGGCGGTGTGTCTCGGTTTTGATTATGGCGTTAAAAAAATTGGGGTAGCTGTCGGTGATACCGAAACCCATATTGCCAACGCACTGACCACCTTGCGAGCGGTGAACCAAAAGCCCGCTTGGGATGAAATAACAAAACTGGTAACAACCTGGCAACCAAAAAAGATGATCGTTGGTATTTCGCGCCAGCAAGACGGTAGTGATAATGAGGTGACGCCAAAAATGATTCGCTTTTCACGTCAATTGGAAGGGCGTTATCAATGCCCTGTTGAATTGTTTGACGAGACGTTGACGACCTATGAATCCAAGCAGTTACTGTTTGATGAACTCAAGGTTAGTGCGACCAAGCTTTGGCAAGTGCAAGATCAATTAGCGGCCCAACTCATTTTGCAAAGTTGGCTAAATAATGAACAAGTGAGTCTGTAGACTATGGGAAAAACATTAACATCCGTCGATATTGACGCCACTATTAAGGCAATGGGTGTCGACCTTGCAGGCTTGCTGGCGCAACGAGAAATCACCCAGCCGTTGATGATTGGTGTTCATACGGGCGGTCTTTGGGTCGCACAGAAAATGCACCAAGCCTTGGGTTTAAGTAAACCCCTAGGCGAAATTGATATTTCCTTTTACCGCGATGACTTTACCCGTATCGGCTTGAACCCCCAAGTAAAGCCAAGTCAGATACCCGTTAGCATAGAAGGTGAAGATATCGTATTGGTTGATGATGTGTTGTATACCGGCCGAACGGTGCGTGCAGCACTGAATGAAATTTTTGATTATGGGCGGCCTAATAGTGTGACGTTGGTGGTCTTGGTCGATAGAAGTGGTAGGGAATTACCCTTACAGGCGGATGTTATTGGTCTGAAACTGGATTTATCACCACAAAAGCAGGTAAAATTGACAGGCCCAGCGCCGTTGGCGCTTGAAACCAACCGGAATTGACTGTATGAGCTCTAGCAAGCACCCTGCTAGCACGTCCTTCAAAGCACCTGATAGTTCCAGCTTGCAGCTAAATGATCAGGGCAAACTACGCCATTTTCTGACCACAGATGGTTTATCTAAACAGGTATTAACCGAAATTATGGACGTCGCCGAATCGTTTTCCGGCGTTGCAGAACAGGCGGTTAAAAAAGTACCGCTATTACGCGGTAAGACCATCGCCAATTTATTTTTTGAAAACAGCACGCGAACCCGTACGACGTTTGACCTAGCGGCAAAACGGTTATCGGCCGACGTGATCAATTTGAATATAGCAACCTCGGCGACCACGAAGGGCGAAAGTATTCTCGATACCATTCGTAACTTAGAGGCCATGCAGGTCGATATGTTTATCGTGCGGCACGCGGACAGCGGCGCAGCCCATTTTATTGCTCGTCACGTAGCGCCGCATATCAGCGTTATTAATGCCGGTGATGGGCGGCATGCACACCCGACCCAAGCGATGCTGGATATGTTTACTATTCGCCGGGTTAAAAAAGACTTTAAACGATTAAAAGTCGCCATTATTGGCGATATTTTGCATTCGCGGGTCGCGCGCTCACAAATTCATGCCTTGAATACCTTAGGGGTACGAGAGGTGCGAGTGATTGCGCCCAAAACCTTATTGCCGAGTGACACCGATTCACTGGGTGTTCATGTTTATGGCGACCTGAAAACAGGGCTTGACGATGTGGATGTGGTTATCATGTTGCGCTTGCAACGTGAGCGAATGGGGGCCGCTTTATTACCCAGTGAGCACGAATATTTTGAGTGTTTTGGCTTGACCGAAGAGCGTTTAAGCTACGCTAAGCCGGATGTTTGTGTGATGCACCCCGGGCCAATTAATCGCGGTGTAGAGATGGATGCTGCGGTGGCTGATGGCCCTAATTCAGTTATTTTGCAGCAAGTCACCAACGGTATTGCCACCAGAATGGCGGTGATGGCGCTAACCTTGGGTCATTACGCAACAGGTAAGTCATCGTGAATATATGCATTAAAAATGGGCGACTTATTGACCCGGCAAACCAGCGCGACGGGGTGCACAATATTTATATCGCCAACGGCAGAATTCAGAGTATAGGCCGCTCACCTAATGGCTTTGTCGCAAAGCAAACGATTGATGCAAGTGGCAAGCTTGTGATGCCGGGCTTTGTCGACCTAGGCGCCAGTTTAAGAGAGCCAGGTTATGAGCAAAAAGCCAGTATAAAAAGTGAAACAAGGGCCGCAGTTGCGGGTGGTTATACAGCCGTGTGTTGTTTGCCAAATACCAAACCGATACTCGACACGCCCGCAGTGGTGCAGTTAATTTTGGATAAGGCCGAATTGGCAGGCTTTGCAAAAGTGTTACCCTTGGGTGCGTTAACGGTTGGACTTAACGGTGATACATTGAGTGAAATGTACGCGCTTAAAAAAGCCGGCTGTGTCGCTGTGAGTCAGGCGCCTAATAACAATTTAACCAGCCAAACGCTGCGACGAGCCCTACAATATGCAAGTTCTCATGATCTATTGGTTGTACTAAAACCTGAAGACGTGTCCATTAAAGACAATGGCTGTGTACATGATGGTGCAATGAGCTCCAAACTGGGTTTGGCGGGCATTCCGGCGTCGGCAGAAACGGTGGCTATCGCTCAGATCATACAGCTTGCAGCAGAAACGCAGGCGCGGGTTCATTTGACCGGTATTTCAGCGGCAAAGTCAGTGGCTATGTTGGCGCGTGCAAAGTTTGAAAATATTGCAATTAGTGCGGATGTTCACGCGTACCAATTACATTTAACCGAACTTGATGTGGGCACCTTTGATGCGAATTATCATACCTCACCACCCTTGCGAACCTTTGAAGACAGAGATGCGCTCAGGGCGGCGGTCGCGCAATCGATTATTAGCGTCAGTTCGGGGCATCAACCACACGAAGAAGCAGCAAAACAAGCGCCCTTTCCCTCAACTGAAGCGGGGATTTCTAGTTTAGAAACGGTGCTACCGTTGATGCTGAGATTGGTCGATGAAGGTCTGTTAGACATGAATCAACTGGTTGAGCGCTTATCGCTAGCCCCAGCGACAACCTTGGGATTAGATATGGGGAGTCTTGCCAAGGGTTCATTAGCAAATATTTGTATCGTCGATCCCGATGCGGTATGGCAACTTACGGCCAAAACTTGGCGTAGCCGCGGTCAAAACACGCCCTTTTTTGGGCAACAAATGAAAGGTCAGGTAACGCATACGCTCGTTGAGGGCCGTATCGTGTTCAAAAAATAATAATGCAGCAAACTACATGTAATACCATTTTTATTGAAGAGGCGGAGATTCTCTCGCAACAGGGGTTTGAAAACGGCCAATTTGTTTTACGAGTGCACGCACCCAAATGCGCCAAGACGGCACAAGCGGGTCAGTTTGCTCACCTACAATGTGACCCACAGCGCCTTATGCGTCGGCCTTTATCCATTATGCGGGTATCGGTAACAGAAGGCTGGGTTGAGTTTTTGTATAAAACGGTAGGGGAAGGCACGCAATTACTGTCACAGCGGAAAGTGGGCGATACCTTAAGTATGATGGGGCCGATCGGGCAGCCCTTCACGTTAGATGCAAAACGTCCAAAGGCGTTATTACTGGGTGGTGGTGTTGGGATTCCGCCGATGGTTTGCCTATCGGAGACGATTAGTCAGCAGCACCCGACTATTCAACCGCTGGTATTTATGGGGTCAGAAATCCCCTTTCCGTTTGAACGGGCGGCGTCCAATATGCCGGTAAAAGGCCTCTCTGCTGATGTTAGCGATGGTTTTCCGCTACTGGAAAGCTGGGGTATTCCTAGCCGCTTAGCGAGCATGCAAGGCTTTGAGGGGGTTTATCAGGGCTATATCACGGATCTGGCACGTGATTGGCTTAATGCCTTAAGCGATGAAGAAAAAAACCAAGTAACGGTTTATGCTTGCGGCCCAACACCCATGCTAAAAGCAGTCGCCGCTTTGGCAAAAGAGTTTGATTTGCCGTGCCAGGTCTCTTTAGAAGAATACATGGCTTGCGCTGTGGGTGGTTGTGCAGGTTGCGTGGTGAAGGTAACAACTGATCAAGGTGAAGCAATGAAACGTGTTTGTGTTGACGGCCCAGTTTTTGATGCAACAACGGTATTCGGCTAAACGTGAAAATCATTTTTTCATCATCGACTTAAATTAAACCGCGAGAATGAAAAACTTTAAGCTGAACGAAGGCTCGCTACTAGCAATGATGGAGGCACTACCGATTGGTGTGCTGCTAGTAGACTCTATGGGTCAGATGGTTTTTGCAAATAAAAAGCTTCAGCAATTGTTAGGTTATAGCCTTGATGAGCTAACAGAACTTAGCATTAACGATTTAATACCCCCCCCCGCTTGCGTTTGGCGCATAATAAATCAATGCAGCATTTTATGGATGTACCGACAGCACGTCCTATGGACGCTGGCCGTTTATTGCCCGCGATTAAAAAAAATGGCGATGAATTATATCTGCAAATTGGTTTGACACCGATAGTTCAGCAACAACAGGATTATGTTTTAGTCTCAGTCATCGAGGCACAAAACCAAGTGTTGAAAGTCACCTCACCTAATGACGCCTTAACGGGGCTGCCGGGCCGGGCGCTATTTAACGAAGTCAGTGAAAATCTACGACGCCTAGCGCTAAGAAATAATGCCTGCTTTGGGATGATGTTTATAGACCTAGATAAGTTTAAACAAGTGAATGATGATTTGGGACACCACGTGGGTGATGTGCTGCTCTGTCAGGTGGCAGAGGTTTTGACCAGAAATCTACGTAAAAATGATATTGTTGGGCGTGTCGGCGGCGACGAGTTTGTTGTAAGCCTATATGGCATCGAAAGCCAACAGGCGCTGGTTGCCCTCGGTAATAAACTGATTAGAGAGATCTCGTCAATTGACCAAGTAGAAGACAATACGGTTGATATCGGAGCGAGTATTGGCGCTGTTTTTGTCACACCACCGCTATCTCATACACTGGACGAGTTGACCGACAGAGCCGATGTGTTGATGTATGAGGCTAAAAGGGCAGGCAAGGGAGCGCTGCGTTTTGAAACCATCTAAACGTAAAACACGATAAAGAACGGGATTAAAGGAGTAAGGCATGGGTGCTTGTTGTGATGATGAATGTGCTCTAGATCGCTTACAAGGTAAGCAGCGTGTCACCTTGATTAGGGTGCTTTTGATCAATGCGATTATGTTTGTTCTTATTGTATTGGCCGCCTTGTTTGCTCAATCGGCGGCGCTTTTTTCGGATAGTTTAGATAATTTAGGTGATGCCCTAACCTACGGCTTAAGTTTGTACGTGGTCAGTAAAAGTGCCTCAAGCAAAGCCCTTGTTGCCTTGTTTAAAGGCGGTTTGATTTTTATTGCCGCTAGCCTAGTTGTTGCGCAAGTGGTGTATAGGCTGCTTCATCCAGTGGTGCCCTCGTTTGAGTTGATGGGCCTATTTAGTGTGTTGGGTTTGGTGGCGAATGGCGTTTGTCTTTTTTTACTCTGGCAACATCGGCATGAAGATATTAATATGAGTTCAGTTTTCGAGTGTTCTAGAAACGACATTGCTTCGAATCTTTCGGTTATTTTTGCGGCCATTGGGGTGTGGGTTTTTGAGTCGGGTTGGCCAGATATTATATTGGCGTCATTGCTAGCGTTAATGCTGTTAAATTCATCGGCACGCGTGATCAAAGGCGCGTGCTTGGAGTTAAAAAAGCCCGCTGACTGAATCAAATCAAACGGCTCCGTGTAGATTGATTGGTAAAATAAATAGGACCTTGCTATGCAGAACATTGTTTATCCCAAAAAAACGCGTGAACTTCAGAACCATCACTTCGACTCGACTATTTGGAATGAGTTTAACTTTCGTGACGATGATATTATCATCGCGACTTACGCAAAGTCAGGAACGACGTGGATGCAGCAGATCATCTCGCAACTATTATTTAATGGTGAAAGCGACTTAGATGTAGCGTCTATGTCGCCTTGGATGGACTTGAGGGTGCCGCCCAAAGGTATCAAATTACCCGAGGTTGAGGCGCAGCAACATCGTCGGTTTCTGAAAACACATTTACCGGTTGATGCCTTGGTTTTTTCCAAAAAAGCCAAATATATCTATATTGGCCGAGATGGGCGTGATGTGGTGTGGAGCATGTACAACCACCATGTCAATGCGAATGAAGCTTGGTATCAGGCCTTGAACGATACCCCGGGACGGGTTGGCCCCGCGATCGAAAAGCCCCCGGCCTCAATAATCCAATATTACCATGACTGGCTCGATCATAATGGGCATCCGTGGTGGCCGTTCTGGGAAAACATTAGGTCTTGGTGGGCAATTAGGCACTTACCTAATGTACATTTTGTACACTTCGAAAATTTAAAAAACAATATGGCTGAAGAAATTCGTCGTATTGCAATGTTTCTTGAGATACCCATTGATGAGGCTAAATGGGCCAATATCCTACGCCATTGTAGTTTTGATTATATGAAGAACCATGCCGCAAAAAGTGTACCGCTTGGTGGGGCCTTTTGGGAAGGTGGCGCGCAAACATTTATCCACAAAGGAACTAACGGGCGTTGGCGTACAACGCTTAACGACGAGGCGGTTTTAAAGTATCAGCAGCAGGCTAAACAAGCGTTAAGCGAGTCGTGTGCTGTGTGGTTAGAGACGGGTCAGTTGCCGTCTAAAGGGCAGTCATAACGTACGCGTGCTGTGGAGAAAGGCATGATTAAGAACGATACGGTACACGATCTAGACTCGCCGCTGGCAACATGGGTGATCGCCTTACTCATTTTATATTCGGTGATTTGTTTTTCTTTTGAAACATTGCCGAACCTCAGTGAGGGTACGGTCTTTTTTCTGCAGTGGTCAGAACGTATCGTTGTTGCGCTGTTTAGCCTGGAGTACCTCTACCGAATATACGCAGCTAAGCGTAAGTTGCGCTTTATATTTAGCTTCTATGGGTTGATTGATTTGCTTGCTATTTTGCCTTTTTATCTAGCCTTGGTAGTGGATTTGAGGGTGCTACGCTTACTTCGTTTACTGCGTATCGTTCGATTATTACAGCTGGTCCATTATAACAAGGCGCTCATTCGATTTAACAAGGCCATCTCTAAAGCAAAAGAAGAATTAATTATTTTTATCACAGCAATTTTGGTGTTGTTGTATTTTTCAGCATTTGGTATTTATTACTTTGAGCACGAAGTGCAACCGGCTGTTTATGCCTCAATTTTCGACGCATTATGGTGGGCAGTGGTGACGTTGACGACTGTGGGTTATGGCGATATGTACCCGATTACTGTCGCGGGGAGAATTTTTACCTTCATTATTCTTATGTTAGGTTTGGTTTTTATCGCGGTGCCGACGGGTATTGTGGCATCGGCCTTGTCAGCGGTTCGTCGAGAAGATGAGGAAACTGAAAAGGAAAAGCAGCAAGAAAATAAACGCTAATTTATCCTCCTCCTTTCTAGCCACCCAATGGCTGCATTAAGTGGTGAAAGCACAACTACCCCACGTTTTTTTGATAATGTTTTAAATAGCTCAGTGTGCTATATGCTTTAAAAGAATAAACAATAAGGTTAAAAGAATTTATTTTATAAGGCATTGTTTTATATAATGAAGCACTGAGCCTCTTCTACAGAGAGGCTTGCCATGTTTACCTACCCTTACACCGGAGAGCTTAATGAGCGTAGAGGCAAGTATAGCCACACAATCGCGCACCGTTTTAACTGCAAAACCAACCGCTATTTTCAAACGAGTCAGTCTACTGGTGCTGATGGCCCTAGGTGCTTGGTTAGTATCAGCAGCGGCGGGTCAAAGGCAAGCGTTGTTACTGCTGTTGGGCTATGCCTTAGGTGCAGTGTTACTGTACACAACGTTTAGCTTTTCAAATGGCTGGCGGCGTATGGTATCTGAACGTAGAAGCCTGTGGTTACGTGCTCAAATGGTGATGCTGGTAGTGGGGTCAGCCATAATACTGCCTGTATTGGCCGACGGTAGCTTATGGGGAACGAGCGTCTCTGCTTACATTCGGCCTTTGGGTGCGTCACTCATTGTCGGTGCATTTATTTTTGGTGTCGGCATGCAGCTGGTTGGCAGTTGTGCCTCGGGTTTTTTGTATAACAGCGGCGGCGGACAAATTAAAATGTTGTTGGCCTTGGTGATGTTTGCGATAGGGGCCTTATTAGCGACCGCGCATTATGGCTGGTGGATGACACAGGTTAATTTTATGCCGATTGACTGGAGCAGTTTGGTTGGCGTGTGGGGAGCCATATTGATTAACGCTACGATCGCAACGGGGTTTTATTTGCTCTTCAGCTGGATTGAAAAAAGACGTTATGGACGCATTGAACCTTTATGGCGCCGGCAATCAAATGGTTTGGGCCGGTCATTATTGTATGGGGCACTAACATTAGCGGTACTTAACGTTATTACCTTAGGTGTCGCTGGTCGGCCTTGGTCGGTGGCTAATGCCTTTCCATTATGGGGCGCTAAAGGGAGTGCTTGGTTAGGTTTTGATTTAGACCTAGACTTTTGGGACTACTGGACCCAAGCCGCCGCTGAGCGGGCGTTATCCGGTGGTTTGTTGGATGATACAAGCAGTGTGATGAATATAGGAATTGTGTTGGGTGCCTTAGCGGTAGCCTTGATGACAACACGATTTAATTTAAGGTGGCGTATTTCAGTCTCTGAAACGACCGCTACCGTAGTAGGTGGTTTAATGTTGGGTTATGGCGCAACTATTGGCTTTGGCTGTAATGTAGGGGCTTTTTTTGGTGGTGTGGTGTCAGGTAGCTTGCACGGTTGGGTTTGGTTTGTTGCGGCTTTTTCAGGTACAAGCTTGGTCGTGCTGTTGAAAAACGCTAAGACAGCAGCGGATTAAAATACAGCGTGTGATGATTATGCTTTTTAACAGAAAGTACAGATTACGCGAGTTTAAACTGCTTAACCATCTCGGCCAGCCTTTTAGATAACTCAACCAATGTTTCGTTAGACTGTTCAACTTTATGGCCGCCAGCGGCGGTTTGATCAGCTATATCGCTAATAATTTTGGTGTTAGCGTTAATTTTTTTCGTAACCACGCCTTGCTCACTGGCTGTGCTGGCAATTTTTTTGTTGAGCGCCATCATGCTGGCCACCGAAACAACGATTTTTTCGATCACTTCGCTCACTTGATTGGCTTTTTCAACGCTGTCTTTGGCTCGGCCGTGACTACGATCCATCACTTCAACGGCAGAGCGTGTGCTGGTGCGAAGCTTGCCGATCATCTCTTGTATTTCTTGTGTTGAGGTTTGAGTTCGTTGGGCTAGGGTTCGCACCTCATCGGCGACGACGGCAAAACCACGGCCATGCTCACCAGCCCTGGCAGCTTCGATCGCAGCATTGAGTGCTAACAGATTTGTTTGTTCAGTAATGCCTTGGATCATTTTGACGACCGAATCGATATCTTCACTGTCGCGTTCAATTAAATTGAGTGCCTTAACCGATGACTCGACTTCATCGGCTAACTCATTAATTGAATTAACGGCGTCAATTACCACGTCTTTGCCTTCGGTTGCTGATTTATTACCGGCATTGGCTGAGGCTTCAGCATTGGATGAGGCTGCAGCAACGGCATCAGTGGCGCCGCTCATTTCATTAATTGAGGCTATCAAGTTCTCTGTCTCGGCTTTTTGAGAGTCAATACCACTGGCCATTTGCATAGTAACGACGGCTGCATCAGTTGTAGTAGTGGTTAAGTTTGACTCGACATGAATAATCCCTTCGATCATTTGTCGCAGGCTTTGTATCATTTCGGCAGTGGAGGCTTGCATTTGTCCAATTTCCCCACTACCAATAGTCTCGACGGTAGCCGTCAGATCGCCTTTGGCAATTCTTGCCATGAGGGACACGGTCTCTTGTAGTGGAGGCAATGTGGTCCGCATGGTATTAAAAATAACAGCGATTAAGCTACCAAGACTGAGAATCACTAATAAATTAACAAGCAATTTAACAAACCCGGCTGCGTCGCGTAGACCCGCAGCAAAGGATGCAGAGTTCGTTCTGGGAAACTCCATTAGTTCATCTACATGGCTTATCTCTTTCGTAGTTAATTGTGCAGCCTTGGACTTTTCTAGGAATTGGATAATTTTGGTGTGATCTTTAGCAGCGTTACTCGCAAGGTCAAGTAAGTAACCTTGGCCCAATAACCTGAAAAGCAGCTGTTCAACCGCAAAAAGTTCTTTGCCAGGTTTGATTGTTTGACCGTGTGCTAGTGTTATATGTTCTAACAACGTTGCTCTTTCGACGGGTTGTTTTTTTAATTCATAATCAAAGCTGTTTACCGCCACAATATGTACGCGTTCGTAATAAGCAAAATCGGTGACCTTGCCCATCATGCGGACACCAAATATAACAATGAGAAGTGAGATAATTCCTGACGCGATAGCGATCAAGAACTTTGACCTGAGGGTGATATTGTTCATTTTTATTAAGCTTATTTATGTAGGTTAAAGGGAAAACTACGGTTATTATTTTTGCAACTTAACTCAGAGTATAGTGAAAGATTATAGAAAATGTGTAGGCAGGAAGGCGTTTTTTTTGTGATCACTCATGTTATTAAGGGGTTTTTAATGTTGATAAGTAAAGCGCTTCAACTTTTTTTCTTGCCCACGGTGTTTTACGTAAAAACTTAAGACTGGATTTAATCGACGGGTCGCTAGTAAAACAACGAATGTTAATGGTCTGCCCTAGGCTTTCCCAGCCATAGTGTGCAACCAGTTTTGTAACGATGGCTTCAAGCGTAAGGCCGTGTAATGGATCTTTATGATGTTGCTCGTTCATGAATTAATTTAAATTTAAGCTGATAGACGGTGTCGGCGATACGTTATTAACACCAGGAGTAAACTGCAAGAAAAAGCGATCACAGCAGGGAATAAAACCGTCGTAGCTGAAAAGTGCTCCAGGGCGCTAATGGCGATGATATTTCTAAGAGCAATCAAGGCATAAAACGCCCGATCTTCTTGATATGGCTGATCATAAACCTTTCTAAAGGTGGGCGCAAAACCGAGGGTGTCGATAAGGGTAAGGACCACAACCGCCGACAAGGGCTCAGAAGTGAAATACCACAAAATTAATGAGGCTATCGCGGCTACAAAGAACAGGCTATCCGTTTTGGAAATGCTGATATCGGCCTTTTTTAGGTATGCCAAATAAGCCACAAAACTAGTGATGCAGGCGGAAACCCCCGTTGGCCATGCACCTACCCCGGCACCGTCGTCAAGCTGGGCAAAAAAAACGATAAAGGTTGTGATGCTCCAAATAAGCCAAGAAAAAACATGGGGCTTAGTGTGTTGATTAAAAATAGACCGAATGTAGGGAATAAAGGCAACAAAGGTTAATGCAATCGCCGCTAGGCTTAGCGTCTCTTTGCTCAGCATTTATATAGCATCCTCTATAGCGGTCTGGGCGTCTAACCAATGGTCTTCCATTTGTTGAAGGTCTTGATCAAGTTGATTTTTCGCCTCAAGCAGCTCAGCCAAACGACTTTTTTGATCATTATCGTATAAGGCATTATCGGCAAGTTGTTCCTCTATGCGTTGCTGCTCAGCGTACAGTTTTTCTAGTCCTTTTTCTGCTTTTTTGAGCGCATCACGTAGCGGTTTTAGTTGTTGTCGATGACCCGCCTGGCGTTGTTTTTGACTTTTTATTGCAACCTTTGGCGCGTCGCCAGGTGTGGGGTTTTCAAGACGACGGGTCTGGTTTTTGACCCATTGGCCGTAATCGTCTAAGTCGCCGTCAAACGGGCTCACTTTGCCATCGGCGACTAATAAAAATTGATCGGTGATGGTGCGTAATAAGTGGCGGTCATGGGATACGATAATCATTGCGCCACTGTACTCTTGTAAAGCAGAACTTAAGGCGTGACGCATTTCGATATCCAAGTGGTTGGTAGGCTCATCAAGTAACAATAGGTTGGGCTTTTGATAAGCAAGAATCGCCAGGGCCAGCCGTGCCTTTTCCCCGCCAGAAAAAGGCGCAACGGCTTCAAGTGCTTTATCGCCATGAAAGCCGAAACCGCCAAGAAAGTTGCGTAGTTCGCGTTCGGTGGCTTTTTTGTCAAGCCGCTGGATGTGCAACAAGGGTGAAGCGTTGCCATCGAGTTGTTCTAATTGGTGTTGGGCAAAGTAGCCAATTTTTAAATTTTCGGCTGAATCAATCAAACCGCTAGTCACGCTTGTTTCGCCGGCTAATAATTTAATAAGGGTTGATTTGCCTGCGCCGTTAGGACCCAATAAGGCTAATCTATCCCCCGGTTTTATCGATAAAGAAACTGTGTCTAAAATCACTTTTTCGCCATAGGCCATCGTTGCCTTTTCAACTTTAATCATGGGGTTGGAAACCCGATCGGCGTTAAAAAATTTAAAATGAAAGGGCGAATCAATGTGTGCCGCAGAGATTATTTCCATCCGTTCAAGTGCCTTTAAACGACTTTGCGCCTGCTTGGCCTTCGTAGCCTGAGCCTTAAAGCGGTCAACAAAGCTCTGAATATGCGCGCGCTCTTTTTGCTGGCGTTCAAAGTTGGACTGTTGCTGCGCCAATCGTTCGGCGCGGGCGCGTTCAAATTGTGAATAATTACCGCTATACAGCATGGCGCCTTGTTGTTCGATATGGAGTACGTAGCCAACGACGGCATCTAAAAAGTCTCGATCATGGGATATTAATAATAAGGTGCCGGCATAGCTTTGTAGCCATTCTTGCAGCCACATCACCGCATCTAAGTCTAAGTGATTAGTCGGTTCATCCAGTAGTAATAAATCAGAGCGGCACATCAATGCTTTTGCAAGGTTTAGGCGCACCCGCCAGCCACCAGAAAAGGTTGATACGGGGTTGTTTAACTCCCCCTGTTTAAAGCCGAGACCGCTAAGTAAAATAGCCGCGCGTGAGTTAGCTGTGTAACCGTTAATGGTGTCAAGTTCGGCATACAGTTCGGCGGCACGGTGGCCGTTGTTTTGCTGCTCGGCAACAGCCAGTTGTTGTTGAATACCGCGCAGTTCTTTATCGCCATCAATTACAAATTCAATAGCGGCTTGATCGGTGCTAGACAGTTCTTGTGCAACGTGGGCAATAACAAAGCCAGACTGAACAGAAAACTCACCGGTATCGGCGTGAATTTCATCCAGTACCATGGCAAATAAACTGGATTTGCCGCAACCATTGGCGCCGCTTATGCCGACGCGCTGCCCCGAATGTACAGTAAAAGAAACGTCTTTGAATAAAACGTTGGCTCCTCGGCGGAGCGACACATGGCTTAGGTTTAGCATTAATCGGCAGGTCGGCAAAAATAAAAAAACATTATACCTTTTAACGCAGGCGTTTCGTTTAAAGCGGGGTTGAGTAAGGCTAACTTTACCAGCAAATCAACCTAAGCAAGGTGGCTATAAGTCGGCGCATTATTCCACAGCTATGAGATAATCTTTCTCTTTGAAGCTAGCAAACCTAAGCCATGAGTCACGCGCAAGCCCTATTACAAAAGACCTTTGGTTATGATGCGTTCCGTCACCCGCAGGCGGAGGTTATTAGTGAGCTAGGCGCCGGCCGCGATGCTTTTGTGCTAATGCCCACCGGCGGTGGCAAGTCCTTGTGTTATCAGATTCCAGCGTTATTACGTGAGGGCACGGGTATTGTCGTGTCGCCGTTGATTGCGCTAATGCAGGACCAAGTAGACGCGCTTCAACAACTGGGCATAAAGGCGGCGTATCTCAACTCAAGTTTGACCATCGCGCAGGCGCGAGAGGTCGAACAACAATTGCTTAATGCCGAATTGGACCTGCTGTACATTGCACCAGAACGCCTATTAAACGCGACAATGTTATCGCTGCTAGATCGCTGTCAAATTGCCCTGTTTGCGATTGATGAGGCACACTGCGTATCGCAATGGGGGCATGATTTTCGCCCTGAATATCAACGCTTGAGCATGCTTCATCAGCGTTTTCCGGCTATTCCGCGCATTGCCTTAACCGCTACCGCTGATCAGCGAACACGCGATGAAATCATCAGTCAGTTGCAATTAGATGATGCGCAGGTATTTATCAATAGCTTTGATCGGCCAAATATTCATTACGCGATTTCAGAAGGCAATAACCCCAAACAACGACTGTGGCAGTTTTTACATAACCACCATCCCAGTGATGCGGGTATTGTGTATTGTTTGTCACGTAATAAGGTAGAGGCCACCGCCGAGTGGCTAAGCCAACAAGGCCGGATTGCACTGCCCTATCACGCCGGATTGCCACAGCAGGTGCGGCAAACAAATCAGCAGCGTTTTTTGCGTGAAGAGGGCGTTATTATCGTCGCGACTATCGCCTTTGGCATGGGCATTGATAAACCCGACGTACGTTTTGTGGCGCACCTGAGTTTACCTAAAAGTATCGAAGCCTATTACCAAGAAACGGGTCGAGCCGGGCGTGACGGTGAGCCGGCGAACGCTTGGATGGCTTATGGTTTACAAGACGTGTTAACACTGCGGCAGTTCGTGCAAAACTCAAGCGCGGACGAGGTGCATAAACGGGTTGAGCACAGTAAATTAGAATCCATGTTGGGGCTGTGTGAGTTGATCGCTTGCCGCCGCCAAGCCTTACTCGCTTACTTTGACGAAGCCTTAGA
Organism: Methylococcaceae bacterium UBA975; assembly: GCA_002292375.1. Lineage (GTDB taxonomy): Bacteria > Pseudomonadota > Gammaproteobacteria > Methylococcales > Cycloclasticaceae > Cycloclasticus. The sequence goes on along the minus strand of DBBV01000003.1, from coordinate 33,810 downwards.
TAAACCCTGTGGTGCCTGTGATAACTGCACTACGCCGCCCGAAAAATGGGATGCTAGCGTGGCGGCACAAAAAATACTGTCCACTATTTATCGAACCGAGCAGCGCTTTGGTGTGAACTACATTATCGATATTTTATTGGCCAAGTCTGACCCACGAATTGAGCAGAATAAGCACGACCAGCTCAGTACATTTGGTATCGGCAAAGAGCTGTCTGTTGCCGAATGGCGGACCATTTTTAGGCAACTGATCGCACTGGGCTTTATTCATTCTGATGCAGAACGCCACGGTGCGCTCCGGTTAACTGAAAAATGTCGCCCGGTTTTACGCGGCGAACAGGTACTAGAACTAAGAAAACAAACGAAGGAAGACAGACTGGCTAGCGATAAGCCGAAAAAAAGTCCAGTACGGCCACAAGATCAGCCCTTATGGGAGGCATTGCGTGCTTTACGTAGCCAGCTGGCAAACGATAGTGGGGTGCCGCCGTACGTTATTTTCCATGATGTGACGCTGCAGGAAATGGTTAAAAAACGCCCGCTCAGCACGGCAGATATGCGTTATATCTCTGGCGTAGGCGACCAGAAGATCAAGCGTTATGGCGAGTTGTTTACTGCCGAAATTGCCAAACACCCCTTAAATGAACTATTGAACAACCGGCTTAGCGCGACGGTTAATGAAACGTTAATGCTGTACAAAGACGGATTAGACGTGGATCAAATAGCGGCACAACGCGACACTAAGTCAAATACGGTATACGGGCATTTGGCCGATGCTATCGAGGCGGGACTACTTGATGTTCGCGAGGTATTAGCGCTTGATGATGACCAGTACCAAGCCATTGTGTTGACCATCGAGTCGCTTGAAGACGAATCAAAAGGCCGTATAAAACCGATATATGAGGCCCTAGAAGAGGCTTACGATTACGGTATTATCAAGTGCGTGCAAGCGTCTTTATAAGCCGTTATTTAATCCAGTTTATCGTCAGCTATCGCGTACTTGGGGTCTTCAATAACATTCACTTCGATCAGTTTTCTGGCCTTATGCAATAACAACTGGCATTCTGGGGTTAAGTGCCTTAAATGCAGGGTCTTGCCCAGTTTCAAATAACGTTCAGCCAGTGAATCGATTGCTTCAATACCCGAATGGTCGGATACCCGTGAACGGGCAAAGTCGATGATCACTTCTTGTGGGTCATTGGCGGGGTCAAAGTGCTCACGAAAATTATGGATGGAGGCAAAAAATAGCGGACCGGTCGGTTTGTAAATTTTTATGCCGTCCTTTTCTTCAATCTCAAAATGCATGTTTTTAGCGTGTTTCCAGGCAAACACCAAGGTCGACATAATCACCCCAACGACCACCGCGATTGCTAAGTCAGATAGAACGGTGACTACGGCGACGGTAATACCGACCAAGGTATCGGAGGTTGGAATGCGGCCCAGTAAGCGAAAACTTGCCCATTCAAAGGTGCCGAGTACCACCATAAACATCACACCCACTAAGGCAGCAACAGGGATCATTTCAATCAGTGAGGAACCCACCAAAATAAAGGCCAATAAAAATAAGGCAGCCGACACACCTGAAGCGCGCCCTCGTCCGCCAGAATTGATATTAATCATGCTTTGGCCGATCATCGCGCAGCCGCCCATGCCACCAAAAAATCCAGTAGCAACATTAGCAACGCCTTGGCCTACACATTCTTTATTGCCGCGACCACGGGTCTCGGTAATTTCATCGATTAAGGTCAAGGTAAGCAGTGACTCAATCAGGCCAATAGCAGCGAGCACTAAAGCATAAGGAAAAATAATTTTAAGTGTGTCTAAATTTAACGCCACACCCGGTAAATGGAAACTGGGTAAGCCACCAGCGATGGTCGCTAAGGGATCGCCAGTCATATCTTGTAATACGTCTTGAACGGTGCGTAATTCCATCTCTAGGCCAACCGATAAGGCAACAATCGTCACAATCGCGACTAAGGATGAAGGCACTGCTTTGGTGAGTTTAGGTAAAAAGTGAATAATTGCCATGGTGAGCGCCACCATGCCGAGCATCGTGAGCATTTGATTGCCTTGCAGCCACTCGAGTTTGCCACTGTCCGCATCCAAAAATTGAAACTGCTGTAGTTGAGCCATAAAAATCACAATGGCAAGACCATTTACAAATCCGAGCATCACGGGGTGTGGCACGAGGCGGATAAATTTTCCTAAACGGAATACACCGGCGAGTATTTGCAATAAGCCCATCAATACCACAGTGGCAAACAAGTATTCAACGCCATGTTCAGCAACCAGACTGACCATTACAACAGCCAACGCGCCAGTGGCGCCGGAAATCATTCCTGGTCTGCCGCCTATAACCGCAGTAATCAGGCCCACCATAAAGGCGGCGTATAAACCAACCAAGGGTTCAACACCTGCAACAAAGGCAAAAGCAACGGCTTCAGGTACCAGTGCTAGCGCAACGGTTAGGCCAGACAAGAGGTCGCTTTTTAAGCTTTGAGAACGAGAAATAATCAGTTGAAACATAGGTAGGGGCGTTATTTTGTTGTTGGCTAAGCGTCGTGCTTAACGTGATGTTGAATTATAGCAGAAATTGTGCGGTCGCAGCATTAAAGGGTCTTAGACAGGCCACGCCTTACTTAACTTTGCGGGCCTTAGCAGGCCGACCTTTTATTTTTCCGTTAGCCAAATAATTGAGCGCCTGGCGGGCTGCATCGTGGTCAAGCGCCACGTAACTGGAGCGATCAAAAATATCAATTTTTCCAATTTGGCTGCCATCCAGCCCGGCATCTCCGGTCAGAGCGCCGAGTATGTCACCGGGGCGCACTTTGTCCTTACGACCGCCGTCGATTTGAATCGTGACCATCGGTGGGTAGAGTTTAAAGCTGCTATCGCGATCGAGGGATTGGGGGCTGTCAATCAAACAGGGTTTGCTTTGGTATTGCTCTATCGCCTTGAGTCGAATCACTTCACTGTCGGTGAATAAACTCATCGCGAGGCCTTTTTCCCCGGCGCGGCCGGTACGGCCAATCCGGTGAACGTAAATTTCTGGGTCGCGCGGTAATTCGTAATTAATCACCATGGCAATCGATTTAATATCGAGTCCACGTGCGGCCACATCGGTAGCCACTAAGACAGAACAGCTGTTATTGGCGAAGCGGACCAATACTTGGTCACGTTCGCGCTGATCAAGGTCACCGTGAATGGCTAAAGACTCTATCTGATGTTCGCGTAAAAGGTCCGCTGTATCGGCACACTGTGCCTTGGTGTGGCAAAAAACGATCGCCGTTTTGGGTTGATAATGTTCGAACAAGGCCAGTAAGGTGTTATTACGCTCGTGTTTTTTTATTTGATAAAACAGCTGTTCAATCACGCTTTGTTGGTGGTTCGATTCAACAGTAATATTGATCGGGTCACGCTGAATTGAGCGGCACATGTGTTTAATAGCGTCAGGAAAGGTGGCAGAAAAAAGCAGGGTTTGGCGCGACTTAGGGGTATGGCTAATGATTTCGGTCATCACGTCGGCAAAACCCATGTCCAACATTCTGTCGGCCTCATCTAAAACCAGGGTTTTTAATTGATCGATCTTTAAAGTGCGTTTTTTTAGGTGATCCTGAATGCGACCCGGTGTGCCAACGACGATATGCGCGCCGTGTTCTAAGGAGCCTACTTGCGGGCCAAAGGGTTTGCCGCCGCACAACAACACAAGTTTGATATTCGGTACGCTGCGGGCCAGCTTGCGAATCTCTTTGCCCACTTGGTCGGCGAGTTCGCGCGTTGGGCAAATAATTAAGGCTTGGCTACCAAAGAACCGCGGGTTTATTTTTTCCAACAGCCCCACAGCAAACGCCACGGTTTTACCGCTGCCGGTTTTAGCTTGAGCAATAATATCCTTGCCTTTTAACACGTGCGGTAAGCTTTGCGCCTGCACGGGTGTCATGTCTTTATAGCCGAGTGAGGCCAAGTTTTTAACTTGTGCGGGCGAAATAGCGAGGCTTGAAAAACTTGTGTTTGGCATAGGGTGTGATTATTTTTTTTCAGTCAGTGGGGCGGCGTCAAAACAAATGCCGGACCAGCCGGTTTTGATGAATTGTCGAATGTTTTGGTGATCCTTTCCATCAGGCGTTGCCAATACGTCGCGAAAAAACTCACCGAACAACGCTAGTGTTTCGGGCTCGCTAAAGTTGCTTAATTGAGCAAAGGCAAACAGCTTGCACGAGCCGTTGTTTTCGCCAGCTTCATTACGCGTTTCGCCGTTGCTAAAGCCGGTTGGGGTAAAGTCATAAAGGGCGTCAATAACAGCCATGGTTTCACTAAAATTTAGTGAGACCAGCGCTTGGCGAAGTGGGTCTAGAGCATCAGACATAAGGGTCTCCTGATTTATGCGCGTGAAAGAAATTTACCGGTGCTGGTGTTTACTTTAACCACCTCGCCGTTGTCGATATATTCGGGCACTTGTATTTCTAAACCGGTGGTCAAGGTGGCGGGTTTGGTGCGCGAGGTAGCTGAGGCGCTTTTCATGCCCGGTGCGGTATCAACAATCTGTAGGCTGATGGAGGTGGGTAGTTCAATCGCAACCAGTATGTCGTCGAGCAAAATGCCAACAATCCCTTCTAAGCCTTCGCTTAGAAATTTAATTTGATCTTCAATAACCTCACTATCGACGGTGTATTGGTCGTAGTTTTCTAAATTCATAAAGGTATAGCTGTCGCCATCTTGATACGAATATTGCAAGGCGACACGTTCGCAATCGAGGTCTTTTAAAAAGTCATCCCCTTTAAAGGTCTCGTCGCGCTTTTGCTTGGTTTTTAAATGGTTAAAGCGCACCTTGTAGAGGGTGGCCGCGCCGCGTGAGGACGGGTTGCGGACGTCTATTTTTTTAACCGAATACGGTTCGTCGTTCACTTCAACAATCATTCCGGATTTTAAATCACTGGCTTTAGGCATCATGGCTTCCTAAGTTTGAATAGCCGCGATTATACAGTTAACGCCCGGCCTTCGTTAGCAGCTTATCTAATTGATTAGCAAAGTTTTGTTTGTCGGTATTGTTCAGTGGCGGAGGGCCACCACCAACGTCAAGCCCGCTGGAACGCATGGTTTCCATAAAGTCACGCATGTTTAAACGGTCTTTAATGTTTTCGCGGGTATACAGTTCACCGCGTGGGTTCAGCGCGATGCCGCCTTTATCGACAACATCGGAGGCTAACGGAATGTCGCCGGTTATGACGAGATCACCGGTTTGCATACGTTTGACGATTTCATTGTCGGCTTCGTCATAACCTGCTGAAACGCGTAAAAAGGAAATATACGCCGACGGAGGTACACGCACCATTTGATTAGCCACCAAGGTGGTTTGCGTTTTAGTGCGTTCTGCGGCGCGAAACAGCATGTCTTTAATTACCACGGGGCAGGCGTCGGCATCGACCCAAATGGTTTGCAGGGCATCACTCACGGCCAGCTTAACGACGCACGGCGGTTAATGGTCGTGCGCTGCGGCAGCTGCATTCGGCAAGCGAATACGCTCCACCATGTTTTGTACGCTTTGTGGTGGCGGTGGGGTCAGGGATGACACGCTAAACGCCACCAAAAAGTTTAAGCACATACCGATTGAACCAATACCTTCAGGCGAAATGCCAAACAACCAATTGTCCGACGTATTGGCCGCCATGGGTTCAATAAAGATGCCTTTAAAGTAAATGATGTAGCCCATGGTAAAAATAAGCCCGGTGAGCATGCCGCAAATAGCACCGTATTTATTGATCCGTTTGCTAAAGATGCCCATTACCAGCACAGGGAACAAAGACGAGGCCGCTAAACCAAAGGCAAAGGCGACCACTTGCGCCACAAAGGCGGGCGGGTGTAGTCCCAAATAACCCGCAATTAAAATTGCAAAGGCCGCGGTAACGCGACTAGCGCGAAGTTCATTTTTTTCGCTAATGTTATGCATAAAGGTGCTTTTTAGTAAATCGTGCGAAATACTGGCCGAAATAACCAATAGCAATCCGGCAGCGGTAGACAAGGCAGCGGCAACACCGCCCGCAGCAATCAGCGCAATCACCCAGTTGGGTAATTGAGCCATTTCAGGGTTGGCGAGTACCATAATGTCACGATCAATGTAAATTTCGTTGGCAAAGGGTGCGCCGTTAACAATCTCACCGCTAGAGGGATTGTCAATAACACGTTCGCCGTGTGGGCCACGTGCCAGGTCGTCAAAAGTGGGTTTACCGACAAAAGCAACGCCCGCTGCGTACTGCAATTTGCCGTCGTTGTTATGATCAAACCACGCCAATAGGCCAGAGTTTTCCCAGGTCTTAAACCAGCTGGGCATCTGAGTGTAGGCGGTGCCGGTGTTTTCCGGGCCATTAATGCTGTTTATAACATTTAGGCGGCTGAGTGAGCCCACCACAGGTGCAGTAGTGTAGAGCAAGGCGATAAAAATTAACGCCCAACCAGCCGATTTACGCGCATCTGACACCTTGGGCACAGTAAAAAAGCGCACGATAACGTGGGGTAAACCGGCGGTGCCCACCATCAGGGCAAGGGTAATCGCCATCACGTCGATCATCGATTTGTCGTTAAAGGGCTCGGTGTACGAGCTAAAGCCTAAATCAATCAGTGTTTTATCCAAGGCATCGAGTAAAAAACCAGAGCCATCCGTCATTTGGCTGCCAAAAGCCAGTTGCGGAACCGGGTTACCAGTAAACTGTATGGCCATAAAAATAGCGGGTACCGAGTAGGCAAACATCAGCACCACGTATTGCGCCACTTGGGTGTAGGTAATGCCCTTCATGCCACCAATAACCGAATAGATAAAAACGACCCCCATGCCTAAATACAGGCCTTTATCAATCGGCAGTTCTAAAAAGCGAGAAAACACGATCCCCACGCCGCGCATTTGCCCGGCCACGTAAGTAAAGGAAATAAAGATCAAACAGACCACTGCAATAACCCGCGCAGCACGTGAATAGTACCGTTCGCTTATAAACTCGGGCACGGTAAATTTGCCAAACTTACGCAAATAGGGCGCGAGTAACATCGCCAGTAAGACGTAACCACCGGTCCAGCCCATCAGGTACATGCCCGCCTCATAACCCAGGTAGGAGATAAGCCCAGCGAGGGAAATAAACGACGCGGCAGACATCCAATCTGCAGCGGTGGCCATGCCATTGACCACGGGGTGAACGCCCTTTCCTGCGATATAAAAATCGCCAGTGGTTTTTGCTTTAGCCCAAACAGCAATGCCAATGTAAAGCGCAAACGTCGCGCCCACCACTAAGTATGTCAGTATCTGTAAGTCCATAATGCTTAGTCGTGTACGTTGTATTTAGCGTCGAGTTTGTCCATTTTTTTGATGTAATAAAAAATCAAAATAACAAACGAGATAATGGAACCCTGCTGGGCAAACCAAAAGCCTAATTTAAAGCCAGCAAACTCAATTAAATTGAGTTGTTCTACCAGGACAATGCCAAAGATAAAAGAAACCAAAAACCAAACAAACAACAGCTTTAAAATAAGCCGAATATTTTCGGCCCAATAGTGGTCGGTATTGTCGGACATGAACGTTCTCCCTTTATTATTATGGCACCATCTAGGCGCAGCGCTTATAGGGCACATTATTGAAGATATGGCTTAGCGATGCAATACGCTATGCAAGGGGCTGTTTTATTAAACGGGGGTTATTACCAAAAGTTATGGAAAAGACGGGCTGAATAAGGGGGGTGATAAGAGGTTATGCAGCTGTTCGACTTGTCAGTAAAGCTTGCCCCAACCTTGCAGTATAGCCAATGATTTTGGCGTGTAATAAAGCTTAGGCTTTTTTAACGATACTGATGGTATATAGCAAAATGACAGCACCAATAGTGGCCATAATGATAGAGCCAATGATCCCCCCGGCTGATATACCTAACAAGCTGAAGACAAAGCCGCCCAATATGGCGCCAATAATGCCGACAATAATATTGCCCAAAACACCAAATCCTCGGCCCTTCATTATATTGCCAGCAAGCCAACCCGCGAGTGCGCCAATGGCTAGAAAAATAATTAAGCTAATAATGTCCATGATGCCTCCGGTGTCAATTTCTAGTGAAAAGGTAGATGCCAACAACAAAACTGGCAAGCCCAGCAATGTAGAGCGTCATGACTTTATCGGTATCCGAACCTGTAAGTGCTTGAGTTAATTGTGAACCGACAGAGTCTGACAGTTGATGGCCCCATACCGCAAGACCAATGCCTAAAACGATTAAGACAAGGCTAATGATTTTCATGTCAGTCCCTGAACCCATTGCCATGTTGAATGCCTATAGTTGAACCGAATGAAAAGCTTTTAATACTAAAACTTAACGCCAAGCCATGCTGAAAACGTGAGTGTAGACCTAATTTTGAAGACCGCGACGGGCGGTTTTCAGCATGAACTTTTTGTTTTATGTGTTTGTTGCTTACAAAGCCTGAACTTTGGTTGCACATGGACCTTTTTGACCTTGGCCCACTTCAAACTCAACTTCTTGACCATCATTCAATGTTGCGTATTGCCCGCCTGCTTGAATTTCTGAATGATGAACGAAAAGGTCTTTTCCACCGTCTTCTGGGGTAATAAAACCGAAACCTTTGTCTGCATTAAACCACTTTACTGTACCTTTACTCATCTTCTTTCCTCTACTTTATAGTGAAAAATGTAAGTCTGTATTTGCTATCACCATTACAAAAACAGATAGTTGAATCTATTGCGTTCCTTTACTAAACGTAGTGTACGTGAAGATATTACAGTAGCTACAATAGATAGCATTGTACAGCTTATAGCAAAGGGTGCATAAAGGCTATGATAACCGCTTTTAAACCCATAATTGCATTTGTCTGAGCCGGCAGGCCTTTCTTGAACGGATGCGTCTAAATGGGTGGTATAAAAAAGGAGTGCGGGCGGCTTGATGAGTCTGCAGCAAGCGGATTTATTAGGCCGGACACGGTTTTTTACTTTATCGCGGGCACGTTTTTTTGGATATAACGCGGCATTATTGTATAGAGCAGGCCACGTGTTTTGTGCCAGAAACCTGAGAGTAACAGTAATGAAAAGCCGATAATCACACCAACATAAGCAAAACTATCACCGGCAAAGCCATAAATTTTAAATAATTCAGTCAATGCATAAAGCACGTAGGCTAGAGACGACACCATAAAAGCGCGTCGATCAATGGCGATCGAAATAATCGACAGCAGTACATATAAGCTGACAACGGTTAGAACGCTTAAAAAGCTATCATTGCCTTCCAGTATGCCAAGGTTTGTAAATATCGGGTGCACAATAAGTGGCGCAGCAATCAAATGCAGCCAAAAGGCAACATCCGATTTACCCGATACCCGGCTTAAATCGGAAGCGTCCCATCGCATAGCAATATAAAAAACCCCAAGACCCGCTGCAAACATTAGGTAGGCGATAGATGCGTCAAGTGCTGGTACTAGGTACGTAACAAGCGCTATTGCAAAAACGACCGCAGTCGCCGCACCAGCAGCCACCGTTATGGGCACCTTAAAGCGCTGCCAGTGGAGCCAAGCCGCCAGGGATGATACAGCTCCGGATAACATCAATGAGACGTCAGAAGGGCCTTCAAAAACGGCTTGGACTAAGGCAAACACCCCACCTATAAACGTCATTAATAAAACAATCGCGGGAAAGGCCATTTTGCGTTTTAGCACAAAAAATTCAGCCAGCCCCCAAGATAAAATAGCAACAGATGCCATAGCCAACACAGGGTGTATATTGTGGGTAACCCAGCTGGTTGAAAACAAGAGTAGAACACAGGCAATAACAACAAAGATGTCATTAAAGCTGGCTAATAAGCGAAAGTTTTCTTCATCCACCGCTTGGGTAGCACTTTGCGAGGCAATGTGTGAGCGAAAGTTTTGCACCGCCTCTTTTGTCAAAATGCCTTGGGTTATTGCATTTTCTAAATCGTCATCCGTGTACATAGGGTCTCTTTTGTATTATTGGGGCGTACGCCAACGTAACAGCGTGGTGTAAGGTGGTCAAATTAAAGGGCTTAGTTAAGCGTTTAGTACCCCATGATTTTTAAGGCAATATAAGGTGCCACCATAAAAACTAAGGTCATTATTTTATAATGACTTAAAAAATCAAAATACTTAATACGGAGCATCTTTTCCTCAAGACCAAACGCCTTGTTATGTATAGAAGAGACCGTACCGTTCATAAACATCAGTATAAGCGTGGCTAGAAGAAGGTAGCCAATATTAATGACCGATGCCCAGCCTAGTAACTCAGTCAATTGTGAAATAGTCATTAGAACGTGTCTCCTTTGTTATTCAATTGCGCCTGTTATGTGTCTAAGTGTGCAGCTAATTCTCGCGTGTTATTTATCGCCAGCAAAGCCTTGTTGAATGTTCCCTTTAACAGGTCTTGATAAAAATGTTTGTTGCAGTAAGGCAAAAGAAAACGGTGCATCTCGGTTCCAAGGAAATAACGAAACACATCGTGCCATTGCACAATAGCCAACTAAAATTTGAGCCCAGGTGCCGATAGTCGGGATCCAATAGACCCATTGTAACGGCCCAGGTAAGGCAACCATAAGCAGCATTAAGTACCAAAAGCGCACTTGGACAGGAAAAGCAGTAATGCCTTTTTCTCGAATAATAAAGTGAATTAACTGAACTACCGTTAGGCCAATGGCCAATAAAAAGCCGATAAAATGCCCAAAAACACCATAGCTAAGCAGCCCCGCCGTTACCAGCCAGTACCACCACCCCATGCTTTTATACTCAATCATCAACATATCATCGTCCTTTGGTTTTTATCCTACTATGCTTTGCATAACGACTCACCCACCTGTGCGATAGGGAGGGGTCATTGTGCTGTGGCTTGTTAGCTTCTGACCTTCGCATTGTAAATCGAATAACACACGGCAAGCATCAAACAAATACCCGCAGGTATAAATAATGCCTGGAATTTAAAAACACTAAAACTGTATGCGCCCAAAACACCGCCAAAAACAAAGCCAATGATTATTAAAATAAATAATAAGGCCTTTCTTTTGTCAAAGGGCTCACCTCTCAATTTTGTACCAATCATAATACCTAAATCAGTAAATATACCCGTGACATGAGTCGTTCGAATAACCGCACCGCTGTACGTACTGGCGAGAGCATTTTGTAACCCGCAAGCGGCTGAAGCCAAATAATGTCCGTATAAGGAATCTCTGGTTAAAAAGTAAATAGAAGCGATAAGAAATATGGCCTCTAGAGAAAGTAGACTGCTGTAATTACGGCCTAATTTCAATGCACCATTGCGCAAAAAATAACCCGATATCGAAGCCCCCACTAAAAAGCTAAGAAGAATTATAAGCAAATGAAGAACATCAGTGAATGTTGAGTTTACAACGCCTGTTCCAAGAAGCGTAGCAGTACCAGATAAATGTGAAATTGACTGGTGCTTAAAACCTAATAACCCGATGGAATTAACTAATCCCGCAACTAAAGCAAGAAGAAACGAACCATATTCTACCCAACGAGGTAATTTTGAAATCACGGTAATCCTTTAGGCAGCTAACGTTTGAAATAACGCGACGCGTTTTTTGCGTTCGCTGTTGATTGACTTGTTATGTGCGTTCTTTCCATGACTGAGGGTTACGGCGTGCATGCAAAACCGCTAAAACAATTATGTTTTGTTCCCCTTCGATATAGAACACACCAAAAGGAAAACGATGGATTAGTGCACGTCGAATATTTTTATATATGACTGCATAGGTTTGAGGTGTGCGTGAGATTCTTGATAATGCTTCTTCTATACAAAGTAGATAACTTTCACCTAGCCCCTTTCGTTGTGATTCATACCATTGGTACGCATCTTTAATATCTCCTTCTGCTTCAGCTTGAATCAGTACAGGTTTATTACTCATGTATTAGAAATTCGATTTTTAACATTTAACCAAGAGTCACCGGAATCTTGATCAAATGAGTATTTCTCTAAACGTTTATCAAGTACAGTTTTTTGTTCTTCAGTAATGGGGAAAAGCTGTTCATTTGATGCCACGCTATCCCATAAATCTTCTGCTAATAATATTTTCTCTGAATTGGTAAGTTCTTGTAAATTCATTAGTTTTCCCTTTTTTCAAAACCGATAGACCTATTTTAGCTGATTTTTATTTTTCAAGCTAAATGCATGATTAAATTAAAATTATTAAGCACATAACGTTCGAAAAAACGCGCCACGTTTTTTGTGGTCGCTGCTGATTGACTTGTTAGGGGTTTATCACTATTATGTACGGCATACCCGTACCGTTAATAAGGTGGTCATGATGGACAGCATTAGTGTTAATAAATTTAGAGATAACCTAAAAAGCTTTGTAGAACAAGTTGTTACAAAACATATGCCGCTAAAGGTGACGCGCCGAACGGGTGAGGATTTTGTAGTTGTTAGCGCGGATGATTGGGAGCGCGAACAAGAAACATTGTACGTTTTGCAAAATACCGACTTGATGAAACAAATTGCAGCATCTACAGCGACTAATAAAAAGGGCAAAGGATATAAACCTACGGCTGGGGAACTTGATGAGATCACTGGTATTTGAAGGTAATACATGGGAGGCCTACGAAGCACTTAGGCAAAAAGACAAAAAAATGCACAAGGCACTTTGCAGAGTGTTAAAAGAAATGCTTCGTGACGACCCACGAACCGGCAAGGGAAAACCTGAACCATTAAAACATAACCTCTCGGGCTTGTGGTCTCGCCGCATTAGCCAGAAAGACCGTGTTATTTATAAATACGATAACACTTACATTTATATATTTGCAATTGGCGGACACTACGATCAATTCTAACGCTTTAATAAGCGGTGCGCGGTAGCGCGTCCGAATGAGCAATAGCGAATAGCTTGATTTTCTTGTTAGGCATTTGACTCCATTATATAGCTATGTTCTTTTTCACCTATAACACTAAAACCATGATTTTTATAAAATTCATTTGCTACTGTATTTATTTTAAACACATCCAATCTTAGATTTTTAGAGTATTTGTTACTCTTGTCTTTTAATGATTGTAATAAATGTTTACCAATGCCTTTATTCTGATGTCTTGGAATAATAGCCAACATGCGAATAAAGAAATGATTTGTTTTTTCTTCAATTTGGCAATAACCAACAAGCTGCTTATTATTTAACACCAATGTTATTTGTTTTGCATTGTAATGAGTAGAGAAATCGTTTTTCTGCCATATTTCTTCCCAGCCCCATATTTTCGAAATATAATTTTTCATTACCGTACGGTAAAGCTCATATATTTCGTCTTTATCATTATCTTCTGCATTACGATAAATGTATGACATGATCTTATTTTGTAGACTAACGCCTAGCATCAACGGTTGTCAAAAGCGGTGTGGTTGTAGCGTAGCGAAAGCCGCGCCGCTTTTGACAGTCCGCGTGCATGCTATTGTTAGGCCATGCTTAATACGTGGCGTATTTCTGGCAGCATTCTTTGGACGCATTCTTTCCCCTCATTGATGGCTTCACTTGCTCGATAAAACTCCAACAATCCAATATGAGATAGCTTTGGAGAAAGCAAAATATCTGGGGGGTCACCAGCCATGCGACTCCTTGTGATTCTATCCTGAGTAATATTGACTGAACTAGCGATCGCTTCAAACAAGCTCGGTGGTTGATCTTCAGCTTTTGTTGTTGAAAATGCCGAAGCTGCATATTCTGTAACCAAATCGGTGATTTTACCTACAACACCTGTATTTTGTTTGATTATATTATTTGGCTTTTGAAAATGTTTCCCAACAATATCACCATTTAAATTTACTGCTATAACAATATCAGCACCTAATGCTCGACAGACTGAAATTGGAACTGGATTGACTAATCCACCATCTACAAGCCATTTGTTATCATTTCTAATTGCTGGAAAGAGGCCAGGCAAAGAGATTGATGACCAAACCGCTTCTAAAACGGTGCCTTTCGTTAGCCATACTTCTCTACCAGTTTCTAAATCTGTTGCAACAGTGGCGTATTGTTTAGCAAGCCCATTTATAGCTGAATTTTCACTCGCCACGTATTTACTTAAAAAATGGTGCAGCCTTTCTATATTAACGAAACCATTCAGTGATGTGTTAATTTCAAAAAATCTGGCTGTCTCGAACTTGGTCAGTGAGCACACCCATTCTTCTAATTTCTCAAGGTTATTTGATACATAAGATGCGCCAACTAATGAACCTATGGAAGTACCACAAATAATATCAGGCACAATCCCCTGATCAGCCAGTTCGTTAATAACACCTATATGTGACCATCCACGAGAAGAGCCACTCCCAAGGGCTAAACCAATATTCATTTTGAACTCACTCTATTGCATTTTTTGTTTTGTAAGGCCTAACGGCAATATTAAGCGGCCGGTTTGGAGGCGCACCGCGCCGGAAAACCGGACCGGTGGAGGCCCGCCAGGGCCGGAACGAACTTGAATGACTGGTTAGAGTTTGCTTTAGCTAGTCTCCAGTTCGTAAGCCATGACTATTTTGTCTATTTGTATTGACGCACTCGTGCGGTCATCGGCGACGGCCATCAAAACATCGTGCTGATCATTAAATCGATCAGACGGCTCCACAAGCTCTACATCCATCCATTTGCCATCATCTGAGATGGCTTTTATACGCTGAATCGCTATCGTTTTGCCGCTCGCCGTCACGAGGCCAAAAGCCCAATAATCAGTCATCATTCTTTCCGTGTACCAGGCTGGCAAAACTTCAATTGCCTTTCCCACGTCATCAATCATGGCAATCTTGGCCTTCACCTTTTTCCACTGTTCATTAGATAGCCAAAGGCTTGCTAATCCGGTGACGACAGCAATGATTGATAATACGGTCGAAAGCATGAATCTCTTATCCTTGGAAAACTCTAACCGAGAGGCAAGGGGCTGCCGTAGGCAGTCCAGCGCTAGCGGCCCTTGGCCGTGTTGTTAGGCAGGCAACAAACTAAACTTAGGAGATTATGATGAAACTAGGATATGACGGCACAGAGTTTGAGTGTGATGAATCGATTGTTAATGGGTTGATTGATTACGCTAAAAATATGATGGAGAAAATGCAAAAGGCTGAACCAGAGTTTGCCGATTGCTGGACGGCTTGCTGTATAGAAATTGATGAGAATCTACAGCCTACCTTTTCGTGGGGATCTATCGAAGATGTAACTGACGAAGAAGGTTTTTATGTTGAGCTGCCACTGGCCGCCTAACGCCCAGCATAACTGGTGGAATAACGTGGCGCACCTTGTTGCGCAAGCAACAAGCGTGACGGGTTATGGAATCCGGTTAATGCGTTGGTTATATGCACTTTACAATAACTCTTCACCACATTTTGAACAAAACTTTGCGGGTGATAATAAGTTTTGGTTCATGTTAGTTTTACCACATGAGTCGCAGAATTTGGCAGAACGAATATTTAGAAAAGAAATCAACACAACCATTGGTACCATAATAAATAAAGGTTCACCATCAAACCCCATAGCATAACCGAACCCAATAAATAAAAGCCCAGCAAAAATTACAAATGGAGGCCAAAGCTTCTTTTTGAGCTTTGTATTTTTGCTCATAAAGAATAGTAAAAAGCTCAAAACTCCAAGTAAGATCCAAACACCAAAAAATATTGGAAAAATTTCTTCAGAACTCATGCTGTCTCCTTGTGCATATAACACCACTGAACTAACCCGTGAGCGTAGCGAATCGGGTTGAGAGATTAGTTATAAATCGAGGACTAATAATGTTAAAGATACCGTATGACTGCCCGAGAGGGTATAGCGATTGCAGGGCTTTATCGAATATAGTTTCGGACAATAAAGAATCATTTTTTTGTTGTGGTGAAAACAACGGGGATCGTCGGATAAAGCAGGATAAATACACGGTTTGCTTTAAAGGAGAGCACCGAGACGAAATCAGCCGTAACGATAAGCGCGACCTGATTCATAACAGTGCTGTGATAGTGCAAGCGTTGGCGGCCATTGAAAAAGTTCACGGGGAAGACAGAGACTGGTCGCCTTGGGAAGATTTATAACGTTTGAGTTGTGGGGATTTTACGAAGCGCAGCGTAGTGAAATTCCCGCACGAACGATTTGTTAGGTTTTTAGTAACTGCCTTTGCCAGGAATAACATGCCTAACTCCACCTCTTGGTTCTTTAACATCACCATCTCTTCTTGGTATTAAATGAATGTGACAATGAAATACTGTTTGTCCTGCGCTTTCTCCAGAGTTTATACCTATATTAAAGCCTGTTACTGATGAGTCTAGTTTTTCTATTGCTTGTTTCTCATCTGTCAGCAATTGATTAATGGCATTAATTTCAGCTTGCCCTAAATCAAAGTATGAAGCGACATGTCTTTTAGGGATGATTAGCGTATGGTGCTCTGTAACAGGAAACCCATCACGTATTGAATACGCAAGTTCATTGTTAGAGACTATTCTCTCTTGCTCTATGTTACAAAATAGGCAATCACTATTTCTTTTACTGTATGAATCACGCAACCCTCTGAAATCTGTATCATCTCTGTCACGCTTCATAGAGTTACAGCTATAACATAGTGACTGGAAGTTACTTATCTCGTCAGAACCACCATGATTTCTGGGTAGAATATGGTCTACTTCTAATGCTTTATCATCTGCAGAGATACCGCAAAGCTCACAACGAAACTTTGCTCTTTTTAAAACTTCGTATCTGATTGTGCCACTAATGTAACCAGTTGATTTTCGACGATGACTATATACAGATTTGCCATGTTTTTCGATAAAGGCTAGTAAGCGTGTTTTGCATAACTCAATTAGTTGTTCACGCTCGCTATTAGAATAACTATCTATGCCTGTTAGAGAATATTCTTTTGTTGATTTGTCACGCGTTACGATTTCATGATTACGTAGAACCTTGCCAACCATGTTGTTTGTAATGGTTGTGTAATAATCAATTTGGCTTTTATCGTAAGAAAGTAGTTCTTTAGCTATTTTACTCTCGTGACACCTTCCGTTGTTTTCTAAAAGCGTGATTAAAAGAACAGGTTGATAGACATGCGACATTCGCATTTTCTTTTCGATAAATTGTGCCAGTTCTTCGTGCGTCACATGTTTTCTCTTTTAGAACCTAACTTGTTATTAAGGGGAACAAAAAGTCCCTGTAATTCCTTTACATAGCTGGACTATAATACCCTGTAATCTGATAATCAAGCTAAAAACATGCCTGCTAACGTTATGAACAAAAAAACCGACGATGCATCAAATAGCCCTTTGTTTAGACCGCAATCTAAACGGTTAATGGATCAGGTGCGTGAGGTTCTTCGGTATTATCATTATGCAAAACGGACAGAGGAGGTATACGTTAAATGGATTCTGTCTTTTATTCGTTTTCACGGTAAAAAGCATCCTAAGGAATTAGGTAAGGAGCATATTGAGTCATTTCTATCTGATATGGCTATGAATAAGAACTACGCAGCTTCTACCCAAAACCTTGCGATGAATGCGATTGTTTTTTTGTATAAGAAAGTGCTTCAACTGCCAATAGCTGACAATATTTCTGCTGCACGGTCAAAAAAACCGGTTCGTTTGCCGGTGGTGTTAAGTAAGGAAGAGGTTAGTAAGCTACTTAGTTTTATGCAGGGGCAAAGGGGCTTGATGGCAAAATTAATGTATGCGGGAGGTTTTCGGGTGATGGAAGTCATTCGGCTACGGGTGCAAGATATTGATTTTGCCAATAGCTATATATTGATTAGGGACGGTAAAGGTGGGAAAGATAGAACGACTTTATTGGCATCTTCCATGGTGCCTGAGTTGAAGCAACAGTTAGAAAAAACCAGGGTTTTATTTGAAGAGGATTTGGCCTCTGGGCAGGCGAATGTTTATTTGCCGGGGGCGTTGGCAAAAAAATACCCGAAAGCCAGTTCGTCATGGGAATGGCAATATGTGTTCCCATCTAAGAGTTTATCAGTAGACCCAAGAGATGGCGCAATTAGACGACACCATATAAATGAGACGGGCATTCAGAAGGGCATTAGGGCCGCTAAGGAGAAAGCGGGTATCGTCAAACGTGTAACCAGCCATACGCTCAGGCACTCTTTCGCAACGCATTTGCTTGCTTCGGGTACAAATATTCGAGTGGTACAAAAATTATTAGGCCATGCAGATGTTAAAACGACTGAAATTTATACCCACGTGTTACAGCAGGATTTGGGGGCAGTGATAAGCCCTTTGGAGCAACTAGGTAATAACGAATGATAAAAAGCAATACCGGCGCACAACGCATTGTGTGCCTAACCGAAGAAACCACCGAAGCCTTGTATTTAATGGGCGAACAACACCGCATTGTAGGCATTTCGGGTTTTACCGTACGCCCTGCGATTGCGCGTAAGGAAAAGCCCAAAGTGTCGGCGTTTACCTCGGCTAAAATCGATAAAATTTTGGCCTTAAAACCGGACTTGGTGTTGGCCTTTTCGGATATGCAGGCGGACATAACCGCTGAACTGGTAAAAGCAGGCTTGCAAGTGCACGTATTTAACCAGCGCTCGGTGGACGAGATTTTTACTATGCTGTTTACCCTAGGCGCGCTGATAAACGAGCCAGAAAAAGCAGCGGTTTTGGTAAGCCAGTACCAACAAAACATTAGCATGTGTCTTGAGCAAGCCAAGGCGTTTAACAAAAAACCTAAAATCTATTTTGAAGAGTGGGACGATCCGTTAATCTCAGGTATTCGCTGGGTATCGGAATTGGCTGAAATTGCCGGTGGGGTCGATTGCTTTCCTGAGTTATCTAAAGAAGCCGGCGGTAAAAATAGAATTATTGCTGATCCCACGCAAGTTATTCAGCGCGCGCCGGACATTATTATCGGCTCGTGGTGTGGTAAAAAGTTCCGTCCCCAGCGGGTAGCCGAGCGTGAGGGTTGGCAGGCGATTCCTGCGGTTAAAACCAATCAAATTTTTGAAATAAAGTCGGTGGATATTTTGCAGCCCGGGCCTGCAGCGCTGACCGATGGCTTGCGCCAATTGCAAACGATTATTAAAAACTGGGTGGATCAGTATGCATAAGGTGTTGTATTACGGGCACGACCCGATGTGCAGCTGGTGCTGGGCATTTAATAAAACTTGGGCGGCGATACAAGCTGGCTTGCCCGACGGCATTGAACTACGTTATTTATTAGGCGGCCTTGCGCCCGATAGTGATCAGCCCATGGACGCGGAATTACAACAAAAAATTAGCCATGGCTGGCATCGCATCCAACAACTCGTACCGGGCACCCAGTTTAATCACAATTTTTGGACCGTTTGCCAGCCTCGGCGCTCAACTTACCCCGCCTCTCGTGCGTTGATTGCAGCAAGAACGCTGGATAAAGCAGCAGAAAAACCGATGCTATTGGCGATTCAGCAGGCGTATTATTTACAGGCTAAAAACCCAGCCGATGATGCGGTGTTAATTGCCTGTGCGGCTCAGCTGGGGCTTGATACAAAGGACTTTACCGAATTACTTAACCATCCCAGTACGCAGCAGCAATTGTTGATGGAAATAAAGCTGGCCAGAGGCATGGGAGTTAATAGCTTTCCGAGTATTGTGTTGCAACAGGGTGAGCAAACGCAGGTGTTACGCTATGATTATAACGACCCACAGGTGCTATTAAATCAGTTAAGCTAGGGCAATTAGGCGTGAACAAACAAAGGGAACAACGATGATGGAACTGGAGTTGGCTTATTGGCATTGGCTGGTATTGGGTATGTTGTTGGTGGGCTTTGAAATTTTTATACCCAGCTTTACAGTGTTATGGTTTGGCTTAGGTGCTGTTGTGGTGGCAGTTTTTCTTGTTCTGAGCCCCGCGTTAACACTCGGCTGGCAGCTGTTTATATGGGCTGTTTTTTCAGTCGTGTTTACAGCGGCCTGGTTTAAGTTTTTACGCCCTAAAATGATCGATCGAACCAAGGCAGGTATCACGCAAGAGGCGATCGCCGGTGAAACGGGTATGGTCATTAAAACACCTACGGAAACCTCGCGTGGCCACGTGCGCTTTACCACACCCATCTTAGGCGATGATGAGTGGGAGTTTATTTGTGATGAGCCGGTGGTAATCGGTGATAGGGTCATGATTAAAGAAGCATCAGGGAATACCCTGGTGGTTAACAAAGTAATTTAATTTAAAAAGGACAGGACGATGGATGGACTTATTGTAGCGGCGGTATTTTTTGGACTGGTGTTCGTAACGGTTGCGATGGGGGTTAAGTTGGTGCCCCAAGGTTCTAAGTTTGTTGTGCAGCGTCTGGGTAAATACCACGTAACCCTTGGCCCGGGGTTAAATTTAGTGGTGCCGTATATTGACCAAGTGGCGTATCGGGTAACCACTAAAGACATTGTCATGGACATCCCATCGCAAGAGGTGATTACCGAAGATAACGCCGTGATTATAGCCAATGCGGTCTCGTATATTAATATTGTTGCGCCAGAAAAAGCGGTGTACGGGGTGGAAGACTATCGGCTAGCGATTAGAACCTTGGTGCAAACATCGTTGCGCTCCATCATTGGTGAAATGAAATTAGACGAAGCCTTATCGTCTAGGGATTTAATTAAGGCGCGCTTAAAAGAAGCCATCTCCGATGACATTGCCGATTGGGGTATCACGCTTAAAACCGTCGAGATTCAAGATATTACGCCCTCCGGTACCATGCAAAATGCAATGGAAGAACAAGCCGCGGCAGAGCGGCAGCGACGCGCAACGGTCACACGGGCAGAAGGTGAAAAATCAGCAGCCATACTTGAAGCAGAAGGGCGTTTAGAAGCATCTAAACGCGACGGCGACGCGCAAATTGTTTTGGCGCAAGCAAGTAAAACAGCGATTACGATGGTAACCGAGGCGATTGCAAATAAAGAATTACCCGTGATGTATATCTTGGGTGAAAAATACGTCGATGCGATCCGCGATATGGCCAAGTCTGACAATGCCAAAACCATTTTGCTGCCAGCCGATTTGCCGGCAGCCATTAGGGGTATGTTAGGCGGAAAGTAAGCCCGACTACTGGATAACGCGCGCCTTATTGCTAGCGCTTTTTACCACCTTAACGTGATCGCCTTTTCTGAATAGGGCGTTGACATTGACCTCTTGTACAATGGATTGCACCTGACCGTTATCGAGTTGTACGGTAATTTGCACGCCGTTGGCTTTACTGTACATTTCTTCCACTTTATTACCGATCATGCCACCGACCACGGCGCCTGCAACGGCTGCTGCTGCGCTACCGCGCCCACCGCCAACACTACTGCCGCCGATGCCGCCGATAAGGCCACCGGCAATTTTACCCACCACATTACCTTCCGAATCGATGGTAACAGGCTGCACGTCTAAAACCGTACCGTGCGATACCTGCATGGTTTGATTTGCCTCTCTGCTGCCGTAGCTTTCGGTTGAATTTCCATACGGGTTAGGGCCAGCACAAGCGGCCACGGTTAAAGTGAGTAAAGCGCTGATGATAAGTTTGTTCATACTCTTCTCCAAAATAGTTAACTGCTTAGAGTGATGCTAGCGTTGTTTAGTTCCGGTAATGGGCATTAATTTAGCTAAATTTAATACCCCTTCTTTTCTAAACGGCACACTGTACAACGGTGTTGCAAAATTGATAGCACCCATGCTGATATTGCCTGATAAGCTAAAGTGCACTGTTTGTTGATTTGCTTGTGTCACCTGTTGTATTTGTTGAATAACGCCTAAAGTGTTGCCGATTAACGATACCTTAACAAGTTGCTCGGCATAGGGGGCAATATCAATCGCATGCTGACTAACGCCATGGGCAAATTCGCTACCGTTGATTGTTAGCTGGTAGCTTAGTCCCTTTATATATAAGGGGGTGTCGTTAGTGTTTTGCACCCGCAAGCTTAGCTCGTAATGTTGCTCAAACAATTGCGCGTCAACAAGGCGTAAGTTGTTGAGACTGATCTGTGGTGGCTCAGCGTGATAGGTAATACCGGCGCAGGCCGACAACAGCGCACACAGTGCAGTGAGTTGAATTAATCGGTGTATAAAATGCGCCATTAGCTTCTCCGTAAAGGGCTTTCATCTTAAGACAGAGTTCAAACGAAAGAAAGGGTTTTAAAATAGCAGCGGTGTTTGCCCTTCGGCCCACGGGGGGTACTTTTTCATCACGCTGTTGAAAGGTTCCGAATCAAGGAAAAAATCCAACCATTGAATAAGGCGGGTATAAGGACTTTGCCTAAACCAGTCGATATCGACGTGAGCAAATTGACGAACAAAAGGGAAAATGCCAATGTCGGCGAGGCTTATCGAGTCGGTTAGTAAAAATTGATGCTGCGATAAGTTTTGTTCAAGTTGTGCTAAAAACTCTTCGGCTTGGCTGCGATAATGCTCAGCCGAAAATTCTGGGAAACGGTCGGCGTATTTATAGTGATCGAGGTGTTGTTTAAAGTCAGTATCGTTTTTTTCAACCAGCGCGTTTGTCAGTGACATTAACGCTGCATCGCCACGTATAGCGTCGGGGTCGTTTACCGTCGTGGCCCAATGCACAATGTCCCAGCTCTCTTCTAGCACGCGACCATCTGGCAACAGCAAAACCGGAACAGTCGCTTTGGGCGAAATGGCCAGCATGGCTGCTGGTTTATGCCGTAACACCACTTCGCGCAATTGCACCTTAACGCCGCTGTATCGGATCGCCAGGCGCGCCCGCATGGCATAGGGGCAACGCCGGAATGAATACAAAATGGGCGTATCAGACATGGGCTTTGTTAGTGGTGGTGACCACCCGCGCCGTGGGCGTGGCCGTGTGATAGTTCGTCGGCAGTGGCGGCACGAACGTCAACGATCTCAATATCAAAGTGTAAGGTTTGGCCTGCCAAGGGGTGGTTAGTATCGACCTTCGCCATAAACTTACCCACTTTAACCACGGTAACTTGGCGATGCCCGTGATCGGTGTGTACGTTGGCTACCATGCCAGGGCGCCATTTTTTAGCACCGGATAAATGCTTAACCGGCACGCTTTGGATCGAATCGTCTAGGCGTTCGCCATAACCCTCTGCCGGTTCAACGGTTAGGTTTAAAGTGTCGCCGGCTTGCTTGCCATCGATAGCGTTTTCTACCCCACGAATGATGCCGCCGTGGCCAAATAAAATAGCCGTGGGTTGGTGGTCAAGTGATGATTCAAGGGTTTCGCCTTGGTCATTTTTTAAAGTGTAGTGAAACTGTACAACGGTGTCTTTGCTAATGGCTAGGCTCATAGGTCGGCTCTGTGTAAATAAAACGCCATTTTAACATTCTCATTACACTTGCGGTGTAAACTAATCGGCATGCAAAAAATTGATCTTCACTCGCACACATTGGTGTCAGATGGTAGCTTATCGCCGCTGCAATTACTGCAGCGCGCGCAAGCTAATGCGGTTGATATATTGGCAATAACCGACCACGATTCGATAGAGGCTTACCAACAGCTTGGCAATCAAGCACTCAACGGCTTGCGGTTAATTGCAGGGATTGAACTATCGACCCAATGGCGTGGTGTCGGGGTGCACATTGTGGGGTTAAATATAGACCTTACCAGTACCTCAATCTTAAGTGGCGTAGCGCAACAAGAACAAGCGCGTAGCGAACGGGCGCAACTGATCTACCAGCGATTAACTAAATTGGGTTTAGCAATTGATTTTGAACGAGTCAAAGAGATCGCCAATCAGAGTAATATCGGCAGGCCACACTTTGCCCAACACTTGGTTGAAGTCGGGGCGGTAAAAAACATGGCAACGGCATTTAAAAAATACCTAGGTGATGGCAAGCCTGGCGATGTAAAGCAGTGCTGGGCTGAACTGCCACAAATTGTCGAGTGGATTGTTGGCGCGGGTGGCGTTGCGGTTTTGGCACACCCTTTAAAGTATAAGTTAACGCGTACCAAACTATCGGTGTTGTTGGATGACTTTATAGCGGCTGGTGGCAGTGGTATGGAAGTGGTGTCAGGGCAACAAAACAAAGATGAAACCAATAAGCTGGCACGGCTGTGTAATGAAAAAAATCTTTTAGCCTCGTGTGGCTCGGATTTTCATCAGCCCAGTCAATGGAGCGAGATTGGCACTATGGCGGCTTTTCCTAGCGAGTGTGAGCCGGTTTGGGCAGCGTGGTAGGGGTTTAATACGCGTTTAAACGAAATTCAATTTTTTGTTTAAAATTGCTTAACGAGTTGAATTGACTGGGCGGAAACCGCCAAGTTTTAATCGCCTGCATCGCCGCTTTATCCAAGGCGCTAGAACCGGATGACTCGATGATAAAAGCTTGGTTAACGTGGCCATTATTGGCGACCGAAATTTCAAAAATAACAATGCCTTCTACCCCTCTACGCCGAGCGATGCTGGGATATTTCGGCTTAGGCTGGTAGCTGGGTTGTGGGGTAGAAAAAACAATCGGTTTTTTAATGGGCGACGGTAAGGGCGACGCGGCCGGCTTTTTAACTGTAACGGGTCGAGGTTTCTTTTTAACAGGTTTGGGCTTGACAGCTACTTTTTTAACCGAAGGTGCTTGGGTGACGATTTTTTTCTTTTTAATCGGTACTATTTCAACGGGTTTAGGCGGTGTGGGTGGTATTTCTTCGACTATCGGCACCTGTAAAGAAGCGCGAATGGTTTTGGTGGGAATGCTGTCAATGTCGTCCACGGTTAAAAGCCCCGATTGATAGGTATAGGTCACCAGTGCAACGTGCAGCAGCAAAGAGGCCAGTACAAAAATAATAACTTTATACGGGCGATTGAAGCGGGGTGTGGGGTGGGAAAGCAAGCTGCTCATGGTGCGCTTAGGTTTTTTTGGCAGCCATCGTAAGATTAACGGTTTGTGTGGCGGGTTTTGCCAGTCGTTTATCAATTACATTTTTTAGCGCGATTAATAAACCCAAACCGATAAAAGCACCCGGTGGCAAGATAGCCAATAAAAAGCCCTCATAGTCGCCGATAACCGTTATTGTCATGCCTTTTGCAGCCTCGCCAAACATTAAATGGGCGTTTGCAAATAAGGTGCCAGAGCCAAGTACTTCACGCACAGCACCTAAAATAACCAAGGCGCTGGTAAAGCCTAAGCCCATTGCAAGGCCATCAATAAAAGACTCGGCGAACGGGTTTTTAGAAGCAAACGCCTCCGCACGGCCAATAATGGAACAATTGGTGACAATCAGGGGGATAAAAATGCCTAAGATGAGATAGAGCTCATAGAAATAAGCGTTCATGATCAGCTCAATAACCGTCACAATCGACGCAATAATCAACACAAACACCGGTAAACGTATTTCACTGCCGACTTGCCTGCGCACTAAAGAAACCACCGAATTTGATAAAATTAGCGTTAACGTGGTGGCTAAACCTAAGGCAAAACCGTTGATCACGGTGTTACTAACGGCCAACAAGGGGCACAAGCCTAATAAGGCAACGAAGGCTTGGTTGTTGTCCCACAGGCCGTTTTTAAAAATTTGTTGAAAGTTACTCATGGCTAACCGCCGCTGCTTGGGTCAAGGTTTGCTTGTGTGCTTGGTAGTATTGTAACGTTTTTAATACCGTTTTGACGACGGCACGTGGGGTGATGGTTGCACCGGTAAATTGATCAAACACCCCGCCATCGCGTTTTACCTTCCAATAGGCCGGGGTGGGATCGCTTAAAGAATGCCCATTAAAGGCAAAGACCCAATCGCTTTTATTGGTATCAATCGCATCGCCTAAGCCTGGCGTTTCGTGGTGAGAGACGGCCCGAACGCCCATCAATTGCCCATTTTCTTGAATGGCGACCAACAGTTTAATTGAGCCGTTGTAACCATCGGGTGCGGTAACTTGGGCAATCATGGCAACCAAGTGTTCGCCTTTAAACGCACGATACAGGGTGACGGTGCGTTCGTTTTTAAAAAGCCTAGTATCGCTAACCTGTAGGCTGTCGGCTAATAGGTCATTGTCGTGCAAGTGCTCAGGCACCAATTCACGTAAATTTTTAAGCACGAAAAGACGCTCGTTTTCCGCTATTTGTTGCTGGGTTAAAGCGTAGGTGAACGAGACCAAGCCGATACCAATAAAAGAGAATAAACCGAGAACCAAGCCGGCGTTAAGAATCAGTTTCTTATTAGAGGCCATCTTATTTATGCCCGTAAACACGTGGTTGGGTGTAATGGTCGATTAACGGCACCGTCATATTTATTAAAATGACCGCAAAGGCAATCCCCTCAGGGTAACCGCCCCAGGTGCGGATAATATAGGTTAATACGCCAATTAGCGCGCCATAAATAAAGCGGCCTTTTGTGGTGGTGGCTGCCGTTACCGGGTCGGTGGCTATAAAAAAAGCGCCCAACATAGCGCCACCACTCAGTAAATGAAAAGTGGGAGAGGGGCTTAACCCCGGTTCGGACATATAGGCGATAAAGCTGATCACAAACAAACCCGCAAGCACCCCCACCGGGATATGCCAGCTGATAATCTTTTTAGCTAAAAGTAGGCAGCCGCCTAATAAAAACGCGATAGAAACCCACTGCCAACCAGTCCCAGCGAGGGAGCCAAACACCGAGGCGCTGCGAATTTCGTCAATCGTCTGGTTTAAACCAAGCTGCGTTTTCATCGTGTCTAACGGTGTTGCCGCGGTGATCGCATCGATCAACTCGGGGTTGGCTTGTTGCTGAAATACAAGCGAGATTAGATCAGAAAAACTGACGCTGTCAACTTGTAAGGCCTGTGGCAACATCCAGACCGTCATGCTTTTAGGGAATGACACCATCAGCACCGCAAACGCCACCATGGCGGGGTTAAACGGGTTGTACCCTAGGCCACCGTATAAATGCTTGGCGATAATAATGGCGATAAGCGCACCGATAAAAGGAATCCACCATGGGGCTAGTGTCGGTAAAGCGAGGGCGAGTAATAAGGCGGTAACAACAGCACTTAAATCGGACATAAACGGTAGGATCGGACGGCCGCGAAGGTGCAGCATCAGGGCCTCTGCCGCGAGGGCAGTCATGAGGCAAATAATGATATTAAATAGCACCCCATAACCAAACTGCCAGATCATGGTGATGACCCCAGGAAGCAAGGCGATTAATACCCAAAACATCATGCGTTGAACGCTGTTTTGTGGCGCAATAAAGGGTGCGTTAGAGGTTAAAAAATGCACGTTCTAGCCCTCACCTTCGGATGGATTTTGTTTTTTTGCTTTGGCGCGGCTGATCGCAGCGTCTATGGTTTCTTTAGCGGGTTTTTCTTTTAACGCGGCTTTTTTAGCGCGCGATTTTTCCGCGCGGTCGGCTTTTTCTTGTGCCAATCGGGCTTCGCGCGCTTCAAAGCGTTCTCTGGCTACATTGGATAAATGCTTTTCGTGGTGTTGTACTTTAAGCGCGCTTTTAGCGTAACGAAAGTGTTGTACCAAGGGGATGTGGCTTGGACATACCACATCACAGCAGCCGCACTCGATGCAATCTAATAAGTTGATCTTTTCGGCTTTTTCTAATTGCTCCGAGCGGCTAAACCAATACAATTGTTGCGGTAGTAAAGACACAGGACAGGCGCTCGCGCAAAGGCCGCAACGGATACACGGCATGGCTTGTTTTTCGGTCACTGCTTCGTGTTTGCTAGCCACTAAAATACAATTGCTGGCCTTGACCACGGGGATTTGGTCGTTCATTAAGGCAAAGCCCATCATCGGGCCGCCCATGATGAGTCGATCAGCGTCTTGGGTGTAACCATTGCAAACATCGATCAGGGTGCTGATTGGCGTGCCAATACGTACTTCTAGGTTACGCGGTGTTGTCACCCCTTCGCCGGTTACCGTAATGATTCTAGAGGTCAGCGGTTTACCCTCAATAACCGCTTGTTGTACTGCGTATACGGTGCCGACATTGATCGAAACGATGCCGATGTCGGCAGGGATGCCGCCACTGGGTACCTCTTTACCGGTTAAGGTTTGGATCAGTTGTTTTTCGCCCCCGGTCGGGTAGATCGTTGGAATTTGAGCGGCGCTAATGGCCGGGTTATTGTTTTGGTTGACCGCTGTTTGAATGGCTTTAAAGGTGCTGGGCACATTGTCTTCAATGGCCAAGATGGCTCGCTTTGCGCCCAACAAATGAAGCAGCACGTTGACCCCTTCAATCACCTTATCGGCGCGCTCTTTTAGCAGTCGATCATCACAAGATATGTACGGTTCACATTCGGCGCCATTTAGAATTAAGGTGTCAATTCGCCGCGACTTGCTTTGATTGTCCAGTTTAATAGCAGTAGGAAATGCAGCGCCGCCCAAGCCTACGATACCGGCTTCGCGGATAAGACTGACCAGATCTGCTGCCGATAGCTGGCGAAAGTCAGGCTGGCCGCTAGGGGGTAATTCTTTATCTAGACCATCGGTTGTGATACTGATAGACGGCGCAGAAAAGCCAGAGGGATGCGGAATTAAATGGTCAGCAATGTGGCTCACCGTGCCAGAGCTGGCGGCGTGAATAGGTGCGCTAATTAGGCCCTGTGCGTCGGCGATTTTTTGCCCGCGCAGCACGTAGTCACCCACCTTAACTAAGGCAGTAGCAGCATTACCGATATGCTGGCGCAGCGGATAAACCAATTGGCTAGGCACTGGCGCTGTTTCAATCGGCAGGTGGGTCGACTCGTTCTTGTGTTCGGCTAAAGAAGGTAAGCCGCCGTTAAAGCGCCAAAGCTTCATGAGGTCTCCTTTTGCGCGGCGTTCTCGGGTTTTTCCCACGTCCATAAGGCGAGGGTTTTAACCACGGGTTCCATGGTGATGCATTCTACTGGGCAAGGCGGTAGGCACAGTTCACAACCGGTACACTCAGCGGCGATTACCGTATGCATTTGTTTGGGTGCGCCTAAAATGGCATCTACGGGGCAGGCTTGGATACACAGCTTGCAGCCGATGCAGGTGTTTTCATCAATCACGGCGACCAGTTTGGGTGTTTCTTCACCATTGTCTGCGTTGAGTGGTTTTGCTTCAACCCCGAGTAGGTCGGCCAAAGCGGCGATGCCTGCTTCACCCCCGGGTGGGCATTGATTGATGTCTGCTTCACCGTTGGCTATCGCTTGTGCGTAAGGCCGGCAACCGGGAAAACTGCATTGGCCGCACTGTGTTTGCGGCAGTAGCTTGTCGATTTGGTCAACGATGGGGTCGCCTTCCACTTTAAAGCGAATCGCGGCATAGCCTAAAACAATGCCTAGGCCTGCAAACAGGACAATAAGAATAAGAAACGACATGATCTAAAATTTCACCAAGCCAGAAAAGCCCATAAAAGCGACCGACATCAAGCCTGCGGTAATCAGCGCGATGGCGTTACCCTTAAAGGGTGCAGGTACGTCGGATACGGTAATACGTTCACGAATGGTTGAAAACAGCACCAAGACCATAGAAAAGCCGATCGCTGCGCCAAAACCATACAAGCCAGATTCAATAAAGCCGTGGTCTTCTTGGATGTTTAACAGGGCAACACCCAGCACCGCACAATTGGTGGTAATCAAGGGTAAGTAAATGCCAAGCACTTGGTATAGCAAGGGGCTGGTTTTATGTACGATGGCTTCGGTCATTTGTACAACCACGGCGATGACCACGATAAAAGTAATCGTGCGTAAAAACTCTAGGCCCAACGGCGCTAATAGGTATTGATTGGCGAGGTAGCTGCAAATGGATGCCAAAGTCAGTACAAACGTTGTCGCCAAACCCATACCCATGGCCGTTTCCAGTTTATTAGACACGCCCATAAAGGGGCATAAGCCAAGAAACTTAACCAGCACAAAGTTATTAACCAAAATGGTGCTGACGAGGATGAGTAGGTATTCAGACATTTTTTAAAATAAGCGTAAGCGGTATCAATCAGTAGATTAATGAATAGTATATCTTTATTGCCTAGGCGAACATAAGTAACGCGTCAATATCTGCCAATAATTGCTAGGTTAATGTGAGTATGAGACGCATTTAATACAATTAAAAGGAATAAATAATTAATTGCTTATTACTTAATAGACTTAAGGAGCCGTTTTTGTTTCTGTAAAACGGACAGGTGATTTATTGGTGGTCTACATCAGCGTTAAAGAGAGTAATAAAAAGAGCAATACAGCTATAAAACTATATTGCTCTCTAACATACAAAAGCAAGTGTTTTGATTTGCGTTAATCTTCAAGAAGTAAAATTGGCGCAGGTTTGCTTGAATCGTCATCGGTGTCTGCATAGCCGACGCTAACGACCGGTTCTTTTTGCAAGAAGTCCCAACCAGCGGTCACCGCATAGCTATCAAAGGCATAGCCAACGCCTGCATCGATGCCAAATTTATTTTCAGCCTGTGGGTAATAGCTTACGCCTACCGCTGCAACGCCATTGTTTTCATCGTCATCGGACAGTGCTTTAACGCTAATGCCGAAGTTACCGCCAAAACTGTAGTTAATGCCGACAAACGCAGCGGCGTCTGATTGGGCAGTGAGTGGTAAGGCGGCGAGTAATAAAAGTAGGTATAACTTTTTCATTTTCAATCCTTGTAAGTTGTTTTGATTTATCGATCCATCTAAAGCTATTGTTATTTGATAGCGTTATTGATTATTAACCATAAGCCCAAGTTGTGCAATACCCGCTTTACTCCACGTTTTTGCAAGCAATTTTCTGCTTGAATTCTTAGGGGACTAACGGCTGTTGTGAGCTTAATTCTTATTTTATTTTCATGCCTGGGGTGGCGCCATCATCTGGCGATAACAGCCAAATTTCCTTACCGCCGGGGCCTGCTGCTAGGACCATGCCTTCAGACACACCAAAACGCATTTTGCGTGGTTTAAGGTTGGCGACAATCACCGTTAGGCGGCCTTCAAGCTGTTCCGGTGTGTAGGCCGATTTAATCCCGGCGAGCACTTGCCGCTGTTGATCGCCTAGGCTTAAGGTGAGGCGTAACAATTTATCGGCTTGCTCGATGTGTTCGGCCTTTTCGATACGGGCTACGCGCAAATCAATTTTGGCAAAGTCTTCAAAATCGATCAGCGCCGGCTCTGCTGTTTTAGCCTTATCTGTAGTCTTAGCTGGGGCTGATGTAGGCGTCTTTTCTAAGTTTTGTTTTGACGCCTCAACTAAGGCGGCGAGCTTGTCGTTATCTACCCGCGTTAATAAGGGTTTAAATTTATTAATGCGATGCGCGCATAGCGGCTGCCAATCAGTCGGCCAGGCCATTGTGTCGATGTTGAGAAAGGCTTCGGCTTTCGCCACCATTTCAGGCACTACCGGTTTTAAATAGGCGGCAATAAGATAAAACAGGTTAATGCCGACACTGCATGCTGCATGGAGTTCGGCGTCGCTACCCTCTTGCTTGGCGAGTACCCAGGGTTGTTTTTCGTCGATGTATTGATTGGCTTTATCCGCTAAGGCAGAAATAGCACGCATGGCTTTGCTGTACTCACGTGTTTCGTATAAATCGGCGATTTCATCACTGGCGCTGATAAAGTCAGCAAATAGTGCAGGCTCAGAACACGCGTCGGCCAGTTTGCCATCAAAACGTTTGCTAATAAAGCCACTGCAACGGCTGGCAATATTGACCACCTTATTGACCAAGTCGGTATTGACGCGCTGGCAGAAGTCTTCAAAGTTAAGGTCGATGTCCTCAACACGGTTGCTTAGTTTTGCGGCAAAATAATAGCGCAGATACTCGGGATTTAAGTGATCCAAGTAGGTCCTGGCTTTGATAAACGTACCGCGTGATTTGGACATTTTTTCGCCATTGACGGTTAAAAAGCCGTGCGCAAAAATGGCGGTCGGGGTTCTAAAGCCGGCGCCGGTCAGCATCGCTGGCCAAAATAGCGCGTGAAAATACATAATGTCCTTGCCAATAAAGTGATACAGCTCGGCGCTACTGTCCTTGGCCCAATAGTCGTCAAAATCAAGTTCTGAGCGGTCACACAGGTTTTTAAAGCTGCCCATATAACCGACGGGCGCATCTAGCCAAACATAAAAGTATTTACCGGGGGCATTGGGGATTTCAAAACCGAAATAAGGTGCATCGCGGGAAATGTCCCAATCTTGCAAACCGGTTTCAAACCATTCGCTGAGTTTATTGGCGACTTGGTCTTGCAAATGCCCTGAGCGCGTCCACTCCTTAAGCATGGCTTCAAAATCAGTTAGCTTAAAGAAGTAATGTTCCGAATCTTTTTCTATCGGTTTTTCACCGGATACTGCAGACACGGGGTTAATTAAATCAGTGGGTGAATAGGTTGCACTACACACCTCGCAATTATCGCCGTATTGGTCGGCGGCACCACACTTTGGGCATTCGCCTTTAATAAAACGGTCCGGTAAAAACATTTGCTTAACCGGGTCGTAGGCCTGGGTAATTGTTTTGCTATGGATGTGACCTCGCTCGTTTAAGCGATTGTAAATTAGCTCAGCATACTCGCGCGTTTCATCAGAGTGGGTGCTGTAAAAGTTATCAAAGCCTACGTTAAAACCAGCAAAGTCGGCGTTATGTTGCGTCCAGGTGTCGCTAATCAATTGTTCGGGCGTAATACCTTCTTGCTGGGCTCGCAACATAATGGGCGTGCCGTGCGCGTCATCGGCGCAAATATAATGACAGCTATGACCGCGTTGTTTTTGAAAACGCACCCAAATATCGGTTTGAATATATTCAACCAGATGACCAATATGAATCGGGCCATTGGCGTAGGGAAGCGCGCTGGTGACGAGAATTTTGCGTTGAGTATCTGGCATAGGGTTAAAGAATATACAAAGCTAAAGGAAAAAAACGGTCTATTTGTAAAAAGAACAACTTGAAATTTATTATCGCACAAAACCAAATGCAAAGGCGTTACCTACCGAATAAACGACTTGTTTGAAAAAGGATATGTTAAAAATAGTTAAGGACATGCTGAAAATAAAATGCTTGATATTGGTGCATGTATTTTGTAGTATTTTCACAACAACTTAATCCTATCTTATTCAGTTGCATTAATTAAATAACTAAACAAAGGACTGAGAAGATGAAAACAATAGCTAATATAGTTGTGGCAGGAGCATTTTTGGTCGCTGGAGTAGCAAATTCAGCTGATTGGAATGGAGGGTATATTGGGGTTCACGTAGGCGAAGGAAAGAATGATACGAGTGGGATCTTTGACTCAGCTGGCAGTGAGGCTGACCTATCTACCTTAGATGGCAGAGATTTGGTTTATGGGTTACAAGCAGGGTACAACATACAAAAAGGTCATATGGTGTATGGTATTGAAGTAAGTTATTCAGAAATGGATTTGGATGAAAAAACACCCGTTGACGACGAAGGTAACTGGCATAAGCTCAAAATGGACGAGTATTGGGGTATACGCGCTAAAGTGGGGCACTTAGTCAATAATGACAATACTTTGATTTATTTAACGGCTGGGTATGCTGAGATCGATTCTGAAATTCGAGTGGAATTACCAGAGTCCCCGGGTAGTGGTGAAACAAATAAGAAAGGCTTTACCACAGATGCATGGACACTTGGTTTAGGTGTAGAGCATGCAGTCACTGAGGCGGTAAGCATTAAAGCAGAAGCCTTATGGATGGATTTAGACGAAAAGGTTAATTTAGACTTGTCCACTTTAGATGATGCGGATTCTGGCGATCATTTAAGTCTAGACGACATGTGGGTGCTGCAGGTTGGAATAAATTATAACTTCTAATTAGGTTGTCTTTTTTGATTAAAAGCCCCGCTTAAAGCGGGGCTTTTTTTGTTAAATGAAGTGATTGTTAGGGTGAGCTAGTAAAGGCCTTCATTACTTAAAAATACAGTGTTTACCATAGTCGGTTAACTGATTGGTGCTCCAGTCTGCTTTAGGCATTTTCTTCATATCGTTACACCATTGTTCACTACCAACCTCG
>DBBV01000006.1:209369-310975 GCA_002292375.1 Methylococcaceae bacterium UBA975 | reverse complement strand
TATCAAATTATGGTGATGTGTATGGTGTTTGCCTCATCGGTATTATCCACGGCGTATTTTTTAATGTTAAGCAAACCCATCTTCCTCAAGCAATTAGAAACAACCGAGTCACCTTAACCCAAGCGATGGCCACCACTTTCAACATTCCAGAAGACCAGATTCAAATAAGCGCCATTCGCGCTCAAGGTGCCGGTGGGCAAAATGTTAATAAGGTCTCGTCGGCCATCCATTTACGCTTTGATATTAAGGCCTCCTCCCTGCCCGAGCTGTACAAACAACGGTTATTAACGTTAAACGATCAACGCATCAGCAAAGATGGCATCATCATTATTAAAGCGCAGCAATACCGCACGCAAGATAAAAACAAAACCGACGCCCTTAATCGCTTACATGACATAATCAATCGCGTTACCGCTAGCCAAACCGTTAGGCGGCCCACACAACCGAGTAAAAATGCTAAAAACAAACGCATGGACAGCAAAGCCAAACGCGGTACATTAAAACAATTACGCAGTCGCATAGACGATTAAACACCAACTTAACTAAAGGAATGCCATGAGCAAACTACCTAACTGCCCCAAATGTGAATCAGAATACACCTACGAAGATGGCAACCTTTACATTTGCCCCGAGTGCGCGCATGAATGGTCTGCCGACAGTACGGCTGATGACGACACGCTAAGCGTAAGCGACGCCAACGGTAACCCATTACACGATGGCGACACCATTACCGTTATCAAAGACCTCAAAGTAAAAGGCACATCTACGGTTGTTAAAGTGGGTACCAAAATAAAAAACATTCGCTTAGTAGAAGGTGATCACGATATCGACTGCAAAATAAGCGGCATTGGGCCGATGAAGTTGAAATCTATTTTTGTGAAGAAGGTATAAGCAACGCTAAAAAAATCAAACGGCTGATGCTTTTTTTCGCCAATAAGCGGTTTTTGGTGCATATTGATGCTTTGGGTTAGACTTGGATTGAAATATAAAAAAAATTCCCTGTTTGTCTTTATTATCGTATTAACAGGGATTATTGTCACAGCTACAAGTGCCCGTTTTTCTTTTAGGGTATGTATAAGAATAAAGGGAATTATGATTCCTGTTAAAGCTGAGCTAAACAGCATTATCGTTTAAGCGAAACTTACGCCCTGTGGGTGTAATAACAAGTTAGATGGCAACCAATCCTGGGAGAAGGTAGATATCAATGACATGTCCTAGTTGCAAGTCTAAAATTAAACAATGGCGCTTTAGATCGGCAGTTGTATGTAACGGATGTGGCAAGTCATATAGAGCTGCTAATTATTTCAAAGATCTAGCCATTTTAATTTGATGGTTTTTAGGGGCCGTCGCTATTGCTGTGGGTTTCGGGGTTTTTGATTCGTCCTTGGTGTCAGTGGTGGGTGAAATGATAGTGATGTTATGGGCTATATTATGGCTAATTCCTAAAACTGTTAAGTACAAAGGAACATAAATGCCTTCTAACAAGAAAATTAAGATCGTTCGCTTACCGCTCACTGGGACGCGCCAAAAGCGGCGCGCCCCTTATTAAAGACGTTATGCACTAAAAACTTGACATACTATTTATGATATATATACTATAAATAGTATGTGGAAAATATATGAGCACAAAAGCACATTAAAAGGACTGAAATCTCTACCCATTGATATCCTCAAGCGATATGAGAAATGGAAAGATATCGTGGCAATATCAGGCCCAGCAGGTCTGAAACAAATAAAGGGGTTTAATGATGAGGCCTTACGTGGTGAATGGAAAGGTTATCGATCATCCCGGCTCAACATCCAATACCGCATTATTTACAAAATTGAAAACGAGCAGTTATTTGTAAAAGTGATAAAAGTAACCGCACACGATTACCGGAGAAAATAACATGAAAGATTATAAAGAGGCACAAAAAAGAACAGACGTTTCTATTGGTGAATCTGTAAAAATTATTCGTGAACTACAAGAATTGAGCCAAAATCAATTGTCCGTATTAACCGGCATTCCTCAATCAACACTTTCAGCTATTGAGCACGATAAAATTAACTTAGGTGTGGAAAGAGCCAAAGTCTTAGCTAGAGCATTAAAGTGTCATCCGGCAGTGTTGGTATTCCCTGGTTGGGATGTTAATAATGAGATAGCTGCATAACAAATCTAAATCTATTAACAGCGAAGACAAAAAGCGCGTCGCGTTATTTCAAACGTTAGCGGTAATAACAAAAAGTAAATTGGTTCATACAACTCATCTGACATAAACCAAGCATTAAAAACTTTTACTTAATATTATTTAGTAGTAAGCTCAACCTAAAATAAATGGAAAGGATTCATTGGCATGGAGATAAAGCCAAAAAACCACCGCACATCAGCAGCCTTATACGGCTCGACCTCACCCTGTCTTTTTCCGCTAACAAACATATCAAGCACGACGCGCAAAAGACGCTCGTTGCCAAGTATATAAACCATTAACTAAACCCTGTTTTTAAGAAAAAAGAGGTGACCTGATGAGAGATACCATACGAACAATATTGGTCTGCAGCCTGATCGTTAGCCTATCAGCTTGCACCACTATGACCATTGAAGGGGATGGCCAAAAAACACCGGCCTCTAAAACGGGTACACATACCGTGCATGGTTCGTATTACAATTTTGTTTGGTCTGCCCCCGCTGTAGAAAAGTGCGACAACGGCCATGGTTTGTACCGTGCGCGTTACCATACTAATGCCGCTTATGCCTTGGTGTCGCTGGTATCGATAGGACTTTATGTGCCGCAGACGGTTGAATGGTGGTGCGATGGAACACCTACCGAGGATGAAAACGAAGACATCTATCACCCTGAATAACACGGTTAAAAGGAGGGTACAACGTGGCTAAAACTCGACATTTGATTATTGGCTGTGATGGCACATGGAACGATACTGATGCGTCAGCACTGACTAATGTTGCCAAGTTATTAAACGCCTGTTCTGCGCAAAACCAGGTCATGCACTATGAGGAAGGCGTAGGAACTGCACACTGGGAAGCCCTTCCCGGTGGTATTTATGGCAAAGGACTCGACCGACAAATTCTAGGGGCCTATCGCTTTTTGAGAAAACGGTTTGCCGATAAAGCGTGGGCAACAGACGAAAATAAGGTGTTTATTTTTGGCTTTAGCAGAGGCTCTTATGCGGCACGCCGATTGGCAGGGCTTATTGCACACTGCGGTATTCCGCATAAAGCCCGAGATATTGAACTTGCTTGGCAACTTTACTTAAAACGCGATGCCGACAGCGCTGATGCGTTAAAGAATAGGGGTGATTTTTTTGATATTTCGGTTGAGGTGTTAGGCGTATGGGACACGGTAAAAACGACCACCGATGATGACTTTAACGACCACAAACTGCCTGATTGTGTTGTTGCCGGTTACCACGCCATGGCACTGGATGAAAAGCACAAATTTTTCCCGGTACTAAAATGGACTAAAGAAGCGCGGGTTACCCAAATGTGGTTTTCCGGCGTGCACTCCGATGTGGGCGGTGGCTACCTTGAAAGCGGCTTATCTGATATCGCCTTGCAGTGGATGATTGACCATGCCTACTCACACGGTTTAATGTTTAAAGCCAGCGCCATTAAACAATTAAAAAAAGACCCTGCCGGCCTGTTACATGATTCATATCAAAGCATATGGAAGGCCTTTGGCAGCCGTATACGCACAACAGCAAAAGCCGACCCAGTACACGCTTCGGTAAAACAACGGATGCAAAAAATTGCGGACTATAAACCGAACAACCTGCCGAAATAAGCTTGAGCAGGCATAATAAACCCCGTCGTTAAGGCGTTGTTTTCATTTGAGCCACCTGTAGTACAAGCCAAGGCTTTAGGTTAGACTTGAGTTGAGAAGACGTAAACTATTCCCTGTTTGATATTTATTGTCATGCACTTATACCCACTTTACTCTTAGGTATGGTTGGGGATTAAGTTTCTTGTTAAAGCCAAGCTAAACAGTTTCACTGCTTGTGTGAAACTGATGCTTCTTGGCTAATGCCCCGCAGGGCAATAAGCACCTGCACAAGGACCCATCACATAAAAAGGAGTTAGCACATGTCAAGTGAATCCAAATGCCCTTTCCATCATGCCGCCGGTGGTGGCACCACGAACAAAGACTGGTGGCCTAATCAGTTGCGAGTGGATCTGCTAAACCAACACTCGAACAAGTCTGATCCACTAGACGAAGGTTTCGACTACGCCAAAGAGTTTAAGAAGCTTGATTACAAGGCGCTCAAAGCCGACTTAGTAAAGCTTATGACCGACAGCCAAGACTGGTGGCCAGCCGACTTTGGCCACTATGGCCCACAGATGGTTCGCATGGCTTGGCACGCGACCGGCACCTATCGGACCCTCGACGGGCGTGGCGGCGGTGGCCGTGGGCAGCAACGTTTTGCGCCGCTCAATTCTTGGCCCGACAACGTCAATATCGACAAGTCACGCCGCCTGCTTTGGCCTATCAAACAAAAATATGGTCAAAAAATTTCTTGGGCTGACCTTTTTGTCCTCACCGGTAACGTCGCTTTAGAATCGATGGGCTTTCGTACTTTTGGCTTCGCTTGCGGGCGTGAAGATGTTTGGGAACCCGATATGGACCCAAACTGGGGTGCCGAAACCCAATGGTTAGACGATGGTAAGCGTTTCCATGGTGACCGCGAACTGGATCACAACCTCGCTGCCACCCATATGGGCCTAATTTATGTCAATCCTGAGGGCCCGAATGCCAGCGGTGATTACATGGCTGCCGCCAAAGACATCCGCGCCACGTTCAATCGCATGGCCATGGACGACGAAGAGATCGTCGCACTGATCGCTGGTGGTCACACGTTCGG
The DNA here is from genome assembly GCA_002292375.1 of Methylococcaceae bacterium UBA975. Lineage (GTDB taxonomy): Bacteria > Pseudomonadota > Gammaproteobacteria > Methylococcales > Cycloclasticaceae > Cycloclasticus. The sequence continues at coordinate 306,121 of DBBV01000006.1, read as the reverse complement.
TAAAGCGCATGGCGCCGCACCCGAATCGCACAAAGGCCCTGAACCTGAAGCTGCCGCTATCGAGAAGCAAGGCTTGGGCTGGCATAGCAATTTTGGACAAGGCCACGGCAAGGACACCGTCTCTAGCGGCTTAGAGGTAACTTGGACCAAGACCCCAGCACTATGGAGTAACAACTTCTTCGAGAACCTGTTCAAGTACGAATGGGAGCTTACCCAATCACCTGGTGGTGCCAAGCAGTGGATTGCAACGAATGCACCGGAGATCATCCCCGATGCGCATGTGCCAGGAAAAATGCACAAACCCACGATGCTCACCACCGACCTAACCCTACGCTTCGACCCGGAATTCGGCAAAATATCCAAGCGCTTCCTCGACGACCCACAAACCTTTGCAGAAGCCTTTGCCCGCGCTTGGTTCAAACTGACCCACCGTGATATGGGTCCGAAGTCGCGTTACCTTGGCCCCGAAGTGCCAAAAGAAGATCTGCTCTGGCAAGACCCACTGCCAGCAGCTAGCCATAAACCAACGACCGCAGACATCGCTGATGCCAAGGCAAAAATTGCTGCTTCCGGCCTATCAGTGGGCGAACTTGTGAGTGTGGCATGGGCCTCCGCCTCCACCTTTCGTGGTGGCGACAAGCGCGGGGGTGCCAACGGCGCACGCCTGGCCTTAGCCCCGCAAAAGGACTGGGCAGTTAACAAAAATGCTGTTCAGACGCTGCGCAAGCTGGTCGATATCCAAAAGGCATCCAACAAGGTATCGTTAGCCGACATGATTGTGTTGACTGGTAACTTTGGCGTTGAGCAAGCCGCCAAGGCCGCTGGTGTAACGGTGAATGTGCCTTTCGCAGCTGGTCGCGTGGATGCCACACAGGCACAAACTGATATTGAATCATTTGCGCCACTCGAACCGATAGCCGATGGCTTTCGCAACTACAAAAAGGGCAAGATAGGCGCGCCAACCGAGGCCCTGTTAATCGATCGTGCTCAGTTACTAACACTGACCGCACCCGAACTGACTGTACTGGTCGGCGGCCTGCGTGTACTCGGCGCCAACTACGACGGTAGCCAACACGGCGTGTTCACCGACAAAGTCGGCGTGCTGAGCAATGACTTTTTTGTCAACCTACTTAACATGGGCACAGAATGGACAGCAACAAACAGCGAGGCTGAAGTGTTTGAAGGCCGGGATCGAAACAGCGGCAAGGTGAGTTACACCGGTACCCGCAACGACCTAATTTTCGGTTCCAATTCCGTGTTGCGCGCCTATGCCGAGGTATACGCCAGCACCGACGGCACGGAGAGATTCTTCAAAGACTTCGTCGCGGCTTGGGTTAAGGTGATGAATTTGGACCGCTTCGACTTAGCATGAACGTAACATAAGTGGCTTTGAAGGTCTCGAACCAATAAATTGGCCAAACCACTATCGGTTTCAGTGAACGGTATGCTGCTGTTCGCTGGAGCCGACATGTTAGTTTTTACAGCGCCTACCAAAGACCCTGCATATTAGGCCTTGAGCTCATCTAAGATGGCAATTAAAGTAGATTATGATTATTGTTAAAGTTATGTCAACGTCAAGTGCCTGACAATCGCGCTTACAAACAACAACCCAATTGTCAGCACGTTTTAACAACCTAAGTACCTTTAAATAAGCACCGTTAAATAAGTACCGCCAAACATGAATAGACAAAAAAAAATTCAAAACCTTTTCAACAAAAGGCTCAAAAAAGCCAAAGCAAAACTCAACCCAAACCACAAACCCAAATACCTATCCAAAGCAGAGCGCGCCAAACTTGAGGCAGCGGATAAAACGGCTGATTAACGCTTAATCAATTATTTACTTGCCAGATGCTCAAAACCTAGCGAGAATTAAAGTAACACTGAGTAACATGACATTTACTTATAACAACAAGAAACCATGAACTGTAAAATCATATTATTAGTAACCATAACGAGCTTAGCCTTGATTGGCTGCGACGGGCAAGAGGACATGGGGTCGAATCCGCTCCGAGCTAAGGCTCGTGAAATTGAGCGCCAACAAGAACAAGCTGGGCGTGAGCAAGAAACTGAGTACGGGTCAGCGATAGCTAAATCGTTTAAAAAAAACTCCGAATAAGCTCTCTAAAAACCACCTGACCACTCCATACAAAGCAGACCCAACTTAAGTCACGCCTTTATGTACCCCCCTTCTCTGTCACTCAAGGCTAAGCTCGTTTTGCTTACCTAAACAACGGGTGACACCTATTCATATTTTTCCGCAGCAGGCTTAAATACATTTGCTATACCAATCTGGTATGCCCCTTGGTATGCTTAATAGAAGCTCAACTCAGGGAGTCAATATGTCCAGAATGCAACCATTAGCCCTAGCTGATTGCCAGGACCTTGAATTAAAAGAAGAGTTTAATCACTTTGTAAAAACACTGGGGTTTGTACCCAATAGTTTACTCACCATGCAGCGTGTTCCCGCCATCGCAAAAGCGGTAATCCAAATGAATAAAGCCGTCTTCTCACCCAAGGGCCACGTTGACCTTGGCTTTAAACGCCTTATTGCCCACGTCGCTAGTCAAGCGGCAGGTTGTCAATATTGCAAGGCACACACCTCTGTTAGTGCCACACGTTTCGGCATTAGCGAAGAAAAACTCAGAGATGTCTACTGCTATAACACCAGCCCTTTATTTAGTGACAAGGAACGGATTGCGTTAGATTTTGCACTGGCAGCGGCCTCTGTTCCGAATGATGTAACTGATAAGATGTACGATGCACTAAGCCAACATTGGGCGGATGAAGATATTGTCGAAATACTCGGTGTTATCGGTATGTTTGGCTTTTTTAATCGCTGGAATGACTCGATGGCAACCCCACTCGAAGACGAGCCACTGCATCTAGCAGAACAGTTAATAGCTGATAAGGGCTGGGAAGTGGGTAAGCATGTTTAAGTTCCTTAAAGGCCGGTTTGGTTTTATAAGGGGCCCACTGAGTACTGTTAAAATTTAAGCCGTTGGTTGTTGGCAATGCAAAAAGGAACCGTTCGCGGTTTAGATGATTAATAAAACAAGGATGGACTGTGATAGGAGAAAAAATAAACCCTATAAAAGCAACGAAGCGGAAAACACGTATCAATAAGCCTGATCCATTGATTCGTAAGGTGCCTGTGCTGATAATTGGCGGCGGCCCCGTGGGTTTAACCTTAGGCATGGAGTTAGCTTCTCGCGGGGTAGAGACATTAATTGTTGAGCAACGGGCCGCGTTTGAAGCACCTGACCCCCGTTGCAATCACGTAGCAGCACGTTCTATGGAAGTATTTAGACGGCTTGGCGTTGCCGACAACATCCGCGACACCTGCGGCTTACCCTCTGATTACCCACATGATGTTTCTTATACCACCAGTTTATTTGGTTATGAATTGGGCCGCGTGCGTATTCCATCGCGTGAAAATCGTTTTAATGACAAAGGCTATGCCGATGGCGGTTGGCCAACACCTGAACCACCGCATCGAATAAATCAACTTTACCTTGAACCTGTTTTATTTAAACACGCGACAAGCTTTGAAAAATTAACCATCATTTCTGACTTTCACGCCGATAGCATTACTGAAATGGATGGTTTTACACGCGTCAGCGGTACCGATTTAAAGACGGGTGAAACACTGACCTTTGATGCCACCTATGTCGCCGGTTGTGATGGCGCGAGCAGTATGGTGCGCAAAACGTTGGGTATTCAATTACACGGCGACGACAATTTGATGCACGCGATGATGGCGACCATTACAGCGCCCAATTTACTGGATAAAATACCCAGCAAGCCCGCTTGGATGTATTGGGTCATCAGCCCACGCCAACCCGGCATGATCGTTGCTCTAGACGGTAAAGACGAATGGGTGGTGCATTCGGTTTTTTCAAAAAAACCTGATCCAGATACTTTTGACTGGGAGCAAGCTGTTCGAGCGTGTATCGGAGGCGATATCGACTTTACCATTCACACTAAAAAGCCTTGGGGTGGGCGCCGCTTATTGGCCGATAAATTTTCTGTTGGTCATGTTTTTATTTTGGGCGACGCAGCACATAATTGGATACCCATGGCGGGGTATGGCATGAATGCGGGTATAGCCGATGCTGTAAACTTGGGCTGGAAATTAGCATCTGTCATCAACGGTTGGGGCGATAAAAATATACTTCGATCCTTTGAATCCGAACGGCGACCTATTCTAGATCAAGTATCATCAATTGCGATGAATATTCGGAAAAACAATAACTTATCCATCCCTGCTAGCATTGAAGAAGCCACCGAAGAAGGCCAGGCACTGCGTGAGAAGATAGGGCAATATATGATGCAAACCGATGCGCCTCAGTTTGCTTGTATCGGTTTAAACTTCGGCTATTTTTATGAGAACTCACCCATCATAGCCTACGACGAAGGAACAGCCCCCACCTACACAATAGGCACCTATACGCCATCAACCTGTCCAGGTTGTCGAGTACCGCATATCTGGTTAGACGATGGCCGTTCTCTTTTTGACGCGTTAGGGCCAGACTATACCTTGCTGAGCTGTGACCCGTCTATTGACACCTCAGCCCTTACAGAAGCAGCAAAAACGATGGCGTTTCCACTGACGGTTATTGATTTAGCTGGCGAATCTAATGTGAGCACTTATGATGTTCCATTGCTGCTCGTTCGCCCAGATCACCATATAGCCTGGCGCGGAAACCACCTGCCTGAAAACTTAGTAAAACTAATTCAAGTAATGCGTGGTGGATGTTAAAGACCACGGGGCGATGTAAACCTCTCCCTTAAAACGCCCCACCAAACTGTTCCGCATATTGCGCTTTAAGCTCATCTAAGGTCACAACATGGTTTTGCGTGCCGGCATGGGCAATTTTAATCGCGCCCATTAAGCCAGCGATACGGCCAGTTACCTTCCAATCCAAACCATTCAATAAGCCGTACAGCAAACCACCACGATAGGCATCACCACAGCCGGTTGGGTCAACAACGGCTACAGCCTTTGCAGCCGGTATATTTAGCCGTTTACCACCGGTATAAATCAATGAGCCTTCGGCACCTTTAGTAATAATTAGGGCCTCGACTTGCTCTGCTATTTCATGCGGTGAAAGACCTGTTTTTTCTTGCAGCATGGCGGCTTCATAGTCATTTAACGTCACCCAGGTCGCTTGCTTGATAAAGACTTTAAGCTCGTCACCATCAAACATCGGCATGCCTTGACCGGGGTCAAAAATAAAGGGGATGCCTGCGGCTACAAATTGTTCGGCGTGCTCGACCATGCCCGCTTTACCATCGGGTGAAACAATGCCTATTTTTATACCCGCATCGGCAGGTACTTTGTTGACTTCTGAACGTCCCATCGCACCCGGGTGAAAGGCAGTAATTTGGTTGTCATCCATATCGGTGGTGATATAGGCTTGGCCAGTAAACTCATCGTCCAGTACCGTTAAGTAGCGTTGGTTTACCCCGGTTTTCGCCATCCAATCAGCATAGGGTCCAAAGTCTTGCCCTACGGTAGCCATTGGCAAGGCGTTTTCACCTAATAGGTGTAAGTTATACGCGATGTTGCCAGCACAACCACCAAACTCACGCCGTAACTGGGGCACAAAAAAGGATACATTCAGCATATGTACTTTATCGGGCAGGATGTGGTTTTGGAACTTATCGGGAAAGACCATGATGGTATCAAACGCCATCGAACCGCAAACTAAAGCTGAGTTAGGTTGATGTTTTTTTTCATCAGCTTCTACGGAACTTACGCCCTTTGGGTGTAAAGCAGTCATGCTGATTCCTCTTTGTTTGTCCAAACCACGTCCAGTTGCTTAACTGCTTTTACATCGTCCAGCCGCCTAACGGGCAGTTTGTAAGGGGCTTGTTTTAACATCGCCCCGTCTGTTTTAGCTTCTTCTAAAATAATGGCCATGGTATCGATAAAACCATCCAAGGTTTCTTTTGCCTCTGTTTCGGTTGGCTCAATTAATAAGCACTCAGCAATCAATAAGGGAAAGTAGGTAGTCGGCGCGTGGAAGTCATAATCCAATAGTCGCTTGGCGACATCCATGGCGGTAACATTGTGTTCTTTAGCCTGTTTTTTAAGCGTTAAAATAAACTCATGGGTGGCACGACGATCAGGGTAAGCCGCTTGATAACCCACTGCCATTAAACGCTTGAGCAAATAATTGGCATTCAGCGTGGCGTAGTCTGCAACCCGTGACATACCCTCACGACCCAGCATTTTAGCGTAAATATAAGCGCGTAATAACACCCCTGCATTGCCTGCAAAAGCTGACATACGGCCAATGGTTTGCGGGCAATCTTGCTCATCTATTAACACATACGTTTCGCCTTTTTGCGCGATCATCGGCACCGGCAAGTAGGGTTTTAAACGTTCACTCACACCCACTGGACCCGCGCCAGGGCCACCACCGCCGTGCGGGGTTGAAAAGGTTTTATGCAAGTTCATATGAATCACATCAAAGCCCATATCACCGGGACGAACTTTACCCAAAATCGCGTTTAAATTAGCCCCATCGTAATACAGTAAACCGCCGGCCTGGTGTACCGTGTCGGCAATGTCTTTAATCTTACGGTCAAACACCCCTAATGTACTGGGGTTGGTGAGCATAATGCCTGCGGTGTGCGGGCCTACAGCTTTTTTAAGTGCCTCTAAGTCTACATCGCCATTTTTACCGGTGGGGATTTCACGCACTTTATATCCACACATCACCGCTGAGGCAGGGTTAGTGCCATGTGCGGCATCGGGTACCAATATTTCACAACGTGCGGTGTCGTTACGTGAGTCGTGGTAGGCTTTAATCATCGCCACCCCAGCGAACTCACCTTGTGCACCGGCAGCGGGCGATAATGAGACGGCTTTCATACCGGTTACTTCTTTGAGCATTTCTTGCAGTTCAAACATGCAGGCCAAAAAACCTTGTCCATGCAAGCTTGGCCCCAGTGGGTGCCGGCCAGTAAATTCAGGCAAACTGGCCAAGGTATTGCACGCCCGTGGGTTGTACTTCATGGTGCAAGAACCCAGTGGGTAGAAGTGCGTATCAATGGAAAAGTTTTTTTGCGACAATCGGGTAAAGTGTCGAACCACTTGCATTTCTGATACTTCTGGCAACAACGGCTTGCTGGTTCTTAAGGCGCTAGCTGGCAGACTGGCTGGCATCGGAACCTCAGCGGAAAGCTGAGCGTTAGACGCCCGCCCTTCATGAGAGTGCTCAAATATTAACATCTAGGGGGGTCTCTTTAATTTAGGTTTTTTATTTTAAGCTAGCAAGCGCTGCGTCGTAGTCTGGTTCGTCCGCTATTTCAGACACTAGTTCTGAACTAATCACGCTGTTATTTTCGTCCAATACCAACAGAGCGCGACAAGTAATGCCTTTTAATGGGCCATCGTCAATTAACACGCCGTAGTCTTTAGCGAAATTACGGTCGCGCATCATTGATAGCGTAACCACATTGTCTAAGCCTTCATCACCACAAAAGCGCGACATCGCAAACGGTAAATCTGCGGCAACGACTAAGATAACGGTATCGGCGTGTTGCTTGGCGTAGTCATTAAATTTTTTGGTTGATAACTGGCAAACTGGGGTATCTAAACTCGGCACAATGCTGATGACTTTTTTCTTACCCGCATAGTCCGCTAATGAAACGTCGGCTAATTCTTTCGTGGTGAGCGTAAAGTCTGGTGCTTGGGTGCCGACAGCTGGCAGATCACCATTGGTATGAATTTCGTTGCCTTGTAATGTAATTGTCGCCATGTTGAATCTCCTATGAGTTTATTAATTTATCAAGTACCACTGCATACGTTTCTATGTCCTGCTCTGTACGCGTTTCGGTCGCACAAACCAGTAGTGCATTACCCAGCTCTGGGTAATTTTCCTGCAAGCTAAATCCCGCTAAAATATGATGGTTTTTTGCTAGTTGGTCGATTAATGGGGCTACGTCTGCCTCTAAGCTGATCACGCATTCATGAAATACCGCCGAACTAAACACCGCTTTAACGCCGTTAATTTTAGTCAGCCGCTGCTTTAATAGCTGTGTATTTTGGTGCGAATTTAACGCCGCGCGCCGTAAGCCCTCTGGCCCTAATAGGGACATATGAATCGTGGCCGCGGTCACCAATAACCCTTGGTTAGTACAAATATTTGAAGTCGCCTTGGAGCGACGAATATGCTGTTCGCGCGCTTGCAAGGTGAGGGTAAAGCCTTGCTTGCCCTCTAGGTCGATTGTGCGACCAATAATTCGCCCTGGCATTTGCCGAACGTGTACTTGCTTGCAACACATAAAACCAAAGTACGGCCCGCCTGAGGCTAAGGGCACCCCTAGTGGCTGACCTTCGCCACAAACAATATCCACACCCAGATCAGCCCATTCGCCTGCTGGCTTGAGTAAACTCATCGCCAATGGGTTAACCACCGCAATCGATAACATCTTGTTTTCTGCCGCCCAGGCGGTGAGTTCATCAACCTGTTCCAACACCCCAAAGAAATTAGGCTGAGGAATAACCAAGGCGGCATAATCTTCACCGGCATATTGCGCTAGCGCGGATAAATCCGTTTGCCCGGTTAGCGGGTCAAACGGTACATCGATCAGTTCAATCGCCTGATTTTTAACTATTGCCTCGGTAACCGAGCGATACACTGGGTTAACAGTACGCGGCATTAAAATTTTGCGCGACTTGGATTGACGATTAGCCCGCACCGCCATTAATACGGCTTCGGCTAGAGCAGAAGCGCCATCATAAAGCGAGGCGTTCGACACATCCATGGTCATTAGACTAGCCATCATCGTCTGGTATTCGTACAACAGTTGCAAGGTGCCTTGCGAGGCTTCGGCTTGATACGGTGTATAGGCACTATAAAACTCGCCGCGGGTGGTGATCTCCCACACCGCGGCCGGTATATGATGCTCGTAAGCACCGGCCCCTAAAAAGCACAGCGGCGTACCATCTTGCGCGGCGCGCTCACGCATTAAGCGCGTGATTTCCATTTCGTTCATTCCCGCAGGAATTTTTTCGAGCTCACCACAGCGTAAGTGCTGCGGAATTTCATCGAACAAGTCTTCTATGCTGTCTGCGCCAATGGCGGCCAGCATCTGTTCAACATCGCGTTCGGTGTGTGGAATAAAAGGCATAGGTTTCTCTAGTCTTCGTCTATAAAAGCTTGGTAGCCTTCGTCATCTAATAGCTCATCTAATTCGTTAGGGTCGATCGGCTGAACGATAAAAATCCAACCGTCTTCATAAGGCGCATGGTTGATCATCTCTGGCTCATCTTCCAACGATTCGTTGATCGCTATAATCTCACCTGAAATCGGGCTGTAAATATCTGAGGCCGCCTTAACCGACTCGACAACGCTGCACTCTTCGCCTTTACCAACACTCTGGCCAACCTGTGGTAATTCGACAAACACTAAGTCACCGAGTAACTCTTGCGCGTGATCGGTGATACCAACACGTATCGTACCGTCATCTTCTAATAAGGCCCACTCATGGGATTCTGCATATTTTCTATCATCAGGCGTATTGGACATGTGAGTCTCCTGTTGTGTAGTCACCAAAAGGCATCTATTTAATTAAACAATGTATGTACTGCGTTTTATTCTTTCGTTTTATAACTACGATCCAGCCCTTGGGCTTATAACGTAATTTGTATTTGACCTTGTCGCACAAAGCAGGGCTTTACAACGGTCGCTTTTTTTAATTTACCGCGCATATCAATATCACAACTATCAGCAATGCTGGCAGGCACTCTGGCAAAAGCAATGGACCGTTCTAGGGTTGGTGAATAACCACCGCTGGTCACTTCACCTGTTTGTCCATCCGGCAAGACAACTTGCTGATGCCCTCTTAATATACCTTTATCTTGCAATAGTAGACCAACAAATTTATCCGTTTTTCCCTGCTGCTTAATCGCGGTCAGTGCTTTTTTACCGATAAAGTCGCGCTCTTCTGGCAGCCAAGCAATAGTCCACCCCAAGCCCGATTCCAACGGGTGCTTTGTTTCATCCATATCTTGGCCGTACAGGTTCATGCCCGCTTCAAGTCTTAAGGTGTCTCGTGCGCCAAGTCCACAGGGTTTGACCCCCGCCTCAATTAACTGCTGCCAAAAACCGACTGCTTTGTCCTCGGGAAGGATAATTTCAAACCCATCTTCACCGGTATAGCCTGTTCGACCAACAAACCATTCGCCAAACCAACACGCACTGAAGGGCTTTATTTCTGCTGCTGACAGACCCAGTCTGTCTGGCAATAAAGGGCATACCTTTTGTCGCGCTTTGGGACCTTGAACCGCGATCATCGCAAGCGCTGGCCGTTCATCTACGCGCACATCAAAGTCTGCGGCTTGTTGCTCCATCCAGGCCAAATCTTTGTCCCGCGTTGAAGCGTTAACCACTAAACGGTAATTGTTATCGTCTAGGTAGTAGACAATTAAGTCATCGATGATCCCCGCGTCCTCGTTCAACATACAGCTATACAAGGCCTTACCTTGACGCGTTAGTTTGGCGACATCATTGGCCAGCAAATAACGTAAAAATGCTGTGGCTTGTACACCACTGACATCGACAACCGTCATATGCGACACGTCGAACATACCGACTGCCTGTCTTACTTGATGGTGCTCATCGATCTGCGAACCATAATTGACTGGCATATCCCAACCGCCGAAATCAACCATACGCGCGCCAAGTGAGCGGTGGGTGTCATTTAATATCGTTTTTTTTATCATATGTCTCTTTAGCGCAAAAAAAGGGCGGCACGCGAACAATTCACGTGCCGCCCCTCTGTCCAAAACCTGAAAGTTTAAGGATATACCGCATCCTCTTTCCTCTTCGGTGGGCTTAACTCATTGGTTAAACCGCTCTCCAGAGCCAACTGATCCTAGCCGCAGCCAGTGATCTCTCTTATGGTCCTTTTGCCTGAGCGATTCCGGACGGATTGCGCCTTCGGCGTCGGCAACGGCCGATCTCTCCCAAAAGAGGTAAATTAGGGCGACACTATACCCCGATATCGTATTTTTTTCCATCCACAAAAGCGAGCTTTTAAGCGATTAAATCCCTGTTTAGCTATCAACCCGCTGAACACAGACAGGTCCTATAGCTGGATGGTTATATTCAATACAATCAAATTGCACCTAATGCTTATTAGCGTTATGCTGAAGACCAAGCAATTAACAATCAGGGTCGCTAATGAAATTTAATCAAGACATTATTGATGAGCTAAATATTTTGCTGCAGTATGACTTGTCGAACATTGAACAAGGGATAAAAATCCACCATGACGCGGACCCTCGAGTGGTTGCTGCTGCGGCCCGACTATTTAACAAAAAACTTATCGACAAGGTAGACGGTGGTTATTTAACGTCTAGTGGCATTACCACCGCCAAACACGTTCAGGCTATTTCTGGCTTGCTCACTTAACGCCGCGGGCCCATCGCATACTGACAAATTTGATTCTTTAATAGCGACGACGCATTAATTAACCCCAGCCCCGAACTTCGCACCCATTGGATTAACGCCTGATCAGCGCCAAATAAACGTTTAAAACCATCCATGATCGCCATCATCAGTAAATTGTCACCTTTACGTCGGCGTTCGTAGCGTCTGAGCACTTGCTGGCTCGCGATGTCGCGGCCTTTATGATGCGCCTCGATAACCACCTCGGCTAGACTGATGACATCTTGCAAACCAAGATTCGCACCTTGGCCTGCCAACGGATGAACGGTATGGATGGCGTCGCCAATCAAGACCCGTCGTTGCGCACTATAGTCGGTGGAAAACTGCATTTTGAGCGGAAACGCGGCTGTTTTGCCGAGCAACTCAAAACGACCTAAGCGATTTTCAGAGGCCTCGGCTAAGGCATGGCAGAACGCTGTTTCTGACAAAGTTAAATACCCCTCTGTCGTTGCGGTATTTGAGGTCCACACAATAGAGATTAGGCCGTCGCGCAGGGGCAACAAGGCCAGGGGGCCTTCGGGTAAAAACCGTTGCCAAGCAGTATTTAAGTGCGGCTTTTCAGGTCGCACCGTCGCAACCAAGGCTTTTTGCTGATAATCCCAACCATAGTGCCCAATACCGCTTAGCTGACGCAGCACTGAGTTTGAGCCATCTGCGCCCACTAGCAACGATGCGGAAATTTGCGCTTTAGCGGCTACGTTAATCAGCACCCTATCATCAAGGCATTTGAACCCCTCTAAACAGCTAGACTTATATATATCGCAATTTTCCGACCCCCGTAGCTTTTGCCATAAAGCTCGTACTGTGATGCGATTTTCGACCACATAACCCATCGCCATTTCACCTGCATCCGCAGCATCTATCTCCAACTCAGCGTTACCGGCGTGATCCCACACCAACATTTTTTCGATGGATTGAACACCCATCTCACTCATCTGTGGCCATACCGCTAACGTTTTAAATAGATTGACCGAGCTTAATGTTAAGGCCGAGACACGCAGGTCATAGCCCGCTTCCATGTCAACACGCTCAGGGTCGCCTGCATCCATCAACGCCACCGATACACCACTATCAGCCAATAGGCATGCCAAAGCCGCGCCGACCATGCCGCCACCTACAATCGCAACTTGATACTGTTTAGTGCTCATTAGTTTGCTTTTAAACGTGCTAAGCGCGTCGCCAAACCCATGGTTTGACGCGCAAATTGATTTTTAAACGCCGGTACTTTATCCAGTAGCAACAAACCATTATTGCGAATAAGGCTTAATGCAGCGCTATCGTTAGAGAATAGTTTGACCACTTGGTCGGTAAACCCCGTGATCATACCTTGATCTAGTTTTCGGCGTTTAGCGTAAACCTGCAGTGATGCGGCCTCGCCCGCGTCGCTATTAGTTGTCATTAGCACATCAGCCAAACCGACCGCATCGCGTAAACCTAAATTAAACCCTTGGCCCGCTACCGGGTGCAATTGATGCGCGGCGTTGCCAATAAGCACGACACGATCCGCTACTGTAGTTGGTGCGTACGCCAAATTTAACGCAAACGATTGGCAATCACCCACCAAGGATAACGCCCCCAGCCACTGGCCAAACTGCAACTGCAAGCGTGCGGTTAATTCGTCTTTAGGCTGTTTAATTAGTTGCTCTGCAAGTTCACTCGGTAAGGTCCAGACCAATGAGTACAGATCATCAAAATGTGGCAACATTGCGATTGGGCCTTCCGCAGTAAAGCGTTCAAAGGCTACGTCTCGGTAACTCGACTCGACTTTCAGCAAGCCGGTAATCGCTCGCTGTTGATAAGCGTGTTCGCGTAGCTCAAAACCGCCAAGCTGGCGAACCTTGGATAAGCCGCCGTCCGCGCCCACTAATAAACTGCAACTGAGGGATTTTTCTATGCCATCAACCTGCACACTCACAACGGCCCTACCTTCGGTCACGCGATAGTCCAGTAATTGCGCGGGACATAACAGGTCAACATCAGCCTTTGCGAGACGATCAGCCACCGCTGCTTCAATCTGGCTAGCCTCTACCACGTAACCCAAGGCCTCCACTTGCTGGGTTTCGGCGGATAATCGCATTTTTCCAAAATGGCCTTTATCCGATACATGGATTTGCCTGATTGGCATCGCCGCTTCGCTAAGCACCGCCCATAAATCAAGCTGTTCGAGTAAGCCTCGACTGCCCCATGATAGCGCGATCGCTCGCTTAGATGCATCCTTGGATGCATGCTCAGCAAATGGCGCTGCCTCAACAATGGCAACCCGCCGTGACGATTGGCTTAACGCTAAGGCCAGACAGCCACCGACCATACCACCACCTATGATAATGACGTCGTAATCAGGCAATAGTTGAACGCCTCATTAGTGCTTCGATCGCTTTAATTTCTTTTGGTGCGGTATCCGTTAATACCTCGCAACCTTTGCTGGTGACTAATACGTCGTCTTCGATACGAATGCCGATACCGCGCCACTTTTCATCCACTTCCAGGGCGTCGGGCTGGATATATAGGCCCGGCTCAACCGTTAACACCATGCCGGGCTCGAGCAGGCGCCATTGCTTATCAATTTTATAATCACCGACATCGTGCACATCCATCCCTAACCAGTGACCCGTCCGATGCATATAATACGGCTTATACGCCTCATTTTTTATCAGTGTTGATACGCGCCCCGTTAGTAAACCCAATTTGACTAAGCCCTTAGTGAGCACCTTAACCGCCGCCTCGTGCGGGTCATTCCAGTGGTTGCCGGGTTTTACTTGTTCGATAGCGGCGTATTGGGCATCTAGCACACATTGATACAGCGCTTTTTGCGCCTCACTAAACACACCATTGACTGGAAAGGTGCGCGTGATATCAGACGCGTATTTGTCCCACTCACAACCGGCATCAATCAACAGAAGGTCGCCATCATTTAGCACCGCGTTATTTTGCGTGTAATGCAGGATACATCCATTTTTACCACCGCCAACAATCGCAGGGTAAGCCTCAAATTGTGCACCCTTAGTCATAAAGCAATGTTTTATTTCCGCTTCTACTTGGTATTCGAAGGCGCCGGGGCGGGTGCATTGCATCGCTCTTTTATGCGCTTCAACAGAAATTTTTGCCGCCTTTTTAATCTGCCTGATTTCTTGCGATGACTTGATTAAACGCATTTCGTGAATCAGGTGGTCGGTGGAGATGAACTCGGCGGGGGCAGAAACACCTGTTCTAGCCCTGTTACGAACTTCTTGTGACCAGTCCATCAATTGTTGATCAAAATTTGGGTGGGCGCCCATGGGAAAATACAACCGGTTTTTGTTTTCCATTAAACCGGGCAAGATATCGTCGATATCGTCCATCGGAAACGCATCATCGGCATTATAGTCACTCATGGCCCCTTCAAGGCCTGCATTCCCCCCAACCCATAAGGCCGTTGTTTTATCGAACTCTCGACAAAATAGCAGGTACTCCCCTTGTTTGCGCCCAGGAACAAACACTTGCACCGCGTCGGGTTCATCAAAACCGCTTAAATAGAAAAAATCACTGTCTTGCCGGAACGGGTATTCGACATCACTGTTTCTATGCACAATATTAGCGCTAGCAATCACCGCTATATTGCCCTCTCCGACCATACGTAAAAACTGTTTTCTACGCCGTGCAAATTCTTTTTGACCTTTTACTTCTTGTACCACCTAACCCTCCTTAGTGGACTGTTGGCTCGTTGGCCTTATCGCTGGGTACTAATTGCAACTCAGTCATGAGTAGTTGAACGGCCATGCGCACGTATTCGTGCAATTCAATAAAGGCTTGTTCATCGGTATCATCCGAGTTATCTGAGTCTAACCGCGAAATTTCCATCAGGTCTCTGAGCACACCCCTACTTTCATCTGTCCAGTCCTTATCGTCACCCACACCCATATACGCCACACCGTACAAAAAACCTTGGCACCATTCGCTTAAAGCATTAGCACGAACAGCAATTCGTTCGTCGTCATGGGGCAATAGCAGATCAAAGATAAATTGGTCGCTTTTAAGTAACTCAAGCGTACCGTTAAAAAGACCCGCAAGGCTTTGCATATCATCCTTGGTTAATCCGTTAAATTGCTCTTCTGTATCGAACAGGGCTGCTAACCATTTATTAAAATCAGCATTTAACTGCACACATAACATGCCCGCTGCTAAACCGTGTATTTCAGACACGCCCATCTGAGCATCTTGAGACTCTAATACCTCTTGCAGCTCGTCAAAATCACCTAATCGTTCCACGCTATACTCCAACACTATTCATTAAAGTCGTTATGCTATCATTGTGCGTGCTAACACCAAAATTTAGTAGTTAAAATTAACCTTAGTATTGACCTCAACGATAATCACACCTACTATCTACGTCGTGAATAAAGAACAAAAACCGGACATCGCGCTACAAGAACTTGAGCAGAAAATTGATGCTCTGGTACAGCTTTGCCAGCGTCTTCACGAAGACAATCAGAACCTTAAAAAACAACAGACAGACCTAATTCAACAACGCAGCGCTTTGATGGAAAAAACTGAAAAAGCAAAATCACGGGTCGAGCTGATGATTTCAAGACTCAAGTTAATGGAAATCTAGTGATGACGACCAATACCGTAGCCGTTACTATTTTAGATAAAGAATACCGCGTCAGCTGCAGTGATGAAGAAAAAGCAGGACTAGAAAAATCTGCACGCTTTTTAGACGATAAGATGCAAGCTATTAAACAGTCTGGCCGTATCGTTGGTCTTGATAGGATAGCCGTTATGGCGGGGTTAAACATTACCCACGACTTACTCATTGAAAACCAAGCAAAAAGCGGGATATCATTGGATATCAATGAAAAAATTAATGCATTACAGAACAAACTAGATTTTGCCCTCGATACTTTTGGTAAATAGCTGTTTAGACTAAAGCCTACTTTCTATATTCTTTTAAGTCGCATAAATAGCCTTTATATTTAGTCCCAGAGGTATACACTGTCAGTGCGTTCCCTGTGGTGTTCGAAATAGGGCGAAAAACCCTTGGACCTAATTACCTACTCGGGAAGTCAGATTATTTTGTTGGTGTGCATGCTCTTTAGTTGAGAAGCCTAATACAAAGTTCCGGCCCCCCACTTGAACCTCTCGGTTCAAGGTAGAAACCTGACTGCGGCACTAACGGGGAACGTCTTTACCTTATGCAACAATCCATCTCGTCAACCAGACTACGCTTACGCAAATCGCGTAACGATATACACCCTACGACAAGGCGCCGCTATAACCGTCTAATTCATCAACACCTTTTGGCTAGCGGTCTTTTTAATAGAAACGCACGGATAGCCGGGTATTTAGCCAATGACGGCGAACCTAGCATTGACCTAATGATTCAAAGCCAGCACAAGGCTAACCGCGCGGTTTATTTACCCGCGTTAAGAAAACAACAGCTAAGCTTTAAGCCCTATCGATTTAACGACCGATTAATGAACAACAAATTTAATATCCCTGAGCCTATCGGCCATCAGTGTTTCAGCCCTAAGTACCTCAACATTATATTAATGCCCCTCGTAGGCTTTGATGAACACGGCAATCGTTTAGGCATGGGCGGTGGTTTTTATGATCGCACACTTCGTTTCACCTTGCGTGCCTCTTGTAAAAAGCGCCCCTTATTAATTGGCATTGCCTACAGCCAGCAAAAAGTGGCTAAACTGCACAAACAAGCTTGGGACATTCCCTTAGACGCTGTAATGACTGAACAAGGGCTGCAATGCTTTTCCATTAAATCGCAAAGCTTATTAAGACCGACAACGCGCTATTAACAATCAAACCAGTTTGCAGCGGGTCATTAGCCCTATATCATAACCTCTTACTAACAACGTTACCGACCACACAATGCAAGAAAATCTAAAAAAACAAGCCGCTAGCGCTGCTATCCCTTATTTAAAGGGTTGTCGTATTATTGGCATCGGAACCGGCTCTACGGTTAATTATTTTATCGATCTATTGGCACCAATAAAGCATCAGTTTGATGGTGCTGTTTCAAGCTCAGAGGCTAGCACTAAAAAATTATTAGCCCTAGGCATTCCTGTGTTGGATCTTAATACGGTTGGAACACTTGACGTATACGTTGATGGCGCTGATGAAATTAACTCTAATCTACAATTAATCAAAGGTGGTGGTGGCGCGCTCACCCGCGAAAAAATTATCGCCGCCGCCAGCAAATCTTTTGTTTGCATAGCCGACCACAGTAAATTAGTTCCTTATTTAGGTAACTTTCCATTACCCATTGAAGTCATCCCCATGGCGCGGAGCTATGTAGCCCGGGAATTGGTTAAACTTGGAGGCCACCCTGTTTGGCGAGAAAATTTTATCACTGATAACGGCAATATTATCTTAGACACTCACCGTTTAGAGATCGTTGAACCCTGCCAGCTTGAAAGCGCCATCAATAATTTAACCGGTGTGGTCACCACCGGGTTGTTTGCACAACGACCCGCTGATATCGTTTTATTAGCCAGCAAAGATGGTACTCAAACATTATCAATGGAACTGGAATAGCCAGAATATTGCCGGGCTTTTTGAACAGATAAAAAAAAGGGACCTAAGGTCCCCAAGTTTTTTTATTTTTATTTTTAAATATGCAGATCTTTATTTTTACTATTCGAAAGTATCTGCCTTCCCCTCTCCTTATTGCTGACAACCATAATACTTAGTTTTTGCATAAATGCAACAAAAAAAATCATTAACTAATTGATTTATATGGTTATTTGTTGCGGCGCAACAAAGCAGCACCTTATTAGCAACACCAAGGGTTTTGCTGAATTTTTTAAAATTTGTTTATATACATATAATTATTTGCTATATTAATCCTTTCACTGAATGTAGCTTTAAGATGCGACCAACAAATAGTATCGGCTAAAAACTCAGGTAATATGTTCTGCCGCCTTATAAAATGATAACGACAACAAACCGCTAATTATGCTACTTCCAGACTGGTTAAAGAACTACAAGAAAGACCAATTAGGCGGCGACCTAATTGCCGGCATAATTGTAGCTGTTGTTCTTGTCCCCCAATCAATGGCTTATGGCTTATTGGCTGGATTACCGCCCGAAGTAGCTCTCTACTCGTCTGTGCTTCCGCTACTCTTATACGCCTTGTTTGGCAGCAGCCGGGCATTAGCAGTTGGCCCTGTTGGCTTAATGTCGTTAATGACGGGAGCAACGCTCGTTGAACTTGAAATTAGCAATATTAATGACATGGTTAGCACAGCCCACACCCTAGCATTGCTGGTCGGTTTAATTTTAATCACTATGCGGTTCGCAAAATTAGGCGCTGTTACCAATTTTCTAAGCCACCCTGTCATTTCTGGCTTTGTCAGCGCGTCGGCCATTATTATTGCGCTCAGCCAATTAAAACATATGCTAGGCGTCGACATACCGAGGGGGCTGCCTGTTCACGATACCCTTTATTATTTAACTACACAGTTTAGCCAGAGTGATCTAATTACATCCATGCTTGCTGTTATTAGCTTACTACTACTTTGGTGCTTTAAAGTCCCTGTCGTTACATTACTCGAACGCAACAATCTTCCCTTGGGCCTTGTCCAATTTGTTTCTAAGTCAGGCCCTCTCGCCGCTGTCGCCATCAGCACGTTTAGTGTTTCTTACTGGCAGCTTAATGAGCTACAACAAGTCAGCATTATCGGCAACATCCCTGCGGGATTGCCTAGCCTAATAGTCCCTAACCTCGACCCAACACTGATCAAACAGTTATTGCCTAACGCTTTACTGATCGCGCTAATCGGCTATTTAGAGAGCGTATCCATTGCTAAATCCATGGCCAATCAGAAACGGCAAAAAATTAATTCTGATAAGGAATTACTGGGTCTGGGCGCCGCGAATATCGCTTCAGCGGTCAGTGGCGGCTACCCCGTTGCAGGCGGGTTTGGTCGCTCAATGGTTAATTTTTCATCCGGCGCAAACACCCCACTAGCATCGGTCATAACCGCGGGCCTGGTTGGTTTAACACTACTTTCTTTGACACCCTTATTCTTTTTTCTACCTAAAGCTGCCCTCGGCGCCATCATCGTTATGGCCGTTATTCCCCTTATTGACTTGCATACGCTAAAACACGCTTGGGATTATGACAAAACTGACGCAGCGGCAATGATGGTGACTTTTTTTACCGTGCTGATTGTCGACGTAGAAACGGGTATTGTTGCTGGCATGGTACTGTCTATTGGCCTTTATTTGCATCGCAGCAGCCAGCCACACATCGCCATTGTGGGACGCGTTGACAATACCGAACATTACAGAAATATTGATCGGCATCAGGTTAGAACAGACGAGCACATTCTTGCACTCCGCGTAGATGAAAACCTCTATTTTGCGAATACGAATTATTTGGAAGACACCATCATGCAACTGGTTGCCGATAATAAAAAAATTAACCACGTCGTTTTGATCTGTAGCTCCATCAGCGTGATAGATTCGAGTGCTTTAAAGTCCCTTGACGACATCTTATACGGTTTAGAAAAAGCCGGCTTAACACTGAGCCTGGCTGAAATAAAAGGCCCTGTTATGGATAAACTGAGACACACCGCTTTTTTGCAAAAAGTCGGTCTCGACAATGTTTTTCTTAGTACCCATCAAGCGATACAACACTTGCAAAAGTTGAGCTAGACTAAGTACATACACCCGTGTTTATATATCCAACTCACTAAGGCACTTGTTTCGCCCTGTCTTTTTCGCTTGGTATAATGCAGTGTCGGCTCGTTCATACACAGCGTCAGGCGTTTCATCTTCATGAAATAGCGCGCAACCGACCGACATGGTAATCACAACGCGTTTTCCCTTGAGGCCAAACTTACAGTTTTCTACACTTTCCCGGAATTGCTCAAGCCGTTTCATGGCATTTTCTAAGTCACTGCCGATAAAAACAACCACGAACTCTTCGCCACCCACACGTCCAAAAAAGTCACTTTCACGTACTTTTTTATCAATTAATTGACTGATAGTTCGCAACACTTTGTCACCCACTGAGTGGCCATAGGTGTCATTAATACTTTTAAAGTGATCAATATCCAACACTGCAAGCGCTAAGGGTTCTTTATTTCGCTGCCAACGCTTGTACTCAAGCTTAATTCGTTCCTCGTAAGCCCGCCTGTTGGCAACACCCGTCAAGACATCAATAAACGCTTGCTCATGTGCGTGGTATAGAGAGGATTTAAGCTCAGAGACTTCTGATTCAACCTTATTAAGTTTAGTTGTTACACTTTTAGCGTACGCCTCTGCTTGCTTTGAGCGCTCAGATTCCAACTCAACAAATTCGGATACTGTTTTATTCAAATCTACTATGCGCTCAGACATCATAGATTTTAACGTCACTAAACTATCCGCCTGCAAAACTGCCGTACGGATGGTTTTTATTTGGCCTCCCATCAACTCAGTCAAACGCCAACGGTCTTTTTTAGCCTGCTGATTACTTACACCTTCCTTCTTCAAGTCTTGAGACAATTCGGTTAACTGGTGCATAACCGTTTCGATTAACCCAGAAAGCTCAACAATAAACTCGTCTTTTTTACTCAGACGCTGGCCTAAGCCTTCAAATACCTGCCGATAGAAAAACTCTAGGTCTCTTAAACTTCCCACTTTTTTCAGACTTTTCTTTAAACCAACGATATCAATTGATTTAGCTAACTCAGCATCTGACTGACCTAATTGATCAAGCTGGGTCGAGATGCTCTGCTTGATATCGTCAATTGAATCACCCTCAGCAATTGAGCCACTTTGAATTTTATTTTTCTTTAGAATTAAGCGCGAAATTTTAGAGGCCAGCGCCATAAAGTCTTTCGGGCTATTGGCTTGCACTAACTTTTGCTGTAAAGACACAATGTCATTGCGTATATCGTCTAGCACAAGCAAGCTAGATAACAGCGCATCAAGAACCGCTGGCGCCATGTTCTCAACCGGATTCTTGTCTATGTAACTGACGACAAGGTCCTTAACCCTATCTAAATCACTAATTGGTGGTAAAGCGCCCCGCGCTATCTTCTTCGGCAATGAGGCAATGGCCTTATCAATTTCTTTATGGTGGCCTCTTAACTCACGTAAAACCCCTATTAATGCGTCATACAGGCTTTTAATATTATCCGTGCCTTCTTGCTCAACCTCATCAAGCGCCTTAACTGCGCGCAAATATTTTTCTTTATAATCGGTCGTCATTAGCTCACACCTTATTATTGTAATTAATCACAAACTAACAGCCATTCATCCTTTGGAACAGGCAGTAAAGCACGAATTTTTTTATAGCACAAAAAAAGCCCATTTCAAAATGGGCTTTTTAATTGTCGAAAGCCAATGCCTCCGTCTGTTCCTACTCGTCTCAGTATTAACGTTTTGAGTACTGAGGACGCTTTCTCGCTTTATGCAGACCCACTTTCTTACGTTCAACCTCACGTGCGTCACGCGTAACAAAACCCGCTTTACGTAATGCCGGGCGCAATTCTCCATCAAACTCCATCAAGGCACGTGTGATACCCAATCTAATGGCGCCCGCTTGGCCTGATGTTCCGCCACCTTTAACGGTGATCAAAAAATCAAATTTGTCGTTTGCTTCTGCTGTTTCTAACGGCTGACGTACGATCATTCGATCTGTTTCACGACCAAAGTATGCATCTAAGCTAAGGTTGTTGACTTTAATAGCGCCTTTTCCAGGACGTGCAAAAACACGTGCGACTGAACTTTTACGACGACCGGTTCCGTAATATTGGGTTTGTGCCATGATAATAAACTCTTGTTAAATATCTAATGTTTTAGGTTGTTGTGCCTGATGCGTATGCTCAGGACCAACAAATACTTTCATTTTTTTGAACATATTTCTACCCAACGTGTTTTTAGGTAACATGCCTTTCACAGCTGTTTTGATAATACGGTCAGGGTGTGTCTCACGAAGCTTCCCTAAAGGGATAGACTTCAAGCTACCAATATAGCCTGTATGGTGATGGTACATTTTATCTTTTTCTTTATTACCAGTGACACCAATTTTTTCGGCATTAATGACAACGATGTAATCACCTGTGTCGACATGCGGTGTGTATTCTGGCTTATGTTTGCCACGTAATCTAAACGCGATCTCAGAAGCCAATCTACCTAAGGCTTTACCTTCCGCATCAACAACGTACCAATCGTGTTCTACTTCTTCTGCTTTTGCACTAAATGTTTTCATTTCTTAAATCCCCTCACTAGGGATGTGGGTCTATCAAAGAGCCGCACATTCTATCTATTTTTTTAGCCAACCACAATGCAAAGTTACATTTCTTTAGACTTGATTGGCATTTTTTGGGTGAAAACCGTTAAGATTATGTCAACTCAGTATTTTGATACTTAAAATATATGAAATGGTTTATAGATTACAGTCTTTGTTAGACTTCTCTTTAGCGCCCCACACCCAAGTAGGTAAACCCGTTTTTTTTTGCCTGTCTTTTATCCAACATATTTCGACCATCAATCAGCAAAGGCACGCGCATAAGCGCCACTAGCCGCTTGTAATCTGGTGATTTATATATGGGCCATTCAGTGACTAGCAATACAGCATCTGTCCCTTCGACGGCCGTTAAGTGGTTTTCAGAATAGTTAATCAATGGGTGCTGGCCGTAATGGTTTATTAAATGCCCTAACGCTTCTGGGTCATGAACATTGACTTGCACGCCTTGGGAAATGAGCGCGTCAATAATTTTTATACTGGGCGCATTATCAATACTCCCTGTTCCTGGTTTAAACGACGCCCCCCACAAAGCAACGACTTTACCCGTAAGCTTGCCCTGATAATGCTGCCACAGTTTTCTAAACAACAGCTCCTTTTGCACCTCATTTTCTTCGATCACTGTTTTTAATAATGACTGCTGCCGCTCTTTTTGTAAGATACCTGAAAATTTTTGCACGTAGGCATCAAAGTTTTGCCCACCAAAACCACAGCCTGGAGAAAGGTAATGACTCCCAATGCGCGGATCCGCACCCATGCTTTCTTGCACGATATTAATATCCACCTGTAATAGGTCAGCTAAATTAGCTAGCTCATTGATGTAACCTATACGAAGGGCCAACATACCTGTGATGGCAAACTTGGTAAACTCGGCTTCGCGAGAACTCATCAACTGCAAACAATCAAGGTCACTAGTGAATGCTTGTAACACTGCCTTTGTTTTATCTACGGCAGCCTTCTTATCAATACCCAAAATAATTCGGCTGGGCTGCATAAAACCCTGTAAAGCCAAGCCTTCTTGTAAATTATCAGGCATATAAACGACGTCACCACCCCCACCTAAACTTAACTGCAAACCCTCGGTAGCACCCACCTTAAAATTACATTGATTAACTACCAAAACCCTGGCGCCATTTAAGCGTAAATCATCCATGACTCGTTCGGCTAGTTGTTGCTCATTCGGTTGTAAGGCCAACCAGTGGACATCTGCCGTAACTTTTGAGTGCTGCTGACGGCGGCTAAGTCGTCCTTCCTTTATTTGACAGAGCACCTCCGTCAGCAGCCCCGGCTCATCACGGATGACAGAGACATCAGTTATTGCCTGCTTGCTATCACCCATCACTTCATCGATCACCACAGCATGGCCAACTTTAGCTAAGCACGTTGCAGCGACCCAAGCAGATAGACTGGATCCATAGATGCAAATATTCAACTAACACCCCTCTGTTGTCGGCTTTTAACATAACGAAGCAAGCCATTAGTTGAAGAGTCTAAGACCTCATTCCTTCCATTTCTAAGTTCCGCTAATAGCGATGAAGCCACTTTCTTGCCTTGCTCCACGCCCCATTGGTCAAATGGGTTTATGTCCCATATAACCGACTGTACAAATACCTTATGCTCATACATGGCAATTAAACCACCAAATGTTTCAGGCGTTAGGGTATCAAGCATGATGGTTGTACTTGATTGATTACCATCGTAGTGTTTATAGTTTGACTGTTGCTCTTCACTGTCCGACACACTCTCGCCTATAGCCAATAATCTCGATTGCGCTAAACAGTTAGCCAGCGACAACTGGTGCTGTTCTTTTAATTCCTCGCCTTCACTTTCATAGCGCATTGCCGCCATTATGAAGTCACACATAACCGGCTCGGTACCCTGGTGTAATAATTGGTAAAAAGCGTGTTGTGCACTAGAGCCCACCTGCCCCCATAAAACAGGACACGTACGGTATTCAATTCGTTCACCTTGACGGTTAATACTTTTACCGTTGCTTTCCATTTCAAGCTGCTCAAGATAAGCAGGTAGCTGAGACAAACGACCATCGTAAGGTAAAATAGCGTGCGCATGAATATTCAAAAAATTTATATTCCAAACGCTTACGAGTGCCAGCAAAACGGGTAAGTTTTTTTCAAACGGCGTATCTCTAAAATGCTCATCCATAGCATGGGCACCTGCTAGCATCTCACGAAAATTTTGCATGCCAATTTTTAACGCAATCGGCAGACCAACCACTGACCATAAAGAATATCGGCCACCCACCCAATCCCAGAGTAGTAACTGGTTTTTTTCAGGCACCCCCCATGTGAGGGCCTGATCAGGCCTTGCCGTTACAGCGATAAAATGGTGTTGATTAATAAGGTCTATCGACTGATGACTGGCAGACAGCAACCATTGCCTCGCCGTATTTGCATTCGCTAGCGTATCTACCGTAGTGAATGATTTGGATGCGACAATAAATAAGGTCGTCGCAGGGTCTAGATTCGGCAACAGCTTTTCAAGCTCGCTACCATCCATGGAGGAGACGAAATGCACATCCAGATGGCGTATGTCGGCACCTGTGTATTGCTCTAGCGCTGTACACGCCATTAATGGCCCAAGGCTTGAGCCCCCCACGCCTATACTTACAACACACCTGATCGGACTGCCATCAAAACCACGCCATTGTGCTTGCTGAATTTGCTCAACCAAACCATGCATTTTTAACAAGGATGCCTGTACATCTTGCGCTACATCTTGCTCATCAACACACAGGGTTGCATTTTCTGGGAGTCGCAACGCCGAATGTAATGCAGCGCGTCGTTCTGAATCATTCACCTTTTCGCCATTAAACAGCTTGCTGATCCAACCAGCCAGTCCCTGCTGCTCCGCCAACAACAGTAGTTTACTTAACGTTTCCTCGGTAATACGCTGCTTTGATAAATCTAATAAGTAATGGTCAAATGAAAAACTAAAGGCGCCAAACCTGTCTTCACTAGGGTGAAATAAGTTTTTTAAGTGGATGGATTGCATCTCCTCAGCGTGGCTTTGCAAACCAACCCAGGCCTTTATGCTACTAACCATTACTCAGCCCAAGGTTTTTAGGAAAAGGTTTAAATCAGCGCCTATTTCATCGTGTTGCAAGCCATAGGCTATATTGGCCTTTACATAGCCCAATTTATCACCACAATCATAACTAGCACCTTGCATCCTATAAGCTTGCACTTGTTGCTCTAATAACAGAGCATCAATGGCGTCGGTGAGCTGAATCTCACCACCTGCACCCGCTTTACCCTCGGCCAACAGCGCCATTATTCGTGCTGGCAAAATATAACGGCCAATGACCGCCATAGTAGACGGCGCTTGCTCTTGTGACGGTTTTTCAACCAACCGTTTAATCGCGACAGAACTGCCTGATTTTGGTTGAACCCCGCCACAATCGACAATACCGTACAACTGAACATCTTCTAACGGCACGTCACCCACCATAATCTGAGGCGCGAGATCACATTCAAATGCCGCCACCATACGCGCCAAGTCGACGCCCTGTTGACCACTATTGTTAATAAGCACGTCTGGCAAAATAACGGCAAAAGGCTCATCACCAATCAAACTGGCCGCACAGCTAACCGCATGACCCAAACCCTTTGCCTCGTGTTGCCGAACGGACACGATAGACACGTCGAACGGCACGATATGTTGAATCATTGCGAGCACGTCTAGTTTATTTTTGCGTGCCAGCTCTTTTTCTAATTCATAATTTGAATCAAAATGATCTTCTATGGCCGACTTACCACTGCGCGTCACCAGAATAATTTCTTTTATCCCAGCGGCTATCGATTCTTCAATCACGTACTGAATGACCGGCTTATCGACCACTGGCATCATTTCTTTGGGTATCGCCTTACTCGCGGGTAATAAACGCGTACCTAAACCCGCTACAGGAATAACCACTTTTCGTACCTTCAACATCCTTGCCCCATTCAGTTTAAAAATTACATTAATGCGTAAGGAAGAGCCGTCATTCAACCCTGCCACACCCGTCGCACGTCCGCTCAAAGCCAAGCTAAAAGAATCAAATTCGGTGTTTATCTACCACGTCATTGTTCTTAACATGCTTCTCAAAAATCTCATCAAGGTCTTCTTTGGTTTTGTATTGATACCACGTTTCTTCAGGGTAAATAACCAACACCGGGCCTTGTCCACACCGATCCAAACAGCCTGCATTATTGATTCGAATGCCCCTGGGGCCAGCCAAGCCTGCTTCTTTAACGCGCTTTTTTAAATAATCACGCAGTTCTTGGGCATTATGGTCTTGGCAGCTAGCGCGTCCATCGGTACGTTGATTGGTACAAAAAAAGATATGTTGTTTATAGTAGGCCATGTGTTTAGGTCAGCTGACGATAAAAAATGGGTTTAATAAGTTTTCTTTATTGTATACAAGCTGGGCGTTATTGGCGGGGGATATTTTAACCCCCATGCCCGCTTCTAATACCACCGCGTGTGCCGCTGCTGTATCCCATTCCATGGTAGGGCCAAGCCTTGGGTATACATCCGCCTCACCTTCTGCGACTAAACAAATCTTTAATGAACTGCCGATTGCGACCAGTTCTTTTGTTTTATCTGTTTTTATTGCATCTATAAATTGCTGGGTTTGATCTGACATATGCGAGCGACTGGCGACTATTTTATAGCTGTCACGTTGCTCGGCTTGCTTTAACGGTAGGCGCTGACCGTCTTTAAAAGCACCGTCACCTTGTTTAGCCCAATACATTTGGCCAAGCGCGGGTGCGTACACCACTCCCAATACCGGCAACCCATTGTGAATTAGTGCAATATTGACGGTAAATTCACCATTTTTTTTGATGAATTCTTTGGTACCGTCTACTGGGTCGACCAGCCAAAAGTAATCCCAGTTTTTTCTGTTCTCATAAGGAATATTTTTTCCTTCTTCTGACAAGATGGGTATTGCCGTACCGTTCTTTTGGTCTAACTCTTTTAGGCCTTGCTCGATAATATTATGCGCGGCTTTATCCGCTTCGGTTAAGGGCGATTGATCCGCCTTAAACGCCACGTCGAAATCTTTTTGATAAATTGCCATAATGGCTTCACCGGCTTTTTTTGCCAGCAGCACAAGGTCTTGAACGTCTATTTTATTCAGCATCTTAGACGTATGCGTGTTTCTTTAGATAATCCACAACTTGAGTCGCCGCTTCTTCAATGCTGATACCGTCATTAATAATGTGTAACTCAGGGTTAACCGGCGCCTCATAAGGCGAATCGATACCGGTAAAGTCTTTAATCTCTCCCGCCCTCGCTTTCTTGTAGAGCCCTTTGGGGTCTCTTTGCTCACAAACACTCAGTGGCGCGTCTATAAACACTTCAACAAACTGCCCTGACATAGCCAACTGACGGACCATCTCGCGATCTTTTTCAAACGGTGAAATAAAGGCCGTGATAACCACTAAGCCCGCGTCACAAAATAGATTAGCCACCTCGCCTACCCGACGAATATTTTCCACCCGATCCTCTTCACTAAAGCCTAGGCCTTTATTTAGGCCTTGACGCACGTTATCGCCATCCAATAAATATGTGTGCTTATTCATTGCGAACAATTGGTTTTCAACTGCATTGGCCACGGTCGATTTACCGCTGCCACTTAAGCCGGTAAACCATAAAATACAGGGGTTTTGTTGCTTTAGAATCGCCCTTTTTTGCTGGCTAACGTGGTGCTCATGCCAAACGGTGTTATTCGTCATTATTAAGCTCTCTTTTCAAATTTAACGATGCCAATACAGGCTATCGGATGTAGTGTTTTTTTACGTATTTAACAATAATGATTGCAGCTTCATCAGCGCTTTGCGTGTCCGTATCGATAATAATTTCGGCGTGCTGCGGCTCTTCATACACCTCATTAACACCGGGGAAATTTTTAAACTCACCGCTTAAGGCTTTTGCATAAGCGCCTTTGTAATCACGGCTTTTGCAGGTTTCAACATCGGCCTTAACATAAACCACAATGTTGTTTTTTACCATCTCACGGATGGCTTGGCGTGACACTTTATAGGGAGAGACAAACGAGGCGACGGTAGAAATAGAATTTTTCTGCAAGGTGCAAATAAGATTGCCGATGCGGTGCATATGGCGGTTACGATCTTCTCGGCTGTAGCCAATATTTGGAATCAGTTCGCGAACATCCTTAGAATCAATGCGCTCGATAGGAATTTGCAGGTGCTCTAGGGCTTCAAATACCTTGTCAGCAATAGTTGTTTTTCCACTCAGCGGCAGACCGGTAAACCATAAGTTAAAGGGCTCTATTCTTTTTTTACCCCAGCGCACTTTAAACCACGCTTTTTCATGCAGCCAAAAAAGCCCAACCTTTAAAACACTTTCAATTAAGCCTGTTGCAATCGCAAGGTCAAGCCGGCCAAAAAAGACATAGACAATAATCATGGTGGTTGTTGTAGCAACAACTCGCCATGTGACCCCTTTTACAATAGAGCGTTTATTGGTTTCTTTATACATCCGTTTATACTACTTTTTATTATTAGTGTTTTTCTGGCGTATGTTTATGTCACTATTTTTTTCAACATTTATTTTATAGCGTTTGGCTTGTTGGGTTTTATAAATTTAACACCAACCAGCCTCTCCAATCAAAAACCTGTTGGGCTTCATAAGAATTCAGCACCAACCTACGGAATAAGCTAAACACTCTCATCACCAACACACATTTTAGGACTTCAAATCATCGATTGATCGGCAACCCCACTCTGGGAAATTTCGCCTGACCAAGGCATTCAACTCTTTTTCCAACGCATTGTATTCACGTACTGGCGCCGAGTTGCTTAACTCGCTCGACGCGGCTTTAATCATCCCTGCTGCCAAGGTAGCGTGGGTATACCTGTCTATCACTATAAAGCTTCCCGTACCCTTTATTTCTGAATACGGGTCGAAAGAAATCACGTTGCTTAACGACAGCTGGCACTGACCTATCTCATTCAGTTTAAGCGCCTTAGCTGCATTTTTCTCCAATGAATTGACGTCTACGAGGTGATCTATGTGGGTAAATCGTCCGGGTACAACATTACTTGCCCGCTTGATTAAGTAATCGGCATTGACCTTCATAGGCGTTTCGCCCATCCACACCAACATCACTTCAAGCTTATCCGACATCAGCGGCACATCGTCGCTTTTTACAATCATGCAGCCGCGGCTAACATCAACTTCATCGTCTAATGTTAAGGTCACCGCCATCGGCGCAAACGCCTCATCAACAACCATCTGCTGTTCGCCCATGGCCGGTTGGATCACTTGTTTGACGGTAGAGGTTGTTTTGGATGGCAACACGGTAATCCGATCACCTGTTTTGATGCTGCCCGCCGCTATCGTGCCGCAAAAGCCCCTAAAGTCCAAATGCGGCCGATTGACATATTGCACGGGTAAACGAAAGTGCTCCAGATTAATTACATCTTCAAGCGGAATAGAGTCCAACTGCGCCATCAAGGGGAGTTCTTTATACCAAGCCATTTGTTCACTGGGGTTCACCACGTTATCCCCGGTGAGTGCTGAGACCGGCACAAACACAGGCGCATCAATACCAATCTCTTTGGCGAAGGCTAAATAGGCCGATTTAATCTCATTAAAGCGCTGTTCGCTAAAATCGACCAAGTCCATTTTATTCACCGCCACCACCATGTGTTTAATGCCCAGTAGGCTGGTGATATAAGTGTGACGACGGGTTTGTGTCTGCACGCCATGGCGCGCATCTATCAAAATAATCGCCAAGTCAGCGGTTGACGCGCCGGTTGCCATATTGCGCGTGTATTGCTCGTGCCCAGGCGTGTCGGCAATAATAAATTTCCTCTTATCAGTAGCAAAAAAACGATACGCTACGTCAATCGTAATGCCTTGCTCTCTTTCCGATTGCAGGCCGTCAACGAGCAAGGCCATATCGATGTTTTCGCCCGTGGTTCCATGCTTTTTAGAGTCGCTACTCATGGCGGCAAGCTGATCTTCAAAGATCATCTTGCTGTCGTGGAGCAAACGGCCTATTAAGGTACTTTTACCGTCATCCACACTACCGCAGGTAATAAAACGCAAAAGCTCTTTGTTTTCGTGCTGATGAAGGTAGGCCTCAATGTCCGATTCAATCAACGTGTTTTGTTCAATCGACATTAAAAATACCCTTCTATTTTTTTCTTTTCCATCGAGCCCGACTCATCGTGATCAATCAAACGACCTTGCCGCTCAGATACCTTTGTTAATAACATTTCTTGAATAATGTCTGGCAATGTTTCGGCGTTCGACGCCACTGCACCCGTTAAAGGGTAACAACCCAAGGTTCTGAAGCGCACCTTTTCCATTTTCGCTTGATTTCTTAACTCTTCTGGCATGCGCTCGTCATCAACCATAATTTTTGTACCGCCATACTCAACCACCGGGCGCTCTTTTGCAAAATACAAATCCGGTATTGGGATGTTTTCTAAGTAAATATATTGCCAAATATCCAGCTCTGTCCAATTAGATAAAGGAAACACCCGAATCGACTCCCCTTTTTGGTGACGGCCATTATAAATATCCCATAACTCAGGACGTTGCGCTTTAGGGTCCCAACGGTGGTTTTTATCTCGAAACGAATAAATGCGTTCCTTGGCTCTGGATTTTTCTTCATCGCGTCGTGCGCCGCCAAATACCGCATCAAACTGGTATTGGTCTAACATTTGACGCAGGCCTTCGGTCTTCATAATATCGGTGTGCATGGAAGAGCCGTGCTCAAAGGGAGAAATATTTAGCTCTTTGCCCTTTGGGTTAATGTAAACGATCAGTTCCATGCCCACTTCTTTCGCTCTACGTTCACGAAACTCGATCATTTCTTTAAACTTCCACGTCGTATCAACGTGCACCAAGGGGAAAGGCGGCTTGGCCGGGTTAAATGCTTTCTGCGCCAAGTGCAGCATCACCGACGAGTCTTTCCCTACACTATATAACATCGCCGGATTATCAAACTCCGCCACCACTTCACGCATAATATGGATTGCTTCAGCCTCCAGCCGTTGCAAGTGGGTTAATTTCATTCTGCTTAAAGCCATAATTAAGATTATTGTGATAGATGGTTTAGATAAGGCATTATAATGCAATCAATTTAATAAATCTGATCCCTATTTGAACACAAAAGCTGCCTTTGCTGACACCGATCTATGCGTTAAATGCGGCCTGTGCTTGCCACATTGCCCGACCTATACGCTGAGCAAAAACGAGAGCGAATCGCCTCGTGGGCGGTTAGCACTAATCCAAGGTTGGTCAGAGGGTGCACTCAGCTTATCCGATACTTTAACTGCACACATTGACAGTTGCTTAACCTGCCGCGCTTGCGAGAGCATGTGCCCCGCTCAAGTCCCCTACGCGCGTTTAGTTAACGACTTTCGCGCACAAGCACCCGCATCAAGCGACAACAAGCTAAGCACGATGGAACGTATCGGCATCAACACTTTAACTGGGCAGTATCGCCAGGTGCTCAACAAGCTACTGCGAGTGTATAAAAAGTTGCGTTTGGATAAATGTACTTTATTTGCTGGCATCAACCATAAGTTAACCGACACGATTGAGAAAAATAATTTTCAGGACAGTTACCCAGCACTCACACCGACCGAGCGCGGGCATGTTGCGCTTTTTAGCGGTTGCGCGAGCGAGGTGCTGGATTCAAAAACCTTGCATGATGCCATTTATGTCTTACAACACTGCGGCTTTCAAGTCAGCGTGCCTAAGGCACAGGTCTGTTGTGGGGCGATTGACTTACACGCTGGTCAAGCTAAAAAAGCACAGCAGTTCGCCGAACAAAACCAAGCCGCCTTTGCCGGCCAACAATTTGACGCGGTGATCACCGTGGCCAGTGGCTGTGGCTCTACCTTGGCGGAATACCCTAATGATTTGGCGAATATTATTGTTGATATTAATGAATTTATTGCACCGTTTATACCCACGTTAACACTGCAGCCCTTGGCCGCAAGCAGCTGGCTACATACCCCGTGTACGTTAAAAAATTCACTCAGCAAAAAGCCCAAGGTAGCGGCAACACTCGCCGCGATCGACGGGCTTGAAATTAATACCTTTGACGATAAACAGCATTGCTGCGGTGCGGCCGGTAGTTATATGCTCCAGTATAAAGAAACCGCCGATGCACTACGGGAAAAGATACTGCAGCCGCTAAAACAAACACCCACAGATTACTTACTAACCAGCAATATCGGTTGTGCTCTGCACTTACGCGCCGGCATTAAACAATCGGGACTTAACACCGAGGTGCTACATCCGGTATCATTACTAGCACAACAACTGAAGGCCTAGCCATGCAAAGACAGTATTCTCCTGCAGATATTTTTATCGAACACGCCGACCGTGTTTTACGCACCTTGTCTGGCCAAGCAAAAACCACTGGCAGAGATAACCCAGCAGACGCAGCCCCCGATACCGAGTTAAGCGAAGAAGAAGCCAAACTATCCGCCCGTTTGATGCGTGTTAACCACGCCGGCGAGGTTGCTGCACAAGCGCTGTATCAAGGCCAAGCCTTAACTGCGCGTAACAAGGCAGTTGAAGACAAACTAAGCCAAGCGGCTGAAGAAGAAAACGACCACCTCGCTTGGTGCCGACAACGGGTGCACGAACTAGGCGAACAAACCAGTTATTTGGACCCCCTCTGGTACGCGGGCTCCTTGGCGATAGGTGCCACCGCTGGTCTGGCGGGTGATAAATGGAGCCTTGGTTTTTTGGCCGAAACCGAAAAACAGGTCGCCGAACACATCGAACATCACCTCGACTCGCTGCCCGATAACGACCAGAAAACACGCGCCATTCTGCAACAAATGCACACCGATGAAACCCAACACGCCACCACTGCCATCGAACACGGCGGCGTTGCATTGCCCGAACCGATTAAGCAGGGCATGCGGCTTGTTTCGCGTCTGATGACCAAAAGCTCTTTTTGGCTTTAACCCACTATGGATGAACAATGGCAAGCGCTTGTCGAGTTTGACAAACGTCATATCTGGCACCCGTATACCAGCCTAAGCCACCCCAGCCCCATTTTTCCGGTGGTCTCTGCTGCTGGCGTTAGACTAACGCTCGCCGACGGCCGCGAGTTGATCGACGGCATGTCATCCTGGTGGGCGGCAGTACACGGCTATAACCACCCGGTTTTAAATGCCGCAATTGAGAACCAACTCAAATCCATGTCACACGTGATGTTTGGCGGACTCACCCACCAACCCGCAATTGACTTAGCAAAAACCTTGATCGACATCAGCCACGATGATTTACAGCATGTGTTTTTTGCCGACTCCGGTTCAGTCGCCGTTGAAGTGGCGATTAAAATGGCGATCCAGTACTGGGCGTCTAATGGACAGCCACAAAAACAACGCCTATTGACGATAAAAAACGGCTACCACGGCGACACCTTTGGCGCGATGGCGACTTGTGACCCCGACAATGGCATGCACCACCTGTTTAAAAGCGTGCTCGCCCAACACCTGTTCGCTAAAAGCCCCCATTGCCACGGCCAACAACAAGCGGATCAAACGGCCATTGACGATTTTGAACAACTATTAACAAGCAACCTCAGCAGCATCGCCGCGGTGATTCTTGAGCCCTTGGTACAGGGTGCAGGCGGCATGCGTTTTTACAGTACCGCTTACTTAAAACGGGTACGCGAATTATGCGATCACTATGATGTGTTGCTGATTCTGGATGAAATAGCCACCGGATTTGGCCGCACCGGCAGCTTGTTCGCCTATGAACAAGCGGACATCGCGCCAGATATTTTGTGTGTTGGCAAGGCCTTAACCGGCGGCTATATGAGTTTGGCCGCAACCTTATGTTCAAGCAAAGTGGCCGAGGGTATTGGCAGCGGCCAACACCCCACCTTAATGCACGGCCCTACCTTTATGGCAAACCCGTTGGCCTGCGCCGTGGCAAATGCCAGTTTAAAACTTTTACTAAACTCGCCTTGGCAAACTGCGGTACACGCTATTGAAACGCAATTACAAGCAGAGCTAGGCCCTTGTTCGCAACTAAGTGCGGTAAAAGACGTGCGCGTTAAAGGCGCTATTGGGGTTATTGAATTGCATCAGCCGATTGATATTCACTGGATGCAGCCGCGATTTGTGGCATTAGGTGTATGGGTGCGACCCTTTTCAAACCTCGTCTATGTGATGCCGCCCTATGTTATTGAAGCAACTGATTTATCGACACTCACGTCTGCTATTTATCAAGTGGTGTCTGAAATCGACACATGAGTGAGCATAAAAAGATGCTCACTTTACAACTCATATTTACTAAAAAAATCTCGCTAGTCATAAAGTTACTAGCTATTGTTTTTGCCTTCTGCATAAGTATACCTTTCGTGCATGCAGAACGCATATTGGACGGCGACAGACTATCTGGCATTAAAGGCATCGACGACAGGGTTTTGGTGAATGGTGCCCATAAACCCTGGCAGGCGATTGGAAAAATTTACACGGCAGGTCTGGCGCTATGCACCGGCGTGCTGATCACACCGAGCCAGGTATTAACCGCAGCGCATTGCATTTGGAACAAAAACACCAACAAGGCCATCGAAAATCAGCACCTTGAGTTTGTGACTGGCTATCACCGTGAACGCTTTTTAGCTGAACGCTCCGTCAAACGCGTCCATCACTCGCCTCGCTATACATCAGACCAAAATTCAAGCGCATCCCTGCACAGCCTTGCATCAGATTGGGCGATCTTAGAGCTTGGGTCAGACATTAACAACGTCACCCCTATCCCATTAAGCGCACTAACAATGCAAGAGTTAATGCCGAGCAAACAAAACCTTGCTGTTATTCAAGCGGGATACAGTGGCGACAGGCCTTACATACTCACGGCCAACAAGCGATGCAAGCTAACAAAACAATATGCTGATCAGCCACTGATTGGTCATGATTGTGACGCCACCAAAGGGGATTCAGGTTCACCGTTATTGATAAAAATAAAGGGGCAGTTTCAGCTTATCGCCATTCACGTAGGGACAGAGCTGCGCTCGAATGGAAGATCCCTAGGCATTGCCATTACACCGCCTTTTGCACCCACTAACAACCTAACAAGCCAATAGTCGTCGCTGCCTTTTTAAATTAGCAAGGCTACTTACCCACCAACGGCGGGTGACAAATAATTTGCACTGTTACTCCATTAGGGTCATAACAATAAAAGCTTTTTGCGCCATCGCGGTGTTTTCTTGGGGCGGTTTTCATCTTAATTTTATGCTGCTGTAAAAAGGCGTACCAGTCATCTACGTCGTCATCGGTATCTAAGAAAAAGCCGATATGGTCTAGCTTAGGCGTGCCTGTTTGCTCTCCTGTTACTACGTGCAATGCTAGATTATCGTTACCTGAGGTCAGGTACACATTTTCTGCATCGGGCCGCCATTCAACGGCCATGCCCATTAACTCAACATAAAAATGTTCAGCTGCCGCTAAATCTTGCACATTCAACGCAACGTGTCTTAAACCAGTGGTTGGGTTAGGCCGCTTCACTCGTCACCTAAATTGACGATCTCATAATCGTGGCTGATGTCCACCGCCTTGCTCAACATAATTGAAGCCGAGCAATACTTCTCTGCCGATAAATTAACCGCTCGTGCCACAGCCTTATCAGTTAAGCCTTTACCGCTAACGATAAAGTGCACATGAATTTTAGTAAACACCGCTGGCACTGCATCCGCGCGTTCAGCCGATATTTCGGCCACACAGTCGCTCACATTTTGACGCGCCTTATCTAAAATCATCTTTACATCAAACGCGGTGCAACCACCCATGCCAATCAATAACATTTCCATCGGACGGGGGCCTAAATTTCTACCGCCATTTTCTGGCGCACCGTCCATTACCACCGTATGGCCGGAACCTGATTCGCCCAAAAACATGGCATTATCAACCCATTTTATTCGTACATTCATTATCACTACCTAAGCTGTTAGTTTGCAGTGGCAAAGAATATCACAAATCAACAAACAGGCTTTTTTAAACCACGACGTAATTTCTAAAATGTCTGCTACACTAAGACCCATGAGCAAACAACGGCCCATTCTCAACCTGTCTGGCATGTCTGATGAAACCTTCAGTCGGTTCATTAGTTTTTGCCACCAACGCGAGTACCCCAATAAAACGGACATCATCCAACCGGGTGATAATGCTGACACCTTGTACTATTTTATTGAAGGTTCGGCTTATGTCCGTGTTGACGAAGTCGACGGCCATGAATTTATTTTAGCCAGCCTCAGCCGTGGTGATTTTATCGGTGAAGCAGGTTTTTTTTGAACCCGAAGAAAAACGCGACAAACGCGACGTTTTTGTACAAACCTGCTCAAGCTGCCGACTTGCTGGTATCAGTTACAGCAAGCTAAGCTCGTTGCTTAAAAATGAACTGAAAGACGACAGTAACGAGATCATCATTGCCTTAGGCCGTCAGTTGGCTAAGCGACTCTTACAAACCAGTCGAAAAGCCGGCCATTTGGCGTTTTTAGACGTTAGTGGACGTGTTGCAAGAACCTTAATAGACTTAAGCGAAACCCCCGAAGCAATGACCCACCCCGACGGCATGCAAATTAGAGTAACCCGTCAAGACATCGGTCGCATGGTCGGTTGTTCGCGTGAAATGGCTGGGCGTGTGTTAAAAGCGATGGGGGAAGAGGGCTTGATCAAGGTCACGGGTAAAACCATTTTGATCAAACATGCGGTATCAAACAATCAAATTCTTTAATGCCTCACCTGGGTCTTCGCAACGCATAAACGCTTCACCAATTAAGAACGTATGTACCTGATGGCGTTTTAACATCGCAATATCTTCAGCCTGATGCAAGCCACTTTCACTGACAACAATAATGTCATTTGGAATCAGCTCTAATAAATCGATCGTTGTCTGTAACGAGGTTTCAAAGGTTCGTAGGTTTCTATTATTAATACCCACCAGCGTTAAATTTAATCGTAAAGCGCGTTGCAACTCTTGCGCATCGTGCACCTCAACCAGCACATCCATGCCTAAATCGGTCGCCAGTTGGTACAAGCTAGTTAGCTGAACATCATCTAAGGCCGCAACGATCAATAAAATACAGTCCGCGTCGATCGCTCGGGCCTCATAAACCTGATAAGGGTCGATAATAAAGTCCTTACGAATAACCGGCAATGTGCACGCTGCCCTGGCTTGCTGCAGGTACTCTTCGCAGCCTTGAAAAAAATCTTTGTCGGTGAGTACCGATAAACAACTTGCGCCACCGGCTTGGTAACTGATGGCAATCTCTGCAGGTAAAAAATTTTCTCGCAACAAGCCCTTACTAGGGGAGGCTTTTTTGACCTCAGCGATTACGGCCGTACCACCAGACGCCAGTGTTTTTTGGATCGCTTTTACAAAACCACGTACTGGCGAGGCTGTTGTAATACGTTGTTTTAACGCGTCGATTGATACAAGCGCCGAGCGCTGCGCTATTTCTTGCCGTTTTCTCGCTAAGATTTTAGTTAATACGTCCGGCGTGCTGGAATTAGTCATTATTATAAGTTTGCGTTTTTTCTTTTAGCGCGTTAATTTTAGTCAGTGCTGCGCCTGATTTGATCGTCGACTGCGCTAATGCCACACCCGCTTTTATACTGTCAGCCACACCACACACGTACAGCGCCGCGCCTGCGTTTAAGGCCAAGATATCCGCCGCCTTTTTAGCTGCTGGTGTTAGCTGGCTGCCGAGGGCATCTTTAATTAACTCGAATGATTCAGCTGCGCTATCAACCGTTAAGCCAATAAGACTTTGACTGGCGACACCCAGCTCTTCAGGGCTAATAGTGTATTCACTGACGACACCTTGTTTTAATTCAGCAATGCGCGTCGGCGTTGCTAAACTTATTTCATCTAAACCGTCTTGCGCGTGGACGACCAACACGCGCTCGCTACCGAGTCGCTGCATAACCTTGGCAATCGGTTGGCATAAGGCTGCGTTAAAAACACCGATCACTTGCGCTTTAACATTGGCCGGGTTGGTCATCGGCCCAAGCATATTGAAAATCGTTCGTTGCGCCAATTCTTTGCGCGGGCCAATTGCGTGCTTCATCGCGCTGTGGTGCGCCGGTGCAAACATAAAGCCTATACCTACGTCATTAATGCAGTCGGCTACTTGTTGCGGGGTTAAATTTAAATTAATGCCTGCCTCTTCTAGCACATCGGCGCTACCGGTTGAACTAGAGACCGAACGATTACCGTGCTTTGCTACCCGCCCACCTGCTGCTGCTACAATAAACGCGCTGGCGGTTGAAACGTTAAACAAATCCGAACCGTCGCCACCAGTGCCGCAGGTATCCACTAAAAAGTCACCGCTGATGCTAACTTTGCTAGCCAATTCGCGCATCACAATCGCCGCGCCTTCAATTTCATCGAGCGATTCGCCTTTCATTCTAAGTGCGACTAAAAAGCCCCCTATTTGTGCCTGCGTTGCCTCACCCGACATGATTTGTCGCATCACCTCAATCATCTCATCCGTACTGAGGTCTTGATGATTAATGCTCACCTCAAGCGCTTGTTTAATGTCCATGCTTAAGCCTTATTTAAAAAGTTTTTGAGCAAATCGTGCCCGTGCTCGGTCAAAATTGACTCGGGGTGAAACTGCACCCCTTCGATATCTAACTCACGGTGGCGCAGACCCATAATTTCGTCCATCTGACCGTCTGCAGTTTGCGTCCAGGCGGTTATTTCCAAACAATCGGGTAAGGTTTTATTTTCCACCACTAATGAATGATAACGGGTTGCTTTAAACGGGTTGCTTAAGCCTTTAAAGACCCCTTGTTCACTGTGGTGCATATCCGAGGTCTTACCGTGCATAATTTGTTTTGCGTGCACCACCTTTCCACCAAATACTTCACCGATACTTTGATGTCCAAGGCAGACCCCTAA
Organism: Methylococcaceae bacterium UBA975; assembly: GCA_002292375.1. Classification (GTDB taxonomy): domain Bacteria; phylum Pseudomonadota; class Gammaproteobacteria; order Methylococcales; family Cycloclasticaceae; genus Cycloclasticus. The sequence continues at coordinate 266,506 of DBBV01000006.1, read as the reverse complement.
AATCGGAATTTGGCCGGCCAACTGCTTAATCAGTTGCATCGAAATACCCGCTTGTTTTGGGGTGCAGGGGCCGGGAGAAATCACCAATTTATCGGCTTGTAAGCGAATAACCTCATCCACACTCATCTGATCGTTACGCACCACGTGCACATCGGCACCCAGCTCAGCAAAGTATTGCACCAAGTTGTAGGTAAACGAGTCGTAGTTATCGATCATCACCAATTTATTTGCAGCCATTAGTGCTCACCTTCCGTTAAACCACCTTGCGCCATCGCCACCGCTTTAAATATCGCGCGACCTTTATTCATTGTTTCTGCCCACTCGTTTTCTGGCACCGAGTCATGCACAATGCCTGCCCCGGCTTGAATATTCAGCTGCCCGTCTTTAATCACCGCCGTTCGAATAGCAATAGCAGTGTCTAAATTACCGGTCCATGAGAGGTAGCCCACAGCACCTGAATAGATACCGCGTTTAACCGGTTCCAGCTCATCAATAATCTGCATCGCTCTGATTTTTGGCGCACCACTGACTGTACCGGCAGGAAATGTTGCTGCCAATACATCAATGGCATCTAAACCTGGCTTTAGGTCGCCGGTCACATTCGACACAATATGCATCACATGCGAATAACGTTCAATAACCATATTGTCGGTCAATTCCACACTGCCTGTTTTTGATACTCGCCCCGCGTCATTACGGCCTAGGTCGATCAGCATAAGGTGTTCGGCACATTCTTTTGGATCGGCCAACAGCTCTTTTTCTAACGCTAAATCTTCTGCCCGCGTAGCACCTCTTGGGCGTGTGCCGGCTATCGGCCTGACCGTCACTTTGTCGTCTTCTAAACGGGTTAATATTTCCGGTGATGAGCCAACCACGTGAGTCTCACCCAAATTCAAATGGTACATATAAGGCGACGGGTTAATACAACGCAAGGCCCGGTACAAATCAATCGCCGGCTCGGTATACGGTATGGTCATGCGTTGCGACAACACCACCTGCATCACATCACCTTCAACAATATAGTCTTTAACTTTTCTAACCGCTGCTTGAAAGCCCTCTTGGGTAAACCCGGAGACAAAGTCTACCTCAGCCACCGCCGTGTTATGAGTGCGCCCAAACGAGCTATTGATATGCGTTTGTTCCAAGGTTAAGACCAAATCATCTAAACGCGTTATACCGTCTTGATAGGCGTTAGGTTGAGAGGGGTCCACATGGGTTATTAGCATCAACTGATTAAGTACGTTATCAAACACCAATACCTCTTCGGACACCATCAGTACAATGTCCTCCGAACCGATCGGGTCTGGTTTTTTTGCTGCTTGTTGAGCGACCTTTGGCTCAATATAATGAATCGTTTCATAGCCGAAATAACCGACCAAGCCGCCACTAAACCGCGGCAAACCGGCCACTTCTGCGATTTTAAACCGCGCCGCATACTCACGCACCCAGGCTAACGGCTCTGAACTTTGTACCGTTTCAATAGTGCGGCCATTAGATTGCACACTGATCGTCTGCCCAGAGATTTTAATAACATCATTGCATGGTAAGCCAATAATCGAGTAACGACCCCAATTTTCCCCGCCTTGCACCGATTCGAATAAATAACTGTAGGGTGCATTGGCCAGTTTCATATACGCGCTGAGCGGCGTTTCTAAATCTGCCAAAACGGTCTTCATCAAGGGGATTTTGGTATAGCCCTGATCGGCGTAGTGTTTAAATTGTTCGGGGGTCATGACGTGGTCTCTTTAAAAATTCAATGGCTTGTCTAGTGGGTTAGCGCTAATCAGCCAACCGCCATCGTTTTTTAATTACATTACTGTTCATAACGCCCATTTTAACCGTATTTGCTAAGCAGCTCGCGTTATCACGCGGTTTATTTGTGAAAAATGACTGATAACTAGGTCAGCCCCTAAGTCGTTCACGTCATGATCACCGTGATAACCGTAGTCAACACAAATGGAATAGAAACCAGCCGCTTGTGCGGCCTGTATATCATTAATCGAGTCACCCACCATAATCGCCTGCTGCGGCGTGGTCTTAAAAAAGTCCGCCACCTCTAATAAGGGTTGAGGGTGCGGCTTACGTTGTTCAAACGTGTCCCCACACACCACTTTTTCAAAAAAATCGCTAAGGCCGAATTGTTCCAATAAGGGCAAGGTAAACTGGGTTGGCTTATTGGTTATGCAGGCCAATTTAATGCCGGCTTCTTTTAAACCTTGCAAGGTCTGCCCAACGCCATCATATAAGGTACTTTCGCAGTTTAAATGTTTGGCATAGTGGCGCAAAAAAAGCGGGTATGCTTTGTTAAATAAGGCCTCTGGTACCTGCGCCCTAATATCACCCGATAAAGCGCGTTTCACCAACATACGCGCACCGTCGCCCACCCAAGACCGAACCTGTTGTTGCGACTGTTCGGGTAAGTCTAATTCGCCCAAGGTCTTTTGTATTGCTTTTGACAGATCAGGTACGCTGTCTATTAGCGTACCGTCTAAGTCAAAGGCTATCAGTCGAGCGTCAGCGTTAGTCAGCAGCCTATTCAATTAACGGCCTTGTCTATTTCAGCCCGCATAGCCGTGATTGTTTTTGCGTAATCCTCGGTATTAAAAATAGCCGAGCCGGCCACAAACATATCGGCGCCTGACGCAGCAATTGCTCCAATATTATCGACCTTAACACCGCCGTCCACCTCTAGGCGAATATCAAAACCACTCGTATCTATCAACTGCCTCACTTGACGCAGCTTTTCGAGTGTCGCAGGAATAAATTGCTGGCCGCCAAAACCAGGGTTCACTGACATCAATAAAATAACGTCAATCTTATCCATAACATAGTCTAGATAACTCAGTGGGGTCGCCGGATTAAACACCAAGCCCGACTGACAACCTTGCTCCTTAATCAAAGCCAAACTGCGGTCGATATGTTCAGATGCTTCTGGGTGAAAGGTAATGATGCTCGCGCCGGCCTTCGCAAAATCTGGGATGATTCTATCGACCGGTTTAACCATCAAATGCACATCAATCGGCGCTGTTACACCGTGATTGCGTAGCGCTTCACACACTAACGGGCCTATCGTTAAATTGGGCACATAATGGTTATCCATCACGTCAAAATGCACCACGTCAGCCCCTGCGGCTAAAACAGTGTCAACTTCCTCGCCAAGGCGAGCAAAATCAGCGGATAAAATAGAGGGGGCAATTAGCGGAGTATTCATCTGATTGATGTCTATTTAATAAAAAAACAAGCGTACCCGAAATTGGGATTTATTTCACCTGAATACTCGTTAGAGGTGAGTTTTTGGGCCTGTTTTAAGCTTAGGCCAACTTTTTGATCGATAAAAATTTCTTTTCTGCCGTAATGTGCATTTCGAAGGTGCCGTATACGCCGTCGTGGGTTAGAAAAGGCCGCACCTTCTCTGCTGAAAACTCCACCCGTCGCCCATCATACGTTAGAGTAGAAATGGTCTTGGCGAGACCTTTATACACCGACAAATACTTCTCGGCTGGTATTGCCAATTTAAAAACCAGTGACTGATTATTCATAACGTAATTTTAACCTCAAAAAGACCCACCCTGAAACACTAAAAGCCGTTTAGGCCTTTTGCGCTGCATTGATTTTAACTAGCCAACATAGATAATGCGACTGGATTTTTTCAGCCGTCTAATGCAACATGAACAACTCGCTCATCCAAATAAAAAACAGACCCTTATCATGCTTAAAAAACGACTACTTTTACCGCTGTTGTTTTTTTTAACCTCGCAGCTTGGCTGCGCCTTTGCCGCTGATCTTGATCGTGAAAAACATGTCGCCGAGAGCATCAAAGACAGTATCGTGGTGGGGGATGTGCTTATGTTGCAATCAAATGGCGCTGAATTTATTGGTTTAGTGAATCTTGACCACAGCAATACAAATCGAGGCCTTGTCATTGTATTGCACGGCATGGGCTCAAATCCTAATGCACCACAAATCATCGCCCCCCTTCGTGACCAACTGGCCGAACTCGGCTGGATCAGCCTTGCAATCCAATTACCGTTAGCACCCACAGGGGCCTCTATCGATGACTACTTAGCCTTGATTAACGAAGCCTCCCCACGCATTCAAGCTGCTGTCGACTACTCACGCAACACGTACCCGAGCTTGCCCTGTTTTATCGTGGCACACAGCTTGGGCGCGGTGATGGCGACACAATATTTATCGACACAACAAGAGTCCAAGTGCCAAGCTGCTGTGATGATTGGCTTACCAACCTTGGCTTCAGATTTGCCGGAGGCTCAATCGCTTAGTTTATTGGAAAAAATCCAGCTACCTGTATTGGATATCTATGGCAGTCAAGATTTAGCCAGTGTACAAAAAACGGCTTCATCAAGGGCGGCAACAATAATGGAAAGCAACCCTCTCAGTCGCCAAGTTGAAATAATCGGTGCCGACCACAGCTTTACCGGCTTAGATGAGGTTCTTATTCGCGCCATTCACAGTTGGCTCAGTCAGATAATAGAGCCTGACACTCAGATCAAAAAAACAACCAACTAATGATCACTCTTACCTTAAACTTACACATTTTCCCCACTGTCAGTTGGCTAACCACTAGTTTCCTAGCTATTGGATACCCACTACGCAAAGGATTTTAAATTTTAACCTAAGCTATAACAACCTATGAACAACGAACAAGTAAACGACACTGTCGACAAAAGCCTGCTGACTAATTTAGTGGCCTTAGGCATTATTATCGCTAGCTTTTATAGCCCCCACTACGCTGATAACATTAAAGCCGTTGGTATTTTTGCACTGTCAGGTGCCATTACTAATTGGCTTGCGATCCATATGCTATTCGAAAAAGTACCTTTGCTTTACGGCTCTGGCGTTATTCCGGCGCATTTTGAAGAGTTTAAACAGGGCATTCGACGGTTGATCATGGATCAATTCTTTACCCAACAAAATATTGAGCGTTTTTTACAGCGTGAGGAAGATTCTGCCCAACAGCTATTTAACATTGATCCCTTATTAGATCGACTGGATTATGACAAATTATTCCAAGGTTTACTCGACGCCATTACAGAGTCGTCATTTGGTAGCATGTTGGCGATGGTCGGCGGCACCGATGCCTTGATGCCGTTAAAACAACCGTTCTGCGAAAAAATTCGCTTGACACTCACCGAAATGACCCAAAGCAAGGACTTTATTGAAGCCCTTCACGAAGGCATCAATGCACGTCAAATCAGCGGTGACTTGGTCGACAATATCGAGGCCATTGTTGAAAAAAGATTAGACGAATTGACCCCTGAGATGGTCAAGCAAATCATTCAACGCATGATTAAGGCGCATTTGGGTTGGTTGGTGGTATGGGGCGGCGTATTCGGCGGCTTGATCGGTTTGGGTTTTAGCCTAATCTAAGCATGGTTTTTCAACGTTCTTTTGTTATCACTACCAGCGGCCGTGGCACCCAAGAAATAACCCATGACATCAATCAAATCGTGCAAGCTAGTGCAATCGACAAGGGCTTGTGTCAAGTATTTTGTCAGCACACCAGTGCATCACTGGTGTTATGTGAAAATGCCGACCCCGATGTACAACGTGACTTAGGGGTTTTTATGCAACAGCTCGTACCGGATGGCGACCCACGCTTTATTCATACCATGGAAGGCAAAGATGACATGCCCGCGCATATTCGGACCATTCTTAGTAACCCAAACTTATCTATCCCCATCAGCAAGGGGCAGTTGGCCTTAGGCACCTGGCAAGGCGTTTTTCTTTGGGAACACCGCCTGTCGGGGCATACAAGAAACATCTGCGTTACGCTAGTGTCTTAGCCCGCCTTCACTAACTTAATCGCTCGATTCGACGCCTTCTGGCACTCGCAACACCAAGGCAACTCGCCTGTTTTTCTTACGGCCTTGCTCGTCGCTATTACTCACCATCGGCCGCGTATCGGCGTAGCCAATAGCGCTTAAACGTTGTGGCGAAATGCCTTGTCCTATTAAGTAACGCGTCACACTCGACGCTCTAGCAGAAGACAGTTCCCAATTAGACAAATACCGTGGTGTAGAAATGGCGCGATTATCCGTATGCCCCTCGACTAAAATTTTCCAAGGCCTCTGTTTTAACATGACCGCTATTTCATCCAACAAGCGCTCACCCGACAAACTTAAGGTGGCATCGGCTGGAAAAAACAAAATACTGTCGCTCATCGCCAATTTAATTTGATTATTCTCTTCAACCACCTTAACCCGATCTTTTAAATGGTGCAGGTAACTTTGATCTAAAAAGGCCATCGCGCTTGGCTCCGCTACTACCGCAGGTGGCTGCTGCGTTTCAAGCGCTTGTTGCTTTAGGTCTTTTTGTTGATAGCTGAGCAATAAAACAAACAAGGTGACCATTAACAATAATAGGTCAATATAACTAATAGCCCACGCTTCATGACCTTCATCGAGCCGCATCGATTCGGGCTCATTCATCGAGCTTGATCGTATCTCACTCGGCATGGCTTGCCACTAAAGACGGCTTAGACGGCCATTGACGTAAGCTCGGTTTAGCGCGCTCTATTGTATCAGCGGGTATGCCATGGGCTTCTAACATGTCGCGTATCAACATCGGGTGTTTACGCTCGTATAACATCACCAAGCCTTCTATTAAGGTATCGAGGTGTGCCGCGTGTTGGCTTGTTCGACGTTCCAACCTAATCGCCAACGGTTTGCACACCAAATTCGCTAGCACTAGGCCATACAATGTGGTCAACAAGGCAAATCCCATGGTAGCGCCCACTTGTTCAAGGCCAACATCGCCTAGTCCATAAAGCATATGGATCATGCCTAACAAAGTACCCAGCATGCCAAATGCTGGTGCGTAACTGGACATCAGCCGTAACATTTGTGATTTTTCTTGGTTGTTTTGTAATAAACGCGTGCGATCTTTAGATAGAATTTGGCTCACATCACTGAGCGAATAACGATCCAAAATTAGCTGTACGCCTTTACGAAGAATCGGCTGACGCACCAATTCAAGCTCTTGTTCCAACAACCTAATTTGGGCTGAGCGATATAAGTGAGCGCATCGAAGCAGCTGTTTAAACTCGGCACGCGCATAAAAGTTGGGTAGCTGATGCCCTCTTGCTAACTTAGGTAGCTCACGTAACAGTTGTAATACTTTATGATGTGGTTTACTCAACATCAAAGCGCAGAGTGAGCCGCCTACAACAATCAACAAGCCAGGGATATTGAGCAGAGAAAACAAATGACTCGGTGAGATAAGCGTTACCACTGAAACCAGCAGCATCAATAAGGTTAAATTAAACAGTGTGAACAGTCGCATCATGCGCTCCCTAAATAAAAGATGACGCTGACTACAAAGCAATTGATGTGCCGAAAAAGTTTTATCCTTTAAAAACAAGGCATTGAATAAATTTAACCAAACGCAAGAACGCCCCATTGCCGCTTTTTTAATGTACAGAGGCAATCCCTTGCCTTGATAATCAGCGCCTTATTAATCGCGAAAGTTTTTATACTGCAGCGGAAGGCCGGTTTGCTCTGCTTTAAGCATCGCCATCACGGCCTGCAAATCATCCCGTTTTTTGCCCGTTACGCGCACTTGTTCGCTTTGAATTTGCGCCTGAACCTTTAACTTTTTTTCTTTTATCAGTTTGGTGATTTTTTTTGCCGACTCACTGTCTAAGCCTTCTTTTATAATCACTTTTTGCTTAACTTTCATTCCGCTTTCCTCAGCGGCTTGCACGTCCATACAATCAACATCAACACCACGCCTCGATAACTTAACGCGAAAAATATCCAGCATTTGTCCCAGTTGAAATTTAGAGTCTCCGACTAAGGTGATATCGTTACCTGCCTGTTCAAACCTGGCATCTGTCCCTTTAAAGTCAAAGCGTGTCGTTACCTCTTTATTGGCTTGGTCCACGGCATTGGTTAATTCGTGTTTGTCTACCTCAGAAACCACGTCAAATGATGGCATAACGTCTCCTTATACTATTTGTTTAATTTTTTCGTAACTCACGAATCGTGTCGTAAGCCTCGGTGAGTTGTTGGGTTTTTTCCTTGGCAATTTTCATCATCTCATCCGGCAAGCCTTTTGACACCAGTTTATCCGGATGGTGCTGACTAATCAGACGCCGATACGCTTTTTTAACTTCTGCATCGGTCGCTGTTTCTTCCACGCCTAATATCGCATAGCTCTCTTCTGGGGTGGTACGCGTTTGCTGGTGTGAACCACGGCGTTGACTGGCCCCCAACATACGCTTTAATTGTTCATAGGCAAATTGCGGAATACCTAACTTGCCACAGATATGCAATAAAATAACATCTTCGCTGTCATCCAGTTTACCGTCAGCAAACGCGGCTTGTAACTGAATTTCAATAAACATACGGACTAAGTTTTTTTGCCGCTGGCAGCTTTGCTTAAAGTCATTGATCTCTGCATCTAAGTCAAAATCCGTTTGCTTGCCACGATTAAACTCAGCCATCGCTTGCTGTTTCATCGCCGGGCTTAGCTCCATTTGCGCCATGACCCGCTCGGCCATTTGGATTTCTTCTTTTGACACTTGCCCATCGGCTTTTGCAATGTGCCCCATTACGGCAAACGAGGCTTTAAAAAACGTATTTTTTATTTTTTGCTGGTGTTCTGGATCAAATGGATTGCTTGCAAGCCCCGTATCAAATTTATGCCCGATATAGACACCGAGTAACGCACCTAAGGCACCGAAGGTCATATAGCCAAATATCCCGCCCAGTATTTTTCCCGTCCATCTCATTTTTTATACCTTTTGCTTGCAAAATTATTAATAAAATTAGATCATTAGCAGCTTTTTTCATCAATAGACACTTAATACCATGACCATTCCAGCTTCTTTACACGACACCAACCTCACCAGCCTACCACTGATTCATAAAGGCAAAGTGCGCGATATCTACGACATTGATGATCAACACATGCTCATCGTTACCACCGACCGTCTATCTGCTTTTGACGTTATTCTACCCGATCCGATTCCAGGTAAGGGCATTGTGCTTAACGAAGTGTCAGAGTTTTGGTTTAAAAAATTAACACACCTGATTCCCAATCAACTATCCGACATAACGCTTGATCAAGTCCTTAATAATCCAGCTGACTGTCAACGCCTTGAAAAACGCGGCATCGTGGTTAAAAAGTTAAAGCCGCTCCCCATCGAAGCGATTGTGCGTGGTTACCTTATTGGTTCTGGCTGGAAAGATTACCAAAAAAGCGGTCAGGTCTGCGGCATTCAATTACCAAACGGCTTACAACAAGCTTCGCAACTACCTGAGGCGATATTCACCCCATCGACTAAAGCCGCCGTTGGCGCCCACGACGAAAACATTTCCTACCAGCAGACAATTGAATTGCTTGGCGAAGACTTGGCTCAACAAGTTCGCGATATCAGTTTGAATTTATACACAACTGCCGCTGAATACGCCTTACAGCGAGGCATCATCATCGCCGATACTAAATTTGAATTTGGTTTGGATGATAACGGCGTATTGCACCTGATTGATGAAGTATTAACGCCGGACTCATCACGCTTTTGGGATGCTAAAGAATACAAGGTTGGCACCAGTCCAGCCAGTTTCGACAAACAAATTGTGAGAGATTACCTAGAAACCTTAGACTGGGATAAAACTGCACCAGGCCCTTCACTAAGTGAAGAAGTGGCTTTAAAAACGGCTGCAAAATACCGTGAGGCTCAAGCCTTACTCACCCAATAAACCTGTTTATACCCTACTAAAAAAGGGCGCCGAGGCGCCCTTTTTAGTTCTACTTACTAACAATAATTACTTGTTGGTAAACTCAGGATAGGCTTCCAAGCCACACTCACTAAGATCAACACCTTCGTATTCTTCTTCTGCTGATACACGGATACCCATGATCATTTTCAGAATACTCCAAACAACTAGGCTAACGACAAACACCCAGCCAAAAATTGTTGCCGCACCAATTAATTGACCAGAAAAGCTGACCCCATCATTGGTTAACGGAACCAATAACAAACCTAATAAACCACAAGTACCGTGTACTGATATGGCACCTACTGGATCATCAATTCTCATTTTATCCAAGGCAACAATTGACAGGACAACCAATACACCACCAGCGGCACCAAACAAGGTCGCTTCAATCGCGGTTGGTGTTGAAGGTTCTGCAGTAATTGCCACCAAACCGGCTAATGCACCATTTAGTAACATGGTTAAATCAGCTTTGCCAAACAATAAACGGGCAACGATCAAGGCAGCCATTGCACCACCTGCAGCAGCAGCATTCGTGTTTAAAAACACCATAGCGACTGAGTTTGCACTGGCAATATCACCTAATTTAAGCACTGAGCCGCCATTAAAACCAAACCAGCCCATCCAAAGGATAAACGTACCTAAGGTTGCTAAGGGTAAGTTTGCACCGACGATTGGGTGTATTGCACCATTAGCGCCATATTTTCCTTTACGTGCGCCTAGCAATAAAACACCCGCCAAAGCGGCTGCGGCCCCTGCCATGTGTACAATGCCTGAACCAGCAAAGTCTGAAAACCCAAGATCACCTAGGTTGTACAGGCCAAAAACATCGGCACCATTCCACGTCCACGCGCCTTCCATTGGATAGATAAAGCCTGTCATTACCACAGCAAATGCTAAGAAAGCCCACAACTTCATACGTTCAGCTACTGCACCAGATACGATAGACATCGCGGTTGCAACAAACACCACCTGAAAGAAAAAGTCAGACGCATTTGAATAAACTGCACCGCCATCAAAGCCTGCTTCTCTTGATTCTGCTAGCACTGTTGCTGTTAATGCGTCAGCCGTTGCTGCACCATCAAGTTCAATGCCGCTTAGCATAACACCACCGCCGTACATCACTTCGTAGCCATACATCAAATACATGATGCAGGAAATAGCGTATAGAGCGACGTTCTTCGTTAAGATTTCAGCTGTATTTTTTGAGCGAACAAGCCCCGCTTCCAACATCGAAAAACCAGCTGCCATCCACATAACCAGTGCGCCACACATTAAAAAATAAAATGTATCGAGCGCGTATTGTAATTCTAGAATTTGATCCACGTTTAGATCCTCCAAGTATATAAATTATTTACAGCGCTTCAGCGCCCGTTTCACCCGTACGGATACGGACAACTTTTTCCAATTCGGTAACAAAAATCTTACCGTCACCTATTTTTCCTGTATTCGCTGCTTTAATAATCGCATCTACCGCTTGCTCAACTTGATCATCAGACAAAGCGATTTCTACTTTTACTTTTGGTAAAAAGTCGACAACATATTCAGAACCACGGTAAAGCTCGGTGTGACCTTTTTGACGACCAAACCCTTTGACTTCAGTCACGGTAATACCAGAGACGCCCATATCAGACAGTGCTTCACGCACATCGTCTAATTTAAAAGGCTTTAATATTGCTGTTACTAGTTTCATTATTATTCCTCGTTTCTTTAAAGTGTCTTATTGACAAGCACTTATAAAGCACAGGGCATGCCATCTTTTATAACTATATTAAAAACAATTACTTATAATCAATTAAGCTAATTAACTAAAGATAAAAACAACCAAAACGCACCACTACGGTGCGATTTTTTTGATTATCGAGTAATCACTATGGTTTTCACGCGCGCAAAAAAACGCCCCTCAATGAGGGGCGTTTCCTAGAACGTATTGTGTTCTTTAATACAACTTATAGAGACTTAGAAACAGTCAATGTAACTGTACCGTCATCGCTTGAGCCAAGCTCACTACCACTATCGTTAGAATTAGTATCAAGGTCTGTGTAAGCTAATTCCCAATCAGCACCTAAGTAGCTGGTTGAAGCGGCTAATTTCCAATCCCAGTAATCGTTAGCTTTTTGTAGATCGTAGTAGCCAAGGTGTGCAGAGAAAGCAACGCCATTGTAGGCACCCAGATCAAGACCTAAATCTGTGTAGTTACCAAGTCTATAGTCACCAAGGTCATCAGAACCTAGATCAACACCAAAATACTGAGTCAACGAAGCTGGACCCATTGAAAGGCCAACATAAATTTCATTAAAGTCTGTTTCTGTATCAGAAGTAGGGTATGCATAATGAATAAAACCCACATCAACGCCAACGCCGTTAAATTCGCCAGCCCAACCTGCGTAAACATCCAGCTCCATGCTTTCATCGCCGCCGAAATCTACATTTGAACCCCAAACACCCGCATATACGCCGTTGCCTAAGTCCGCATCAAAGCCACCTTGAATAGCTGGTGAACCGTCTGTTTGAGAAACGCCACGCCATACGTAATCAGTTGTTAAAGCAACGTTTCCGCTTAATTCAATCGCACTTGCTGCGCCAGAAGCAGCCAATAAGCCGATAATTGCTGTTGTTTTTAAAGTTTTCATTTTTAGCTCCATTAGTATTTATAGTTAAGTTATGATATGCGTTACGCTGCAAAATATAGCGTCACGTAACTGTAATATTCATGTTGTTAGATTAACACAATATTAGTGATTTCAGCGGAACTATTTCACAAAAAACAACAATAAACGCACTGTTTGTAATCATTTTTACTTAATTTTGCACCGTTATGGTGCTCTGGCTAATAACCTTGTCATTTATGTATTTTTAATAACCCCAACCGCCACACTATGATCGACATAAAAACCATTGAAAAAATCGCCTCCTCCTTAAGCGAGCAATTACCGGCTGGTTTAATCGAGTTCAAAAACGACACCGAAAAAAACCTTAAAACCATTTTGCAGCAACAATTTTCTGCCTTAGACTTAGTGACACGAGAAGAATTTGATACGCAGTCAGCAGTACTCGCAAAAACACGCGAAAAACTAGAACGCTTAGAAAAAACCATTAGCGCGCTATCTGCCGATAAATAACACCTAACTCAGCCCTAACCGGCGCAAGGAAAGGATTCCATGTCGTTAGCAACTGTATACAGTCGTAGCTCAAGCGGGATTAATGCCCCCTTAGTCACCGTTGAAGCACACCTAGCTAACGGATTACCCAGCTTGTCTATTGTCGGGCTGCCAGAAGCCGCAGTAAAAGAAAGCAAGGATCGGGTCCGTAGCGCCATCATTAATTGCCAATTTGAGTTCCCCGCTAAACGTATTACCATTAATCTTGCACCCGCCGATCTACCTAAAGAAGGCGGTCGTTTCGATTTACCCATTGCACTCAGTATTCTTGTGGCGTCAAAACAGCTGCCGAATTCTATTTTAAAAGACTACGAGTTTTTAGGTGAACTGTCTTTAGGTGGTGAACTCAGATCTATTCAAGGCGCTTTACCTGCTGCTATCGCCTGCCGTTCCTACAAACGAAAACTTTGTGTCCCTCTGCAAAATCAGGCAGAGGCGGCACTCATTTCAAAACTGGATGTATTGGGTTGCAGACATTTATTAGAGCTGTGCGCACACCTCAATGGACAACAAGCTATCGCCGCATTTACCCGCCCTACCAACCATCAAGCAATCACACCATCGTTAGCCGACTTTGCCGATGTGCACGGCCAGCAACACATTAAGCGTGCGCTAGAAATTGCAGCCGTCGGCAGGCATAGCCTATTAATGCTGGGGCCACCGGGCACTGGCAAATCCATGCTGGCATCTCGTTTACCCAGCATATTACCTAAGCTGCAAGAAAAAGAGGCCGTTGAGTCTGCGTCAATTTATTCTATCAGCCAGCACCCTGTTGATATTGCCCACTGGCAAATACCGCCCTTCAGGTCACCCCACCATAGCGCATCGGCCGTAGCCTTAGTCGGTGGTGGCAGCCACCCAAAACCAGGCGAAGTGTCACTGGCGCATAACGGCGTGTTATTTTTAGATGAGCTACCCGAATTTGACCGCAAGGTCTTAGAGGTTTTGCGTGAACCGCTAGAAAATGGCTCCATATCCATCTCTCGTGCCAATCATCAAACCGAGTTTCCCGCCCGTTTCCAACTAATCGCCGCGATGAACCCCTGTCCCTGTGGTTACTTAGGTGATGCTTCACAGCGCTGCCGCTGTAGCCCGCTGCAAATTTTACGATACCGCCATAAAATATCTGGCCCACTATTAGATAGAATTGATATGCACATTGAAGTGCCACGCGTATCGAGTGAGCTGTTGCGCAAAGGTAGCCACGGCGGTGAAGAAACGAGTGCCTGTATCGCTGATCGAGTACGTCAATCGCAACAATACAGCATCCAAAGACAGGGCAAAACCAACCACATGATGAGCACCAGGGACATTAAAGCGCATTGCCAAATTTGCGACAGCGATCATGCCTTACTGGAACACGCCATCGAGAAATTGGGCCTATCGCACCGTGCCTACCACCGCATTTTGCGCGTCGCCAGAAGCATTGCCGATATGAACCAACAAGCCAATATTCAACGCCAACACCTGACCGAGGCACTCAGTTACCGTAAATTGGATAAGTCTATCCATTAAAAAAAGCCTGCTGTTTAATCTGTATATAAAACGTAAAAAGGTGTGAACCCCTGTATAAAAAACAGTTAAAATTTACCTTTGCAGTTACCCCTTTGTCCCGTTGTGTCCAAACTAAATCCCGAACAACATAAAGCCGTTATTACCACGGACAAACCGCTATTGGTTATTGCTGGCGCGGGCAGCGGTAAAACCCGCGTTATTACCGAAAAAATTTCACACCTGTTAAAAAACGGCATTGAGGCAAAGCACATTACCGCCGTTACCTTTACCAATAAGGCCGCCAAAGAGATGCGCTCACGGGTAGAAAAAATTTGCCCGGCTAAAACGGCGAATCAAGTACGGATTTCGACCTTTCACTCACTCGGCCTCGATATTATTCGGCGTGAGCACCTGTCTTTATCGTTGAAAAAAAATATCAGCATTCTAGACGAGTTAGATAAACAAAAGGTATTGCAGGACATTTTAGAAAACGGCAAACATCAGCTCGATAAAGCGCAAATTAAGCCCTTGGCTTGGCAAATATCCGGCTGGAAAAATCAGGCCATACTCCCTGCGCAAGCCATGTCTATGGCAGAAGATCAACAGCAGCAATTTGCTGCCGCGTTATACGAGCAATACCAGCAGTACAATCTGGTGTGCAACTCAGTAGATTTTGACGACTTAATCCTTGCTCCACTCACCCTGTTTAAAGAACACCCCGAGGTACTAGAAAAATGGCGCAACACCACCCGCTACCTACTTTTAGACGAGTATCAAGATACCAACGGCACCCAATATGAGTTATTTAAATACCTTGTCGGGCCGCTCGGGCAATTTACTGTAGTAGGCGACGACGACCAGTCCATTTATGCGTGGCGCGGCGCCAACCCAGAAAACCTGTTTCAATTAAAAACCAACTTTCCACGGCTAGAAATTATTAAACTGGAACAAAATTACCGCTCAACCCAGCGTATTTTAAAGTCGGCTAACCAGCTGATTAGCAATAACCCGCATTTGTATGAAAAAAACCTATGGAGCAGCATTCAAGGTGATGAAAAAATAAACGTCATTAAATGCAAGGATGAGTTTTCTGAAGCACAACAAGTTGCCGCAGAAATATCACGCAGCAAATTTAAACTACGCGCAAACAACAGTGATTTTGCCATTCTCTATCGCAGCAACCACCAAGCCAGAATGTTAGAAAAAAGCTTGCGCGAGCTATCGCTGCCCTATGCCATTAGTGGTGGCACCTCATTTTTTGCGCACACCGAAATTAAAGACATCTTAAGTTACATTAAGTTGCTGATAAATCCCGACGATAACAGTGCTTTTTTACGTGTCATCAATACCCCGCGACGCGAAATAGGCACCTCTACCATAGAAAAATTAGCCCTCTACGCCAACCAACGCCACTGCAGCTTATTTGATGCCTGCTTTGAAATAGGCCTAGAGCAGCACTTAAGTGAACGCAGTTACAAAAAACTGAGCGCTTTTTGTGATTGGATTGTGCAACTGTCTGACCGGACCCGGCAAGAAGACCCGATTGCCATCTTGCACGAAATGATTCAACACATCGATTATTACGACTGGATTAAGGCGCACGCCAATAGTGACAAACAAGCCGAACGACGAATCGACAATGTACTAGAACTGATCAAATGGATTGATAATAGCGCAAAAAAATCAACTGAAGAACGCAGCCTTGGCGACATCGTCTCGCGCATGATGCTACTAGACAGCCTAGAACGTAATGAAGAAGAAAAAAACGACCAAATCAAACTAATGACCTTGCACGCCGCAAAGGGCTTAGAATTCCCCTATGTGTATTTAATCGGCATGGAAGAAGGCATCTTACCGCACCAAAACAGCATCGACTCTGAACAAGTTGAAGAAGAGCGACGACTGGCCTACGTGGGGATTACCCGCGCACAAAAACAACTCACCTTTAGCTACTGCTCGCAACGTAAAAAATACGGCGATGTGTCATCTACCGAACCGAGCCGTTTTTTAACCGAGCTACCAGCAGACGATTTAGATTGGGCCGCTGTTAATAAACAAGACCCTAAAGAACAAAAGAAAAAGGGCCAAGATAGCTTGGCCCTTATGAAAAGTTTACTCAGCTAGCTTATTGGCTTTTAGCCAACATAAAGTCAATCGCTGCTTTCACCTCTTCATCAGTCAACTGCGATGAACCACCACGTGGCGGCATGCCTTTAAAGCCTTTGGTTGCATGTTCAAATAAGACGTCTTCGCCCTGTGCAATACGTGGGGCCCAGGCGGCAACATCACCCGTTTTTGGCGCACCGGCCACACCGGTTGAATGGCAGGCTAAACACGCCGTGTTATACACTTGTTCCGCCGACATCGGACCAGAAGCAACAACAGGCGCTGGTTCTGCTAACTTGGGGCTGGCTTTTTGCGCTTCCTCAGCAGTGGTTGCAACCACACCCAACGGCTTAATTCTATCGAGCACTTTCTTTTCTTGCCAAGCGGTTCTATCCGATGATTCACCGTCAATAAGCCCCGTAGCAACAATACCAATCAATATTGCAATACCCGCTAAAACGGCTACTACAATACCAATATTACTAAAAATCTTTTTGTCTTCGCTCACGCACTGACTCCCTATTTGTGATATTTGATGGGCATTATAAACCCTAGATTACAATGCCGAAATAAAAACCGCGCATTATTCTTTTTGCCAGCAGTTAATAATATACCTTCAGACTTATCACGTTATAATAACTGCCTAAAATTTAATGCGCCCGTAGCTCAGCTGGATAGAGTACCACCCTCCGAAGGTGGGGGTCACAGGTTCGACTCCTGTCGGGCGCGCCATCTTCACTTGATGTCCTCCGCTGGTCATCAAATCGCATCATCCTTATTTGCCTGAGGGTTTGATGGTGTATAACTGTTCGCACTTAGCCAATTTACTTTACGCGCAAAATAAAAAGCCTCGATAGAACGAGGCTTTTTATTGTCTAGCAAAAAACGTTTAATTAACGTCGATATGACCAGCCGTCAGCAGCGTATCTAGGGCGCCAATACTGTTGATTGTATTGCTGCCTAAATCAGCCAATGTGATGCTACCGCCATTGCTAAGGCCAATCACCACATCTGTACCATTATCAGCCACACTTGTAATGGCGTCTAACGCGTCAATCCCAGCTGAAGCGTTGATATCAATCACGTCAGTAAAATGCAAGCTATCCGTACCCGCAGCAAAATCGGTAATCACATCATGACCCGAGTTTGTAGCTAGGCTAAATTCAAATATATCGGCTTCCACTCCGCCAGACTCGCTTCCATTGCCAGTCAAGATATCGTCTCCCTCTCCACCGATTAATGTCTCAAGACCGCCGTTACCCACTAAAACGTCGTCACCATCGCTGCCTTCAATAACATCATTAGCATCAAGCGTTAAATCAAAGCTGGTTGTTACCACATCACCATCGCCATCCGTCGCTACAACGTCAAAGCTGGTGGTAACGTCGAAAACATCTGGGTTAGTATCCAATATTAATGAGTCTATACGATAACTTTCACCCTGATTTGAACCGGGCAAGGCTGAAAATTGAATTTCATCAAACGTAGTTGCTCCTGCATCAGACGCTTTAATAACAAAAAAATCATCGCCTGCATTGCTGGAACCCTTGGCATTTTCCCCAAGAAAGGTCAGTGTCGTACCTACCTTAACGCCATTTAAGTACAAATCTACAACCACAGTCTCCGTGACGCCCAATTGGTCCGCAACAAAGCCTATCTCTGTTAAGGTTTTAGCCGCATCAGTGTCACTATCAGTAAACTTAAGACTTAATACTTCACTTTGTTGCGAGTCTGAGTCTTGATCTTTTGTTCGAATACCATTAATTTCAGCCGCCTGAGCAACACCCATACCTTGTCCTGAGGCATTAACATTAGCAGCATTACCATAATGACCCACCGCTGTTGCGGTAACCGTTACCCCGTCTAGTGCATTAGCAAGCACGAGTATTTCGCCATTACTACCACCAGAAACGCCACTATTACCTGAACTAAGATCAACGCTTGCTGTGCTGCTGGCTTCATCAACGATGCCAAAAAACTCAACCTCATAACTACCCGTTTCTGCATCTACAGACACGTTAAATACAACGCTTTCAGTCTCATCTATGACCACAACAGCGCTGATAGAGCCATCGCTATTGGCCTTATAATGCAAAGGCTCACCACCTGAGGTAAGAATAATCGGCTCACCTGAGCCATTTTTACCTAGTATGCCAGTGACATCACCAATAGTACCCTCACGCCCAGAAATGGTGAGTGAGGCGAGCCCATCAGCACCGGCACTTAACGCCAGATCGCCGGTTAAGTAAATAGGCCCCACATCGGTGTTAGACATAAACCCATCGTTTGCTGCGCCAAAAACGGGGGTATCGTCGTCGATTGAGATGGTGAAACTGGCGTTACTAGTATCAACGCTACCATCACCATCGGTTACCGTTACGTTAACTACCAAATCCACGTTGTCTTCAAAAGCTGTTTCAACGGTTTCTGTACTTGGATCATCTGTCACTGCGTGGCGTATCGCTTGCAATAGCGTTGTGGTGTAATCGGCACCTGTTGCATCCACATCGTTTAAGACAACGGTAAACACCCAATTTGCTTCTATCGTTGCATCGGTGCCGGTGTAACCAAGTAGCGTACCACCCGTACCATCTGCATTAAACACGGTATTGACTGGATCACCACCAACGGTCGTTAATGCACTACTAGTGGATAAAGCAACCCCACCCAGCCCATCTGCACCAACGGTATAACTGATGCTGCCACTGGTGGTTGCATCATCATCGCCCGGTCCTGCGGCATTACCGCCAGCACCAACAATATCGTCTTCATCAACCGTTTCGCCGGTGGCTGACACTGCGCTTACACCCGTATCAGTAATACGAAGATCGACGGTACGGGTGACGGTATCGCCATCACCATCGGTCACGGTGTAATTAAAGCTAGTCGCTACCGCTGCGTCATTGTTATCGATACTCGCCGGTGCGGTGTATTTTAACGCGCCATCTTCAATAAATAAGCTACCGAGGCCGCCGCTAAAAGCGCTAATGCTTTGTAGGCCATCAGCTCCGCCTTCAATGCCTAAGTATTCTGCTGCGTTGTCAGAAATAGTAATGGTGGTGCCTTCTACAAAATCACCCGCTGACCTGTCTACAGCCAAAGGGCTGTCGTCGTCAATATCATACGCCAGCACACCTTCAGCTGTGTCACCATTGCCATCTGTAATGGTGAAACCAAGGTTTATGATAAGGTTGTCTTCTGTATCTGCTTCGGCGTGATCGACTTTGCCATATAAGGTAATACTATAAGCACCCGTCGCTGCATCAGTAATTTCTGCAGTAAAAATAACTTCACGCGCTTCACCATTGTTAATAAATGCCACTAAACTGTGGCCATCTTCAGACACCCAATACTGCAGCGGCTCACCACCAGAAGTAATACCACTGGGCTGCGTAGTCGCTGCGTTAAACGCGATATCACCTGCACCATCGCTGCCAAAGCTGGCGTTTAAAAACCCACTTGCAGTTGTTGCATTTGGATCGCTTAAATCATCACTGGCATCCACCACATCGCTATTACCGCTAACGCTCGCAAGGCTGTACGCACCAAACTCTGTGGGTACAATTGGAGCGTTTCCACGTACGCTAACAAGGTCGTCTTCATCTACAAAAGCCGTGGTAGAACCGGCACCTGGCAAGCCATTGGTACTAATAGTGACGGTTGGGCTTAACAATAATTCATCGCCTGACTCTAGTTCAGGTTTTAAGAATTTAGGGTTTTTCCCTGCCGTTTCAAAGCCTGAAAAAGGGTCCATGCTAGGGTTTAAATAATCAACACTAATAACGCTATGCCCTTCGTTTTCATCGCCACCCGCAGCTGGGTTGCCCGCAGCAGTCGCTGGTAAGTCTGATGGGTCTAGGTCGGTATTGGCCAATGCTGCTTGAATTGCAGCCACTTCGGCTTCAGCACTTTGTTGGCTTTGTGCCGTAGACTGGCCTGCGTCTTTTTTAGCTGCCGCGTTATTAAGCGCGTTGCCTGCAGGGCCCTCTACGCCAAACGCTGCAGTATCTGCAAGCGCCAAAAGGCCATCACCCATTTGAGCGTTTTGATTTTGTATTGCACCATCAATACTAGTTAACGCACGCTCTGTCCCGTCTTGCACGTTTGCATTTACGATACCCGATACTGTACTTTCTGTGTTATTAGTCGCCAAGCTACCACCCTCCGTTGTTGTAGGATTTTTTAGAGTTGGCGCAAGTATGGTTAATAAAAAAAAGTTTGCTATTGTACTAAGGTACTAGTGTTTCTTTTTTCTCCCGTTTTATGAACTGGGTCACACTTTTAGTTCAAGTAGGGTTGTTTTATGTTTGATTGTGTAAGACATATGCTGATCGGTTGCCTTTTAACCGCAACTAATAACGATGGAATAACTTCTGTAGTATAGATACTCATTATAAAAAAGGCCGGCAATTAGCCGGCCTTTTTTATCAACTGCTAAGTAATTAACTTTCGTCAACCGTAATATTAGTAGCGCCAAGATAGCCCTGTAGTGAAGTAATATCGTTTATCAACCCTGTACCAATGCCTTCAAGTGTGACACTGCCTCCGTTCGTTAAACTGAGCGTAATAGCATCACCATCACCGGCATCACTAACGTTGTTAATCGCATCAGCAAGATTGAATGTGTTTGAATTATCTAAATCTAGCACATCAATAAAGTTCAATGCATCCGTACCAACATCAAAGTCTTTAATAATGTCATCACCCGAATTAGCCGCCAGGCTGAAAACAAAAGAATCTTTACCTAAGCCACCGGTCATTTCATCATCACCATAACCACCAATCAGCAAGTCATCCCCGCCTAAGCCAAAGAGGAAATCATCTTCCCCACGGCCAAGCAGGTAATCATTATTGGCCGTACCGGTAAGCGTTTCAGCAACATCCGTACCCTCAAATGTAGATCCATCTGGATAAAGATTAACACCAAGCGAGCCTGTTACGCTGTCACCATCACCATCTGTGCCGATAATGTCGTAATCCAGTTCTATGGGTAGTCCATCGCTTTGCAAGCCATAGCTAAATACACCCAGCTTAATATTCCCTGCATCAACTGCAACATTTACAGCACTAAACTCGTCCGTAGTTTGGATTTGATAAATCCACCCATCTTGTAGGCCTGCGATTGTTGCAGTGCCACCAACATTTAAGGCGATTACCACACTCCCTGTTACATCGGTTGCTGTCCCGTTTTGAACTTGAGCAAGCGTTCCAGAAAAGACTTTGACGCTAGTGATACCGATAGGTGTTTCACCAGCAAGATCACCAAAGAAAATATTATCGGCATCCGCTAATATCGCAGAGAGCGTAATGGTAGCTAAAGTGGTACCCGCCGTGGTCTTCTGAATTTGTTGCGTAAAGGCAGTCGTTAGATTATGCGTGCCATCGTATGTATAAGCGGCATTACCGCCATTACCGGTCACATCACCATTTGTAAAGTCAAAACGAATCGCCTCGCCAACAGTAATGGCATTTTGTGTACCGATACCGATTGCTGAGTTATTAGTATTGACTGTTTGACCGGTAGCTGTCGTCATCACAACATCTTGAGTTGTACCATCAAGATTAGAGATAACTTTTGATACCACGTTACCGCCACCAACACTCGATAAGTTTGTCGCAGTAATAGCCGTACCATTCACGATGATACCTTCAGAATGAACGGTATACGTTTCACCATTAGCATTAAGTTCAATAAAGAACTTAACGTCAGCAGTATTTAACGTATTGTCTAGGTTTTTGGTTACAAATTGAAGTTGCGAACCATCGTCGGAAAAATGAACAAATAAGGGTTCACCCGTACCATTAAAGGTCAGCTCATTGCCAAGCGCGTCCTTAGCAGCAGTTCCCTCTAAACTCGTGTCAAATACGACAGAACCAACACCATCAGCACCCGTATCAAAGTTAAGGAATTGAACAACATCAGGCGATGTAGCAACATCTTTAAGATGCGATGTGGTTGGATTAATCCAAAGCGGCACGTCATTCTCTATCGTCACGCTCGCACCCGCATCAACAATCACCTCATCACCATCGGTATCAGTCGCGATAAACGCGCCAGCTAGACTCAAGCTCTCTGTGTCAGCATCGCCTTCGCCCGTCGTTAGATCAGCGTCATCATCGTGGTCAATGTTGTCTAATAAGGTAAAGGTGAAGTCGTCTCCACTGACGTCTTTGGCTAAGGTGAAGACAACGTCGCCAGCATTAACGCCACTAGCAACAACACCTTCTAACGTCGATCCATTGACATTCCAATCAATCGATACGCCCTCTTGTGTCAGACCCGTCGCCGTACCATCCAGTGAACCAACACCACTGGCTGCCAGGTTCAAACTGATCACTACCGGCTCATCGGCGCCAGCACTCACCAGCGCTGCAATCTCGGCCGCTGTGATCGCGGTCGTCGTGGTTTGTCCACCTTCACTGTTACCATCCGGTGTTAACGCATCTTCATGGACCGCACCAACGGTAGTTTCTGTCTCGTTATTGACCGGTACGTCATCATCGATAGTAACTGCTATCGACCCAACAGCCTCATCGCCATTACTATCGGTAACCGTAAAGGGTAAGTTCAATACTAGATCATCTTCGGTATCTGCTGTGGGATGATCGACTGCTTGCAACAAGGTAAAGGTATAGTCGCCGGTACTAATATCTGTTATTTGCAGGGTAAAAACGTCATAGCCACCTTGGCTGCCTTCGTTTGCTACACCTGTTAGTGTGTGCGATCCCGCTGCCCATACGAATGTAATGGGGTCTCCGCCTGATGTGAGGTTTTGCAAGCCGTTATCACCACTTGCTTGCACGGGTGTGCCGTGTAAAAAAGCAAAGCTGACATTACCGGCGCCATCTGGGCCAAAGCTATAAATTAATTGACCGCTAAAAGTGGATTCATTATTGTCACCATCCGTATTTGGCACCACCAAATCACCTGTTCCACCTTCGATACCCCCTTTAAGCCCCTCATCATCTACAGATGCGACTACACCACCTGCTGAAGGCAGCCCATTTACTTCTTGCGCTAGCAATAACTCCCCCGGATCAATTTCAGAGGATGGGAATTCAGGGTTTCTTCCGGCTGTTTCAAAGCCTGAGAAGGGGTCCATTTTTGGATTAAGGTAATCGACACTGATAAAACTATGCCCATTATTTTCAGCACCCGCAGCACCTGCACCAGCAGCAGTTGCTGGTAAGGCAGAAGGGTCTAAATTGGGGTTGTCGGCCAAGGCTTGTTGCAAGGCGGCTACTTCGTCTTCGGCTGATTGAGGGTCTTGAGCGGGCTGCTCATCGTCTTGACCTAGTATATCTTGGTCGATGACGAGGCTTGAGTTACGCCCCAAATCCATTTCTTTGCCGTTTGCGAGTTCGGCGACAATTAGTCCGTCACCGGTAATGATTGTTTCGTTTTCGGCTATGCTATCACCTGCGCTTAATATGCGCTCAGAGCCATTTGCGGCGATTGCTTTTACTACGCCCGTTACTGATTTCACAGTTCCAATATTTGCCATCTTAAATCTCCGTTCCGTTGAGACATTATCTGTCTAATTTATTTAACTTTTATATCGCCCTTTTGCCATTATTATTTTTATTATGAATATCTATTTAAAGCTCTGTTTACACGTCGGTTGGTACGTCTACTAAACAATGCAGATCCGTTAACGTGATCCCCGTTAGGGTTGATGAATAGGTCGCTGGTTCTGCTTCTACTGTGGTGACGCTAACTTTTGCGCCTTCACCCAGGTTTTCTATAGAAATAGATAAGTACTCACTGACCACATCATTACTTTCATCGACCAATAGGTCTTGTAAATTTAATGTTGCTTGTTCGTCATTTAAATGATCTTTTGCCATTTACGTATCCTCTAGCTTGTTCGTAATGTATCTAACACTATTGCCGTCATTCGCCGTGTTATCCACGCCTCGCCCGCTGCTACCACTGTTATCAACTTTTGACCGTACTCACTTAGTTGTTTTAGAGCTTGGTATCCTTTGGCACCGGCTAACAAGCAGTTTAAAATTTCATTTTCACTGAGTTCATTTGCTATCACGATGACCTTGCAACTTGAGCTCAATTTTAATAATACTTTTACATAGTCGCTTGTTTGCTCTTGCATCATGTCGTAATTAAGCAAAACAACCGCTGGCCATTTGTTTTCCACCAAACTTAGCGCCTTCACCTCATCACTAAGCGTTACAACATTGGCATCTAACTGCATTAAGACGGGCTTTATTTGATCAGACCTGTCAATTATTAGCACGTCCATGGCTTTTTAAACACTGTAATGGCTATTAGTTGAGTTTAGTATAGGAAGGGCTTAGCACTTTGACTATTGTACTAAGGTACTAAAAAATAGACTTTTTTAGGTTTAAATCGGTTTTTTTATAAAATATCATCTTCGTCACCGATTAAGTTATTTAACGAACCGACGTCTTCTCTGAGTTTTTTACGTGCATTTAGCTTTTGTTGCGCCACCTCGGGCAGTTCAGTAAACACAAATACTTGCTTTTCCATTAGCACCTCGACTAAATCCTCAACAACCCTCGCCATTTCAACGTCGGAGCTAAGTAAGGACTTTTTTAACGCTTCAGTCCGATTAGGGTCTTGCAAAAACTGGCTAACCTCGGGGTTTTCCATTTCCAACCATTGGCTATCGCTATTGGAAGGCTTGTCAAGAAGCTGGGTAATTTCACCTGCTTGATTGCGATTAACGTAAGGCATATTGCTGGCTCCAGTTGCTTTTTCTCAAATTTGTTCTAGTATCACTAAATAAAAACCAATAATCAAACTTACTGCACACTCTGAACGTTTTTTATGGCGCATCAGTAATTTATGGATAAAAATGACGGAAACTACATTACCCGACCCTAAGGACAGTTTAGCTCATATGGTGAATCAGGACGATCCACTGTTATTAGCACTTTTATCGGTATGCAAAGTCTTGCATATGCCACACACAGTTGAGTCCTTAACCTCTGGACTACCGCTAATTGATCAAAAACTGACACCTTCCCTTTTTGTAAGGGCTGCTCAACGGGCCGGCTTTTCTACCGGCCTGGTGCGTCGCCCATTGGCCGAGATTTCTAACTTGGTCTTACCCGCCGTACTGTTATTAAAGGACAACAAAACCTGTGTTTTGATTGCCAAAAGTGACGACACCTGCACGCTTATTTTGCCAGAAACCGATAGTGGCGAAAAAACTGTCAGCCTGGCCTTACTTGAAGAAATATACAGCGGTGCCGCTTTCTTTATTCAGGTAAACCATAGCTTTGACGATAGAACCGCTGATTCGGCCATTCCCAAGGCTACCCATTGGTTTTGGGACGTGATTTACAAGTCTTGGCCTATTTATGGCGAAGCCCTCGCGGCATCCTTGCTGATTAACTTATTTGCCCTCGCATCCCCGCTGTTTATCATGAATGTGTATGATCGAGTGGTGCCTAATCACGCTTTAGAAACCCTTTGGGTGCTAGCACTTGGCGTAACCATTGTTTTTACTTTTGATTTTTTAATGAAAGGCCTGCGCGGTTATTTTATTGATGTGGCTGGTAAGCGTTCGGACATTATTTTATCCGCGACTATTTTTGAAAAAGTGATGGGTATTAAGATGGAAAACCGGCCTAAATCTGTCGGTGCCTTCGCCAATAATTTAAGTGAGTTTGAATCGTTTCGTGATTTTTTAACCTCCGCTACGCTTACGACGTTAATCGATCTACCCTTCTTATTTATTTTCCTGGCGGTCATTTATATGATCGGTGGCAACTTGGCCGTTATCCCGTTAATTGTTCTACCCCTCGCGATTATCGGCGGTATTGCGGTTCAAAAACCGTTAAAAAACACCATCAACGAGCTATTCAAGTATTCCGCACAAAAGGGCGCCACCCTTATCGAATCACTAACCAACCTCGATTCAATCAAACAAAACGGCGCCGAAGGCCAAATGCAAAGTCGTTGGGAAAAAAATGTAGGCCATATTGCCCGCCTCGGCCTTAAGTCACGCTTCTATTCATCAATTGCGGTCAATTTAACGGCCTTCCTAACCCAGATGGCTTCTATTGCAGTGGTTATCTTTGGTGTGTACAAAATTTCTGAAGGCGACCTCACCACCGGTGGTTTAATCGCCTGTACCATCTTAACTGGCCGCGCACTGGCGCCTATTGCTCAAGTCGCCTCATTACTAACCCGCTACCATCAAGCGCGTACGTCACTGGACACCTTAACCAATATGATGTCGCTACCGGTTGAGCGTGAACCCGGCAAAAAGTACTTGCACCGCCCAACTTTTAAGGGTGCGATTGAATTTAAAAACGTCACCTTTAGCTACCCTGAGCAAGCGATAAAGGCCCTAGACAACATCTCATTTAAGATTAAACCCGGCGAACGGCTTGCCTTTATCGGCCGAATTGGCTCGGGCAAAAGCACCATTGAAAAACTGATGATGGGCTTGTATGCGCCTCAAGAAGGCTCGATCTTAATTGACGGCACAGATATTCGACAAATTGACCCCTCTGATTTACGTCGTCAAATCGGTTATGTACCACAAGACATATCATTGATGTTTGGTACCATTAAAGACAATATCACCATGGGGTCACGCTATGCCGATGACGCGTCCATTTTGCATGCGGCAGAGGTTGCTGGCGTAACTCAATTTGTCAACAGACATCCCGAAGGCTTTGATATGGCCGTTGGCGAGCGGGGCTCTTCTCTCTCAGGTGGTCAACGCCAAAGTGTCGCCGTAGCGCGCTCTTTATTATTATCGCCTAGTATTTTCATCATGGATGAACCCAGCAACTCTATGGATAACAGTACCGAGGCGATGTTTAAGGATAAGTTTTCCCAGCAGCTCGGGGTGCAAACACTTATATTGGTGACCCATCGCGCCTCCTTATTAAGCTTAGTCGACCGTTTAATCGTATTAGATGGTGCAAAAATTGTAGCTGACGGCCCTAAAGATAATGTACTCGAAGCCCTGAAAAAAGGACAAATAAAGGTCTCTAACTAACGATGTTAAATAAACTATTCTCACTGAAAAAAAAGTACGAGCAGCAGGCGGAAGATCAAACGTATATAACCGACGTTAATGCAGCCAGCATGTACGGCGCTTCGATTCAAAGCCACATTATTTTATGGATGGCTTTTAGTTTTGTCATCATCGCCATTATCTGGGCCGATTTTGCCGAGCTTGACGAAGTCACACGCGGCTCGGGCAAAACCATTCCATCCAGTCACATTCAAGTAATTCAAAACTTAGAAGGTGGGATTTTGGCCGAAATATTAGTTCGTGAAGGCCAAATAGTTGAAAAGAACCAACCATTATTACAGCTTGACGCGGTTAGGTTTGCCTCATCACTCAATGAGAACAAACTAAAGTACTACGAATTACTGGCCGCTACTGCACGCCTGTCTGCCGAGGTAGACAACACGCCGCTGGTTATTCCAGACATTGTGTTAAAAGTTGCACCCGAAATTGCCGAAAATGCTAAACAACTCTTTGAGTCTCGTCGTAAAGAGCTAAACGCCAGCACAAAAATCTTAGACCAACAAATTATCCAACAAGAACAAGAATTAATAGAGTTATCGGCCAAGACCAAACAAATAGCCCGTAGCTATCAATTATTAAAAGAGGAAGTCGACATGTCCGCCCCGCTGGTTGAGGAAGGCGCTATGTCAAAAGTGGAGTTATTGCGTATTCAACGCGAAGCCAATGATTTAAAAGGCCAGTTAACTGCCGCCAGACTGTCTATACCAAGGATCCAATCGTTCCTTGACGAAGGCAAAAATAAACTGGCAGAAACTAAAATACGCTTTCAAACCAAGGCACTTGAAGAGCTAAACCAAACCAAGGCCGAACTAGATCGAACTGGCGAGTCTACTTTGGCGCTTGAAGACCGGGTAACTCGAACCCGCGTATTGTCTCCTGTTAAAGGCATCATAAAACAACTAAAGGTCACCACGGTTGGCGGTGTGGTACAACCCGGTATGGACCTGGTTGAAATTGTGCCGCTTGAAGATAAATTACTGATCGAAGCAGAAGTAAGACCTGCCGATATTGTGTTTTTGCACCCAGGCCAAAAAGCCATGGTTAAATTAACTGCCTACGACTTTTCTATCTACGGCGGGCTTGAGGCGGAACTTGAACATATCAGCGCCGATACCATTACCAATGAAGAAGACGGTGAAAGTTATTACATTATTCGCCTTCGGACCAACAAGAATTATTTAGAAAAAAATGGTGCTAAGCTGAATATTATCGCCGGAATGACAGCCGATGTTGATATCTTGACTGGTAAAAAGTCTGTCTTGGACTATATACTTAAACCGATTCTAAAAGCTAAAGAACGTGCTTTAAAAGAACGTTAACGGGTTATTTATGTCAAAACAGCAACGCTCCAACCCACTCGATCGGCGAAACTCTACATTACTAAACAAGTACAATTAAACACATGAGTCTGGTCGTTATTTTATCTGATAATCAAACCTTAATTAAGGCGTGGTCACACGCTTTAATACGTCACTATGACATCCTTACAACGAGCAGTAAAAGCGATTGTGAGGCTGCCTCTGTCGTTATTTTAGATGCATTGAAAGTTGATAACGACCCCAGCTTAACGCTTTTATTTAATAACCGATCCATCCGCTTTCTTATTGTTGGTAAAGATTGGTCTGAGAGCAAACAGATAAACGCCTTAGTTCAAGGTGCCGCCGGTTATTGTGGTGAATCTGAGCCGCCTAAATTATTATTGCAGGCAGTCGATAGCGTATTGAAAGGCGACATTTGGATTCAACGCCATTTGGTACCGCGCATCATCGGCACCTTGGTAAAAATGAAACCTGATACAGCTGAGCCAGTTGATGCGACACAATCGATCGAATCATCTGCTTTACTGACAACCTTATCGAGCCGCGAACTGGATGTGGCGAATATGATTCGCGTCGGTGAAAACAACAAAGCCATTGCCGATACCTTGGATATATCTGAACGAACCGTTAAGGCTCACTTAACGTCTATTTTTAAAAAACTTGAGGTGCCTGATCGCTTGCACCTTGCCTTATATATGAAGGAATACAGTTGACCAAAGCAACGTCTTAGGTTAGATTTGAAGTACCGTGGTTTAATTTATGATTTTATTACGATTAATAATAAATAATGAGAGGGAACGATGAACGTTAAAACTAAATTTGTAGTGGGTAGCCTGATGGCTTTAAGCCTAAGCACAGCCTATGCAGATACTTTGCAGGAAGCAATCCAATATACCGTTAATGAAAATCCCGAGATACGATCTGCCGCTGCTGAACGTTCGGCTGTTGAAGAAGAAATCGGGCAAGCCAAAGCGCGGTTTTTTCCAACCATTGATATCGCCGTTGGTGCTGGCTGGGAACGCACGTTAAACCCAACGACAGAGGGCGCAGGTGAAGGTTCTAAATCTCTGGGTAGAGACGAGGCTTCGATACAGATTAACCAAATGCTTTACGATGGCTTTGCTACCTCCAGTGAGGTTAACCGCCAAACCGCTAGAACAAATGCAAAGGCTTATAATGTCTATGGCGAAGCTGAATTCATCGCTATACGTGCTGTTGAAGCATACATCAACGTATTACGCCGTGAGCAACTGCTAACGCTGGCCGAAGAAAACTTAGCCGTTCATCAAAGCACCAATGATCAAATTAAATCCAGAAGTGATCGAGGTGTTGGTCGAAAAGCTGACGTAGAGCAATCGACTGGTCGTTTAGCACTGGCGCAAAAAAATGTGTTATCTGAAATCGGCAACCTAAAAGATGCACAAACCGCCTATTTAAGAGTGGTTGGAAAGCTTCCCTATGATTTACAACCCATTGCCTCACCAGAAAAAGCCTTACCTGCTAGTTTTGATCAAGCCATTGATTTAGCGATTAATAACCACCCAATTCTTAAGTCGGCTAACGTCGATATTGAGTCCGCTATAGCACAACACGCCACGGCTAAAGCAGCCTTTATGCCACGTGTTGATCTAGAGTTAAGCGCCTCGCATAACAAAGACATCGACGGTATTGAAGGTGTGAACGAAGACGCCTTAGCAATGGTTCGCTTACGTTATAACTTATATAACGGCGGCAAAGACATGGCGCGTCGCAGAGAAACAGCTCAGTTGATTAACCAAGCTAAAAGCATCCGCGACAACACCTACAGACAAGCGGTAGAAAGCATGCGTTTATCTTGGGTCGCTCATCAAACGGTTAAGAGCCAAATGGCCTTTTTTGAAAGCCATAGAAACGCGAGTATCAATAGTAATGAAGCGTACCAAAAACAATTTAATATTGGTCGCCGCTCACTACTCGATTTGCTCGACTCCGCTAATGAAATGTACGTAGCAAAAAGTGCCTACACAAATGCTAAATACGACGAGCTTTATTCGCAATTTCGTATCTTAGCGAGTGGTGGTGCTATCAACCAGTATTTAAATATTAGTATGCCTGAAGAAACCAATGTCTTACCGGTTAATGAGGCTTGGATTGGCGAATCACAAAAAATGCGCGTTACACCGACATACGCAAAAACGCCTGATGATAGTAAACAATAACGATTATCCATTAAAAAAAGGCCGTCATAATGATGGCCTTTTTTTTATCTTAAGCTTTCATTAAAGTTCATTATTTAGCATTCTTACTTTTAGTTTTTCCCACATACTTAAACGACTGGACCCACCAATCCGTTTGCCCGTTCCACGCACCTTGGCCAACCACAGACCAGAACCATTAAAACTATACACTGGCAGTAGGTCGAGCCGCTTTGAAGCTGATTTAATACCCGGAATTAGATTATCAAGCACCACTGGTACTGAACGAGGGGTTTCAAAGTAGGTCAACACCATATGCGCTTGATTCAATTCTAACGCTTTAACATAGGTAATCCGCATCTTACTATCGTCAACACCCAATTCTCTTAGGGTAAAATATTTGGCAATGGAGTAGTCCTCACAATCACCCGCGCCTTTCGCCAACATTTCTAATGGTGTTGCCCAGTAATCATTCAAACCCCATAAAAAATAATCATCCACGAATTCGATGTGTTGATTAAAAAAGTCATTAACCCGTTTCAGCTTTGCTTTTTCTGATAAGCCGCCACTTGATTTAATAAGCGCCTGCCATTCAAGCACCCGGCTTGACGCTGCAGCGCCATACTTGGCTTTAACTTTTAATAGCAATTGCTCGTTAACCTCTAAGGTTGCAGACGCAGTCAGCACCATCAA
Source organism: Methylococcaceae bacterium UBA975 (assembly GCA_002292375.1). GTDB lineage: Bacteria > Pseudomonadota > Gammaproteobacteria > Methylococcales > Cycloclasticaceae > Cycloclasticus. Next base: position 234,780 of record DBBV01000006.1, on the reverse strand, counting down.
AAGACTAAGTATGCCAATTGAAGCACTGACACCTCTTTTGCAGAGGCTCAGTCCAAGCTTTTTTGAAGCACTGAGTGTCATAACCGCAATCGCACAATAATAACGGTCGTTAACTTAGTGACTCGCGCCTGTTACACCTATGTCCTTCAGGCAGTTAAAGTCAGTCTCTGACTTGACGTTCTCAGCCAATACTTGAATATCCAGCAATTCGCATACTTCTATCATTGTTCTTGTGAATTCTTTTTTGTGCTCATCACGGCTGATGCCATTACCAATATCCCGTGCTAGACGAACAAAGTCGGGGCGTAACTCTTTTATTAAATCCGGCGCCATTGATTGCGTTTCAAATCGTTTGATGATGACCTTCATATTGAGCGAATGAGCAAAGCTTATAAACTCCTTATAAACGTTAATTTCCTTTGCCACCGCATACGCCGACAAGCTAAAAACTATGTGTTTAGCCACAGCTTTGTTATTAGCTATCAGGCCGCCTAAGCGTGCTCTAAAGTCACTGTTTTTAACCGTTCTACTCGATAAATTAATAGCCACTAGATGCGGTGTTTTATTCGCCTTAATATGCTCAACGGTACGTGTAATAACGCCTTCGTCTAAGTCTACGATTTTCACGAACTTTTCTGCAATAGAGACAAAGGTTGCAATAGAAACAGGCTGCCCACTTTTATCGAATGCCTCGGAAAAAGCCTCTTCCATCATCACCTCGCCTGTTTGCATATTTTCAACTGCACCCAAGTAAGATACTTTATAGTTATTTCTGTCGATCGTATCAAATACCAGTTCTTTCCATTCCGCCATATCCTTGGCCCTATCCTCGCCTTGACGAAGATAATAACTGTTGGCACCAATCAATTGTGCCTGCTCATACGCTTCATTAGCCGCCAATAAGATGGTGTTTTTGCTACTAAATGGGTCAAATACGGCGACCCCGATATGAGCAATATCGGTTTTTTGATATTTTTTACCCAATTCACCGAATGCCACACTCAAGGATGTCGCTAAACCCTCAACCTGCTCGGCACTCAAGCCTTGCGTTAAGATAACAAATTCAGAACCAAAAAACCGGTAGGCTTTGATGTTTTGATGATCTTTTTCCTCAGAAACTGTACTTAATATATCGGCAAAATCTTTCAAAAACTGATCTATCGCATCACTCCCTAGCTCTTTAACCAAGCTGCTTAAAGCATCGATCTTAATCATCATCACATACGTTTCGACGTGTGAGGTGAGCAGCTCTTTTGTATCCATATCAAAACCCGTTCTTTTACTCAGGCCTGTTAAATCGTCGAGTTGTAACTTTTTGCCAATACTTTCTAACCTTGTGTTGAGGTTGGCGATGACCCTTTCTAGTTTTTTCGACATAACATTCATCGAGGTAGCCACTCGCCTAACTTCTAGGGTCCACGGTAAGCGCTCAATGACATCAAAGCTGCCTTGCGAGATGGTCTCGGCCATTTTTCCAATTCTTTTTAACGAAGAAAGCGTTATTTGCAAGACCACAAGCAGTAAAAAAACCGATAATGCAAAGGTTAGTAACGAATAGTAAAAGCTCCTTTTTACTTGCTCGTATAACTTGAGGTACGCGTAATTTGGGTTAATTTCAACCAGTACGATGCCACTTATATTCCAACCCGAACTGATCTCGCTCTCGGCTACAGCAGCTTGCATGGGCAATTGACTAATAAACCAAGCTGGCACACCATCAATGGCTTTTTCATTACTTAAGATAACCAAGGGCTCACCCTCGACATTGAGTAACTTAATTTGCTTATAATACCCGCGATCAAAGATCGCGCTTATCATGGTTTCAAGCACCGGATCTTTTTCGTCACTCATATGAGGACTGAGCGACAAACCCAAAGAGGTTGCCGTATCTTGCGCGTGAACCTGAGATTCGCCCTCGAGGTAACTTCTAATGTTTTCCACACTGAGTACAAAATTCAGGCTAAAAATCATTAGAAATAAGGCTGAAATTAATAATAATAATTGTTTCGATAAAGACATATCTGGCACCTTAGTTAAGGATAATAATGATCGATCATTCGGCTATACACGCATTGAGCATAAACCCTTGTTAAACCGCTACACAAATCAAACTATAGCTTATTTAAACAAGCACGGATGCTACAGATACACTATTTTGTGAACTAAGCCTAACAAGCGACAGTAATTTACCGGCTCAGCTATTATAATACGCCCACCTTACAAATTAATTGACTTAACTATGTCCATCAAAAACGCCTTTTACGCTCAATCAGGTGGTGTCACCGCTGTTATTAATGCCAGTGCCTGCGGGCTTATTGAAACAGCGCGTCAGCACACTGACAAAATAGCCAGGGTCTACGCCGGACGCAACGGTATTATTGGCGCATTGAGCGAAGACCTGATTGATACCAGTCTTGAAACCGCCGACGATATTGCTGCCTTACGCTACACCCCCTCAGGGGCATTTGGTTCATGCCGTTATAAACTTAAAAGCTTTGAAGAAAACCGCGCCGAATATGAACGATTAATTGCTGTTTTCAAGGCCCATAACATTGGCTACTTTTTTTATAATGGGGGCGGTGATTCACAAGATACCACGCATAAACTTTCTCAGTTAAGCGAATCATTAGGGCATGACTTACGCTGTATCGGCATACCCAAAACGGTCGATAACGACTTACCCCTCACTGATAATTGCCCTGGCTTTGGCTCGGTAGCAAAATACGTTGCCGTTTCAATTCGTGAGGCCGGTTTTGACGTTGCGTCGATGGCGCGTACATCTACCAAAGTTTTCGTGCTAGAAGTAATGGGACGGCATGCTGGCTGGATTGCCGCAGCCGGTGGTTTAGCCGCTGAAAAAGACGGTGACTCACCGCATATTATTCTTTTTCCTGAAGTGGTCTTCGATCAGCAAAAATTTTTAGCGAAAGTTAAAGCCACTGTCGAACAGTATGGTTTTTGTTGTATCGTGGTTTCTGAGGGCGTCAAAAACCCCGATGGGAAGTTTTTAGCCGAAGCTGGTACCCGCGATGCCTTTGGCCACGCTCAACTCGGCGGCGTTGCCCCCGTTGTGGCTGAAATGATTAAGACCGCGCATGGTTATAAATACCATTGGGCGGTGGCGGATTATTTACAACGTGCGGCGCGCCATATCGCCTCTAAAACCGATGTAGAGCAAGCCTATGCGATGGGTAAAGCTGCGGTCGAGCTGGCCCTAGCGGGTAAAACTGCCGTAATGCCAACCATCGTTCGCACCAGCAACCAGCCTTATCAATGGGAAATTGGTGTCGGGGAATTAAAAGACATTGCAAATGTTGAGCAAATGTTACCCCCGCATTATATTAGTAATGATGGTTTCGGCATTACCCCTGAATGCGAAGCGTACTTGCGGCCACTGATTATGGGCGAGGACTACCCACCGTACGTTAACGGACTCCCTCAATACGTTCGTTTAAAAAACGTAGCCGTTGCAAAAATCCTCAACCAGCCGTTTGACTTATAGGGCAATAATCATTTAACTGATTATTGGGGCTTAGCCAAAACCCACCGCTGATTAGCAACTCGCTTTCAGGTATTATCGAACCTTGCAGCAAACAGTGTGAGGTAAAAGTGCGTAACGACATCATCTTAAAATCCACTATTACCTGCCCTATTTGTCAACATCAAGCGCTTGAAACGATGCCAACAGATGCTTGTCAGTGGTTGTATGAATGCAAAGGTTGCAGTCAGCTACTTAAGCCCACTGGCACAGATTGTTGCGTCTTTTGTTCTTTTGGCACGGTACCTTGCCCTTCCATTCAACTTAAGCAATCATCTGATCATTAAGCACTTATTTATTCAATCTAAAGGGTGTATTTTAAGACCAATCACTTTATGCTTTAAGGCATGAAACTACTCGCTTATTTCAGCCATTTTATTTCCCGTGGTATGGCGCCGCTAACACTGCTTTGCGCGCTTATTGCCTTTTATCAACCGGCCGTTTTTATTGTTTTTAAACCGTACTTTTTATGGTTATTCTCGGCCTCGATGTTTGCCTTGGGCGTTGTACTAGAACCTACTGACCTTAAAACAACACTAAAAACACCGCGATCTATTTTTATTGGTGTATTAAGTCAATACAGCATTATGCCCCTGCTTGGCGCTACCGCTGCTTGGCTTGCTGGACTGCCTGCTGAACTAGCACTTGGGGTGATCATCGTTGGCTGCGCACCGGGCGCTATGGCCAGTAACGTGATTGTTTTTCTGGCGGGTGGCGCAGTCGCTTTTTCGGTCGCACTGACTACCGTGGCCACGTTTTTATCCCCTGTGTTAACCCCACTGCTCGTCGAATGGCTGGGCGGCGCTTACCTACCGATTCCCTTTTGGCCGATGATGCAAACCATACTACTAACCGTGCTTACACCCTTATTGCTTGGCATGGCCTGTCGCAAGGCGTTGGGGCCACACGCTAGACCGTTGATAGCATTCGCACCCACAATCGCGTCATTGGCGATTATCATTATTTGCGCCTACGCCGTTGCCGCTAACCATGAGCGTTTAATGAGTGTCAGCGCTAATCTATTTTTTGTTATCGTTACTGTGAATGCCCTCGGCTATTTATGCGGTTGGCTTGTCGCTAGACTTTTTCAATTTAACGCCGCTTACCGTTTAACCTTAGCGATAGAAATCGGCATGCAAAACGCTGGCCTCGGCGTCGCACTGGCATTAAAACACTTTTCAGCAGAAACCGCCTTGCCCGGTGCTCTTTTCGCGGTATGGTGTATTTTGACCGGTGCAGGCGCTAGCGCCTATTTAAAACGTAAGCAAGCCACTCAACAGAGTTCGCAAGAATTTACCCCCTAGCTAGGTCTAATGCCTCGAGACTAACAAAACAACAAGGGATGGTTATGATTAAATTCATGAATAAGCTGCAATCCAAATTGGATAGTACTCGGCAGATTGATTTTTTAGCACCTTTAGCACTCCGTCTTTATCTGGCACCTATATTCTGGATGGCCGGCACACAAAAGATCGGCGCCTTTGACAGCACGGTCGATTGGTTTGGCAATGCTGATTATGGCCTAAGCCTCCCTTTCCCTTACCTCATGGCAGGCTTGGCGACCTGGATCGAACTGCTTGGCGCTATCTGTTTGCTTTTGGGCCTTGCCGTTCGATGGGTCTCTATCCCCCTAATGGTAACCATGGCCGTGGCTGCGGTTACCGTTCACTTACAACATGGCTGGCTGGCGATTGCCGAAGGCAGCGGCATCTTTGCGAGTGAGCGCACCAGTGGTGCGATTGATCGACTTACTATTGCTAAAGATATTTTGCGCGAACACGGTAACTACGCTTGGTTAACTGAAAACGGCAGCTTCGTTATATTGAATAACGGCATCGAGTTTTCCGCGACCTATTTCATCATGTTACTTAGTTTATTTTTTATCGGCGCTGGCAATTACCTTAGCGTAGATTTTTGGCTCGCCAAACAACTCAAACACTAAGCCCCCTATGGACAGTCTATTTTCAATAGAAATTGCGAGCTACCTTTCACGTTCTATCGAACTGCTGAGTGCGATTTTTGTTTTTGCCGTCGGCTTATTTATCCTGATCGCCGTCACTTTATATATCAAAGATCGTTCACAGAAAGAATCAACCATTCTACGAAATTACCCTTTGCTTGGGCGCTTCCGCTTTATATTTGAAAAGATTGGCGAGTTTTTCCGCCAGTATTTTTTTGCTATGGACCGTGAAGAGCTGCCTTTTAATCGATCGCAACGCAGTTGGGTTTATCGCGCAGCAAAAGACATCGATTCAACCGTTGCTTTTGGTTCAACTAATGACCTACGCCAAGCGGGCACGATTATTTTTATTAACTGCCCTTTCCCTAAACTGGACAGTGAAGAAGCACATTTAGGTCCGATGATGATTGGGCCTTATTGCGATAAACCCTATTCGACCTCTTCGGTTTTTAATGTCTCCGGGATGAGCTATGGCGCTATTTCTAAACCCGCCGTCTTAGCGCTTTCGCACGGCGCAAAAAAAGCAGGTTGTTGGCTTAATACTGGCGAAGGCGGTTTATCACCGTATCACCTTGAGGGTGGCTGCGATCTCGTTTTTCAAATAGGCACCGCCAAATACGGTGTGCGTGATAAACACGGGGCCTTATCTGACACCCAACTGCAAAAAATCGCCAGCCACCATCAGGTAAAAATGTTCGAGATCAAACTGAGTCAGGGCGCCAAGCCAGGCAAGGGCGGCATCCTACCCGGAATTAAAGTGACCGACGAAATTGCTGTCATTCGAGGCATTACAGCGGGGCTCAATTCCATTAGCCCCAACCGCCACCCTGACGTATCTAACATCGCTGAATTACTTGATATGATCAACCATGTCAGGCAAGTGACCGGCAAACCCGTCGGTTTTAAAACTGTCGTCAGCTCATGCGGCTGGCTGGAAGAGCTTTGTGCATTAATTAATGAACGCGGCGAAGAGTCCGCACCAGACTTTATTACCCTTGATGGTGGTGATGGCGGCACTGGTGCAGCACCGATGTCTTTGATGGATAACGTAGGCCTCACCCTAAATGAAGCGCTGCCGGCAGTAGAAAACATTCTAATTACCTATCAATTACGTCAACGTATCCGCCTGATCGCCTCCGGTAAACGCATCAACCCAAGCGAAGCTGCCTGGGCTTTTTGCGCAGGTGCGGATGTCGTTACCTCTGCACGCGGTTTTATGTTTGCCCTCGGTTGCATCCAAGCCTTACAGTGCAATAAAAACACGTGCCCAACTGGCATCACCACGCACAACAAAGACCTGCAGCGCGGCTTAGATCCTAGCAATAAAGCCATACGTGTCGCCAATTATCATAGAAACCTAGTAAAAGAAGTCACTACGATTGCACATTCCTGCGGCGTTGCTGGGCCAAGACGATTAAAACGTCAGCATGCTAGGGTTGTCTCCTACAATGGCCTGTCTATTCCAATGGTTGATTTGCAGCCTTACCCTATAGCCAATCCAGCGAGGTAGTCAGGCACTAGCTGTGTTGCCTTACCGTACCGTTTTTCTTTAAATGCGGACTCCATTAAAGAGGGTTCGAGGTTCAGCTCTACCGTATGCGCACCGCTCTGATTAGCCATTTCAACAAACCCAGCAGCCGGGTAGACATTGCCCGATGTACCAATCGATATAAACATATCGCACTGACTAATGGCCTTATAAATTGCATCCATCTGATACGGCATTTCACCGAACCAGACAATATCAGGGCGTAGGCTATTACTTAAATGGCAGCAGTCGCAAACTAACTCGGGCGTTATATCTTGCCTAATCGAAAAGCGTTGCCCGCTTTGGCTACAAAACATTTTTAGCAGTTCACCGTGCATATGAATAATTTTTTTTGTGCCGGCTTGTTCATGTAAATCATCAATATTTTGCGTCACCACCAGCAACTGTACCTTTTCATTTTGTTCGAGCTTGGCTAGCGCCAAATGGGCCGCATTCGGCTGAACGCTTTCACTCAGTAATTGTTGTCGACGCAAATTATAGAAGTCTTGCACTAACTTTGGGTTACGTGCAAAACCTTCGGGCGTTGCTACGTCTTCAACGCGGTGGCTTTCCCACAGCCCATCGCTGGCTCTAAAGGTTTTTATCCCCGACTCTGCGGAAATACCTGCGCCGGTCAACACGACAATGGACTTAAGCTTGCTCATCTATTGTTGCTTTATAACCCTGTTGGTACGTCTTATATTTAAATACGTAACCGGCTGCGGTTAATCGTTTATTTTGTAAGCGTTTATTCGCCTTCGCCATTTCATCTAAGGTCAGCGGCTTAGGCCCATCCATACCGTAGATCTCAGCTAAGTAACAGGCGACCTGCCATCTTGTCGCTGGCTCGTGGTCTGTCGCCAGATAAACGCCCACCATCGCCTCACCGTTTATTTTTTTATTAATGATAAAGCACAACACAGCGATGCAATCATCTCGATGGATGCGGTTAGTGTAATAAGGCGGTTCTTTTTGAATCGCTTCCCCTGCTTTCAGTTGATTTAAAAAGTAGTTTGAGCGGCCATAAATACCCGAAAACCTAACAAGGCTTGTCTGATCGTTAAACGCTAAAAATTTATTTTCTGCCGCCAACAAGATTTTTCCCCGTTGGTCTGTTGGCTCAGTCGGCGACGTTTCATCCAACCATTCGCCCTGCTGTTGCCCATACACGCGCGTCGATGAGACGAAGGTAATCGATACCTCTGGACATTGTTTTTTACAGGCGCTCAATACATGATCTACCCCTTGTTCAAATACCGCCTGATAGCCTGATATATCGCGACCGTTGGGCGAGAGGATATAGACAATTTGATCAACATTAAATTTGAACGCCTCAACCTCCTCTGCTTTGCTTACGTCTAACTGAATGATCTTGACTGATGTGTCGTTAGTTTGCTCAGTTCGTTTTATTGCGGATACTTGATGTCCGTCATTCAGCAAATTTTGGGCTAATGTACTGCCGATATCGCCATAACCAATAATAAGAATTTTTGCCATTAATTTACCCGTTCGGTTTGCTCTTTTCTTCTATCCATAAGGACATGTATTTGGTGCTTTTCATTAAATGATGTTTCAACATGCCGCCTTGAAAGTTTTGTATTCGATGCGCCGTTAAGTTTTCTTTCAATCTGATGATTTTTTCTATCAATTGCGGCTCAAAATCATCGGGGGCATAGCATTGTTGCAAGATATCACTGCCTTTTGTTTGGGCCTCTAGCCAACTCGATTTATCTTCGTGCAAGCTAACGGCGGCTTTTGCAAACGCGTCAGGGTCATCCGTGATTACACCATTCCAGGGCAATTCGCCGCACATACCTTCTGCGCCGATGGTACTTGTTACGCTGGGTGTACCATACTCCATAGCCTCTAATAGTTTACCTTTTAATCCTGCGCCAAAGCGTAACGGTGCTAAACACACCCTGGCTGCTTGCATCACCTGTTTGGCATCGTCTGCCCGCCCTTTGATATAGAATCCGTCCGCTGGTTTATTAAGCTGCATCGCCTTTGCTGGCGAATAAGCGCCATACACAAACAACTCAGCTGAAGGGAGCCGCTGCCTAATCAAGGGCCAAATCGTTTGCTTTAAATATTGCACACAATCCCAATTAGGCGCGTGCTTAAAGTTGCCTATACTCATAAACCCCTGGCGTTGCTCATAGCAGGGCCATGCCGACCTATGCTGCTTGCTTTTTTCTGGGGCGACAATAAAGGGGAAATAGTGCATCAAAGACCTATCAATTTTAAAGAATGAGGTTAATAACTGTATTTCATAACTTGAAATAATTAGCGTTAAATCCGTGCGTTGAATGCTCGCGATTTCCCTATACGCGATGTCGTTAACCAAGTCTGATTCGCAATAATCACGCCCAAGCTTTAACGCACGTTGACGCGCAGCTCTTAAACAATGCAGGTCCGATGTTTCTAATACAGTTACGGCCGTCGGGCATTGCATTTCTACCCGCCAAGAAAACTGTTCTTCGACCATAAAACGGTCATACAACACGATATCGGGTGCTAATTCAGTAATCATTTGATCAAATGCGCTATTGTTGACAGCTATTTTTTTTGCCTTAATCGATAACTCTTCAAACGGGTAGCAGTGCTCAGACTCTGCGGCTGTACAAGCATAGGTTAATGACCAACCTTGGGCGTGAAACAGCGCCAATAAGCCGACCATACGCCGTCCAGCAGCGGATGACGTTGGCTCTGGCCAGATTGCAGCAATAATAAGTACATTCATACGACTAGTGTATCTAAAATTTTATCTCAGGCATTAAAAAGGGCCGGTAAAACCAGCCCTTTTATCTATTTAAAGCTAAGTTAGCTTAGACGATCCGCTTATTTTTTTGCATCACGTTCTTTAGCTTCTTTAATCACTTCTTCGGCAATGTTTCTTGGGCACGGCATATAGTGCTCAAACTCCATTGAGAACTGACCACGGCCTGAGGTCATCGTACGTAGATCACCAATGTAGCCAAACATTTCACTCAGCGGCACTTGGGCTTTAATACGTACGCCCGTTGAGCCAGCATCTTGTGATTTGATCATGCCACGGCGACGGTTAAGGTCACCAATCACGTCACCTACGTTGTCATCTGGTGAAAACACGTCCACTTTCATGATCGGCTCCATCAATTGTGGACCAGCTTTCGGCATTGATTGACGGTAGGCGCCATTAGCGGCCAATTCAAAAGCAACCGCTGATGAGTCAACTGCGTGGAAACCACCATCCATCAAGGTGACTTTTACGTCTACACATGGGTAACCCGCCAAAACGCCTTTATCCATTTGCTTTTTAAAACCTTTTTCAACAGCTGGCCAGTATTCGCGAGGAACGTTACCGCCGGTTACTTTAGATTCAAAGCTATAGCCTTCGCCTGTTTCAGCTGGTTCAATAATATAATCAATTTTACCAAACTGACCTGAACCACCCGATTGCTTTTTATGCGTATAGCTGTCTTCTAAGCGTTGCGTGATCGTTTCACGGTACGCCACTTGCGGTTTACCGACGCTGACATCTACACCGTGTGTGCGCTTAAGGATATCAATTTTAATATCCAGGTGAAGCTCACCCATCCCTTTAAGAATAGTTTCACCACTGTCTTCATCTGTTTCAACGCGGAAAGAAGGGTCTTCTTTGATCATTTTACCGATCGCAATACCCATTTTTTCTGACCCACCTTTATCTTTAGGCGATACCGCAATAGAAATAACAGGATCGGGGAAAACCATTGGCTCTAATGTCGCTGGGTGTTTAGGGTCACATAAGGTGTGGCCTGTTTGTACATCTTTCATGCCGACAACTGCGACAATATCACCGGCTGAAGCACCGTTTAATTCAATACGATCGTTCGCATGCATCTCTACTAAACGACCAATCCGTTCAGTTTTACCTGTAAACGTATTAAGCACCGTATCCCCTTTGTTCATTACACCAGAGTAGATACGGATAAAGGTTAATGCGCCAAAACGGTCATCCATGATTTTAAACGCCAAGGCACGTAGTGGTTTAGCTGCATCAACGATCGCAAACTCACCTGTTTCATTACCTTCTTCATCAGTTTCTGGCTGTGGCTTAACTTCTGTTGGGTTTGGCAAGTAATCAACCACCGCATCCAGTACTAATTGAATGCCTTTGTTTTTAAACGCAGAACCACAGTAAGTCGGGAAGAAATCCAGTGCGATGGTACCTTTACGGATACAACGCTTAATATCATCGAGTGAAGGCTCTTCACCTTCAAGGTAACTCTCCATCAAAACGTCATCTTGCTCGACAGCCATCTCGATTAGTTTTTCACGGTACTCTTCCATCTTATCCAGCATGTCCGCAGGAGGCTCTTCAATAGAAAAGTTTTCAGGCAAACCAGAGTCATCCCAGATGTAGGCCTTACGAGTTAGCAGATCAACTACACCACTAAAGTCTTCTTCGATACCTATTGGCAAAACCATTACCAACGGGTTCGCATCAAGCACGTTTTCAACTTGATCGACTACACGGTAAAAATCAGCGCCCATCCGATCGAGTTTATTAACAAAAATAACCCGCGCCACTTCAGAATCATTGGCGTAGCGCCAGTTGGTTTCTGATTGAGGTTCTACGCCGCCTGAGCCACAAAATACCCCTACGCCGCCGTCGAGTACTTTTAACGAGCGGTAAACTTCAATCGTGAAGTCAACGTGGCCTGGTGTGTCGATGATATTCATACGATGACCATTCCACTGACACGAAGTCGCTGCAGACTGAATCGTAATTCCGCGCTCTGCTTCCTGTTCCATAAAGTCGGTTGTCGCCTCACCATCGTGAACCTCACCTGTCTTATGAATCTTTCCGGTTAATTTTAAGATACGCTCTGTGGTAGTGGTTTTGCCTGCGTCCACGTGGGCAAAAATACCGATGTTTCTATATTTGGTTATGTCAGTCATAAGTCTACATTTGTTAGGTTAATAAGGATTTTGGCTAAACAATCACGCACAAGCCCGCGGCACGATTAAAAATTGTTTGGATCAACTCGTTATTATATCATTTATCATAGCTCAATGAACAGATGGCTCTTACTTATTAAGAGGCTTCTGATTCTTTAGCCATTACGCGCTCGAAAGCAGGCCTTGCGCTCATCTTTTCTCGGTACGCGTCCAGTAATGCTGAACCCGATGGAACACCAAAGCCATGCGCCCAACGCAAGGTGTGTGCGACAAGGATATCAACTGCGCTAAATGAATCGCCTAAGGCGTACTCTTTACCCTGTAAACGCTTTTCCAATACGTTACAGGCCTTTAAAAACTCCCAATGTGCAACGTCCAAAATTTCTGGTACCCGCTTCTCTTCAGGCAACACGAAGGTATGTTTCCCCACCGTCCATAAGGGCTGCTCTAATTCAGTGAGTACAAAAAAACACCATTCATCATAACGCGCACGGTCTTGCGTTTTAGGTTCTGGTAGCAAATTACAGGCTGAATATTTATCGCCCAAGTAGCTCATGATCGCAGCTGATTCGGTCAATACAAAGCCATCATCGTCAATCGCTGGCACCTTGCCATCCGCGTGTATTTTTAAATACGCTTCAGCTTGACCTGCACCTTGCAATAATTCAATTTTAATAAACTCGTAATCGACACCAATTTCTTCAAGCATCCAAACAACCCGTGTACTCCTGGATCTGGGGTAAGCATATAATTTGATCATTTCGTTCTCCCTGTTATGATAAAAACAACACCGTTATTTGTAACACATTTTGACTATACATTTCAGCGCTAAAAAAACCCGGTTTAACCGGGTTTTTTTAGCCTTAGTAAGATGATTTACAAGTTGTAGCCCGTCTCTTCATGAGACACCAGATCAAGCCCTTGCATTTCAGATTCTTCTGTAACGCGTAGCCCACCAGTTAAAAGAGCAACCACTTTTAGGATAATGTAGCTGGCAATCGCTGTATAGCCAATGGTAGCAGCAACACCAATCGCCTGTACTTTTAACTGCTCAGGTATTGTTGCGATACCATCAGCAAAGCCATAACCGCTAAACAAACCCAACTCGGTTGAAGCAAATACGGCGACGACTAGACTCCCTAGGATACCCCCCACACCATGTACAGGGAACACATCTAAAGAGTCATCAATTTTTAATACCCGTTTGATGTATTGCGTCGCATTAAAGCAAACAAAACCGGCCAACAGACCAATAACTAACGCACCACCCGGTCCAACAAACCCAGAAGCCGGAGTAATCGTACCCAAACCGGCAACCATACCGGTCACCGCACCCAAGGCGCTTGGCTTACCAAATTTTTTCCATTCGATTACCATCCATGTAAATGCTCCCATTGAAGCAGATAAATGGGTGACGAGTATCGCCATCGCAGCATCACCATTAGCGGCTAACGCACTACCCCCGTTAAAGCCAAACCAACCCACCCACAACATGCCGGCACCGGCAATTGTCATGGTTAAATTATGTGGTGGCATTGCCGTTACGGGAAACCCTTTTCTAGGACCCAATACTAAAGCCGCAACAAGTGCCGCTACACCCGCTGTAATATGAACAACCAAACCACCGGCAAAGTCATAGACACCCATTGAGCCCAACCAACCACCACCCCAAACCCAGTGGGTCACTGGCGAGTAAACAACCAGTAGCCAAATGGCACTAAAAAGCAGCATGGCTGAAAACTTCATCCGCTCGGCAAAACCACCTACGATTAGCGCCGGCGTTATAATTGCAAAGGTCATTTGAAACATCGCGAACAAGGACTCAGGAATATCGCCCGATAAGGTATCGCGATCAATGCCCGAAAATAGCACTTTAGAGAAATCACCAATCCACGCGTTACCTTCACCGAAGGCAAGGCTATAACCTGCAACAAACCATATAATAGACGCCACACAGGTAATCGCAAAACACTGCATAAAGACAGAAAGCACGTTTTTACTTCTGACTAAGCCAGCGTAAAACATGGATAAGCCTGGTATGGTCATAAATAACACCAAGGCCGTTGACGTTAGGATCCAAGCCGTGTTCGAACCATTTAATTCATCAGCAAGAGCCCAGCAAGGAAACGTTAAAAGACTTAGCAATAGACTGAACTTTTTTAAATTTGTTATTTTCATTTTACAAGGCCTCGTTACCGGTTTCTCCTGTACGAATTCTGATGACTTTTTCTAAATTAGTAACGAATATTTTACCGTCGCCAATTTTTCCAGTATTTGCCGACTTTACAATCGCGTCGATCGCGGCATCCAATTGCTCTTCTGAAACTGCTATTTCCAACTTAACCTTTGGCAAAAAATCCACCACATACTCGGCCCCACGGTATAACTCCGTATGACCACGTTGACGGCCAAAGCCTTTAACTTCAGTTACCGTAACGCCCGCCACACCCGTGTCACCGAGCGCCTCACGGACATCGTCTAACTTAAACGGTTTAATAATTGCTGTAATTAGTTTCATAACGTGCCTTTGTTATTTTTAGAAAGACAGATTTTGCATCAAATAAGTGCACGTATCAACCCATTTGGTGCATTCCAGCCGAACGGCGTGAACAACACATCAGAAAATAACTTGATAACCCACAGCCTTGACTTAAAAGTGGCGCGCCAACTCTAATTTTATCGAGTCATCCTGCCGTATATAAAACAGTGGGTCATTATTATCCTCTGCCGATATGAATCTCGCTTCAACACTGATAACCCATGAACGTGCAATACGACGACTAGCTTCTAGACTGTAAAAACGCGTATTTTGATTCAAGTCACTGATAACACCCAATAACAGTTCACTGGACGCCGCATCATTCATGCCCAGTCTTGCGCCGATGAAAATATCATTCTCAAACGGCGTTGCAGCACTCGATCCGCGGTCATCATACAAATATTCTGCGATAACGCCAAGGTCTGCTGAGGAGTCGAAAACACCCACAAAACTGTACTCAAACCCACCGGTAAACGCATTAAAGGTTTCGCCTTGGCCACTGCGATGGATCACTTCAACTTTCCACAACCATGCATCCAGCGTGGCCTGAACATCAATGCCAGTCTGGTTAATAATGTCGTAAAATGGAACCAAAACCAGGCCATTTGGCGTTACCGTTGGAATGATCCTGGGTTCTCTGCTGGTACCATAAAAGTGCGATAAGCCTACATCCCAATCATCGAACGTTTGACTCCAACGCAGGGCATAATCAACGTGTTTTTGCTTAGCACCGGACTCATACACAGTATGGTCGTCAATTTCAGGGCTAGAGCGAAAGCGGCCATCCTTTCCTGCAAAGCTTCTTTCTCTAAATCCGGGTAATACGAACAAATCAAGCATACCCCAGTCTTGCAATAAGGTTAGATTGATCATCGGTTGACCTAGCTTATCTTCACCGTCAATATTTTCAACCAAATCACTTTGGTTAATTATATCAACCAAATGCTGCGATTCAGTGACCCCCCAAAACACTTTGCCGATGCCTGCACGAATATCCCATTGCTCCGCCGCGTGTGTCCAAATAAGTTCTCTGACATCAAGGTGGCTACGTTGTGAATCGTGTTGATCCCATCTAATAAAAGGCACAAAGGTGAGGCTGTGTTCATTACCCCAGCTATGGTAAAACTCCGGTTCCGCAAAAAACGATAGATTGTGCTGATCAAACTGTTGCTCATCTAACGCCGACTGGGGGAAATAGGCGTATTCGCCCGCCACAAAACCCGACCATTCACTAGCAGATGCATGCGTCCCAAAGCCCCCGAGGGCCATCAATACCGTTATCGCAAATAGATGCTGTTTATTCATTAATTTTTTAACCAGTCCAAGTATTACTTAATTCTTTTTAAACTCGCCTTATTAAAATCCCGATCAGTTAAGCCCGTTTGAAAGGCATAATCTGAGAACGTCAATACGGTTTCTTTTTTGGTTTGGTGATTCACCATGGTCAAGACATCTGGCCGCCAATATTTTCCTAAATATTGCTTATACCCCGATACCATCAACGTTTTTAATAGCGACTTTTTGCGATCATAAAACTCAACCTTTAATGGTTGGTATTTTTCTTTACTCATCCACACTACCGAGCGCGTATAACCCGAATATTGGTACTTTGGCGTGGTTTCAATAACAAAACAGTCTTCGCCATCGAGCACCTCATCTTTCAGGTAACGGTACGCGTACTTTGCCACCTCAACCGAGGATAAATCTTCAAAGGCAAACTCACTGCCCATAAACGGGCCTGATTTATTTTTTGACGAAATACGCTTAACGCGTTTTAAAGCCGGTAAGTACAGCCATTGATCATCGGCTTCTAAAATATGCGTAAACGATAAAAACGCAGTACCTTTAACATCCGCCGGTTTATCAAAAATGGTTAAGCTCTTATCACCATCGCCAACCACTTCAAGTGCTTTTGAGCGCATTTTACGAATACTGGTATCACCATTGGCATTTTTAAGCGTCATCACCATGTTTGATGACAGATCACCAAAGCCAGCATCTCGCTTATCAGCTTCTAGCGCTATTTCTAGCCCTCTTTCTTCCGGCGTTTGCGCGCACAGTACCAGTGGTAGTAAAAGTAACAATAAACCAATAAATTTGTTCATTTTTTATCCTTATCTAATTTGAGTAATAAAATAGGCAGTAGCAATAAATCAACGACCAAGGCAATCATGATGATCCAAGTAGTTAACGTCGCCATGTCGGAATTTAACGCAAACGGTGACAGCATTAAGACACCAAATCCTGCACTCAGTATCAGTGTGCTGATGGTTAAGGCTTTCCCCACATGGGTAAACGCGTAGGCAATGGAATCCTCTGTGCTATAGCCCTTTTCACGCTTAGCACGTAAATATTTACTAAGGAAATGTACCGTATAATCGACCACAATACCCAGCGTCATACTGACCACGGATGCTAGTGCCATATTAACGTCTTGGTAAAGCCATCCCCACAGGCCAAAACCAATAACAACCGGCACTAAATTGGGTATTAAGCTTAAAAGACCGATCTTAATTGAGCGCAGTGCAAAAACAAGAATAAGCGAAATAAGCAGTAAGGCTAACAGCGACCCACTCAACATGCTTTTTATGTTTTTCTCTGTTAAGTGAGAAAAAATCAGCATGGATCCCGTACCAACTGTTTGCATGCTCGCTGGCAAGTTGGCCTGCATCCAAGCCTCTGCTCGCTGTTCAAAATTGAGCAGTTCGACATTACTCATTTCCTTAACCCCAACCACCAAGAGTGTCGCGGATTTATCAATATTTACTTGATTATTCAAGTCTAAGCCATACGGCAACGACATTTCATACAGCAATAAGTACTGTGCCGCTAGCTCCCTACTGTCTGGCAGCTTATACCAAGCAGGATCATCGCCATGCATGTTCATATTAAGACGGCGCATGGTGTCGCTAAGCACATAGGTATTAATCGTTTCTGGCTGTGATTTTAACCACTGCGCAAAAGCGTCTAGGTTCTTAAGGTATTGCGGGTCACTTATCCCGCCCTTGCCTTTAGCCGGCAGAGAATACGACAGCTGGAACAAACCACCAACCGATTGATTGGCAAAATCCGAATCCACTCTAAATTGCACAGATTCATCAAAGTATTTTAAAAATTGTTCTTCTGGTTTATTGAAACTAGCCGCATAGGCCGCCGCAGCCACCACCAGCACAGAAAGCACTAAAATAACATTCTGCTGACGAATAACGAACCGAGAGAACCTTGCCAAACGTTCCACCGAAATATCATTCGCTGCTTTTACTCGCACTGGCATATAACTGATAATTGCAGGCAAAAATGTCAGTGAAAGGCAAAATGATATAAACACACCCACAGCCACTAAATTGCCCAGATCATTAAACGGTGGCGATTCGCTAAAGTTTAAACATAAAAACCCGATTATCGTCGTCGCGCTGGTTAAAAATATTGGATGAAAATTAATCCTGATGCTTTCTAATAGGGCGTCCCGCTTGGCTACTTTATGCTGAATGCTATACATAAAGGTCACCAGTAAGTGCACACTGTTTGCCACCGCTAACACCATAATCATTTGCGCCGACGAGATTGATGCCGGAGTAAGCTTAATCCCCGCATAACCGCCTAACCCTAATGCGATCACATCAGAAAAAATCACCACCAAGGTAATACCAACTACCGCGCTTACGCTGCGCAGCAAAACCAGCGTGATAATAAACATTAACAGCAAGCTGATTGGGGCAAGAAAGGCAAGGTCACTTTCTCCCGCCTCAACAAAGGCATTATTTAATAACGAAATCCCAGTGGTATAAATATCAATTGTTGGGTATTTTTCTTGATAAAGAGCGACCATCTCACGCGTTTTAGCCACAACATCTCTTAGTTCCGCATCGGGTGAGACTTTTGGAAATTCGATGGTGATATTCAACGCTGTGACGCGCCCATCAGCTGAGACTAAGCGCTTCACTAACAACGGGTCAGACAGGCCTATTTGCTTTATTTTTTTTATATCTTCGGCTTGTAAGCTAGTTGACTCCTCATACAGGCTCTCAACGATTAAATCATCGTCTTCTGCGTAGGTATGTTGAAAGTTTTGTAACGAATCGACCCGTCTAGAATAGGGGATTTGCCATGCATCTGTGGTTATTTCTTCTGTTAATTTTAATACGTCATGCTGAAAGATATCGCCGTTTTTTGGTGCCAGCAGAATAAACACGTTATCAAACTTGGTATAGGTTTTTTCCACCGCATCATACGCCAACAACTCCGGGTTATCGGCGGCAAAAAAAACACGGTAATCGGTATCAAACCCCAAGTAACGCAAGCCATTGCCAGCCACAACTAACACGATTAGTGTCACCGCAATAATCCACGCCCGATATTGAAGAACCCAAGCACTAAAATAACTTTCCAAACGTTCCATACTTCTAATTAACCTCTTTACACTGAATCATTATTCACTCACTTTAACGGCGTTATTTACAATTTTTTCTTTATCAAATACGAGCAACAAACCGGGCAAGAATAAAAAGTTAGCAGCTAAGGCTGCTAAAATAATCCATACCGTCAGCAAAGCCATATCTGTGGTCATTGCAAAATGCGAGGCCATGAGTACACCAAACCCCCCTATTAACACTAGCGTGCTGATACCCAAAGCTTTACCTACATGGGTAAACGCATAAGTAATGGAGTCTTCTGTTGAATAGCCTTTCTCACGCTTGGCGCGTAAGTATTTACTTAAAAAATGGACTGAATCATCAACTACAATACCTAAGGTCATACTGACAACCACTGACAAACCCATATGAACTTCACCATTCAAAACACCCCAGAGACCAAAGCCAACAGCTGCAGGTAATATGTTCGTAACCAAGCTGAAAAGACCCATTTTAAACGATCGAAGGGCAAACATAAGTATAGCTGAAATAACAATTAACGCTAATACGGAGCCTACGATCATGCTAGTCGTATTGGTATCAGCCAAATGAGAAAACATCATTAACGTCCCTGTCCCTAGGGTCACCATCGTACTAGGCACATTACTTTTCAACCAAGCTTGGGCTCTTTCTTCAAGGGCCATCAACTCATTATTTGTCATATCCTTTACGGTTACCACAACCCGTGTTGCAGATTTGTCTACGTTCACTTGGTTATTTAAATCCAAACCATACGGCAATGACATTTCATACAACAAGGTGTATTGCGCAGCTAAATCCCGGCTTTCTGGCAATTTGTACCACGTTGGTTCATCGCCGTGCATATTTTTATTTAACCGTTGCATGGTATCGGTAAATACAAATACATTGATCGTTTCTGGTTGCTGCCGATACCAGTCCGCAAACTTTTTTAAATTTTTAAGGTACTCAGGCTCGCTCACTCCACCTTTACTTGCCGCTGGCACTGAATACGTTAGTTGGAAGGTGCCCCCCATAATATCCAAGGTTGCATCAGAGTCGACACGGAACTGTACCGTATGATCAAAATAGGTAGTAAAGTGCTCTTCCGACGTATTTAACGGAATGGCCGCGGCTGACATTATAGCCACCACACACATCAATAATAAAAGTGGCCTATGGAACTTAATGGAGAAGCGTGAAAATCTTTCCAAATAAGGTACAGCGCTGTCTTCACCTTGTTTTACCTTCACCGGCAAAAAACTCATCATCGCCGGTAAAAACGTCAACGAAAAAACCAGTGAAGCAAACACCCCAACGGCTACCAAGTTCCCTAAGTCTCTATAAGGTTCCGATTCATTAAAGTTCATTCCAAGAAAACCAATCATTGTGGTAATGCTAGTCAAAAAGATGGGGACTAAATTAATCCTTAAACTTTCTTTTAACGCCGCTACCTTCGTTACGTTATGCCGCAGGTCAAAAATAAAGCTCACCAGCATATGCACACTATTGGCAACCGCTAATACCATAATCATTTGCCCCGAGGCCACCGAGGCTGGGGATAACAATACACCCGCGTAACCACCCAGGCCAAATGCAACCACTGTCGACATAAAAATTACCAAGGTCACACCAAAAACAGCACTCGCACTGCGTAGCAAAACCATTAAAAATAAGACCATAACTATAAAACTAATCGGGAAAAGTGTTTCCCCGTCACCTTGGCCCGATTCAACAAACGCATTATTCATAAACGCCATGCCAGTCACATAAAAGCGCACGTTCGGGTATTTGTCTTGATACCTTTTTACTAATTCACGTGTATGAGAAACGACTGCCCGCAATTCAGCTTCTGGGTCAACCTCGGGGAACTCGATCGTGATATTAACGGCCGTCGCAGCCCCATCATTTGAAACGATTCTTTTATGTAAAAGAGGGTCACTTAGCGCTACCAATTTAACTTTCTCAATATCTTCACTGGTTAAAGAACCCGCGTCTATATATAAATCTTCAACGACTAAATCATCATCTTCAGCATAGGTGTTTTGAAAGTTTTGAATCGAATCAACCCTTAATGAATAAGGTATTTGCCAGGCCTCTACGGTCATATCCTCAATCAGCGCTAAAGTCTCTTGTTGAAATACATCACCCTTTCCAGGCACCACAAGAATAAACACATTATCTGATTTGGTATAAGTGCTTTCATTCTGATTGAAGGCCATCAAATGGGGGCTATCGGCTCTAAAGTAAACGCGATAATCTGGGGTAAAACCTAGGTACTTAATTCCAAACCCGCACGCCGACACTATAAGCACACCCAGCACGATAATCACTACACGCTGCTTAAGCACCCATTCACTAAAACGCTTTTCTACTCGGTTCACCTTTAAACCCTTTTGTTTAAACCGTTAAACGTGATGTCCATAATATTGTTCAAATACTTTTCTAGCTGTTTAAGCGTTTGGTTACACATAAAAGCGGGGGTACTAAACATCAACCAAGAAGACAATATAGCCAAACCAATCTGTTCAAGATCATCAATATCCCATCCATCTTGGTCCCGACCTTTCTCTAAAATACCCATCAACACATCCAACTCGCCTTGTTTTTTTCTTGCGACCAAGGCCGGCCGTTCGGCACACAATGCATCGATGATCTCATTGATTTTAGGGTACTCATTAAGTTGGCGAAAATTGTAATGCAGTAAGTAAAACACCATATTACGCAGGCCTGACGCAGCTGATACGGTCTTTAAATTAACCGCCTGCCGTAGCCCACTTTCCATTTTAACGAAGCTTCGCAAAGCAAAGCTTTCTGCTATATCCAATTTACTGGGAAAGTAACGGTATAAATTTGCCGTTGACATACCCATGTCACTTGCAATTTCCGCCATCGCGGTTTTTTTATAGCCCAATATTTTGAATCGCTTATCAGCGGCATCCAAAATCTTTTCCTTCAATTGTTCACTGGGCAAATCAGAGTCAAACCTTTTCATGATCGGCAGTATACCACTAATTGTGAATAAAAAATAAAATATTCACTGTTTACTTGCTGCCTAATGGTGTAAAAAATTTAGCTTTTTAAAAGAACTCTGATACATTAGCTAATAGTAATGCTTACTTTCGAATTTAATTAATAGTCGCCACTATGAATAAATCCCGCCTATTAGCACCCATAGCAGACGCCGTTAATAAAGGCGAATGCCTTTAGGCGTCTTCAACAACCCCGCGTTATTCGAGCTTAAAAAATCGTCTATTCGAAAAATTAACACGCAGCGACGCATTATATATATAAACCAGGCTACGCTGGGAACACTTAACCTTTCAATCTTTTTATAATTTAAAAACAGGAGCACGACATGTCATTATGGTTAGATTTTATGGGTGCAGAAATTCGATACGTTGAAACTGCCTCTTACGGAAAAACACGCATTGCTGAAGCGGGTAAAGGCAACAAAGAAACCATTTTATTTTTACACGGCGTTGGCGGCCACTGCGAAGCTTATGCCAAAAATGTCGTTGCTTTATCCGATGAATTTCACGTTATCGCCTATGACTACGTAGGCCAAGGTATGTCGGACAAACCTTTATTAGATTACACGCCACTGACACTGGTTGATCATTTGCGTGAATTAATGGACAGCCTAGGCATCGACAAAGCCCACCTTTCAGGCGAGTCAATGGGCGGCTGGGTGTCTGGCTTATTTACCATTGAATACCCTGAACGCGTTTTACGCTTAAACTTAAATACCGCTGCGGGTTTACCGATCATTACCGACAAAGGCCGCGAAGAGCTACAGGGTTTAATTGATTTAACCTCTAAGGCCACAACGCAAGGCCCGCCCACCTTTGAATCGGTCAAAAATCGGATGAAGTGGCTCTTTCATCCAAATAATCACGACACGATGATTACCGATGAATTAGTCAACACACGGTTAACTTGTTACAGACAACCTGGCTCTAAAGAAGTCGCACCAAAAGTACTCGGTATGATCGGCATGCACGATGATTACCTAATTCCCATGGAAAAAATAAAAAAAGAGACCTTATTCTTATGGACCGAAGACAACCCCTGCCATGACGTTCCATGCGCCAAAAATAGCGCGGCAAAAATTCCCGGCTCTTTGTTATACATTATGAAAAAAGACGCTGCACATTGGCCACAATACGAATCACCTGAAGAGTTTAATACCGTTATTCGCCAGTTTTTTAGGAGCGGAACGATCTAAAGACCTACGACTAAAGAGGAGAGCAGCATGAGAAAATCAAACAAAAAGCCTGTTGAAATCAAACCCGGAGCCTATGAAGACGCCATTTTAGGTTTTAGAAATCATTGGTACCCGGCGCTTTTTAGCGCCGATGTGCGGGAAACTGAGGTCAAGACCCTTAAAATTCTAGGCGAAGACGTATTGTTGAAGCGGGTTGATGGCCAAGTCTATGCAGTGCGCGACGAGTGTTTACACCGGGGCTTTAAGTTTTCGACAAAGCCGGAATGTTTTACCAAAAACACCATTACCTGCTGGTTTCATGGTTTCACTTACAACATTAAGAACGGTGACCTTGTCGCCATTCCATCTGACCCAGATAGCAAGCTGATCGGTAACCGGAAACTGCATTCCTACCCTATACAGGAAACAAAAGGGATGCTGTTTATCTTTATTGGCGATATGAGCCCACCGCCACCACTGCTTGACGATGTTCAGTTTGGTTTTCTCGACGAGGATAACCATGTGGCGCCCTTTCATAGCGAAGAGGTTCACTCCAACTGGCGTATAGCGGCAGATTCTGCTTCCGAGTTCAACCACACCTTTATCCACAAAGAAGACGAACTGGTTAAATACTGGAAGCAACCGCTGCCCTTTGCGGAAAAACCAAAAAGCGACAATCCATATGAAGGCTTCATTTTGCACGAAGGACCGGGGCCAAAAGGTTTTACCGATGCTTTTAGCGATGTTATTCCAGTGTTTGAGTTTAAGATTGAATGTGATGGTGAAACCAACACACTGCGGTCAGCTTTCAATCCACAGACAGACCCAGGAAGCATGCCACTTCAGGATGTCGAGGGCATTTTAACCTTGCCGTGCACATTGCGAATTGGACCATGGGGTGCTGAACCAGAATCAGGCATAACGGGTAGCTATATGCATTACGAGTGGTATGTACCCATCGATGAAACGCATCACCGCTACATTATCGCCTGGGGCAAGAAAGTATCCTCGGAAGGTGAGGCACTTAAGGCCGAACATGACATTCGTACTCGCTGGTCTTATTTGGAATATGAAGGCTTCAATAAAAGCGATATTCTGGCCAACGAAGGATCCCAGGCGGCCTATGATGAACCGGGGTATGCCTACGGCGAGAAAGAAAACCTGTCGCGCATTGATGCCTATGTATTGACATGGCGGCGAATGGCGGCGAATGGCGGCGAAACATAATCGTGGCGTTCAAATTCGCTACGGTAAAAAGAAAAAATCACAACCATGAATCATCAGCTCACGCCATCTAATTTAGGCTACTTCGTATTCAATGCCAGCGACTTGGCGGCATGGGAAAACTTCTGCGTTAACCTTATCGGCATGCAATTGAGCGACCGAAGCAGTGATGAGTCACTGATATTGCGAATAGACAACTAGGAACAGCGCGTTGTTATTGAAAAAGGCGGTATTGATGACCTCGTTGCAATAGGCTGGGAGCTTGAATCTGAATCAGCTCTTCTAGCGCTGGTGAACCACATTTCATCAAGTGGCGTTGAAATAAATCTAGCCAGCGATGAGCTGTGTACAAAAAGATCTGTAAAAAAAGCCTACCTCTGTACCGACCCCAATGGCGTCACTCATGAATTATATTTCGGCGCGGCGATCGCTCAAAACGCCGAGAAGACGCGTCATTTTTACCAGAATATTTTATGTATGCGCATCAGCGATTACATTAAAGGGGAAGTTGCACCAGGCGGGCCAATTTTAGACGCTACCTTTATGCGTACTAAAACCGGTCGTCATCATTCTGTAGCTTTTGCTGAAATGCCTTTTCCTAAAAAGCTTCATCACTTTATGTTACAGGTGACGGATATGAATGACGTTGGATTGGCATGCCAACGCTGCAAAGAAGTTCAGATTCCATTCTTTATGGAGCTGGGCCACCACCCCAATGATCAAATGTTTTCTTTTTACGTGCAAAGCCCCAGCGGCTTTGGTTTAGAAATTGGCTGGGGTGGAATTATTGTTGAGGAAGGTAAATGGGAAGTTAAAACCTATTCCCAACCGATTGACTGGGGCCATCAACATCCAGATGATTAAACCTTCCTGCTAGTGTATAGCGAAAAACAGGGCTATATGGCTATTTTTTAGTCGCTGAGTCAGGATCAAGTTCTTCTGAATCCTTTTTTGCTTCGCCTGATTCATCAGCGTCTTCCAAGCCCTCATCCACGGAAGCCGCACTCACCTCTTCAAACGCAGAGTTAACGATATCGTCAATATCTAGCGAAGACCCCAACTCTGGGGTTGACTTTGGTTCTGGCTTTGGTTCTGGCTTTGGTTCTGGGCTTGGTTCTGGGC
>DBBV01000006.1:0-209319 GCA_002292375.1 Methylococcaceae bacterium UBA975 | reverse complement strand
GGTTCTGGGCTTGGTTCTGGGCTTTTCTCTAAGTCCACCACCTCATCAAGGTCATTAATATCTAATGACACGTCTATCTCATCGTCAACAGCTAGTTCTTGATCTGAATCTAGGGTCATCTCAATATCGTCTTCATCTGAAAGAGCGCTATTTTCAACTGGAGCAATAGGGGGCTGGGATTCTTCTACTACTACATCAACTTCCTCCGACCCTTGCGTCGCTGTGGCGGCATGATGCTCAAAGGTGCCTATATAAACCACACCTAAATCATGTATCACCTCATTTAATATCGCCACCTCATCTACTTGTTGCGATAACTGAAACGCTATCAACTTTTTCAGACAGCCTTTTTCTGCCTCTATCAGGTCACTAACACCTTGTTCTGCTTGTTCGTCTGATTGACCTAAGCCCTTTAGTTGACCTAATAATAATTCTTTACGTACAGCCGCTTCGTTTGACACTTTTTTAAGCAGTGCAGATAAATTATTCCTCATCGCCTTCTTTTTACGTCGTGCTTTAAGAAAAAAGAAAACGTTACCTGCTATTAGCACAAACAAGACTTCAACCAGAATAATTTGCAGACCCTCACTCATTTACAAATCCTCCATCTGCCCAAACGGCGAACTTGTTTTTTTATTGGATGTAAGGTCTTTATCGTCCGCCACACTTCGCTCATAATAAGTCAACATCCGCGCCTTACTTTTAATTAACTCATCCTTGTCCTTACTTCCATCAAACATGTTTGCGTACTCGTTTGACACCTCATCCAAGGTTTTTAAGGCGGCGGATAGTTGCTGTGACAGCCTCTCTTTTTCATCAAGCACTATAGATAGCTGACTATTTAGCTCGGAGACTTCAAGCGCATTACTACTTTGAGCCTCAGAATGCACGGCAGCACTTTTAATAGCTTTTAAATACGGCACAGATATTTCATTGACATGCGCGTCTAGTAAGGCCAAATCAGAAACCTCCTTTTGTACATTCTGATTGTTGAATTTCTTCAAGAAACTCGTTTTTTTGCCCTTCATCCATCGAAGAAAAAACGGCATCACCCGCTACGTTACCTTTTCGTTCTTCGGAATTTCTTTTAATCTTCTTCGTCAGGTTATTGATCGCAAGATGCGCTTCTTTTTTTTGCCGACCACCCAAAAAATAGACAACCGCTAGGCCAATAACAACCAATAAAATCACTTCTACCACCAATAACCAAATCAACATATTATTACTCACACGGATAATTTATTAACCAGCGCCTCATCCTCTGCGATGGACTTCTTTTTATACCATTTAAAACCGAAAAACCCACCCGCACCGATTAGCAGGTTAATCAACAATACGACCATCGCGGTGACGAGCCAATTTGATCCTTCTTCTGCCTCTTCTCCTATTACCTGGTTTTCAACCACAGGGCAGCCTTCTGCACCCATTAATAGCTTAGATAAATCAGGACATGCAAAAACTTGATCCTCCGTCAGTCCTTCTTTCGGTAACACAATGCCCGCATCCGCAAGGACTTGCTTAAAAACAGGCTTAACCTCTACTCGCTTAACTTTTGGTTTCTTCAATACATGAAAGGACAAGGTTTCGATTCTCTCCATCGTATTACCGACAGCTTTTACCACCATTTCATACGGCCCTACCTTTAGTTCTTTACCAATATCAACAAAAAAATAACCGTTATTTATCATGTCTTGTTGCATATCAATGATGTCTATATCGCCACGTTTGTTTTTTATTTCGACAGTCGCCTTAATCGTATTTAAAAAGTTACTGTTAGTCAGTAGCTTGGTCTTATCCGTCAACAGCATTTTCACCCGCGTATTGATACCTGCGTAGACTTCCTTCGGCATCTCATCAACCGCCATTTGTAAATTCGTGGTAATAAACACTTCGTTATCGGGGTCAGCCGCCGCGATTAAGCGCCACTCACCTTCCATTGGAGCTGTAACGGTAACGATGTCAAATTTTTTCTCAGTATGCCAAGTCACACCATATCGCTTACTACCACGGCCAAAATCTAAGCCTTCGGGGTCATCTAATTGAGTCGTTCCAAACCCTTTTTTCCTAAACACCACGGCAGTAAACTCCCTGACCGTATCATCAACAATAAATTTATTTGCCACTAAGGGAATACTGTTTTTTTCAACCAAACGCTTATTGACCCTTAGCATCGCTCGTTCTAATTGATCCGCTGTTTTAGCCACATCAAACCAACCTATCGTGCGACTAGCAATCGCATCTAAAAACTCTTTATCCGCATCTTCTGAAAAACCAATGGTGTGCACGCTAACGTCAGCGGCCTTCAAGTTTTCGACTTGGTGGTTAAGCACTCGTTCTTTGGAATCCTGGTTTTTTCTTTTTGTACCGCCCGAAGTAATCTTGCCATCGGTCAATAAAACCAAATGTCGACTAGCCCATTTGTCTCTCTCTACCCAATCTAAGGTGGCGACCGCAATCGCCCGTTCTAGGTCAGCCCTTTTTCCATCTGAATGAATAACATTGATGTTTTTTAAGGCCTGAGCCTTCCAGGAAATGCCCGATTTAGAGGGTTTCATAATTTGAATTGTTTCACCATCAAACATCCAAATGCCCGCTTGTGCGCTATTGGGTAGTAGCTTAATGAATAATTTTAGTGCCGACAGCCGGTGATTATCTGGGTCGCTGACCCTCATTCGCTCAGATACATCCACTAACACGCGAACCTCAAGCCTTTTATCCGTTTTATTGAACAACGCCGCTTGCGCCAAACTAGGCGCCAACAGGGCAATTAAAAAAAAATAATTTAATACACGTGTCGATTTTTTCATGGCTTATAGACGCACTATCCTATGCGCTCGTATTCTTTATTGTTACGTAAGTTTGTTATCGGCAAAGGCGGGGATAACTTAAGGATAGCGCTGCAATAAACTTTTAAGCTATGAGGCATTGAACGGCTGCTAGACTTAAATACCTACAGCCCGACAATAACGAGATGACTAGCTCGAGGGCAGTTGCAGTACACTGACTGCCGGCAATGATTTACCTTCAAGAAATTCTAAAAATGCACCGCCGCCAGTGGAAATATATGACACCTTGTCGGCGATCTTATATTTATCGACTGCGGCCAGCGTATCGCCGCCGCCGGCAATAGAAAAACCGCGACTTTCTGCGATCGCCTGCGATAGAACTTTTGTTCCCTCGCCAAATTGATCAAATTCAAACACCCCTAAGGGGCCGTTCCATACAATGGTACCCGCGGCTTTAACCAAGGCTGCATACTGCTGGGCCGTTTGCGGCCCTACGTCTAAGATAAGATCATCGTCCTCTACTTCAGTCACCAGCTTAATGCTTGCCTGTGCAGTCTCTGAAAAAGCCTTTGCACACACCACATCTACCGGCACTGGAATACACGTGCCCTTTTTTTCTGCTTTGGCCATTAATGCTTGAGCCACCTCAATCAAATCCGGCTCGTATAATGACTGCCCGACCGCGTGACCTTGAGCCGCGATAAAGGTATTGGCAATACCTCCGCCTACAATCAGTTGATCAACCTTGTCTAACATCGCGTCTAGCACCGTCAGCTTAGTCGATACTTTTGCCCCGCCCACAATGGCCAACATGGGGTGCGCTGGCTCGTACAAAGCCTTTGCTAAGGCGTCTAACTCGGCTGATAACAGCGGTCCTGCACAAGCAATTGGTGCAAACTTTGCCACGCCATGAGTGGAGGCATGCGCGCGATGCGCAGTACCAAAGGCATCCATCACAAATACATCACACAGCGCAGCCATTTTTTTTGACAGCGCCTCGTCGTCTGCTTTTTCACCGTGGTTAAAACGTACGTTTTCGCATAAAACGATATCACCTGCTTTACCAACTACGCCGTCAATCCACTGTTTTTCTAAGCGGACGGGCAAACCCAGTAAGGTTGATAGATGCTCGGCCACGGGCTTTAAACTGAATGCCTCGTTAAAATCACCCTCTTTAGGGCGCCCAAGGTGCGACATAATCATCACCATAGCCCCCGCTTTATGCGCGTGCTGCAAGGTAGGCAAACTTGCTCGAATTCTGGCATCACTAACAACTTGACCGTCTTTTATCGGTACGTTCAAATCCTCTCTAATCAATACCCGTTTACCGGATAAGTCCAAGTCTTGCATAAGAGTAATCGTCATGTCTAAAACCGTTTATTCATTATATTGAGCGCTGGCTAACACGACATCATTGCCGCAGCTGTGTCTAACAATCGGTTAGCAAAGCCCCATTCATTATCGTACCAAGCCTGCACTTTCACCAAACGTCGATTTTGCACCATAGTTTGGGACGCATCAACACTACACGACGCTGCGCAGTGGTTATAGTCCACCGACACCAATGGCACGTCACTAAAACCTAAGATGCCCTTCATCTCCTCCTTAGAGGCGGCTTTTAATGCCTGATTTATTTGTTCCACCGACGTGTCTTTTGAGGCACTAAAAGTAAAGTCCACTAAGGCGACATTGAGCGTGGGTACCCGAATCGCAAGCCCGTTTAGCTTACCCTTTAGTTCTGGAATAATCAGTTCCACCGCCTTTACTGATCGAGTTGGCGTAGGAATAATCGACAAGCCCGCCGCGCGCGCTCTACGTAAATCGGGGTGGTGCGAATCGGTCAATCGTTGGTCGTTAGTATAAGCGTGTATAACCGTACCCAGGCCACTGTCGATACCCACGGTCTGTTGCAATATTTTTGCCATCGGCGCCAAACAATTCGTTGTGCATGAGCCATTCGATACGACTTTGTGTTCCGGTTTTAACGTTTCATGATTCACCCCATAGACAATCGTCGCATCGACTTTATCGTCTGACGGTGCAGAAATGAGTACTTTTTTCGCACCCGCAAGGCAGTGCATAAACGCCGGCTCGGCTTGACTAAATTGGCCGCTGCATTCGAGCACTAAATCTACATTCATGGCTTTCCATGGCAGTTTGACTGGGTTGGCCTCTGAGAGGTAGCGGATCGTATCACCGGCAACAACAAGCGAATCGCCTGCCACACTCACTGGGCAAGCAAAACGCCCATGGGTGGTGTCGTACTGTAATAGGTGTGCGGATATATCGAGTGGCTGAATATCATTAATCGCAACAATCTGCAGCTGCTCGTTACGTTGTGCTTCGTATAAGGCCCTCAGCACATGGCGGCCAATACGGCCAAACCCGTTAATCGCTACTCGTATACTCATGGTTTATTCTTATAACAAACCTTTAGCGGCATCCACGAGCTTGTCGGCGGTAATGCCAAAGTGCTCGAACAAGATGCCTGCTGGTGCCGATTCGCCAAAGCAATCGATACCGATCACCGCACCGTTCAAGCCCACGTACTTATACCAAAGTGCCGTTGAACCGGCTTCGATCGCCGCTCTTGCAGTGACCGATGCTGGCAAAACAGATTCTTTGTACACGGCATCTTGTTTATCAAACACATTCGTACACGGCATGGATACCACGCGAACCTTTATCCCGTCGGCTGCCAGTGTTTCGGCTGCCGAGGTGGCCAATTCAACTTCTGATCCCGTGCCCAGCAAGATAAGCTGAGGCTCGCCATCGCAGTCTTTAAGGATATAGCCACCTTTAGCAATCGCTGCTACTTGTTCGGCTGTTCTGTCTTGGTGCTGCACATTTTGACGGGTAAAAATAAGCGCTGAGGGGGTGTTTTCACTTTCTACTGCACACTTCCAAGCCACCGCGGACTCTACCGCGTCACATGGGCGCCATACGTGTAAATTAGGAATCAAGCGTAAACTGGAGACGTGTTCAATTGATTGATGCGTTGGCCCATCTTCACCCAGACCAATGGAGTCATGCGTATAAACAAAAATATTGCGTAACTTCATTAACGCCGCCATACGCACCGCATTACGGGCGTAGTCGGAAAAGGTTAAAAAAGTCGCGCCATAAGGAATAAAGCCGCCGTGTAAGGCAATGCCGTTTTGAATCGCGCTCATACCAAACTCACGCACACCGTAATGCAAGTAATTGCCATTAGCATTATTACCGTCTACATCGGTACAACCCGTCCATTCGGTTAAGTTGGAGCCGGTTAAATCAGCAGAGCCGCCTAAAAACTCAGGTAACAAGGGGCCAAAACCGTTTAGGGTGTTCAACGAAGCTTTTCGTGAGGCGATGGTTTCGCCCTTTTCTTGTGTCGTTTGGATAAACGCCGATGATTTTTGCTCCCAATCATCGCTTAGCTCACCCGATAATCGGCGCAATAACTCATCCGCTAATTCTGGGTATTCAGCTACGTAAGCTTCCAGCAAGGTCTCCCACTTTTCTTCGGCTGCTTCGCCTTTATCGTTTGCGTCCCACGCGTCTTTAATTGGGTTAGGGATTTCGAACGCTGGCGCGGTCCAGCCTAAGGCTTTTCTGGTTGCCGCAATTTCTTCAGCACCTAAAGGTGCACCGTGTACGTGGTGCGTGCCTTGTTTATTTGGCGCGCCCGAGCCAATCACCGTTTTACAACAAATTAATGTGGGCTTATTGCTTTCTTTTTTCGCTTGTTTAATCGCTTTTTTAATCTCATCCGCATTATGGCCATCTACATCACGAACCACATGCCACCCATAAGACTCAAAACGGGCGGGCGTATCGTCGGTAAACCAACCGTCTACATTCCCATCAATCGAGATACCGTTATCGTCCCAAAATGCAATCAACTTGCCCAAACCTAAGGTACCCGCATACGAGCAGGCCTCGTGCGAGATCCCTTCCATCAAGCAACCGTCTCCCATAAAGGCATAGGTGTAGTGGTTAATCACGGGGAATTCCGGCTTATTAAATTGTGCCGCCAATACTTTTTCCGCCAACGCCATACCAACTGCATTGGTGATGCCTTGGCCCAAGGGGCCTGTGGTGGTTTCTACGCCCGGCGCATAACCGTATTCAGGGTGACCCGGTGTTTTGGAGTGTAATTGACGAAAGTTGCGAATTTCGTCCATATCCAAGTCGTAACCCGATAAATGCAATAGCGAATACAACAGCATCGAGCCATGGCCATTGGATAACACAAAACGATCACGATTAACCCAATGGGGGTTAGCAGGATTGTGTGACAAAAAATCATTCCACAGCACTTCTGCGATATCCGCCATTCCCATTGGCGCACCGGGATGACCTGACTTAGCTTGTTGAACGGCGTCCATACTAAGGACACGAATGGCGTTAGCCAGGGTTTGACGAGAAGGTGTTTGGCTCATAGTCGCTTTAGGTTAGTCGTTATTTTAAATCAGCGCCATAGCACCAATTCCAAGAACTCGGCATTTTACACTGAACTACCCAAGAAGAGAATTCAAAACAATCAGTAAGAAAAAACACTGGAACCCAGTTGTCCATTTACACTTCCTTGTTTTTTGATCTGCTCTCACTTTCACAAAAACAGCCCCGCCTCTGCAATCAGGCCGTAGTACTTTAATTATAGAATGCCGTTTCGATTGCTGAAACGATGTCCGTCGTTTCAAACTATTCATAAAGCAGACGTGTTGAAATTTGGATTCGAGGCTAACTAGCTTTAAGCAAACGCTGTTAAACTAGGTGCTATGAACCGCGCCATTCCAACCTTCACTAAACAAACCCGTAGCCCACTTAAGCTTGTACTGCTGGCAGCTGTTATTTTTTGGGCACAACTCATCTCAATCGCTCACTCTGCTGAACACCCTTTTCACAAGACTCAAAACTCCTGTCAGACATTTTTTACGCTTGGTCAGTCTGCTCACTCACCAATATCCGGTGATTTTAGCTTTATTACGCCGAAATTTACTAACGAGTCTAGCGCACACGCATCTACCGAGACTTATACTAGCCGCCGCGCATACCGGCTACAGGCTCGCGCACCCCCACTCTTCCGCTTAAGCTAGACCTACATTTATCACAACTAAGGCAACTAGCCTGTTGTGTACCCCCCCTATTTAAGCGAAGGAGAAATACTATGGTGCGTTACGCATTATTTGCGGCTGCCTCTGTGGCCTTTTTACTGAACACTAACCCTGCACTTGCTAGCAATGACATTAAGTTGCTGCAACAACAGATTGCGGCAATGAAACAAGACTACGAACAACGTATTCTTGCGCTAGAAACAGGGCTCATAAAAGCTCAACAGGCTGCACAATCGACGACAATAATCACGCCGCTGGCCAAATCAAACAACCCGGCACGCAGACAAAATAACTTTAACCCAACCATTAGCTTTGTGCTTGATGGTCGCTATACCTCGTTATCTAATGCATCCGATGATTACCACCTGCCAGGGTTTGCACTGAACGATGAGGCCGGCTTAGATCAGGCAGGGTTCTCTGTAGGTGAGTCAGAACTCGTCATCTCCTCCAATGTTGACGATAGGTTTTATGCGGAAGCCACGTTGGCTTTTAGTGGCGATGAAATGAGCGTAGAAGAAGTATTTTTCCAAACGTTAAACTTAGCCGACGGACTCACGTTAAAAGCTGGACGTTTTTTTTCTGACATCGGTTATTTAAATGCTCAACACGCCCACGTCTGGGATTTTGCCGATGCGCCTCTCATTTACCGAGGCTTGTTTGGCAATCAATTATCCAATGATGGCCTACAAGCTACCTATATTGTACCCAGCGATATTTTTTTTCAGCTGGGCTTAGAGCTAGCTAATGGTGATAGCTTTCCAGCCGCCAGAAACCGCGAAGGTGTCGGCTCTTGGAGCGCCTTCATCAATATAGGCGATGACATTGGGATAGAGCACAGCTGGCAACTAGGACTTAACCACTGGCAAGCCGGCCATATTAATCAGCGCAGCAGCGAAGGCTTGGTCGATGCGTATGCTTTTTCGGGAAAGAGTCGCATTAACGGCATTGACTGGGTTTACAAATGGGCACCTAACGGTAACCCAAAAAACCGTCACCTCAAGTTACAATTTGAATATTTTGAGCGCCAAGAAAAAGGGCAAATTAATCTTTTAACTAACACCGCAGACTTTAACGGCAAACAATCAGGCTGGTACGCCCAAGCTGTGTATAAATTCTTACCCGCGTGGCGTAGCGCGCTGCGTTTTGATAGCTTAGATAGCGATAATGACGGCAGTAATTTGCCCTTACTAGCAGATGCTGGACTACTCACCTACGGCCACACGCCACAACGACTCAGCGCGATGCTGGAATGGATACCCAGCGAATTTAGCCGCATACGTTTACAACTGAATCACGATAAATCGTATAACGACACCGACAACCAGCTGTTTTTACAATACACCTTCGCTATCGGCAGTCACACCGGCCATAGCTACTAATAGGAGACAGACGTGCTGAATAAAAAAATCTCTGTACTTTTATGCTACGTTACATTGCTGTCGTTACCGCTTGCATACGCAAAAACTGAAGACCCACTCAATGTATTTGCTTGCGAGCCGGAATGGGCGGCGCTAGCCACACAACTTGGCGGTGAAAGGCTAGCAGTTTATAGCGCCACCAGCGCTAAGCAAGACCCGCATCATATTCAGGCTAGGCCCAGTTTAATCGCCAAAGCTCGTAATGCTGATCTATTGATTTGCACCGGCGCGGAACTTGAAGTAGGCTGGTTACCCATACTGCTCAGAAAGGCGGGTAATGGTAAAATCATGCACGGTCAGCCCGGCCATTTTAGCGCAGCTGAGCACGTGCAACTGCTAGAGCAAGCTACTAGACTCGACCGCAGCATGGGTGATGTGCACGCAGCTGGCAATCCACATTTTCATCTTGACCCCTACCGAATCAGGCAAATTGCGTTAAGTCTAAGTAAAACACTACGTGCAATTGACCCCGCCTATCAAACGCATTATCAGCATCAATTAACCCTATTTATACAGCGATTTGACAGCAGTATTGCAAAGTGGGAAGCCCTAGCGAAACCGTTACAAGGCAAAAAAGTTGTCGTTCATCACGACACTTGGATTTACCTTGAGCAGTGGTTAAAACTTAATAAAGTAGCGACACTGGAAGCTAAATCAGGCATTCCGCCAAGCAGCACGCACCTAAGCCAAGTGCTGGGGAAAGTGCACGCAACAACGGCAGACTTTATTATCCATACTGATTATCAAAGTGACCGCGCCGCGCGTTGGCTGTCCGAAAAAACTAATACCCCCGTTATTTCGCTTTCCAGCAGCGTCGCTAATGGCGAGGATATTTTTCAATGGTTTGATCGTCTAATTAATACCTTACTTGAGACGACACCTTGAATATCGAAGCAATCGACATCAGTATTCTTGCGCCGGCTTTCGTAGCCGGCCTGCTGGTATTAGTTACTCACGTACCGCTCGGCCAAGAAGTACTGAAACGCGGCATTATTTTTATTGACCTTGCCATCGCCCAAATCGCAGGCTTAGGTGTTGTGGTCGCTACGCGACTCACGGGCGAAGCGCATGGCTGGGAAGCGCAAATAATCGCTGTGCTCAGCGCTCTTATCGGCGCTGGGTTATTAAGTCAAATGGAAAAAAAGTGGCCGCAGCAACAAGAAGCACTCATCGGGGTAACGTTCGTGCTGGCCGCCACAGCGAGCATTCTGCTACTGGCCAATAACCCTCAAGGCGGCGAGTCATTAAAGGACTTATTGGTCGGACAAATTTTATGGGTAACTTGGCCTCAGCTAGCGCTTCCGGCCCTGTTGTCGGTTGTTATTTTTGGCGCCTGGCTCAGGTTTAATCGGCCGACGGCCTTTTACCCGTTATTTGCCGTTTCTGTTACCGTTTCTGTACAATTGGTTGGTATTTACCTAGTTTTCGCCAGTTTAATAATTCCGGCGCTTGCGACAATCGGCCTAAAGGGGTGGAAAGCATTATTCGTTGGGTTTTTGCTTAGCGCAAGCGGCTATGCGCTTGGGCTACTAGTGTCAGCTATGTTTGATTTACCCAGCGGCGCCGTTATTGTCTGGAACCTTGCAACCACCTGTTTAGTTGGCCGTTGGCTACTAACGCCCAACACCAGCCTACCTAAAACGTCTCGCTAAAGGTTAGCCGCCCCTATAAAGTTATTTTGACGCCAAGCCAACCGCCCCGCGGTGCACCCGCGCCATAAAAGCGCGTGTCAGTATAGCCGTCAAAGCCTGGCGCTTCATCTGGCTCGCCGTAAAGACCAAAGGTTTCATAGTCATGATCGAACAAATTGTCGATCTTGGCAAACAGCTCTAAGGATTTATTGATTTTATATCGCCCGTGCAGATTAAAAACCGTATAAGCACCCACTTGTGAGCTTAAATTAGCCTCATCGCCTCGAAAATACTGACTAGAATGGTAGCTCGCATCAAAGCCTAATGAAAAACGCTGGTTAAAATTAACGTCCGCACCCCACTTAAGATTATGTCGAGGAATGCTGGGGATGTGATCGCCCGCTGCCACCGTCAGCTGACTGTTACCGCTCGCAATAACGAACGGGTTATGCGGCGCATTAACGCTAAAGCTGTCCCTAAAAACCGCTTCAATCCCGCTGTAGTTCAAAAACCAAGCCCATTGCTGATACTCTTTTGCCAATGAAAATTCAATACCACGACGCCGTGTTTTACCAATATCGGCAAAATAACCAGGACTTAAGCCAGGCCCTTCTTCAGTCGGCAAAAAGTAAATATCATTATGATTGGACGTTTGAAATAAGCCCACATGCCAAGCAACGCCTCTTTGTTTGCCGCGTAAACCTGCCTCCCACGTTTTAGCCACTACCATATCCAGCGGCGGGTCACTCAAAAAGGAGTTAGGTAACGCACAAGGGTTGCTCGGGTCATGACACGTCAATTCAGCGGGGGTTGGCACCCGCGATGACTCACTGTAACTCAGATACGTCGTCAGCTCGGGCCTAAAATCATAGGTCAGACCGGCAGCTGGGTTAAAGCGAATAAACGTATGCGTGCCTGTTTCACCGGCTGGCACAACCGACGTGTCTCCACTCGTTCCTGAAATCTTGATACGTGAATAGTTATAACGTCCACTAAACGTTAGTGTTAACGCCTCGTTAAACGAAAAGTTATCCATAAAAAATAGGCTCGCGGTGCTCGTTTCTACCGCTGCATCCACAACACTTCCTGCATCCGTTAGGCCTGTACCCACTGTTCCCCTATCAGCGGTAAACGCAGCGACTTCAGTACTAAATTTATAATCAACGTCGGCTTGGTCAATACTGAAACCGGTCACCAGCTGGTTCTCACTTTCTAGTATATTATTGAAAAAAGTGAGTTGCCCACTAAACCCATAGCCACTTTGTTCAGTTGTGCTGCGATTATTGGCCCCCAGTTCATCATCATCGAGCCCAGGGTTAATCGCGTTACCTGCCTGATCTTCGACCTGTTCACCGTCATCTATTAAGTCGCCAGCGAAACAGCCCCCGCCACACGTCGCGCTATCAATAATGATCTCACCCTCTTCATTCAGCCCATCGCCGCCAACAATTGTATCGATTACGCCATAATCTGAGCCATCGCCATTAAAGGTATTGCGGTCATTTCGTCGTAGGTAAAGCGTGCTCGAAAATTGCGCAGCATCCGACAACCAATGACTCGCTGATAAGCTCATCATGCGCAATTGATTTTGCGTATTATCAGGATGGGTAAAGACCGCCTTGCGATCTTGTTTAAGCAGCTCAAGCGGCGCAGACCCATTACCATTTAAATCGGTGTCAGCCGCTGCTAAGCTCAGCTCAAGGTCCGTATCCTTCGTGCGCCAGCCAGCGCTAGCAAACAGCTGCTTCGCATCAGTCTCTGAGCGATCTCGCCAACCGTCTTCTTTAAACCAGTTTCCGGTCACGAAATAGCTTAAGACGCCATCATTCCCACCGCTTTCAAACTCACCCGCACGGCGATTGAACGAGCCGCCATATAGCTGCGCCGAGTGGCCTGGGTCAGTAAACCCATTTTTGGTTGTGACCGACAAGGCCCCACCCAATGTATTAAGACCGAAGATAGGATTAGAACCGGCCATCAGATTAATGTCCGCCACCGCTGACTGAGGAATAATGTCCCAATTAACTGCATCACCAAACGGCTCATTAATCCGCACACCATTCATGTACACAGACAGGCCTTGAGAGTTTCCGAGCAAAGGCGACGCGGTAAAGCCACGGTATTGGAGGTCCGGTTGCAATGGGTTATTTTGTGCCTGATTAATAGACACGCCAGCCATATTACGGTTCATATAGTCACTTAAATCAAGGCTTTGCGCTTGATCAAATTGCTCTGAATTAGCCACATAAACCGTATAAGGGAGCTTGGTTTTATCGATACCTCCGCCATGCAGAGGAGTCGTGCTTACTACCTCCAATGCATCAAGGTGTACTGACTTTGATACTTGATCTGCCTGTGCATACGTAACATTCAGCAGCAACCATATAGCCAATAAAAACACCCCTTGCATTGAAGCCCAACCCATATCGTTAAAATAAAAGCGATATTATAGCCTGCCGTACACGCTACCTTATACAGCAACATAGGCCTTTTTAACGGCTACGGTTATCGTGTTCTTATTAAGAGTTACGGCTAGGGGCATTTAGTGCATCATTATTAAACACCATCCCTAACACTAATATGGCTATAGCCGTTTAATTTTTAACTCTTCTTTTGTCGCGGGAACAAAGCCGTAACCCGCGTAAATAGCTTGCGCCTGATCAGTGGCTAAATAAGTCATAAAACGCTTGGCATTAATTGCGTTACGTCCTGACAACATCGGCCCTATCGCATAAGCCACTTCATCTTGCTTATTATACGGTGCAGCTATCGCAACCCCTGCTATCGCACGCCCTTCTTTTATTGCGTGAGCCACTTCAGATGTCCAGACGATACCCACATCTGCCTTACCGTTTTCAATGCGGTCAGGCGTTTCTCTATGATGCCTTTCCGTAAACCACGTTTTACCTTCTACGGCCCAACAACCTTTGCATTCTTTCCCTGCAGTCACTTTTTCATACAGACCTAAGTCTTTTAACATGGCGCTTCCGTAAAACTTAAAAATACCCTCGGTTAACGGATTGGGGTGTGATTGCACAAGATCATCCCTCGCTAAGTCTTCTACCCCTTTAATCCCTTTAGGGTTACCTGCGGCCACCATCAACTCCAGCTTATTATGGACATAAATCATGTGTTCGGCCATCAAGCCCTTTTGAGCCAGTTTTTTTAGATGATTAATATTAACGCTGGCAAAAAGATCGGGATTCATCGCGGTTTTTTGGCCGTTGATCTCACCTTGCTTAAGCAGTTGTTTTTTTAATATTTGCCCAGGCGGGATAGTCTCAACGTATACCGTTTTAATATCAGAATTTTTAGCTTGAAAGTCTTTAATCAAATCTTCCATCACCATAAATTGATTACCGGCGAGGTACATCACCAGCTCAGCTGAGTAAGAATCCGCTATCTTGCCGTAAACGGTGTCACCGCCGGCATGAAACGTACGGTAGTCGTTATCGTGCCCCGCGTCTTTATTCGCGTGCGCGATACCAAAAAAACAAAACAGTAGGATTAACGCTTTTATACTTGTTGGAATTATTTTCATCATCGTCCCCTAGAGTGAATATTGTTAAAAAATCACGCCTCGTGTTGAAACACGATTGCCATAACACTACCTTAAATTTTAATGCCTGGCTAGGTTTTGGCCTTACCGCCATTTAGTCGTGTCGTCTTCACTCATGACTGTTTCATCTGCCCCACCAGCTGTTTTTGCAGGTTGTAAGATACCTTCTTGCTCTTCCCAGCGATCTAACTGATTAAAGTACGTGTCCCAAACACAAGGGCAACAGCCACCACCGCAGCAGTCATCGTTTTCGGGTTTGATGGGTTTTAAGATTTTGCTTTGCATGCTGAGATTTTACATGACCAACTGGTAATCTGACATTTATACCCGTTACTATTAGTGTTTCGCTGCCGCGAGGGCGTTCATTTCTTTTTACGACAAAACCACCCACCGTTGTTATTTCCCCCTCTTGCTGTCACTGAAAAACATACCGTTGAAATGGGGCTTTCTACTGTGGCTGTCTGAGCATGTCGTATGCGAGTTCCACAGTAGCCATTTGAATGGTTTGTTTTGAAGGAACCCTTCAGGGTGAGAGCAAATGGGTGGCATTTTTCTGGTTACTCTTTTGTTGCTAATGACAAAAGAGTAACTTGACCTTTCGGGCGAAATACCGGCTACAAGACTTAAATAATGCGTGTTATCTTAACCATATAAATTGGTTAGCTTTCCGGTTTGGTTTTAATTAAGAGCTTAACGGGAAGTTTAATTCCTAAAAAATCACAAGTTAGAGCAACACATGGCATTATCAATTGACGAACAAATTTATTGCATCGGTGACACAATATCTAGTGCTCAATGGCATTTTGATCTTTGGGAAGCAATCGAAGATTCAAGGTCAGACCCAAAAAATGTGGAAGCACTTAATAAGTACCTTGAGTTTTTTCGAGCCAAAGGCCAGTCACTATTTGAGTCATATATAATATCTTGCTACCAGTTATTTGAAACTAGAAGAGACACGGTTTCCTTTATACAATTGAAACGAGAACTCATGTCGACAGAGTCATTCGATGTCGATATAGACCCAAATGCTGTTGCTTCGAATCAGCTACTGAAACCAACATGGCAAAAAATATGCAAAATTCGCAATAACTCTGTAAGGGCATATGTCAAAAGAAAAAAATATAGTTGAGATATTTAAAGGTGCTGACCTAAAACCCGCTGAAATACGGGCGTATATTGAAGAGTGCAAAAAGCTACTAAACAACATTACTTATCGACGTAATCAGTCACATGACGCCTTTAACATTCGAGGGCAAGACGCTTTTAAAAACTTGCTCTCTGACTTACGATCATTGCTCTAATATCAGGCCAAGGAACCCACCAGCTTAATTTTATTTTTTTAATAACGCCGACAACCCCGCAAATGGACTCTGCATGAGTTGTTCTTTATTTTTATCTTCAACTAATGACCCATATTCATGGTCAGTTAGTCTGGAATGTTCATTGTCATGGCAGTAAACGCATAACAACTCCCAGTTACTGCCATCTTCCGGGTTATTGTCATGATTATGATCTCGATGGTGAACCGTGAGCTCTTGCAAATTCTCCAATGAAAACTCTCTTGTACAACGGCCACACACCCAAGGGTACATTTTTAATGCCTTTGCACGGTAACCCTTATCGCTTTGCTCTCGATCTTTCCGAGCCTTGCTAATAATTTGATCCAGTTTCTCAGTCGACTTTTCTATTGCCACTTATCCACTCCTGCTTGACCATTAGGGTTTTTGAGGACTGAAACTAAAACCCTTTTTAGAACAGCCTCATCACTAATTTTAGTTAGGTATTTTTGCCCAAATCCAGCCTTCTTTTTCCGCTAAAACGCGATCCTCTTCAGTTGGCGGCTGCTCACTTTCACCACTAACAAAATGATAACCCGCCAAAACGCAGGCCACGGCATCTAAAATATCATCATCTTCGATTATTGACAGCTTATCCACATTTGATAGGTCCATTAAGTTAATCAGGCCATCGTAGATCTTTTCCCTTTCATTGCCATTTTCTTTTTTGTAACTCGTCGCAGGAAGAAGGCCACAAGACTTCAATGTCACCGCTGGATAAACCTCGATAACACTTATCGGCTGCGTTAATACAGAACCCCATGCCAAAGGAATAGAAACAGCTAACTGCTCGCTTATCTCTTTTAACAGCGCCAAAGCAGCATGAGCTGTTCTTGCAATTCTATCTGCACCTACATCTAACGATTGTTTATTTGCCTTTTCTTTTATAAAAAAATCGGTTCTTCGGCGGAACATTTGATGCGCACTCGTGCTTAGTGACGCACCTGCGACATGATGAATTAATTCTTCCCCGAGCTTGATTGGCCAGCCTAAGGGTGAATCAACCGCTATCAGGGTTTTAACGTGGTTTTTTTCTTTTATCCAACTGGACACTAAGTTGGCGACTGATTCGTTTTTAGCAACCTTCCTTGCGCTGTCGATGCTTAGCAAACCGTTAGCAATAGACCCGCGCGCAAGGCCCACTTTATCCGGCTGAGTCGCACAATCTATACCAATAATAGC
Source organism: Methylococcaceae bacterium UBA975 (assembly GCA_002292375.1). Taxonomy (GTDB): domain Bacteria; phylum Pseudomonadota; class Gammaproteobacteria; order Methylococcales; family Cycloclasticaceae; genus Cycloclasticus. The sequence continues at coordinate 192,307 of DBBV01000006.1, read as the reverse complement.
GATTAAACCCTGGTCGATGTTTACATTGTCTAAGCCTACAGTCACTTAATCTTCACAGAGGATCAGTGTCATAAAGCGAACGTTCAGTTCGGCGAACGCCACTTTATAGAACAGCCCATACTGGGTATTTGCTCGCTAGGTCCTGTACCCGTTTTAGCGATCAATAACATTGCATCAAGCAAATCACGCTTAACATCACCAACGTTTTGTTGCTTGCCACTCTCGTCTAAGCGGCCACGGTATTGCAGCTCCAGCTTGGCGTTATAGCCAAAAAAATCCGGGGTACAAATTGCACCATAGGCTTTTGCTACTTGTTGAGTCGGATCAATTAAATAGGGAAAATGATAGCCTTTGTCTTTAGCCACCTGCTGCATGTTCTCGAACGCGTCTTCGGGGTAATCGTTAGGGTCGTTCGACATAATGGCGACCACACCGATAGCGTTATCTTGTAAATCCTTAACATCGGCGACCAAGCGTTGCTGAATGGCTTTAACATAGGGGCAGTGATTACAGATAAACATAACCAGCAAACCATTCTCGCCCGTACATTCATCACGCGTCCATTGCTTACCATCGACGCCGAGCAGCTGAAAATCGGGCGCTGCTAGGCCAACATCACAAACCGGTGTATGCATGAGCGCCATAAAGCCGACCTAATCCAGTGCACTAAAAAGCAAAAGGCCGCCCAAACCACCGAGCGCCCAAGTTGCTAGCGGTGCATCGCCTAACATAAGTGGTGAAAAGCCATCTAAACCTAAAATAATGGCAGCAGATATCACCAGACTGCTACCGCAAATGGCCATGATATTTTTACGGTGGTTTTTTGCCATTTGCTGTTTAATTTCGTCTAACTGCTTCGACTTCCACTTGATCTCTAACTCGCCTTTTGCCGCATCACTGAGCACTTGATAGATCATCTCCGGAAGCTCTGGCAGCTTTTCGGCCATGATGGGCAGGTGTTCTTTAAATTTTTTAAAGGTGGCTTTGGGTCCAAGGGTGTCTTTATACCACTCTTCCAAATAGGGTTTAGCGGTTTGCCAAAGGTCTAAGTCAGGGTATAGCTGTCGCCCGAGGCCTTCGATATTGAGTAAGGTTTTTTGCAATAGCACCAGTTGCGGCTGCACTTCCATATCAAAACGCCGCGCGGTTTGAAATAAGCGCAGTAACAAATGGCCGTATGAGATTTCTTTTAGCGGCTTTTCGAATATCGGTTCGCACACGGCGCGAATAGCACTTTCAAATTCATCCACCCGGGTGTGCTTTGGTACCCAACCCGATTCGATGTGTAACTGGGCAACACGAAAGTAATCGCGCTGAAAAAAGGCCAAAAAGTTTTCTGCTAAGTAACGCTGATCGGCGACAGTAACACTGCCCATAATGCCAAAATCTACCGCTAAATATTTTGCATCATCCGAAGCAAAAATATTGCCGGGGTGCATATCGGCATGAAAAAAATTATCACGAAATACTTGGGCAAAAAAGATTTCCACGCCGCGCTCGGCGAGCAGCTTTAAATCGACACCTCGCTCACGCAACACATCAATTTTACCTATCGGTGTGCCGTAAATACGCTCCATCACCATCACATTTTGACGCGTGTAATCCCAATACACATCGGGCACGTACAATTGATCGGAGCCGGCAAAGTTACGCCGTAACTGTGAGGCATTGGCTGCTTCTCGAACAAGGTCTAGCTCATCGTGAATGGTATGGTCAAATTCTTGCACCACTTCTAATGGCTTAAGTCGCTTGGCCTCTTTCCAATATTTATTGGCGAGCTCCGCCAAGGTGTAGAGCAGTGCCACATCGGCATCGATAATTTTATCAATCCCTGGTCGCAGCACTTTTACCACCACGTCCTCACCTGTATGCAGCGTAGCTGTGTGAACTTGCGCAACCGAGGCTGACGCTAAGGGACTGGCTGAAAATTCGGCAAACATAGCTTCAATCGATTCGCCCAGTGATTGCTCAATGAGTTGGCGTGCCTGTTGATCGGCAAACGGCGGCACCTTGTCTTGTAACTTTGATAGCTCTTCGCCAATATCTGGCGGTAGTAAATCTTGCCGAGTCGATAGTATTTGACCAAATTTAACAAAGATAGGCCCTAAGTCTTCCAGCGCTTTTCGAATCCGCTCACCGCGTGGCCCATTACGCCGACCGAGCCAATAACTGGGCGACAGGTAGGTTAAATAGCGCAGTGGCCTAAACAAATGTAAGTTAAAGATAAATTCGTCCAAACCATGACGAAGTAACACACGTTGGATACGGATTAATCGAAAAGCTGTTGTTGGTTTTATCACGTCGTATCCTTATCCAGTACATCGGTCTTTTTTTGTTTTTGAGCGATAAGTCGCTGAACGTTTGCTTCTAATCTATCGGTGGATAGGCGCAATTCATCCACTTCCTTTTTAAATCGCTCAACTTCAAAGGTAGAAGGCAGCATGTGTTGTTCTTCACGAAAATATTCAGCCACATCTAACGCGCTTGTCCTGGAGGATTGCTGCGCCCATTGGTGAACGTTGCGTAGCATATCGCCCAAGCCATTGGCGACTACATCACCGGTTAGTTGCGACAACGGCTCTTCCCAATCGACTTCTATATTGTTTAAAAACTGCTGAAACTGATTACCCAGTTCAATATCGCCCTGTATTAGTACATCACCGGAAAACAGGCTTGCTGTCGCGTTCTGTTGCAAACCCATCATCGATAATGCAATGGGAGAGCCTGAAATTTTTGTGTTTGCTGGCTTGTTGTAATCGTCAGAAAAATCCAAGCCATCAGCGCTAATAAAGATAAACACGCTTTGATTGAGTGAACTAAAATGCAACTCCACTACGTTACCTTGCATCGCCGCTAACTGTTTAGGGGCTTCTGGGTCTAACGCCACATAGCGATTAATAACAATTTGTAGCGGCTTTATTAAGGGTGCCAGCAAAGACATACCGCTTACAGCTTATAACCTGTATGCACAGCGACGATGCCACCAGTCAGATTATTAACTTGGCAACGTTCAAAACCGGCGTCTTCCATCATACCTTTCAGCGTTTGCTGATCCGGGTGCATACGAATTGATTCGGCTAAATATTGATAACTCTCACCGTCTTTTGCCACCAACTCGCCAATCTTTGGTAGTAATTTAAACGAATACAAGTCGTAAATTTTATCCAACACGGGATTAGTCGGTTTTGAGAACTCCAAAATCAACAAACGGCCACCGGGTTTCAACACCTCGTACATCGACCGCAAAGCCGCGTCTTTATCGGTAACATTACGTAAGCCAAATCCAATGCAAACTCGATCAAACTGATTGGCTGCGTACGGCAAGCATTCGGCATTTGCCAGGTTATAGCTAATATTATTGATGTGGCCTTTATCGATCATTCGGTCTCGACCCACGCGCAACATCGCTTCGTTAATATCAGCCAGCACCACCTTGCCTTTTTCACCCACTTTTTTTGCAAATAAGGCCGACAAGTCACCTGTACCACCGGCCAAGTCCAACACCAAATGGCCCGGCTTTACGTTAGCTATTTCAACAGTAAAGCGCTTCCATAAGCGGTGAACCCCCATCGACATAAGATCGTTCATTACGTCGTAAGACGGCGCTACGGAATTAAAAACCTCACGCACTTTAACCACTTTTTCACTTACTGGGACGTCTTTAAATCCAAAATGGGTTGTCGTTTTATCTGTCATTTGAGCGTCTCGTTTATGCCTTACGTTGGTGACCAGCCGTTTCTAGACGAGCAAGGTATTCTTGCCAATTAGAGTCTTTATTTTCAGCCAACTCGATTAAAAAGTTCCATGCGTACAGACCCGTATCATGGCCGTCGCTAAACACCAATCGAACCGCGTAATTACCCACCGGCTCAATGGCGACGATGTTGACCATCTCCTTGCCTGTTTGCAACACCTCTTGACCCGGCCCATGACCGCGTACTTCGGCCGAAGGCGAGTGCACGCGTAAGTATTCACAACTCAATTCCGCGCTGCTTCCATTGTCAAAACTTAAGGAAACGGTGCGGTTACTTTGATCTAAAGCGATATCTGTAATTATCATGGCTGGTTTATAAAATATAACGCGACAGGTCTTCGTTCGAAGCAAGCTCGGCTAATTGAGCGTCAACATATGCAGCATCAATAACCTCGTTTAGCTCTTCGCCCGCCGGTGCCTTAAACGACACCTCATCGAGCAAACGCTCCAAAATCGTGTGTAAGCGACGCGCACCAATATTCTCTGTGCCCTCGTTCACCTGCCAAGCCATTTCCGCAATCCTAGCGATACCGTCTTCGGTAAAGCTTAAATTGACATTTTCAGTCGCCAGTAACGCGGTATATTGTTCGGTTAATGAGGCGTCTGGTTCGGTTAAAATACGCACAAAATCTGCTGCAACTAAGGCGTCCAACTCAACACGAATAGGGAATCGGCCTTGCAGCTCCGGAATCAAATCGGAGGGTTTTGACAAATGAAAAGCACCCGACGCAATAAATAAAATATGGTCGGTTTTTACCGCGCCGTATTTCGTTGTTACGGTGCTGCCTTCAACCAGCGGTAGTAAGTCTCGTTGCACGCCATCGCGCGACACATCTGCGCCGCCCGTCTCACCGCGTTTACATACTTTGTCTAGTTCATCTAAAAATACGATACCTGTTTGCTCGAGGCTTTCCAGCGCTTTATGCTTAAGCTCTTCCTCGTTAACCAATTTGCCTGCTTCATCCTCGGTTAAAATTTGTAACGCATTTTTAATGCTCATTTTGCGCTTTTTCTTTTTTTCACCCGATATATTTTGAAACATCCCTTGCAGCTGATTGGTCATTTCTTCCATACCCGGGGGCGCCATAATTTCAACACCTACGCTGGGGGCTTTGACTTCAACTTCAATCTCTTTGTCATCAAGCTCGCCTTCACGTAATTTTTTACGAAATTTTTGCCTGGTTGCTGCCCCACTGTCATCACTTGGGTCACTGTTAGATGCTCGTGGCAATAAGATATCCAGCACTTTTTCTTCGGCCGCGTCCTCGGCCTTACGTTTGACTTTTTCCAGCTCAACTTCACGGGTCATTTTTACCGCAATGTCGGCAAGGTCTCGAATAATAGACTCCACATCGCGGCCCACATAGCCCACCTCAGTGAACTTGGTCGCCTCTACTTTAATAAACGGCGCCTTCGCTAGGCGCGCCAAGCGGCGTGCTATTTCGGTTTTACCCACACCCGTTGGGCCAATCATTAAGATATTTTTTGGCGTAATTTCGGCGCGTAAGCTTTCGTCTACTTGTGAACGTCTCCAACGGTTTCTTAAGGCAATGGCCACAGCTCTTTTTGCCGCACTTTGTCCCACGATGTGCTTGTCTAATTCATGCACAATCTCTTTTGGTGTCATTTGACTCATATTACGTAGTTTCCTCAAAATTTAACTCTTCAATCGTTTGGTTATGATTGGTGTAAATACAAATATCACCCGCAATACCTAACGACTTTTCTACTATTTCTCGAGCACTTAACTCGGTATTTTCTAGCAAGGCACGCGCTGCTGATTGCGCAAATGGCCCGCCTGATCCGATTGCTATCAGGTCTTGTTCCGGCTGAATGACGTCGCCATTACCGGAAATAATCAACGAGTCTTTGCTGTCTGCTATTGCTAATAAGGCTTCCAACTTACGCAACATACGATCGGTACGCCAGTCTTTAGCCATCTCAACAGCTGCCCGTGTCAAATTACCGTGATGCTTTTCTAGCATCCCTTCAAAACGCTCAAATAGCGTAAAGGCATCTGCTGTTGCCCCTGCGAAGCCAGCTATAACACTACCACCACCAATCCTACGGACTTTTCTGGCGTTACCTTTCATGATTGTGTTGCCTAAGGTCACTTGGCCATCACCACCAATAACAACGCTGTTACCGCGCCGCACTGAAACAATTGTTGTTCCTCTAAAATCCACTGTTTTATCCCACGTTTAAGTTAGACACTACATTTTACACAAAAATCAAAGCGGCCGCGTGTCGGCTGGTTTGTTTAAACTGGATTCATCTTAGTTATGATATTCTTAAGCCTGTTTAAAGCAGGGAGTAAATACCGTGGATGAACTTAATCAACTTTCACAAACGCTCGCACTCAGTATGGGCGCTGCATGGGGCAGCGGAATCAATTTGTACGCAACCATTCTGATGATCGGTTTATTGGCGCATAACGGACAAATCGTATTGCCTAGCGACTTAATGATCGTTGCCGACCCCTTGGTGATGACCGCCGCCGGCTTAATGTACGCAATCGAATTTTTTGCCGACAAAATTCCCGGCGTTGATAGCGCCTGGGACACTTTACATACCTTCATCCGCATACCGGCTGGTGCTCTGTTAGCCGCTGGCGCCATCGGCGATATCGGCCCCGCTGCAGAAATTGCCGCAGCCTTGGTGGGTGGCAGTTTAGCCGCCGCCACGCACGCCACTAAGGCGGGTAGTCGCGCATTAATTAACACCTCACCTGAACCATTTAGTAACTGGACCGCGTCTATCGCTGAAGACATTGCTGTTTTTGTGGGTGTTTGGGCTTCTATTCAACACCCCGCCTTTTTCATCGTCGGTTTGGTACTGTTTATCTTGCTAATGATCTGGGCGCTACCTAAGTTATGGCGAGGTATTAAGCGCGTGTTTAGGTTTTTATTAAAGCTTTTTGGCGTCTCAAGCGTGGAGGAGGACTATTCCAAACCCATGGCCAACGATAAGTTACCGCGACCGGATTAAGCCTTCTTTTTTTGTTTCGCGCGTGGGTGTGCTTGATCGTATACCGATGCTAAATGCTGAAAGTCTAAGTGCGTATACACCTGTGTGGTACTGATGTTGCTGTGACCTAACAGTTCTTGCACCGCGCGCAAATCCCTGCTCGACTCCAGCATGTGACTGGCAAACGAATGCCTCAGCATGTGTGGGTACAAACGTCCTTGCAGGCCTTGGCGTTTACGCCAGCGTTCTAAACGCGACTGGACACTGCGAGCGCTTAAACGTGAGCCATTTTTGCTAATAAATAGCGCCATATCATCTTGTCGATGACAATCAATCCTTTCTAATAACCACGCGCGTATCGCTGTTACCGCCTGTTGGCCGAGCGGTAATAGTCTGGATTTTTGCCCCTTACCGCTGACCACGTGAATGGTCCGACCGCTTAGATCAATGTCGGTTAAATTGACCTTAACCAGTTCACCAACCCGTAAACCCGATGAATACAATAACTCCCACATCGCCAGATCGCGGATTTCCAGGGCGCCCATTGGTTCTACTTCTAACAGCGCATTAACTTGGTCTACATCAAGCACGTGCGGCAAAGCCTTAGCCGCTTTAGGCGCACGAATACCCGCGGCTGGGTTATTGACTAGCTGGCGCGTTTTGATTAGATAGGCAAAAAAACTACGACAAGCCGATAGTTCTCGTTGCAAACTGTTGCTACCCAATCCACCGCGATGCCGCTCGGCGATAAATCGCCGAAGGTGATGGCCGTTTAATTCAGACCATTCGTTTAGCGACTGCTGGGTACAAAAGTCGATCAATTGAGCTAAGTCTCGCCGATATGCTTTTAAGGTGTTTGGCGACAAACGGCGTTCGACTCGTAATACTTCGATAAACCGCTGCACTAAATCAACAGCGAGCGGACTCACGTTAGTCTTTGTCGGGTTGCTGCAAGGACGCTAAACGTTTCGCGACCAGCTCGCCTAAATGCGCAAGGAATAATGACCCCATCGTCGGGTGGAATCGATCCATCTCTTTACTGCCAATAGCCAATAGCCCGTCTTGCTTATTGATTTTTAACGGAATAAACGCAACCGATTGCACCTCGGCCGCCTGTTCGTTAAACAGGGCCGCCGCTTGCGCATGCGTTGGATGACCACATTTTATTTTTTGTGAGTCTAAGATACGCTGAAAGTTTTCTAACTGCGCACAGCCACTTTGCCAAACGACATCGGTAATTGGGAAATCTGGAGCACCCTCATCAGCCACCAGTCGAATAGCAAAAAAATCCGCACCGAAACAATCACGTAACATATCGTCGAGGGTAGCAAACACATCTTCAACACAGCGCGCATCGATGAGCGCTGTCGTTAACAACTGCATGCGACCGAATAAGGCATCATTTTCTCGCGCAATATCCAACAAACAGTCTAATTGCTGCTGTGCCTTTTCATTTTTCTTGCGCAATAACGCCAATTGGCGCATCGTGAGTGACACCGTCCCTTGCTGTTGGTCGTTAACTTGAATCATCTCCAGCAGCTCTGGGTATTGGTTAAAAAACTCGGGGTTATTTAGCAGGTATTCCCGTACCTGTTGTTCCGTTAAATTCACGTTTTGCACTGTGTTTTGTTGCTGACTCATAGTTTAATCATACCATCAAATACGAAATTTGCAGGCCCCGTCATCTTGACTGGATACCCCTCGCCTAGCCACTCAATAGTCAAGTCACCACCGGTTAAACTTACGTTGACTGGTGAGGTCACTCGCCCCAACTGGATACCTGCAACCGCAGCAGCACAAGCACCACTGCCGCAAGCTAAGGTTTCCCCTGCACCGCGTTCGTAAACACGCAACCTTATATGAGAGGAGTCGATTATTTCACTAAACCCCACGTTAACGCGCTCTGGGAACAAAGAGTGATTCTCAAGCTGCGCGCCGAGCGAGATCACATCAGCTGCTGCAACATCCGCCACTTGTATAACAGCATGCGGATTACCCATCGAGAGTGCGGAAAATTCAATTTCATTACCGCTTAAGTTAACGCTGTAGGTGGTTTTTTGTTGCTCAAACAGCAAAGGAACCATAGACGGCGCAAAGATGGGCTCGCCCATATCCACGCAGACTTGTTGGTCGTCATTGACCTGCAGCAGTAAGTCACCTGCCCCTGTTTCAACACGAATATTGGCCTTATTAGTTAGCCCTTTTTGCCTAACAAACAAGGCAAAACATCGCGCACCATTACCGCATTGCGACACCTCAGTGCCATCGGCGTTATAAATAACATAGCGAAAATCAGCGGCGCTTTGCGCCTGTTTAACCAGCAATAGCTGATCAAACCCAATGCCGTAGTGCCGATCGGCCAACCGCTTAATTTGCTCAGCATTTAGCTGGACCGTTTGATTGATTGCATCGATAACAACAAAGTCATTACCTAGCCCGTGCATTTTGCTGAAATTAATTAGCAACCGACTTCCTCAGTTTCACTCGGCAATAAAGCTTCGTTTTGCCATAAGCTTTCGACACCTTGACGCGCACCGATCAGGTGTACCTGATCACCATCAACCATCACCTCGGCAGCGCTAGGTCGGGAGTTATAATTTGAACCCATGGTGTACCCATACGCCCCTGCAGAACGAACGGCTAAGAGGTCACCTTCAGCCAGTGCCAACGCCCTATCTTTGCCCAAAAAATCACCTGTTTCACAGACCGGGCCGACAATATCATACGACCGCGTCGCATGGGATGAGTCTAATTTAACGGCAATAATCTCTTGCCAAGCTTGATACAAGGCGGGGCGCATTAAGTCGTTCATTGCAGCATCGACTATGGCAAAGTTTTTATCTGCCGTGGCTTTAATGTACTCCACTTTTGTTACTAAGATACCTGCATTGCCAGCAATGGCACGCCCTGGCTCTAGGATGATTTCGTACGGTAGTTCACCCAGTTTTTGATACAACGCGTTCACGTACTGTGCTGGACTTGGCGGCGTTTCATCTCGGTACCGAATACCCAAGCCGCCACCTAAATCTAAGTGCTGAATCTCGATACCGGTTGCTTTCAAACGCTGCAATAGGTTTAACACACGATCAAGCGCATCGACAAAGGGCTGAACATCGGTCAGTTGCGAGCCAATATGGCAATCGAGACCGACCACTTGTAAATGCGGCATTTTATGTGCCCGCTGGTACTCTTCAAAGGCCGTTTCTATGGCTAAACCAAATTTGTTTTCTTTTAAACCGGTGGAAATGTACGGGTGCGTTTGCGCGTCAACATCAGGGTTAACGCGAATCGACACTTTCGCGATTAGCCCCATGTCGCCGGCAATGTCATTGATACGATCGAGTTCTGTTGATACTTCGACGTTAAAACAACGAATGCCTACTTCTAGCGCACGGCGGATTTCATCATGACGTTTGCCAACGCCAGAAAACACAATCTTTTCAGGCTGTCCACCGGCTGCCAACACGCGCTCAAGCTCACCGACCGACACGATATCAAACCCCGATCCTAACCGCGCCAATACATTCAAAACGGCTATATTTGAATTTGCTTTAACCGCATAACAAATGAGATGAGGCCTGCCGTTAAACGCTTGATCAAAGGCGTTCCAGTGCTTTTCGAGGGTTGCTCTAGAGTAAATATAGGTCGGTGTAGAAAACTGATCGACTATTGATTTTACTGCACTATCTTCAGCGTATAGCTGATTGTCACGGTATTGAAAATGATCCACTTAACGACCCAATTGTGCCGCAGCATACTCGCTCGGCAGGTACAAACTACCTTTTTGTCCACAACCTATTGATACCGCAACTAAGCCTAATATCAACATTACTTTTAAGAAACGTATCATCTTAAATACCCCGTTAATCATTTAATAATTAGCAGTATAAACGTTTGCTCTTTTTTGGCATACTCTAATCCTCATTAAGCAACCATCAAGCGATAAATTATGTCTTTAACTTCACTGCCTAGCATTGTGTCTAGCCCAACCGGCCCTGTAAAGAAATGCGTTATTTGGCTACACGGCCTTGGCGCCGACGGAAACGATTTTGCACCAATCGTGAATGAGCTCGGCATTCAAAACGAACTGGGCATCCGTTTTATTTTTCCACACGCAGCAGCTATACCCGTCAGCATTAATGGCGGCATGAGTATGCCCGCCTGGTATGACATTAGCGAAATGGACCTAATGAAACGCGCTGATAGTAAAGGGATTGCCAGTTCCACCGCTATTATCACCGCCATGATCAATGAGCAAATTAAAAGCGGCCTTAAGGCATCAGATATCGTTATCGCTGGGTTTTCTCAAGGCGGTGTTATCGCCATCAACACAGGCATTTGCTTTCAGCAGAAACTGGCCGGCATTATGGCGCTGTCAACTTATGTACCCATGCAAGACAGTTTGCCAAATGCCGCACAAAGTGGCCACGCTGACATACCCATTTTTTATGCCCACGGCCAATACGACCCGGTCATTCCTATTGAACAAGCACAGACTTCTAAACAGTTCCTTGAACACGCAGGCTACTCCATCGACTGGCACAGTTACGCCATGGAACACTCGGTCTCTGCAGCAGAAATTGATGACATTAAGCATTGGTTGCTTAGGGTATTGGCCTAAGCGTCTGTCGGCATACGCGCGCCCTATTTGACGTGAATATTCGTGATTTGCATTATATTGTTGCCGTCGCCAATTTAAAAAGCTTTGTTCGTGCGGCCGAGCATTGCTGCGTTAGCCAACCTACACTCAGCATGCAAATAAAAAAGCTTGAAGAGTCACTCGGCATAAAAATATTTGAGCGGAACAATAAGCGCATATTAATTACGCCCATTGGCCAGCAAGTGATCGACACGGCTCAAACGATTTTGCAGCAGATTGAGCAACTGCAAAACCTGTGTGAAAGCGCGCAAAACCCATTGGCCGGTGATCTTGTATTAGGTGCTTTCCCCACCTTAGCGCCCTATTTACTGGCCGACCTAGTGCCATTGATTACTCAACAACTGCCCGAGCTGCGTTTAATCCTTGTAGAAGAAAAAACTGACGTTTTATTAAGCCGATTAAAAGAAGGAAGCATTGACGTCGCCATACTCGCAGCACCCATCAAAGACGACAGCTTAATGGCTGAGGTGTTGTTTGAAGACCCTTTCAAAATAGCCGTTTACCCTTCACACCCTTTATCTAAAAACGCCTTCATAAACCCTGCCGATTTAATTGATCAAACGTTGCTTTTATTAGATGAGGGGCATTGCCTTCGCGATCAAGCCTTACAATTTTGCCAATTACAAAGCATCCATCAACAACAAGACTTAAGAGCCACTAGCCTAGAAACTTTACGACAAATGGTTCGTGCAGGTACCGGTATTACCTTTATTCCAGAGATTGCCATCCGCGACACAGACGACGGTATTCGCTATATTCCTTTTTCGTCACCACCTCCCTCACGTTCCATTTGCTTAGTGTGGCGAAAAACCAGCCCTAGAACCATGCTTATTGATTATTTAAAAAATATCATCCTCAAGCTACGGAAACAATAATAGATTTAATCTATCAATAGGTTAAAAACAATCGATTTTAACTTTATACAAAAACAGCCTAGACTAACGCCATTGTTATTAATAACCCAATGGAGAAACTCATGCTAACTAATGTACCTCAAGTTACCTTTAAAACCCGCGTAAGAGACAACAGCCTTTCAGGCGACAACCCTTTCCGCTGGCAAGACCTCACCTCAAGTGAGATTTTCGATAATAAAAAAATCGTTCTGTTTGCCTTGCCGGGCGCCTTCACACCGACCTGTTCGAGCACCCACCTACCGGGCTACGACGCGCATTATGATGAATTCAAAGCGCTCGGCGTTGATGAGGTGTACTGCCTCAGCGTGAATGATGCGTTTACGATGTTCCAATGGAGTAAAAATTTGGCCATTAAGCACGTCAAAATGCTGCCCGACGGTAATGCTCACTTTACCCGTTTAATGGGCATGCTCGTTAAAAAAGAAAACCTTGGCTTCGGTGATCGTTCTTGGCGTTATTCGATGTTGGTTGAAAACAATAAAATTACCGCTTTATTCAGCGAGACTGGAAAAATGGATAATTGCTCCGATGACCCCTTCAACTGCAGCGACGCAGACACCATGATCAATCATTTAAAGGCTTAATAGACCGAGGCGACCTCTTTATCACCCACCACTCTAGGTAGAGAGGTCGATTTTATACATTCAACTTAGCCTCAATCCGTTGCTTATACTGTAGAAAGTGAATCGTCTGCACGTGCTCACGCTCGCTCACACCCAGTTCTTCATGCGGCACATCGATATCGGTGATGTAAACAGGGTAATCTTCGAGCGCTTTTCTTTCATTTTTAATATGACTTGCCACTACGTTATATAGCTTTTCACCATGCTCTAAACTCGAAAACGTTTGCGTATTGCAATAGATATGAAGCTCCTTTGCGTAATTATCAAAGGCCACGCGAACCGCCATTTGTCGGTTTATCGTAACCTCAGGCGGCGCCACTTTGTGTAACGCCCAGTGCTGCCTAATTTCCTCAAGTCGATAACATTCAATGTCAAAATCTACATCATTACTTTGCAGGCCATAGCCTGCCAAGCGCCGGCGTTGTATAACGCAATCCAACAAGGTTTTATATGAAAGCAACAGCACCTGCTCGTTGACAAACTCACACTGTTTGAAAAACAACGAACCTTTTTCGTCCAAAATATACACCTGTGCAGCTCGCTCACCTGTTTGCACATAGTACAACTGGATTAAACCGGCTTTATGGTGGCCGCAAACAACCGGCAGCAACCCCTGCTGATCGATAAACTTATCAAAATAAATGGGACTGTACACCGCCTGTTGATCGGATAGCGCCCTTATCAGACCTTTTTCTGCCACTGCAGTCGCCGTCATTTTTCGATGCCTGACTTGCATAAGATAATACGAACGACCCGATTGAATAATAAAGCGAGGGGAGTTTTGTTGGCCATAGGATTTAAAAACCCGAGCGATGTCTTCGATCAGCCGCTGTATCCGCTTCGACACACTCATCGCTCTTGGAGAGTTATAACTGGTACACACAAGGGTTGGCGGAACGTGCTTTGCGCCAATTAACTGCTGGTCAAATAACTCACACACGCACGACATCAAACCATCCATCGCGTCATATTTTCCGACAATAACTTCATTCCATGAGTTACGAAACATCATGTCCGTGGTATGCACTAAATTTCGCCGTTGCGAACCAAAGCTCAAGGCATCTGAACGTTCGCTGGTTAAATTAATGCCTTGCTCTGTATAATTATTTAGTGGGTCTAAGCCGGAGTTAATAACTAGCATCACATCGGTAACTGCCGGCTTATAACGATAGACATCAAGGTCCGTTGGCATGTGAGTCAAGGCATTAAAAAAAGCCGCGACGCCCTGCAAGGTTTGCGACACTTCACGCGAACTGATATGACTCTTACCTGGGTTTAGCGCTATTTTTGTTTTTGCCCCTATCGCAGCCGAGTCAACGCACCAAGCTAGCAACTCTAATAGGCTTCTTGATTGTCGAACAGCTTGTTCTTGCGCATTAATATCAAGACGACTGAGCTGCCAATTGCTAGAGCCCGCTGCGCCAGTGATTTGCTTCAAAACAACCTTGTTTTCTTCTCGAATACGGGTGTTTTTTATCGATGATCGCTCTAATTTACCGGGCCGCCTTTCTAAGGCCGCGTTTAATTTTCGTCCCAATAACGTGAGCTCTTCATTATCTCGCTGCGGCGAGCCTATTCGGTCTTTCGCAAAGCGCATCAATAACTCATAATTATGGGTTAACTCTTTGGTTAAACGCTCTTTTTCTTGTTGCGCTAAGGTGATATCCCACGTTTGATTATCCAGGGCATCCACTAGGTAATCCGGCAGCTGCCCCCAATCACTTAACACCTCGTTAAAAGCTTGTTGCCGCCAATCATTTTTCAACGATTTGCTTGCTCCCAAACCACTCTCATTTAATTTATTAAAAAAACAATAACGCATTAAATTTAAACGCTGTGGCTGATTTTTACGCCGCAGATACTCATCTAGCGCCGCATACAAAATAAGATAAGGATCTAGTTTATTAGGGTCCGACTCGCCTGCATAGACCCGCCTTTTCATCTTCAGCGCCGCCCAGTCGTAATGCGGGTATTGGTCTACGTATGACTCCATCAGCATCAACTTTAATAATGACTTATAGGGTGAGTCGATGGCTTTATACAAGTGCCATAATGAGGCACCTAAAAACTCCTCGGCGGGCACCTTTTCTAAACCGCCAAAATCTATGACGTCATGGCGCTCAATAAAGCGTTGCTTTAATAGGTTGTCGACAAATTCCTGATAGTTATTTTCAGCCTCTGGCGGTACTAACCACCAAACAGGGTAACGCCCTGCAACGTACAAGGCCGTGCGATAAAACTCTTCAAGCAATAAGTGATGTTGCGTACTACCACTGCTTTCGCTAGACAGTGGTATTGCTTCGCCTTGTTTGAAACTCTCTGCGTTCATTAAAAAGAAATGCACTTCTAAGCCTAAACTCATTGCCCATTTTTCAATACCCGAGGCTTTCTCTTGCAGTAACGCGAGATCTTCTGCAGACAGTCCGCTTGAATAGCATAACCACAAGTCCATATCACTGCCTTTTACAAAAGCAATGCTACCGACACTGCCCATCAGAAAAATAGACTCAATACCAAAGCTCCGCTTGGCTTTTTTGCTATAAACAAAACCGTGGCCAAACTTTTTTGCCTGGTCTAACGTCAGTTTACTCGGTGAATAATCAGCGATACCCGCGGGCGTTTTGGCGGAAACATAACCCGGCAAAACAGGGTGGTTAACGTGAAAAAATAATGGCAACAATTCCAAGAAGGTCTTTTGCCTTGGTGGTAGCGCGTCTAGGGCGCGTTGCATTTTTATTTTATGTAGATTTAAAAAACGCTGCTTGACAACTTTAAGGTCTTTTTTACTGATTTCACCTGCCGACCCAACCAATTGAATCGTTTCAGGCTGCCTCTCAAATACAGATTTTTTTACCGGCTGTTTCATCGCTTAAACCGTCATGGTCAAATCTATATCCTGACGTATGTTTTGCAGCATTTTTTTTGTCGTATCGCCTTTTGACCATTCAGTCAGCCCCACAGCAAAGGAGACGGGGCGTCCATCGCCTTTAGAAAATAGTGCGATGTGCTGGTCACTGTTAAACTTATTCAGCAACGTCAGCGCGGAGGAATAACTGGTTTCTGGCAAAATAACCAGAAACGTATGCTTGTCTAACATACCAATCTGATCTGCCCAACGCAGCTGATCTTTAAGAAAAAAGGCAATTCGTTTGATGCATCGAGCGAATAGATGGTCGTCCATATGGCTTGGAAAAACATAACTAATCCGTAATAAAGCCAGCGGATTATCGTAACGCCTACTTCGGCTAATATGCCCATCGAGTAAATCAACAATCACGTCAAAATTCATCATGCCCGTGATAGGGTCTTTGGGGTTTAAGTCCGTTAAATCGTGCTGCAAGCGACGGCACTCGTTACCAATAACAACCAGATCACTGCAGTCATAAAAAAAGTACACATCAACCGTTTGGGTTTTAATGTGTGTGCGTCGTAACCATACTTCATTATCTTTGTCTGTAGACAGCAAAAAGGGGTTATCGGTGCCCAATAAAACAGACGCTAAACGGTCCGTCTTGCTGACGACACTACCGTTTATATCGTCTGGTTTTAATTGCAGCCATGTTAGAAGGCATGGATTAGCCCAATGGACACGTCGGTCATCCAGGACTAACACACCAAAATCGGCGGCTTCGAGTGCTTGTTGGCCCCAGTCCCCTGATAATGAATCAAGCATTGTATGTAACGAATTATGTTGTTTGCGTTACACCAAGTATTGCCTATTTTTTAAAAAATGCTGGTTTTTTTAACGGCTTAGCTTTTTCCCGATAAAAACGCTTTCGCCTCGGCTATTGCACGACTTACTTGATTTGGCGCTGTGCCGCCTAAATGATCACGCGCCGCGACCGAACCTTCTAAGGTTAACACCTCAAACACGTCGCCGGCGATCAGTTCAGAAAAGTCTTGCAACTCATCCAGGGTCAGTTCGGACAGGTCTCGCTTTGTTTCAGTTCCTAAGCGCACTGCCAAGCCCACCACTTCGTGTGCATCCCTAAATGCCATGCCTTTTCGGACCAGATAGTCCGCCAGATCAGTCGCGGTTGAAAACCCTTGTTTGGCCGCTGTCAGCATCGACGCTTTAACCGGCACCATATTGGGCACCATATCGGCATACGCCCTGAGCGAACCAAGCACGGTATCAACGGTATCAAAAAGCGGCTCCTTATCTTCTTGGTTATCTTTGTTATAGGCCAGTGGTTGCGATTTCATTAGGGTTAGCAAGGCCACTAAATTACCATTGACGCGACCCGTTTTACCGCGCACTAATTCAGGCACATCCGGGTTTTTTTTCTGCGGCATAATCGACGATCCGGTGCAAAACGCGTCGGGTAAATGGACAAAGTTAAATTGCGCACTGCTCCATAACACGATCTCTTCAGAAAAACGCGACAAGTGCGTCATTAACAACGCCGAGGCCGCACAAAACTCAATCGCAAAGTCGCGATCACTAACCCCGTCCAGCGAATTGGCAGATGGGCATGAAAAGCCCAGTAATTCAGCCGTCATGTGACGATCTATTGGGTAACTGGTTCCCGCTAAGGCGGCTGACCCTAAGGGCATAACGTTAACCCGTTTAGCGCAATCGTCAAAGCGTTCAGCGTCTCGTTTAAGCATCTCAAACCACGCCATTAAATGGTGACCAAAAGTGACCGGTTGTGCCACTTGCAAGTGTGTAAAGCCGGGCATAATGGTCGCCGCATGCTGTTCGGCCAGCTCAAGCAAGCCCTGTTGCAAACGTAGCAGTTCAGACTGAATCAGCATCAGGTGTTCACGCAAAAACAGACGAATGTCCGTTGCGACTTGATCATTGCGAGAGCGCCCGGTATGCAATTTCTTTCCTGCAAGACCAATACGCTCAGTTAGCGCAGCTTCAATATTCATATGCACATCTTCAAGCGCAATAGACCAGTCGAATTTTCCATCCTGTATTTCAGCTAAAATAGCTGTTAAACCAGCGATAATTTGCTCGCATTCTTGCGCGCTTAAAACGCCTACTTTCGTCAGCATTTTTGCGTGCGCAATCGACCCTTGTACATCGTATGGCGCTAGACGCTGATCAAAGTTAACCGAGGCGGTAAACGCTTGGACAAATGCATCGGTGCTCTCAGTGAAGCGACCACCCCATAATTTATTTTGTTTATCTTGTGACATGATTTGCGGATAAAAGTGAATTTTGACCTAGTATATCACTTAAGATTAGCTTAATTTATAGCGAATAAGAATCTTACGAGTTACCGACATGGCTAACAGCGGCAGAACTGATCAGCAAAATTTTTTACCTGACACCTGTCGTGCAAAAAATGTTTTGTACATCACCTTGATTTCACAATTGCTAGCGATCATTCTGGCCTTAAATAGCAGTTTCATCTCAGGTGATTTTTGGTCTGTGTTTAGCCTAAACGCCTTATTTATTTTATGGATTGCCTTTAGCTGTGCCGCCGTATTTTGCTTTTTAAGGCGACAAATGAATCATTGGTCGCCAATAAAAACCAGCGTATTTGTTTTTTTCTGTATTAATTTCGTTACCTTGTTTGTTACTTGGTTGGCGACTGATTTATTACCGCAACTGCACTTATTTTCTACAGCCTCGAACGGTCAAATTAACGTTTATCTTAAAAATACCGGCATCAGCCTTATCGCCAGCCTGATTTTATTGCGTTATTTATACATTCAGTTTGAATGGAAAAAACAAATTCAAGCAGAAGCTGACGCTAGATTAGATGCCTTACAGGCGCGTATACGCCCGCATTTTTTATTTAACAGCCTAAATACCATTGCCAGTTTAACGCGGATAGACCCACCATTGGCCGAGTCACTCACTGAAAACTTAGCCGAACTCTTTAGAGCTAACTTACAAAGCCCTAAACGGCTGGTCACGTTTAAACAAGAAATAGACCTAGTGCAGCAATACTTAAAAATCGAACAAAGTCGACTGGGTGAGCGCTTAATGTTAAACATACAATTGACTGACATCCCTGATGACGCGCTAATCCCACCGTTGAGCGTACAGCCGTTGGTCGAAAACGCCATATACCACGGCATAGAGCCTAGCGCATCGGGCGGCACACTCACGATTTCTGGTCACGTAAAAAACAAATTGATTCACTTGGTAATAAAAAACCCCCTTAGCGATCAGCAATCAACCAGCGCAAGGCCCAGCAATCAAATGGCGATAGATAACATTCGTTTACGCATGCAAAACTGTTTCCCCGATCAAAGCAAACTGCTTGTTAGCATCGGCAATGGTGAGTTTCAAACGCTGCTGAAATTTCCTTTGCAAACCGAATCACTATGAAAATCCTCGTCGCCGATGATGAGCCTTTAGCGCGACTTCGGTTACAACGCCTGCTCGAAGAAATTAACCCACAGTTCCAGGTTTTTGCCGACGCGGGTAATGGCCTACAAGCCCTACAGCAATGCTTGCAATGGCAACCGGATATTGCCTTATTGGATATACGCATGCCTAAAATGGACGGTTTGCAGACGGCAGCAGAAATGCTTAAAGCGGGCCTTAAAAGCCATATTATTTTTGTTACCGCCTACGATGAATACGCCCTCGCGGCTTTTGACACCCACGCGATCGACTACTTACTTAAACCCGTAAAAAAGCAACGTCTCGAACAAAGTTTTGCCAAAATAGATCAGCTAAGCCAGTTGCCGTCTTCAATAATTAACGCAAACCAAACCTTAATGCAGCCACGTCAACACCTGTGCGCGCACAACCACCAAGGCTTGCAAATAATGGCTATCAACGATGTCTTGTATTTTAAAGCCGAGCACAAATATGTCGCCGCCTGCAGCACTGAGCAGTCGGTTCTATTGGATGAGTCACTCAAAGCACTGGAGCTTGAATTTAGCGGACGCTTTATTCGCGTTCATCGCAATGCCTTGGTCAATATCCAGGCGATACTGTCCGTGACGAAATCCCATACCAATCAATGTTGCATTCAACTACGCGGTAGCGACGAAACATTAACCGTTAGTCGCCGTCATCAAGCCGAACTTAACCGACTTTTGCGGCAAAATTTATCGCCACCAAAATAACTGACTCAACGGCTGTTATAATCCCCCTTCGATTAAACAGCCCAAATGATTACATGCAACTGATTAGAATCGCCACCCGACGAAGCCCACTCGCATTATGGCAAGCCGAGCACGTCGCCACACTATTAAAAACCGCACACCCAGGTTTAACCGTTGAATTGGTAAAAATGGTGACCCAGGGTGACAAAATCCTGGACACCCCCCTGGCTAAAATCGGTGGCAAAGGCTTGTTTGTTAAAGAGCTGGAACACGGCATGCTCAACAACCTCGCTGATATTGCAGTCCATTCTATGAAAGATCTGCCTGCGCTATTACCCGACGGGCTTAAAATAGGCGCCATTTTATCCCGTGAAGACCCACGCGACGCCTTTGTATCAAATAATTTTGCGTCGATTGCTGCCTTACCTCAAGGTGCTGTCGTCGGCACATCTAGTCTTCGACGCCAGTGTCAGTTGCTAGCCTTACGACCTGACCTACACATTAAGTCACTGCGCGGTAATGTGAACAGACGCTTACAAAAAATGGACGACGGTGAGTATGACGCCATTGTTCTTGCTGCTGCTGGACTCATACGGCTTGGCCTTGAAAGCAGGATTAAGCTATCAATCCCCGTCGGCACGATGCTCGCAGCGGTTGGTCAAGGCGCTATTGGCATAGAGTGTCGTTCGCAAGATACATCAACTCAAGCGCTCATCGACTGCCTACACGACCCGGTTACCGCAAGTCGGGTAAACGCCGAACGCGCCATGAACTTCACCTTGGAAGGCGGCTGCCAAGCGCCCATTGCTGGGCACGCAAAAATAACAGATGGCACGCTACGTCTACACGGTCTCGTGGCCGAGCCCGATGGCAGCGTGATCATCACTGAACAACTAGAAGGGCCCGTAGAAGACGCAGAAATAATTGGTACGACCGTCGGCAAACGTCTATTAGCCGCTGGCGCCCAACAGATTTTGGCTAGGCTATACCAACATGCGGAACAATGACGTCCCTATCAATGTATTAGTTACTCGGCCGGCGCACCAGTCGTCAGAGTTATGTGCGCTATTATCGGCACATGGTTACCAGCCGATTTGCTACCCAACCATCGAGATTCAGGCACTAGAAGAAACTGCAGCCGCCACCCAAAAACTCTCACATTGTGGCGACATTGATTACCTGATCTTTGTTAGCGCAAATGCCGTAACGAGCGCCCATACGCTGCTTAATAATGCGTGGCCTGCAACTCACGCCGGTATCGTGGCGATTGGCCCTAAAACAGCCAAGTCGTTGCAGTTTATTGGATTAAAACCAGATATTATCGCCACCCAACCTTTTGACTCTGAAGGTTTGTTGGCCCAGTTACCTACACAACTACACAGCCTACGTTGTTTAATTATCAAAGGCGAAGGCGGACGCACCACTTTAGCTGAAGGCTTGCTCCAACGCGGCATGCAAGTCGATTCTGTTGATGTTTATAAGCGCGGCCTCGCGCAAAACAGCCCAACGCTATTAGAACAGTCCATACATTACATCACCATTACCAGCCAGCTAGCCCTAGACAACCTTTTTCTTCTATTGTCGGGAAAAGCCGCTGAATTAAAACAACACAGTATTTTTGTTGTGTTCAGTCAACGTATCGCCGATCACGCCAAGTCTTTGGGCTGCCAACACATACTCATTAGTTCGGAGGCAAGCGATAACGCTTTACTGACGTGCATTAACAACTCAAACAAGAGTGTATGTTTTTGATATACAGCAACCGTATCATCGCTGTACTATAGACAATATAGGCCTTTAAGGGGTATTTTCAGGCTAGCTTTAATTTCTAACTTATGGACATCAGTTATGACCGACGAGCAAAAAAAAACCGCACCAAAAAAGGCGCCTGCCACAGATAACGCAGCAGCAGCCAAAGGCAACAAAAAGGCCTTAGCAAAAAACACCGAGACCGAGGCGAAGCCCGCACCAAAAACTGGCCGCTTACTCACCTGGTTCGCGATTATTCTTATCTTAGTTGCCAGTGCGGTTGGTTATTGGGCATTTATACAACTCAAACAATCGATCGATCAACTGTCTGTCGATACCACTAACAGTGAAAAAAATACCTCGCAGTTAGCGCAAAATATGCGTTCAAGCAGTGATCAACTATCGGCGTTAACGACACAACTTAAGGCCCTACAGCGTGAGTCTAATGAACAGATCAACCTGTTACAAAAGCAAGTGGGTAAAAACAAGCGCCAATGGCTAATCGCTGAAGCCGAATATTTAACGCGCCTGGCCAATACACGGTTGCGCTTAGTCGGCGATGTGGACACGGCCATTATTGCCTTACAAGCGGCCGATCAGCGCTTAAAAGAAAACGGTGACCCCTCTACCTTCACGGTACGCGAGCAACTAGCAAAAGAAATTCACGCACTTAACAGTGTGACCCTACCCGACATCGTTGGTATTTCATCCCAATTATTAGCGCTGGAATCTGCCCTCAGCCATCTGCCCATTAGTGATCCGCACGCGGGTCGGGCTCAGGCTGCTGAGATAGGTAAAGGCGAACCGTCACCTATGCCAGAAAACATACAACAAACACTGAATGACGCCTGGCAAAATTTTAGCAAGCTGATTGTTGTTCGCCGCCACGACAAACCCCTAGCGGCGATGATGACGCCTGAACAAGTTGAACTCATCAGGAAAAACTTGGCGTTAAAACTAGAAGCCGCACGGCTGGCTTTAATTAGAGGGGATGAGGCCCTGTATACGGCTAGCATTGATATTTCAATTCAATGGTTAAGCGCTTATTTTGATAATGACCAACCCTCGGTTAAATCAGCCTTAGATCAACTCAATCGCCTTAAAAACACGGCCATTACCGTATCGCTACCAACGATCGATACCTCGCTTAAGCTGTTACGCGACATTCCATTAATGGCAATAAGCGAACAAGCCCCTATCTCACCAAAAACTGTTGATACGGCCATCGACGTTAAAGAATAGGCGCGCCCATGAAACTGATATTAATTATTATTGTCGCATTAGTTATCGCCAGCGGGCTGGCCTATCAAGTGCATTTAGACCCCGGCTACGTTCTTTTAAGCTATGACACTTGGTCGGTCGAAACCTCCTTGGCTGTCCTGCTGTTTTTACTGTTTGTTTTATTCATCGGTTTTTATCTAAGCCTTCGATTCTTGTTGGCCGTTAAACATGCACCCAAAAGTATCAGTCAGTGGCATCACCTACGGCAGCGTAGCCGCTCTATGGCCGCGCTAAACAGGGGCTTACTTGATTCTGCCGAAGGAAACTGGCAGCGAGCTGAAAAATTACTGATTAAATCGGCTCAACGCAGCGAGACGCCTTTGTTAAACTATTTAACCGCCGCCCACGCAGCCCAATCACTCGGGGCTTACGACCGCAGAGACACTTACCTTCTACAGGCAGGTGATACGTTACCCGAACACATACACGCCATTCATTTAACGCGCGCCAAATTACAACTGGCCGCAGCACAATACGAACAAGCCTTAGCCAGCTTGCAACAATTGAAGGTTGCAACACCCAAACACCCCATCGTACTAACCTTATTAATGCAGAGCTACGCCCATTTAAAAGACTGGCACGCATTATACGAACTGTTACCTGCGATCAAGAAAAATCGTGACATAGACGACAGTCAGTGGCTAGCTTTCGAACAAAAAGCCTTGCAGCACCTATTAAGTGAGCCAACAAATCAGGATGCGATTGAGTCGGTTTGGCAAAATTTAGATAAAAAACAAAAGTTACAGCCCGACTACCTAGTGCCTTACATCAATTGCTTACATGACTCGAAACAATACCTATTGGCTGAAGAATGGCTCGTAAAAGCGCTTAACCAGCAAGCTCATCCTGACTTACTGAACGCCTATAGTCAGTTAGCAATTGAGCCTAATAAAAAAACAAAACAACTCGAAAAGTGGCTTAAAAGCGCCGTTGATAATACTGATATTCTTAACGCCTTGGCAACGCAGTGCCTAGAGCAAAAACTCTGGGGCAAAGCAACGTCTTACTTGGAACAAAGCCTCAGCGTCACCCCTACTCGTGCAGCTTACTTTTTATTCGGCAAGCTGCTAGAACAACAAGGTGAGTCAACCGAAAAAGCCGCGGCCTATTACAAACAAGCGCTAGCGTGTGGCGATAAAAGCCCTCTCGCGAACTTGCTGAGCCAACCCGTTGATGAGGACGCTTAATCGAGCCCCAACGACGCCCATAGTTCGTCCACTTTCTGCTTGACGTTCGAAGACATGGTTATCGTCTGACCCCATTCACGACGCGTTTCACTGGGCCATTTATTGGTCGCATCCAAGCCCATTTTCGAACCTAAGCCTGACACAGGTGAGGCAAAATCGAGGTAGTCAATCGGCGTATTTTCAATCATGGTTGTGTCACGAGCTGGGTCTACCCGTGTGGTAATTGCCCAAATAACTGATTGCCAGTCTCGCACGTCCACATCCGCGTCGGTGACAATCACAAATTTGGTGTACATAAATTGACGCAAATACGACCACACGCCAAACATAATGCGCTTTGCGTGTCCCGGGTATTGTTTATTAATGCTCACAATCGCCATCCGATAGGAGCAGCCTTCCGGTGGTAAATAAAAATCCACAATTTCGGGGAACTGCTTTTTAAGAATTGGCACAAACACTTCATTTAACGCAACCCCAAGTATGGCGGGTTCATCCGGTGGCTTGCCGGTATAGGTCGAATGATAAATGGGGTTTTCTCGATGGGTGATTCGCTCTACAGTAAACACGGGGAAGTGCTCCACCTCATTGTAATAACCTGTATGATCGCCAAACGGCCCTTCGGCCGCCGTTTCACCTGGGTAAATAAAGCCTTCCAACACAATCTCGGCGCTCGCAGGCACCTGTAGATCATGCGTTAAGCAAGCCGCGAGCTCCGTTTTTGAACCCCGTAACAAACCGGCAAAGGCATATTCAGACAAGCTATCAGGAACGGGGGTCACCGCCGCCAAAATAGTTGCCGGGTCTGCGCCTAAGGCAACGGCGACCGGAAAAGGCTCGCCCGGGTGTGCTTGCTGCCAGGCTTTAAAATCCAGCGCACCACCACGATGGGCTAGCCAGCGCATGATCAGCTTATTACGGCCGATCACCTGTTGCCGGTAGATACCCAAGTTTTGACGTTTTGCGCTAGGCCCCTTGCTGACAACTAGCGGCCAGGTAATCAAAGGCCCTGCATCACCGGGCCAACAGGTCTGAATAGGAAATGCGGCTAAATCAACGTCCTCACCAACGATCACGCGTTGTTGACAAACCGGCTTTTTTACCAATTTTGGCGCCATATTGAGCACTTGCTTGTACAGTGGTAGTTTTCCCCAAGCGTCCTTCATGCCTTCAGGCGGTTCTGGTTCTTTCAGTGCCGCCAACACCTCACCCACCTGGGATAGCGCATCAACACTGTCTTGCCCCATACCCAAAGCAACCCGTCTAGGTGTGCCAAATAAGTTGGCTAACACCGGTACCGAGTGACCTTTAGGGTTTTCAAACAAAAGGGCAGGGCCCTGTTGCTGCAATACACGATCACAAATTTCTGTGATTTCAAGGTGCGGATCCACTTCGACAGAAATTCGTTTTAACTCACCTAATGCTTCTAATTTTGAGATAAAATCACGCAGGTCTTTATAATTCATTCTGAGCCTTGTTACTCTCACTTAAATTAGCCGACAAAATAACATTTATCACTAAACTAAGATATGCAATACGACGTAGTTCTTGATGTAAAAGGCTTAAACTGCCCACTGCCGCTGCTTAGACTCAAACAGCTGTTGTCTAAGGTAAGTGCCGGCGAGGTGATCAAAGTGATTGCCACGGACCCTGCAGCCCACTTGGATATCGGTGTATTTATCGATAAATCCAAGCACCACATGCTATTACAAGAGCGTGATACTGATGCACAATACTTTTACATTAAAACCGCCGACTAATTACCACGGTTAAATACATCAGCGCTCGGGCTATTACTCGCAATCATAATCCAGCCTAGGTTCAAGAAGTTTTTCATGCCCTTTCAACATAAAGTGCCAATACAGTATAGGCAGACCCAAGGTTTTAACGTACCACATGATGGTTGATGGTTTGTTCGGTTTGGCGATATAGGGCAGTGTCGTCGCCCCTTTTTAATTAAATTAAAAGCCTCAATACTGACTGTGGTTTAGTCCTAATGAGGCCGATTAAGTCAGTTTTATTTAAGCCCTTTTAAGCTAACAAACAGATTTTTAAGGTTGTTTGGTTATAGCAATCGATCTTTATAAGCGGATTCTAAACCCGCCGTGTTTTTTTAACTGCCGCTGGTCTTGAATGCGCAGACCCATGTACAGTCCGAACGCAATAGCCACCATAAGTAAAACCACGATAAATCCCCATGTATAGGTACTCAGCGAAGCGCTATTTTGCGTTGCTAAGCTAGCCTGTTGAGGCGTGTGCTGCGTTTGCTTACCTTGTGCAGCCTCTAGCTTCAATCGCTCGATAAGGGCATTTGCATCGGCCAAGGCCAATTGCAATGATTGTTTCGATGCCTGCGCTTGTGTCTGGCCGTTTGCTTGTTCAGCCTTTTCATTAATTAACACACCGGCTAATTGAGCTTCAGCCTGGTCTAATTTTTCTTGTAGCTGCCTGTATTTACTTTGTAAGGCTAATAAACGAACATTGGCCGGCTTATCTTCTGATAAAAAACGTTTTTCTACCCAACCCGTTGTGCCGTCGACCAACTGCACCTTAACAAAGCCTTTTTGTTCGCCAATTAATTCCAGTGGCGTACCGCTGGGTAACAGTTGCACGGGTTGTTCTATCGCATTAGGGTTGGCGTACATGCCCGCCAATAATTTATCGGTTATATGCGCCGAATAACCCATGCTCGGGCACAGCATTAAGCCAATGAGTAAAAATTTAAGCATTTATGTCACGATACCGGATTGTTTAAGTAAAGCGTCGATACTGGGTTCTCTACCCCTGAATGCGGTAAATAAGTTTAAGGCATCATCGCTGCCACCTTTTTCAAGCACATTGCGTAAAAATGAACGGCCCGTTTTTTCGTCGAACACCCCTTTTTCTTCAAATAAGGAAAAAGCATCACTAGACAATACCTCCGCCCACTTATAGCTGTAATAGCCAGCACCGTAACCACCCGCAAAAATATGTGAAAAACTGTTCGGGAAACGATTAAATACAGGGGCTTTAACAACGCTCACCCTATCGCGCACTTGTTGCAATATTTCGTAAATTTTGGCGCCGCTGCTTGCTTCGTATTCCAAATGCACACGAAAATCGAATAATGAAAACTCAACCTGTCTTAACATTTGCATACCGGATTGAAAGTTTTTGGCGCTTAGCATTTTTGCAAACAAGGTATCGGGTAAAGGCTCGCCCGTTTGATAATGGCCTGAAATTAATGGCATAACGTCGGCTTGCCAACACCAATTTTCCATAAACTGACTCGGTAGCTCGACCGCGTCCCACTCCACCCCATGAATACCCGACACACTGAGATAATCAACGGTCGTTAACATATGATGCAAACCATGCCCAAACTCATGAAACAGCGTCTCGACTTCACCGTGCGTTAACAACGAAGGTGCTGCACCTATAGGCGGGGTGAAGTTGCAGGTTAGATAGGCCACTGGGGTTTGTATGCCATCATGTTTTTTAAAGCGGGTGACGCATTCATCCATCCAGGCGCCACCACGTTTATGGGGACGGGCGTATAAGTCGATATAAAAACGACCCCGTTGCGCACCTGCCTGATCAGTAATTTCAAAAAATTGCACCTCTTTATGCCATGTATCCACATTTTTCAGCTCATGGATGTTGACCCCAAACAAACGCTCAACAACCGCAAACAGGCCCGATAAAACACGGTTTATCGGGAAATACGCCTTAACCTCTTCTTGCGAAAAGTGAAAACGTGCTTGGCTTAATTTTTCTGAATAATACGCCATGTCCCATGACGCTAGCTCGCCTTCATGGCCCTGCTCGTTGGCGAATTGCTGTAAGGTTTTTACGTCGTCCTTCGCCATCTCTGTAGAGCGTTCGGCTAATTGATATAAAAAATCCAGTACATCCTCGGGCGTTTGCGCCATTTTGGTTGCGAGGGATAATTCGGCGTAATTGGCAAAGCCCAGTAGTTTCGCTTTTTCATCCCGTATAGCGACAATTTGATCCATGATAGCCGTATTGTCCCAACGACCTGCATCAGGGCCGAGTTCAGACGCCCGGGTGACAAAGGCGTGGTGAATTTCATAGCGCAATTGCCGATTATCTGCGTAGGTCATCAACGCGATATAGCAAGGGAACTCCAGCGTTAACAGCCAACCTTCTTGACCCTTTTGTTCAGCGGTTTGGCGCAGTAAAGCCATACTAGACTCTGGTAGCCCGGCCAATAAGGCTTGATCTGTTACCTGTTTAGTCCACGCATTGGTGGCATCCATTAGATTTTCTTCGAACTGATTAGTTAAGTTGGACAACTGCTGCGACAATGTCATATAACGTTGCTTTTTATCATCCTCTAGCGCAACACCTGATAATTCAAAATCACGTATCGCGTTATCAATAATCTTTTTTTGCGCCTGTTCTAATGAGGAAAATTCAGCCCCTTTTTTAATCGAGCAATAGGCCAAATACAACGCCTTATTTTGTCCAATCTCGGTCGCATATTCACTCAATTTTGGTAGGCAGTTAGCGTACGCCTCACGCCACGAATCATTATTTAATACAGAATTTAGGTGGCTTACTGGCGACCAACGTCGATTCAGACGATCATCGATTAATTCCATTGGATGAACTAGATTTGACCAATTGTATGCGGATTCTTTCCCTTCTAGTAGGGCGGAAATTTCATCTCTATTGCGCGCTAACGTGGCATCAATGGCGGGCTCGATATCGCCCGCTTTAATTGATGAAAAAGTGGGCAGCTCGAACTCTTCTAATAGGGGGTTACTCATTATATACATCATTTAAAAAAACCTTATATTCTCATGATTTGGCAATTTCAGCCACTATTGAAACCGAACATTAAACACCTAAAGGGTAAGCAAGCCGTTAACACCGACATCACGGCTAGAGCAAAAATACTGATACACTCATCATTATTCTCCATTAAAACGCTCAACAAGCGTGTAGAACAGAGGCTCAACTATGCACATTAAATCGTTTGATTCAAAAATACCCAGCGTCCACTCCAGCGCTTTTGTTCACGAAACAGCTGTCGTTATCGGCGACGTCACATTGGCTGCCGATGCTTCTATTTGGCCACAAACCGTCGTCCGGGGCGATATTCACCGCATTACTATTG
Source organism: Methylococcaceae bacterium UBA975 (assembly GCA_002292375.1). Taxonomy (GTDB): domain Bacteria; phylum Pseudomonadota; class Gammaproteobacteria; order Methylococcales; family Cycloclasticaceae; genus Cycloclasticus. Next base: position 163,033 of record DBBV01000006.1, on the reverse strand, counting down.
GTCAACGCACTAATGTACAAGATGGCAGTGTGCTGCACGTCACCCACGCTAGTGACTTTAACCCCAACGGCTTTCCATTAACCGTCGGCGACGAAGTGACAGTTGGGCATAGAGTAATTTTGCACGGCTGCAGCATCGCTAATCGCTGTCTTATTGGCATGGGATCTATCGTGATGGACGGCGCTATAGTGAATGAACGAGTCATCATTGGCGCAGGAAGTTTGGTACCGCCTGGAAAAATATTAGACAGCGGTTATTTATACGTCGGTTCTCCGGTCAAAAAAATACGCCCCATCAACGAACAAGAAGTTCAATTTTTAGCTTACTCGGCGAAAAACTACGTGCGACTTAAAAACAATTATTTAATTTAACGCTCTCAGCTTGGATGTTCCTGAATCTAAGCTATACTCAATCATGAATTGTTAAAACTTGGTATAAGCCCCTTCATGCATAATTTTTCATTTGCTCGCCAACCCATTCTAAATCTGTCTTTGGATGTTCACGCGTATGAGTTCTTATACCGACCAACAGGCCAAGGCAACGACTCTGATCATTCCATTACGGCCGAAGTATTGTCCTCTTCAATTATCGATTTGGGCCTAGATAAGGCCTCTAATAACAAGTTGGCGTTTATCAACATGTCATACGAAGACATCATGAATTCGCACATAGAATCTTTACCGGCTAACAGACTAGTATTAGAACTGTTAGAAGATATTAAACCTGACCCAGCACTCGTGCTTCGCGTTAAATTTTTGTGCGAAAAAGGTTTTACTTTCGCACTCGATGACTTTATTTACACCCCCGATTGGGACCCGTTAATTGACCTAGCTGATATTATTAAGTTTGACTTAACCACCACAACGTTTAAAGAAAACAAGGCGTTGATGCATCAACTTAGAACAAACAAAATAACCTTTCTCGCTGAGAAGGTAGAAACATATCAAGAGTTTGAAGCATATCGTGATATTGGTTGTGAATTATTCCAAGGTTATTTCTTTTGCAAGCCTGAGCACATCAAGGGTAAGTCGATCAGTGCAAACACGATTATACAAACCAAACTTCTCGCTGCGGTCAATCAGCCAGATATTTCCGTAAATGAACTACAGGCTACAATAGAACAAGACCCCAACCTCTCTTATATGTTGCTCAAATACTTAAATTCGGCCCATTTTTCTTTTTCTAAACCCGTCCAATCAATTAAGCAGGCCATCGTTATTATTGGCATGAACAATCTATCTAAATGGGTAACGCTGCTGAGCTTACGTAATATGTCATCAAAACCTTCTGAATTATTACGCATATCGTTAGTCAGGGCCAAGTTGGCGAAATTAATCGCTGTAGAAAAAAAGCTTAAAAACAGCAGCAGTTTTTTCCTAGCCGGCCTGTTATCTAATATAGACGCCATGCTTGATTCGACTATGCAAGATATTATTCCACCCATGTCACTGGACAGCGATATTACTAACGCCCTAGTACATAAGAAAGGCGTAATCGGGCAAGTCCTTACAGAAATCACTCAGTATGAAGATCAAAGCGTACCGCCTACTGGTATAGATATTTCAGACACTTATTTAAAAGCCTGTCAATGGTCAGACCAAGCGCTTAACAGCCTAATAAATTAGTCATAAGGAACTGTGCTACTCAAGGGCTAGCTGTCTAAATCTTTTTAAATTGGTTGGTAGTTATAGCCAAATTGCTCTGCCGCTTTTAGCCATATCCTTTTAAGTTATTTATCATGTTAAATGGTTTTGTGCTAGATTAAACGAAAACTGCTTGGATTCACAAATGGAACACAGAGCTTGCATGAGATCACCTTTGAAGCTACCTATTACAATAGAATTCGAAGGTAGGGAAATTTACTGCACCACAAGAGATTTTGGTCTAGGCGGCATTTCCTTAGAATTGGATAATACACTACTGATCCCCGGTTCAGAAACCAAGCTTGTTTTCTCACTACACCAAGACAACACCCGCGGTAAGAGACACACGCTTGACGCCCAAGTGGCTTATACAAAGCACGATGGCATTGGTCTTAGCTTTTCACAACTGGACAAAGTTTCGTTTGATACCTTACACGCCTTACTAAAATTCACCAAAAAACAAAACCTGCATTAAAGCTAATGCCTACCTGCCGTGTTTATTTTATTAACCACGGGCTTGGTATCTGGCCTAACTGATCGCCAAATATAGAATGCTTGCGCTGCTTGCTCAATCAGCATACCTAGACCGCCTACCGACAAAACAGCCCCTTTTTCTTTTCCCCATACGGTAAACGCCGTTGGTTTTTTACTGTAGGCCAAATCGTAGCAGACCGCCTGTTTAGCCAAAATTCCGTTTGGTAAAGGCGGCACATCACCGCTCAGGCTCGCCGAGGTCGCATTAATAATTAGGTCAAATTTATTACCCAGCAGGTCCTCGTAAGTCGATACATCAAGAGCGCCTAACGGGGCAAAAACTGCTTTCAACTTTTGCGCTTTTTCAATCGTTCTATTCGCTAAAAACAAACACTCCGGCCTAGCCTCAAGCAAAGGCCCGAGAATACCACGGGTCGCTCCCCCTGCACCTAATACGAGTATGCGCTTGCCCGCTAGAGACAAGCCGAGGTTTTTGCATAAGTCGGTCATTAAGCCTATTCCATCGGTGTTATCACCGAGCAGTGAACCGTCCTCCATCCGTTTTAAGGTATTGACCGCACCACTAAATTTTGCGCGTTCGGTTAGCTGATCTGCTTTTTTAAACGCCAATTCCTTTAACGGTACGGTGCAATTGATACCCTGACCGCCCGCGTGAAAAAACTCCTCAACCGCCTGGTCAAACGATTCAGGCCTAACTTCTATCGCTTCGTAACTGATTTTTTGTCCGGTTTGTTCGGCAAATTGCTGATGAATTACCGGTGACAGACTATGTGAGATGGGAAACCCCATTACGGCGTATCGATCCAACATTACGCTTTTAACCAACGAGCGACGTCTTTGGCAAAATACGTTAATATCGCATCCGCACCCGCTCTTTTAAACGCCAATAAGGATTCTAATACAACCGGCCCTTCTTCTAACCAGCCATTTTGTACCGCCGCCTTTAACATCGCGTATTCACCACTGACTTGGTAGGCAAACACCGGTATATCAAACTCATCGCTCACTCGCCTGATCACATCAAGATACGGCATCCCCGGCTTAACCATCACCATATCGGCACCTTCTTGTATATCTAGGCTGACTTCTGCAAGGGCTTCATCACTGTTGGCGCAGTCCATTTGATAGCTGTATTTATTGCCAGCGCCTAATTGTGCCGCAGACCCCACGGCATCTCTAAATGGGCCGTAAAAGCTTGATGCGTATTTAGCAGAGTAGGCTAAAATTTTGGTATTCGTATGGCCTGCTTCTTCAAGCGCCTCTCTGATCGCACCGACGCGCCCATCCATCATATCTGAAGGCGCCACAATATCCGCGCCCGCTTGTGCATGTGACAGCGCCTGTTTGACTAAAGCCTCGACCGTTTCATCGTTCAAAACATAGCCACCATCATCGATCAAACCATCTTGCCCGTGAAGGGTAAATGGGTCTAAAGCAACATCCGTGATGACGCCTAACTCGGGCAGAGTCGCTTTTAACGCCCTGACCGCGCGTTGAGCCAAGCCCTCTGGATTCCAGGCTTCTTCAGCATTATCGGTTTTCGCCTTGGAATCGGGTACAGGAAAAATCGCTATAGCCGGTATGCCCAGTTTAAAAACTTCGCCAGCCTCTTGTAATAACAGATCAAGACTCAATCGCTCAACGCCAGGCATTGACTCAATACGCTGCCGTTGCTGCTCCCCCTCGATCACAAACACAGGGTAAATGAGATCGTCCACGGTTAGACGATTCTCACGCATTAAACGCCGACTAAAATCATTTGTACGCATGCGGCGTAAACGCGTTGATAAAATTAAATTTGCTTTGCTAGACATCATATTGTTTTTTTATTTTAAGCTATAATCAGAACGAAGGAATTAGGTATTAGATATCATCTAATCAAGTTAGTATAGTGTGTCCCTTTTACATCATGGTTACAAAAATGCGTCACCTTATCAATAATAATTACGGTAAGGAACAAAAAGCAAGCTAGAACCTGTCGGCAAAGTTTGTGACACATAACGTTGTTTTAACTACCTTAATGACGATTTGCCGGTTCAGTCATTGATCGTACAGCTAAAGCGTTATAGTATCTGCTCTGAACATACATTACTTAATCAGCGCCGGTCTCGAGGCATTGAATCGACATCGTACTGTATTAATTATTTAACCTAGTTAAAATGTTGTAATCATTACCCCATATTGGCGGTCTATTGATGCAATGATTAAAAAAAATAACACACCCATAGGGCTCTGATCGATATGAAAAAAATAAACGGGTTTTACAGTTTAGGACTGACACTCTTATTATTAACCTTTCACAGCAACACATTTGCTGCTGAACTCAATGCGCCGCAACAAGTAATTCAAGAAACATCTGATTTACTCTACGACATTGTGAAAAAAGACAAAGATAAACTGGGTAACCGTGAATACATTTTCAACCTTGTCGACGATGTTATCGAGCCTCGCGTTGATTTGGATAAGGTTTCTAAACTCGTTTTAGGTAAATACTGGCGTACGGCTAGCACTCAACAAAAAACGCAATTTCAAAAAGAGTTCAAGGGTTTGTTAGTTAACACCTACGCAACTGCCTTCACAGAGTTTCAAGACTGGACAGTCCATTTTTTACCGATGTCACTCAACGCTGATGACAGCCGAGTTATTGTTAAAACCGAAATAATCCAAGCCGCCAGACCACCGGTTTCCGTTGATTACCGTATGGCTCTAGACAATGATGGGCAATGGAAGGCCTATGACGTAATTATTGAAGGCATCAGCATGGTTACAAACTACAAAGGCAGTTTTGCGACCAGTATTAAAAATAGCGGTGGTTTAGAAAACGTTATCAAAGCGCTGGCTGAAAAAAATGAACAGTCTAAAACCAGCTCGGTTACTACTGAGGTCGTACAAATCAGCTCTTAAGCTGCTTGTCCTGTTGATTAAGCCAGTCTTTAGGCTGCAAAAACACCTCATACAAACGACTTTCTTCGGTGTTTGCTGCCGGCTGCCAGTTATAGCGCCATGTAACATTCGGCGGTAACGACATTAATATGGATTCGGTACGCCCCCCCGTCTGTAGCCCAAACAAAGTACCACGGTCATACACCAAATTAAACTCGACGTAACGCCCACGACGATAGCACTGAAAATCTTTTTCTTTTTGCGAGAAAGGTAGGTTTTTGCGCCGCTCGACGATCGGAATATACGCAGGAAGGTAGCGGTTACCCACGCTTTTCATCAGTTCGAAACAACGCTCAAAACCGCCTTCATTTAAGTCGTCAAAAAACAAACCCCCGATACCCCTCGGCTCATCTCGGTGCTTGATAAAAAAATAATCATCGCACCATTTTTTATACTCATCGTATACCGTTTCACCGAAAGGGTCACAGGCCTGTTTTGCTTGCTGATGCCAATGCACCGCATCCTCTTCAAAGCCATAGTACGGGGTTAAATCAAAACCACCACCAAACCACCAAATGGGCTCTTCGCCAGCTTTTTCCGCAATAAAAAAACGAACATTAGCATGCGAAGTCGGCACAAACGGATTGCGCGGATGAATCACTAACGATACGCCTAGTGCTTCAAAGTCACGGCCCGCTAGTTCAGGTCGGTTTTGAGTTGCTGACGCCGGCAAGGAGCCACCACGGACATGTGAAAAGTTAACCCCTGCCTGTTCAAACGTTTGCCCATTTTCCATCACTCGTGTGCGCCCACCGCCTGTATCACCACCGCGCTGCCACAAATCTTCAACAAATTTAACGTCTTCTTCTAAAGTTTCTAAAGACGCGCAAATCGTGTCTTGTAACGCGAGCAGGTACGCTTTAACCGCCTGTATATTGGGTGCCGACATATAAGAAATAACCTCTAGTTAACGCAGTTGCTTATTAGAAAAAGGGTCAATTAAACGGCTCGGTTTAGCTGCGCTACCGACCGACCCATTGAGTGTAAAGACTCCTTTGTTACCAAACTTTACGCGTGCTTTGTACCCCACTCTAAGCGCTTCGCAACCCGCAAAATTAGCACTCGTCGAAACAATTGCCCTACCAGCCTGCCGACAAATCGCTTGTGCCAACGGGTGCTGAACAAGACGAACCGCTATGGTTTTATTTGTGCCTGTTAACCAGTCTGGCACACTTTTTTTTGCTGGCAAGACCCACGTAGTCGCTTCCTGACATGGATCAAGTATCCTTTTTTTAATCGCCTCAGGTAGGTTTTTTATAAAGGGTTCAATTTGACTAATGTCGGCAGCAATTAAAATAAGTCCTTTCTGCCACGCCCTTTTTTTTAGCGCCAACAAGGCAAAAACTGCTTGCCTGTTTAAAGGATCACAACCCAAACCATAAACAGCCTCGGTCGGGTAAGCGATTAGTCCGCCCCGGCGCAGTTGTTCGACACATTGTCTTTTTTGCCAAGCAGATGGCATAAGCGGCTCGCTTAAAATTAAGAACCGAGCGTTTGCTGTAACTCGCGGTTTTTTTGTAATACTGCTTCAGCGGACGCTTTTCTATCTGCTAACACACGTGCCGCTAGGTCTTTATCAGACAGCGCCAAAATTTGTGCCGCCAAATAGGCCGCATTTTTTGCACCTGGTTTACCGATCGCCACACTCGCTACCGGAATACCTCCAGGCATTTGAACCGTGGAGAGCAGCGCGTCCATTCCTTGCACCGAGCCCGCATCCAATGGGACGCCGATGACTGGCTTCACTGTATTAGCTGCTACCGCACCCGCTAAGTGTGCTGCCAAACCCGCTGCCGCAATAAAGACACCACAACCCCGTTGGTCTGCATTGGTGACATATTCGTGAGTTTCTACGGGTGTTCTGTGCGCCGAGCTAATTCTTACTTCATAGGGAATTTGTAAGCCACTTAGCACATCTAAAGTCGACTGCATTACGGGTAGGTCCGAGTCAGACCCCATTAACACAGCAACAAACGTTTTTTTATCTTCAGTCATATTCATCAATTCATCTAGTTAGGTTTAGCCATTTCTTCGCAAGGCGTTATATACGAGCAGTCCTGCTGTGGACATACTTTTTCTGCGCCGCGACTTTTGGTTATTTTAACAGTCAAAATAGGCCAATTACAATTGGGACAAGGCTCATTAATAGGCTCATTCCAAAGGGCATATTTACATTTTGGGTAATTTGAACAGGAATAAAATATTTTTCCTTTACGTGATTTTCGCTCTAAGATGCTGCCCTTTTTGCACTCGGGACAAACCACATTTGTGTCTTTTGGCTTTTCAAGTGGCTCCATGTGTTTACACGCGGGGTAAGCGCTACAGCCAATAAATTTGCCATAGCGTCCCGACCGAATAATTAAATTCGCATCACATTTTGGGCACTGCCTGCCTTCGACTACCTCTGGTTCTGCTGAAGCAGCATCATCATTGAGGTTCCTGGTGTAACCACACTCAGGGTAATCAGTACAGCCAATAAATCGGCCATTACGCCCCAAACGTATTGATAATTGTTTACCGCATTCAGGGCATTTTTCGTCCATCGCTTCTTGCGTTACATCGCTACGTTGAACACTTTGCTCCTTATCATCAATCAACGATTTAAAAGGCTGCCAAAACTTTTCCATTACCGGCAACCATTTCATCTCGCCTCTGGAGACGGCATCTAAATCGTCTTCTAGCTTTGCAGTAAAATCATAATCAACGTAATTAGTGAAGTGTTCGGTCAAAAACTTAATAACAATACGTCCTACATCGGTCGGGTAAAAACGTTTTTGTTCGAGCTCGACATACTCACGGTTTTGCAAGGTAGAAATAATGGAGGCATACGTAGAAGGCCGTCCAATACCATATTCTTCAAGAGATTTAACCAGACTAGCTTCGCCGTATCTTGGTGGTGGCTCTGTAAAGTGCTGATTCGGTATCACTTCTATCAAGTCAACCAGCTCGCCTTCTTTCATCGGTGGCAGCAAATTCTCTTTGCTATCGTCATCACCTTTGGTGTCATCTTTGCCTTCTAAATAAACTGACATGAACCCCGGTTTATTAACCGTAGAACCGGTCGCACGAAAAATATGTTCATTGCCGCAGGTCAATTCAGCACTGACCATGTCGATGACCGCATGCGCCATTTGGCAAGCCACGGTTCTTTTCCAAATCAATAAATATAATTTATATTGATCGTTCGTTAATGAGCCCCGTATTTCTTCTGGAATTCGCTCAACTGAGCTCGGCCTGACTGCTTCGTGGGCTTCCTGCGCGTTTTTTGACTTTGTTTTATATACGAGAGGCTTTGCTGGCACGTTTTCTTTACCATAACGTGTCGCTATCAGCTGCCTAATTGATTCCACGGCCTCATCGGCTAGATTAACCGAGTCAGTACGCATGTAGGTAATTAAACCCTCCGATTCGGTACCTATCGTCACCCCTTCATACAGTTGCTGCGCCACTTGCATCGTTTTTTTAGTGGTAAAGCCCAGCTTTCTAGCCGCTTCTTGCTGTAAGGTTGAGGTGGTAAACGGCGCTGCTGGGTTACGCTTTCGCTGCTTTTTCTTCAAGGTTTTGACCAACAACTTGCTCGCAGCGGCGGAAAGCAAACTATCTGTGACTTGTTTCGCACGCTCCTCATCGGTCACGCTAAACTGGCTTAACTTCTCATTATCAAACACCGTCAATTTCGCACTAAATGCTTGCTCGCTGGACGACACCTTTGATTCGATACTCCAATACTCGCGGCTTTTAAAGGCTTCTATTTCTAGCTCACGTTCAACTATTAGCCGCAACGCGGGACTTTGCACACGACCAGCCGACAAACCTCGCCTGATTTTTTTCCATAATAAAGGCGATAAATTAAACCCCACCAAATAATCCAGCGCACGCCTCGCTTGTTGTGCGTCAACCATCTCCATCGACAATTCACGCGGTTCTTTGATCGCACTTTGGATGGCCGCTTTGGTGATTTCATGAAAAACTACCCGGTATATGGGTTTGTCTTTTAATAATTTTTTTTCTTTTAGTAGCTCTGCCACATGCCATGAAATGGCTTCACCTTCACGATCTGGATCAGTCGCGAGGTAGAGCGCGTCGGCCTTTTTCATTGCCTTGGTAATGGCTTGAACGTGCCGTTGATTGCGCTCAACTAATGAATACTTCATTGCAAAGTCGTTACCGGTATCAACCGCGCCTTCTTTCGGTACCAAGTCACGCACATGACCATAAGAGGCCAATACTTGAAACCCCTTACCTAAATATTTTTCAATGGTTTTGGCCTTTGCAGGCGATTCAACAATAACTAGATTGGACATAAGGCGCTCAGTGAAGCTCGAATGGAATATCGCCGTAGACCAAGTCTTCCATCTGCGAGTAGTGCCCTTCCATACCAGACTGACTAAACAATACCATCAACGCAACCCATTTAATGTGATCAACCGTCAACGTGGTGTCGCCAAGGGCCATCGCCCTATCAATAATCAATTCACGTCGGGTCGCATCGATAATACCTGCTTGCTCTAAAAACATCAGGAAGCCTTGCGCATCGACGTCAAATCGTTGCTGCTCTTCTGGCGAATGTATCCTGATTGACCGTTGTCCAACCGAATTTTCGGCGGCCATCGTCGGCTGATTACTCAATTCTTCCATCCAATCGAAGGCACGATCCACGTAGCTATCGGTAAATCCCGCTTCTAACAATTCGGTTTTTAATTTACCTTGCTCAATTACCTGATCGTCACCCACGTCAATGTAGTGCTCGAATAGATACACGAGTACGTCAAAAATAGTTTCTTTCATTTCTTTCAAATTAATCTCTTACTGGGTCTGTTTAACACCGACAGAAAAGCCCACCAGGTGATGATAATACTAAACCTTCTAACTCCAACACTAATAACATAGAGGAAATTTCTTCCGCTGTAAAATCAGTTCCCTCTATTAGATCATCAACTGAGGTGGGAGCAAAGGCGATTTTTTCGAGTAACTGCAAATAATCATCACCTAATGAATCCGTTTTTGCAGACACAAGCTCGTCCGACACAAAGGATTTAGACGCGGCAGCCAAAGACAAGGCTCCCAAATCTTCTAACACATCTTCGGCTGTTTCAACTAATTTTGCGCCTTGACGTATTAAATAATGACAACCTTTGGCCTGTGGGTTGTGTATTGAACCTGGCATAGCAAACACTTCACGACCTTGTTCCATTGCGTGTTTAGCCGTAACCAACGTACCACTTTTTAAAGCGGCCTCCACGACTAACACGCCCAAACTTAGGCCACTGATGATCCTATTTCGCCGCGGAAAATACCCTGCTTGCGGGTGAACACCTATTGGAAACTCCGACACCATAGCGCCCGCTTCTATAATTTTTTCAGCCAAATCCCTATTGCTTGCTGGGTACACCCTGTCTAAACCGGTTGCTGCCACGGCAATTGTTTTTCCGCTAACATCGATAGCACCCTGGTGCGCAGCTTGATCTATACCCAGTGCCAGCCCGCTAGTCACCGTTAAGCCGATAGTTGCAAAACTATTGGCAAATGCACGCGTCGTTTTTAACGCCAGCGCCGAGGGGTTCCTCGTACCGACTACAGCAATTTGAAGCGAAGACAGTAAAGCGCGATTGCCGCGAATAAACAAAACGGGCGGCGGATCATGTATTTCTTTCAGCAAACTTGGGTAGTCGTCATCATGCCAACACATTAAATGACAGTCATCATTCTGCAACCATTTAATATCTTGGTCAGCGTCACTAAGATCGATACGTTGAATACGTTCAGCTAACTCGGCAGACACCCCGGCGTTTTTTAGTTCACTTAGTGTCGCTGTTAAAACGCGTTTTGGGTGGGAAAACACTTCCAGCAAACTAATGAAGTTTTTTGCCCCAACCCCTTTAACTCGCCACAAGGCAAGCCAATAGCGTCGTTCACTTAAAACAAAGCCTGACGAAGGCATTCCTTCATCAGGCTGTTCGATTTGGTCCAAATTAAGGTGTGCGGACGACGTCTAAGCGGTGCATTACACGCTTGCTTTGCATGACTATTGCGTAGCTAAGCCGTTCAAAAGTGCGAAACACCATCAATAAACCCGCCTTTTCATCCGGTAAGGTTACCTCAGCGCCCGCTCCGGCAATAACGTCTCGTACCGTTTCACCCGCTTGATCAATCTGCAGCACATGACCCGCTTCAACACCATCGCGCGCACCCCTATCTATAACGACAATATCCAATTTACCGATTTGGGTGACGCCGTCCACCACACCAATAATGGTTCCTTTAATGTCTTTTTTAGGTGCGTGTGGAAAATAATTTTGCACAATAGGGCCTTCAGTGGCAGGCAATAAGCGATCGCCTTTACGTACCTCACGAGTCGTCTTTGACAGCATCACCGCAGCCGGATCACCTGTTGACAATACGGTTGATTCGGCGATAAACACCGACTCAAAACCTAGTGCTTCCCCGCTAACACCGTCTTTGTATTCCTCCCCTTGACGCACCACGCTATAACCTTCTTGCGCACTGTCCTGTAACGCACGCACATACGCTTTATTGCCAGGGCTGCCTAAAATATGCTCATCGTCAAACGCTACAATATACGGTGCGGCATCATATTCTTGCTGGCTCATCACCCTCGGCTTATTCAAGAAAGCCGCAATTGCGTCAACAGGTATCGTTGGAATCGCTTCATCTAAACTGGAACGACGAATACTGGGTGAGAGCTTACCGTTGCCCCGACTTAATGTTAACCGAGGCCGGCCGTCAATAAATGAAAGCTCAAGCACATCGCCTGGGTAAATTAAATGTGGGTTAGCAATCTGCTCATTAGCTTGCCATATATCTGGCCAACGCCATGGCAAAGCCAGAAAACGGGCGGAAATATCCCACAAAGTATCGCCTTTAACCACTACGTAACGGTCAGGGTGCGTAGGATTTAAAGTAACGTCATTCGCCAACACATTGCAGCAAAACAATACGCCAAGCCAGACCCCTAACAGTTTTTTCATAGCCATGATCTTCCTTTTTTTTGGCAAAAATAGTGCATCTAAGTTTATCGTAAAATATTCACTATTCAAAGTTTAACCTAAATTAGTTAGAATCCCTTGATACAATTGAGCATAAACGCACATTTCACACAAATAATATGGCCATACTCGACATTCTTTGCTTTCCTGACAAGCGTTTGCGTACCAAAGCAACCGACATACAAACCATTGACGATGACCTTCGCTTAATGATTACAGATATGTTCGACACAATGTATGCTGCACCAGGTATTGGTTTAGCTGCCTCTCAGGTTAATTTTCACAAACGCTTGATGGTTATCGACGTATCTGAAGAAAAAAACCAGCCCTTATGCTTTATAAATCCTGTTATTACACACAAAGAAGGGGTCGAGGTTATGCAGGAAGGCTGCCTTTCTGTGCCCGGTTTCTATGAAAATGTAGAAAGAGCCGAAAGCATCACGGTGAAGGCGCTGGACAAACAAGGCGACACATTTGAACTGACTACAGATGGACTGCTCGCTGTTTGCATTCAACACGAAATCGATCATTTAGACGGCAAGCTATTTGTCGATTATTTATCCCCGTTAAAACGCAACAGAATTCGAAGCAAACTTGAGCGACAAGAAAAAGAGTCCGCTAATCTCAAATCTCGACCTGCTTCCACGCTATAATAAGCGATTTAGCAGTCACCCCGAATGAACATTGTTTTTGCAGGTACGCCTGAATTTTCTGTCCCCACACTCAACGCGTTGCTACAAAGCAATCACCACGTTTGTGCCGTTTACACGCAACCTGATCGGCCTGCGGGTCGGGGCAGAAAAGTTCAACCTAGTCCGGTAAAGCAGTGTGCTTTAACTCATAATCTACCCGTCCAGCAACCGTTTAATTTTAACGATGCGCAAACACGAGACACCCTAGCTGACTACCAAGCCGACCTGATGATTGTCGTGGCTTACGGCGTAATTTTACCACCCGAGGTGCTCAGCATACCCCGTTACGGCTGCATTAATATTCACGCCTCCTTGTTGCCCCGCTGGCGAGGCGCTGCCCCCATTCAACGCGCCATCTTGGCAGGCGATGAAGAAACCGGCGTCACCTTGATGCAGATGGACAAAGGTCTAGATACCGGCGACATGCTTGCCACCTCTCGATACACCATACAAGCTGATGACACCTCAGACACACTGCATAATCAACTGTCCCTATTGGGTGCTGAGGCGCTTATTTCATTATTGCCCGACGTCGAGCAGCGGTGCTTAAAACCTATCACCCAACCCAAGCTTGGCGTCAGTTATGCCCACAAACTCAGTAAACAAGAAGCAAGTATCAACTGGAACAAGCCTGCACTAGATGTACTGACGGCGATCCGTGGCTATAACCCCTGGCCGGTGGCACACACGCTAATGGGTAATGAGCCATTGCGCATTTGGCACGCCAAACTGGCCGAACAACATCAGCATGAGATACCAGGCCGGGTAAAAATTGATCAACGCCGTTTATTGGTTGCCTGTCAGGATCGCTACCTTGAAATCACTGAACTACAAGCCGCCAATAAACGCCGAATGAAGGCCGCCGATTACCTGACCGCTCACGCTCTCGATAACCTCACCTTAGGCCCAAATGAAGCCCCATAACAAAACCCTATCGACCTCAGCTAGAGAGATCGCTGTCAACGTTATTTGCAACGTTGTCCGAGATGGCAAGTCGCTCACCGACGCGCTGTCATTGTGTGACACCCTAGACCCCAGAGACGCGGCCTTTTGTCGCGAACTGTGTTACGGCACCTTACGCTGGTATGTTCGTTTAGAGGCAATACTCGCGACACTACTTAAAAAAGCCTTCAAGCCTAAAGACCTCGATATCAAAGTACTTGCTTTACTGGGCCTCTACCAACTCATTTACTTAAGCACCCCCGACCACGCCGCCGTCTCAGAAACCGTAAACCTCTGTCAAAAAGGAAAAAAAAGCTGGGCCAAAGGGGTTTTAAACGGCGTGCTACGGCATTTTTTACGCCACCAGGACAGCATAGAAAATACGGTGGACAGCAGTCCCGGTCAGCGTTTCTCTCATCCCAGTTGGTTGGCTACGCAATTAGAAAAAGATTGGGGGGATGACCTTCCCTCCATCTTACAAGCCAACAACCAATACCCACCCATGTCGATCCGTGTTAACCAAAACCATACCACGCGTGACGACTATCTTCAGCTACTGCAAAAGGACGGTATTCAAGCCGAAGCCAACCCATTTAACCCCGCTAGTTTGACCCTTTGCAAAGCTGTTGGCGTTGATCAATTACCTGAATTCTGGCAAGGCGCTTGTTCAGTACAAGATAGCGCGGCACAACTAGCCGCACCCCTGTTAGACACAAAAACCGGTGATCGTGTTCTGGATGTTTGCGCCGCACCAGGCGGAAAGACAGCCCACCTGCTAGAAATTATGGGTGCGTCGATTTCTGTTCTCGCTATTGATATTGATGAACAGCGCAATCATCGCGTTAAAGAAAACTTACAGCGTTTGCAGTTAAACGCTAATGTAGTAACCGCCGATGGCCTAGCCCCTGATACCTGGTTCGACGGCCAGCTTTTTCAGCGCATTTTGCTCGACGCCCCCTGCTCTGCCACTGGAGTTATACGCCGCCACCCCGACATCAAACTACTTCGCAAACAATCCGATATCCCTAAACTGGTCGAACTACAACAGAAATTATTAGACACCATGTGGCCACTACTGGACAAAAAGGGGGTGCTTTTATACGCTACCTGCTCTATATTAAAGGCTGAAAACAGTCGGCAAATAGCACGCTTTATGGCTAAACACTCGGATGCAAAAGCGATAAAGATTGAAGCCCCTTGGGGGCGAGCCTGCGAATACGGCCGACAAATATTCCCCGGCGAAAACCAGATGGATGGGTTTTATTACGCATGCCTAAGCAAAATATAAAATTACCGTGGTTTACTCACGACAAAAGATCGTATCTTTTAACGTTGATACTTTTTTTTTCCAGCGTCAGTATTGCCAATGAGCAAGCCGGTATCACAGTAAAAACGGCAACCTTAACGCTACAAGATCAAACCCATTTGCTCAATGCCAGCATTAATTACTCGCTCAGTGGTGAGGCCATTAAAGCACTGAATAACGGTATCACCTTAACCTTCAACGTCGAATTATCAGTTGTCGAACCAAGACGCTGGCTATGGAACAAACACCATGCAAATATCACCTTGCCCTATCAAATCAAATATCACACCCTCGCCGAAACGTACCAAGTTTTAGACGTGAAAAATAATGCCCGGCATAGCTTTTCACGCCTTGAACCAGCCTTGCATGCGCTAGGGACGCTTAATGAAACCCCCATTCATGCCTTATCGACGACCTATAAGCCAAACACAAACGTTTCTTTAAAGGCCTACCTGAATATTGAAGCATTGCCTTTACCCATGCGACCGATGGCCTATATAACACCTGGTTGGTATTTAAGTAGCAGCACGTATCAATGGACACTAAAAAAATAACAAAAAGAATTTACCTGTTACCTGCGGGGGTTCTCCTCCTCTTGTTGTTCAGCCTATACTTGATGAGTCATGCGACGCAGTCGTCATCGCAGTTTAACGAATTATTCTCATTCCTGATCTTATTAAATATCGTCGGTACGATTTTTTTATTCGGTCTTCTGCTCAGCAATATATACGGGCTATGGCTTCAATTTAGAAAACAAGCCGTGGGGTCTCGCATCACCTTGCGAATTGTTCTTTTATTTTTTGCTATCTCAGTGGTTCCCACAAGCGTGGTTTTTTATTTTTCTAGCCAATTATTGCATCAGAGTGTCGATAGCTGGTTCGATGCGCAAATTGACGACGCAATGCAAAGCTCATTGACCCTCAGCCAACGATCGCTCGACAATAGAAATCGGTCGCTAATGAAAGAAACCAGGCAACTTTCCGAGGCTTTAGAGAATGAGTCGGATATGTTTTTATCGTTAACACTTGCAACGCTCCGCGAGAAAACCAGCGCTAAGGAATTGACCGCCTTCTCGAAACAGGGCCGCATTATCGCCACCACCAACTTTGACCCCAATGTCCTTATTCCTAATACACCGGATGACGCCGTGCTCTTATTAGTTCGGCAAAGCGGGGAATACATTGGCATCGAGCCGAACGATTATGACGACCTTATCGTACGAACCTTAGTTGAAATTAAAAACTCAAATCCGCAGCGTTACCTGCAGGCAATTTACACACTACCAAGAGATCTCAGCGAACTTGCCAGTTCAGTAGAAAATGCCTACACCGCCTACCAGGAATTCAACTACCTTAGGGAGTCTTTAAAGTTTAGCTTTACCTTAACCCTCTCCCTGGTTCTGGTCTTTAGCTTATTAGCCGCCAGTTGGGCCGCGTTTATCTTTGCTCGTGAATTAGTCGCCCCGATTCGTCAACTCGTCAAAGGCACTCAAGCCGTAGCCGCAGGTGATTATGAAAAAAGATTAACCGTCGGTAGACGTGATGAACTTGGTTTTTTGGTTGAATCGTTTAACGACATGACCTCACGGATCTCTAACGCACGCGCCGAAGCCAATAAAGCCCAACAAGAAGCCGAAAATCAACACGCCTACCTTGAAACCATTCTCAGTCACTTATCCAACGGCGTACTGGGCTTCGACCTGTCGCTTCGACTGAAAACCACCAACCAAGGCGCAGACCAAGTTCTTGAACATTACTTATCTGCCTGCATCGAGTATTCTCTAGAAGAAATTGCCGAAAAGTTCCCCCTCCTCGAGAGCTTTACTAGTCTGTTAGTAGACAAGTTTTCTACCCACAGCAATGAATGGCAGCACGAATTTTTATTAACCATCAACCATCAAAAAAAGACCTTGCTTTTAAAAGGCACCCCCTTGTTTGCCGCAGACAAAAGTCAATCTGGCTATGTTTTGATCTTTGATGATGTAACCCCCATTATCCAATCCCAACGGAACGCCGCATGGAGCGAGGTCGCCCAACGACTCGCTCACGAAATCAAGAACCCGCTAACCCCCATACAATTATCCGCGGAGCGACTACAACGTAAATTACACGGCTTATTAAACGATGAATCCGAACAGATACTAAAAAAGTCCACCGACACTATTGTCCAACAAGTTAGCGCTATGAAAAGCATGGTGAATGACTTTTCCGACTTCGCTCGGCCACCTCAGTCAAGACCACAAATCATCAATCTTGAACACTTACTCGAACAAGTAACCGCACTTTATCACGGCCAAATCAAACGCCTGATTGTCGACATTAACCAGCCTCTACCCACGCTTTACGCCGACCCAGTTCGTTTAAGGCAGGTGTTTATAAACCTAATTAAAAACGCACAAGAAGCGATCAACGACACAGAAGATGGACAAATTAATATCACGGCGGCTTATCTACATGACAAGCACTCGATTGAGATAGCTATTGCCGATAACGGCCCAGGGGTAGATAATTCAAAGATTGAACACATCTTCGAACCTTACGTCACATCGAAGGCAAAAGGTACAGGGCTTGGCTTGGCTATCGTTAAAAAAATTATTGAAGAACACGCGGGAACCATCCTTGTTATGCCAATGCAGCCCCAAGGTGCCAAATTCATTATTCATCTCCCTGTAACAAGCGAGTAACATTAACCGATTTACGGACACGTCTCATGAACCAATCTCACATTCTTGTTATCGATGACGAACCAGATATTCGCAGCCTGATCCGCGATATTCTAGAAGACGAGGGCTACGAAGTCTCCACAGCTGAAAACGCTGCCGGTGCTCAAAAAGCCCGCCACGAATGCCGGCACAATCTGATTCTATTAGATATTTGGATGCCCGACACCGATGGCGTCACCCTATTAAAAGAGTGGTCGACAACGGGCGACCTCTCATGCCCCGTTATTATGATGTCTGGGCATGGCACAGTTGAAACAGCTGTAGAGGCGACGCGACTAGGTGCTTACGACTTCCTTGAAAAGCCGCTCTCAATCGCCAAACTGTTATTAACCGTTGAACGCGCCTTAGAGACTGAAAAGCTCAAGCAAGAAAACATCGATTTACGGCAATTTTCTAATGCCGTACAAGAGCCTCTTGGCAGTAGCCAAGCCATCAAGCAACTACTTGAACAAGCACGCCGGCTGGGCCAACATGACACACGCGTCTTACTAACCGGTGAACCCGGCAGCGGCAAAGAAACCCTTGCCAGATACATCCATGAGCACAGCACAAGGAAGCAAGGCCCTTTTATTGAGCTCAATACCGGCGTCATCACCTCGAGTAACGCATTAGAAGAATTTTTTGGCCGCGAGGAAGGCGATTCCATTCATTACGGCTTATTAGAAAAAGCCAATCACGGCACCTTGTTCATAGACGAAATTGGCGATATGGATAACGAGGTTCAACATCGCCTTTTAAGCGCCTTAGAATCCAGGTCGTTCCAACGTGTTGGCGGTAGTGAAGAGGTCAAAGCCGACGTGCGCGTTATTGCTTCGACCCGTCAAGACCTTGAAGAAGCGGTGCAGCAAGGCCAGTTTAGGCAAGACCTGTATTACCTACTTAATGTTGCCTGCTTGCATTTACCCCCACTTAGAGAAAGAAAAGACGATATACCCTTACTTCTCAACTTTTATCTTCAACACTATATTAAGCGAGAAAATTTACCAAAACGTAAGTTTACTGTTGCGGCACAGCAATTTTTAAGCGATTATGCGTGGCTTGGAAATATACGAGAGCTAAGAAACGTAGTACAACGCCTATTAATTTTAGGCATTGGGGACGAAATTGGTTTAACCGAAGTGAAAACAACCCTTGGGGAATCGGCCAGATCCGTCATTACATCAAACGATATACCGGTCTTTTATGACTTACCCCTTAAAGATGCCAGAGCTCAATTTGAAAAAGCCTATCTCGACTACCACCTTGATCAGCACGATGGCAGCGTTACTAAGCTGGCAGACACCGCTGGCGTCGAACGGACGCATTTGTACCGCAAATTGCACGCGCTGGGTATTGAATTTAGGGGCAAACGGTAAGCCAACCCGTACGCTTATTTAATGAGAATAATTATTTTAGGAGCCGGCCGAGTCGGCTTTACTGTCGCCAGCAATTTAGCCAATGAAGAGATCGACATTACGCTGATCGATAATAATCAAGAAACCATCGATGCCGCGTGCGAACGTTTAGACGTATCGGCGATCTGTGGCAATGTGTCCCACCCTGATGTGCTGGAAAGTGCCGGCATTAAACACGCTGACATTATCATCGCCGTTACAGACAGCGATGAAACTAATATGATGGCCTGCCAAGTAGCGCATTACTTATTCCACGTGCCACAAAAAATTGCACGCGTCAGGGCGCAGTCTTTTTTAGACGTACAAAATAAACTTTTTCATAAAGACGCCATTCCAATCGACGTTATTATCAACCCAGAAAATGAAATTGTTAATTTCATTAAAAACCTTATTTTACACCCCGGCTCACAACAAGTTTTATCGTTTGCTAACGATAAACTCAGCCTAGTGGAAACAAAGTGTCACCCTAATAATTCGCTGATTGGCCAATCGATCAGTGATATGACTCAAGCCCTACAAGGGCTGTATGCTCGAGTTAGCAGTATCTATCGAAACGGCGAGGTTATCTTCCCCAATTATCGGACCATCATTGAAAGTGGGGATCGGCTCTTCTTTATTGCCCCATCTGAAGACATCCAAAAGGTTCTTAGTATTTTATTTAACCAAAACAAGCCGTATAAACGTTTAATTATTTCAGGCGGCGGACGCATTGGTTTAGGTCTTGCCAAAGCGCTCGAAAACACGATGCAAGTCAAAATTATCACCACCAGCAGCAAACGAGCGCATCAATTATCGGAACAACTCAATCATAGTATCGTGCTCACAGGGGATGCGACCGATGAGGCCTTTTTATTAGACGAAAACATCGATAGAACCGACGTTTTTTGCACGGTTACCAGTGACGATGAAACCAACATTCTATGCTCAATGTTGGCTAAAAGTTTGGGGGCTCGCGTGGTGATGAGCCTAGTCGACAGAAGCGCCTACATGAGCATGGTTGATAATGGTTCAATCGATAATGCGATCTATCCACAACACACGACCATCGGCAAAATTCTCACCCAAGTCAGGCGTGGCGATATTTCAAGCGTTCACTCGTTATTGCGTGGTAAAGCCGAAGCGTTTGAAGCCACCGTACCCAGTGGCACAGGAAAGTCGGCCCTCGCCGGTAAAAAAATTGGCGAGGTCAAACTACCGCAAGGCACCATCATTATTGGCTTAGTGCGGGATCAGGCGTCTATTCCAACCAGGTCAGAACTCGTTATCCAAGAAGGCGATCATATTATCTTCTTTGTGTCGGATAAATCATTGATTCACCAAGTAGAAGCGTTTTTTCAACAGCCTAAATCCTTGCTTAGTCGATTCATTAAATAACCATGCACTACAATGTAATCAGGCGGATATCGGGCCTCTTATTATGCCTCTTTAGCATTACCATGTTGCCACCAATAGCGGTGTCATTCATTTACAACGAACAAAATCATCAGCCCTTTGTCATCGGCTTTTTAGCCATTTTTTTTACCGGCTTTTTGCTTTGGCTAAGCGCTAAAAATGCCAAGGAAGAACTCAGAACACGCGACGGGTTTATTATTGCGGCACTTTTTTGGCTTAGCCTTGGACTTTCTGGCTCGATTCCATTTTACGTCACATCGATACACTCACTCTCACTGACCGACGCCATTTTTGAGTCTATTTCTGGCTTGACCACCACGGGCGCAACAGTGATGACTGGGCTAGATACGCTTCCTAAATCCATTCTTTTCTACCGCCAACAATTACAATGGCTTGGCGGTATGGGGATTATCGTTCTCGCCGTCGCCATCCTTCCCATGCTAGGAATCGGCGGCATGCAATTATACAAAGCAGAAGCGCCTGGCCCAGTTAAAGACGCTAAGTTAACCCCCCGTATCACTGCGACAGCAAAAGCGCTGTGGGAAATATACCTTGGGTTGACCATTGCCTGTACGCTCGCCTATTGGGCGGGGGGCATGACGTTTTTTGACGCCATTAGTCATAGCTTTAGCACTGTATCTATCGGTGGTTTCTCAACCCACGACGCAAATTTTGCTTTCTTTGACAGCTCCACATTAAATTATATCTGCATCGGCTTTATGTTTATTGCCGGCATCAACTTTGCTTTACACTTTAAAGCCGCCCACTCACTTAACGCCAAGTTGTACTCCGAAAACAGTGAGTTCAAAGCTTACTTTTTTACGCTCACCGCTCACGTACTTATTGTACTGGCCGTCTTACTTGCCTACAGTTCTTATGGTAGTGTCAGCGACACTATCGAGCATACTTTATTCCAAGTTGTTTCATTTGCAACGACCTCCGGCTTCACTACTGCCAATTACCCTCTGTGGCCATCCTTCATTCCAGTTTTATTGGTTTTTGTTAGCTTTTACGGCGGCTGTGCTGGCTCGACCGCTGGCGGTATGAAGGTTATACGGGTTCTGATCATGTTTAAACAATTAAGCAAAGAAGCGACCCACCTCATACACCCACACGCGAATATGCCGGTAAAATTAGACCGTCACGTAGTCGCGCGCCCTGTACTTCAAGCAGTGTGGGGTTTTTTTGCTGCTTACATACTGTCTTTTGGTGTCTTAATGATGCTAATGATGGCAACCGGCCTAGATCAAGTAACCGCCTTTTCTGCCGTCGCTGCAACAATTAATAACCTAGGCCCTGGTTTGGGTGATGTCAGCAGTAATTTTGCTAGCCTGTCAGATGCGAGTAAATGGGTCTCGTGCTTTGCCATGCTGCTCGGCCGTTTAGAGATCTTTACCTTGCTTATTTTATTTACGCCTATGTTTTGGCGTGACTAGATGGATAGTTTAGATCAAAAATGGGACGCTATTTATCGTCAGCGAGAAGCTAGTAACCCTGAAGCCGCCTGCGTTCTATCCCAATATTCCCACCTTTTACCAGCAACAGGTTTAGCGCTTGATCTCGCTTGCGGCCTTGCCGCCAATGCTTTTCTGCTAGCCCAACATGGACTTTGTGTTGATGCCTGGGATATATCCTCTGTCGCGATTGAACAGGTTAAGAAAAAAGCAGGGCGCTTAACTCAGATAAAACCCAAAGTTGTCGATGTGACCCAAGCCCAATTCTTACAAAACCACTATGACGTCATCGTCGTATCACGCTTTTTAGACCGCCAAATAATCCCCAAACTGGTTAACGCTTTAAAACCTCAAGGCCTCATTTTTTACCAAACATTTACCTTGGCCAAATCGCATGCTAACGGACCGAGCAACCCCCATTTTTTATTAAAACGGAACGAGCTGCTAAGCCTGTTCTCAGAATTAACCACGGTCATTTATCGTGAAGACGACAATATTGGCAATACCCAACGCGGGCTCAGAAATGAGGCCATGCTGGTCGCACAAAAACCATAACGCTCATTTCAACCTAGTCAATAATAATCGTTGTATAATGCTCAGCTAACACAATTTTGGAAAGGTTATGTCTACTATAAAAAGCATCTCGCCAACTCAGGCACATGAGATTCTTCAAGGCGATTCTAACGCTCGGCTTATCGACACGCGAACGAGCATTGAGCACTCGTTCGTCGGTCACCCCATAGGCGCTATACACGTTCCTCTTAAAAGACCACCTGAATGGCAGGCTTTCCCTGATTTTATTGAAAAAATAGCCCCTCATATAAGCGATAAAACAACCCCTATCATTTTAATGTGTCGCAGTGGCGCGCGCTCTATGGCTGCCGCAAAGTTACTGGCAGAAGCCGGTTACCAATCTTTATACAATATGGACGAAGGTTTTGAAGGCGATAAAGATGACAACAACCACCGTGGTAATATAGGCGGCTGGCGTTTTCATGGCCTCCCATGGGAACAAAGCTAAACCCTATCCATACTGATACTTTTGGCTTATGCCACCCTCCAACCAATAGGAATACACACCTGTGAAACAAAATCTTCGTAACATTGCCATTATTGCCCACGTTGACCACGGCAAAACCACCCTTGTTGATAAATTACTTGAGCAATCAGGCACGCTTGATCGCAAAAATCAAGGTACCGAACGCATCATGGACTCGAACGACCAAGAAAAAGAACGCGGCATCACCATTCTGGCAAAAAACACCGCTATCGAATGGAACGGCTTACATATCAATATCGTCGACACCCCGGGTCACGCCGATTTTGGCGGCGAGGTTGAACGCGTCCTATCAATGGTCGATTGTGTATTATTGCTTGTAGACGCCGTCGATGGACCGATGCCGCAAACGCGCTTCGTGACATCAAAAGCCTTTGAACAAGGCCTTAAGCCGATTGTTGTCATCAATAAGGTTGACCGCCCAGGCTCACGCCCCGATTGGGTCGTTGACCAAGTATTTGACCTGTTCGATAAACTCGGCGCGACCGATGAACAGCTTGATTTCCCGGTAATATACGCGTCAGCAATTAACGGCGTTGCCGGCCCTGAAGCCGACCAACTTGCCGATGACATGACACCCTTATTCGAAATTATTGAAAAATCTGTCCCTGCCCCTAAGGTAGATGTTAACGGCCCTTTTCAAATGCAAATTTCATCACTGGCCTACGATAGTTACGTTGGTGTAATCGGTGTTGGTCGCATTACCCGAGGCAGTTTAAAACCTGGCCAAACTGTGGTTATCGTTGATCGCGATGACAAGCAACGCAAAGGCAAAGTCCTCAATGTAAAAGGCCACTTAGGCCTAGATAGAATTGACGTTGACGAGGCCTTTGCTGGCGATATTGTTTGCATTAATGGTATCGACGGCTTGGGCATTTCAGATACCTTATGCCACCCTGACCACGTCGAAACACTGCCCGCTTTATCCGTAGACGAGCCTACCGTTAGCATGACGTTTTCTGTTAACAACTCACCTTTTGCCGGTCAAGATGGCAAATACGTCACGTCGCGCAACATTAAGGATCGCTTGGATCAAGAACTTATTCACAACGTCGCACTACGCGTTCAACCAGGCGAAACGCCAGACAAGTTTATCGTATCCGGTCGTGGTGAACTTCACCTCTCTGTGCTGATAGAAACCATGCGCCGCGAAGGGTTTGAATTAGGTGTCGCCCGCCCCGAAGTGATCCAAAAAGAAATCGACGGCAAAAAACAAGAACCGTTCGAGCAGGTGGTGATCGACATAGAAGAACAGCACCAAGGCTCTATTATGGAAGAAATGGGGTTACGGAAAGCTGAACTAACTAATATGGAACCGGATGGCAAAGGTCGTATTCGTCTAGAATTTATTACGCCTTCTCGCGGCTTAATTGGTTTTCGCGGGCACTTTTTAACCCTAACGTCCGGCTCTGGGATCATGACCAGTATTTTTGATCACTATGGCGAAGTAAAGGTGGGTGAAATTACCTCCCGTCAAAACGGTGTGCTGGTTTCCATGGTTAAAGGGAAAACACTTGCTTTCGGCCTATTCAACCTACAAGAACGGGGCCGGTTGTTTTTAGGTCATGCCGAAGAGGTCTACGAAGGGCAAATTGTTGGTATTCACTCTCGCGGCAACGACTTAGTCGTCAACCCAACTAAAGGCAAACAACTGACCAACGTTCGCGCCTCTGGCACCGATGAAGCGCTTACGTTATCACCGCATATTGTGATGACCCTAGAGCAGGCGCTTGAGTTTATTGAAGAAGACGAGTTGGTTGAAGTAACCCCCCACCACATTCGCTTAAGAAAGAAACTATTAACTGAAAATGAGCGCAAAAGACAATCTCGCGGCCCTAAGTCGTAAGCGTTCATTCATCCACAAAAAAAACCGACGGAGCGAGCTCCGTCGGTTCAATGGTCGCCTAGCTTGGCTGGCTAAAATGTATTCCCTATTCAATATCCCTATTGATGATGCTGTCCTTAGCATCTCCTTATATTTAAGTACAATCCCTGTTAAATACAATCCTTGTCTATCAAGATCCTTCTTGACTATTTTGGCGACGGTGAAAGTATAGTTATTCATTAGTCATTACAACATCATCGATCCTTTCAATTTGTGTAAGCATATGCTTATAGTAGAGATACTTTGTTCATCCCCACAAATCTATTGTCTTTTTCACACATCACTATTATTATGATTAGCCAATTACACTATTTTTAAGAGGATTCAATCATGAGTTGGACAGGAAAAATTCTACGTATAAATCTAACTGACCGCACCGCTACGCCTGAACCTCTAAACATGGAATGGGCTCACCTTTACCTTGGTCAACGCGGCCTAGCCACTAAGTACCTGAGCGAAGAAGTCGATCCTAAAACTGACCCCTTGTCACCAGAAAACACCTTGTACATGGTAACCGGCCCATTAACCGGCACCATGGCTTCAACCGGCGGCCGCTATTCTTGCGTCACGATCAGCCCATTAACTAAAGCCTTAGCCTGTTCAAATTCGGGCGGTTTTTTTGGTAACGAGATGAAGTGTGCTGGCTGGGATATGATTATTCTTGAAGGTAAAGCCAGCTCGCCGGTCTATATCAGTATTGTCGACGACGAATGCAGCATCCTTCCAGCCGATGAAATTTGGGGAAAATCCGTTTGGGAAGCCGATGAATGGCTACATCAAAAACATCAAGACCCCCAACTTCGAATTGCCGCCATCGGTATACCCGGCGAACGGGGCAACCTCTACTCTGCTATTGTTAATGACTTGCATCGGGCTGCTGGGCGATCTGGTGTTGGCACGGTTATGGGCTCAAAAAATGTAAAAGCTGTGACCCTCCGTGGCACCAAAGGTGTCGGCAACATCAAAGACCCTAAACGTTTTTTCGTCGCCACTCAAAAAGCCAAAGACATCATTGCCAACAATGAAATGGTGCAAGGCTTAAGCGCCCTTGGCACCAACGTAATGATGAACCATATGAACGAAGTGGGCGCATTACCGGCCAGAAACTGGCAAGACAGTACCTTTGCTAACGCCTCTAAATTATCCAGTGAAGCGATGGCGGTACCCAGAAAAAGCGATGGCAAGCCTAATTTAACCCGTAACGCGGGTTGCTTTGCCTGTACCATTTCTTGCGGGCGCATCTCGACGATTGACCCTGAACATTTCAGCATCAAGAATAGGGAAGATATTCACAAACATTTCAAAGGCAATTCAGGCGGCAACGAATACGAAGCAGCTTGGGCACTGGGTGTTGATACGGGTGTTGATGATTTAGATGCCGTCACCTATGCCAATTTTGTTTGTAACGAACAAGCCATGGACCCCATTACGGCAGGCGCCACTATTGCCGCAGCCATGGAGTTATTCGAACTCGGTCTTTTAACCAAAGAAAATACCGGTGGTATCGACTTGCGATTTGGTAATGCTGAGGCAATGGTCGAATGCATTGAACTACTCGCCAAGCACGAAGGTTTCGGTATCGAACTGGCTGAAGGCTCTTTACGCTTTTGCACAAAATATGGCCGCCCTGATTTGGCCATCGTGGTTAAAGGGCAAGAATTTCCTGCATACGATGCCCGCGCGGTAAAAGGCATGGGGTTAGGCTACGCCACCTCTAATCGCGGCGCATGCCACGTACGTGGTTATACCAACGGTTCAGAAACCGCAGGCGTACCGTTTAAAACAGACCCGCTAGCAACCGAAGGCAAGGCCGAATTATTAATGGCCTTTCAAGACACCACCAGCGTATTTGACTCTGCCGGCATCTGTACCTTTTCATCTTTCGCCCAAGGAATTGAAGAAGTTGCTGAGCAAATCGATGCTGCCTGTGAAGGTGACTGGAACGGCGAACGTTTAATGCTGCTTGGTGAACGGGTTTGGAACCTAGAACGCGAATACAATAACAGCCTTGGCTTTACGTCTGCCGATGATACATTACCACCACGCTTATTGACCGAGCCCGTTAAAGAAGGCCCCGCTAAAGGGCACGTTTGCGAACTCGATAAGATGTTACCCGAGTACTACGACATCCGTGGCTGGAATCAAGACGGCACGTTAAAAGACGACACTAAAAAACGCTTAAGCCTTTCTTAATACAACCCTACAGACGAGGCGCTAAAACGCCTCGTTTTTAATGATGCCAGAAATTACTGTAAAATTATTTGCGGCCCTTGCTAAAACTTCAGCCGAAAATATCGGTGGTGAAATATGCACGTACACGCTACACAATGGCGATACGATCAATAGCATTATCGATCGCGCCAATTTATCAAATAAAAATATTCACTTAGCCATCCTCAATGGCACCTATGTTGATAAAACTCAGCGCGATATAAAATTACTGCAAGATGGCGATGTGCTTGCATTGTGGCCACCAATCGTCGGTGGATAGCAGGCAAACTTAACTTGCTATCACCATCTGTTACTGGGAAAATGCAAACTTACTAGCAACAACACTGAGTACCAATGAATAACCGAACGGCGACCGTTAATCGCGATACCTTAGAAACCCAAATATCAGTCAGCCTGAATTTAGACGGCACGGGTAAAACAAATTTTACGACCGGTATCCCTTTTCTAGAGCACATGCTCGACCAAATTGCTCGTCATGGCATGATTGACCTGGATATAAACGCCAAAGGCGACCTTCACATTGATGCGCACCACACGGTGGAGGACTTAGGCATTACCTTAGGAAAAGCCGTATCTGATGCCTTAGGAGACCGTAAAGGCATCTACCGCTATGGGCACGCCTACGTACCATTAGACGAAGCCTTATCCCGCGTTGTGATCGATTTTTCAGGCCGACCTGGCTTGGTGTATAACGTAGACTTTCCTCGCGCTACCATTGGTAGTTTCGACGCTGACTTATTTAGGGAATTTTTCCAAGGCTTTGTTAATCACGCCAACATGACGCTGCATATTGATAATTTAAAAGGCGTCAATGCCCACCATGTAGCAGAAACTATTTTCAAAGCATTTGGACGCGCACTACGCTTTGCGTTAGAACGCGATGAACGTATGACTGGTATTATGCCTTCAACCAAAGGTTGTTTATAACCACCTTAAGAGTACTTAGTTATGGCCAGCGTTGCCGTTATCGATTATGGAATGGGGAATTTACATTCCATCGCAAAAGCCTTAAAGACCGCCTCAGCTCACTCTGACGTCATCGTCAGTGCGGACAAAGACACCATTTTATCTGCTGATCGGGTTGTTTTCCCCGGTGTAGGCGCCATACGAGACTGTATGAATGCTTTGCACAACACAGGCTTAGGTGAGACCATCAAACAAGTGGCCAACGACAAGCCCTTATTAGGCATTTGCATCGGTATGCAAGCTTTATTGCAACACAGTGAAGAAAATGGCGGTATAGACTGCTTAGGCATTTTGCCCGGTAATGTTGTTAGGTTTCCAAAAGGCCTCGAAGATTCCAACAATAATAAATTAAAAATCCCACATATGGGGTGGAACGAGGTTAATAACACAAATAAAGATCCACTTTTTAACAAAATAGATCAGAATGAACGTTTTTATTTTGTTCATAGCTATTTTGCAACTAATGTGGGAAGTGAAAACGTTATCGCCACCACTAAATACCCAAGGAAATTCCCTTGCGCCCTAAGGTTCAAAAACATAGTCGCTGTACAATTTCACCCTGAAAAAAGCCAGCACGCCGGGTTACAATTATTAACAAATTTTCTTAACTGGGATGGACAGTCCTAAACTATTGGAAGCTTACTCATATGATTCTTATACCTGCAATTGATCTTAAAGACGGCAAATGCGTTAGGCTGCGCCAAGGCCGTATGGATGACGAAACCATTTTTTCAGAAAACCCTGTCGAGGTAGCAAGCCGCTGGGTTAACGAGGGCGCCAAACGCTTGCACATTGTCGACCTTGATGGCGCCTTTGCTGGAAAACCCGTTAACGCTCAGGTTATTCACGATATTTCTAGGGCGCACCCCGACTTAATAATCCAAGTCGGTGGTGGTATTCGTGATGAAGACACGATTCAAGCTTACCTAAACGCCGGTGTTCAATACGTTATTATTGGCACAAAGGCCGTCAACGCACCCCACTTTGTCCGGGATGTGTGCATTGAGTTTCCCGGCCATATTATCGTTGGGCTCGACGCCAAAGACGGTAAGGTCGCTATTGACGGTTGGTCCAAGTTATCTAAACACGACATCATTGACCTGGCGCAACACTTTGAGGATGACGGCGTAGATTCCATTATTTATACCGATATAGGACGAGATGGCATGATGTCAGGCGTAAACGTTGAAGAGACGGCTAAATTGGCTAGCGCCATTCGCATTCCTGTCATTGCATCGGGTGGCATCACCTCCTTAGACGATATTCGAGCACTCGGCGCGGTAGCAGACGAAGGCATCATGGGCGCTATTACCGGTCGCGCAATTTATGAAGGCACCCTAGACTTTGCCGAAGGCGAAAAACTGGCGGAGTCATTCGCATAGCATGGGCTTAGCCAAACGTATTATTCCTTGTTTAGATGTTGATAATGGCCGTGTCGTCAAAGGCGTCCAATTTGTTGATATTAGAGATGCAGGCGACCCCGTTGAAATAGCGCGTCGTTACGACAAAGAAGGTGCGGATGAAATCACTTTTCTTGACATTACCGCCAGCTCCGACGACCGGGAAACGATGGTCCACCTCGTAGAACAAGTTGCTGGCGAAGTTTTTATTCCCCTCACGGTTGGCGGAGGAATCCGCACGTTAGAAGACATTAACCGCATGTTAAAGGCAGGTGCCGACAAAGTTGGCATTAACACCGCTGCTATCTTTAATCCAGAATTTGTTAAGCAGGCGGCTGAACGGTTTGGCTCACAATGTATCGTAGTTGCCATTGATGCTAAATACGTTAGCACAAAAGACCAGCCTAAACGCTGGGAAATTTTTACCCATGGCGGACGAAAAGAAACCGGCCTAGACGCTATCGAGTGGGCTATAAAAATGGTCAGCTATGGTGCCGGCGAGATCTTACTCACCAGCATGGACCGCGATGGTACCAAAATTGGTTTCGATCTAGAGCTTACTCGCGCGATTAGCGAAGCAGTAGAGGTCCCAGTCATTGCGTCTGGTGGTGTAGGCACGCTTGATCACTTGGTCGAAGGCGTTACCCAAGGTAAAGCCGATGCCGTATTAGCCGCCAGTATCTTCCACTTTGCTGAATTTACTATCGGTGAAGCAAAGCAATACATGCAAAACCACGGCATAGAGGTACGCTTGTGAACGATTGGCTAGACCAGATTCATTGGAATGCTGACGGCCTAGTACCTGCCATTGCGCAAGACCACAGTAGTGGCAAAGTCCTTATGGTCGCTTGGATGAACAAAGAAGCGCTGCAACTGACCGCAGAACACAAACACGCCGTCTATTGGTCACGTTCTCGAAACAAACTTTGGCACAAAGGTGAAGAGTCGGGGTACCAACAAAAAATCATCGATATTCGTTTAGACTGCGATGAAGATGTTATTCTGCTCTCGGTTGAACAAAAAGGTGGAATTGCCTGTCATACAGGTCGTGAACATTGTTTTTATCGATCGCTGATTGACGGCGAGTGGCAGACCAACGAACCCGTTTTAAAGGACCCAAAGAATATCTACTCAAAATGAGCGACATACTAAAACAACTAGAAGACGTTTTGCAGCAACGCAAACAACAAAGCCCCGAGTCTTCCTACGTGGCCAGTTTATACAGTAAAGGCCTAGATACGATTCTTAAAAAAATTGGTGAAGAGGCGACTGAGACGGTTATTGCGGCTAAATCGGGTGATAAAAACCAACTTGTTTATGAAACCGCCGACCTATGGTTTCATACCTTGGTTTTATTAGCCCAACAAGGGTTAAGCTCCACCGACGTTTTACAAGAACTGCAGCGCCGCTTTGGGCTTTCCGGATTAGATGAAAAAGCCAGTAGAAACAAGTAGAATGCGCTTACTCACACAATTATAGTCAGGGGTTCACATGGGCGGCATAGGTATTTGGCAATTAATTATTATTCTCGTTATCGTACTGTTACTGTTTGGTACTAAACGATTACGCAACCTCGGTGGTGATCTTGGCGGGGCCATTAAGGGCTTTAAAGGCGCTATGAAAGACGGCGAATCAAAAAAAGAGCCTGAAGATCAAAAGTCTGTAAAAGACGACTCTAACGAAAACGACGCTAAAAAATAGTCAGCTTCGACCATTAAGCCCGTATATGGGGGCTGTTTAAATGCCTGAACAAAACACCAGCGAACCAGAGAGCAGCTTTGTTTCTCACCTGATTGAACTACGCACCCGCTTAATCCATGCGCTGCTTGGCATGCTCGCCATTTTTTTACCACTGGCACCGTTTGCAAACGACATCTACTCATTTCTCGCGCAACCCTTGCTCATGCATATGCCAGAGGGCACCAGCATGGTTGCGATTGAAGTTATTTCGCCGTTCCTAACGCCCCTAAAACTCACTCTAATGCTATCGGTCTTTATCAGCATCCCCTGGATTTTTTACCAAATATGGCTATTTATTGCCCCCGGTCTGTACCAACACGAAAAAAAAATCGCGTTACCGTTGGTCGCCGCTGCCACCGGGTTGTTCTATTCCGGCATGTTATTCGCCTATTTCATCGTGATGCCGCTCATTTTTCAATTCCTGACCGCCACTGCACCAGAAGGCGTTGCGGTAATGACCGACATCAGCAAATACCTAGACTTTGTACTGACACTTTTTTTCGCCTTTGGCGTTGCTTTCCAAATCCCAATCGCCACCTTTTTGTTAGTTAAAACCGGCGTCTCCACACCACAAAAGTTAGCTGACAAACGGCCCTATATTATTGTCGGTACCTTTGTTATTGGCATGCTATTGACGCCACCTGATGTCATCTCACAAACCTTATTGGCCCTACCCATGTGGTTATTGTTTGAGATAGGTCTAATAATGGCTAAAAAGTTCGTGCCTGCAAAGGAAACCGAGGCCACCTAAATGAAGGGGCGTATACTAATAGCTATTATGTTGATAAGCACATTTGGTTTTGCAGCTAACGGCGACTTAAAACCCTGTCCCGACAAACCCAACTGTGTGTCTAGCAGGGCGACCGACTCGCACACTATTGAACCGTTTCATCTGGCGAGCAACATCGAGATGCAAGAGGTAGCGACCTTATTAA
Source organism: Methylococcaceae bacterium UBA975 (assembly GCA_002292375.1). Lineage (GTDB taxonomy): Bacteria > Pseudomonadota > Gammaproteobacteria > Methylococcales > Cycloclasticaceae > Cycloclasticus. The sequence continues at coordinate 130,828 of DBBV01000006.1, read as the reverse complement.
CAACACTAGATACCCATGTCAGCGTTATGCATGACCAGCATCGCATTCACGCAGAGATAACCAGCCGAGTGTTTGGTTTTATCGATGACTTAGACCTATTGCTGCTCACTGAAAAACGCCTTATTCACGTACGCTCAGCGTCAAGAACGGGGTATTACGATTTTGGTGTCAACCGACGCCGCGTCGAAAGACTTAGGACGCTGCTTAAAAATCAAGGAATCATCCAATGATGCCCACCGCCGAACCTTTATCCTCATACCCTAAGTATTGGGCGGAATGCTATGGTACTTCGCCTTTTCTACCCACCACGCGCGAGGAAATGGATACCTTGGGCTGGGACAGTTGCGACATCATCATCGTGACCGGAGACGCGTATGTCGATCACCCCAGCTTTGGTATGGCCGTTATTGGCCGATTGCTAGAGAAACAAGGCTTTCGTGTCGGCATCATTGACCAGCCTAACTGGCAAAGTGCGGATGACTTTGCCAATTTAGGCCAACCGAACTTATTTTTTGGTATCGCTGCTGGCAACATGGATTCAATGATCAACCGCTATACAGCAGATAAACGGGCGCGTTCTGACGATGCCTATTCACCCGATGACAAAGCAGGCCATCGGCCTGACCGGGCAGTTATTGTATACACCCAACGTTGTAAAGAAGCTTTTCCTGAGACCCCTATTGTTATCGGCAGTATTGAAGCCAGCTTACGCCGCATTGCGCATTACGATTATTGGGACAATCAGGTAAGACGGTCAATCTTGGTCGACTCTCAAGCCGATATTTTATTGTACGGTAACGCTGAGCGCGCCATTACCGAACTCGCACATCGCTTATCCATCAATGAACCGATTTCCACTATCACTGATATTCGTGGTACCGCCTTTATTCGAGATAGCCTACCCGATGGCTGGACCCTGATTGATTCGACCCGTGTTGACCGGCCCGGCACCATTGATCCGCATCAAAATCCGTATCAAACAGACGAGGAACGCGCTGCTGCCAGTGGCGGCAAGTGTGAAATTAGCAATAAAAGCGCCGATGGAAGCCAAGTCGTCAGCCTGAAGTTTTTGCCTAAACACAGCAAAACTGATCGCGCAACAACCGTTATTCGCTTACCGTCATACAAAAAAACCAGTACCGACCCCGTGCTTTACGCACACGCTTCACGGGTCCTGCATTTAGAAACCAATCCCGGTAATGCGCGCGCCCTCTTACAAAATAATGACGGTAAAGATGTTTGGTTAAACCCACCCCCTATTCCATTATCCACGGAAGAAATGGATGAGGTCTTTGGCTTGCCCTATCAACGCGTACCGCACCCTAAATATGAGGGTAAGCGTATTCCCGCGTATGAAATGATTCGTTTTTCAATCAATATCATGCGCGGCTGTTTTGGTGGCTGCACCTTTTGCTCCATCACCGAGCACGAAGGCAGAATTATTCAAAACCGTTCCGAACAGTCTATTTTGGACGAGATCGAAGACATTCGCGACAAAACCCCAGGCTTTACCGGCACAATCTCCGATCTTGGTGGCCCTACTGCCAATATGTACCGCTTGGCTTGTAAAGACCCAAAAATTGAAGCCGCCTGCCGCTTACCCTCCTGCGTGTACCCCGGCATTTGCGACAACCTCAACACCGACCACGACCCGCTAATTAAGTTGTATAAAAAAGCGCGTCAAATTAAAGGCGTCAAGCGTATCTTAATTGCATCCGGACTACGTTACGACTTAGCGGTCGAATCGCCTGAATACGTTGAAGAACTGGTGACCCACCACGTGGGTGGTTATTTAAAAATTGCGCCTGAACATACCGAGCAAGCGCCCTTATCTAAGATGATGAAACCGGGCATTGGCAGCTACGATCGTTTTAAAGCGATGTTTGAAAAATTCACTAAAAAAGCCGGTAAAAAGCAGTACCTAATCCCCTATTTTATCGCCGCCCACCCCGGCACAGAAGACGAGGATATGGTCAATCTCGCTTCATGGCTAAAGCGTAATAACTTTCAGGCTGATCAAGTCCAAACCTTTTACCCATCGCCGATGGCAACCGCCACCACCATGTACCATACGGGGCGCAATCCGCTTAAAGGTTTGAGCTATAAAAGCGAAAAGATCAATACCGTTAAAAGCCTACAGCAACGTCAATTACACAAGGCCTTGCTGCGCTACCACGACCCAAAAAATTGGAAAATCATTAAAGACTTACTGCTAAAAATGGGTAAAAAGAATTTGATTGGCGACGGTCCCAACTGCCTGATTCCAAACTCGCCGAATGCCGGCAAGCGCGGGGCAAAAACAAACGCTAGAAAGTTCGTCACCAAACACACCGCACAGGGCTATAAACCATTGAAGTCTAAAAAGCCGACGATTATGAAATGAGCAAACAGCCTTAGCTAATATCGTCCCAATAGGGTGTTTCACCAAAATAATCCACCAAAAAATCTATCAAGCGCCGGGTACTTTGCGTTATATAACGTGTTTTAGGGTAAACGACATAAGCCTGTGAGCCCAGCAATTGATAGTCGGTCAAGATAGGGACTAAGTCACCGGCTTTGATGGCTTCCCACGTAATAAAATGCGGTTCTCCCGAAATGCCATGGCCTGCAACTGCCATGTCTTTTAGAAAAATTCCGTTGTTGGCATTCAATTTATTTTGCCCGCTGATTCGATGCAAGGTCCCTTTCTTATCCCTCAACTGCCCAATTGACGAGCCCTTTATGCTGTACCCCAATAAGTAATGGTTTTTTAAGTCTTCAGGGGTTTGAGGGGTGCCGTGTCGCTCAAGGTAGGCTGGGCTTGCACACAACGTTCTATTTATCGCCGTAATTTTACGCGCTACCAAATTCGATGGCTCCATCGACTCCGCTATTCTAAATGCTAAATCAACGCCTTCATTAATGACATCTACCGCCCTGTCTGAAAAATCTATATTTAGCTTTAAGTGCTCGTGCGTTTTAATAAAAACATCCAGTGCCGGCATCAAATGGGACAGGCCAAACACCAAAGGAACTGCTATGTTAAGCGTCCCTGTTAAGGTGGTCGCGGACTCCGTCATAGCGCCGTTAAGCTCATTTACATCATCAATTACCTCGGCAGCCCTATCATAATAACGAAGCCCAGCATCCGTTAAACTATACGTTCGCGTCGTTCTATTAATTAAGGTTGCCCCTAAACGCCGTTCAAGCTCGGCGAGACGACGACTGACTGCCGACTTAGCCAAACCCATTTGTAACGCAGCCTTACCAATCCCTCCCGCATCCACAATACGGACAAAAATAGACATATCTTCTAATAAACCCATACGCTTTATAATCCCTAATAATCGAACAATGTTTTGCTATTATTGCTATTTATTGGATCAACTTTAGCACTTAGAATGCCTATTCACAAAGTCAACCGGTTGAAGCCAGTGATAAAAAAACTCTTTTTACTCAGTGTATTAATGTATTCATTGGCGGCTCAGTCGAACGATGATAACTATGCGCCCGGCTCCTTAGCTGACTTTTTACTCGGTGATACCCTAAAAGAAAACGACTTGGCCCTGATCGGCTGGGCTAGCAGCACCCTGGTGTTTAATGACGACAAAAGCGACGGTATCTTACCCAATGGAGCACTATCGACTGACGAAGGACTGCACTTAAATCAATTGGCACTCATGTTTTGCAAAGGCGATGGCTGCCTGCCGACGACAAAATTCAGCCCAAAACACAATCTTCTAAGCAGAATCACGCCCACGCCAGCGCCTAAAAGCGAATCTATTGATATTGGCTTTAATCTGCTAGCTGTGTACGGCAGCGACTCTCAATTTTTGCGTATCAGCGGCTTTGATGACTTCGATTTTGATGAGGATAAAGATGAAAAACTTTCCATCCCACAATGGTATTTAGACGTTTATTTGCCGTATTTTGATGGTATGAACATCATGCTCGGAAGCTTTATGTCACCCTTGGCCAGAGAAATTGGCTACCCCTTTGCGCCTCCGCGATGGTTTGCAACCAGCTCGTATGAACTTCTCTATTCCCCCGTTAAACACGTAGGCGCGCTTGTTTCAGTCAAAATACCCACCGACAAACAGTTTGGTCTATTAAGTATCGAGGGCGGTATAACAACCGGCTGGAACAACCTTAGTAATCGCAATGGCAGTTTGGCGTATCTAGCCGGCTTACGCTACCGAACAAGCGATATGACATCCGGTATCGATATTGAATTGATGTTTGGTAATGGTGAGGATGATTTTGCTGAAGCACCCGCCAAAGGCGGCTCACAATTTTTTGCTTTAAGTAGCCGCGGTAAAAAGCTTGATCGCATTGCTGGAAACATCACGTTGATGCACCAAGTTTCACCTGATCTCGAGACCATTATAGAATTATTTTATGGCTCTCAAGAGGGGGGCGATATACCTGCCGGCCCACAGTTTATTACAGAAGATGTACATTGGTATGGTGCTTTTGTAGCCATGCGCTATCAACTGCAGCCGGGTATTTTTTTCAACGGTAGAACCGAATGGGTCAATGATAAAAAAGCAGCTAACGCTCTATTTGCCGGCTCGCCTGGCAATACTTACGCCCTGACTGCCAACATAGATTGGCAGCTAAACGCTTACCTAAACGTCATCACAGAAGTGAAATATGACATATATCGCGGTAACGGGCTTCCTTTATTCGCCAATAAGACAGAGAATAATCAACTTCTAGGGCTGGTAAACTTTATTATTAAATTTTGAGTCGACATTTATCACTTCATAAAGTCAGTTTGTTTTTAGGGCCTTTTTTAGCCGTCCTACTATTTCTATGGCTGCAGATGGCAGGTCAACCCACTCCGATCAATATTACTGCTGCTGTCGCTATTTGGTGTATTAGCTGGTGGATATTTGAACCGGTTCCTATTCCCGTCACCTCATTATTACCCATCGCCATTTTTCCATTAACTGGGGTGTTAAGTGCCGACCAAGTAGCCACCGCTTACGGTAATAAACTTATCTTATTGTTATTAGGCGGCTTTTTACTCTCTACTGCCATTTCACACTGTGGCGCCCACCGCCGTTTGGCATTGACCATGGTGCATTGGTTTGGTAACGACAATCCCAAACGCTTGGTTTTAGGCTTTATGGTGGCCGCCGCTTCGCTCAGTATGTGGATTTCTAATACCGCTGCTACCTTAATGCTGTTACCGGTTGCCTTAGCCGTTATTGAAAGCAGCGATGACAAAAAACTCGCCCTACCACTACTACTTGGTTTAGCTTATGCCGCAAGTGTTGGTGGCTTAAGCACACCAATCGGCACGCCGCCGAATTTGATCTTTATGCAAGTGTATGAGGAAAATACCGGCCTGCAAATTGGCTTTGTCCAATGGATGGCCTGGGCCTTACCGGTGGTGCTTATCTTTATTCCTATCATATGGCTTTGGCTAACTCGCAAACTCAGCAATAACGGCCATTTACACCTGCCGAGTGTGGGCCAATGGAGCACACATGAAGTTCGCGTAACCCTTGTATTTGCTATTACCGCGGCGCTATGGATTAGCCGCCAAGAACCGTTTGGTGGTTGGAGCGCTTGGCTGGGCCTGCCTCAAGCCAATGATGCTTCGGTTGCTTTATTAGCCGTTGTCGCCTTATTTATTACCCCCAACGGACAGCAAAAAAAACTACTCGACTGGAAAACTGCACAAAAAATTCCCTGGGGAATTTTATTGCTATTTAGTGGTGGAATCTGCCTTGCTAAGGCTTTTATCGTTTCCGGTCTTAGCGATCAGTTAGGCGCACAACTATCTAGCGTCACCACATTAGGCATCATCGCTATGATGGCGATTATCGCGCTATGTGTCACCTTTATGACTGAGGCAACCAGCAATACGGCTACCACCGCCATGCTCATGCCCATTCTCGCCGCCACCGCCCTCAATGCCGATATTGACCCCCTTTTACTGATGATCCCGGCCACGCTCAGCGCCAGCTGTGCTTTTATGCTGCCTGTAGCCACTGCACCCAATACCGTCGTTTTCAGTAGCGGCCGAATAAACACCCTGCAAATGGCCAAAGAAGGTGCTGTATTGAACATTATAGGCACCCTCATCATTACGACAGTTTGCTGGTTTTTGTTAGCGAATTGAGAGGTTGATTTAACGCTTAGGCTTTTTTCCTAACCAATAAAAACTAATGCCTGTCAACTTGATGCAGGTCAGAACGCTTATCTAAACTACCTGTATCCTGTATAAGATATTTTTCCTCGAGGCCTACTCATGAAGAGTTACCAAACAGTTTTTAAAACATCTTTTTTGTGGAAAATTTTAGCCACATCAACCCTCATTAGTTTTGCCGTGTTGCTATTTTTTGGTCAGGAAATTTATCAGCAAGCACCCCCGATGCCAGAGCAAGTTGTAAGCTCTACAGGTGACATCGTGTACTCATTACAGGATATTCAACGTGGTCAAAACGTTTGGCAATCACTCGGTGGCATGCAAAAAGGAACGATCTGGGGGCACGGCAGTTATTTAGCACCCGACTGGAGCGCCGATTGGCTACATAGAGAAGCCGTTGCCATGCTGCAGCTAAGCGCCGCACAACACTATGGGCAACGCTTCGATTCACTGAGCACACCTAAACAAGAGCTACTTAAAACACAATTACGTTTAGATATTCGGCCCAATACATGGGACCCAGACACGGGGGTTTTAACAATTAATGAACAGCGTGTTGCCGCTGTAAAAAAAGTCGCTGAACACTATGGCGATATTTTTCAAGTTCGCAATACAAGCGCATCAAAATTATTGCGTGAGCAATACGCCTTTTCTCAGTCCGTTACTATCAATGATGCCGACCTACACGCCCTTACCGCTTTTATTTTTTGGACCAGCTGGAGTGCCGTTACCGAACGCCCTAATGATACTATCTCTTACACCAGCAATTGGCCTTATGACCCATTGGTCGGCAATACGCCACCACCCAGCTTATTAATTTGGACTCTACTCAGTGTCATTTTATTGATCGGTGCGACCGCCGCCTTAGTATGGTTTTATGCCCAGCAATACGATATTTGGCGTGACGATTTAGTCCCCGAAGGTGGCGTGGCTGAAAGCAACCTATTGGCACATAAAACCCAGACGGCATCCATGCGCGCCACGGCCAAGTACTTTTGGACTGTTCTTGCCTTGTTTGCACTGCAAATTATCCTTGGTGTTATTACCGCGCATTACGCGGTAGAAGGCCAAGAGCTTTATGGTATTCCACTGGCCGACTATTTACCCTATAGCGTTAGCCGCACCTGGCATACACAATTAGCCGTTTTTTGGATTGCCACCGCTTGGCTTGCCACCGGCCTGTATGTCGCCCCGCTCATCTCCGGTTACGAACCCAAGTATCAGCATATCGGCGTCAATTTTTTATACGTGTGTTTACTCATCATCGTGGTGGGTTCTTTTGCAGGTGAGTGGCTCGGTATCAACCAATTTTTCGCTAATTTAACGTTAAACTTTTGGTTTGGCCACCAAGGTTATGAGTACGTTGATTTAGGCAGGTTCTGGCAAATATTCTTATTTATAGGCTTACTGCTCTGGCTAGGCCTCATGTTTCGTGCTTTATTACCCTCCCTACGTGAAAGAGAGAATCGATCATTAATCGTTCTTTTACTACTCGCTTCTGTTGCCATCGGCTTACTCTATGGTGCTGGGCTTGTTTGGGGCGAACATACCCATATCAGCATTATGGAATATTGGCGCTGGTGGGTTGTTCACCTCTGGGTTGAAGGCGTATTTGAAGTATTTGCCACATCCATCATCGCCGTATTATTTGTAAAAATGGGATTGCTTCGAGGCACAACCGCCGCAGTATCGGTATTGTTTGCCACCATCATCTTTTTAATCGGCGGTGTACTCGGCACCTTTCACCACTTATATTGGAGTGGCACCCCTATTTCAGTTATCGCTATCGGCGGCGTGTTTTCGGCTTTGGAAGTCGTACCATTGGCTGTTATAGGCTTTGAAGCCTACCAACACACTAAACTGGAAAAACAAGCCGTATGGGTCAGTTACTACCGTTGGCCCCTTAAGTTTTTTGCCGCCGTGTCGTTCTGGAATTTAGTTGGCGCTGGTTTATTGGGGTTTTTAATAAACACGCCCTTAGCGCTGTATTACATGCAAGGGCTCAATACAACTGCTGCGCACGGTCATGGCGCGTTGTTTGGTGTGTACGGCATGCTAGGCATTGGCTTAATGTTGTTTTGCCTTCGGGGGATGACGGAAAAATTTGAATGGAATGACCGCTGGATGCAAGGGGCCTTTTGGAGCCTCAATATAGGCTTAGCAATGATGATTGTTTTTGCCTTATTACCTGCCGGCCTGTGGCAAGCTTATAACGCTAATGTAAGTGGTTACTGGTTTGTTCGTTCCGCAGAGTTTATCCATAGCCCGTTTATGGAAGCGATGGTTTGGGCTCGAGTTCCCGGCGACATTGTTTTTGCATTTGGCGCCGCTGCCTTGTGCTACGCGATGATTGGTATATTTCGTGCCATCAGGCGCGATAACTGAAGGGGGTTTGTAATCAATGGAGGCTGACCCCATTAATTTTGAGGAAAGCCTACAAGGGCAATGACCTAAGCCACCTCATCTATACCGGTCGACGATATTTCTTGCTCAGGGTCTGTTTTAGCTTCCCCGTTTGTCGACGGTATCTGTTCTGATTTTAGCTGCCGCAGCTCAACTAAGGCTTGTTGTTCCATTGCATAAGCGGCTGTTGCCACCAACCTATCTTGCGCCGATGGGGCTGCTGGTGCTTGTGCAGCTCGTCTAATTTGGCGAGCTTTTACAAGGGTCGCCTGTGGGTCGCCGGGTATTTTTGATGTATCAATGCTAACTTCCCCAGCTACCGCGTATTGCTTACCGTCTGCACCTGTAGCGGTTTTAAAACTGGCGCCACCTTTGGCGATTGAGCCAGCCGCTGACAAATGTGCTTGTTCGTGAGCTCTAACGCGTTTATCGATAGCCTGTAACTTTTTAAGCTGCAAAACCTCTGTTTGGCTTAAGGCCAATGATTTATCGACCTGTATGTTGCTAGATGAAGTCGAGGCTTTTTGCGGGTCTAAATATTTAACCTTTTTTTCAACTGGCGCAACTGATGCACCGAGCGAGGCTCTCGGTTGAGCTTGGCTGGCAGAAACATTTATCGGGTTCAATTGAATAAGCTATCCGCACTAAATAGTTATAAAAAATAATAGGAAATTCAACCAATTAAGTCAAGTTTCTTTCTGTGAAGCAAGTCTCAGTTTATTTAAAGCGCCGATGCGCCACCATCAACCCCATAGACACCCCCAGTACAATACGAGGCATCATCACTGCACAGAAACGCCATCATCTTAGCCACTTCTTCCGGCTCGCCATAACGACCCATTGGCATCATTTTATTTAATTGTTCTTTTGCTGCCGCTTCGTTTCCGGGGGCAAAGCCCGCTTCTAATGAGCGCATCATTCTTGTTTCAATAGGTGCTGGGTTAACGGTGTTAATGCGAATACCTTGGCTGGCATATTCTTGTGAGACGCTGCGCATCATGCCAATGACCGCGTGCTTGCTGGTGATATAGGGCGAAATGTTCGGTGTGCCTTTTAACCCCGCCAACGATGACGTGATCACGATACTACCACCGCCATTTTGTAGCATTGTAGGAATGACGTATTTCAACCCCAACCATGCGCCTTTGACATTCACCGCCATCACTTGATCAAACATATCAATGGGCGAGTCTATAATCGGTGCCACCACACCCTCAATACCGGCATTATTTAAAAAATAATTAATCTCTCCGTAACGCTCAATCGCCGCGGCAACATAGGCTTGAACCTGATCTGCTTGCGTTACATCAGCCACCTGATAACTAACCCGGTCGCAAGCAATACTTGCCACTGCCGTTCGTAACGCCTCTTCGTTTAAGTCCACCAATAGGACATTAGCCCCTTCATTTGCAAATAAACGGCCAGCGGCTAAACCGATACCACCAGCACCGCCCGTTATGATGACGGTTTTATTATCAAACCTACGCATGCTTCACTCCAACTAGTTAATGGCCATAAGCCTTGATGATCTCCTAAGCAAGGTAGCATAAATACTGACATGTGTTTAGCCCCGATTTGCTATAATAACTGGCACCTTATCTTCATTATCACAGCAAACACAGTGAGCCAAAACACCTCAACTTCCGCTTTCAGCTCCCCTGTCTTTAAAATCATGTGGATAGCCATGACTATCTCAAATGTCGGCACCTGGATGAATGAGGTTGGCACCACTTGGTTAATGGCAACGATGCCAACATCTGACCTTTACATCGCTTTAATTCAAACAGCTATCACTCTACCGTTTCTGTTTCTGGCCTACCCTTCCGGCACCCTCGCCGATTTGGTCGATCGCCGGCGAATGCTGATATGGGTTCATATCTTATTATTCCTAACGGCTGCGGGACTTGCCGCGTTTGCTTTTTACGATGCAATCACGCCATTGTCATTACTTCTATTTACCTTTGCCTTGGGCACTGGTAATGCCGTTATGCGGCCGGCCTGGGCCTCCAGCGTGCCCGATTTTGCGCCACGTGAGTGTTTACCAAATGCGATTACCTTAAATACGGTCAGCACCAATGTGACGCGCGCTATCGGCCCAGCCATAGGTGGTTTTGTTATTTATTCGTCGGGAACAACGGCCGTGTTTGTATTCAATGCCGTTTCTTTTACTGTGTTGATATATGCCTTGTATCAGTGGAAACCGCTCCGCGCTAATAACCCGTCTGCACTGCCTGTTGAACGCTTTATGGGCGCGTTTAAAACAGGGCTTCGCTATACCCGAAACTCACAAGCGCTCAAGGTGGTGTTAATCCGAAGTGCTACATTTTTCTTTTTTGCCAGCGTCTCTTGGGCCCTATTACCGGTTATCGTTATTAGGGGTATGGGCATGGGGTCGCAGAGTTATGGTGTTTCGATGGCGGTAATTGGCATTGGCACCTTGCTCGGCGCCTTTTTACTGGCCAAGTGCCACCGTTTGCTAACCCGCGACCAAATAATTAGCCTTTCTACGGTCTTGCTGTCTTTGCCCATGTTGCTGCTCGCGTACTGGCCTAATTTATACTCACTGGCTTTTACTTTAGTTTCGCTGGGTATCGCTTGGACCTTCTGTTTCTCTTCATTTATGCTGGCTGCTCAAACCTCCGTACCCAACTGGGTACGCGCACGAACGATATCACTCGTAATGCTGACGTTTGGCGGCAGCATGGCCTTTGGCAGTCTACTGTGGGGGCACCTATCTGACACCTACAGCAGCAGTTTTTCGATGGCCGTCGCCTCATTTGGCTTGCTGTCGACATTGGCTTTAAGCCGCCGCTTTACACTTGCAAACGACTCCTTAGACCTAAGTCCCACCACGCAATGGCCAATTACTATCCCCGAGGACTCCATTCAAGCCGATAAAGGCCCTGTGATGGTGACTATTCAATACCATATTCCTAAGGACAAGACCGATGAGTTTCTCAATTTAATGGAGAACATGCGAATCAATCGGCAAAAAAATGGCGCTTATTTTTGGCAACTGTTTCATGACTCCGTTGACCACAACTTATATTCCGAAGTGTATATGTCAGAGTCTTGGCTAGATGTGTTGCGCCAGCGACAACGTATGACAGCATCCGAACAAGCCGTACGACAAGCCGTCATGGCTTTACATCAGGCCGACACGCCACCCAGTATTTCCATTCAAATAGCCGGCAAGGCCTAACTGTATTATGACGATGCTTATACCCATGGTGTTAATACTGTCCGCAGGTGCGCTTTGGCAGCGTTTTGAACCGTCAGGTGTTAGTGCACAACAACTACGTAGCACCTTGAGCGGCTTGGTGGTTAACTTAATGGCGCCTGCCCTTATTTTGTACATTCTGTTCACCTCGCCGCTTCAGGAAGAGCTGTATCAGGTGCCCTTTAGCGGACTGATAACCATTGGCCTCTGCCTAGGCATTAGCTTGGTGGTGTTTTCCCTGCTGTTACGCCTCAAATTAATTACTCGCCCTCAAGCCGGTGCGCTTATTTTAGCTGCCAGTTTTGGCAACGGTATGGGCATTGCTGTGCCGACCATAGAGGCCTTGTTTAGCGGTGGCATGACGAGTATTCCCTTAGTTTATGACCTACTAGCCACCATCCCGTTTTTTTGGATTATTGGGGTGTTGGTCGCCGCGCATTTCGGCACCCGTATAGCGGGCGGTCATCTGGGCCGAGAATTATTATTAATGCCGCCCGTATGGGCTATTGTTATCGCGCTGTTACTCAGATATTTTCAATGGCAACCACACGCCAGCCTTATCGAAGCATTAAGGATGATCGGCTTAAGTGCTATTCCATTATTACTGCTTATGGTCGGGGTTAACTTTAAAATCAGTAGTGTTAAGTACCTGTTATTGACCCTTCCTGCGATGCTGATTAAATTGATTATTAGCCCGATTGTCGCGATCCTTAGCGCCACCTCCATCGGTTTAACGGCTGACGTATTGTTAGCAACAGGTATAACCGCAGCAGCGCCACCGGTAATCGTGGGCATAGCCATTGCCGAACGTTTTAAATTAGACAGTGCCCTATTTTGCACCGCCCTCACACTAGGGACCTTGTGTTACATTTTGCTCGCCCCCAACTTTTCAGCCTTATTCCAATTGTTTTTATGAACAACGTAACAACGACCCAATGGGGTGCGGTTTGGTTTAGTTTTGCTGCCGGTGTTGCGGGTGCAATCACCGTAACCAAAGCCAGTCCAGCACTGATAGAAATTCAAAAAGAAATCAGCCTAAGCCTAGTGCAAATTGGTTGGATTATGTCGTCGGCAGCAGTGGCTACAATTCTTTTAGGTATCTACGCAGGCTCATTATCGCGTCGCTATGGCGCTCAGCGGATACTCCAATTAGCCCTTGCTTTGATTATTTTTTCTGCGAGTTTTAGCCTGTTCATCAGTTCGCCTAGCGAATTGATCGCGAGTCGCTTAATTGAAGGTATCGCCGTTATTTTAATAGCGGTAAGCGCGCCGACATTAATCTCTCACTTGTCAAAACCTTCTGATATGGGTTTGACCATGGGTGTTTGGGCGCTCTGGATGCCCGTCGGTAGCGTACTGGCCTTTTTGCTGGCGCCACTCGTATTAGAACTATTGGGCTGGCGCTGGTTATGGGCCTGCTCTGCAGTCGTGGCCATCCCTTTGTTACTGTTTTCTTTACACATCAAAGACCCTGCTCGAGCAAGTTTATCCGCCAGTATCACCAAGACCTCGTCATCTGTTATTCATCGCGCCATTGTATTGGGGCTCATCTTCACCTGCTTTACCGCCACCTTTTTTAGCTTGATCACCTATTTGCCTACGTACCTTATCAATCACTATCAGCTCAGTACCGCTAACGCGGTATTGGTCACCACCCTATTACCCGCCTTTATTATTCCGGGGAATTTATTAGCTGGGCTACTTATCCATCGCGGCCTTAGTCCCTACCACTTAATTAGTTACCCTGCCACCGCACTGGCCATCCTCATTAGTGCTGTGTTTTATCTAAACTACCCTGCTGAAACAGGCTTGTTACTATTGGCGTTGTTTGGGCTTTTTTTAGGCATGATACCGACCGCCATTTTTGCACAAAGCCCCCGCATGGCAGACAAACCAAGCGATATTGGGCGCATTATGGGCATCGTGATTACTGGGCAAGGACCCGGGATATTGTTTGCCCCTCCGTTAGCTGCGTTTATTATTGGCGAACAGCAACACTGGCAAAACTTATATCCCTTTTACCTTGCCTTAGCCACTGGCATCATCATTTTAATTCGTTACCTAAAAAGACTGCAGACACGGCATTAATTCTTCATTTTGTAAGGCACGAATAGGATCTAAGTTTGCTGCCTGCCAAGCTGGCACGAGCACTATAATCGCGTTTTACCCGAACCCTAGCTTACGGACACACTTGAACCTTACGTTTAACGGATTAAATTAAAATCCATAACATGGCTTAGGCGCACCCACAACTTACCGTCATCTATAAGTTTTCTCCCTTTGGCTTTGCTTTTCTTGAATTACCAGCTAGGCTTAGTATTTACCAACATTTAATAACCTGCTTGGTTAACACCATTCTTAGTATGCTTAATAAAAAAGACACTTTCGAACAACTCTTCAGACATATGGCTGACCCCGCCCTCTTACTAAAAGATGGTGTATTCATTGATTTTAACGACGCAGCTTTAGCCTTTCTTGGCTATCAAGACCGTGCCGCACTGTTACTTAAGTCTCCCGTTGATGTAGCACCAGCAACCCAATCTAATGGACAAGCCACAACACAGCTGACTGCTGAGGCGTTTGCAACGACCATGAAAAACGGTTCCCATCGTTTTTCAGCCGAACACCAAAAAAGCGATGGCAGTACGTTATTTACCGAAGTTGTCTTAACGGCTATTCCTATCGAAAACGAAACGTTAGTTTGTGCCATGTGGCGTGACATTAGCGCCCACCTTGCATCCGAAGCCGCCTTATTAGAATCTAAAAAAAGCCTTCAGGACCTTCGTGAGACCAGTATGGATGCGTGGATGTTGGTCGACGAATCGGGTTTTTGGACTGTAATGCTGCCGCGTTAAAGGTATTTGGCTGCGATAACAAAGACCTTTTTTGCTCATTACATCCAAATACACTGTCACCCGAAACACAACCCGACGGTTCGTCGTCTACAGAAGGAATTAAGCACCATATGTCTGAGGCGTTTCGTAACCAAAGCCATCAATTTGAATGGGTACATAAACGCTTAGATACGGACCAACCTTTCTACTCAGATATCTTCTTAAGCACTACCAGCATTAAGGGTAAAAACGTAATTCAAGCGAGTGTTCGTGATATCAGCGGGCGTAAGCACAATGAAGATCAAATAAGGCAGTTAGCCACCCAAGACCCGCTAACCGGCCTAGTAAACCGCTACGTTTTATCTGAACGCATTCAACATGCAGTAAAAGTTAATCAGCGCAGTAAAAAGTTTGGCGCATTATTGTTTATCGATCTCGATCAATTTAAGATCATCAATGACACACAAGGGCATCAGGCTGGTGACGCGCTACTACAACAAGTGGCTGAGAGACTGCCTAGCTGCGTTCGAGAAAGTGACACCGTGGCCCGTTTTGGCGGCGATGAATTTGCTATATTACTTGAAGAGCTAAGCACTAATGAATTAACGGCCGCTGCACACGCAGAATTTGTGGGCGAAAAAATCGTCCGTGCTTTAAATAGGCCTTACCTTATAAATAAAAGAGAACAAACCAATACACCCAGCATCGGTGTTGCCCTATTTTCTCCCGAAAGCGATGCCGATGATATTTTACAACAGGCTGATATTGCTATGTACCAAGCTAAAAGGTCTGGACGCAATACGATTCGGTTTTTTGATCCTGCCATGCAAAAGAGCATTGACCTTCGTGTTGCGCTAGAAAAAGACCTTAAACGCGCCCTACACGACAATGAATTTGAACTGCACTACCAACTTCAAGTTAACCATAAGCAAACACCGCTTGGCGCAGAAGCATTACTGCGTTGGAAACACCCGACTCTCGGTTATATCCCTCCGCTAGATTATATATCGATTGCTGAAGAGTCAGGGTTAATTGTGCCCATTGGGCACTGGGTTTTAGAAACAGCTTGCAAGCAGCTAGAAACTTGGGGTAACAACCCAAAAACTGATCAACTTGTCATGGCCATCAACGTGAGCGCCGTTCAGTTTAATGAGACAAGTTTTGTCGGCAGTATTTTTAAAGCCATCAAAAAATACCGTATTAAGCCGCATTTATTAAAACTTGAGCTAACTGAAAGTATGTTGGTGGAAAACCTCGAAACCATTATTATAAAAATGACTCAGCTTAAAGACTTGGGCGTAAGCTTCTCTCTTGATGACTTTGGTACCGGCTACTCGTCGTTACAATACCTTAAGAAGTTACCGCTTGATCAATTAAAAATTGACCAATCCTTTGTCAGAGACCTTGAAACCAATGAACAAGATCGGTCCATCGTACAGACCATTATTGCTATGGCAAAAGGCTTACAAATGGAGGTAATAGCCGAAGGGGTAGAGACCCAAGCGCAGCATCAAATGCTGAACGACTATGGCTGCCTCAATTACCAAGGTTACTTATTCGCAAGGCCATTAGTTATTAGCGAGTTTGATGATTTGATCGCTTAAAAGTCGATTTGTAATTGACTAATAAATGCGGGGTAGCTAAAACCACCCTCTGTGGGGCTATAGTACGATAACTCGTTAATCAGCCTCACATTATTATCAAATTGCCACGTTAGCATGGCCTGGTACACATCGCCCTGATCCATACCGCGCGCTACTTCGTCTTCTGATCGACCGGTTAATGGCCTAAAAAACATCGTCCTAGACGGGTGTTCATTATCCACATGTTGATACTGCATGGCCCATGCGAAACCAAGATTCTCCGCGTTCAGCTGATAAGAGCGACTGATGCCTAAGGTTAATGCACTAGAACTGAGTGAGTCGGTTAAGTTACCATCAGTATTGTTTGCTAACCCGCCTTTGGCATCTGATTCAAAAGCCGCCCAAGATAACCAGCCACGCCAACGGTGGCCTTGCACATCGGCAAACAGGCTATACCACTGATTATCAAGGCGCACGCCAGCCGGTTGGAAACGCGTGTCTAAAGTCCCCGAATCATTGGAGACACTGTAAGCACCACCAAAACCGTAGGTAACAGGGCCTTCTTTAAACTGATACTCATCATCGCTGGGTGAAATGCCCGTTGGACGAATGCCGATGCCTAGACTAAACAAGGTGTCGTTATTGTCATTATTAAGTGCCAGATCTGGGCCATTAAAAAACCCCACGCTATAGTGTAATTTATTACCGAATAGTCCTGGGGCGTGAGATTCAGGCAAGCCATAGTCACCCCGCCTAAGGGTTATACCTCGGCCACGCCCTGCAGCACCTGGCGTCATATACTCAGTAAATTTACGCTCGACACTCGCGGTCACTTGGGGTCGCCGAGTGTAGCCCGGTATAAATTGTTGCCCGACGGTTAAGGTACCTAAGGTGTCTTCAAAATGCTCAAATCTGATCCAAGCATCAAGTAAATTAGTCGCATTTGAAAGGCCTGGCACTTCATTTGCCGCTTCATATTGGTAACGAAACCCTATTTTATCTGCCACATAACCCTTCAGCCCAAACCTTGCTCGCCTTAGGGTAAAACTATTGGTGCCTTCTAAGCCCTGTTCAGAAGGAACAAAGGTGTAACGCGGTTGCAAACGCCCCCATACTTTAAACTTTGGATTGATGCTGGATTTTACGCTCTCAATCGTCTGACTAGTTATAGTCGCCTCTGTACCTTGCGCGACGACTGTCTTTTTTTCAGCGTCTGCTGCGGTCTTCTTAATCGCAGACACTTCTTGCGCTGACAAAATCCCTTTTTTCTGCAGTGCGTCCAATACCGCATCGGCATAAGCATGAGAGGCATCCGCCAGTAGCGGGCCACTAACAAACAGCAACAAACTGGCTAGTGCTACAAATCTAATCACCATCTACCTCGCTTTTTTTCATTTTTACTGATTTAAGTAATTTTCTTTTTTTGTGGGTACAAAAAGCTGGCTAAGGCAGGTATTAAAATAATAGCGCCCAACATGTTCACGAAAAACATATAGGCTAATAAAATGCCCATATCGGCTTGAAATTTTAGCGCTGAAAAATACCACGTCGCTACGCCAATCGTCATCGTAACCGAGGTGAAGATAACCCCCGTTCCCACTTCCTTTAATGACTCGTAATACGAATCCATTAGTGACTTACCGATACTCATATGAGCTCGCATACGTGCAAATAAGTAAATGCCGTAATCTACCCCAACACCAACCCCCATGGCTAATACGGGTAGGGTCGACACTTTTAAACCGATGCCTAAATACACCATCACTACGTTGGCTAAATAAGCCACCAATGCCAACGGTAGAACAATACAGATCGTCGCCCGAATGGACATAAAGGTAACAAAACAAAATAAACCCACCGCGGCAAATAAGATCAACTCAATTTTTGTTTGCGCCTTGGCCACAATTTCATTGGTTGCCGCCATAATACCCGCATTACCCATGGCTGGCACAAAGGTGACCTGTGTATTTTTATTGCTTAGGTTAAATTCTTTCACCGCATCGATGACGCGCTCCAACGTCTCGGCCTTATGATCGGTTAAATAAATGGTTACCGGCATAATGGTGCAATCGTTTGAAAACAGCGCTTGAGACATCTCCACTCGATAGATGTTGGCCGAGATCATCTTTTCATTTCGGGGAA
The DNA here is from genome assembly GCA_002292375.1 of Methylococcaceae bacterium UBA975. GTDB lineage: Bacteria > Pseudomonadota > Gammaproteobacteria > Methylococcales > Cycloclasticaceae > Cycloclasticus. The sequence continues at coordinate 112,507 of DBBV01000006.1, read as the reverse complement.
TACCCAAAAATTTAGGGTTTGCTTCATAATTGCCGATATTGCGCTCACGAATCACCTGCGATAGTGCTTTAACAGATTGCACACCGTCTACATTTTTAAGTTGCCAAACAAAGTCATCAATCGTTTGCATGACATTAAAATTAACACAAGATCCTTTTTGTTCTGCTTTGGCTAAAATAACTAGTTCGTCTAAACCAACGGAAAACTTTGACTGTATAGCATCTGCATCCTGGTTATATCGCGCATCAGGCCAAAATTCTGGCGCCCCAGCTTCTACATCACCAACGATTAATTGATCCTGCACCGACATGGCGTATACCGCAAGCCCCGATGCAAACAGCAAAATAATGGCTGCATTTTTTCGTTTAGTAAACTGTGAAAGCGTCTTCCAAAAAGCATGATTTTCACCCTTAATGTTACTTTGCGCGCGCTTAATTTCATTATCATTTAGCTTAATATAAGACAAAAATATGGGCAGCATAATTTTATTGGTCAGCAGCATCACCGCCACACCAATACTGGCAATAATGCCCAATTCTCTAATGATTGGGATATCAATTAATACGATAACGCCAAACCCAACAGCGTCCGAAATAAGCGCCGTTGCTCCAGGAATAAACAGTTTATAAAAAGCCTGACGTGCCGACTCTACCGAGCTTTCGCCCTTTGCTACACCCAGCCGCCAAACGTTGGTCATTTGAATAGCGTGGCTCACGCCTATTGCTAATATGAGAAACGGCACCAATATCGACATCGGGTCAACGCCATAGCCTAAGATTTTTACTATCCCTAATTGCCAGCTAACCGACACCAACGCGGTAACAATAACTGCCATCGCTAACTTAATTGAGCCGGCAAAAAAGATCAGTAGCACAAAGGTAATGGCTAAGGTGATACCGAAAAAACCAATAACGCCTTCAGCACCATTAATCACATCACCAATAAAAGGCGCAAACCCAATAATATGGATTGCCATTGAATCTGTTTCATAGGTTTCCCTGATTTTACTGAGTCTCTCAGCAAACACTTCATAATTAATTTTTTGCTTTGTTATGGGGTCAATTTCTACCAAATCAGCAATAACCAACGCACCAGATAAGTCTTTAGCCACCGTCTTGCCAATTTCAGACGACTTGAAAAGGTTGTTTTTAACTTCTTCAATACGATCCGGCGTAGCAATAAAATCTGCAGGCACAATTTTAGAGCCGGTAAAGCCTTCCTCACTCACCGCAACATAATTAACGTTTGGGGTAAAAAGAGAGGTAACAGTTCGTGCATCCACGCCATCCATGACAAGAACATCCGATGTTATTTTCTCAAGCACGGTAAAAAACTCTGGGCTGAACATATCACCATTTCTATTTTCAACAAAAATGGTGACACGGTTGGCGCCACCAAATTCATCACGGTGGTCAGTAAATGTCTTCATATAAGGGTGCGATAAAGGTATCGCCTTATCAAACCCAGGCGAAAGCTGCTGATTAAGCCCTTGATAAGCTAAAAACACTGTCAGCAATACGCCAATTGTTAAAATAACTAGCCGGTGGTTTAACAAGCCATTGGCTAGAAAGTCTGAAATTTTATGGACTAAATTAGATTCATGTTTCATTCTCATACTTCCTTTCCTTAATTTAATCCGTTAATTGTTGAAGTGACATTTTTCGTACGCCGCCCGCCATCGAAGCTAAATAAACCGAATCTCCCAATATTGTCACGGCTGTATAATCAACCCGAGATGGATCTTCTATCGCTTTTATTAATTGGCCCGTCTCATTTAGCACTAAAATAGCGCCCCCACGTCCTACAACAAACACTGTTTTATTGTCATTTGTAGCAACAGAAGCCAGTAAAAACTGATCCGTTCCAGTATCAATTTTTTCCCACTCTAAGGTGGAAGGGCTCAATAAATATAAGCGGCCACTCATGCCAAACACCAAATATTTATTAGCAATCTTATTAACACCAAAAAAAGAACCTTCATAAGGTGATAGAACGGCCTGCCAATCCGTCAAGCCATCTTTAGAATAAAAAATACCACCACGCTCAGCAACAACCAACGCTGTGCTTTCGAGCCGCTCAATCGCAAACAGATGATTTTGATACCAATCTTCAACCGATAATATGGTGAGCTGCCATGTTTTACCGCCATCTTCGGTCACCCTTAACTCACCGTCCGTACCCAGTACATAGCCTTGCAGTGGGCTAACAAAGTTTACTGACATATAAAACCGTTCTTCTTCCGGTTTATAGTGATTTATTGTCCACGTCGCCCCAGCATCAACTGAATGTAAAATAGTCGACTCATGCCCTACAATCCAGCCTTCTTTATTAGATGAAAAAGATATCCCCGTTAGCGTCACATCAACTGGAGATTCAATCTGCAGCCATGACGCACCTTCATCATCGGATTTTAAAATAATCCCTCTTTCGCCCACTGCAAAAACACTATTTTCATGTGTCTCAAGGTCTAAAAATACTGCTTCCTTTGATAATGGCATTTGTAATGCTGACCTAGCGTTGGTTACCGCAAATGCATTATTAGCTAGCACCAAAAGCATAAAAAAAACTATTTTTAACATCAATTTACTCCCTTACTTATTTCAAAAAAAACCAAGGCTAAAAATTTAGCCTTGGTTTTAATCTCAACACTAGTCTTGCCTAACTAACCCTTATCTACGCCCAAACTTTCTTAAACCTTGGGGCGTGAAAATATCAACGTTATATTCAATATCTGCCGCTTTAGAGACAATTTTAGGACCACCTACACCTAGGTCTTTACCCGCTTGGAACTGCCAGTTTGGAAAGGTTGTATAACGGCCATTAATTAAATCCACCTGCATATCGCCTACAGCACGCGTAACATTTGGGCCATAAAAAAACGTGTTGTACTGCTCACCGACACGCCATAAACGGTCTTTTGCATCATAGGCTTCAAAGGCCAAACCAATCCAGGTATCTTCATCAAAGTACGCTGTATGGCGTTTATATAAATGGCGTTGGCCTGCTTTTAATGTTGAATCAATAACCCATACACGATGTAGCTCATAACGAACCAGGTCTTGATTAATATGGTTTTCACCAAAAATGTCGTCATAGGGCGTATCCGCATTCGTTAACTTATAGTTGTTATAAGCAACAAATAACTCTTTACGTACCGGTTTCGAATAGTCATGCCTAGGGTAGCTGCCCCCAAACCAATGCATCCAACGACTGGCAACGGTACGTTGACCATCTGAACCAAATGACGGACTATCATGGAAGCCAATTTCTGGCGCCTTACGAACCCGGCGTTGCCCTGGAATATAGAGATACACCTGGAAGTCGTAGTTATCCACAAAGTTACAGCCACCAAATACCAAGCCCGAAGAGCGCGGGGGTTTTTCAATCTGCCACGAATCACATAACAGCGCACCCTTATCTCTCTGCATCCAATTTGAGTCCTTCATTCCATCACCGGCTTGCGCCCACCAGGGCCAGGTTTGACGCTGGCGAACCACCACATCGGTTCTATTACCGTATGAGTCTATTAATGCACCATTACCTGCTGCGTCACTTGATACACCCCTGAATGCAAGATAGTGATTCCACGCGGCTTCTTCACCTGTTTTAGGAATAGGGAAAGGAATGCCGCCACCTTCAATGTGATCACTTAAACAGATGCGGCCTTTTTCAGCATAGTCTGGGCAAATTTTAATATTTTTTGCCTGAGCCAAAGTGGCATCGTAAACCCAAGGATCGTTCGCGCCCGTTCTATGAGTTGGATAAACATGCATACGGAATGATTCAGGGTATTGCTTAAACATACCTACCTGACCCGGCGTTAGCTTATCTGCATACTCCGTGTAATTCTCTGCTGTAATCGTAAACAACGGTTTTTCATCCGCAAACGGATCGGCCAGACTATCGCCATAACCATTAGCCACCCCTTTAATCGGCTGGCTATTCCACTCAGGAATACTGCCATCGGCATTACCCGCCCGAATCGCACCCGATGGCGTTAGTTCTGTTCCGCTAACGCCCAATTTAGCCAACTCATCTGCATTCAGTTGGGCAAAAGCAATACTGGGTAACAACGCAGCGGTTAAAGCCACTGCCGTTGTTATTTTTAGCTTTTTTATTAGACCTTTCATTGTCTTCTCCTTAAAAACTACTTTTTTATATTTATAAAATGGCATAGCGCTTAGAACGAATAGCTGACATTGGCTTGGATAAAGTCACGATCCGTTCGGCCATTCAAACGGCTACCCGCTTGATTGATCTGCGAATTCGAGCCGTCAAACATCGTCCAACTAAGGCCACCTGTCCAGGTCCCACCGCCGTAGCCAAAGTTCACACCTAGGGTAAGTGCTTTTCTGTCATCTACAAATAGAGGGACAATCTCGTTAGACACCCCTTCTACGTCATATTTGAACGCCACAAAGGGAGAAACCGATGCCACATTAAACAGTGCCGCCTCATAGGTAAGCGACTGCTTAACCTGAAAGCCCCAAAAGTTATCGGTGACTTGTGGGTTAAAAACTGTTCTAAATGGGCCAATTAATGCTTCATTTTTAGCTGGTAAACCATCCACCCAACCATAAGCTACTTCCAATAAGGTGCTGTTTGCATCGGCATCCATAAAGCCAACACCCCAAATACGTTGGAACGTCACTTGCATTTGATGTCTATCGACCAACTCATAACCTTTTATTTCATCACCCTCCGTACAACTGCCACAATTAACACCAAAAAATGGTCCTGCACCTAATCCATTTAAAACTGGCGCAGTCATCTGAATGGGCACATCTTTACGCACATGGTATTCACCCGCAATCACCCAACCTTCAATATTGGTATTAAATGACACGCCTAAACGCTCGATATTTTCGACATAATCGAGGAAATACTGACCTGTATTGTAATAAGTTGAAATCATCGGCACGTGATCGTGTAGATTTTGGTAATAAAAAGCGATCTCACTGCCGTTAAACAACTCAGGGAAAAACTTTCTAATCGCTAAACCATACTGCCCACCTTTTGCCCACTTAGAGCCCACTTGAACTAAAGAGCCACCGACTAAGCCACAATGTTTATTATCGTGAGAGACACAAGCTCCGCTTGGTGAACCAAAGGGACCTATATTTTCTCCAGTCACACCGTTACCTGCATCGTCAAAACCGCCGCCTTTACCTGCGCCATCTAAGGTCGTAAAAAATCCACCAGCAGGGTCTAGCTCCATCGGGTCAAAGTCAAATAAATAAAAGGTTTCTACTGTCCATTCATCATTAACGTTCCAAGAAACATACGCCGCATTAGTACCAATAAAGGCATCTTTAAGTGCGCGGCCGGGTTGTCTTAATTTATTTAGATCAACCGTATTAATGTCGTTAATGGAGCCTTGGATAAAGGTGTTTTCACCCCAGCTGATCACTTGCTTACCCAATCTGATATTGACTTGATCGTTATCACCAAAGTAGCCATAGACAAAGGCATCGGTAATCGCGCCTTCTGTCACCAGCTTATCGCGGCCGTCTTTTGATAATTTTTCTTGGTCGTAGGCGTTGTCATAAAAGTAATTACCACGAACCAGCAAACCAACATTTCTGTAATCTAGCGCTAAGGTGCTCGAACCACGAATGGCGTTGCTAAAGATATCGCCGGCATCTTTAAAGTTACGGTTACCATAGGCTTGCATATTATCGGTATCCGCGTCTTCAGTACGCATTGCAATACCGTAAGTTAAATCGGTATCAAACGACCCTTTGAGTTCACCGTGATGAAAGCTGAATGCGTGAGCCAGTGTTCCTTGCGCTATTAAAAGCACGAAGGCCACTAAGCCAGCACTCGTCTTGAAAAACGAATGTTTTTTCATGAATATCTCCTTCTTATGTTTATTTTTTTTTACACCTTATTGTTAGGTGTTGTGAATAAACTACTCCTGATGTTTGATTAGAACAACAAAAAACATTCTAAAAAAATGATTTTGAGCACTTTCCAAGCTTCAATGCCTTTATTTTGGGTAATGACAATGTTGTTAATTTATAGATTTTCGGCAACGAATGGAAACCGTAAGAATTAGTCAAACTGTTATTAACGGCGTGAACGAACAGCCATACCCCGATAAAGCTCAGGCATAAAAAAAGACCGACGATTTCTCGTAAGTCTTTGATTATATTGGTGGGCCTTGAAGGACTTGAACCTTCGACCAATGGATTATGAGTCCACTGCTCTAACCAACTGAGCTAAAGGCCCAAAAGTTTTAATTACTCTGAGGAATCAATAAAGCTACGCAGGTGCTCGGTACGTGAAGGGTGGCGTAGTTTACGTAGGGCTTTTGCCTCAATTTGACGAATCCTTTCACGCGTCACGTCAAACTGCTTGCCCACTTCTTCTAGCGTATGATCAGTATTCATATTAATACCAAAGCGCATTCTTATCACTTTGGCTTCTCTGGCGGTTAAGCCAGCGAGTACTTCTTGCGTCGATTCTCTTAAGCTTTCTATTGTAGCCGCATCAACCGGAGAAACGGCATTGGCATCTTCAATAAAGTCACCCAAGCTTGAATCATCGTCATCACCAATGGGCGTACCCATTGAAATAGGTTCTTTGGCAATTTTAAGTACTTTACGCACTTTATCTTCGGGCATTTCCATTTCTATTGCCAACTCTTCCGGCGTCGCTTCACGGCCTTTTTCTTGCAAAATCTGACGCGAAATACGGTTCAGTTTATTAATCGTTTCGATCATATGCACCGGAATACGAATGGTTCTGGCCTGATCCGCAATGGAACGCGTAATCGCCTGGCGAATCCACCATGTGGCGTAGGTTGAAAACTTGTAGCCGCGGCGGTATTCGAATTTATCAACCGCTTTCATTAAGCCGATATTGCCTTCTTGGATAAGGTCTAAAAACTGTAGCCCACGGTTGGTGTATTTTTTTGCAATTGAAATAACGAGACGTAAGTTAGCCTCTACCATTTCCCTTTTTGCACGACGCATTTTCGCTTCACCGATCGATAAGTGGCGATTGATGTCCTTAATTTCCGTCGTTGCTAACTTGCTTTCTTTTTCAACCAGTCCCAGCCTCAATTGCGCTTTTTTAATATCGTCAATGTTTGCTTCGATTAAGGGCACAAAATCTGCGTCTGTTTTCAAGTGCGCATCAAGCCAATCGGCGCTGCTCTCATTTTTTATAAAGCCTTCTAAAAATACTTTACGTGGCATTTTTGCTTGCTTGACACAAATATCAATAATGGTTTTTTCTTGCGCTCTAACAAATTCAACGCGCTCACGCATAATGCCTGTGAGCAAAATAAAGAAGCGCGGTGTTAGCTTAATAGCCATAAACAATAAGGCTAATTCATCAAACTCTTTTTGCGTTTTATCTGAACCGTAACCGTGCTTTTCAAAGGTTTTGGTACATACTTTGTATTTAGCAATAATCTCATCTACGCGGACCTGAACATCGGCCACGGTGATATCTGGAATGACTTCCGCATCTTCATCTTTCGCTGCTGCAGGTTGTGTGTAGTCGTAATCATCTTCTAGGTCGACAAAATCCGGTATGTAATCCATTAACCGTAATTCGTCATTTTTAATTTTTTCAAAAACACCAAAGAATGCATCAACCACCGCCGGAAAACGGACGATTGCGGATAACATTTCGTTTTGACCTTCTTCAATACGTTTAGCAATATCTAACTCGCCCTGCCTGGTCAACAAGCCAACCGTTCCCATTTCACGCATGTACATACGCACGGGATCAGTTGTACGGCCAAGTTCTTTATCAACGGTTGCTAGCGCCACGGCGGCAACTTCAGCCGCCGCTGAATCGTCAACGGTATCTGCAGCTGTACCGTCCGATACGGTATCGGACTCGGGCGCTGTTTCATGCACGCCTATCCCCATATCGGAAATCATACTAATGATTTCTTCAATGCGCTCAGGCTCTACATCTTGTGGCAGATGATCGTTAACTTCTGCATACGTTAAATAGCCTTGCTCATGCCCTTTGGCAATAAGCAATTTAATTTTCGAAGCCTGTTCTTGCTGCTGTTCTTTATCCATGTGTTTCCCGATGTGCTAAGCACCAATTAAGTTCCGTAGAACATGGTATTTTAGCAGGTATTTGTAATTTATCTACGTACGCCCATACTATTTAATTAATTCCCTTAATTCTGTTCGCTCCATCTCATTTAAGTCATTTGATTTTGCTAGTAGGACATCTAAACGACTTTTTTTAGCCTGCTCTTTTAAGCGTTCAATTGCCCCTAAAAACTCGTGCTCCGATAACTCTCCGTTGATGAGTTTTTCTTCGGCAAACAGGGCTTTAATCGTTCGCTCATTTTCGTCCCCTCGAAATCGCTCCAGTAATACTGCGGGACTTATATCCTGACCATCACCAGCGAGCAATAAAACCCGCTTCAGCACCTCCATTCCCGGCATATCGACTGTTAACCATGGCTCATCCAGGTCGATTTGACTCGCCAACTGTGGCTCGTGTAACACACTAGTAATTAAGTGCCGAATGGCCGATGGACTTTTTTTGCCGCTTTGATGCCGCGTTTTTACACCACGCGCAGGTGAAAAGCCTTTTGAACTAGAGCTCCCCAGCTGACTGACGGTAGCCAATTGTTTTTTCATCATATCGGCAAAAGCACCGGCCGGAATCGTATCCAATAGGGGTCGGGCTTGTTCTAACATCGCCGCTCGCCCTTCCATACTCTCTAGGCTGTGCTCATTGCTTAAGTAATCAAAAAAATACGTCGATAAGGGCGTCGCATTTTCTATTAATTGCTCAAAATAGTCTGCGCCATTGTCCCTCACTAAACTGTCGGGGTCTTGGCCCACAGGCAGCGATAATACTTTAATTTGCCGGCCACTTCGTAACGCGGGCAAGGCGTTAACGATAGCGCGCCAGCTGGCTTTTTGGCCGGCAGAATCACCGTCCATACAAATAACTAACTCTGATACCGAGCGAAATAATAAATCAATATGCTCCCGTGTTATCGCCGTACCTAGTGCAGCCACCGAGTTAGTAATCCCTTGCTGATATAACGATATAACATCTAGATATCCTTCAACTAAAAGCAGTCGCTGTAACTTGCTCGATGCCTTTAGTGCTTCAAATAAACCATAGACCTCACGTCCTTTGTGAAATAAGGGTGTTTCGGGGGAGTTCAGGTACTTGGGTTCGGCGTCGTCCATCACTCGTCCACCAAAGCCGATCGTTTGGCCTCGTTTATTTCGAATGGGAAACATAATTCGCTCTCGAAAACGATCATAGGTTTTTTTATTATCATTACTGACAATCAAGCCCAGTTCACGCAAATCTGCCAACGACCCTTCTGTTTTGCCTAATGCCAACATCAGGTTATCCCAGCCCGTTGGTGCATAGCCCAGTTGAAACGTTTTTGCCGTTTCACCGCTTAAGCCCCTGCCTTTCAAGTATTCACTCGCCCGTTGTGACGTTTTATGGCTACGTAATTGTTGTTGGTAAAACTGACTGGCGTCTTCGTTCAGTTGCAACAACGGGCTTAAGTCACGCTTTGGTTTGTCGTTAACAATCCCTTGTTCACGAACAACCTCTACGCCGGCGCGGCTGGCGAGCTCTTCAACTGCTTCGACAAAATCCAAATGGCTGTAGTCCATTAAAAAGCCGATCGCCGAGCCACTTACACCACAACCAAAGCAGTGGTAAAACTGCTTGTCTTGGCTGACTGTAAAACTGGGGGTTTTTTCGTTATGGAACGGGCAACACGCTGAATAGTTTGCCCCTTTTTTCTTTAAGGGAACCAAGCTATCGATCACGTCGACCACATCGGTACGTGCCAATAAGTCATCGATAAAGTGCTGTGATATTCGACCCGACATGGTGTTATTAACCTGACTCAACTAAACATTCGACACAACAATACACTAACAAGTTTCGTGCATTATGCAAATAATACAAATAGTTTGTTTTTGGGGCGTACATACGCGATCGTAACCGCGCCCTGTTTCACTGATTTAAACCAATTTGGCTTTAATTTTTTGGCTGGCGGCACCAAGGTCGGCTCGGCCTTGTAATTGCGGACGCAATATGGCCATTACCTTGCCCATATCCTTCATGCCTTGAGCACCGGATTCACTTATTGCCTGCCCGATCAACTGCTCAATTTCTTGCTCATTTAGTTGCTGAGGCAAATAAGATTGGATAACGAGTATTTCTTGCTGTTCGATTGTTGCCAGATCGTCACGGCCTGCCTTATCAAATTGTTCGATTGAATCGCGGCGCTGTTTAACCATCTTATCTAGCAATAGAAGCACTTGCTGATCATCCAGCAGTATTCGCTCGTCGACTTCTCGTTGTTTGATGGCCGCAAGAATAAGGCGAATAACGCCTAACTTTTCTTTGTCTTTTGCCTTCATCGCCGCTTTCATATCGTCTTTGATACGAAGCGACAAGGTATTGATGACTTCACTCATAATAGCTTAGCGAAGAATCGGGCGCAGCTAATTAGCTACGGCCGCGACGAAGGTTGTTCAATGCACGACGGGTACGCGATAGGCCTTTTAAATGACGCTTTACAGCAGCTGCGGCTTTACGCTTGCGTTCTGCTGTTGGTTTTTCATAAAATTCACGCTTACGTGATTCAGCTAATACACCAGCTCTTTCACACGTGCGTTTAAAACGACGTAAAGCAAAGTCAAAAGGTTCGTTATCTTTAACGCGTACTGACGGCATGTATTTCTCTCTCTTCTTAAATTTTAAGTTTCTACCAAGGATCGCGGATTATACATGGACTGCTTTTGCATGCCAACACTTATAATTCAACAATATACTCAGATTATACGGCCTAGCGCCTCTTTTTCTGCATGCGCTTAAAAAGCCGCTCGTCGTTACCACTAATTTCATCCCTATAGTTAGGTATAATGGCCGCGTTAACCACCGTCCACCTTAGCTAAATAAATGAGCAAAAAAAATCGACTGGTTCTTGGCATCGAAACATCTTGCGATGAAACCGGCATCGCCATCTACAGTGACAAAGGCTTACTCGCCGACACGCTATACAGCCAAGTTGCTATGCACGCTGAATACGGCGGCGTGGTCCCAGAGCTGGCATCACGTGACCATGTACGAAAAATCATTCCCCTTGTCAAACAATGTTTAGCACAAGCAAAACTAAACACTAGCGAACTATCCGGTGTCGCCTATACCGCGGGGCCAGGGTTAGTTGGAGCCTTGTTTGCCGGCGCCAGTGTTGCGCGAAGCCTCGCTTATGCTTGGCAAATACCTTCTATTGGTGTCCATCATATGGAAGGCCACTTATTGGCACCGATGCTAGAGGCTACCCCCCCTAGTTTTCCTTTTATCGCCTTGCTCGTTTCGGGCGGGCACACCCAACTGATTCACGTTAAAAAAATTGGCGATTATCAATTAATGGGCGAATCACTCGACGATGCGGCCGGTGAAGCCTTTGACAAAACGGCCAAGCTTCTCAATTTAGGTTATCCCGGCGGGCCTGCACTTGCTCGTTGCGCCGAAGGCGGTGACCCCGAGCGGTTCACCTTTCCCAGGCCGATGACTAATCGCGCGGGCTTAGATTTTAGCTTTAGCGGTTTAAAAACCTTCGCCTTAACCACTAGTCAACAACACGAATTAGACCCGCAAACCCGGGCAGACATCGCACGTGCCTTTGAGGATGCCGTGGCAGACACACTCGCCATTAAATGCAAACGTGCGCTACAACAAAGCGGCTTATCCACCCTTGTCGTCGCTGGCGGCGTTAGTGCAAACAAGCGCTTACGGCACACCCTAAACAGCATGTGTGACGAGCAAAAAGCGACGGTTTTTTATCCACGCCATGAATTTTGCACCGACAACGGCGCGATGATCGCCTACGCTGGTTATCAGCGGTTACTCGCTGGCGAACACGATGAACTCAGTATTCAAGTGCGCCCGCGTTGGCCCTTATCGGAACTCCAGCCACCCCAATTAAGTTAATTTAGGCTTGTTTGAAATGCCGCTCAGGTCATAATAGTTCGCTCACTTAACTCACTTTAATTGTCTTATGGATATTATTTTTTTGCGTAATTTGCGCATCGAAACGGTCATTGGTATTTTTGACTGGGAACGTAAAATCAAACAAACCGTGTTCTTTGATATTGAAATGGCTACCGATATAAAAAAAGCCGCGGCGAGCGACCATATTGATGACACCCTTGATTACAAATCACTGTCTAAAGCGGTGATCGACTTTGTCGAAGGCAGTGATTTTCAATTGGTGGAAACCTTGGCAGAAAAAGTCGCCGAGCTTATTATCAACGACTTCAATGTGCCTTGGTTAAAACTGACCTTAAACAAAAAAGGTGCACTACGCCATGCAGACGACGTGGGCATTATTATAGAGCGTGGCAATAAACCCTAGATGACACAAGTTTTTATTAGCATTGGCAGCAACATTGATCGCGAAAAAAACATTCGTGCGGCGATCTTAGCTATGAGGAGCCAGTTTGGTGAGCTGAAACTGTCTAGCGTTTACGAAGCCGACGCCGTTGGCTTTGACGGCGAACCCTTTCTAAACCTTATCGTCGCGTTTGACACGGATAAAACAGCCCCACAAGTAGACCATTTATTGGATGAGATTGAAAAACAAAATGGCCGCACCCCCGAGCAAAAAAAGTTTAATCCCCGCACATTAGACTTAGACTTAGTTTTATATGGCGATTACGTTAGTAACGACCCCAATCTTGAAATTCCGCGCAGCGAAATCACCCGTTACGCTTTTGTACTTGAACCGCTAGCCGAAATCGCCGGCGAATTAAAACACCCTCTACTGAATCAACGCTACGATCAACTTTGGCAAGCGTTTGATAAAACTCACTTGGCGCAACGACGCATTGATTTTGAGTGGCGTTAAACCAAGCCTTTACCGCCATCAACAGCAATCACTTGACCCGTTATATAGGGCGCCCGTGTCGATAAAAACAACACCGTTTGCGCAATATCTGATGGCGACCCCTTTTTTTGCAGTGGGATTTTTTTAAGCACCTCTGATTGCGCTTCGACTGGCAGCTGTTCCGGCCAAAGAATAACCCCCGGTGACACCCCATTCACCCTCACATCAGGCGCCATCTCGACAGCAAGGGACTCGGTTAATGCATACAGCGCCGCCTTTGCAGACCGGTACACGGGGTAGTTTGAAAGGGCTGATTCGGCATAAATATCAACCATATTGACGATGCTACCTTGCGCCTTTTTTAAATAAGGAAACGCCGCCTGGCTAACAAAAAAAGGGGCCTTAAAATTACTGCCCACCAAGTCTTCCCATTGACTTTCATCTGTCTCGCCAAGGGTGGTCGGATAAAAGCTTGATGCATTATTGATTAACAGGTCTAGTTGACCCGTTTGCTCAATAACTTCGTCCATCATTTGTTCTATTTGTTTTAACGACAACAAATCAGCCTGCACCGTATAAGCAGAATACGCGCGCGTGCTGTTAAGCGTTTTCGCTAAGGCTACCGCTGCCTGCGCTGATTGCCGATAATGAATGACCACATCAAACCCCTCACTGTGCAAGGTTTTTGTTATTTCTGCGCCAATTCGCTTAGCGCCGCCCGTGATCAAGGCTATTTTTTTTATATCACCCATGTTTTTCTCAAAATAAACTAAACTTTTAGTTCCTACATAGTACTCAAACAATCATGTTACACCGATTCTTTTTAACATTAATTGTACTTAGTCTCCTAAGCGCTTGCGCCCAGGTCCCGGATAAAAAAGGTGGTCACTACGAGTATTTTAATATTGAGACCATGGCCAAAACCGATATCGATATGGTGGCTGATACACACCTTCAACAAACGCTAGATCAACTCAAATTATTGGCGCTTAAACTCTATAAACGAAACCCTAATGAGTGGAAAAAATCCCGTTTACCGTCTAAACAAGTGGCCATCAACCGGATCTTTAAGCGCCCCGCTCCTTCAGTCAACGGCAAACGCAGTGTAGCGAGCATTCGGCTAGCCTTTGACCCGCGTTACAAAGGTGATCGAGTATTTGCCTACGTCGCGGGTATTGCCAGCATGCTAGATACGTCATACAACGGAAAAGACGACTTTTATCTATTTGACAGTCTGGATGCGCAAAAACTTTATAACGCCGCTAGAAATATAGAAGTCGCGGCCTGGCTACTAAGAACAAAAAAGGACGCTAATGGCCAGCTTTTTTTACTGAGTTCGACACAAAACAATGTCATTATCAACCGCAGCTATGACCGCATTTTCGGTAAAATCATTGGCCAACAAGATACCTTGGCGCAAATAGTGGCGCGCAAAAACCACCGTACGATAAAAAATGTTTTTCAGTCCGCCGCACAGTTGGTTTTTCTACCCGTTTAACAGCTGATACCCTGATCTCTTTGTGTAAACGATAGCAGCAGCGATACAAGCAATAACGAAGTTTCTTGTTGCTCTGTGTTACTCGTTTTTATCTAGCTTCGCAATAATGTCAACGCGCTGATTGAATACGGCCTCACCAATTTTTTTACCTGTCAGACCTTGCTCTACAAATTCGTTAGCAGTCACCCCTTTTACCGCCAAAAAAGCCCGTCTCACCCGATCTGCTTGGGGGTAATCACCATGTTCAAGTCCCAACCGGCCCTTTGAGTCCGCCTCGCAAGCTAAAAGAAACAGGTCTAGTTTTTCCGCTTGTCGAAATGCCCCGATCGAATCGAGCATCTTCAACAAGGTAGCAGGCTTTAACTCTAACGCTCGATGGCAATGGGTATGAAACTGCATGACTTTTTGCGCTAACTCTAAAAAGTCATTCGGTGTACGTAAGCGAACTGCCAACTGCTTTAATAGCGTTAACCCTTTTATTTCATGTCCACGGTGACTAGGCCACTGTTCTGCCGGTGTTAGGCCCTTGCCTAAATCGTGCGTTAAGGCCGCAAAACGCACCGTCGTCAGGCTAGATAATAAGGCGGCTTGCCGCAATACCATCATAGTATGAATACCGGTATCAATTTCAGGGTGATGTTGTGCGGGCTGAGGCACACCAAATAACGTATCAATTTCTGGCAAAATAACGGCTAATGCGCCGCACTCACGCAGTGTCTCAAAAAAAACCCAAGGCGACTGCTCGGCTAAAGCACGTTCTAGTTCTTGCCACACCCGTTCGGCAACAAGCGATTGCAACTCACCATTGCCGGTTATTTGGCGCATCAGCGCCATTGTTTCCGGCGCAATGGTAAACCCTAAATGAGCATACCTTGCAGCGAAACGCGCTACTCTCAGTACCCTGAGTGGGTCTTCTGTAAATTTGTCAGATACATGCCGAAGTACTTTTGAATCAAGGTCGGCCTTGCCGCCGTATGGGTCAATTAATTGGCCATCGCTTAATGCCATTGCATTGATGGTCAAATCGCGGCGCTGTAGATCTTGCTCAAGCGTTACATCTGGAGAGGCAAAGATCTCAAATCCTTTATAACCTAGGCCAGATTTTCGCTCTGTTCGAGCCAACGCATATTCATCTTTGCTTATGGGGTGAATAAACACCGGAAAATCTTTACCTACTGGGCTAAATCCTTGTTGCAACATATCGTCTACGGTTGCCCCTACCACCACATAGTCACGGTCTTTGACTGGATAGTCTAGTAATTGGTCTCTGACCGCGCCACCCACGAGGTATATTTGCATTAACACATCCTTATACAAGCTATAATTGACTATTATCTAACCCACGGTAACAGACAGTGCTTGAGATTTTTTTATATTGTGCGGCCTTTGGAGTTATCTCCGGCGCCATATCTGGTTTATTGGGTATTGGCGGCGGTATCGTCATTGTACCGTTTATCGCCTGGCTACTTAACCAGCATAGTATGCCAGCCGATACGATCATGCAAACCGCTATTGCTACTTCTTTAGCCACAATCGTAGTGACTTCAATCTCTTCGATATTAGCACAACACCGACGCGGCGCAATTCAATGGTCTATTGTTAAAACACTGACTCCGGGCATTGCCATTGGTGCTTGGTTTGGGGCCGACTTAGCCCACTTTCTTAGTAGTGAATTATTGGCAGGAATTTTCGGCTGCTTTTTACTCTTAAACGGCATCCGCATGCTCCTTAACTTAAAAACGAAGCCACACCGTCAACTACCATCGACCGTACCATTAGCTATAGCAGGCTCTGTCCTAGGGTTGTTATCTACCTTGGTTGGTATTGGTGGCGGCACACTCACTGTGCCTTACATGAGCTGGCATAATGTGCCGATTAAGAAAGCCATCGCCTTAGGTAGCGCATGCGGCTTACCCATTGCTGTTTTTGGCGCCCTAAGTTTTATTGTGATTGGCTTACATGCAACCACGTTACCGGCCGGTAATATCGGTTATATCAACATTCCAGTTTTTTTGGGTATCAGCAGCACCAGCCTATTTTCCGCAACCCTTGGGGTTCATTTAGCCCACAGCTTGCCGACGGCCACGTTAAAAAAGGTTTTTTCGTTGATTTTAATTTTTGTCGGCTTGAAGATGCTCCTCGGCTAATACAACGACTAAGCCCTCACTAAGACCTTATGCAATAGCATCCCAGCTAATAACGAACCTACCACTATAAACGGCTCCTCAAGCCCAAACCCCAAACTGGCAACGACTGGCCCTGGGCAGTAGCCTATCAAACCCCAACCAATACCAAATAAACTTGAGCCCATCAGCAGCTTAGCATCTATTTTAAGCACACTCGGCAATTGAAAATCATTGTCAAATACTGGCTTGCCTTGAGCAAAGATAAATCGATATAAAACGAGTGTTACCATCACCGCGCCACCCAAAACAAACAATAGGCTTGGGTCCCAATGGCCTGTGATGTCTAAAAAGTTAATGATTTTATTAGGGTCAACCATCGCTGATAGGCTAAGACCTACACCAAAAACACTACCCGCAAATAAAGCACTTAAGATTTTACTCATCATTAAGCCCCTATCATATGTTTAACGACATAAACGGTGACAATACCGCTGACTAAAAACACTGCTGTTGCGGTTAGTGATCGCAATGAAAAGCGCGACACACCACAAATACCATGTCCACTGGTGCAGCCACTGCCCATAGACGTACCAAAACCTACTAATAAGCCGCCTACTACCAATAAGGGTGTCGTTACGCCTTCTCGGGCCTGAATACTAATCGGGAAAAAGTGATTGTACACAAAGGCACCCGCAACGAGCCCCACTATAAAAGCAAGCCGCCACATTTTTTCAGTCACAGACGGGTTATTTAAAATACCCCCAATCATGCCACTGATACCGGCTATACGGCCGTTTAAGTACATTAAAATACTCGCGCTAATGCCAAGTAAAATACCACCTGCTAATGAGGTGTACGGTGTAAAGTTTTCCATGTTTTCCATCCAAATGTCTAAAGGGTATATGGTTATTCCTAAATGATATATCTTTTTTACGAATAAGTAAATAGGCTGCTAGTTTAACAACAATATTGGCTAATGCTTTGCCGATAAGCCGATAAAATTTATGTAAAATACACCGCATGAACAATAAAAGTGAAAAGTGGCACGCACTGCATGCCGAAACAGCCGAAATTAACTGGAAAGATTTAGAACGTTTTTTTGCAAAAGGTAATTTGTTACGCGTATCGCAAGAACTCGATTTAGTCGATGTCGCATTAGAGTTAGCCAACGACAACAAGACCCAAATTGAGCAATGGATCGCGGAAAACCATTTGGCAGGTGTTTCTAATGACGAAGCGAGCGCTTGGTCCAAGGGCGACGCCGAACTGTGGTCAGTCATCGTGCTGCCTTGGATTCTCGTTCAAAATCGCTGTTAATTAGCCTTTCAGTTTTTGCCACGCCTTATGCAGTCGCTTTTCAGAAATAGGCTGGGTGGTTTTTATCTGCTGCGCGAACAGTGAGATTCTGTATTCTTCTAGCATCCAGCGAAACTCCGTTTGTTCGGGGGTAATCTGACCCTCGCAAACATGTTTCCAAAATTGATCTTCAAACGGTTTTACTAAGGCCACCTTATCGAGGTCTTTTTGTAGTTGCCCCTTCGCTTTATCTAAACGCGCTTCAATGGCTTTTAGATAACGTGGGTAAAGCGCCAATTTATCTGCTGGAACACAGCGAATAAAGCCTTGATAACAAAGGCAATTCAACTGTTTATTTACATCCTGATACAAGGCCTGTCCTTGCCAAGAGCTTAATGCTTGACGAACACTTTGCAGCGCCGTCAACAGCTTCCCAACCGTATTCGACAGCGCATAACCCGCTGCGTAAACCCCCACCTGTTGTTGCTCTATGGCCTGTTCAAATTCATCCTCACTACGTATGTCATGATTCAAAAATAATGTTGATATTAGCTGATGCTCTACCTCATCAAACACATCATCGCCTGCGTTCAGCGGGTAATGCGGGTGTGTTGCTAACTGTTGATAACTTAACGCTTGCGCCATACTAATCGCCGAATTTCGTTTTAACCGCTTTAAGTCTTTTGCAAACTTAAAACGAAACAGTCGAATCAAACCATCCTGATGCAATCGGTCTGCTTCTTCTTGCGAGTCGACCAAGGTTAGCCCCACGGCGTTTTTTTCATCCACTAAGGCCGGAAAACCCTGTAATGCCTGCCCTTTGTGCTGAATAGTTTGCTGTTTTGGAATCTTCTCAAAGTCCCAGCTTGTTGCACCTGTAACAGACAGGGCCTTGCTTAAAGCCGATTGGAACTGCTGCCCCGCTTGTTGGCCGTATTTGGCTTTTAAGCCGCCAAAATCTTTTGATGAAGCAATTACCTCGGTCTTATCATTCAATAGATTAAAGTTCATCTGTAAATGCGTTGGCAGCTTGGCTAGCTCAAAATCTATCGCCTTAAGCGCACCCGCCACTTGCGAATTAAGGCACCTTGTTAAGGCCTCTAATAGATCACCTACTGCATAATCAATCTCGCTTAAACAGCACTCAATAAAGGGCGCTGCTGGTACGAATTGTTTACGTAAGTTTTTTGGCAGGCCCTTGACTAAAGCCTGTATTTTTTCTTTGTACAAACCAGGCACTAACCACTCAAACCCTTCGCTTGATAACTGGTTCAGCTGGGCGAGGGGGATCTGCGCCGTCACCCCATCTTCGGGGTGGCCGGGCTCAAAGCGATAGCTAAGCTTAACCACCACGCCATTGATAAGCCGCGTGTCGGGGAACTCGTCAGGGTCGATACCGGCTTTATCCTCTGCCGATACATCCGCCAAACCCAAGGTTAATAACGCATCGTCTTTTTGTAATTTCAACCACTTATTTAAATCAGCCAAGCTGTTTATATTTAACGGCAATTTACTGGCATAAAACTCGAACAACAGCTGTTCATCAAGCATTAAATCAACCCGGCGACCTTTTTGTTGATCGTATTCGATGGATGCCATTAATGCTTGGTTTTTCTTAAAAAATGGGGCATGACACACCATGTCCCTATCAACCAGGCCATGGCGAATAAATAACTCGCGCGCCAACGCGGGATCGGTTCGGGACAGGGGCACTTTTCGACCTTTACTAAGCGTCAAGCCAAACAATAAGGCCTGTTCATACACCATCGCGCGAGCCGATTTTTTTGACCAGTGCGGCTCGTAGTAATGGTACTTAATGAGATGTGACGCCGCCTTTTCTATCCACTCTGGTTTAATGCTTGCGATTGTTCGTGCATACACCCGTGTGGTTTCCACTTGCTCTGCCGCCATCAGCCACTGCGGCGACTTTTTAAACAAACTGGAGCCCGGGTGAATATGAAACTTAAGCTGCCTCGCCCCGAGGTATTCTGACTGCTCCTGCTTAACGCCAATTCGTGTTACCAAACCGCTAAGCAAGGCTTGGTGTATGGCGTCATCACCTGCATCGTTCGTATTAATTTTCATGCCCAATTGGCCACGAACAAGGTCGCGCAATTGTTGACGAATATCTTGCCAATCCTTTAAGCGCATATAAGACAAAAAGTTCTGCCGACAGTATTGCCTCAATTGATTATTCGACAGCGCTTTTTTTTGTGTTTGAAACTCGCGCCAAAGGCTTAAAAAAGACAAAAAATCCGAGCTTTCATTTTTAAATACCTTATGTTTCTCATCGGCGTACTTTGCCTTGTCACTCGGTCGCTCGCGTGGGTCTTGAATAGACAATGCCGCGACGATAGTTAACACCTCGTCTACGCAGTCAAACTGCTCTGCTGCTAACAGCATACGAGCAAATTGTGGATCGAGCGGAAGCTGTGTTAAGCGTTGACCAATGGCTGTTAGTTTTTCGTTTGCGTCCAACGCCCCTAGTTCATGCAAGCTGCGGATACCACTACGAATCATTTTATCGTCGGGCGGCTCCAAAAAAGGAAAGCGATTAATCTCGGATAACTTCAGCGCCTTCATTTGCAAGATCACCGAGGCTAGATTGGTACGTAATATCTCTGGCTGGGTAAACTCAGGACGTTGCTTAAAGTCGTCTTCGGCATATAAACGAATACAGATGCCGGCCGCTTCACGACCGCAACGCCCACTTCGTTGGTTTGCGCTCGCCTGTGAAATCGGTTCGATCGGTAATTGCTGTATTTTACTGCGCCGACTAAATCGACTTATTCTGGCAAAACCGGTATCAATTACGCAGCGAATACCGGGGACGGTAAGCGACGTTTCTGCCACATTCGTGGCCAACACAATACGTGGCTTTTTATGTGCTTTAAAAATTTGCGCCTGCTCTTTGCCTGCCAAGCGAGAGTAGAGGGGTAAAATATCGTAACCCGGTGGGTGGTGCTTGATGAGCGCCTGCGTTGCCTCACGAATTTCACGCTCGCCACTCAAAAAAACCAATATATCGCCCACCCGTTCACGGTGCAACTCCGCCGCCGCATCAACGATTGCTTGCGACATCTCTTGCTCATCTTGCTGCGCACCCATGCCTAAGGGTCTATAACGTAGCTCCACCGGATACGTTCGGCCAGACACATTAATCACTGGCGCTTGGTCAAAGTGCTTAGAGAAACGCTCGGGGTCTATCGTAGCCGAGGTGACAATAAGTTTTAAATCGGGTCGCCTGGGTAGCAACCACTTCATATACCCCAATAAAAAATCTATGTTTAAGCTACGCTCATGCGCTTCGTCTAAAATAATCGTATCGTAATGGCTTAAAAAGGGGTCGGACTTTATTTCTGCCAACAAGATACCATCGGTCATTAACTTAACCAGCGTTTGCTGGCTTTCCTTGCCTTGAAAACGGATCTTATAGCCTACCGTTTGCCCCAGCTCAGTTTTTAATTCCTCAGCGATCCGCCGCGCCACACTGATCGCTGCCAAACGCCTCGGTTGCGTATGGCCAATTTGGCCCTTAAAACCACGTCCGAGGTCTAAACAAATTTTGGGCAGCTGGGTGGTTTTACCCGAGCCTGTCTCGCCGCACAAAATAATCACCTGGTGTTCACTAATTAATTTAGCGATCTCTGCTCTTTTATGGCTAATCGGCAAGTCAGGGAAATCAATCACTGGGCATTGCTCACGGCGTTGCTTAGCAAGCTCAACCGACGCTTCAATCTGCGTGGCAAGTCGCTTTAATGTGTCCGTATTGGCTTTTTTAGACAGCTGCTTTAAGCTACGTTTAAAATGGAACTGTTGCGTCGTTAATGCACCGTCAATCTGTTGACCGAGCCGCTTATACTCAAGGCTATCTGACATAGGCAAAACGTTAATATGGCAGCTAAAAAAGCCACGTAGTTGGCTCAGGGTGGCCTCGGTGTTGTTGTAATAGTTTCAACCCTTTTAGACAACGAATAATTAACCAAATCACCACCAAAGGCACAAGTAAGTAACCAATAACAATCAAGCATAAGCCCGCGGCGATAACACTATATAACAGCGCAATCCAAAACGTTCTAATTTGATAATGGTAGTGCGTTTGTAACCACGTCGGCCCATCGTCTTTATTCAGGTACGCCATAATCACGGCGATAAGGCTAGTAATGCCCACGACTAAGCTCGCCAAATAGAGAATATAAATTACCTTGGCTGATCCGCTGGATTCACTCTGCCCTATCTCTTCTAAATCAGTCATTATCGTCGTATTAAGGCGTAAAGATTAGGCTAAACGTCACTGGCACCGCGGTACTAATGGACGGCAACTTCGCCACCGCCATCAGCTTTTGGATGCCTGACTCTAATGCAAAATCAAACGCATTGATCAATACCGGCTGCGTCGGAGTCACCAACAACCCCCCTTGTTCGATACCGGTTACCCGCAGCTTGAGAGCCATCTCTTTGGAATGCCCATGTAGTTCTAGTGTTAAGGTCGCCGCTAACACTGACGATTGCCCCTGCGTAACCGCAGCTAATGCATCAGCATCAAAGGTAACGTTAGCCGTTGCCGTTGGGTAACTACCCGTTTCTAGCAAGAGGCTTTTCATACGCTCATTACGAATGGGGATGTTTGTTTCAACGCTGATTAGATCAATAATCACCTTTGCCGTACCTGCGTCGCCAATGCTACCGCTGAGTAAATTGAACGAATGTGTTTCGGCAATTTTATCTTTTTTAATAGAAACAAAGTGTAGCGTAGATTGCGTACTATCAAGCTGATACGCTGCTTGTGCAGATACGCTGAACAGGCAAGCGAGCAATAACCACCCTAGTTTTTTTAAATCCTTCATGACGCACTCCTTTAATTAAACATAGGACAATTTAAGCACGATAACAGGAAAAACTCATTCGGTTTTTAAGCCTATCTAAAACAATAAACAAGATGTTGGTGTGTATCAAAGCGTTAGTTTCGTTCATTCGCAGCACCAATAAAAAAACCCCAACTACACAAGTAGCTGAGGCTTTAGAACACGTGGTGCCCAGAGACGGATTCGAACCATCGACACGAGGATTTTCAGTCCACTGCTCTACCGACTGAGCTATCTGGGCAACAAAGATGTGGTCGCGTATTAAACAGCGATGAACCTATTTAGTCAAGGACGATGTGAAAAATGGACTTATTTTGCTGGCGGTACAAAGCCTGCCGGTGCTTCTGCATCGTCACTAAACAAAAACTTTTCCATTTCTGCTTTTAGCAAGGCGCGTGCCTCTGGCTCAAAGGGGGTTAAACGATTTTCATTAATAATCATCGTTTGTTGCGCCAGCCAAAGCTGCCATGCCTCTTTCGATATGTTGTTTATAATCCGCTCACCCAATTCACCAGGGATCGGCGGTTTTTCGAGTGCTTCGGCTTCACGTTTTAGTTTTTGACAATACATATTAGACGTCTCTGATGATCATTAATCTGCCAATTGAGCGATTAAGTCGCTCACGGGTTTAGGTAAGCCTATTTTCACACGACTACTGATCTGATACCAGTGCGACGTATTAGTCTCAGCTATTTGTGAAGGCGCGGCCTGAAGGGTGTATACAAGTGGCGTGTAATCTAAGTGATAATGAGAAAAGGTATGGCGCTTCTGCGGTAACTGCTCTGCTTTTTCTATCTCCAGCCCCTGCTTGACACACCAAGCAAGCAGTTCATCATAACTGTCAAACTCCGGAAAAGACCATAAACCACCCCATAAACCCGTTGGTGGACGTTGATTTAGCAACACCGCATTTTGTCTTTTAGACACCCACCAATAACGCTCTTTTACAGGCATCGTGGCCCGTTTCTTTGGTGTGGGTAGCTCTGCCACCCTGTCTTGCAGTAACGCCGCACAGCGATCGCTTAGCGGGCAGCGCGTACAACTCGGCTGTGCTCGTGTGCACAGTGTCGCACCCAGGTCCATTAACGCTTGATTAAAGTGATTTGCACGCGTTTGTGGCGTAAGTTGTTCGCTCAGTCGCCACAATTGCTTTAATACGCTGGCTTTACCACTCCAGCCTTCAAGCGCAAAAAAACGGCTTAGTACACGCTTAACGTTACCGTCTAAGATTGGTGCCGACTGCCCCATCGCAAGGCTGGCAATAGCCCCCGCCGTTGAACGCCCAATACCTGGCAACTCGACCAGCCGTTCAACCGTATCTGGAAAATTACCGTCGTATTCGGTTGTGACAATAACCGCTGTTTTATGTAGGTTCCTCGCACGGGCGTAATAACCCAAGCCAGACCAATGGTGTAATACGTCGTCTAAGGGCGACTTGGCTAGGTCGCTCAGCCTCGGAAACGATTGAATAAATCGCTCGAAATACGGTATCACTGTGGCAACCTGCGTTTGCTGCAGCATAATCTCAGACAGCCAAACGTGATAAGGCGTTGGCGTTTGTTGCCACGGCAAATTCTTTCTACCGTGGCGGTCAAACCACGCCAATACTAACGATTGAAAACGCTCAGGTTCGATACAGTGACCGACCGTTTGCTCTAAAACAAGCCCTTTAATAACTCACCCGCCTTACCTTTTAATAACTCACCCGCAGGTCCCTGTAGCTTTTCGTCTAGTTTTTTATTTACCTTATCCGTCAGCACCTGTTTTTTAGCGTCAATTTTTTCTTTTTGGGTTGCCATTAAGATCGCCTTTGCATCTAATTTAATGCTAGGTTTAGCGAACGTTCCCGTCACATTAACCGGAATTAATAGGTTTTTCAGGTCTTTTGTGTCATTTGCCTCCGCATCACTTTGTGCTTTAGTGCGTTGCAGTGTTAAGCGGTACTTAATTTGCTCAGTCACTAAATTGGCACTGCCCGCCCCGGTAATATTGACCAACGGAGAGGCTGCTAGCAAGTCGGTATTATTGACGACGCCATTGTTGATTTGAGCCGTACCCGAGAGGTTTGAGAACGCTGTTTTTCCTTCGCCCTTAACCATGGCAGCCGCTAGATTACCGCTTAAAACCGCCTGCGCTTGACTCATTAACGCAGCAACGTCAATGCCGGTCACCGCACCTTCTTGTAGGCTAAACTCCGCCTGACCATTTAAAGCTGACTTAAATGCCGCAATACTATTACCACGCGTCGTCAAATCGGCTTTTATATTAGCCACACCTGATACCGTTGTTTTGCCCATTAAATCAACCATTAACGGCGCAATATTAACCCCCGTAACCTGCTCTTTAACGCTTATGAGCGGTGTTTTTTGTCGTGCATCAACGGTTGTTTGACCGTTATAACGCCCGCCATAAAACGCCTTTATCCCCTGTTCGGTTCTTAATACACCATTTTTTGCCGTTAGCTTGATGCTTGCTTGCTGTGCCGTTAAGCCATTCACCCGTAACGATTGCACCTCAAACACACCATCAATGTTTAGCTCTCGTAGTGTTTGCACTGGAATCAAGGCCACGGCTGCAGGTGGCGGCGCGGCGACTTTATTACTCGATGAAGAACCTTCTGCTTGCTTTGGCATATAACGATCTAGGTTAATCGTGTCGACCGCCAAATTGAAATTGATCGCGGGCTTAGCAAAATTTTTCACTGCCGCTTTTCCACTTAAGGTTGAGTCATCAAATTTTATCGTTAACGGGTTTAATGTTAGGCTGCCTGCTTGTGTTAAATCAACCATCAAGTGACTCTTAATATCCATTTTCATTGCCCCCGCGGGTACGGGGTCTCCCGCCGCATCAATGGCTAAGCTTAAGTTTTGAAAATCAAACTGATTGAGTGCTGCATTAATCAATAACTCACCGTCTAGCTTTAATCGTACGGTTGCTTTTGGCTTATCGCTATCAACAGTAAAAGCCAAGTCAATCGCCATGGGCTTATTAATGCTGAGTGCATCGGTTGTTAAATCTAAGTCTGTTAAGGCATAGCGATTATTAGTGCTCGCATCAAACCAAATGACATTCGCATCCACCATTTGTAAGCCACCCACGGCTATAGCACCTAAGGCTGTCGCGGAGGCTTGCCCGTCTTTAGGCTGAGCTGGTGCCTTTTTAGCGTCACCTGACGCAGCCGCCATATCTGCCCAATTGGTTTTTCCTGCCTTATTTTTTTCAAGATTTAGACGGAGCCCGTTAAGTATCACTGTGCTCACTTCCACCTGTCTACTCAATAAGGGCAGCAGCTTAACTTTAATGTTTGCTTCTTTGATTTCCGCAAAATGCTTGGCTTTAAAGCCACTCGCATTACTCAAACTCGCATCGTTAACGCCAACACCAATCCAAGGGAAAACAGACAAGCTCAGGTCGCCATTGATAAGCAAGTCACGCCCTGTTTTGTTTTTAACCGCCGACTGGATTTGTTCTCGATAATCATTCGGGTCAATAACAAGTGGAGCCACAACTACTGCCACAACAATAAGCAGCAGCAACCCAACAATAATTTTTATTAGCTTTCCCATATCGACCTCTCCTATTAAAACGCTGTTATCTGATAGTGAGAATACTACCAGTAAATGATTAACGAAACATGAAGCGCCAACCCCCGTTTCCAGCCTAAATAGCAAAAACAAGGGCTCGCTTGTATGGATTTATCTAAATTGTGGTCCATTTGATATGAATTCATCAATAATAACAGGTAAAATCAAGCCATTATCGTTATCATTCTTTCCTTACAAAATTTAATATAAGTATCCGCGTTGATACGCATAGCAGTTGATACGCATAGCATAGGCACAACCATGAACATGATTAAAACGGACGACACGCGAATTATCAGCATGCAGGAGATCATTTCTCCTGAACAACTACACCAACAACTACCGATTACTGATTCTGCCGCAGAAACCACAGCAACTGCAAGAGAAGCGATTCACAAAACGCTACATGGTCAAGATGACCGTTTGCTGGTCGTTATCGGCCCTTGCTCAATCCATGACACAAAAGCTGCTCTCGATTATGCCACGCGCTTAAAACCGTACATCGACAGTTTGTCGGAAGACCTAATTATTGTGATGCGTGTTTATTTCGAAAAACCGCGCACCACCGTTGGCTGGAAAGGCTTAATCAATGACCCTGATCTTGATGAAAGCTTCGACATTAACAAGGGCGTTCATCTAGCCCGTGAATTGTTACTAAACCTCAACACTCAAGGCGTACCTGCTGCCACCGAATACTTAGACCTGATTACCCCGCAATACGTATCAGACCTGATCGCTTGGGGCGCTATTGGCGCTAGAACCACCGAGAGTCAAACCCATCGTGAGTTATCTTCTGGGCTATCTTGTCCGGTTGGCTTCAAAAACGGTACCGATGGCACCATTAAGGTGGCCATCGACGCGATTGGCGCGGCCTGTCGCCCACACCACTTTTTATCAGTCACCAAACAAGGGCATTCAGCCATCTTTAAAACAGCTGGCAACGAAGACTGCCACCTTATTTTACGCGGCGGTAAAGCGCCAAATTATGATGCGGAAAGCGTTGAATCAGCTGCTAATGAGCTAGGTAAAGCTGGGGTAAACCTGCATATGATGATCGACTTTAGCCACGCTAATAGCAGCAAACAACACGACCGCCAACTGGTGGTAGGCGCTGATGTAGCCGAGCAAATTGCTGGTGGTGATATGCGTATTAGCGGGGTTATGATCGAAAG
This sequence comes from Methylococcaceae bacterium UBA975, assembly GCA_002292375.1. Taxonomy (GTDB): domain Bacteria; phylum Pseudomonadota; class Gammaproteobacteria; order Methylococcales; family Cycloclasticaceae; genus Cycloclasticus. The sequence continues at coordinate 85,107 of DBBV01000006.1, read as the reverse complement.
TAACTTAGTTGCTGGCCGCCAAGACCCAGTTGAAGGACAAGACTTGGTGTACGGCCAAAGCATTACCGATGCCTGTATTGATTGGGATAATAGCGTGCAGTTACTAACTGACTTAGCAGCCGCAGTTCGCACCCGCAGAGCCAGTAAAATTGACGCTGTTAATGACTAACGGCCATAGCAATGAATATTGTTGTTAATGGTGAGAAACAGTCTTTTGAGAACAGCATTACGCTGGAGCAATTGGTCACAAAAATGGGTTTTTTTGGCAAACGAATCGCCATTGAGCTGAATGAAGAAATCAGGCCCGCTGATCAATTTTCGACAATACACTTAAACGAGGGTGACGTGGTAGAAATAGTGCAAGCCATTGGTGGCGGTCAGGGCGATGAACTTATTATCGCCGGAAAAAAATACTCATCAAGACTGTTAGTCGGCACGGGGAAATATAAAGATTTAACCGAAACCCAAGCGGCCATTGAAACCAGCGGCGCAGAAATTGTTACCGTTGCTATTCGCCGCACGAATATCGGTCAAAACCCGGGCGAAGCCAATTTGTTAGACGTTATTTCACCCGATAAGTACACCATTTTACCCAATACCGCTGGCTGCTATACCGCCAAAGACGCCTTAAGAACTTGCCGCCTTGCACGGGAATTACTCGGAGGGCATAAGCTGGTCAAACTGGAAGTTTTAGGTGATGAAAAGACGCTCTTTCCCGACATTACAGCAACCTTAGAGTCGGCTGAGATTTTAATTAAAGAAGGCTTTGAGGTGATGGTCTACACCAACGACGACCCCATTATTGCCAAGCGCCTTGAAGAGATGGGCTGTGTCGCTGTGATGCCACTGGCTGCACCGATTGGCTCTGGCCTGGGCATCCGTAACCCGTATAACATTATGACCATCATTGAGAACGCCAAGGTGCCGATTATCGTTGACGCTGGCGTAGGCACTGCATCTGACGCAGCCATTGGTATGGAGCTAGGCTGTGCTGGCATTTTAATGAACACCGCCATCGCCCACGCTAAAAACCCTGTATTGATGGCCTCGGCAATGAAAAAAGCCGTACAATCAGGCCGCGAAGCCTTTTTAGCCGGCCGTATGCCTCGCCGTCGCTATGCCTCTGCCTCATCGCCATTAGATGGTTTGATTTAACTCATAGCCTTTAACCATGAATCTTCCTCCAGAAACCGATTTTTTGCGGCGCATACGCAGTTTTGTCAAACGCGAAGGCCGTTTAACGCCTGGACAAGACGCGGCCCTTAAAACAGGTTGGCCTGTGTACGGGCTGAGTACTGAGAAAGTACTGGACCTCAAGGCGGTGTTTTCTAATGACCAACCCATCACCTTAGAGATAGGCTTTGGCAACGGTGAAAGTTTAGCCACCATGGCTGAGGCCAACCCCGAAAGAAACTTTATCGGCATCGAGGTCCACCGCCCAGGCGTCGGTCATCTATTACGACTTATTCAAGAAAAAGAACTACGTAATATACGTTTATTTGATACTGATGCGATTGACGTTTTACAGCTCGCAATTGCTGATCATAGCTTAGATTGCGTGCAGCTTTTTTTCCCAGACCCTTGGCACAAGAAGAGACACCACAAACGACGAATCGTGCAAACAGCGTTTTTAGACTTGATTCACTCAAAGCTTCAACCGGGCGGCTGTTTTCACGCCGCTACCGATTGGCAGCCTTACGCCGAGCATATATTAGATACACTTAACGCACACCCTGGGTTTATCAATAATCCAACCGATGGTTACAGCAAGCGGCCCGAGAATAGACCCTTGACCAAGTTTGAAAATCGCGGTCTGCGGCTTGGGCACGGGGTATGGGATATGATTTTTCGCGCCCGCTGAAAGGCTAATTAGTCGCTTCACGGACCAGGGGTTCCGTTTCATCTTGCGACGTGCTCATACTGGCGATAAGCCCATCTAACGCCTGTAGTTTATGTCTAATGTTTTCCGCATTACTGACGTTTGCAGCTATTTTCTCGTCCAGCACAATTTTATTAGCTGACACGTTTCGCAAACTATCTAACTTGCTTTCCATCAGCCGCTTTTGTTCATTTACTTCTCTAATTAACGGCGCCAAGGCGGTAGATTGCCAAGCCTTAACATCCACCGAGGCTCGCTCAAATATCGCCCTTGCCCGCCCACCAATCGTCTCTACAAAACGCCTTGCAAGCACGTTTTGCGCCGTTAAAACCGCTTCGGAACTTTGACTAAATTCCAGCCCTTCCTGTAACAAGTGCCTCAATTGTTGCTGGCACACCTTCACTTCAAACCGTGCTGGCTGTGCTACATTTAAGTGATGCTCATCCTTAAATCTTTTATAAATGGTATCGAGCAACTTAACGCTACCCTGTGCGCTGTTAAGCATTTCACTTAGCAAGGTATTGAGCTCATCAAAGGTGTGCCGCATACCCATACGAATGCCTTTTATGGTCCAACTGTGCGTCATTTGTTCTTTACCCTCATTAAAAATTTCCGACACTTTGTTGGCATTAACCAGGTAGAGCAAATCTGTCATTTGAGAATTAAATATATGCCGGCATGTTTTAAGGTGTTCCACATTTTTGTTATACAGGGTCTGCTGCTGACGCGTTTCGAGTAACAGCTCGGCTGTCGCTTGCTTGCTTTTACCGTGTATCGCTCGCAATTCGTTTAGATGTTCATCCAGCCTCAACAATCGAGCCTGCAAGGTTTTTTGCACCATTGACATGTGCACCACAACACCAGCAACAACTTCGTCAAGTAGTCGTTCTTTTTGTGCGCTCAGCACGCTATCAGACAAGTAGTTTTCTAACGCCGACAAGCGACTGTCTACTAATAGTTCGGCGTCCTGCTTGATTTTTGCTACTAAGCCTTGCTTAGCAGATAAAGGGAACACAAGGCTTTTGTCTAACTCCAATAATCGAGCCGTTTCCAGGCTCTGCTTTTCGATTAACTGAGCACATTCATCAGCGCTCATTAGCTCGTCATTGATAGCGTCGATTTTATTTAACACCACGGCCAAGCCGTGCGCGTGGGTATTCTTATACGTTCGAATATGTTGCTGCCACATAGACATGTCGCTTTGTGTAACGCCCGTATCGGCGGCTAGTACAAAAACCAAGCCTTGCGCATTGGGCAACATACTCAGCGTTAGCTCAGGCTCGCTACCCAGCGCATTCAAGCCTGGTGTATCTAAAATGGTAAGGCCTTTTTTTAACAAGGGATGAGGAAAACTCACCACCGCGTGCCGCCAGTACGGCACATCCACCGAATCCTCAGCATCATTGGCAGCAAAGCCCAATTGTTTCGCCTTTTCTACTGACACCGTCTTGGTCTTTAGTAGCTCCAACAATGCCTGTTGCATTTGCTTAGGGTTACTATCATCTAACTCAATATGCGTCCATTGTTTAGGCTGTTTTTTATAGTCCTCGATCGACCTGTCATTTAGTCTGGTGTCTATTTCCAGTAGGCGAAGGTACGGTTTTTCTTTTTTATCGTACAAGAGTTCTGTCGGGCACATCGTGGTTCTACCCGGACTGGATGGCAGCAAGCGAACACCTGTGGCTGAAAAAAACAGGGCATTAATGAGCTCTGTTTTGCCGCGGGAAAATTCCGCCACAAAAGCGATGGTAATCGAATCTTTTTCAACCAAACGCTGGCTTTTAAGCAACATCATCTCTGTTTCAACATCACTAAGATTCGCATCCTCTAGCCACAGTTGATAGTCGCCAAGCGCCTTAGCTAGTGATTGTTTACATCGATCATAACGTTGTAATCTTACATCAAGCTTCATTTTATTAACCCTTATCAGTTACAAAGGCACGACGTGCCTGAACGTTTATTAAATTATAGGGACTTATAAAAAAAATTCTGACGCTAACTGTGACGGGCCGCACACACTGATGACTTATGTTAAAGCCGATCACCTAGACGGGCGATCAATGAGATTGGAGGACTCTCTTTGCAATCCAAAAAGGGCCTTAGCAGCACTACATCAGCGCAAACAAAGGGGGGATCAATAGCATTTTTAAAACCTGTAACGCCAACAAGGCCACCATCGGGCTTAAATCCATACCGCCGATCGGAGGCACCCAACGCTGGAAAGGTTTTAGCACCGGTTCTGTAATTTTATACAACAAGGCCACGATCGGATTATAGGTACCCGGATTAAGCCAGCTAAGCAGCACGGTTACAAAAATGCTAAAAATAAATACGTTGATAATGCTATCAATCAGTTCCGTTAAGCTCCAAATAAAAATTGCCCAAACGGATGCATTTGCTTGCCCAAGGGTTATTAAAAAGCCCATCAACATTTGCAGCACGACCATTAAAAAAACGGCCGATAAATTAATCCCCTTGATGGTTGGAAAAATCCGTTTAAGCATTTGCAAGGGCCAGCGGGTGGCTTTAATAATGAATGCCGACAGCGGATTATGTGAATCGGCCTGGCAATATTGCAATAACACCCTAAGGATCAAGATAAAAACGTACGCCCCAACGAGCGCATTAATGATAAAAACAAGTGGATTAGATAAATAACCGGCTGGCATTACGAGCCTCCTAGTTCATCTGACAGTTCAACTGATCGCTCTTTAGCCGCGCTCAAGGCCTGCTGCAAAATCGCCCTTAAGCCCTGCTTTTCTAATACCTCAATAGCGCGTTCCGTTGTGCCTCCAGGGGAAGTAACCCGTTGGCGTAACACGGCGGCAGATTCTGTTGATTCTAAGGCCATTTTTGCCGCCCCCAATGCAGTTTCTTGGGTCAGTAACTGTGCAGTTTTTTGATCCAAGCCCGCATCAACAGCCGCGGCTTCAAGTGCTTCCATAACCATAAAAAAGTACGCGGGACCACTACCTGACAAGGCCGTTACCGTATCTAGATCGCCTTCTTCCGCCACCCAAACCGCCACACCAACCGCCCGCATAAGTGACTCGACCTGATCTTTTTGCTCAACGCCCACCTGTGCATTAGCGGACAAGCCTGTCGCTCCCGTTTTAACCAATGCTGGGGTATTTGGCATACACCGAACCACCGCTAAATCACCGCCTAACCAACGTTCTAACGCGGCTATGCGAATACCTGCCGCTATCGACACCAAAACCGGTTTTTTTTGCTGTGCCGAGGCTGCAATACTGTCCGCCACCGACTGCATATGCTGAGGCTTGACCGCAAGTACCACAATATCGGATTGCAAGACCAGGCTGTTACTGTCGAGTGTCGTGTTGACCCCAAAGGTCTCGTTTAAGTAGCGTAATTTATCGGCATCTAAATCGGCCACGGTAATTTTATCTGCTGGGTAGTCATTGCTTACCAGGCCACCAATCAAACTACTCGCCATATTGCCACCACCGATAAATCCAATCTGTTGTATCTTCATTTTTTCTCTTAATTCACGTTAAAGTGTGCGACTATTAAACCGTACTTTTCCTTCGAGCACCAAAAATAGCCGTACCAATTCGAACCATCGTAGCGCCTTCGGCTATCGCACTGGATAAATCGTCGCTCATCCCCATCGATAAGGTGTCCAAATTCAGTTTAAATTGATCATTTAAGCTATTTTTGGCATCCGCTAATTTTTTAAATGACGCCCGCTGCTGATTAACACTCTTGCCGGCTTGAGGAATCGCCATTAGACCGCGTATGCGTAGATTATTTAAACCTTTTAATGCCTCAACCGCCGCCCCCAATTCGTCTAATTTAAAGCCTGATTTGCTCTGTTCCCCATCAATATTAACCTGCAAGCAAGCATTTAATGGGGGTAAGTTAGACGGCCTTTGTTGATCCAGTCGCTGGGCTATTTTTAGTCTATCAATACTGTGTACCCAGCTAAAATAACGTGCAATATCACGTGTTTTATTCGACTGAATTGGGCCGATAAAGTGCCAATTAATATCAACGTGGGCTAACTGTTGTTGTTTTTGAATAGCTTCTTGCAAATAGTTCTCACCAAAATCTCGCTGCCCCAAGCGATACAGAGCCAGTATCTCTTCGGCTGGGCGAGTTTTACTAACTGCTAATAAGTTAACCGCAGCTGTCGATGCGCGTTTTTCACCTTGCAATCTATTAATTAGGTCACATTGTGCTAAATATCGTTGCGATAAAGAGGGCATTATCAAATTTCGTGTCTATACTTCAAAATACTTACTCAATTTACATGTTACTAGGTTAATGTTATTTTCTAAACAAATGCATTTATGAGTCGGCATCAAAATCACTATAAAAACAACGTCCCAATTCAGGATAAACGGATTTAAAACATGGATATTACAGATTTATTGACTTTTAGTACGAAAAACAACGCCTCAGATTTGCATCTTTCCGCTGGCCTCCCCCCTATGATCCGTGTCGATGGCGATATTCGCCGTATCAATATGCCAGAACTTGAGCATAAAGAAGTCCATAGCATGATTTACGACATCATGAATGATAAACAACGGCGGGACTTTGAAGAGTTTTTAGAGGTCGATTTTTCCTTTGAATTACCGGGCATCGCCCGCTTTCGGGTTAACGCCTTCAATCAAGACCGCGGCGCCGCTGCTGTGTTTAGAACCATTCCCGTGGATATTCTAACCCTGGAAGACCTAAACTGCCCTCAATCGTTTAAGGAAATTATTAACGTGCCTCGCGGCATTGTCTTAGTCACCGGTCCCACCGGTTCGGGTAAATCTACCACGCTTGCCGCGTTAATGGATTACAAAAACGACAATGTTTATGAGCATATTCTTACTATCGAAGACCCGATAGAGTTTATTCATAAAAGTAAAAAATGCCTGATTAACCAACGTGAGGTTCATAAACACACCCACGGCTTTACAGAAGCCTTACGCGTGGCACTTCGAGAAGATCCCGATATTATTCTAGTGGGCGAGATGCGGGATCTAGAAACCATTCGCCTTGCGCTAACCGCTGCAGAAACAGGCCATTTAGTGTTCGGTACCTTGCACACCAGTTCTGCCGCCAAAACCATTGATCGGATTATTGACGTGTTCCCCGAAGGGGAAAAAGGCATGGTTCGGTCCATGCTCTCTGAATCACTACGCGCTGTTATTGCTCAAACCCTAATGAAAAAAATTGGTGGTGGCCGAGTCGCCGCTTGGGAAATTATGACCGGCACCGCGGCCATTCGAAACCTGATCCGTGAAGACAAAATTGCGCAAATGTACTCCACCATTCAAACCAGCCGAAAAGACGGTATGCAAACGCTCGACCAGCATTTAACTGAACTGGTTCAAGCTGGCTTAGTTTCTAGACAAGACGCCAAGATGAAGGCCGTCGATAAAAAAGCATTTAGCTAAAAAGGATTTAACATGGATTTTGATGCCCTATTACAACTCGTCGTTCACAAAAAAGCGTCTGACTTATTTATTACCTCCGGCTGGGCGCCCTCTATTAAAGTTAACGGGGTTCTACAGCAGGTGTCTAAAACACGGCTAAGTGCAAACCAGGCGATGGAGGTCGTTAAAAGTGTAATGAGCGACGCGCAGCGGCAAGAGTTTGAAGAAACCAAAGAGTGCCAATTTGCTATAAGTCGGCCAGACATAGGCCGTTTTCGTGTGAGTGCCTTCATCCAAAAAGACGATGCTGGCATGGTACTACGCCGTATCGAAACCCAAATTCCAACGATAGCAGAACTTAATATACCGCCCATCATTGAAGACCTTGCGATGACGAAACGCGGCCTCATTATTTTTGTCGGCGCCACGGGCACGGGTAAATCCACCTCCTTGGCCGCGATGGTCGGCCACCGTAATAGAAACAGCACGGGGCATATCATCACGATTGAAGACCCTATCGAATACGTGCATGATCACGCGGGTTGCGTAGTCACACAGCGAGAAGTAGGTCTTGATACCGAATCGTACGAAACAGCCCTACAAAACACGCTACGACAAGCCCCCGATGTTATTCTTATCGGTGAGATTCGTAGCCGTGAAACGATGGAACACGCCATGACGTTTGCCGAAACCGGCCACCTTTGTTTATCAACACTGCACGCCAATAACGCTAACCAAGCGCTAGACCGAATTATTCACTTTTTCCCAGAAGCCGCGCATAAACAACTGTTTATGGATTTGTCGTTAAACTTAAAAGCCATGATCGCCCAGCAATTGGTACCCACCATTGACGGCAAGGGCAGAAAAGCGGTAATCGAAATTATGCTTAATACGCCTCTGGCAGCCGATTTTATTAGAAAAGGCGATGTGCATAAGCTGAAAGAGTTGATGAAAAATTCAACCGAGCAAGGGATGCAAACCTTCGATCAGGCCTTGTATGCCTTTTACGCCAATGGCGATATCAGCTACGAAGATGCGCTTAAACACGCCGATTCAAGTAATGAAGTGCGCCTGATGATTAAATTGGGCAAACCGATTACCGGATCATCCGACGACGATGATAACAATGGTGGTATGGAGTTGATTGATAATTATGATGGTTAGTTAAGTTGGGAGTGTTGGGGTTCATACCATCACTTACAATATTTGCTATGTAGGTTGGTGCTGAATTTATGAAGCCCAACAAATTTTTGATTGGAGAGGACTCCGCTGAGAATGTTGGGGTTGCTTCGCCGCCGCCAAGCTACAAATTACCAACAACCAGAGGCAGGCGTTTTAGCCCCATTTTGGTCTAAGGTCATAGGATCACAACTCGTGTCAGGCAATTGCAAGCCTTTAGGGTCGGCCGTAATGGTGTAAGTATTTGCTGCCACATTAGACAAGGAAATATCATAATGCCCATCCAACGATTCTGTACCGCTCCATACATTTGATAAGGTTGCCGTGTATGCTGAATTATTCGCCCGCCACTTTTCTTGGTTTAATTGAATATCAAGCAAAGCTTGCTTAGCATCCGAACGCCGCGCTTTTTGTGCATAGCCATTGTAGGCTGGCAAAGCAATCGCCGCCAACACACCGATGATCACCACCACAATCATTAGTTCTATTAACGTAAATCCTTTCGACGTTTTTTTTATCATGCGGTAGCTCCAGTGCTTTTGTGAGTATATTTTAATAAAAAATGAGTGATTTACTCAAAAAATAGCACACAAATCGACAAACGGCTATTTTATCAAGACAGACGGTATATCATAGCCCTTGCCAAGCCTAGCATCACAACTATAATTAACCGTAACTAGGAGAATTTTGTAGATGGACCAAAACAAACAAAAAGGTTTTACGATAATTGAACTTCTGATCACCGTAGCCGTGATGGGTATTCTTGTCGCTATTGCTGCACCCTCTTTATTTGGAATGCTGGAACAGCGGAAGCTAAAAGGCGCTGCCGAAAACCTTCAAGTTGACCTAATGTTCATTAAAACAGAATCGATAAAAAGAAACTCTAATGCTAGAGTTCAATTTAAATTTGACAGTGTTGACCCCTCTAAATGGTGTTACGGCATGAAAGTCAACGCCGCCTGTGATTGTTTTGAGACGGATTCTTCACAAGCAGATTACTGTGAAATCGATGGCGTAAAGAAGGTGGTTAATCAAGCTGACTATGGCGACAATGTGTTGATTAAAAACAATGATGTCAATTTTGCTGCAGACTTAGTTTCTTTTACGCCTCTTCGTGGGCAAGCGAATGTTGGTTATGTTGAGTTTTCCTTAACTGGTGGTAACGATATAAAGGTTAATGTCAACGCCCGCGGAAGAGCAACCATTTGTTCAGACAATGGCATGGGGTTTGCTGAATGTTAATCTTTAAAAGCAAAAAACAAGCTGGCCTTACTCTTATTGAAATGATGATAGCCATGGTACTTGGACTATTTGTTACCGCCGTTATTATCACCGTCTTTTCAACTAATGTTCGATCTAGTACCGAAAATATAAAAATGATTCGCCTTAATCAAGAACTAAGGGGCGTTATGACCATGATGGTGGATGAACTTAAACGTGCTGGGTACTCTAACGTGCCGACCGTCACTGCCTTTATGGATGAGCTGAATTTCACGACGACATGCGCTCGATATTCTTATGATGAAGACAACAGTGCAACTGCTGGTGATACCGCTCCTGGCACAGATGAGCGGTTTGGTTTTAGATTAAATAGTAATACTATTGAGTGGGCAAGAAATGCTACTGGCACTGGCTGTACTGGTGGCGATTGGACAGAAATAACCGATCCAGACTTAGCCAGTATAACCACCCTAGATTTTGATATTACCGGCAGTGTTAATACGCTTGGCACGACTGGCAGTGACACCTTTTCCACTACAAGCGGTGTCAGTGTTTATGAGGTTACCATTACATTAACCGGCACGACTGATTTACCACACAGTTCTGACGCTAACGACCCACGCCGCACTATGACAGAAACTGTTCGGATCAGAAATGAAGCGCCAAAATAATAAGGTTTAGCATGAACTTCTATAAAAATTCGCCGTCCTTTAAAAATCAGCTAGGCGCCGCCACGCTCCTAATTTCAATTATATTACTGATCGCTGTCACATTAATTACAATTTTTGCTGCACGCGTTGGAGTAATGGATCAACGAATCTCAGGTAATGAATTGCGCCATAAAGTTGCTTTTGCTAGTGCAGAAGCAGGGTTAGAACAAGCTGCTGCTTACCTTAGTGCTAATCCCGTATTGCATGATGGTAATGTAGCTAGTGGTTGGGCAACATGTACTGGAAGCACTGCCATTTTTCCGTGCAATCTAACCGACGCTGAAATGGTCTTTGCCTCTGTGGTTGTGGGTACAAGCATTACACCCTCGATAAACAACATATTGCCTTTAAGTGACAGCTTTCTAGTCAAAACAGCTACAAACATAATCGCCCTTGGCCAGGGCACAAGCGATGACGGTACGGGAGCAGCTCTTGCGCAAGTCGCCTTTGCAAAAACAAGCCTTTTAACACCTGGAGAAGTACCACCGCTAATGATTCCCTCAGGAAGTCTAAGTGGTAACTTTAATATTGTACCTAACCCAAACGGTGGCGGGCCAGGCGTACCTATTTCAGTTTGGGCTAAGGATACGATTGATACCTCTGGTGCTAATTGGAAAACATGTGACCACGGTGAATTTAAAGATGGTGGTGATGTTTGCATGGACACCAAGGGCGACGGTGTCTCTGGGGACAGTTGGAGCGGATGCAGCTGCTCAACTGAGCGAAGCAACTCAGGCAACGTGAACGCTGACATTGTTATGTATCCTGCAGCCGATTTTCCAGCCTCACCTTTTGTCTATCTCTTTGGTGATGACACTAGCGGGGATACGTTGGCAACGCTTAAACCTGAGATTAAAGCACTGGCTGAGGAAACCGGTTTAGTTTTAGATGATTGCACTACTCTAAACTCAGCTTTTAACGGTCTTGTTGGCTCTGCATTAGTCTGGGTAACGGGTGACTGCCTCATCGGTAGCAACGTAAGTATTGGCAGTCGAGACAAACCAATCATTCTAGTCGTTGAAGGTGAGTTAAGAGTGAATGCAGGCGCCGAAGCATGGGGGATTTTAATGGGTTTAGATCAATTTGTACTTAATGGCGGCCCCGTTATTCATGGCTCGGCCATTTCAGAAATACCATCAGACCTTACCAATGGTAATTACTCCCAAGTTTATGACGAAAGCGTCTTTGACAATTTAAGAGACGATACAATTAATACCCAAATTGCGAAAGTAAGTTATAGCTGGCGCAACTTCACTCCATAAAAATAAGGCTTTGAGGTAACAATGATGATATATAAAACTAAACACCACGGTTTTAGCCTTATTGAGGTGATGCTTGCTGTATTAGTACTCAGTATAGGCATTCTAGCCGTTTCAAAATTGCAAGGCACATTAATCCGTAATGGTTCGGATGCAAACCAACGTACGGTTGCAGCGTCCATTGCACAAAAAAAAATAGATGACATAAAAGCCTTTTCTAAACTGAATTCCGGATACACATGGGACCAAGCTCTCGCCCTGTCAGGTAGCCTGCCACAGACAGAAGTTGCTTACACACATATTACCGGTGATGCAGACCTAACAGCCTATACTGAAACTGGTGGATTAATGTTGCCTTCATCCTCAATTACCGTTGGCCCTACAGCGTATAACCTAAATTGGACTGTACAAGATTATTGGCATACGACGCCACTGTCCGCAGCCACGACAACTGAGCCATCTCCTGCACCTGCCACGTCTGATTTTAAACGAGTAACGGTAACCGTCGGTTGGAGCGATGAAACGGGTACAGCCAAAAGCGTTTCACTAGATACTGTCGTTGACGCTTATGCCCCAGCATTAACGGAATTATCAGATAATTCACAAAATGGCGGGGAGCCACCCCATGCATTTTATACGCCCGAAGCCGCTCCTGATGTCATTGATATCTCTGTTGATCTTGGCACAGGAAAAAATCGCCAAACAAGTAAACCTTTACCGGATACTGTAAAAACTGGATCAGACTCAAACACCATTGTGACTTTTGAAGTAATAACCTACAGTGCAAACGGCAGCGATTTTGTCGCTGACCGTCAAGAAGAATTTGTAACCGTAGATTGCCATTGCAATCTTTCAGCTTCATCCTCCTTAGCTTATCCACCAGGGCATATTGTTTGGGACGGTGTAGATCGTTACGATGCCGTCGGCCCACCTACAAGCAAGGCTACAGCAACACAAGTCAACAATGCCAATGCTGCCGATGATGTTTGCATAACCTGCTGTCGGGATCACCACGATGATAACGCTTCAGCTATTAAATATGTGGCAGGAACAACCAGCGGTGACCATACACACTATAAAGCAAACGGGACTGCTGCATCGTCTGGTCAAGAATATATTGAGTCTTGCAGATTAAAACGTATTGATGGCATCTTACGCGTCTTCCAGGATTGGAGCTTAAAGGACATTACTGTAATGGATCGAGCAGGTTTAACTGATGGGTCTCAGTTACAGTCAGATTATGTTGATTATCAAAAAGACTTTATTCTTCAAGCAGTTGCTTCTGCTGGCACCGGGTTACCTAAGCCAACGTTAAGATCACCTGTTAGTATGACACTCGGCGCACAACTACAATTTGAAGCGCGAGGCGTATACATTGATAATGTATACGACCTGAGTGGCACTGAAAACCCAACCACTTATTTAACCTACATTCAAAGTGCTAGTAAAACCGACCGGCTGGAAATTATTCCTTTTGCTGAAATCAACCTATCACTCTTAGCAGACTGGGCTTCGAGCAACTCAACAAATGTTAGCGTAACAAACGAAGCCATCGCCACCATTTCTGATCCCGATAACGATTACTATGGCACATATAGTCGTGGCTGGGTTACCGCATTAGCGGCCGCCACGCCCGCTGCTGATATTACGGCGACAATACGTGATGATAATGATGGCCTAACTCAGGTCGACTCAACATCTAGCCCAACCAACCTAAGCGATAGTGTAGAAATCAATGTAGGGGTAGGTGCTGGACCTAAAACAATTTCTGGCACCTATGCCATTACATTTCCATTAGGTAACACCAATACGCCTACTATTTCTATTTCAAGTGGAGCTTGCACACTTCCAAGTGGTAACACCTATAGCTGTTCCGTGACGGCCCCCTGGACAGGAACCCTCCAGTTAAATGTTGCCGTCACAACTGGGCAACCAGCAATGCGATGCACGGGATCATCTACCGTTTATTCTGCTTCTGGATTAAACACAGACACAACGCATAACTTTGCCTCCTTTGCTTGTCTATAGATTTACAGCACCCGTAAGGTCCAATAAATAGATAAAGATAAACTGGCACCCCAAGATCATTAATTTAGAATGGTCTTGGGGTATTTTAAAATTATGTTAAATAAAATCTTTCCCTCTAGCCTCGTTCTTTGGTCGTTAATCTTCTTATCTGTTTTCTTTGTCTACAGCCCAGGCTGGCACGGCCCCTTCGTTTTTGATGACCAACTGAATATTCTTGAAAACCCGAATGTTCCCATTCATGCATTAACTGAACAGGAAGTTATTCGCTCTGCACTATCAAACGAGAGTGGGCCCTTTAAGCGTATTATTCCCGCTTTATCATTTGGGCTAAATTATTACGTTGCCGATGGCTTTAAGGCGGTACATTTCAAACTCTTCAACATTGCTGTTCATTGCATTAACTCGGGCTTGGTGTTTTGGTTACTGACACTCCTTTGGCCGAGCATTGCGAATACACCGTGGGCAAAGCAGTCGCGCTTATCCAATCCACGTATGGTGTTTGCGGTGAGCGGTACGCTTATTTGGGCATTACACGCGTTCTTACTGACCAGTGTTTTATACGTAGTACAACGGATGACCAGCATGGCCAGTATGTTTATGCTGATGGGCAGCTGCCTGTATTTGGTGGGGCGTTTAAGCTTAGCTGATAAGCCATTAAACGGTTTATGGCTGATGAGCCTAGGGCTTATCGGCGGCACCGTCTTAGGGGCGGCATGTAAAGAAAATGCCGTGTTGCTCCCCGTTTATATTGCTGTGCTTGAATTGACTTTATTGAGCCGGCTTACTTCCAGCCAGGGCTCAATAAAAAAAGTCCGCTGGTTTTTTATTATTTTTCTTGGACTGCCCCTGTTAGCCGGTCTATTTTATTGGTTCCAACACCCCGGATTTATTACTGGCGGTTACGCTGGACGCCCTTTTACATTTTTAGAACGTGTACTAACTGAACCGCGTGTGCTGTGGTTTTACCTATCGATGATTATCGTGCCAGATATTCAAACCATGGGCTTATTCCATGATGACTTTCCGCTGAGTTCGGATTTGTTCTCAATTTGGACGACCTTACCCAGTATTATTGGGATTATTGTTTTACTCGCGCTCTCTATTATTTGGCGCAAACGCTTTCCTGTGTTTGCCTTTGCCGTACTTTGGTTTTTGGTGGGACACAGCCTTGAGTCCAGCGTATTCCCCTTAGAAATTATTCATGAACACCGTAACTACCTGCCTGCGTTAGGTCCCTTGTTGGGTTTAAGCTATTTGTTAGTGTTTGCTTTACCCAGCAAAATGCCCAACGCTTTGCGTATTAGCCTTATTGCCATTATTGTTTTTTGTCTTGGCTTTAACACATTTAATCGCGCGCAATATTGGCGCAGCGAATCTGCTTTAATTGAAAGCCTAGCGATGAACCACCCCGATTCGCCGAGTAGCCAATATTTACGTGGTGAAATTTTACGTAAACGCGAAAAAGATTTTGAGGCCTCTTATGCCTATTACTTACGTGCTGCCGAACTCTCGCCCGAGGAGGCGGGGTTTTTAATTAGCTTGAGCATGGTGACACCCGACGGATTGGCACAACATGACAATACCATCGCGTCGTTACAGTTAGCTAGGCCCGATTATATTGCCGGCATTATCCGTCAAAAACCTATGGGCGCCTGGGGTATTCGCGCCTTAGACGTGGCCATTAAATGCGTGATGGCGGGCAATGAACGCTGCTTATCTAAAGCCGATAACATCGCTAGTTGGTTGCAGGCTTTAATTGATAAGTCGAAAGGTAAATCAGCGCACCGCTATTATTCATTGGTACATTTATTTGCCATTAGGATGAAGCAAAACCGTTTTTTTGACGCCTTAACAACCGCCGATACGGGACTTAAACTTAACCCTCGAAATCCACGTTTTGGTCTTATGCAAGCGCATGCTTTAATTGGTTTAAAGCGCTTAGATGAGTCCGAAAAGCTGTTGAATGATATTCAGCAATCGTCTGCTGGACGGGTTAGAAAATACGCGCAACGTATCAGCCAATTACAGCAGGCTATTCAGTTAATACGCAGTAAACAACCTATCTCAGTAATCAATTGAATTATTGCCAGAACAGTTGCCTTGTTACGGTTGTTTAACGTCCGAATGCCCTAAGGGTTTACCTGGGCATAGACTGTCTCGCACTCGCTGCTTAATTTCCTTGGCTTCTGGAAAGCGCCCTGCTTGTTTACGCGACCAGATTGATGTTGTTGCTTGATGGCCAGTTAATGTTATTTCAAATGTACCACCACTGGCCGGTACCAAGGTTACGCCACCCAGCTCCTCTTCAAACGTTGTTAACAACTCTTGTGCTAACCAAGCTGCCCGTAATAACCAGCGGCACTGGGTACAATAGTGAATCTCAATCCGAGGCTTGTTTGTAGGGTCCAATGTTAAAGCACCTTAACCAAGGTTAGGGCTTGATCGGCTTAAAGGTGATAGGCCGGGCTACTTTGATGAACTTCATCGATCATCGCTGTCACGTGGTCGGGGTTAATATCGGGCAAGATGCCATGGCCCAAATTAAAGATGTGTTTATGACCATGGCCGTAATCGGCCAACACATCGCGTACTTTGCCGCGAATGGTTTCGGGGCTTGCGTACAAACTGCTTGGGTCAAGGTTGCCTTGCAGTACCACTTTATCTTGCGTTAGTTCACGGGCCAGTTTTAAATCTGTCGTCCAATCTACGCCTAAGCCATCGTAACCGGCTTCGGCCATTGGTTTTAACCAAACACCCGCGCCTTTGGTAAACAGCATTTTTGGAACTTCTGGATTACTGGCCTGTAAGGCCTGAGCAATTTTTCGACTATACGCGAGGGAGAACGTCTCGTAGTCTTTAGTCGATAAGTTACCACCCCAGGTATCAAACAACATGACTATTTGAGCACCTGCTTCTATTTGCGCCTGTAAGTATGAAATGACCGATTGGCAAACAATATCCAATAAGCGGTGCATCAACTCGGGCGTGTCGTACATCATTTTTTTAATGCGTGCGAAATTTTTACTACCACTGCCTTCGACCATATAGCAGGCCAAGGTCCAAGGGCTGCCCGAAAAACCAATCAACGGCACTCGCCCATTCAAACCTTTCTTGATGGTCGATACGGCATTCATGACGTATTGCAGCTCTTGATTTGGGTCCGGCACAAACAATTTGTTGATGTCCGCTTCCGTTCGCACGGTGCGTTCAAACTTCGGGCCCTCGCCTTCTTCAAAGTATAAGCCTAAGCCCATAGCATCTGGAATGGTTAAGATATCTGAAAACAAAATAGCCGCGTCTAATGGGTAGCGCTCTAAGGGCTGTAGCGTCACTTCACAGGCCAGCTGTGCATTCTTACACAAATCAAGAAAACTGCCCGCCTGCGCGCGTGTAGCACGGTATTCAGGTAAATAACGGCCGGCTTGGCGCATCATCCACACGGGGGTGCGTTCGGTTTTTTCACCGCGTAAGGTTCGTAGTATTAAGTCGTTATTTTGCTCTGTCATTATTTAATACTCGACCGCTGTATTATGCGTATTAAGTTAAACGTCAAGGTAATCTAAAATACCTTGCGCGGCCTCGCGGCCTTCATATACCGCAGTGACCACCAGGTCAGAACCACGCACCATATCACCACCAGCAAATACTTTTTTGTTAGTGGTTTGAAAGCCAAATTTTGCATTTTCTGGTGCCACGACGAGGCCTTTAGCGTCTAACTCAATGCCGAAGTCTGCAAACCAAGGCGATGGACTGGGCTTGAACCCAAACGCAATAATCACCTTGTCTGCTGGCAAAATTTCTTCTGTGCCTTCAACCACTACTGGACTACGGCGCCCTCGCTCATCGGGTTCACCGAGTTTGGTGGTGACTAATTTAATGCCTTCTACTTTATCGGTACCAACAATCTCAACGGGTTGTCGGTTCCAAAGAAAGTTAACGCCTTCTTCTTTGGCGTTGGTTACTTCACGACGGGAACCGGGCATGTTTTCTTCATCACGTCGATACGCACAAGTGACCTCGGCCGCACCTTGTCGAATACTGGTCCGGTTACAATCCATCGCTGTGTCTCCACCGCCAAGCACTACAACGCGTTGGCCTTGCATATCAATAAACGTATCACCCATCAGGGTATTAACGCCTTCTAAGTCCATCAGCCGATTAATATTAGAGACCAAGTACGGTAGTGCTTCGTGAACGCCGTCTAACTCTTCGCCTGGAAAACCACCTTTCATATAGGTGTAGGTGCCCATGCCGAGAAAAACTGCATCGTATTCGTCAAGTAATTGTTGGAATGGTATGTCTTTACCTATTTCGGTACCAAGGACAAACTCCACGCCCATGCCTTCTAGAATTTCACGCCGATTTTGTACGACGCTTTTTTCCAGTTTGAACGGTGGAATACCAAAGGTTAGCAAGCCACCCACTTCAGGGTATCGATCATATACCACCGGTTTTACACCATTACGCGTCAGTATATCGGCACAACCTAACCCAGCCGGACCGGCACCGATAATAGCCACACGTTTGCCAGTTGCCTTAACTGCGGAAAGATCCGGGCGCCAACCTTGTTTAAAGGCTTCGTCTGAAATGTATTTTTCAATAGAGCCAATGCTGACCGCCCCAAACTCATCATTGATCGTACAGGAGCCTTCACATAAGCGATCTTGTGGACAAATGCGACCACAAATTTCTGGTAAAGAGTTTGTTTTATGCGACAGCTCTGCTGCCTCAATCAAGTTCCCTTCTGAAATTAGTTTTAACCAGTTAGGAATATAATTATGTACAGGACACTTCCATTCACAATACGGGTTACCACAGTGTAAACAACGGTCTGCTTGGGACGCAGCCTGACTAGCGTCGTATTCACCGTAAATTTCTTTGAATTCACGTTTTCTTTGCTCGGCAGGCACCTTGCTTGGATCTAACCTGGGCACATTAACAAATTGAAAATTATTAGACATATCTATTGCGATCTCTTATCGTTAAGCCGCTTGAGAGCTTAATGAATCCAGTAAGGATTTAACATCAGCGGCTTTCGGCACCACTAACCAGAATTTATGCACATAATCGGCGAAGTTGTCGAGTATCTGCTGCCCACGAACACTGCCTGTTTCAGTGACAAATTTTTCAATCAGGCCCTGTAAATAGTGACGGTGCGCTGCCATAGACTCTGTGTGCACACGGTGAATTTCAATTAACTCGTGATTATAACGATCAACAAAACTACGTGTTTCATCCAATACAAAGGCAAAGCCACCGGTCATGCCTGCACCAAAGTTAATGCCTGTTTCACCTAAAATCGTTACCACGCCACCGGTCATGTATTCACAACCATGGTCGCCAATACCTTCCACAATGGCCATTGCACCCGAATTACGAACCGCAAATCGCTCGCCGGCCAAACCAGCTGCGTAGAGTTCGCCGCCCGTTGCGCCGTACAAGCAAGTATTGCCCATAATCGTCGTTTCATGGCTAACAAACTGGCTTTCTGCGGGTGCTTTAAGTACTAATTTACCGCCTGCCATGCCTTTGCCAACATAATCATTCGCATCGCCTTCAAGTGACAGATGTAAGCCACCAGCATTCCACACACCAAAGCTTTGCCCTGCAGAGCCGGTAAAGTTTACCTGTACAGGGAACTCATCCATGCCTTTATTGCCATAACGTCTAGCAATTTCACCCGACAAGCGGGCACCAATAGAACGGTTAATATTCGTGATTTGATAATCGAAGCTGCCACCCGATTTTGCTTCTATCGCGGGCAAAATGTCTTGTACCATTTGCTCAGCAAACTCGGCTTGATCAAACGGGTCATTTTGCGGTGAAATACAGTGCTGCGTCTTTAACTCGTTACCGGGGATAAATTCCAACAGCGGGCGTAAGTCCAAGCCGTTCTGTTTTTCAGTCGCGCCCTCAATTTGTTCCAACAACTCTGTTCTACCAATAACATCTTCGAGCTTACTAAAGCCAAGTTGAGCCAATAATTCACGTACTTCTTGTGCAATAAAACGGAAATAGTTCATCACATAGTCCACTTCACCGTGATAGTGCTTCATACGTAACACATTATCTTGTGTGGCTATGCCAGTCGCACAGTTATTTAAGTGGCAAATACGCAAGAAACGGCAACCCATGGCAACCATAGGACCGGTACCAAAGCCAAAGCTCTCGGCACCTAAAATGGCCGCCTTAATAACATCTAATCCCGTTTTTAGGCCGCCGTCTGTTTGTAAACGAACTTTACTTCTAAGGTCGTTTGCCAATAAGGTTTGGTGCGTCTCTGTTAAACCTAATTCCCATGGCGCACCTGCGTATCGTACCGAAGTAAGCGGGCTGGCTCCCGTACCGCCATCGTAACCCGCAATTGTAATTAAATCTGCGTAACACTTAGCCACCCCTGCAGCGATGGTACCAACGCCAGCCTCAGATACCAGCTTGACCGATACTAGCGCCTTAGGGTTGACCTGTTTTAAGTCAAAAATTAATTGCGCCAAATCTTCGATGGAATAAATATCGTGATGAGGGGGAGGTGAAATCAATGCAACGCCTGGCTTTGAATAGCGTAGCGTGGCAATCATTTGGTTAACTTTATCGCCGGGTAATTGCCCGCCTTCGCCTGGTTTTGCGCCCTGTGCCACCTTAATTTGTAGTACATCGGCATTCACCAAATAATGCGGCGTAACACCAAATCGACCTGACGCGACTTGTTTGATTTTTGATATTTTGTCAGTGCCAAAACGTAGCGGATCTTCCCCACCTTCACCAGAATTTGATCGACCACCTAAGCGATTCATCGCCATTGCAAGGGTCTCATGCGCCTCAGGAGAAAGTGCACCTAAAGACATTGCTGCGGTATCGAAACGCTGATACAGACCTTCTGCTGGCTCAACCTCGTCAATCGAAATGGCTTTTTCTGGGTCCAGTTTTAACCGCAGCATATCCCGCATAGAGGCTGGGGCACGCAAATTAACGGCATCCGCATAAACACGGTATTTAGTTATATCGCCCGAGCGCACAGCTTCTTGTAGGGAGTTAACCACATCGGGGTTATAGGCGTGGTATTCCCCACCATGAACATACTTTAACAAACCGCCTTGTTCCGTTTGTTTACGTGGGTTCCAAGCTAATTTAGCTAATTGTTTTTGTTCGTCTTCTAATTGCTTAAAGCCAGCACCTTGAATACGGCTGGTGGTGCCTTTAAAGCACGACTGAACAATCGTTTGTTGTAGCCCGACTATTTCAAATAGCTGTGAGCCACGGTAACTAGAAATGGTAGAAATGCCCATTTTAGACATGATTTTATACAGGCCTTTATTAATACCCTTACGATAATTAAGCGCTACCATGGACGCATCCATGTTAGCAATATCACCCGTAGACAACATATTATTTAATGTTTCATACGCGAGGTAAGGGCAAACGGCCGTGGCACCAAAACCGATCAGGGTAGCAAAGTGATGTGGGTCTCTGACAGTCGCTGTTTCAACAACGATATTGGCCTGGCAACGCAACCCAACCTCTACCAAGTGGTGATGCACTGCACCGGTTGCAAGTAAGGCATGAATTGGTAATAAGTTTTGCTGTAGCGCTCGATCGCTCAATACAATAACAACAACACCTGCGCGAACTTTTTCTTCAACTTGCTGACATAATTGGCTGATCGCCTGTTCTAGGTCACATGCTGACGGATCATAATGCAAACTAATAACCGTACTTTTATAGGCCTCATCACCAATGGCCAATAGGGCATCTAGTTTAGATACCGACAACACAGGAGAGTCGACTTCTAAGCGATGCGCGTGATCGGCAGATTCGGCGAATAAGTTTTTCTCTTTGCCAAAGCTCGTCATCAATGACATCACCACTTGCTCACGCAAAGGATCAATAGGCGGGTTGGTTACTTGGGCAAATTGTTGCCTAAAGTAATCGTAAGGGCTACGAATTTTTGTTGATAAAACGGGCATAGGAATATCGTCGCCCATTGAGCCTACCGCCTCTTGACCTGCTTTAGCTAGCACCTTTAACACTTGATCGCGTTCTTCAAAGGTCAGCTGAAACTGTTTTTCATACACACGCAGCATGTCTTTATCAAATGGCATCAGCGTCAATGGGTCATCGTTGCTGGCCGTTTTTAATTTTTGCGTGTGTTCTGCCAACCAAGCTTTGTAAGGTTGGCGTGACTTTAAACGATCATCAATATCTTTAGGTTCGATGATTTGCCCTTCTTGAGTGTCCACCGCTAACATTTCACCCGGCCTTAGGCGGCCTTTGCGAACAACATCTTCTGGCTTATAGTCATACACGCCTACTTCTGAGGCCAAGGTAATATGGCGGTCTTTTGTCACTACATATCGCGCGGGGCGCAGGCCATTCCTGTCTAAACAGCAGGCAACGTGTCGACCATCGGTTAATACGATGGCTGCCGGTCCATCCCAAGGCTCCATGTGCATAGACGAGTATTCATAAAAGGCCCGCAAATCAGGGTCCATGGTATGAACATTTTGCCATGCGGGTGGGATTAACAACCGCATAACGCGGAAAATATCCATACCGCCGGCGATTAACCCGTCCACCATATTGTCCAAACTATTTGAATCGGAACCAACGCTCGAAACCCACGGGCGAATGTCATCCATGTTAGGGATTAACGGCGTCTCGAAGGTGTAGCTACGTGCTTTAGCCCAATTCCTGTTTCCTCGAATAGTATTAATTTCACCGTTATGCGCTAAAAATCTAAACGGTTGCGCCAATCGCCATTGTGGAAAGGTGTTGGTTGCAAAACGCTGATGAAAAACACACTGTGAACTTTCTAGGCTTGGATCACTTAAATCTGAATAAAAAACAGGCAGGTTTTCTGGCATAACCAAGCCCTTATACGAAATAACATTTGACGCCAAGCTAGCGACATAAAACATATCATCATTGGCTTCAATGCGTTTTTCAGCACGACGTCTAGCAATGTATAAGTGACGATCTAATGCTGCATTATCCATCCCTTCCCCAGCATCAACAAAGACTTGTTCGATCGCTGGTAGGGTTGCAAAAGACTGTTCACCACAGGCTTCCGGATTCGTAGGAACAACACGCCACGTGGTGACGTGAAGCCCTTCTTTTTCAATTTCTTCTTGCAATACGGTTTTGGCCCACTGCGCTTTTGTTGCGTCTTGGTTAAGAAAAACCATGCCTACAGCAAACATTTTAGCCGGGCTAACACCAAGTTCTTGAGCTTTTGCACGCAGGAATTTTTCAGGTGTTTTTAATAACAAACCACAACCGTCACCTGACTTGCCATCTGCCGCTATCGCGCCGCGATGCGTCAATCGCGCCAACGACCCAATGGATGTTTGAACAAGCCAATGACTCGGCTTGTCGTCAATATGCGCGATAAGTCCAAAGCCGCAGCTGTCCTTCTCAAACGCCGGGTCATACAGCCCTGCTTGTGGGATAGAGGTTTGTTTCACTAGGCTAACCTACTGTTTAAAAAGTTAAAAGGGGGACTCGCTTTACGCAAGTCGGCCAGAGATTATAGCAATTTTGACGTCTTTTTTCAATTTGTATGAAAGCCACTAACTTTTCATCTGTACACCCTACCGCCCAACCACGGCTGAAACCCGGCAAACCGTAATAAACCATTGGGAACTAGGGCTAATTAATATCGAAAAGCTCTTTGCTAATAGACTCAAAAGACCGTACCCAAGGCTTGATCTTTGTTAGTGACAGCGGCATGTTTTTGGTCGCTTCTATCGCCTCTTTTTTGCCAGCAAAATCACCGTAAATAACGCTATACCAATCGCCATTATTTCGTTTGTTTTTAAAATAATATAGGTCTTTCACCTGTTTATGCCGTGCTATAAACGTTTGCGCAGACTGTTCCGTAGTGACACCTATCAATTGCAAGGTATAGCGTTGCCCATTATTTTGTTTAACCCAAGCGTGATTGCGCCTAAGACTTGATTGCAATTGTTTTGCCTCAACAGGCTTAATTGGTTCTTTTACTGGCAATGACTCTTGTTGCTCGACAGCGTTAGCCTCTGTTTTACTAACGCTCGGCATTACGGTGCTTTTTATAGGCAGCGTTTCGACTTTAGCCGCCGTAACTGGCGCGACTTCAATTTGACTTTTTTTCTCGTCAGAAATTATTTTCTTCTGCTCGGCTTTATTCGACACAGACTCTTCAACAGCTTCCTTTCGTCTAATTGATGGCTTTGCGTCATTCAAACTCTGCCCTTGGCTTGGGTCTAAGACTATCAACGTTTTTTCTGTGTTAACGTCCCTTGGCGGTAGATCAACCATGTCAGCCATCTCGTGTTTAGTGGGTGAGGTGGTTTCTGCTGGGAGCAAAAAATAGCTTATTATGCCTAACCCTATTAACCCTAAAACTACTAATTTGATCGTTGTTACATTGTTTTTTTTAGGCCTCTCCGCCACATCTTCAGGAGCTTGTTGCCTTTGTAGCAAAACATCATTTATACGCCCAGGCAAACCGCCTGTTTCAATAAATAAAATCACCTCGTCAATTCCCGCGACCCGATTAAAATCTAGCCCCCCCCCTTTAGTGTAATTTTTTGCGTAATCGATCGTCTGCTTTTGACTAAACGGGCCAAGGTCTATCAACAAACATTGCGCTTCAAGTTCACTGCTTAAGTTTTCTGACGATGTAAACAGCAAGTGCACGCAAGCAAACTCTTGCGCCAAATTAAATAAGAAATCAAACTGCTCTTTGTTAAGCTGATGCGCATCTTCAACGCATATAATCACTTTTTTATTCGCCTTTGACCAAGCCGTCAGTCTCAACACCACTTGCTTTTCAGTGCCGTCCAACTGGTCAAACGCTGCCGCACAGGCCGTTATAGGCGAGTCGCTTTCAACTAACTGCCGCGCTTCAACAAAACAAATCAGCCAACTTGTATCAGCCTGCGCCTTAAACTGCTGCATAAAAAATGTTTTGCCGCACTGCTTAGGCCCACGCAGCAAGATGGCTTGTCTGCTATTCGGAATCAGATGCATCATCAAATCTAATCGTTGCTGCCGCTGTTCTGGAAAAAAAAAACGGTCAACTCCCTTGTCTTTTGCGTTCATAAAGTTGCCTTAATCGTCCTTAGGGTTACGATTAATGATCTCGCTGATTATTTCTTCACTCGCATCATCAGAAATAATGGCCTGCCCTAAAACACTTAACAAAACCAACCGAATAGACTCCGTTACATTCTTTTTATCTACCTTCATATAACGAATAAACTCTGCCGCCTGCATACCCGTTGGCTTATCCACAGGTAACTTGGCCCGTTTGCATAAATCACGTACCCGTAACGCGTCTTTTCTATTGATTAGACCCATCTCACATGAAAGCTCCGCCGCTAGACACATACCAACGGCAACCGCTTCACCGTGAAGCCACTGCCCATACCCCATATGCGACTCAATGGCGTGTCCAAACGTATGCCCAAAATTTAGTGTTGCGCGAATACCAGACTCTTTCTCATCTTTCGCCACCACCTCTGCTTTTTTTTCACAAGAGGTTTTGATTGCATAACTTAGCGCACGTCCATCTTTATCCAACAGGCTACTCATGTTTTTTTCTAGCCATTCAAAAAAACGCTGATCACAAATGGCACCGTATTTGATGATTTCTGCTATGCCTGCGCTCATCTCTCTTGCTGGCAGAGATGACAATACACGGGTATCTATCAGAACACATTGCGGTTGATAAAAAGCACCGATCATATTCTTGCCAAGCCTATGGTTCACCCCTGTTTTACCCCCGACTGATGAGTCAACTTGAGACAATAACGTCGTAGGAATTTGGATAAAATTCACACCACGCTGATAGCTTGCAGCAGCAAAACCTGTCATATCACCTATAACCCCGCCGCCTAATGCGATGAGTGTTACCTGCCGATTACACCTATTTTCAAGTAGGTCATCGAAAATATTATTCAAATACGCTAAGTTTTTGTATTCTTCACCATCGGGCAATACGGTTGTCGTCACCGATATAGACGGGCCCAGCCCTGCGATTAGCTTACCAAGGAACAAGGGCGCTATGGTTTCATTGCTTACTATATGCACTTGTTTTGTGACCAAATGTTTTTTTAGTAGCAGCGGCGTTTCTAAGAGTCCTTCCCCTATATATATCGGGTAGCTTCGGCTGCCGAGTTCTACCGTTATTGTTTCAAGTGCGTTCATGCTTAGCTAATTAACTTATCGAGTAGTTTGTTTATAATACGTTTACTGTTATTTTTATCTGTGCTCATGGTGATGTCGGCCACTTCTTCATACAGTGGCGCCCGCAAGGCCATCAGCTCTTCTAGCTTAGCTCTTGGATTTTCAGTTTGTAGTAACGGCCTTTTTGTATCAAACCTTGTACGCTTTAGCTGTTGTTCCACCGAACACTTCAAGTACACGACGCGTCCAGTTCGACTTAATAATTCACGGTTGCCTTCTTTTAATACAATCCCGCCACCGGTCGCGATTACAGCGCCATCTAACTGGGCAAGCTCACCTAGCTTTTCACTTTCGCGCTTTCTAAACCCTTGCTCCCCCTCTAGCTCAAAGATTAATGCCACCTCGACCCCTGTGCTTTTGATTAACTCTGCATCGGTATCATAAAAATGCTTACCCAGTTTTTGGGCCAACAGTTTACCTATGGTTGATTTTCCAGCCGCCATTGGCCCCACTAAGTAGATGTTTTTCTTTTCTAACATGCATTAAACGGCGTAATTACGAGTGGGTAAAACTATAGCACGAGGCTTAATCTTGGTTTAACTACTATTTTAAATTCCTATACGTATCGGCTATAAAACGACTTATTTTCTTTAAGCTAACAAAAACGGGGCCAAAGCCCCGTTTTTGTTAGCTATCTTTTTTTGTGAGCTAGTTGACGGATAAATTATCTTTAAGTATTTTTGGTGTGATAAAAAACAACAACTCTCTATTATTATCTTGCTTAAAGTCTCTTTTAAATAGCACCCCAACACCCGGCAAATCACCAAAAAACGGCACCTTACGAACACTGTGGTCTTTAGTCCGCTCGTAAATTCCGCCTAGGATTACTGTATCGCCATTATTAACTAAGACCGTTGTATCCACTTCTTGGGTGTTAATTGGCACGCCATCTGGCTGTACGTTCGAAAAGTCTGGTGAGTCTTTGGTTATATTCAACTCCAGGTTAATTCGATCGTCTGGCGTGATTCTTGGAGTAACCGTTAGCTTTAGCTCGGCCTCTTGAAAACTTGTTGAAGAAGCGCCAGAAGATGTCGCTTCTTGGAATGGGATTTCAACACCCTGGCTGATTTCTGCTTCAATTTGATCCGATGTGATAACACGCGGACTAGAAATCACTTCACCCTTGGCTTCAGTTTGTAAAGCAGATAATTCCAATTGCAACAAGGAGCTGCCAATTTTACCCACAATAAACTGAATGGCACCGGCCGGGCTTTGGGCAGGTAAGTCAACTAACAATCCTTCGCTTCCTTCAACATCGAAAATTGTGCCTGCGGGTCGTATCACACCATTTGGTAAGGCGCCTCCTACAACAGTATTGGAGTCGCCAATCGCAGCACCACCACCTGTTATACCAGATAGCCCAAACCTAACACCTAAATCACGGGTGAAGTCATCATTTGCGATCACAATACGAGACTCGATCATCACCTGACGAACTGGGCGATCTAGTCGTTCGATAATACGACGAATCTCAACCAGTTTTTCTGCTGTCTCTTGGACCAATAAGGTATTCGTCCTTTTGTCGACCGAAACACCACCTCGAGCAGAAATAAGTTTGGCGTTGTTATCATTGCTACTACGGCCGCTGGTAGACTTTAATATTTTTACTAAGTCCTCTGCTTTAGCATAACTGACCTCAAAAAACTCTGACACCAAAGGCGACAACTCTTTCACTTGTTTTTTTGCTTCCAGCTCCAGTTTTTCTTGCGCCGCCACTTCTGCTTGAGGCCCAACCATCATCACGTTACCGATGATGCGTTTGGCCAAGCCATTGCTTTTTAGAATAATATCCAAGGCTTGATCCCACGGCACATTATTTAAGCGCAGGGTCACGTTACCACCCACTGAGTCACTCGCGACTAAATTCATATTGGTAAAGTCGGCCAGCAGTTGTAATACCGAACGCACCTCTATGCTTTGAAAGTTTAAGGACAGCTTTTCACCCGTATACGGGAATTTTTCTGACGCTAAGTCATGTTGTTGTTGCTTAGTCAAAGGTTTAAACTCAATTGTTAACAGCTCATCCATTTGATACGATAAAAATTCATATGCGCCAATGCCCGTGATGGCTAATCGCGTATCATTGCCTGCAGCCATAACGTCTATGGTTTTTACGGGCGTCGCAAAATCCAACACATCTAATCTATTCGCCAGCTCTGAGGGTAATCGTGTGTTTTTTATGTCCACAATAACTTTGCCACCTTCCTCTCGTAGGTCAACCACTGCTGAAGCATCGCTAAGACTCACTAAAATTCGCCCTTCACCTTCTTCACCCCGCCTAAAGTCCACGCCACTTACCGCTTTCCCACTGGCACTTATTGCAGACACAAAGGTCTTTGCTGCAACTTCAGCGCTGTTCGCAACATTACCTAAAGTCAAAAATACGCTATTGCCGACAACTTTAGTCGAATAGGGTGCCGAATCGCTTAAGCTCAACACAACACGCGTTTTTCCACCGGCTTCCAGTGCCCTAACACTGATTGCTTTACCAATGTTAATGGGAATTGATGACTTGCCCGCGCCATTGCTAACGCCGTCCAAGTCAATAGCAACCCGTGCAGGGTTATCCGTACTAAAGCTCTTTAAGCCCACTGGCGCTGCATCAAGCGCTAATTCAATTTGCACTTTATTGCCCGGCAGACCTGAGAACTGGATATCTTTTAATGTCGCAGCATCAACTGACGTAAACGACATCATTGCCCAGCACGCCAATACAACCATGCCTTGTAAAAGGGTTGCTTTATACCGCGTTGATAACCCGGCCCATCCACTTGTTTTTAACGTGTGCATGAAATTTCCTTTATTTGCATGTTTCATCTTATCAATTCTCACTTATTATTCTACGAGGGCCAGAGAGGCCTCTCTCTCACGCCACTTTCCAGTCGCGCTAACCACCCACTCACCAAGGTCGATCTGTTGTTCAAGTATACGAACAACTTTGCCATAATTTTGGCCCAGATATTGGCCTGCCTGAACTCGATGGACCACACCATCATTAGCTTTAACTAACCCCCATAACTTGCCATTCTGAGATAAGGTGCCAACCATACGCAACGTGTCCAAGGGATAAGCTTCAAGCTCTTCTTTTTCTCTTTCTAAGTCTGGCCCAGGTCCTTCTATAGACGTAATTGTGTCTAAAAGTTGAGGCTCATCTACTTTTTCAAAGGGATTTCTCAAGCCTTCTGCAACATAGCTGTAAGACTCATAAGATTTAATGACCGGCATGGGGGGTATGGGTTTAGCTGGTTTTGATTTAACTTGCTCAACAAAGTCTTTTAAATCGTCAAACTCTTCGTTAATACAACCAACGAGCACTAGGCTCAACAATAAAACAACTATGGAGCGAGGGAATGATAATAAGTTTGTTGTAACCATTATTTATTATCCTCATCTAAATAACGGTACGTTTTTGCCGTAGCATTCATGGTCATTTTTCCAGAATTGCTCGGTGTTAACGAGACATTGTGCAACGTCACAATCCGTGGCAGCGCCGCTAAATTGCTAACAAACTCACCAAATTCATGATAGTCGCCAACTACAATAAGGTTAATCGGTTTTTCAGCATAAAAATCTTTTTTGCGCTCGCCTGATGGCTGGAATAAATTAAACTCCAAACCACTTGCCAAACCCGCTTGAGAAACGTCCACCAGCAAGTCAGCTATTTGGGTTTTATTTGGCAGTTGTTGCAACATGGCGCCAAATTGTTTTTGCATATCGCTCAACTGCTGTTTATAGGCGGCCAGATTAGCCGCTTTTTGTTGTTTGTTTTCAAAGGTTTTCTTTAAAACAATTTCTTTTTTTTCGGTTTTCTCTAAATTGTCCATTTGATCAAGGGTATCGAAGTAGACCCAGGCACCCATCACCATGACACTCGCTAATAAAATAGCAAGCGCTTTAATCGGCGTAGGCCAGTTGCCTGCCTCATTAAAATCCCAATTAATATCCTGTAGGTTCATCTCATTTTCCTTCGGTCGGTTCGCCGGCTTTAGCCTGGGCTACCTTTAAGGTAAAATTATTCGCATCCACACCTCTAGAGCGAATGACATTTAAATCCGCCCCCTTTAACCACGGCGAGGCCTCTAGGCTTCTCATGTAGGCCGACACCCGAGTGTTTGACTGCGCACTGCCTTCTATAGACAAGCGATTACCACTTTGTTTAAAACGGGTAAGGTAAACGCCTTCGGGTACCGTTTTGGCTAACTGATCAAACATGTGTACGATTTCTGGCCTGCTACTTTGTAAGCGCTGAATAACCTCCATTCTAGCCAATAACTTACTTTTAGTTTTTTCCAGCTCTTTGATTTCTTTAATTTTTTTATCTAAAACGGCCGTTTCTTTCTGTAAGAAACGATTACGGCTATCTTGCTGAGCGATCAAGCCATCAATCGTAAAATGCACAGTTGCCATAGTCAGCAAAGAAACCACAACACCCACGCCCAATAATATCAAAAAATCCGTCTGTTTTTCCTTGCGCAGCTCTTCTCGCCAAGGAAGTAGGTTAATTTTAGCCATTAATCAAAACTCCTTAGCGCAAGCCCTGTAGCAATCATCATAGCCGGCGCATCGTTACTTAACGCTTGTGCTTTAATTTTTGCTGCCAAAGTCATTTGAGAAAAAGGGTTAGCTATAGCTGTTGGGGTACCCAGTTTCTCTTCTAAAAGCGCATCAATGCCGGGCAAAGACGAGGTGCCGCCTGAAAGTATAATCTGATCCACACTATGCTGAGAACTGGAAGAAAAGAAAAACTGTAAAGAACGTCCTATTTGTTGGCACATCACGTCCTTAAATGGATCCAAGACATCAGTTATATAACTATCAGGTAAACCACCGTGCTTTTTTGCCATGCCCGCTTCTTCATATGTTAGTCCATAGCGTCGTTGAATCTCTTCCGTCAACTGCTTACCGCCAAAACCCTGCTCCCTTAAATAACTTTATTTTTGTGCAATATATTCAAGGTTGTGATCGTAGATCCGGTGTCGGCGATGGCGATAGTTGCATCCGGCCCATAATCCGGCAAGGCATTTTGCAAAAGGCCGTAGGCATTTTCTAGCGCGTACGCTTCCACATCGACTATTTTAGCTTTTAAACCAGCCAGCTCTAAAACCGCCACCCTATCATCAATGTTTTCTCGCCTAGAAGCGGCCAACTGCACATCGACCATGCCTTTGTTTTTTTCATTAGGTCCTATAACACTGTAGTCAAGATTGACTTCGTCTAGTGCATACGGGATATATTGATCGGCAACTAGTTCAACTTGCGCCTCAAGCTCTTCATCATTAGAGGGCACCGGAATCGTCACGATTTTGGTAATAACGGCAGAGCCTGAAACAGACACCGCAGCTTGCTTTAACTTTGTTCCTGACCGTTCAAGCACTGTGCGAACAGTTTGCCCAATCACATCGATATCAGCAAAATTATTGTCAATCACCGCATTCTCAGGCAAGGCAGCAACAGCATAGCTTTCCACCCGATACCGCGTACCCTGCCGGCTAAGCTCTATTAGCTTTACAGCTGATGTACTAATATCTATGCCCAATACGTTGGGGACTTTGCGCTTGAAAAAAGACATCCTTTTTTTTCCTTTTTCTTTTTTTCTCTTATGGTTAGAACGTAAGCGTTCAGAATTCAAGTACTATATTAAGGCCAAATCAAGTATAAAATCAAAGACTAAGCTCATTTAGTTAGAGTATAGCTTTAGTTTTATTGATTGTGTGCTTTTTATTATAATTAATTAATTCAGTCCCTGTTAATGTGATTCCTTTCACAATACTAATACAATAGCCCTATAAGTGCCAATTCTAAACAACCTCAATTCGCCGTGGTATGACTCAACGACATCAATTTAAACGCATTATTTTTTCCATTTTCAAGTTTGCTTTCGTATTTGGCCTACTAGTAGCCGCAGCAATCGCTGGCTACATCAAATTTGTCATCATCCCTGAATTGCCTGACACTCAGTCCCTAACGAACATTCAATTTCAAACCCCGTTGAGCGTTTTTAGTGAAGACGGTCTTTTGATAGCAAAATTTGGTGAGAAAAAACGCATCCCCATTTCTTACACTGAGATACCGACCCTTCAAGTTAACGCTTTTTTGGCTGCTGAAGATAAAGACTTTTTCAACCACAGCGGTGTTGACTTTATGGGACTGATGCGCGCCGCAACCCAGCTGATACTGACAGGTAAGAAAAAACAAGGCGGCAGCACCATCACAATGCAAGTAGCCCGCAATTTTTTTCTTAGCAATGAAAAAACTTACCTGCGCAAAATTCGAGAGATTTTGTTGTCATTTGTGATCGAGCAGCAGCTCAGCAAACAAGAGATCTTATCCCTCTATCTCAACAAAATTTATCTTGGCCACCGCTCATACGGCATTGCCGCCGCCGCTGATGTCTATTACGGAAAAAAGCTCGCTGAGTTAACATTAGCACAACAAGCGATGATCGCAGGCCTACCCAAAGCGCCGTCCGCTTTTAACCCTATTACCAACCCCGAACGGGCTACTGTCAGACGCAACTATGTTCTTCATAGACTCTATGATCTGAACTACATTAGTCAAGACCAACTCGAAAAGGCTCTTGCCGAACCTATTACAGCAAACCTTCGAGCCGCCAGCAATGAATTAGAAGCGTCTTACGTGGCTGAGATGGTGCGCGACGAATTGTATAAAAAATTTGGCGAGGACACCTATACCACGGGTATGCAAGTCTACACCACAATTAACGCTCGCCACCAAAAAGCGGCTACCGACGCCGTCCGTAATGGGCTGCATCAATATGACAAACGGCACGGCTATCGCGGCGTGCTGGACCACATCGATTTGTCTAATGCAGGCAGTAACCCCCTCGGGTCGACGCTCTTAGCCAACTATGAAAATATAGGCGAAACAATCCCCGCTGTCGTTATTTCTCTGGCCGAAAAAAGCATCACCGTGTTGAACAAAAATGATCATGCCATTGATATTGCATGGGGCGATCTAAAATGGGCGTGGCCTTACATAAATGAAAACAGGCAAGGCAAAGAACCTAAACAAGCCGCTGACATCCTTTCGCCGGGGGATATTATACGGATACGCCAAAAACCGGGTGAAACCACTTTTGAGCTCGCCCAAGTCCCCAGTGTGTCTGGCTCCTTAGTTGCCATAAACCCTACCAACGGCGCACTAACCGCTTTAGTAGGTGGCTATGCCTTTTCCGCCAGTAAGTTCAACCTGGCCTATCAAGCCAAGCGTCAGCCAGGCTCAGGCTTTAAGCCTTTTTTGTATTCGGCTGCACTAGCTAAAGGTTACACCGCCGCCACCTTAATTAATGACGCACCAGTGGTCTTTGACGACGCGGGGCTTGAACAGCAATGGCGGCCTGAAAACTACAGCGGTAAATTTTTTGGCCCAACCCGCCTAAGAGAGGCATTAACCCACTCTAGAAACCTCGTGTCTATCAGAATACTGCGGGACGTTGGTGTGAACTATGTACGAAATTTCGCCGTTCAATTCGGCTTTGAAGCTGCAGATTTACCAAAAAACCTCTCATTATCATTGGGTAGCGGTAGCTCAAACCCCTACCAAATGGCAGCGGCATACTCTGTTTTTGCCAATGGTGGCTTTCGTGTTAACCCTTTTTTTATAGACAAGGTACTATCATACTCCGGTGAGGTATTGTTCCGAGCTAGCCCACTTGTCGCCCCTTCACAAAACAAGCCCACCTCTGCGCCCGCTATACAAAGCTATGCTTTAATTGAAAGTGACCCATTAGCAACTACCGCGAGTCTCGACGCCACAGAACCTGAAACAAAGGCCAAGGCTATTATTTCTCCCCAATTAAACTTTATTATTAATTCACTACTTAGAGACGTTGTAAAACGCGGTACCGGGCGACGCGCACTCAGCCTTGGACGAAGCGACTTGGCCGGTAAGACTGGTACTACTAACGACCAAAAGGACGCTTGGTTCAATGGCTTCAACCCATCGCTGGTGGCTGTATCTTGGGTTGGGTTTGATAACACTAAACCACTGGGTAGCAGGGAAACGGGCGGCAAAGCCGCTCTACCCATCTGGATGGACTTTATGGCGGAAGCCCTCAGGGGCACACCTAATATTGAATTATCACAGCCCGACGGTATTGTTGGCATGCTGATAGACCCTAACAGCGGATTTAAGGCTGATCCAGCAAACCCGGACGCCATTATTGAGTATTTCCGGGAAGAAAATTTAGCCTCTATAGAAGCCGCAAACCCCGCGCCCACATCAATTCAAGCCGGCCCGCAACAAACGATAGAAGAGCTGTTTTAGTTTAACGTTAGTCTTTCATAAAAAAACGCGGCTTTTAGCCGCGTTTTTTTATTTTAACGTTTTTCTAGCGGCACATAATCCCGCTCTAACTCGCCCATATAAAGTTGGCGAGGGCGGCCAATTCTTCCGTCTGGATCGGCCATCATTTCTAACCAATGCGACACCCAGCCAGAAGTCCTGGCCAAGGCAAACATTACTGTAAACATACTCACAGGTATCCCAAGCGCCTTGTAAATAACACCCGAATAAAAATCGACGTTAGGGTACAACTTACGCTCAACAAAATACTCATCTTTCAGCGCAACTTCTTCTAGCTTCATGGCCAAGCCAAACATCGGATCTTTAATGCCGGTTTCTTCTAATACCTGATAACAAACCTCCCTAATAATGGTCGCTCTAGGGTCAAAGTTTTTATACACGCGGTGACCAAAACCCATCAATCTAAATGGGTCATTTTTATCTTTAGCTTTTTCGATAAACTTGGGGATATTCTCTACGCTGCCAATTTCCTCAAGCATTTTTAATACACCCTCGTTTGCACCCCCATGCGCAGGGCCCCACAACGCGGCAATTCCCGCCGAGATACAAGCAAACGGGTTTGCTCCCGTACTGCCAACCAATCTAACCGTTGATGTACTGGCATTTTGTTCGTGGTCTGCATGCAATATGAACAGTAAGTTTAATGCCTTAGCTGCAACTGGGCTAACAACATACTCTTCACACGGTACAGAAAACATCATGTAGAGCAGGTTCTCACAATACTCTAAGTCATTACGGGGATAAACAATCGGCTCGCCAATAGAGTGCTTATAACAAGCTGCGGCGATTGTTGGTAGTTTTGAAATCAGTCGATGAGCAGAAATCATTAAATGCTCTTCATCATTCATATTCAGGCCTTCATGATAGAAAGCCGCCAATGAACCCACAACACCCATCATCATTGACATCGGGTGCGCATCATGACGAAAACCGCCAAAAAATGTTTTTAATGACTCGTTAATCATCGTGTGCCGACGAATAACGGTACTAAATTCGTCATATTGTTCTTTATTTGGTAACTCACCGTGTATCAGCAAATAGGCCGTTTCTAGATAGTTACTCTTTTCCGCCAACTGTTCTATCGGGTAACCGCGGTGCAAAAGAATGCCTTTGTCGCCATCAATAAACGTGATTCTGCTTTCGCAGCTCGCCGTCGTACCAAAACTTGGGTCATGCGTAAAATAGCCTAACTGACCGGGGATCCCCTTAACATCAATAGTAGGGTTGCCGAGGGTGCCCTTCAATAGGGGCAGTTCCATGCTTTTCCCTGTTTCGTTATCGGTTAGCGTTAAATTTTTCAAAGACATCTCTAGCTCCTTACTTAGGCTTCATTCGAACGCGCCGCACCCAGTGATCAGTACAGCGGTTAGTTATTCTAAAATTGACCGGTAATTCTAACGGACTATCTTGATTAGGTCACCTGATTTAGGCTCTGCTGATGGGAAAAGGCCATTTAACAGCCGTATCTGGTCTTCAGCGTGGTGTGTAATTGGCGAACTTTTAGCCAAGGCCGCCACATTGGTATTGCGCTGAGCTTTTTCAAGCTGAATCGTCAGCTCTTTTGCAACACGCCTATCCTGTGGCGTCAACCTAGACAAACTTTTTAAACTCGCCATAAAATCTCGATCAAACTTTTTAAACCCCGCCTTTTCTTTCGCCGCTGCAAAAAACAGGTACGCCCTCGCGCCATCATATAAAACAGCTGCACGCAACAGCCCTTTGCCATAAGGCGTTTTACCGTCTACAACCATGGCATATCCAGAGAAAGGACCCACTGACAAACTTTCTTCACTTATTGCGTCGGTCAACCCTAACCTGGTTTGCAAAAACTCTTTTGGCGTTATCTTTCGGTTCAAATCTTGTACTGCCCATTGCAAATACGCCTCATTAGCCGGGGCAGAAGCCGAAATAGAATTTGCGTGGTTGTTTATCAGCCAGTTATCGGGGAATTTGATCTTAATATTTAACTCAGCATGATAGAAACTGCTACCGCGCGTTATGCCGTCCTTTTCACTGTCACCAAAGGTTATTCCCACTAATTTTTTTAGAAACACATCGTCCTTTGATGGCTTGCTTCCTGCTGGCTTAACACCTCGTTGAGCAGCGGACAATACCTGCTGTAAACGCGTATCATTGTCAGGGTGGGTCGAAAAAACACCATGATAAACACGTGGCTCACGGCCCTGTTCTTGCGCCAACTTTTTATCGAACAATTCTTGGTTCTTAAGCGTCGTTATAACCTCTTGCATCGCCAATGCGGGGTAACCCGCTTTAAGTAGGTATTCAACACCCAAACCATCAGCCTCTAGTTCGTGCTCTCTGCCGTAACCACGGACTATACCGGTACTTAATAAATTTGTTAATTGCCCGACACCTTGCACCCCCGATGTTGCCGCAATAATACTCCCTAGCACATTACCTGCTGTAGACAAACCATGCTGCCTTACCGAGTGCCGGGCGGTTACATGCCCAAGTTCGTGCCCCAGCACCGCTGCCAGCTCTGCCTCGCTGTTTAGATAAATTAACAGCCCGCGCGTGATGTAGATATAGCCACCTGGCAGAGCAAATGCATTTACTTCTGTGCTATCCAATAAAGTAAAACGATAAAACAGATTTTTCCGATGGCTGACGCGGGCCACCTTCTCTCCGATCGCTTGAACGTATTGTTGCAACGACGCATTATCATAAGCGCGGTATTGCTTCATCACTTGTTGACTGTATTGACGCCCAAGCGCTAGCTCTTCATTTTCAGACATCAACACAAAGTCACGCCCGCCGGTTGCGGGGTTTACCGCACAGGCGCTGAGCAACCAAACAATCAACAACCCAAGGTACGTTAATTTATTCATACGTTAACACCCGATCTAATTAGTTCGTCGTATTCTAGTGCCAGCAGCAAAAAAAAAGCCACCGAAACGGTGGCTTTTTTATATAAGCTTATTGGACTAACGCTTAATTTAACCGCGTTGGTAGCGCTTATTAAATTTATCCACTCGGCCAGCTGTATCAATCATACGTTGCTTGCCCGTGTAAAACGGGTGGCACGAAGAACAAGACTCAATTAACAGCTCGTCCTTGCTTAAGGTTGATTTTGCTTTGAAACTGTTACCACAACTACAGCTAACAGAAACTTCATTATATTCAGGGTGTGTATCTTGTTTCATAGTATTCTCGTCTATACCGGACTTCAAGAGTCCTTACTCGGTCGCGCATGATACGAAAAAAGTTAAATTTAAGCAAGTGCTTTCATTGCTGTCGCTGTTCGGTATGATAACGCCTTCCATTTTTATAACAAAAATAACGCAATGAAAATCGTTTCCATTAATATCAACGGCATCCGTGCTGGCGAAAGAAAAGGCTTTTTTGACTGGATGAAGCAGCTAGATGCTGATGTGCTTTGCTTGCAAGAAATCAAAGCACAAGAAGACCAGTTAAGTG
Organism: Methylococcaceae bacterium UBA975; assembly: GCA_002292375.1. Taxonomy (GTDB): domain Bacteria; phylum Pseudomonadota; class Gammaproteobacteria; order Methylococcales; family Cycloclasticaceae; genus Cycloclasticus. The sequence continues at coordinate 47,450 of DBBV01000006.1, read as the reverse complement.
CCGATGTTTTTTACCCTAATAACTACCATTGTTATTACTATCCCGCAGAAAAAAAAGGCTACAGCGGGGTGGCACTATTTTCTAAACAAAAACCCGATAGCGTTAACAAAGGGCTCGGTTGGCCTGATTTTGATTCTGAGGGACGTTTTATTGAAGCCACCTTTGGCGATCTATCGGTCTCGTCCATTTACATGCCTTCTGGCTCATCAAAAGAAGAACGCCAAGATTTTAAATATGAACTTATGGCGCGGCTGTTACCCGTTTTACGCGAAAAACAAACCGATTCAAAAAAGCATATTATTTGTGGCGACTGGAATATTGCGCATAAAAAAATTGATATCAAAAATTGGCGCGGCAACCAAAAGAATTCTGGTTTTTTACCTGAAGAACGCGCCTGGATGGATCAACTGTTTGGCGACGAGGGCTGGGGGGATGCCTTTCGTCTGGTCAACCAAGACGCCGAACAATACACCTGGTGGTCAAACCGTGGACAAGCCTGGGCTAATAACACCGGATGGCGTATCGACTACCACGTCATTTCTGACAACCTAAAAGGTACCGTCCTCGATGCGTCCATCTACAAAGACCAACGCTTTTCTGACCACGCGCCGTTGATCATCGATTATGACATCACGCCCTAATAGCGCATTCTTAAGCTGGGCAAGCGTGTTTAACGCGCGCATGTTTATGGCGCTGGTCATGGGCTTTGCTGGTGGCTTGCCGTTACTGCTAACCGGTTCAGTTTTGCAGGCCTGGATGAGCGATGCAGGCGTCGACTTAACGACCATTGGCTTTTTTGCGCTGGCTGGCTTGCCCTATACTTTGAAGTTTGTTTGGGCGCCGTTATTAGATAGGTTTACCCTGCCCTTTTTAGGCCGTCGTCGCGGTTGGCTATTTGTCGCTCAACTCTGCTTAGTACTCGCCCTCGTTTATCTTAGCCTACAACAACCGGGCATATCAGCAACTAGCGTCGCTATCGCCGCGTTGTTGGTTACTTTCTTTTCCGCCACGCAAGATATCGTTATTGATGCCTATCGTCGCGAAACACTCAGCGATAACGAACAAGGTCTTGGCGCCTCGCTGTATGTCAATGGTTATCGTATAGGCATGTTAGTCGCTTCCGGTGGCGGGCTTATTTTGGCCGACATAGTCAGTTTTTCGACAGTCTATCAACTGATGGCAGCACTGATGCTATTGGCTAGCCTGCCCACCTTGTTTGCTAGCGAACCCAGCGCTGCTTTAGATCGGCCAAAAACCCTGTATACCGCCATTGTGCACCCCTTTGTCGAGTTTTTTCAACGCCGAGAAGCGGTCGTTATTTTACTGTTTATTTTGCTCTATAAAGTTGGTGATACGATGGCTAGCAATATGACCACGCCTTTTTATTTAGCCCTTGGTTTTAGTAAAACCGAAATCGGCACGGTGGTTAAGTTATTTGGATTTTGGGCCACGATCGCAGGCGGTTTAATTGGCGGTATTTTGATCTTAAAAATCGGTGCCTATCGCGCTTTATGGGGCTTTGGCATTTTACAAGCGCTGTCAACCGCTGGCTTTATTGTATTAAACGCGATTGGTCCTAGCACACCCGCACTTGCCGGGGTTATCGCCTTTGAAAACCTATCCGCAGGCATGGGTACTGCTGCCTTTATTGGCTTTATGGCAAGCCAAACAGATAAGCGATTTACCGCCACTCAATACGCCTTACTCACCAGCTTAATGGGCGTGCCTCGTGTGTTGATTTCTGCGCCTACCGGCTGGATGGCTGAGGTTTTAGGCTGGAATGGATTTTTCCTACTGTGCACACTGATTGCGATCCCGGGGCTTTTAATCTTATTACGCTTTAAAAACTGGAACACCGCTAACCGTTAATTAGTCGATATAAAACTGCCGCTTAAACTCAAACGTTAATGGCCTTACTTGACCCTCAGGCACCAGCTCAATCTTAAAGGTGATGATTTCTTTTTGTGAGATTCTAAATTCGCTGATGTAGTAAATCGCCTTGCCTTCGATAACTTGCCGCGGGCTTAATTCCTTGAGTTGTCCCGCTAAATTAACCGCGTCCACCTTAACCCTTGCACTAACTGGGTCATCAAAACTACCGGGGCGTTGCTTTTTTTGTATTGAAAGGTTCAGTACACCTTTGTATTTGCTTCTTACAATGCCGTACGCAGATGCCATTTGCGGCGGCAAGGTGTCTGCGCTAAACGCATTGTAATACACCACGTAGTCGCCCAAGTCATAGGCGTTATCATTGCCGGCCACCGTCAGTGTGGGCAACAGTAAGAGGAGTAATGCAGCGTATTTTTTGAGTGTCATGTTATTTTCCATTAATTTGATACAACGCTACTTCGCCAAATAAATTGGGCCAAAGCTTCATTAAAGCATCTGAACGGTGTTCGTAATCGACGATATCCCGCTTCGCTATGTGCAAGGCTTTTTGTTTGCAAAACTGTTCGAAATCTTTGACCGTACATAGATGAATATTTTGCGTATCGTACCATTGCGCTGGCAGCGCTTTTGACACCGGCATACGCCCTTTCATAGCGAGATAAACCCGGTGTTTCCATAAACCGAAATTGGGGAAAGTCACGATACTCTTGCGACCTACTCGCACCATCTCAGCCAGTGTTTGGTGTGGAAACTGCAACGCTTGCAAGGCTTGAGTCATGATGACGTAGTCGAATGAGCCGTCTTCAAAGTCAGTAAGTCCTGCATCCAAGTCGGCCTGAATTATATTTACCTTCTTTTTCAAGCAACTCAATACGTTCTCTGGATTGATATCCACACCGTAGCCGCTTATATTGCGATTTTTTTGCAGCCACTCCAATAGAGAACCATCGCCGCAACCTAAGTCTAACACCCGTGAGCCCGGTTCAATCCACTCACAAATTCTTTGTAATTCGATCCGAAGTTCGCTCACGAAGTCACCTCAATGTTTTGCATGTAGGTACTAAAGGCGCTTATATAATCGGCGTGCTGTACTAAAAAAGCATCGTGGCCATGATTGGATTCAAACTCTAGGTAACTGACGTCGCGCCCAGCGTCGGTTAATGCTTTGACAATTTCTTTAGAGCGCTTGGGTGAAAAACGCCAATCCGTAGTAAACGACGCTAAAAAGAACTTGGCCGATACCTTTCTAAATACTTCAGATAGGTCGCCACCCTCCTTTTCTGCTGGGTCAAAATAGTCCAGCGCCTTGGTCATCAACAAATAAGTATTTGCATCAAAGCGATTAACAAACGACTCGCCTTGGTAGCGTAAGTAACTCTCCACCTCAAACTCGACGCCATAGTCGTAATTGAGCTGTTGATTTTTTAAATCACGGCCAAATTTATCACCCATCGCATCGTCCGATAGGTACGTAATATGGCCTAACATTCTGGCGACTTTTAAGCCGCTTGCAGGAACCGTATCATGGTCATAGTAACGCCCTTGGTGAAAGTCTGGGTCGCTCATAATCGCCTGCCGGGCGACGGCATTAAAAGCAATGTTTTGCGCTGACAACTTAGGCGCTGCGGCGATGACTATCGCATGGCGAACATTGTCCGGAAACTGTATCGCCCACTGCATGGCTTGCATGCCGCCTAGGCTCCCGCCTGCCACTGCAGCCCATTGGTCAATGCCCAGTACACCAGCCAACCTCGCTTGGTAATTAACCCAATCCACTACCGTCACGATGGGGAATTCTGGCCCATACGCCTTATTACTAGCAGGGTTAATACTCTTAGGGCCGGTTGAGCCACTGCAGTGGCCCAAGTTGCACGGCGATACAACAAAAAAACGGTTGGTATCAATCGGTTTTCCCGGGCCGATAAACAAATCCCACCAGCCGGGCTTCTTATCCTGATTGCTGTGATAGCCCGCTGCATGATGGTCTGCCGATAAGGCATGGCAAACCAATACGGCATTGTCTGCGTTCGCATTAAGTGTGCCATAGGTCTCGTAAACGATATCGTATTGCTCAATCGTTTTACCGCACACCAAGCTGAGCGGCTCACTGAAATGATGCGTTTTTGGGCTAACAACGCCCACTGAGTTTGAAGGTATTTTAGTCAATTTATTCTTTTAAGTTATATAAATAGTAATTAATATCATTTTTAATTATATGAAAAGCTCTTTATATTCGCCGTCTCAGTTTCACTTAAACGTACACAAGATAAAGATAATACCATGTACTTGTATGATCAATTAGACCAAACACTGATCAATGAACGCGTTGAACAATTCCGCGATCAAACGAATCGGTATTTAAGCGGCAAGCTGACCGAAGAACAATTTCGTCCGTTGCGTTTAATGAATGGCTTATACATTCAGACTCACGCACCCATGTTGCGCGTCAATATACCGTATGGTTTATTATCGAGTAAACAGCTGCACGCACTAGCGCATATCGCACAGCATTATGACAAGGGCTACGGCCATTTTACCACCCGCCAGAACATCCAATTTAACTGGCCCAAGCTCGAGCAAGTACCCGACATACTAGCCGAGTTGGCTAGTGTACAAATGCACGCCATTCAAAGCAGCGGCAACTGCATTAGAAACATCACCTGCGACCCACTTGCCGGTGTTTGCGCGGACGAAATTGAAGACCCCAGGCCGTATTGCGAAATCATCCGCCAATGGGCCACCTTGCACCCCGAGTTTTCTTATTTACCACGTAAGTTTAAATTTGCCGTCAGCGGCTCGCCAAAAGATCGCGCTGCGACTCAGGTGCATGATATCGGCCTGCATATAAAGAAAAACGACGCCGGGCAAATTGGCTTTGAAGTCCTCGTCGGTGGTGGCCTCGGTCGGACGCCAGTGATCGGTCAAACCATCGCTGATTTTATTGCTGAAGAAGACATTCTGTCGTATGCCGAGGCGATTCTCAGAACCTATAACCGGTTTGGCCGTCGCGATAATAAGTATAAAGCTCGAATTAAAATTTTAGTGCGTGAAACTGGCTTGGATAAATTTACCCAGCAGGTTAACAGTGAATGGCAGGCCATACGCGAGGGATCACTTAAACTAAGCCAAGACGAGATCCAACGCGTTAAACGTTTTTTTGCCCCCCTAGCGTATCAAACAATAGACAACGACAACGCCTTAATACAAGACCTAGGCAATAGTGGTAGTTTTCGGCAATGGTTTATACAAAACACACTCACCCATAAGCAAACCGGCTACCAAGTCGTTTTCGTCTCGCTTAAATCCCCACATCGGGCGCCGGGCGATATTAATTCAGAACAAATGAGCGGCCTCGCCGAGCTGGCCGATCAATACAGTTTTGGCCAGATCAGGACCACCCACGACCAAAATTTAGCGTTGACCGATGTACGCCGAGCCGACTTATACCCACTATGGCAGCAATTATCCAAGCTCGATCTCGCCACTGCGAATATCGGCACTATCACCGATATGATCTGCTGCCCTGGGCTAGATTTTTGCAGCCTAGCCAACGCCAGCTCTATTGATATCGCCCAAGGCATTACGGATCGTTTTACTCACAGCGCCATCGATACCGGCAAGATTAGTTTAAAAATGTCGGGCTGCATGAACGGTTGCGGCCATCATAGTATTGGTGAAATCGGTATTTTAGGCGTCGATAAAAAAGGCGAGCAATGGTATCAATTAACCCTTGGTGGCTCCGATAGCCATCAAAGCAAACTAGGCGACAGGCTTGGAAAGGCCATTGCTAAAGACGCTGTTGTTGATGCGATTGATGACATTGTTCAGGTCTACAAAGCCAACCGCGTCGACAACGAAAACTTTGCAAATACATTACAACGCATCGGGCTACAACCCTTTAAGGATAAAGTGTATGACGCTGATTAAAGACAAGCAAATCATCGATGACCCCTGGTGCTACCTAAGCGACGGGCATGCTTTAAAAGCAAGTCACACCATTATTGATCCAGATTTTTGGCATCAGAACAAACGTTCCTTAAGCGGCGCCAGTTCACCATTAGGCCTAATGATACCGGGCGATCAAGAACTGGCTGAACTTGCCAATGATCTGACTTACTTTTCACTGATCGCCATCCACATCCCAACGTTTGTCGATGGCCGCGCCTACTCATTAGCAAAACTATTGCGTGAACGCTACCATTATAAAGGCGAGGTGAGAGCCGTTGGTGATGTATTGCCGGATCAAGCACACTATTTAACCCGTGTAGGGTTTGATGCTCTCGAGTTTACAGATCATCCTAGCGCCTCGTTGGCACTTAAAAAACTATCTGAATTGAGCGTTTGTTACCAACCCGGTTAATATTGGCCCGCGTTTGGCTTACCCTGCCAGCCAAGCAATAACCCTATCTATGTTCAACTAACACAAGCTTAGTCGGCAGTTGATTCGAAATGGGTACCAAGTCGATGTTTTCAGCTTTAAGTAACGGCAACATTTCACGTAATACGCTGATGGTTTCAGCGTGCGGGTGGCCTATACCTACGGCATGCCCCTCTTTAAGCGCCAACTGAATCAAGCGTTCAAACTGCGACTTAATATTTTGGGCGTCAACCTTATGATCCAGAAAAATGTCTCGACTAATGGTGGGTACGCCTTGTTCTATCGCCATTTTTCCGGCGACCGATTGCGTGGATGTCCGACTATCAACAAAAAAGTAGTCGTTTTTGCTGAGCTCTTTCATCACCCAGGCCATATGTCCTGGGTGTCGCGTCAATAAACTGCCCTGATGGTTATTCATACCCACCGCGTAGGGAACCCGAGAAAATGCCAGCTGCATGGCTGCAACAACCGCTTTTTCATCCATATCCACAACTAACACACCTGTTTCAGCCGCTTCGCCTAGCATCGATTGCATGGGCATATGCAAGATGACTTCTTTACCTTTTTTTTGCGCGTAACGCGCGAGCTGCCGACTATACGGTGTGTTTGGCAGCACCGCGTAACTTAGCTGGGCGTGTAAATCAATAACCTCTCGCCCTTCTTTTAAACGATAGCCAAGGTCATCAATAATAATGCTAATCGTAGCTTTCGGGCCCTTATCACCACTCATTGCTGGCGTCGAGCAACTCATCAACACAAACAACAATAAAATAAACGCCTGGGCGCTTGTTTTTTGTTGGTATGCGGTACTATTTTTGTTCGCTAGCAATCGCATTCATGGCATCACTTTTTTATTAAAATATTAATCCCTTTAAGCAGGTTTAACGCCTCTATAAGCGGGTAATCACGACCAAGGCTGTCTTCTTCCTTACTGTCGACATCTTCTTCACCATTCGGGTTCGTTAAATGTTTAGTCAAATCTTTTTCTTTAATCGCGACAAAATCATCGTCTAGTTTTTCTAACTTGAGCTTAGACAAAATAACATCAGGGGTAATACCTTCGGCCTGAATGGATCGCCCTGCTGGGGTAAAGTAGCGCGCCGTCGTTAATTTAATGGCGCCTCCCTTATTGTTTTCTAAGATGGTTTGCACCGAACCCTTACCAAAACTTTGTTGCCCCATAATCACCGCTCGCCGATGGTCTTGTAAGGCTCCCGCAACAATTTCCGATGCCGACGCTGAACCGCCATTAATAAGCACCACGATCGGCGCCCCTTTTAACACATCATCCGGCCCCGCTTTAAAGCTCATTTTGGAGTTTTCAATACGCCCTTCGGTGTACACGATAAGGCCTGAGTCTAAAAAGGCATCACTAACCGACACCGCCGCATTTAACAAACCACCCGGGTTATTACGTAAGTCCAGCACCAAGCCTTTTAACGCCTTATCTTCGCTTTCTTTTTTTAGCTCTGTTAATGCCTCGTGCAGGCTTTCGCCGGTACGGGTTTGAAAACTCGCAATCCGTACATAGCCATAGCCCGGCTCCAAAATACGGTGCTTCACACTGACCACCTTAATCACTGCTCGGGTAATGGTGATTTTAAGCGGCCGCTCTTCGCCTTCCCTGATGATGGTTAATAAAATGTCCGTGCCCGGCTTACCGCGCATGATTTTTACCGCATCAGATAAAGTCATTCCTTTCACTGGATGCTCGTCTAAACGAATCACTAAATCACCTGCCTGAACCCCCGCTTTATACGCGGGTGTATCGTCTATCGGGGTAATCACCTTAACAAAGCCGTCTTCCATACCGACTTCAATGCCCAAGCCACCAAATTCACCGCGCGTGCCTTCCTGCAATTCTTTAAAGTCTTTTTTATCAAGGTACGTGGAATGTGGGTCTAAGCCCGTTAACATGCCTTTTATTGCGTTTTCGAGCAGATCATGGTCGCTGATTTCTTCTACGTACGAGGCTTTGATTTGCCCGAACACTTCTGAAAAGGCCCGCAAGTCATCTAAGGGTAAAGAGCTACCTTGAGGCTCTTTTTCGGCAAACACCATGCCGCCTACGCTTATCATGATGCCCAGCGCAGCCCCCGCTATTAACACGGGCAAGGTTTTACGTAAAAAATTCATATCAACTCCATTTACAAAATAGTCTTAGCCAACGCGATTATTTTTAACCGCTCGACACCAATGTGCAGGATTAACGGCCTTGCCGTTTTTTCTAATGCTAAAGTATAGCCCAGCTTTTTGCTGTCCGCCGCTAATACCCACCGTAGCAATCGTTTCCCCTGCTTTTACCCAATCACCAACTTCTTTATATAGCCCCTCATTAAAGGCGTACAGGCTTAAATATTTTGAGCCGTGATCGACAATAATCAACAGACCATATCCACGCAACCAGTCTGCATAAACGACTCTGCCGTGTGAAACAGACCTGATTGCTGCACCTTCGCTTGCAGCAATCAACACACCATCATATCGACCAGATTTTTTTGCGCTACCAAATTTTTTTACTATTTGTCCCTTCGTGGGCCAAGACAGTTTACCTTTTAAACTGGGAAAGGGTTTATTTTGTTGAACCAGTAACGGAATGTCATTGATCGCTTGGCTAATGCTCGCCAACAAGTCAGTTAAACGCTTTTCATTTTGTTTTAACCCAGCCAGCTCTTGGCTAGACGATTGTATTCTTTTATGTAACGTGGCAAGGACACTCGCGCGTTGCTGTTTTGTTTGTTGTAAGCTTTGTTTTTCAAGCCGCTTAGCCTCCGCCAGTGCCAACAGTTGCTTATGCTCTCGGTCCAAGTCGCGTTCGATCTGCTTCAGTTCCAATAAATCCTTATCAAGTCTGCTAACGACATCGACCTTGGCTTGATTAAAGTAATCGTAGTACTGCATTACACGGCTCATACGATCGGGCTGCTGTTGATTAAGCAGCATTTTGACGCGTTGCTGCTTACCCATAAAATAGGCCGAACGAAGTAAGTTAGCCAACACCTCTTTTTGCCCCTCGATGTCGAACTGAACCTCTTTTTGTTGTTGCTGCAAGCGCTGTGCTTTTTGTTCCGTTTCGGCAACCCGCCGGTCTAACCCCCGAAGGATTTCAGCAGATTCGCTAAGCCGCTTTTCTAGCGTGTTTAACTGTTTTTCTTCGGCACTTTTTGCTTGCTGCGTTTGACTGATAGTCTGCTGGACCCGCTGCATCCGTTCACGTAGCAACGCCAATTGTTTTTTACTCTCTTGCTCTTCATCGCCAAACGCCAGCAAGCTAGATGACAACAAAACTAACCCCAGGCTGGCTATAAATAAACGACGGGCTAGCGTTGTCTCCAAAGTTAACAAGGTGTTCCTATTCCTTTAACTGCAACAGGCTATGGCCGCTCATTTCATCCGATGGACTCAACCCCATCGCAGCCAATACGGTTGGCGCAACATCGCTAAGATCACCTGTTGAACGAAGCGTGGCTGGCCTACCAATATAGACAAAAGGCACTGGATTTGTCGTATGAGCGGTATGGCTCTGCCCCGAAGCGGGGTCAACCATTTGTTCCGCATTACCATGATCCGCGGTTATAAACAGCTCCCCACCGACCGTTTCTAATGCCGTCACTATACGTGCGATAGAGGCATCGATGGCTTCTACCGCTTTTACCGTTGCCTGAAAATTACCTGTATGCCCGACCATGTCACAATTCGCATAATTGCTGATAATAGCGTCATATTTTTTTGATGAAATAGCCGCCACCAATTTATCCGTTAATAAACGCGCACTCATCTCCGGTTGTAAATCATAGGTTTTCACCTTTCGTGAGGGAATTAACTCACGATCCTCACCGGCAAAAGGCATGTCTATGCCGCCATTAAAGAAAAACGTCACGTGTGCGTACTTTTCTGTTTCTGCAATGCGTAATTGCTTTAAACCTCGATTCGATATGATTTCGCCTAAGCCATTTTTAATTGTTTGCGGCGGATAGGCAACCGGCAAGTCAAAGTCTTGGTGGTATTCGGTTAAACAAACAAATTGCTCTAAGGCAGGTACGACATGCCGATCAAATTCATTAAAACCTGTTTCGGTAAACGCACGCGTTAATTCACGTGTACGATCAGAGCGAAAGTTCATAAACACAATACTATCGCCATCTTGCATACAAACGGACGGCTCGCCCTCAGCGTGGATGCTGGTTGGCAATACAAACTCATCCGTTTCATCACGTGCATACGAAGACAATATCGCTTGCGTTGCGCTGTTTTCAGTATATTGGCAGCGCCCTTCGGTTAACAAGTCATATGCCAGTTGCACTCGATCCCAGCGATTATCCCGATCCATTGCATAAAAACGCCCCACCAAGGATACCGTTTGACCAACGCCTAAACGGGCAAATAAGGCATCCATTTTTTCTAATGATGCTTGTGCGCTTTGCGGCGGCGTATCGCGACCGTCTAAAATGGCGTGTAAATAAAGTTTTTTGACCCCTTTTTCTGCTGCTAACTCCAGCATCGCCTGAATATGATCTTCATGGCTGTGCACCCCGCCTGGCGATAACAAGCCGATAACGTGCAGCGCCGCGCCGCTATCGACGACACCATTGACGGCCTTACATAGCACGCTATTACTTTTAAATTCGCCCGACTTAACCTCGTTATTCAGTTGGGTAAAGGTTTGCGCCAGCAAACGCCCTGCACCTAAATGCAAGTGTCCCACTTCAGAATTACCCATTTGCCTATCCGGCAAGCCGACCGAGGAACCCGAGCAGTCCAATAGCGCCCTGGGGGAGTTGGCCCATAATTTATCCCAAGTAGGCGTTTTAGCGGCTTTAACTGCGTTAAACTGGTCCGACTCTGAATGGCCAAAACCATCTAATATCAGTAAAACGATGGGGCGTTTCGTTAAATCTTTCTTCAACAATGCTATCTCCGTGGTTTGCTTGGTATAATATGTCAACTCATAAAGTGTTATTTTACGATATCTGCCTTTTTAATGCTTAAAACTATAATATGGATACAACAACAATGACGAACCCCTCAACAGGCGAACTAATTAGTACCGACTTGGAAATAACTAAAGCCGCTAATTTATTAAAGGTATTGTCTCACCCAATTCGCTTAAAGATTATCTGCCAATTAGGTCACGAAGAAAAAACCGTGCAACAATTAATCGATAGTGTAGGCACAACACAAAGCAACGTTTCACAACACCTTTCTATTATGCGTGAAAAAAAGGTGCTCCAGTTTCGTAAAAATGCCACACAGGTTTTTTATAAGGTATCAGAAAAAACGGCTATCGATTTGGTCCAATTATTAAAACAAATTTATTGTTAACTTAACCCCCCGAAAAAGGTTTTTCCCCGAATGGATATTTATATTGAGTTTGTAGGCAACCATAGCCTATTGTTTATCGCCCTAGTCGTGATTATTGTTTTATTATTACAAACCGTTTTTAGTGATCTCACACGTCGTTATAAACTATTAACCGTGCCTGAAGCCATTGATCTCATTAACCGCGACGAAGCGGTGGTCATAGATACCCGTAACGAAGCAGAATTTAAAACCGGTCACTTAGGGGATGCTATTTTGATTCCGCTGCCTGACATAAAAGACAGCCTAGACAAGCTTAAAAAATACGACGGCAAACCGTTACTTTTTTATTGCAAATCTGGCGCCCGCTCGGATGAGGCGTGTAAAACCTTGAGCAAGCTTGGCCTTAGCAACATTTTCGCTCTAAGTGGGGGTATACAAGCCTGGCAAGAAGCCAACATGCCGCTGGTAAAAAAATAATCTAACTATTTGGATAAGAAATGACTGATCAAGCCCCTAGCGAAAACCCTGAAAAGCAATTTTCAATTCAAAAACTATTTATAAAAGACGTTTCCTTTGAATCGCCAAATACACCCTTGGTTTTTACTGAAAAATGGCAGCCCCAAGTAGATATTAATTTAGTCAATAATGCCCGCAAAGCGCCGCAGGACTTATACGAAGCGTCTGTCACGGTTACCGTCACGGTAAAAAATAACGATAAGACCGCCTACTTAATCGAAGTAACCCAAGTCGGCGTATTCGGCGTAAAAGGCTTTGCAGACGAAGAAATGGGCCCGTTATTAGGGAGTTTTTGTCCCAGTGTTCTGTTTCCGTACTTACGCGAGGCGGTTTCTGAGCTGGTGACCAAAGGTGGCTTTCCACCCTTGCTACTTAACCCCGTAAACTTTGAGGCTTTGTATGCTCAGCACGCCCAACAAAACGACCCGTCAAAAGCTAATTAAGTCTGTCTTGTGACACGCCCTGAAAAAATAGCGGTACTTGGCGCCGGCTCTTGGGGAACCGCTATGGCCATTATGATGGCAAGTGCAGGCCACCAAGTGACTTTATGGGGACACGACCCCGCACATATAAAAACCCTCGCTGATGCACGCTGTAATGCGCAGTTTTTACCCCATATTGATTTTCCTGAAACGCTGTCTGTTTCTGATGATTTATCGCAAACCGTTGCCGACCATACCTTTTTAATGCTCGCCGTGCCGAGCCACGCCTTTCGGCAAACCTTGATTAAGTGCCAACCGTCCATACAAGCCAATACAATCATCACGTGGTTAACCAAGGGGTTTGAAACAGACACCGGTTTATTGACTCATGAGGTCGTCAACGACGTATTAGGTAATAACGTCCCGATGGCACTCATTTCTGGCCCTAGCTTTGCGCTCGAGGTTGCGCAAAATTTACCCACTGCCGTTATCGTTGCATCGCCCGATATTGAGGTGGCAACGCACGTAGCCGACACCCTCCGAACGACCAGCTTTTTAGCTTACCCAAGCAATAATATCGCGAGCGCTGAAATTGGCGGCTCGATGAAAAACATTTTAGCTATTGCCGCTGGCATTTCTGACGGTTTAGGTTTTGGTGCCAATGCACGCGCCGCCCTGATCACCTTAGGGCTAAATGAGATGGTACAACTGGGCAATGTATACCATTGTTCAGAGAGCTCTTTCTTGGGTTTAGCCGGTGTCGGCGACCTCGTGCTCACCTGTACTGATGATAAATCGCGTAATCGTCGCCTTGGCTTACAACTAGGTCGGGGTGAAACGATCTCGGAGGCAAAAGCCTCTATTGGACAAGAGGTCGAGGGCATCCACGCGGCCCGTGAGGTTTACGCTATTTGCCAAAAGTGGTCATTAGATATGCCGATTTGCCTGCAGATCTACCGTATTTTATTTGAACAACTGCCCCCCGAGGCGGCCGTACGCTATTTATTAACCCGAGCTCAGCGTGTAGAACCACAAATAAGTTAAGGTTGGCTCCCATTAAAATCCATTTGCCGCCATGCTTCATACACGGCAACCGCCACGGAGTTCGATAAATTTAAACTTCGGCTACCTTCCTGCATCGGTATTAACACCCTATTGCTCTCAGGCAGCGTTTGTAACACGGCAGCTGGTAGGCCACGTGTTTCAGGACCAAAAACCAAGGCGTCCCCTGCTTGGTAGCGTACTTGTGCATAATTACTGGTAGCGAAACGAGAAAAGGCATACACGTTCGATGGCTTTTCTGTCGCCAAAAACTCATCGAAATTTTGGTACTCTTTTACATCCGCCCACTCACGATAATCCATCCCCGCACGCCTAAGCTTTTTATCGTCCAATTTAAACCCCAAGGGATGAATTAAACTGAGCCGCGCACCGGTATTAGCACAAAGGCGCATAACGTTACCTGTATTAGGCGGGATTTCCGGTTCATATAAAACGACATGTATCATGATGTAAATGGTTTTTACTAAGCTGCTATAATGGCCTTATTGTCTCACTAACCTAGATTAAATGCTGCATCCTAAATTAGCTTCTTTCTTCTGTGGCATGCGCTTCCAAACGCCTGTTGTTCTATTATCTGGCTGCGTTGGTTTCGGCCAAGAGTACACCCGTGTTGAGGGATTTTCACATAAAGATGTGGGGGCCGTGTGTTTAAAAGGCACCACCTTAGACGCTCGCCCTGGCAATCCAACACACCGCGTGTACGAGACTCCTTCTGGTATGCTAAATGCCATTGGTCTGCAGAACCCTGGTACGCAACAAGTCGTGAACGATATTTTACCTGCGCTTGATTTTACTGAAACGCGCTACATTGCAAATGTTTCTGGCTCAACCATTGAAGAATACACCGAGGTTACCCGCTTATTCGACCAATCGCCCATCGACGCCATTGAAATAAATATTTCATGCCCTAATGTTAAACAAGGCGGCGTAGCCTTTGGCAATGACCCTGAAATGTCTGCACGCGTGGTTGAAGCCTGTCGATCGGTGACAAAAAAACCGATCATCACCAAGTTGTCACCCAACCAAACTGATATTGCTGAAAGCGCAAAACGCTGTATTGATGCTGGCAGTGATGCTTTTTCTGTCATCAACACCTTAATGGGGATGGCGATTGACGCCGACACAAGAAAACCTATTATCGGCAATGTTCAAGGCGGTTTGTCCGGCCCGGCCATTAAGCCGATTGCCTTGCTCAAGGTTCACCAAGTGCGTCAGGTGTGCAAAGCGCATAATATTCCTATTATCGGTCAAGGCGGCATTACTAACGCCAACGACGCGATCGAGTTTATTATCGCTGGCGCCAGTGCCGTTGGCTTAGGGACTGGCTTGTTTTATGATCCCTTGTTGGCACAAAAAGTTAACCAAGGAATCGTCGACTATTTAGACCGTCATCAATTTAACCATGTCTCTGAACTGGTTGGTAGCCTAGACTTTTGACCTAAAAAAGACTACTCGGCGTTAAAGTCTTTAATTTTACGGGTTAGCGTATTACGCCCTAAGCCCAGTAACTTTGCTGCATCTTGCCGTCGGCCTTTGGTGTGTTCTAGCGCCTGCAAAATTAATATTTTTTCTAGCGACGCAACGGCTCGCTTGGCGACATCTTTTTCACCCGCCGACAAACGCTTTCTGATATCAATTTTTGCAGCATCCAACCAATCACCTTCAACTCGTTGAGCTTGCTCGTCTTTAATCGCCAGCAGCTCTTCAGGCAGATCATCAATACCCACTATCTTGCTGGGACACATCACCGTCAACCAGTGGCAGGTATTTTCTAATTGCCGCACATTTCCCGTCCAAGGCAGCTTAGATAGCAAGGCGAGCACCTCTGGGTCTAATATTTTTACCTCATCGCCGACTTCTTTTGCCGCCTTGGTCAAAAAATGTTGCATTAACAAGGGAATATCCTCACGACGCTCTCTCACGGGCGGTATTTTTATCCGTACCACGTTAAGGCGGTGAAAAAGGTCTTCTCTAAAACGCCCTTCTTCGACCAGCTTTTCTAAACCTTGGTGGGTCGCTGCAATGATTCGTACATTTACCTTAATGGTTTGATGACCGCCAACAGTAAAAAACTCACCATCGGACAAAATTCGCAACAGCCGTGTTTGCATTTCTGCCGGCATATCACCAATTTCATCTAAAAACAGGGTGCCACCGTCTGCCTGCTCAAACCGGCCTTTTCTACGGCTAACCGCACCGGTGAACGCGCCTTTTTCGTGGCCAAATAACTCTGACTCTAATAAATCTCTGGGAATAGCCGCCATATTAAGCGCGATAAACGGTTTCTCTTTGCGTAAGCTGTGTTGATGCAACGCCTTCGCCACAAGCTCTTTTCCGGTGCCCGACTCGCCATTTACCATGACTGTTACATTTGATCTTGATAAGCGGCCAATCGCTCTAAACACTGCTTGCATAGCCGGCGCACTGCCAATAATACCGGATTCGCTCGCTTCTTCTTTTGCCCAAGTGATGCTTGTAACTGCTTTTTTATGCTGCGCATGTGCTCGCTTTACTTGATTTACGGCCTCATCCACGTCAAATGGTTTTGGCAGGTATTCAAAAGCCCCCCCATCATACGCTGACACTGCGCTGTCCATATCAGAGTGTGCCGTCATCACAATTACCGGTAAACTGGGGTACATGCTCTGTAAGTCAGCTAACAACTCGATCCCATCCTTACCGGGCATGCGGATATCCGTTACTAGAACGTCTGGCATATCCTTATGCATTAAATCCAAGATGCCGTCCGCGCTTGCAAAGCTGGTCACCCGATAACCTGCTCGCTTGAACGCGGTTTCTAACACCCAGCGAATGGATCGATCGTCATCCACAACCCAAACCGTTATTTGCTCATTCATCCGTTAGCCCTAAAGGTAATATCGTTGAAAATACTGTTTCGCCTGGTCGGCTATTCACTTCTATGATGCCGTTATGCCGTTGCACATTTTTTTGTGCGATAGACAGGCCTAAGCCCGTTCCTTCTGTTCTACCCGTTACCATGGGATAAAAAATCTTCGTTAACATGTTCGCTGGTATCCCCGGCCCATTATCGATCACGTCTACTTTTATAGCCAACTTATAGGTCTCTTCTCCAATGGTAAAGTTTCGGTGTATTCTTGTTTTCAGTACAATCACCCCGTCACCTTGCACAGCTTGTGAGGCATTTTTAACGACATTTAACAAGGCCTGAATAAGCTGGTCTTTGTCGGCTTCAATTTCAGGAATGCTTGGGTCATAGTCGGTGCTTATCTTTATTTTTTCGTCCGTCTCTGCCTTAATTAACTGCCTAACCCGTTCTAAAATAACGTGAATATTTATCGCTTGCTTGTTCGGTAGCTTTGAAGAGCCGAGCATGCTATCGAGCAGTTTCGTCAATCTGTCCGCTTCTTCGATAATTACCTGTATATAGTCTGAAAACTGACCTTCCAGTTCTTTTGCCAGTAATTGAGCCGCGCCCCTTAGACCTCCTAGTGGGTTTTTAATCTCATGCGCCAAACCCCGCAGCATATTAGTGGCGAGTTCGTTTTGAGATAACAGTTTTTCTTCGTAATCTATTTGGAGATAATGGTTAAAGTCCATCATCTCCACCAACACACACTCACTACCGCCAGCCTCACTGGTAATTGGTGTCATCGATAAACTGATATTCCTTTTTATTGAAACTGGGCAACTGATTGACACCAAGTGCTCGGTCACCTTCGCGCCGTGCAAGCGCGTCCGGTATAAGCATTTTTTTATATCAAAACTTGATGTATCAAATAATCGCTCTGCGCTAAAGCCTATTGCTTTACGCGCGCTGATATCTAAAAGCTCTTCGGCCGAGTTATTCATGTAAATTAACGTATTATTCTCGTTAAAAACAAGTACGCTGATCGATAATTGCTCGATGATTGAAGCGGGTAAAAAAAGTGGTTTTTCCATTGTAGCTACTTAGCAAATAGCACGCCAAGCTACTGAGAGCGGCAAGCTATTAAGAATTAGAACACGGTCACGGTCCTTACGGGCACAGTATACGCACCATATTGGTGCGCTTCTACTATTTTTTACTTTTTGTTTGCTGGAGCTTTGATTGGTGTTGCAAATAAAAGGTAACACTCGGACTAGTTAGCAACTCTGTTTTTTCAGTATCCAGAACGCGTAATTGTACTTGGTGCTCGCCTCGCTCAAGTCCTTGCACTGTAAGCCCATCCTTTGTTTGACCATCGACTATTAGCTCTAATCTATGCCCTGTTTGCAGGGCCGGTTCTAAGATGTGTTTCACGCTAACGATGCCTTGATTACTTCTAACCGTGCCTTGTTCTTCTGGCCATGTGATCTCAAGCCGTTGGTAGCCCAGTTGCTGCTGCTTTTCTACCTCTTCCTGCGCAGGCTCAGGCGTAATGGGCTTTACTGCTTGGTAGGTCATTACCGGTGGCACAGTCACCTTTTCAGCCCCCTCTACCGGCGTATCAGAGTACGAAACTTTCCCTTGTTTATTAATGTATTTATATACCCCGGCCTGTGCGAGACCCGTTATGAGCAATGTCAAAATAAGTATTCTGTAGATCATGGCGCGTTTCCTTACTGATACAGTAGTACTATACAACCATATTAATCAAATTTTGTACAAAAAAAGCCCCGCTTTTGCGGGGCTTTTCACAACAATAAGGCCGATGCTTATAGGCTGTAATACATATCAAATTCAACGGGGTGAGTACTCATACGTAAACGAGTAACCTCTTCCATCTTCAGATCAATATAGGCATCGATCATATCATCACTAAACACGCCACCGGCCGTTAAGAATCCACGGTCTTTGTTTAATGCGTCTAGTGCTTCATCAAAGCCTTTAGCTACTTGAGGAATTTTTGCTTCTTCTTCAGGCGGTAGGTCATACAAGTCTTTATCCATCGCTTCACCTGGGTGAATTTTGTTCTGAATGCCATCAAGGCCTGCCATCAACATCGCTGCAAAGCAAAGGTACGGGTTTGCTGTCGAGTCACCAAAACGAACTTCAATACGACGGCCTTTAGGGTTTGATACAAAAGGTATACGAATAGAAGCCGAGCGGTTACGGGCAGAATAAGCCAACATCACTGGTGCTTCAAAACCCGGAACAAGACGCTTGTAGCTGTTGGTAGATGCATTTGCAAACGCATTAATTGCTTTAGCATGCTTAATGATACCGCCAATATAAAATAACGCTGTTTCTGAAAGCCCACCGTATAGGTCACCAGCAAATAAGGCTTTACCGTCTTTAAAAATAGACTGATGCACGTGCATACCGTTACCATTATCACCAACTAAAGGCTTCGGCATAAAGGTTGCTGTTTTACCGTAGGCGTGAGCCACGTTGTGTACCACATATTTAAGTTCTAACACTTCGTCGGCTTTTTTTACCAATGTGTTAAAGACCGTTCCAATTTCACACTGACCCGCTGTTGCCACCTCGTGGTGATGCACCTCGGTTTTTTGACCCATTTCTTCCAGCGTTAAGCACATCGCTGCACGCATATCGTGGAGGGAGTCGACTGGAGGAACAGGGAAGTAGCCACCTTTAACGCTAGGGCGGTGACCCATATTGCCATCAGGGTATACTTTTTCTGAGTTCCAACCAGACTCTTCAGAGTCCACTTTATAAAACGACCCCGACATATCTGCACCCCAACGAACATCATCAAACACAAAAAATTCGTTTTCAGGGCCAAAGTAGGCAGTATCACCAATGCCTGTGCTAGCTAGGTATTCCTCTGCTCTTTTAGCGATAGAGCGCGGATCTCTTCCATAACCGCTCATATCGGTGGGCTCTACGACATCACAACGTATAATCAGTGTTACATCGTCAAAAAATGGGTCTAAAACCGCGGTTGATGGGTCTGGCATTAAAATCATGTCTGATTCATTAATACCTTTCCAACCGGCAATGGATGAGCCGTCAAACATTTTTCCATCTTCAAATAAAGCTAAATCAATCGTGTGTGTTGGCACGGTGACGTGTTGCTCTTTACCCATGGTATCGCTAAAGCGAAAATCAACAAACGCGACTTCTTTTTCTTTAATAAAATCTAATATTTCTTGTGGTGACATGACTGCTCCTAATATATTGAATAAATCGTAATAAACCTTAACGTGACAATTTTTGCACAAATTATGCCAAAATATAACCCCTTGTTTTACCGCTCTTTTAGCTACTTCTTACCGTAATCTCTAACCACATTGGTGCGTAATTAGATGAATTGCACCAATAAGGTGCGGACTATGAATAATGCACCTTTACCTTGGCCACTTCGGGTACCGATAAAGCGCGTTCTTTTATGGCCTTGGATACTCGCTCCGCATCCAACACCGTCGTTAATAGCGAAAGAGGCAACTCTATTTCAGCAACCACCTTGCCGTCAAGATAATGTAAATTAATTTTCTTAATTTTCTCTTTTTCGAGTAAATCACTCCATACCGCGTTTAATTTATCGGTTAATTCGCCCCTTAAAGGCAGCTCAAGACTCGGCGAGCAGATTTCGTCGTCCTCGGGGTCTATATGCACCATCACTTCACCAATATCATCGATTTCTCTAATCAATGATAGACGTACGGTTTCGCTGATTAAATGCCCTTCCGATACACTGATCATAGGGTCGACAAGAATATGCACGTCGACCAACGCCTCGGCACCCATCTTTCTCGTGCGCAAAAAATGCAGTTCTTGCACGCCTTCAATGCTCATAATCACGCGTTTGATTTCTTCAATCCTATCCGCATCAAGCGCCGTATCAACCAACTCTTTGCTCGCATCTGACACCAAGTCAAACCCTATCTTGATCACCATCAAGCCCACAATCAAAGCGGCTATAGAATCGAAGTACCTAAAACCAGACAGCTCAAGCCCAACACCTATCAACACAACCAAGGAGGACACTGCATCACTCCTATGGTGCCAAGCATTCGCTTTTAACAACTCCGACTTCGTCGCCTTTGCTGTTCGCATCGTTAAGTGATACATCACCTCTTTCGATAAAATGGAGGTCCCTGCGACAACAATAATTAAGCCACCATGGCTTACCGTTTGATCGTTAAAAAAACGGCTCATCGCGTCCCAAATAATACCCCCTGCGACAGCGATCAATAACGCGCCGAGAATAACAGTCGCCAATGTTTCAAATCGCGCGTGCCCGTAAGGGTGCTCTTCATCCGCCTCTTGGCTGCCGTGGTGGGAGGCGTAATACACCAAGCCATCTGATAACAGGTCTGACAAGGAGTGAAAGCCATCGGCAATTAATGCATGAGATTGACCGAGCCAACCAACCCCTATCTTAATGATCGACAAGATCAAATTAACGACCGCGCCAATCACCGTAATGTTTTTTTTTGCTTGCGTTGCTGGCGTTGGAACAGACACGTTATTCATTGCCTACTTCAATGGTAAGAATATACTCGCCATCTCGTTCTTCGGCGAGCAGTACAGTATGCTTATTAATCCGGCACCAAGCCGGAATATCTTGTAAAACACCTGGGTCAGTACAAAACACCCTTAACTTATCACCCGGCAACAGGGGTTTGATCGCATTTTGTGTTTTTATAACCGGCATAGGACACATCAATCTGCGGGCGTCTAGTTCGATCATACCCGCCACGCTGGTAAAATACCTTCCGCGGGCAGGGGCTTAACCGTTATCAATTTGTTAACGCCTTTTTCTGCAATCTGCACGTCCACGCTTGGGGCCTCACGCCCTTGACTAAAACGGGCCACTATTTGCGCCGCCAACCGCAGGTCTTCTTCGCTCGCCTCACCATCTAATAAGGTTAAAGGGCCTTTATGGCTCATCGTCATCAGCGTTATAAATTGTTTTTTATAGCCTTGTAAAAAATTGTTTTCACCCTCTTCTCGCGCAATAATTAGTTTAAACCCTGGCTTCGGCCGAATATGACGACCCACTTTCAGCAACATAATGTCGTCTAACTCGTAGTCTCTTTTCCCGCGTGACGCCCAAAGGTCTGTTAATTTTACTGAATACGACTTATCGGTTAAAAAGCAACAGCCGCCCGCGGGTTGAGCGTAATCATCAAAGCCAAATTTTTCGGCCAAGGCCATTTGAGGCTTACGTGTGCGGCCACTAAAGCCATGCAGCTCAGCACGATTAACCCAGCCTTCACGCTCAGGTTTTGTTTCAGGTAAGTTCTGTGCGCACAAGGGGCGTAACAACAGATCGTCAGCACCTGATTCAGCTGAAATAACCGGCATTGTATCTTTGCGTTGAGACATCGGTCGCTGGCCAATCACTTCACCCGTAATAATAAAATCAAAGCCATTCTCTATAGCCCATTCCTTTGCCTTGCCAACCATAAATATTTTACAGTCCAAGCAAGGGTTCATATTAGCCCCATAGCCGTGCTTCGGGTTTAACAAAACTTGTTTATATTCTTCAATAATATCAATGATATGCAGCTTAATACCGAGTTGCTCAGCGCTCCATAGGGCATTGTTTCTTTTTGGCTTGGCCTTGTCTTTTTTACGGATCGCATGGGTATGCCCCTCGACACAAAAACCGGTATAAAAATTGATGCCTTCCACATGAACACCCTGCTCTAGCATTACTTTTGCCGCCAATAAGGAGTCTAGCCCCCCTGAAATTAATGCGACCGCTTTTCGTTGTGTTGCCATAATGCTTACTCAGTATTTTTAAACGCGCTATTATACCGGATTGCTTTTTGATCTGTCGCTGCCCTTTCTTATTGGGCTTTTAATGATAAGTGTTAGCTTATTAGATATACTGCGCTTTTAAATTAAAAACTGTTTATTTAACGTGTCAAAATCCAATCAAGACCTCACGACATTTCAAGGCCTTATCCTTGCTTTGCAAGAATATTGGGCCGCTCAGGGCTGCGTTATTCTGCAACCACTCGACCTTGAAGTGGGCGCCGGAACCTTCCATCCTGCTACTTTTTTGCGTGCTATCGGACCCGAACCGTGGTCTGCGGCTTATGTGCAGCCTTCGCGCCGCCCAACCGATGGTCGTTTTGGCGAAAACCCAAACCGTTTACAGCATTATTACCAATTTCAAGTCATTATTAAGCCCTCACCTAGCGATATTCAAAACCTGTACCTCGGCTCTCTGAAGCACCTTGGCCTGGACATGCTAGAGCACGACATTCGCTTTGTTGAAGATAACTGGGAGTCTCCCACCTTAGGTGCTTGGGGTTTGGGTTGGGAAGTTTGGCTAAACGGTATGGAAGTCACCCAGTTTACTTATTTTCAACAAGTCGGCGGCCTAGACTGTCGCCCCGTTAGTGGTGAAATCACTTACGGGCTTGAACGCATCGCCATGTACCTTCAAGGCGTTGAAAGTGTTTATGACCTTGTCTGGACCCGCAATCAGCACGGCACCATCACCTATGGCGACGTGTTCCATCAAAACGAAGTAGAAATGTCTCACTACAATTTTGATCACGCCAACACCACCACCCTTTTTCAACAATTCGATCAGTGTGAGCAAGCCTGTAACGAACTCATTCAACAGCAATTACCCTTACCTGCTTATGAACAGGTATTAAAAGCCTCGCATACGTTTAATTTATTAGACGCACGCCACGCTATTTCTGTTACTGAGCGTCAACGGTTTATTTTACGCGTCAGAACGCTGGCAAAAATGGTTGCTGAAACCTACTATGCTTCGCGTGAAGCCCTTGGCTTTCCTATGCTTAGCCCTGCTGATACGGAGGCCCGCTAAATGTCTAACACCAACGATTTATTGTTTGAGCTAGGCTGCGAAGAACTGCCGCCAACTCACCTAAAAACTTTGCGCGACGCCCTATTACAAGCTGTTTGCGAAGGGCTGGACGAAGCTAAGTTGGCTTACGGCAACACACACAGTTACGCCACCCCACGTCGCCTCGCTTTTTGGATTGAGTCCGTTGATGCTAAGCAACAAGATGCGGTTATTGAAAAGCGCGGCCCTGCTGTTGTTGCCGCTTACGGCCCTGATGGCCAAGCGAGCAAGGCGGCCCTTGGGTTTGCTAAAAGTTGTGGTGCTGACTTTAGTGAGCTTAAAACCCTAAAAACAGAGAAGGGTGAATGGCTTTGTTACAATAAACTGGAGCCCGGCCAATCTGCCGAAACCCTGATCCCTGCTATTATTGAAAAAGCATTAGCACGTCTACCCATCGCCAAACGTATGCGCTGGGGCGATTCCGATAGCGCCTTCGTTAGACCCGTACATTGGGCCAGTTTATTATTTGGTGATCGCATTATTGATACCCAGTTTTTCGGTATTAACACGTCAAATACTAGTGTTGGTCATCGATTTCATGTGCCTGAGTCCTTTACTATCTCTTCCGCCTCAAGCTACTGCGATCAACTTCGTCAAGCCTATGTTTTTGCTGACATGGACCAGCGTCGCCAAACAATTGTTGAACAAGCTGAGCAAGCTGCCCGCGCTGTTGGTGGCCAAGCCCATATTGACGCTGAGTTATTAGATGAGGTCACCGCCTTAGTAGAGTACCCCGTTGCTGTTACAGGTAGCTTTGATGAACATTTTTTGACCCTGCCCAAAGAAGTCCTGATCACGACCATGCAGACTAATCAAAAGTATTTTCCGGTGCTCTCTAAGCAAGGGAGCTTGCTGCCCTTTTTTATTACCATCAGTAATATTCAAAGCAGTAATCCCACATCAGTTAGCCACGGCAATGAACGTGTCATTCGTCCTCGCTTATCGGATGCTGAGTTTTTTTGGCAACAAGATAATAAACTCACACTTGAACAGCGCGTTGACTCGCTCAACAACGTGGTCTTCCAGCATAAACTGGGGTCGCTTGGCGAAAAAACCACACGCGTCACCGCACTATCGTCAGCTTTAGCCAAACAACTTGGCTACGACACTGATCTTGCAGCCCGTGCTGCGCTACTCAGTAAAGCGGATCTGGTCACCGATATGGTCGGCGAGTTCGCTAGTCTGCAAGGTGTTATTGGCCGCTACTATGCCATCGAAAACGGTGAGCCGCGCGCCGTCGCAGCAGCGATAGAAGAGCAATACCTTCCTAAACTCTCCGGTGGACCGTTGCCGAGCAGCGAAACGGGACAGGTCCTAGCGTTAGCTGATAAATTAGACACCCTCGTCGGTGTTTTTAGTGTCGGCTTATTGCCCACCGGTGATAAAGACCCTTTCGCCCTTCGTCGTGCGTCCTTAGGTATTTTACGGATTATTATTGAAAATAACCTTAATTTGGATCTTAACGCATTAATTACCCTAAGCTGTGAACAATTTACCCATGCTTTTGACACTAATAGCACCCAGCCTCTGGTGTTAAACTTTATGTTGGATAGACTTAAGGGGTATTGCTTAAATAAAGGCTTTAGTGCCGAACATATTGCTGCCGTAGCCAGTATAAACTGTTCTGAACCGGTCGATTTTATGAACCGCATACAGGCCGTTCAAGACTTTTCAGCGTTACCGGAAGCCGCCAGCTTAAGTGAAGCCAATAAACGGATTCAAAACTTATTGAAAAAAGCCCCGGCTAATATTTCTGATCAATTAAACGCTGATCTTCTTTCTGATGCAGCCGAAACTGAACTATATCAACAATTGCTCCGCTGCGAGAGCCAAGCACAGGCCTCAATTAAACAGCAGCAATACATTGCTGCGCTTAAAGCGTTATCGTCACTAAAAGAACCCATAGACGCATTTTTTGAGCACGTCTTTATTATGGTGGACGATGAAGCATTAAAGAATTCACGTCTAGCTTTACTCGCAAAAATTCACGCTAACTTTATAAAAGTTGCCAATATATCAATGATCTAGACTTCAGATGCATTTAAACCCTAAGTATGCACATGACATTATTTTGGATCGCGACGGGGTCATTAATCTGGATAGCGACCAATACGTAAAGAATGCTGATCAATGGGTCCCCATTGCGGGCAGCCTTGATGCTATCGCAAAGCTACACCAAGCTGGACACCGAGTTTTTGTAGCCACCAATCAGTCGGGCATCGGCCGTGGGTTATTTAGCCTCAACGACCTACAGGCCATGCACTTAAAAATGATTGATTTAGTTACACAAGCTGGCGGAAAAATTACGGATATTGCTTTTTGCCCCCACAGCCCTGAAGATGACTGCGCTTGCCGCAAACCCAAGCCAGGGCTTTTAACAGACCTAGCCAAGCGGAACAACATCGCCTTATCCAGTGCCATTGTAATCGGTGATAGCTTAAGAGACCTGCAAGCAGCTGTCGCGGTTAACGCCCAAGCGATGCTTGTGCTAACCGGTAAGGGACAAAAAACCAAACAACAAAACCCTACGCTTTCTCACCCTACCTTCGAGACTTTAAATGATGCCGTCACCTTCATCCTCACCTAGCCAAGCGACCCTTGCTTTAAGGTCTTTTATTTTCTTTATTTTTCAAGTGCTTACCTTGTTTTTCTTTGCACCCTTGGTCCTTCTCTTTTTTGCTTTTCCATATCGAACCCGCTATGCGATTAGTAGCGCCTGGGCCAAACTTGTAATCAAAGGTCTTAAGGTCATCTGCCGGCTTGATTATCAGGTCACTGGTGCCGAGCATATTCAAGGCAATGGTATTATCTTTTGTAAGCACCAATCTGCCTGGGAAACGTTTGCGCTACAGGCGATTTTCCCTCAACAATGCTGGGTTATGAAACGCGAACTTTTATGGATTCCTTTGTTTGGTTGGGCGCTCGCTCTGACCCAACCTATTGCTATAGACCGCTCTAAAAAAACCCGTTCTTTTAAACAAATCATTGAACAAGGCGCCGAGCGGTTAAAAACGGGCCGTTGGGTAGTGATTTTTCCTGAAGGTACCCGTACCG
Organism: Methylococcaceae bacterium UBA975; assembly: GCA_002292375.1. Classification (GTDB taxonomy): domain Bacteria; phylum Pseudomonadota; class Gammaproteobacteria; order Methylococcales; family Cycloclasticaceae; genus Cycloclasticus. The sequence continues at coordinate 21,087 of DBBV01000006.1, read as the reverse complement.
CCCCTGGCGAAAAACGTAAGTATATGATCGGAGGCGCTTTGTTAGCTGAAAAAACAGGCTACCCGATTATTCCCGTCGCGCATAACGCAGGGGAGTACTGGCCGAAAAAAGCCTTTATAAAGTACCCTGGAACGATCCAGGTTCGCATTGGCCCCATGATCAATAGCAACGGTCTATCAGCAAGAGAATTAAACCAAACCGCTGAAAACTGGATTGAGAATCAAATGGATGAAATAAGCCAATAAGGTTTTCGTTTAAACAATGAAATGGGCTTTTTTTGTAATAAAAAAGGCTTCCTTTCTCCAATGTATTTGATGGTTATTTAAACCCTTTCTCTCTTTTTATACAAAACCATCAGCCTTAACGCTCATCACTTTTTCGGTTATTGCACCTAATACTAAAATTAATCAAATCGGAAAATTCATTGTATTTACAGTTCATCTGTTTTAGAAAAGATCTAATCGAAAAAACTCATTGAAACAGGTAAATATTGACCTCACTAGAAGCCATATAAGCGGTTTTTGTAGTCAAACCAACCCGATTATGTGTGTTAGTTCTTTTTGTGGCTTATGTTAGGTTTTATGGCTTTTTTATGGTTTGAGTGTCGAGTTATCTTGGTAATTTTTTCTCACAAAAAAGGCGGAAAAACTAGGTTTTTTTCGCCTTTTGTATTGTCAAAATAAATACAAAAACACTAACTTTATGAAAAATAAAGTTTTTATTCTTTCAGATCAACCCAAATAAGTTGAGAATGATTCAAAATAAATGAGAAACAACAAAGTTGTTAGTTATACATCAAGGTTTGAAACTTCTAAGGCATTTTTTTCAATAAATTGACGTCTGGGCTCTACTTCATCACCCATTAGTGTAGTGAAAACATCATCCGCGCCAATCACATCTTCTATTCTTACTTGCAGTAAACGCCTATTGTCGGCATCCAAGGTCGTTTCCCATAATTGTTCTGGGTTCATTTCGCCCAAACCTTTATAACGTTGAATCTGCTGTCCTTTACGCGCCTCTTTCATCAACAAACCAAAGGCTTCCTTAAAGTTAGACACCTGGATGGTTTTGTCGCCAATCAAAAGTGACGTACCCTCTTCAAATAAATCACTCACCGTTTTTCCAAAGTGAACGAGCTTTTTATATTCCGAAGATTTAAAAAACAACGAGGTTATTTCAAACTGCTTTTCAACCCCATGTGATACCGTTGAACAGGTCATGATCCATTTGCCTTCTTCACCATAGGCAACTGATAATCTATATGTCGTTGGACTCGTCTCTACCGCATTTAAGTCTGCTTCTAACTTGGACAACCACGCTTCAATCTCTTGCTGGTTTGCATCGGGAGACAACTCGTCTGATACCAATAATTTATTAAGAACCAACTCATCGTAACGGCCCGATAACCTTGCAATCATACCTTCTATTAATAGGTGTTCTTTTGCGAGTTGTTCAAGCGCCATACCCGCGATTACAGGGCTACTATCGTTAATCATTAGGCTGGCTTTTTGTAAGCTCAGTTGTAATAGGTAGTTATTTAGCTCGTTATCGTCTTTTACATAGTGCTCTTGTTTACCTTTTTTAACTTTATATAGCGGTGGCTGTGCTATATAAATATTGCCATTTTCAACCAATTCAGGCATTTGCCGGTAGAAAAAGGTGAGTAGCAAGGTGCGAATATGTGATCCATCGACGTCAGCATCCGTCATAATAATAATTTTATGGTAACGAAGGTTTTCTGGCTTATACTCTTCTTTACCTATACCGCAACCCAACGCAGTAATAAGTGTCCCCACCTCATCAGATGAGATCATTTTATCAAACCGCGCCTTTTCTACGTTCAATATTTTACCTTTCAGGGGTAATATCGCTTGGGTGCGTCTATCACGCCCCTGCTTCGCAGAACCACCCGCAGAATCACCCTCCACCAAGAATATTTCAGATAACGCAGGGTCTTTTTCTTGGCAATCGGCTAGTTTTCCCGGCAAGCCCGCAATATCTAAGGCTGATTTGCGTCGCGTCATCTCGCGGGCCTTTCTAGCTGCATCCCTTGCTCTAGCTGCCTCCAACATCTTATTGGCAATCTCTTTTGCCTCAGATGGGTTTTCTAATAAAAATTCATTCAAAAACTCTGACAAAGACGATTCAACAATAGGCTTAACCTCCGATGAAACCAGCTTATCTTTGGTTTGTGAGGAGAACTTTGGATCAGGTACCTTAACTGACAGTACGGCTGTTAAACCTTCTCGCGCATCATCACCTGATGTGGCTGCCTTTTGTTTTTTGGCTAAACCATGGCTGTCTATAAACTGATTGAGTGTTCGGGTTAACCCTGAACGGAAGCCGGCTAAGTGGCTACCGCCATCTCGCTGCGGGATATTATTGGTATAGCAAAAAATATTTTCTTGGTATGAATCATTCCATTGCAGCGCTATTTCAACGTTTACATCGTTTTTATTTACATTGATATAAACAATTTTTTCGTGAATAGGGGATTTGTTTTTATTTAGGTGGCTAACAAAGGCCTTAATACCACCTTCATATTGAAACACCTCTTCGTTAGCAGTACGTTCATCGGATAAACGAATTCGAACCCCTGAGTTTAAAAATGATAGCTCACGTAAACGTTTAGCCAACAATTCAAAGTGGAATTCGATATTGGTAAAGGTATTAACACTCGGCTTAAACCGTACGCTGGTGCCGGTTTTATCGCTTTCCCCTATGATTTTTAACGGCTCAACGGGCTCACCGTTTTTGTATTTTTGGTAGTGAATATGGCCTTCGCGCTTAATGGTTAGCTCAAGCTCATCAGACAAGGCATTAACAACCGATACCCCAACGCCATGTAAACCACCTGAAACCTTGTATGCATTGTCATTAAACTTACCACCAGCATGCAGCACTGTCATTATAACTTCTGCAGCTGAGCGCCCTTCCTCAGGGTGAATATCCACCGGTATGCCGCGACCATCATCTGTAATGGTAACCGAGTTATCCTCATGAATAATAACCCCCACCTCTGTACAGTGTCCCGCCAACGCCTCATCAATTGAGTTATCCACGGCCTCAAACACCATATGATGCAAGCCCGAACCATCATCCGTATCACCAATATACATACCTGGGCGCTTACGCACCGCATCAAGCCCTTTTAAGACTTGAATATTCGAAGAATCATAGGTCTGTTCTTTTATATCTTCTGTGCTCACTCATCATCCCCTTTTATTACTCGGCCGTGTTTCACGTGAAACACCCTTGACGCTTTATCACTCACATAATCTCCAAACAAAGACTCATCTGTAGTTGTCACAAACATCTGAATATCCAAACCAACAAGAAACAACATAACTTTGTTAAAGTTCACGCCATCTAATTCAGATGCTAAATCATCTAACAACACACAAATTGACTTCTTACCCTGGTCGCGCATTAATTTTATTTGCGCCAAATACAAGGCGATAATTAACAACTTCATCTGCCCTCTAGACAAATAATCTTGGGCGAGCCTACCATCAACCAATACGCGGATATCAGATTTATGCGAACCAATCGTTGTATGGCCGTATTGTAAATCTCGCGCCAAGGCTTTCTTTAAGGCCTGATCATACGACAAACCTTTATCCCAACCTTTGATGTATTCAACATTGATTACTATCTCACCAATCAAATCGGCTGCTATTAAACATAGCGCCGCCTCCAACTGTAATACATAGCGCTCTCTGTGTGCGGTGATCATTATACCGTATTCAGCTAGCTTATCACTCCATACATCCAAGGTATCAAGTTGTTTAGACTTTAGTAGTTTATTCCTTTGTTTGAGTGTGTGGTTGTATTTTTTTGATGCGTCTAAAAACGCATGTTCCACGTGAAACACACCCCAATCAACAAAGGAACGGCGCAGGGATGAGCCGCTTTCTAGTAACACTTGAGATTCAGGCCGAATTAGGTGGGCATGGAAAAAACGGTTTAATTCGGAGGATTTTTTTTCTGTTTTGTCGTTGATTCGAATGGTTGTTTCTTGCGGGTCTTTTTTAATAGCTATCTTATTCTTAACACCTGTGTGATCAAGTTTTGCAAAAACAAGCAGGTTGCTTTCCTCGCTATTAATAACTTTTTTTATGTTGTGTGTTCGAAAGGAGCGCGCCCTACTAAGCAAATAGATGGCCTCTAAAAAACTGGTCTTGCCGCTGCCGTTCGGACCAACAAGAAGATTAAGCTTGGGAGATGGGATTAAATGTGCGCTTTTTATATTTCGAACATCTTTAATACGAACCTCAGATAAAGACATTATGACAACTCAAACTCGACTTATATTCGCATCGGCATAATAACAAAGCGACTACTGCCATCCTCAGGGTTTTCAAGCAAGCAACTACTGTTTGTGTCCGTAAAAGAGACTTTAACTTTATCAGACTCAATAACGTTAAGCGCGTCCATTAAATAACTAGAGTTAAAACCCATACTCATTTCTTCGCCGCTATAGTCAATTAACACCTCTTCTTCGGCTTCGTCTTGCTCTGGATTATTTGCATTAATAACCATCCCTTGGTTAGATAAATCCAAGCGAATACCCTTGTATTTTTCGTTAGATAAAATAGACACCCTAAGCAACGCCGCTTTAAAACCCTGTTTGTCTATATTAAAACTATGCTTACTTTCTTCCGGAACGACGTTTTTAAAGTCAGGAAAACGACCATCAATTAGCTTTGCATTGAGCTGCACATCACCTAGGGTGAATTTTATATTGTTTTTTGCAACCTTAATAAAAACCGGATCATCATGCTTTTCAATTAAGCGCAACACTTCTTGCGCAGCCTTTCTAGGAATAATGACTTGATTTATTGACTCTACATCCGCAGCAATACTGTTTTTAGAAAGCGCTAAACGATGGCCGTCAGAGGCCACCGTTAACAACTCGTTATCAAGTATTTCAAACATAAGCCCGTTCAAATAATAACGAACATCTTGTTGAGCCATACAAAAAACGGTCTTACTAAATGCTTTACCTAAAACAGCACTCTCCACGGTTGCTTCATTAATATAATTAAACTCATCAAACAAAGGATAATCATCTGCAGAAAGCACCCTTAAGTTAAAACGGCTTTTACCGGACTTTATAATAACCTTGTCTTGGTCAAAATCCATGGTGAGTTCAGCCTCATCGGGTAATGAGCGACAAATATCCAAAAGTTTTCTTGCAGGGATCGTGGTTTTATAGTTTTCCTGAGAGCTTATCGATGCCTCCGCTGACACCTGAACCTCTAAGTCGGTTCCCGATAGTTTTAACCGACCACCCGCTATCGAAAAATAAACATTCGACAAAATAGGTAGTGTTTGTCTCCTTTCAATTACACCGAAAACTTTTGACAAAGGTTCCAGCAAATCAGTTTTATTTATTTTTAACTTCATAATTATGTATTTAGATTGGTTTAAATTTAACTTAAGCACGCCTTAGTAGGACAGTGTTCTCAATAAGTTTTTGTAATCCTCATCTGTTTTTTGATCCGACTCTCTTAATTCTTTTATTTTTCTTGTCGCATGTAAAACAGTTGTGTGGTCTCTTCCCCCAAATTGCGCCCCTATTTCAGGTAAGCTACACGTTGTTAGTTCTTTTGAAAGCGCCATCGCAATTTGCCGTGGCCTCGCTATAGACCGTGTTCGTTTCGCCGACAATAGGTCAGCCATTCTTATTTTATAATACTCTGCTACCATTTTTTGAATATTATCGATACTAACACGCTTGTTCTGTAAGGCAATAAGGTCTCTTAGGGCCTCTTTGGTAAAATCCAGCGTGATGGGTTTACCCGTGAAATTAGCGTTCGCTAACACGCGCCTCAGCGCGCCTTCAAGTTCACGTACATTAGACTTGATCCGGTTACCCATAAAAAAAGCAACCTCATCCGCAAGGTCTACTCCGTTTTGTGCCGCCTTACTCTTTAAAATAGCGACACGGGTTTCTAAATCTGGTGGTTCAATCGCTATCGGTAGCCCCCAACCAAACCTAGATTTAAGGCGCTCTTCGAGTCCATTAATTTCTTTAGGGTAGCAATCACAAGTTAAAACAATCTGCTTATTGTTTTCGATAAGCGTATTAAATGTATGGAAAAACTCTTCTTGGGAGCGTTCTTTTTTAGCAAAAAACTGAATATCGTCAATTAAAAGTAAGTCTAGGGAGCGGTAGTAATTTTTAAATTCATTTATCGTGTTTTTTTGCAAAGCCTTAACCATATCAGAGACAAATCTCTCTGATGACAAAAAACTAACCTTGGCGTTTTTCTTTTTACTGAGAATGTTGTTCCCTATCGCATGCATTAAATGCGTTTTCCCCAAGCCAACGCCACCATAAATGAACAATGGGTTATATGTGCTTCCAGGGTTTTCCGATACCTGAATAGAAGCAGCTTTTGCTAATTCATTCGACTTACCAACAACGAAGGAATCAAAAGTAAACGTATGATTCAAGTTATTAGGATTCGACTTATTTAATACCGTGTTTTTTTGCTTTGTTTGTGTTTTTTTGGTGTTGGGCAGTGATGCTTTTGAGCTACCTATTTTTAATAAAACAACCGTGTCTTTATTCTCTAACTTATTGATAATATTGGTTATTTTACTAAAATAATTATCTAAAACCCAGTCAAGAACAAACTTATTGGGGGCAAATAGACACAACTCGCCATTACTAATGTGTGGCTGCAACGGTCTAATCCATGTGTTTATTTGTTGAGTAGGAAACTCCCCCTCAAGGTGTTGCAAACACTTTTCCCACAGTAACGACACTAAACCCCCTCAAAATTATTATTGTCGTTAGGATATACCGTAAAAAGAAAGTTATCCACAGAAAACTTAGGGTAAAAGCATTTGCTTATTGTGGATAACTTTGAACCGTAACTTATCCACATTTAGCACACACATTAAATGGACTTTATCAACGCGCATATTATTCTTTTAAGCTCATGGTTTTAAAAAAGAAAACAAGGTTACCAACAGATCAAGCTGCCCCTTATAGTAATAATAAGTATTTAAGAATAAACATTTATTAATAAAATACCGAAAAGCATGACACAAATAACTGTTCTACCAACACTGATAAATATTGACTTTTCCTCATAAAAAACGTAATCTGCGCAATCTTTTTCTCGAAAGAATTTAACAAGCGCTTTCGGTGAATTTAACAATTTCTATTTACAAGGTACTTCGACATGAAAAGAACATTCCAACCTAGCAACCTAAAAAGAGCTAGAACACACGGTTTTAGAGCAAGAATGGCCACAAAATCAGGTCGTAAAATCATAAATGCTCGACGTGCAAAAGGCAGAGTTCGTTTATCAGCCTAACAAACAACAATCTAACCACACGCTCCTTCTGCAAATTAGATCGATTAAATAATGCTGCGGATTACGCAACGGTCTTTAAAGGAGCGAGTAGAAAGACCGATTTATTTTTTACCATTTTATCAAGGGCTAATAAAGGCACACGACCTAGACTTGGTTTAGCCATAGCTAAGAAAAACGTTAAAAAAGCAACACAACGTAATTTAATAAAGCGCGTGGTTAGAGAATCGTTTCGACGACAAAAAAACAACTTGAAAAAGCAAGACTTTGTTGTTTTGTGCCGCAATCAAGCAAATCAAGCAGATAAAAAAGAACTGGCCGAATCAATACAAACGTATTGGAAGAAAATGACATTAGATGAATAAGCTATTTATTTATTTGATTAAGTTTTACCGGTTTTTTATAAGCCCAATGATCGCTAGTCGTTGTCGTTTCTACCCGACATGTTCTGAATATGCACTACAAGCATTTCAAGAGTACGGTTTTTTTAAAGCCTTCTTTTTAACCAGTAAACGACTGTTACGTTGCCAACCGTTTTGTAAAGCAGGCGTTGACCCCTTACCAATAACCCGAAAATCTAATGGATAATCAAAGAACACTACTTTTTGCCGCCCTCGCCTTCGTTTCAATTCTTATTTGGCAAGCATGGCAAAAAGACTATGTTATTCCACAAGCACCACTTGCAACTGAGCAACAACAAAAAGAAAGCACGTTAAAAAGCGATGTCCCTAACAGCCCGTCAGACGGCAGTGTATCTGCTAACACAGCGAATGACATAAACGGTAGTACGCTAGCGGCTAAAGGTGAAATCATCAGTATAAAAACCGATGTGTATGACTTAGAAATAAACACCTTAGGGGGCGGGATAAGTCAAATGCAATTGAGCCAGTACCCAGAAGAGAAAGGCAAAAAAAGTGTTATTCAGCTTTTAAACGGTGAAATGCCAAAGATTTTTGTCGTGGAATCCGGCTTAATCTCTGATGGCGGGGAAAGTCCGAACCACCATGCTTTATGGCGAGCAGAAAAAAAGCATTACACCTTAACGGCAGATGAAATAAAAGTGCCACTGACTTGGGAAAATGATCAAGGGATTAAGGTCATAAAAACCTATGTGTTTAGCAAAGGCAGTTACAAAGTCGATGTTGAAACACGCATAGTCAATAATACAAAAAACGATTGGTCTGCACGTGAATACCTGCAACTTAAACGTAATAATTACACAGAAAAAAAAGCTAACTCGTTTATTTACACGTATACCGGCGGCGTTTTATACACGGCAGAAGATAAATATCAAAAAATTGACTTTGATGATATGCAGGATGAAAACCTAAGCCGAGACGCAACAGGCGGCTGGTTAGCGATGATCCAACATTACTTTGGCGCCGCTTGGATTCCTGAAAAACAAAACCAATATCATTATTACACCAAAGCGCTGGACGGCGGTTTGTTTGTTATCGGCGCATTTTCACCTAAAAAAACAGTCACACCAGGCGAAACAAAAACCATAACCGCGACACTGTTTGCCGGCCCAAAAATACAAGAACAATTAGAAGAAACAGCGGAAGGCTTGGTGTTGATGGTCGATTACGGCAAGCTCACCATTATTGCTGAACCGATTTATTGGTTGTTAAGTTTCTTTTTTTCGTTTGTAGGTAATTGGGGTGTTGCAATTATTCTAGTAACGTTAACCATTAAAGCGTTGTTTTATAAATTATCAGAAAAAAGCTATCGCTCAATGGCGCACATGAAATTAGTGCAGCCAAGGATAGTGGCGTTAAAAGAACGTTATGGCGACGATAAGCAAAAGCTAAATCAAGCTATGATGGAGTTGTATAAAACCGAGAAAATAAACCCATTGGGCGGCTGTTTTCCCATTTTGATACAAATTCCTGTGTTTATCGCTCTGTATTGGGTGTTGTTAGAAAGTGTCGATATGCGGCAAGCCCCTTTTATGTTGTGGATGGATAATTTGTCGGCCCCAGACCCATATTTTATCTTGCCGGTTGTTTATGGCATTACCATGTTTTTACAGCAACGTTTAAACCCGGCACCGGTAGATCCGATGCAAAAGAAAATGATGCAGATGTTACCTATTATGTTTACCGGTTTTTTTGCCTTCTTCCCATCAGGCCTTGTTCTGTACTGGATAGTCAATAACGTGCTGACGATTATTCAACAAACCGTCATCATGAAAAAAATTGAATCCGGGCAAGAAAAATAAGCAAACAAAGGTGTTAAGCGACACCGATACCATTGCCGCTATTGCTACCGCTAGCGGTCGTGGTGGCATTGGCATTATCCGCGTTAGTGGTGGCAATACCGCACAGATAGCAAAGGCCATACTGGGTACTCAGTTAAAACCAAGAAAAGCCTACCACAAGCCGTTTAAGGCGCAAGATGGTTCAATTATAGACACCGGCTTAGCGCTGTACTTTCAATCCCCGGCATCATATACCGGCGAAGACACGCTTGAGCTTCAGGGCCACGGTGGCCCCGTTGTGATGGATATGTTGTTAAGGCGAGTGGTTGAATTGGGCGCTCGTTTAGCCAGAGCGGGTGAATTTACCGAGCGAGCATTTTTAAACGAAAAACTAGACCTAGCCCAAGCAGAAGCAGTCGCCGATGTTATAGATGCAGGAACCGAGCAGGCGGTTAAGTCAGCCCAGCGTTCCTTACAAGGCGAATTTTCCGCGCAGATTAAGACCCTACAAGAAGCCATTACGCAGATTCGATTATATGTAGAGTCTGCGATTGACTTCAGTGATGAAGACATTGATTTTTTAGCCAGTGAGGAGCTAGTCAAAAAACAACAGCGCGTGCAACAGTTGTTTCTACAAATACAACGGATAGCTAAGCAAGGCAGCCTACTACGTGAAGGCATAACGGTTGTTTTGGCCGGTAGCCCAAACGCAGGTAAATCAAGTTTACTGAACGCACTCACAGAAAAAGACAGCGCGATCGTCACAAATGTACCCGGTACGACCAGAGACACCTTAAAAGAGCAGATCCAGCTAGATGGTATGCCCTTGCATATTATCGATACCGCAGGGTTGAGGGAAACCGCCGATGTCGTTGAGCAAGAGGGGGTAAGGCGAGCCCATAAAGCAATCCAAAGCGCTGACCGCGTGCTTTTAGTGATAGATGATAGAGAACGAGAAACGGTTTCTTTAGAACAACGGTTGCGCGACATACCAAAAAAAATACCAGTGACCCTGGTTTTTAATAAGATTGATTTAACCGGGAGCCCAGCGGGTCTTTTTAGCGACCACGTTGTTCCAGAAATAAACCTGTCTATAAAAAATTCGACGGGGTTAGATGTGTTAAGAAATCACCTCAAACAAGTCGTAGGTTTTGAGGCCGGCGACCAAGGTGTTTTTATGGCCCGACGGCGGCATTTAGACGCTCTAAAACGAGCCGACACCCTCTATACCGAAGGGGTGCAGCAATTTATCGAGCATCAGGCGGGCGAGTTATTTGCTGAAGACTTAAGGCAAGTACAAAATGCCTTATCGGAGATAACCGGCAGCATGAGCGCGGATGACCTATTAGGGGAGATTTTTTCCTCGTTTTGTATCGGCAAATAAGCCGCTTAAAAACGGAACGCACGGATTAGTGTTAGTAGCTTTCTAGCATCATTTTTCGCATAACGGCTAAGCAAATACTGCTGCCTTATTTGTTGCAGGTCGGGTTCTAAATCAGGCTTAATCGCAGCAATTCGAGTGAAGTAATGTAACGAAGTTTCGGCGGGTTTTTTATACGTAAACCGCCTGCCCAGTTTTTTACAAAAGGCCAAATAAGCCGCTTGGCTCGGGTCCTCTTTACGAACGCTTAAACGGTATAAAAATAGCGTAACAATTAATATAAGTCCGCCACTTAAGAGCGCTAGCCAAAGCACCATCTGCTCCCAACCATCGATACCAAATGAAGACAAAAAGTCGTGCTGCACCTCGGGGCCATAAGCCAGGACACCACTTTCCCAGTAATAATCAACCGCTTGCATTAGGGATGTTAGTTGTTGCGCCCAGTTGCTAAAACCGTCGCTAGGCTCGATTAAAAAACGCACCTCGCCGCCCAGTCGTTGGTTGCTAAAATCAATGCTGTGCTCAATTCTATTCGGTGCAATTGCCGCTGTGGGGTCAAACCTTACCCAACCGCGACCAGCTAACCACGCTTCTACCCAAACATGCGCGTCAGCCTGGCGAACCTCCCAAAACTGCCCCACGGCGTTATACACACCACCTTGATAACCGGCGACCAAGCGTGTGGGAATATTGGCTGCGCGTAAAACCACAGCAAAACTGGTGGCGTAATGACCACAAAAACCCCGTTTAGTGCTAAATAAAAAATCTGCAACCGGGTCCACACCCAAGCGGGGTGGGGTTAAGGTGTAATAAAAATCTTCTTGATTAAAATGAGCCAAACCTGTGTTAATAACGGCAATATCACTGCCGGCGTCAGCTTGCCAACGCGCGGCTAATTGATAAACACGTTGGTCAGTATTTTTTGGCAAGGCTAAGGCGCGAAGACGGTCTTTATCATTGAGTATTTCCGGCGCGGTTTGAGTGTTCGAGAGCAAATCAAAAGATCGAGTTCGTCGTAGCTTATCTTTTAATAACAGCTGATTATCTTGCGTTAAGCGTACCTGGTTAGGTGCAGTAATAGGTGTATCTAGGCTGTACAGCCAACGTTGATGGTGTGCCTCAAGCACGAGGCTATAACGATAAAGAGTATTGACGGGTGATGGATCATTGGCCGCCTCCCTGCGGGTGGAGTTTAAAGAAACAGTCCATTGCTGCCCGTCAGTCTGCCAAAAAACAGGGCCGCGCCAATACAGCTCGTTAAATGCTGGAGAAGCGCCATTAAACCGCGCCCTAAAGGCCGTTTCGTTAGACAGAGCAAGGTGGGATATTTGACCGGGATTAATACTGTCGGAAATACCGCTTACTGCGTTACTAGCATCTTTTGGCATCGCCCAGAGCGGGCCGATCATACGTGGAAAAAGTAAAAAACCGATTAACATCAAAGGGAAAGCTAATAAGCCAATCTGAGTAGCAAAACGTGTGACGTCTACAGGGCGTATGCTCGCCGAGCCGCTGGCATTAATGATCAATGCACAGAGCAACAGAAAAAATAAACACAAGCCATACAGGGCCAAGGCAATGGTTTGTTCAAAAAGAAAAGGGGTAATCAGCACAAAAAAGCTAACAAAAATAACCGCTAAAACATCACGCTGACGTCGGCACTCCAAAAGTTTTAAGCCGAGCAGCACCAATAAAAAACTACTGCTCGCCTCACGACCCAACGACATCCCATGTAGCTTTAATACTAAAAAAGCCAAGAGTAAAGAAAGTGGTAACAATAACCAGGCGCTAGGGGAAAAGCGATTAAAAAAATGCACGAAGCCACACCAAGCAATTAACGCCAAACTAATAACAATAAAAAGGGGGTTAAGCGTACCAATATGCGGTAAAACCAACAGGCTTGCAATAATCAGCAATAACCTCATTAAGGTGTTATTTAAGTGACCTTCAATCATCATTGGCTTGATTAAACAGCGCTAAGCTTTGTAAGCAGTGTTGCAGGTGTGCGTCACCGTTAGCGGGAGGTATTCGCTTAGAGGGTAGCCTTAAGCCGTACCTCAGTTGGGCTTTCTCTGCCGCTAAAGCCCATTGGCATAACTCAGATAGTTTGGCTTCGGTACTGGGGCTTGAGCAGGCGTTCCAGTCAAGCCAGACTTGAGCGCTTTGCTGACTAGAAAACTGTTTGCTCAACAAGCCTTTTTCAGCGGCCCAGGCTTTCCAGTTGATTTGCCGGTAAGGGTCGCCAGGTTGGTAGGTTTTAAAACCACTAAAATCATCGGCACCGGGTGATGGGCTGCTGATTGAGCTATTAGCGAGAGCCGCAGGCAGGCTAGGTAAGGCTTGCTTAAAGGAAAGAGGTCGGGGGTACACTAAAATTTTTTGTGCAAACAGTAGCGGTGACCAGGCTCTAAAAACAGCAAACGGAAAGAGACTAGATAAGGTGAGCGTATTGGGTGAATACCAGCCCCGTTGGGGCGGCAAAACGGGTACATTAATCGGGTAGCTTTGATGCGGTTTTAGGTGAGGGATACTCAAAAGCTGGTTATCAATAGTCGCCACGATACCCCAACGATCGCGCCCTTCTGTCTCTCTAATGACGAAAGAGGCGTGAGCTTGTTGACCCAAAAAACATGGCGCACACTTAAGGCCGTGTACTTCAATGCCAGATAAGTTGCGAAAGCTAAAAAAAGTAGAAACTTGTGTTGCAGAGGCCAATAAAAAAGTAAACACAAAGCCCATGCTATTACTGTAGTTAATGGACGCAACCAGCATAAATACAATTACCGCAGCGAGGGTCAAGCCGGCGCGGTTGGGTAAAATATAAACCCGACGAAGGTTCAGCACAACTGAGGCCTTTTGGCTGGGGGAGCCCTGATTGAAGCGCTTTAAAGAAAATTGTTCTGCAAGAGTTTGAGGCATACAATCGCTGCGAATGGGTATGGTGTCACTGTAGCACTAGTATCGAAAAAACAAAAAGCCGCAGTTGCGGCTTTTTGTCGTCAGCAGACTGAGTTACTTACATCGGTGGCGCAGAAGCCGTGATGCTAGCGCGCTCTTCCATGCTTTTTTTCCATGCACTAACCGCGGGATAAGCAGTTAACAAAGACGCTTCTGGCGTCATCCCAAGTAAGGCCAAAATAGGGTATAAAACAAAATCTGCCAGAGAGATTTGATCACCGGCTAGGTAGGGGGTATTGCTTAAGCTGGCTTCCAACAAAGCGAGCTGCTCTTTGGTTTTAGGGATAGCCGCGTCAAGGGTCGCTTGATCCATAGGCCGTATTTCAAAGCGAAATAGAACAATTTCGTGCACCATGGTGGAAAACACGTAAGCGTTGATATAACTGATCCACTGGTTCATGATGGCGCGCTTTTTCACATCAGTGGGTTGTAACGCGGGGCCATTAAAGGCTTCGTCGATATACTTAATCATCGCGAGCGATTCAAATAACATAAAGTCGCCGTGACTAAACGCCGGTACTTTGCCCGTCGGGCTAACAGCGCGCATTTCATCGGTATTCGGTGCGTAAGGCTGCTGTTCAAAATCAACCCCTTTTTCAATAAGCACCATATGTACCGTTCTAACGTAGGTACTCAGGGGAAAACCATATAAGGTGACATCACTCATTTCATTTAGCCTATTTTTTAGTTACATTGAGCAACAGATGGTAAGCAATAGAACCGACACTGTAAATAAAATAATATAAGAGAGTGCTAATGACACAACGTTTCAAAGATAAAGTGGTCCTAGTAACAGGTGCAGCACAAGGCATAGGTAAGGCCTGCGCGCTGCGTTTTGCTAAAGAAGGTGGTACGGTGATGATAGCCGACCGGGCCGAGCAGCAAGCTCGCCTAGTGCAGCAAGAAATTACCGACGCGGGTGGCGTAGCAACGGTTTGTATTGTTGATTTAGAAACCAGTGCGGGCGCTAAAGAATTAATGCAAACAACCGTCGACACCTTTGGCCGTATTGATGTGTCAGTCCATAACGTCGGCGGTACAATTTGGGCCAAGCCTTTTTGGGAATACCCTGAGGATCAAATAGAAAAGGAAATAAACCGCTCTTTATGGCCAACGCTTTGGTGCTGCCGGGCGGTTATTCCTTACATGCGTGAGCAGCAAGCAGGGGCCATCGTTAATGTCGGCTCGGTGGCAACGCGCGGCATAAACCGTGTGCCCTACTCGGCAGCAAAAGGCGGCGTACAAGCGATGACGGTGTGTATGGCGCTGGAACTAGCCGAGCAAAACATCCGCGTTAATTGTGTAAACCCGGGCGGCGTTGACCAAGGGGTAAGAGCAACACCTAGAACAACCGACGCGATGACACCCGTTGATCAAGCAGGCATGGATGGCGTCGTGCAGCAAACCATGCGCGATACACCGATGAAGCGTTACGGCACCCCCGAAGAACTGGCCGCGGCGATATGCTTTTTAGCGGCGGATGAGTCGTCTTATATTACCGGTGAAATTATTAATGTAGCCGGCGGTGGGATAGGCTAAAATCCACGGCAGATTAAGCGGGCTTAAAAGGCTTAAATGCATGTTATACTTTTTTGTTGTAATATTGCCGGCCACAATACGCTGTTGATAGTGGCGAAATAAAAAATTTAGAGAAGCAGGAGAACATATGTCAAATAACAAAGGTTCACGACCAGACTATAGTCGCTATATGGACACCAAAGAAGGTTGGGTCGACCGTCGAATTTTTTGGGAACGCGAGATTTATGAGCAAGAGCTAGAGCAAATATTTGCTAAAGCGTGGCAGTTTATTGCACACGATTCTATGCTGCCGGAAACCAACGACTTTTATACCACCTATATGGGTGAAGACGGCGTTATTGCCAGTCGGCAAAAAGACGGCAGCGTGCGTGTATTCCTTAACTCATGCACACACCGCGGCAATAAAATTTGTTACGCCGATGACGGTAATACACGAAATTTTACCTGTAACTACCACGGCTGGGCTTTCGGCACAGACGGCGAACTAAAAGGCTTGTCAAATGAGCACGTGTACGACGAAGGCGATATTGATAAAAGCAAATGGGGCTTACAGCAAGCGCGAGTAGACAGCTATAAGGGCCTGATATTCGCCACCTTTGATGAAGAAGCACCGTCGCTAGAAGAGTTCCTGGGTGACTTCCGCTGGTATTTAGATATTATGCTGGATCAAGATGATGGCGGCACCGAATTTATCGGTGGCGGCATTAAAAACTATGTTAACGCTAACTGGAAATTTGGCGTCGAAAACTTTGTTGGTGATGCGTACCATGCGCTATGGACGCACGACTCTGGTTTCAAGGCAATGAACAACAACCAGGGCTTCCCTCCGGCTGACCCAACAGGCAGCTATCACGCGAGTGTGAACGGCCATGGTTGGGAGTTTGGCACCGACGGCTTGGCCGATATTGCTATTTTAGGGCAACCAAAAGTATTGGAATATTACGAAAAAATGCGCCCTAAAATGGCTGAAAGACTCGGCGAAATGCGCTCGAAAATTTTTGGTTCACTGGCCTCGGTATCTTTGTTTCCTAACTGTTCGTTTTTGCCAGGCATACAAACCTTCCGTGTTTGGCTACCCAGGGGCCCACATAAGTTTGAAATGAGAATGTGGACGATTGTTAACAAAAACATGCCAGATGAAATTAAGCAGGCGATCAATATTGGTTGTATGCAAACATTCAACCCGGCTGGCGTACTTGAAATGGATGACGGCGAAAACTGGGAAGGCAATACGTCCGTTAATAAAGGTGTTGTCACGCGTAAAGGCAAGTTGCATTATGGTTGTGGTAAAAACCGCCGAATAGAGCACGAAGAACTACCGGGTATTGTTTATTCAAGCCAGTTCAATGACTCTAACCAACGGTTATTTTATCAACGTTGGGCAGATATGATGAATGCAGATAAATGGAGCGATGTCCCCACCCGTTACACGCCGCGTTACGCTGGCAAAAAAACCGTATAAGGAGGCGTTATGACAGAGAAACAACAAAATAACATGATGCCATCATTGGAGTTAATCAACGAGGTGCAGCAGTTCCTATACCGCGAAGCTAGGCATCACGACAATGAAGAGTTTCGAGATTGGTTGGATATGCTAACGGAAGATATCCATTATTGGATGCCTTATCGCTACCAGCGCTACCGTAGAAATGAAAAAGAACCTACGATTTATGATACGGCGTACTATAACGATGATATGGAATGCTTAAAAAAACGCATTTTACGCACCGAAACGGGCACTTGTTGGTCTGAAGATCCGGCCACCCGCTCCGCCCATGTGGTGACCAATATTGAAGTGGAGTTCACCGACAAGCCAGATGAGTTCAGGGTTTATTCGTTGAATACGGTTCATCGAAATATAAACGAAGATGAAGAGCACACCATGATCGGCCATCGAACAGATATTTTACGTCGGGTTAATGGGGTGCTTAAACTGGCCAAGCGTAAAATAATCTTGGATCAAAATATATTTACCAACAAGAGCCTGAACGTTTATTTGTAGTGGTTTTTGTTGCTAAATAGAATATTTAAAAACCCTGTTGATGCAGGGTTTTTTTATAAGGAATTAACGTGAAAAGCGATACCATTAAGGCGGTCGTATTATTAAACATAGCGGGTTTGCTGTGGGGTGGTAATATGATTTTAGGCCATTATTTAAAAGATTATTTTGGCCCGTGGTCAATTATCAGCACGCGCTTAGTTATTGGCGGTACTATTTTTGTCTTATTGTTGATGCACAGTGGCGAGCTTAAAAAAATTAAGCAGATCAGCAATTGGTGGATTGTGCTAGCGATGGCGGTCACGGGGGTCATTGGCTTTCAGTCATTATTGTATTACGGCCTGCGCCTAACCACCTCAACCAATGGCGGCTTAATAAACTCACTCACCCCCCTGCTCACCGCGATAATGGCAGGGTTGTATTTTAAAGAAAAACTCAGCTATCAGCATTGGGTGGCAGCACTGATAACAGTGTTTGGATTGGCTTTTATACTCTGTGAAGGACGGCTCTCAAACTTGTTACTGTTGCAGTTTAATAGGGGGGATATTTTTATTTTAGCGGCGGTCTTTAGCTGGGTTGTTTATAGCATTATCGGCAAGTTAGTGATGCAGACACTCAGCCCGTTACTAATGACAGCGTTAGGCGTGCTCGTCTCTTTAATTGTTGTGTTGCCGCTGGGCATTGCCGAAGCCAGTTATAGTCAGCCACCAATCCTCACCACACAATCATTATTAGCTGTTCTGTTTATTAGTATTGGGCCAACCGTGTTGTCATTATTGTTTTGGAACAAAGGCATGCACTTGATAGGCCCAGCGCGCGCCTCGTTATTTTTAAATACCGTACCGGTGTATATTATTATTATCAATGCCGTCTTTTTGGGTATTTTGCCTTATCAATACCAATGGTTTGGTATGGTATTAATATTTGCAGGTAGTTTTTATGCGGCGTTAAAAGCACCCTCGCCTGTGTTAAACAAGGAGATAAAATGACACCCATTATTCAAGCAGTACTCGAGGAATACCATAGACGAACGGTTGAAGAAAACACCCTGATGGACAGCCTGTCGAGTGAGCAGTTTGATCAGCGCATCGACGAGTTTTTATTGCCAATCGGTCCGCAATCCGGCCAATTAATGAGCCTATTGATCAAAGGGGCGCAGGCAAAAACAGTGGTTGAGGTCGGCGCATCGTATGGCTACTCAACGATATGGTTTGCCGAGGCGGTGAGCGAAACCGGCGGTAAAGTCATTAGCATTGAATTGAACAAAGCAAAGCAAGCGTACGCCAAAAAGCAATTACAAAAAGCCGGTTTACTCGATTATGTCGAGTTTAAAACCGGTGACGCGCTACAGGTTCTCAGCGAGCTAACCGAACCGATTGACTTTATGCTGCTGGACTTGTGGAAGCGGTTTTATATCCCCTGCTTTGATCTGGCGTACCCCAAACTGTCTGATGGCGCGACTGTGCTAGCCGATAATATGCGTTACCCGACCGCGGTGCGTGAGGCGGCCGATACCTACCGTGCTCACGTAAAAAGCAAGCCGGGAATGGACTCCGTGTTGTTAAACGTTGGCAGTGGTATTGAACTGTCGCGTTATAAAACCGGTTAAGGAATTAAAACCGGCGAGCCAATACGCGCCCTACTGGTCAGGTAACGGTGTGCATCAGCCACCTGGTCAAGGCGAAATGTTTTGCCCACGCTAACCTTAATGCTGCCTTGTTCTAGCATTGCTAAATAGCGTTTAGCGCTGCTCACCAGCTCGTCCCTACTCTGCGTGTAGTGGTATAGCGTAGGCCGAGTTAAATACAGCGAGCCCTTTTTTGAAAGCGTCAGCACATCAAGGGGATCAGGCTTGCCCGAGGCATTACCAAAGCTCACCATCAAGCCCCGGGTCTTTAAGCAATCCAGCGATTGCATAAACGTGTCTTTGCCTACCGAGTCGTAGACCACATCAACTTTTTTGCCCTTAGTAATGCGAGCAACTTCTTTCACAAAGTCTTGTTGGCTATAAATAACAGGGTGATCGCAGCCATTAGCTCGCGCAATGGCGGCTTTTTCAGCGCTGCTGACGGTGCCTATAACGGTTGCGCCAATCGCTTTGGCCCACTGGCAGGCAATGCTGCCCACGCCCCCGGCCGCCGCATGGATAAGTATCGTTTCCCCCGCCTTAAGTTCGTATAAGCGGCAAAACAAATACTCAACCGTCATGCCGCGCAACAGGCTGGCAGCAACGGCCACATCATCAACACCGTCGGTAAGCGGCACAATGTCTTGAGTGTCGATACATCGATATTGCGTGTAAGCCCCTTTGCTGGATGAGTAAGCAACCCGTTGGCCAACGCTAAACTCGCTCACGCCCTCCCCAACTTGTTGAACAATACCAACGGCTTCATCGCCAAGAATAGCCGGCAGTGGCACTTCATATAAACCAGAACGGAAATAGGTATCTATAAAGTTAACACCAATAGCCGTGTGACGAATCAATACCTGCTTAGCCTTAGGGGGGGCAATGGAGATAGATTCAATGGAAAAAACATCGGCAGAACCGGTTTGGTGGACAATGGCAGATTGTGATAAAGGCATAGAGAGTAAGTCGCTTAAAACAACACATGGTAGCGGCATTAAGCAGATAAAGAAATCATAATGGCTGGCGGCCAGCACGATAATTCAATGATGCACGTCGGTTTAAGGTGTGAAATACCGAGCCGAATATTGACAGCAGTTCTAATAAACATTAGATTAGCGCGTTCGAACGTATCAAAAAAGCCGGAGACAAGAGTGGAAGACAGAATACAACAAGGCAGCAAAAAAACGTCATGGGTTAGTGTGCTAATTTTAGCGTTATTCGTAGTGACGACCAGTTTTGCTGAATCACCAAGTGATTCAGAAGACACCAAATTCCACCGCTTCTGGCCAGATAACCTATATGCCGTTGAATTTGTTAACGATCAACTTGGCTTTGTTGCCGGCTATGGCGGCTCATTGTTTAGAACCCAAGATGGTGGAAACAGCTGGGACGGTATTTATATAGGTGTTAATGAATTAATCAGACACATGTCTTTTGCCGATGAGCAAAAGGGTTGGGCTGTTGGTCACAGGGGGTCTATCTTACACACCGCCGATGGTGGAACAACCTGGCTTGTGCAGCACACCGATGAAGGTAATTATTTAAGAGATATCGCCTTTGCCGATACCAATAACGGCTGGGCAGTCGGTCATGGTGGAAAAATTTGGCACACCTCAAATGGTGGGGCAACTTGGGAAGCGCAACAGTTAACGGGCTATACAGGGCGAGATTTACCGCGCCTGCACGGGGTCATCGCAAAAGATGCCAACAATGCAATTTTGGTGGGTGAGTTTGGGGTTGTTGCCCATACCGAAAATGCCGGCGAACTGTGGTCAATTAGTTATAACAAAGACGCTGCTACGCTATTATCAATTGCTAGCGTAGAAGGCGGTGCTGTAACCGTCGGCTTAGACGGCGGTATATACAATATTCAACTAGCAACCGACGAACAACGCGAAGAAGTTAAGGCCATTCGTGCCGCGGCCTTGGCAAAAGAAGAAGACCGAGCAAGAAAAAAAGCCGAGCGCAGAGGCCGAGTATACGTGCCTAAAGTGGTCGAGCCGATACCCGAACCAGAAATTGATTACCATGTGAGTAAAATAGACAGCGGCA
>DBBV01000022.1 GCA_002292375.1 Methylococcaceae bacterium UBA975 | reverse complement strand
TGGCACGGAGTTAGCCGGGGTTTCTTTACCAGATACTGTCATTATCATCTCTGGCGAAAGTGCTTTACGACCCTAGGGCCTTCATCACACACGCGGCATGGCTAGATCAGGGTTGCCCCCATTGTCTAATATTCCCTACTGCTGCCTCCCGTAGGAGTCTGGGCCGTGTCTCAGTCCCAGTGTGGCTGATCATCCTCTCAGACCAGCTACGGATCGTTGCCTTGGTGAGCCATTACCACACCAACAAGCTAATCCGACATAGGCTCATCTATTAGCGCAAGGCCCGAAGGTCCCCTGCTTTGCCCCGTAGGGATTATGCGGTATTAGCCTGGTTTTCACCAGGTTGTCCCCCACTACTAGGTAGATTCCTATGCATTACTCACCCGTCCGCCACTCGACGCCTGCTAGCAAGCTAGCATCGTTTCCGTTCGACTTGCATGTGTTAGGCATGCCGCCAGCGTTCAATCTGAGCCATGATCAAACTCTTCAGTTTATATTTTTCGACCTCTTAAAAGGAGGTCTAGATCTTGCTCAATATAGAATTAAACGTATTACTTAAATTTTAAAACCTAAGTGTGTTCAACCTATATTGATTATTTTTTAAATAACTTAAACAATCAACACAAGTGTCCACACAAATTACTTGATAAATTTTTAAAGAGCTGGCTCAATTTTGGCTGAACCGGGCCAGATAGTATACTTGGTTTTTTAATTTTACGCAATAATTATTTCATAAAATTTCAAGTACTTCGTAAGCTTTTACTTACTTTTCTCAGCTATCTTTGCTTGTTGTTGCTTCGATTGCTGAGCCGGCTATTCTACATTATTTAAACTTCTTAATGCAATTTTATTTTTAAAGTTTTCATCTAAAAATAACGCCGTTTCTTATTACCTTTTCTTCTCACTAGTTCGTTATTTCTAACTGGCTTCGCGTTAAGAGAGGCGTATTATAGGGACATATTATTTGCGGTCAACATCTATTTAGTGATTTTATATCTTTTCTTTTTAACTAATTGATATATCAGCAAACTTTCTTTTTCCCACTTGTATAATGCAGCGCATACCTTGCTTCAACTGTAAGTTTTTATCACTTATCTTTTCACCATCTAGCTTTACTGCACCTTGTTTTATCATCCGATACGCATCAGAGGTACTACTGGTTAATCCCGCGTCCTTTATTACATTGGCAATTGGGTATGATTCTGACGTACTTAGATGAACTACGGGGATGTCACTTGGTAATTCTCCGCGTTTAAATCTTGAGTCGAACGACTCTTTGGCCTTTATCGCCTCTTCCTTATTATGAAAACGCTCAACTATTTCCATCGCCAATGCTATTTTAATGTTCTTAGGGTTTTCCTTGCCTTGTTCACAGCGCTTTTTCCATTTGCTTATCTCATCAAGTTCACGGAAACTCAATAACTCGTAGTACCGCCACATCAAACTATCGGATATGGACATTAGCTTGCCAAACATATCATCAGGTGCTTCGTTTATACCGATATAGTTAGCTAATGATTTTGACATTTTCTGCACGCCGTCTAAGCCTTCGAGTATTGGCATAGTCATAACGACCTGTGGTTCTTGCCCATAGGTTTCTTGTAATTGACGGCCCACCAGCAAATTAAATTTTTGATCTGTCCCGCCTAACTCAACATCTGACTTTAAGGCGACTGAATCATACCCCTGAATTAAAGGGTACAAAAACTCATGTATGGCGATTGGCTTACCGCCGGTATATCGTTTATTAAAATCATCGCGCTCCAGCATTCTTGCCACCGTGTGTTTTGCTGCTAACTGAATTAAGTCAGACGCCTCAAATGTTGACATCCAAGTTGAATTAAAAACCACCTCTGTTTTCGCTGGATCCAATATTTTGAATATTTGTTGCTGGTAGGTTTTAGCATTTTCTATGACGTCATCCTTTGTCAGCGGTGGCCGAGTCGTCGATTTACCTGTTGGGTCGCCAATCATTCCGGTGAAGTCGCCAATTAAAAACAACACATGGTGCCCCTCATCTTGAAATTGTTTAAGTTTATTGATGAGGACCGTGTGACCTAGGTGTAAATCCGGCGCTGTAGGATCAAACCCGGCTTTAACTCTTAATTTCCTACCTGACGCGACTTTTTTTTCGAACTCCGCTTCAACCAGTACTTCATCCGTGCCGCGTTTTAAACGAATTAATTGTGCTTTTATTGAGTCATTCACCGAAATCTTACCCTTTATATATAGTAGGTGGAGAAAGATACTGCATCTCAAAGAAAAATCAACTCTTAAGCCAATCCTTTATCAATGCATACATAGGCAGTGCAATTGTTTTCAACTATACTTAAGATATACAGCCATTATACTTTGGATCAAATCAGGTCTTTAAATAGTACGCCATCATAGGACAACTGCTTTTAACCGTATTAACTTATGAAAAAACCGAGCTTAATTAATCGTGACTATAAACACTCGCTGAGTACGGTGAAGATTCGACAACGACCACTCGTTCCTTTGGTGTTAATCGGTACGCTCGTCCTGCTCGCCATGGTGCTTTACTTTAAAAACACCTTATCTAATGCCCAAAGCGATAAAACAGTGTTGCAGGTCGTTCCCATTGAGCTCCCTAGTAATACTCAGGATAGCGCCGAGCATACGTTTAAAACCCCTCAACAGACCGTCAAAAAAACAACGTCTCCAGCACCCCAAGAGCTAAACTGGAAGCAACATACCATTAAATCTGGTGATAATTTAGCCAGCATTTTTAAACGCTTTAATCTTTCGGCAACGACGTTACACAACATCATCCAGTCTGATGACAACACCAAACTACTCAGGAAAATAAAGCCAGGACAAACCCTTCGCTTTGCACAAAACTCAGACAACACCTGTGTTGCGCTTGATTATGACATCAACAATATACAAACCCTTCAAGTGCGCGCCACAGCAAATGGTTTTAAATCGACCATTAACGAAAAACCAGTAGAAACCTCTCACAGTTTAGCCTCTGCTGTGATTCAAAACTCCTTATTTTATGACGCAAAACAAGCCGGCCTATCCGACAAGACCATCATGGAGCTGGCCAATATTTTTGGTTGGGATATTGATTTTTCACAGGGCTTACGCCCCGGTGATTCATTCTCCCTTCTATATGAATCTAAACAGATCGAGGGTGAACGCATTGAAAACGGCCATATTTTAGCCGCTGAGTTTACAAACCAAGGTGATAAGTACCAGGCCGTTCGCTTTGTTGATAAAGATGGCCATGCCGAATACTTTTCTGCTGACGGCAAGAGTATGCGCAAGACTTTTTTGCGCAACCCCATTGACTTTGCCCGTGTTAGCTCACATTTTAATTTACGCAGGAAACACCCCGTACTGAATAGAATTCGCGCGCACAAAGGTGTCGACTATGCGGCCTCTAGCGGTACGCCTATCAAAGCAACGGGGGATGGACGAATTACATTTAAGGGTGTAAAAGGTGGCTATGGCCGCGTCGTCATCATTCAGCACGGCCAGCAGTACAGCTCGCTGTATGCCCATATGTCCAAATATGGTCGTTATAAAAACGGTAGCTACGTTAAACAAGGGCAAACTATTGGTTATGTTGGGAAGTCTGGTCTAGCAACCGGCCCTCATCTGCATTATGAGTTTAGAGTTAATGGCGTTCACAGAAACCCCCTTACCACCAAGTTTCCTGCCGCCTCGCCGATCAAAAAGCACTTATTAGCCGAGTTCAAACAGCAAACAACGCCTTTATTAGGGCAGCTCGCTCGTGCCAAACAAACACAGCTGGCGCTTAACCAACCTTAACACAGCATGGCACAGACACAGCTCTATATAGGCCTCATGTCAGGCACGAGCTTAGATGGTGTAGACATTGCCATTGTTGATTTTAATCAAGCCAAACCTATGCTCATCTCAAGTGACTGCATAGACTATCCCGACACACTGTTGCAGGATATCAAAAGCCTCTGCCGGAAAACCAGTGTCAGTTTCGATGAATTTGGTCAACTCGACGCACAACTCGGTGAGTTCTACGGACAAAGCATAGCCCAATGTTTATCTAAAGCTAATCTGAACGCCCGTGACATCGCCGCCGTTGGCAGCCATGGCCAAACTGTTCAACACAGCCCCAGTACTAGGCCCGCTTACACTGTACAAATTGGAGATCCCAACCGTATAGCTGAAATAACCGGCATTTCCGTAGTCGCTGACTTTAGGCGCCGAGACATAGCAGCCGGCGGCCAAGGCGCGCCGCTAGCCCCTGCGTTTCATCAAGCATTATTTCAAAATAACCATGATAAGCTAGCGGTTGTCAACATTGGGGGAATTGCTAATCTGACCTTTCTTAGTACCGATGTGGCGATACCCAGCATTGGCTTTGATTGCGGCCCAGGCAACACACTCATGGACCAATGGTGTCAGCTACACTTTCATTGTGCTTTCGATAACAGCGGCTTGCTTGCCAGCAGTGGTACAGTGAACCAATCACTACTTAACAGCTTGCTAACTGACCCGTACTTTAGCGCATCGTATCCAAAAACTACGGGGCCTGAGTATTTCAACATGGCGTGGTTAACGGCACACTTAATCAAACACCCTGCCACTAACCAAGACGTACTAAGCACCTTATGCGAACTAACCGCTACATCCATATGCGTTGGTTTAGCGCAACTGCCTGAAGTCGATAAAGTGCTAATCTGTGGTGGTGGCTGGCGAAATGACCAGCTTATCAGCCGGCTTAATGCTTTACGCGATTGCCCAGTAGAGTCCACCGAAACACATGGCGTTCACCCTGACTGGGTCGAGGCAGTAGCATTTGCTTGGCTGGCCCAACAAACGATGCTGGGTAAGGTGGGTAATATTCCATCGGTAACGGGTGCAAAAAAACCCGTTGTATTAGGCGCGATTTATAAGGGCAGCCCTAGTTAAACAAAACGATTCGCCTGATAACCCCTTAACGATCGACGCCCCTAGGGCCGTTTAGCAATTGGCCCCTATGCGGCAAATGAGGAGCCGCAACCACAGGTAGTGCTTGCATTAGGGTTACGAATGACAAACTGGGAACCCTGTAAGTCTTCTTTATAATCGACTTCAGCCTTTTCGAGATACTGATAGCTCATTGGATCGATCACCACGGAAACGCCATTTTTCTCGATACCAAAGTCGTCTTCCGCAATGGTTTCATCAAAAGTAAAGCCATATTGAAAACCTGAGCATCCACCGCCTGAAATATAAACTCGGAGCTTCAACTCGTTATTGCCTTCCTCTTTTATCAAGGCGGCCACTTTGCTAGCGGCACTATCAGTAAAATTTATATCAGCTATTGCAGCAAATTTAGGCATCATATACTCTCATTTTGAATGTTATTGTATCCCTTAGTCTGTTTTTAACTAAGAAAGTTCTTCTTGTGACGATTCCAACAAAGAAACTGGTGATCTATCATTTCGTGCACCTTGTTGCCTTAGCAATTGGCCATTAACTTCAGCACCCACTTCCATTTCGATCAAATTATACTCGACATTGCCGGTAATCCGAGAATTAGAAATCAACTGCACCCGTTCCGATGCGTTCACATCGCCTTGAACCTCGCCATCAATGACCACCGTTGGCACATCTACGTTACCGTGAATTGAACCTAGTTTGCTCAAGGTTAGCGTAGTAGATGAACCTTGCTCAGCCGATACATTACCCACCACTTTACCGTCAATGTGCAAGCCACCTACGTATACAATATCACCGTGTATAACTGTTCCCTCACCAATGATAGTTGACACATTAGTTGTATTGATTTCTTTTAGTTTTTTATTGCCCGACGAAAACATGACTTCCTCCTCCCCACACCTTAGCTAATTTGACTACACAGTCTAGCTCAGAATTAATTTATATCCTAGCCCTAGTCAATTACGCTTTAAAAGCGCTTGCCAAATCCAGCGCCGCTCGACCGGCTTGGCGCTTTTAGATGAGGGCTGGATAACTACGTCAACCTGTTTCGGTTTGAAGTCTTGAGGTAATTTAATTTTTCCCGTTAATATTTCATAATACCGAAATGAAAAGGCCTTCGTTTTAAGTGATTTTTTTGTCAACTGTTCGAAAGCTAGTGTTACTTCAACCCCATCCAGCTGGCCCTGGATAGAAAATGAATAACGCCCTTTTATCGCACGTTTTTGATTGGCTCCTTGAGCAATAATCAACTCGTATTGATACTCATCAGTACCAGTCACCGGGCTTATTTCAAAGCCACTAACGTGCAAGCCTTTAATAATCGTTTCTGGCGCCACCACCCGTTGATAAAATGCTAACTGCTCTTTTGTATCACTCAACTCGTCGTGCAACTGCGACAAGGCCAACCTCGATTCTTTTTCTGCATAGGCGTTTATTTTTTTTGCGCTTTCTACAAAATCCTGCTTTTGGTTCAACTCTTTATTGGTTTGACTTAACTGTTTGACCGCCTGCCGTAGACGCTTATTTTCAAGTTGATACGATTCCACACTGCCTACCGACAATCGCCCGGCTATAAACGACACGGCTAAGCCAAGCAATACGATCAGCAGCGCCCCGCGCTCTATATAACGCCGTCGTTTAGTAAGATGGTAAGGGTGTGGGCATCGGTGCATCAGGCAAGTTTCCGCTAGGGGTATAAACCAACCTGGTGTAAACCGGCACGCTCATCTAGCGCAAACATGATATTCATATTTTGAATCGCCTGCCCTGATGCGCCTTTTACTAAGTTATCAATCACGGACAGAACCGTTACCGTTCGCCCCCCTTGAGGACGATGAACGGCCAACTGACAACGGTTTGTACCACGCACATCACCCGTATCAGGGTGCGCACCTGCCGGCAATACATCGACAAAAGGTTCATCGGCGTAAAAATTCTCGAAGAGTGCCTGCAAGTCTAAATCAGTGTCTTGCAACGGTGCATACAAGGTGGCGTGTATACCCCTGATCATTGGCACTAGATGCGGCGTAAACGTTAACGAGACAGGTGCGTTTGAAACACACTCCAGTTGCTGCATGATTTCTGGCAAGTGGCGGTGACCACTTACGCCGTAGGCCTTAAAACTTTCCCCTGTCTCACTCATCAAACCGGTTACGCTGGCTGAGCGTCCGGCACCACTGACGCCTGATTTTGCATCGGCGATCAACATCGACAGGTCAATCGCATTCGCTTTTATCAGTGGTAAAAAACCCAGTTGAGTTGCCGTTGGGTAACAACCCGGGTTAGCGACTAGGTTGGCTGTTTTTATCGCTTCGCGGTTCGTCTCGGGCAAGCCGTAAACAGCTTGTGCTAACAAGTCTGGGCACGCGTGCTCGGCCCCATACCATTGTTGCCAGGTCGCGACATCACGCAACCTAAAGTCTGCGGACAGGTCTATTACTTTAACTCCTGCCGCCAATAAGTCGCCTGCCATGTGCATAGCCGTCGCGTTGGGGGTAGCAAAAAACACCACGTCGCACGAGAGCAAATGATCAACCGATGGTTCTACAAAGCACAGTTCATTAAAACCGCGTAAATTCGGGTAGACCGAATCGACTCGCAAGCCCTTTTCAGCTCGTGACGTTACCACCTTAACAACCACGTCAGGATGAAGAGCGAGCAACCTTAACAGTTCGACACCGGTATACCCCGTACCACCAACAACACCAACATTGATCATGCCCTAACCTCGTTTATTCAACTTTAATATACGCAATATTTTACACCAGCACCGTCTGTTATACTTCATCTAATGTTAACGCCCGAAAAACAAACGCTTTGGTCATCAATAGCCGCATGGAAAACCCACCTTGTTTTCTGGTTGGGTGCCATTTTTGTTGGCCTTGCAACCGTCGCTTTAACCTTGGGGAGCGAACAAGCGAGCGCACTTTTCAAACAATTTCACCGTGACTATTTGCTATACAGCTTTATCTTGACCCCACTTAGTTTAACGCTACTGGCTTGGGTTACTATAAGGTTTTTTCCCGGCGCAGAACGCAGCGGTGTGCCACAAGTTAAAGCCGCCCTGCACCTGTCACTCAAACAAACCGATAAACCGCTGATAGGCCTACGTGTAATTTTTGGGAAGTTGCTCCTCAGCATGGGTGGCATTTTATCGGGTGCATCGGTTGGTCTGGGTGGGCCTGCGATACATATTGGCGCTTCCTTAATGGCTTATTTTGGTCGTTTTGCCAATTTTGCACCCCACTACCTTGAAAAGGGCTTAATTCTTGCCGGTAGCTCCGCTGGGTTTGCCGCTATTTTTAGCGCCCCGCTGGCTGGAATCGTGTTCGCCATTGAAGAGATGGGGCGCTCACTTGAAGAAAAAACCAGCGGCCTTATTTTAACAGCCGTTATTTTTGCCGGCGCAACCGCACTTATCATTCAAGGCCAATATGTTTATTTTTCAAATGATTCGGTATCTCTTCCTTGGGGAACTGCTTGGTTAATTATCCCTATTTGCGGGGTATTCACCGGGTTTATAGGTGGCCTTTTTAGTTTGATTTTATTAAAAGGCGGGCGACTCTTAGAATCCATATCACTCCTCTCGCCGTTAAAAATCGCCTTTATTGGCGGCGTTATCATTGCCTTACTTAATTATTTTACCGACGGAAGCACGGCGGGCACAGGCTACGAAGAAACCAAAGCGTATCTAATGAACCCTGATAGCATGTCTATGGAATACCCTTTTATGCGTATTCTCGCCAACCTAGCCACTTTTTTTGTGGGCATCCCAGCGGGCATCTTTGTCCCCTCTCTCTCTGTTGGTGCTGGCCTCGGTGCAAATTTGGCCGAAATATTACCTCTGGCACCAGTCTCTGTAGTCATTCTTTTAGGCATGACCGGTTATTTTGCTGGCATGCTTCAGTCGCCACTCACTTCTTTTGTCATTATTATGGAAATGACCAACTCTCATGATTTATTATTACCCATGATGGCGACCGCGTTTATAGCCAACGGCACGTCTAAACTTATTTGCCCAACGGCTTTATACCAAGGACTGACCCAACATTATTTAACGAATACTTTGAATGAAAAAAAATAAAATCTATGCATTTGCACTATTTGCCGTGTTTCTTACTGGCGGCATCTGGTTGTTTTCTGGCAATAACTTTGCCAAACAAGCGCCCAATATTAATCTCAACACCATCAACGGTGAGCGTATCGTATTAAATCAGTTACAAGGAAAACCTGTTTTACTCACTTTTTGGGCCACCGACTGCCCGGGTTGTATTAAAGAAATCCCCCACCTTAAGGCACTGCATCGCGACTATGCCGCCGAAGGTGTCCACATTATTGCTGTCGCTATGTATTACGACCGCCCAGATAATGTGATCGCGATGAGTAGGGAAAAGCAACTACCGTATAAAATTGCGCTAGACCCACTGGCTGAAGCCTCCAAAGCCTTTGGCAATGTAAGGTTAACACCCACTACCTTTTTGATCGCGCCCAATGGGCATATCGTGATGCAAAAAATTGGTGAGTTTGACGAACAAAACATGCGTGAGCGACTCAACCACTTATTACGGGCCAGCTAATGTGGCTTAAGGCATTGCATTTAATTTTTATGGTGACTTGGTTCGCAGGGTTATTTTATCTGCCTCGCCTGTTTGTCTATCACGCAATGAGTGATGATAAAACCAGTCATGAGCGTTTCTTAGTGATGGAGCGAAAGCTGTATTTTGGCATCATGACGCCTGGGCTTATTTTAACGTTAGGGTTTGGCTTTTGGATGCTACAGGATTACGCTTGGGCCATTTTTGGCCAAGCCACATGGCTACAACTTAAACTATTGCTGATTGCCTTTTTATGCGTCTATCACGTGTACTGCGGCAAATGGCTACTGGACTTTAAGTATAATCGGAACAGCCACAGTCACGTTTTTTTTCGCTGGATGAATGAGCTACCCGTCGCTTTCCTTGTCGCCATCATTATTTTAGCAACGGTTAAGCCTTTTTGAGCACAAGCTAGTATAATTTTGTACCCTTCATTCCCACACAGAGATTTTTATGACTAATATGGTTCAATGCGTCGTTCTTAAAACTGAAGCTGAAGCACTCGACACAGCCCCCCACCCAGGCGAATTAGGGGAACGCATTTTAGCAAACGTGTCTAAACAAGGCTGGCGTCAATGGCTAGAACGTTTATCGATGATTATTAATGAAAATGGACTCAGTACGGCTGACGTA
The DNA here is from genome assembly GCA_002292375.1 of Methylococcaceae bacterium UBA975. Taxonomy (GTDB): domain Bacteria; phylum Pseudomonadota; class Gammaproteobacteria; order Methylococcales; family Cycloclasticaceae; genus Cycloclasticus. The sequence goes on along the minus strand of DBBV01000022.1, from coordinate 49,114 downwards.
GCCAGCATTCAATTGATCGAAGAGCATATGAAGGGCTTTTTCTTTAATGAAGGCAACCTAGGCCAAGTACCCAGTGGATTTAACGCCGCACCTAAAAAGAAATAACCCTATAGCTGATGCACTTTTATTGTTGCCGCTGTCACTATTTTCAGGCAAGCGTGCGCCGACCTAAGCGCTTGTTCAACTTGGGATTGATTTGACGCTTTAGCAAAAATAAACCCCAAGTAACTCGACCCTTCAGGCAGCGGTACCAGCTCATAACCTTCACGCACACTAATACCTATACTGGCGATCCCCTCGATTTTTTTTGCTCGCTCAATCCCTTCTACCCGCCGTAAAATACCTTGCCTTGGTATGGGTATCATCAAGACGCCCACGCTATCCGTCATTAGCGGGATATCGATCGGTTTGCCCAAGGCCTGTAACAAGACCAGTTCTTCTAGGCTCACGTTTAAACCAAATTTAAGCACCCCGGCGCAATCACCCCCAATCGTTCTGGATGCCATTTCGATCAAATAAGCCTGATCCCCGTACAATTTTAGCTCCGCGTGCACAGGCCCCTCGCGAAGACCATACGCCGCACAAGCCTCACTAACACGTTGCTGGATAAGTTGTTGCCTCTCAGTCGAGTGACGCGTCGGGCTGATGTAAAAGCTTTCCTCAAAAAAAGGGCCGTCCATCGGCTCTGGTTTATCAAAGACAGTCAGTTGCCTAAGCTTTCCCTGATGCAGCAGACCCTCGAAAGCGACTTCCTCGCCCGCTATAAAACCTTCGATCAAAATAGATTGCCGTTCGTCAAAACTAGGCAATTCTTGCAATAAGGGTTTAATTCGATTGATCGCAGCCAAACATTGCTGTTGATCATTAGCTCTAATCACCCCGCGACTACCTGACATTGAAACCGGTTTAACGACAACTGGGTACTCTAAGCCGAGCAGCTGTTCGACTATCGCCGAGGACAAATCAATCACTCTAAAGTCAGGAATGGGTAATCGACGCTCTTGCAGACGGCGTCTCGCTAGATCTTTACGCTGGGTTAGTATCGCCGAATCCGGTGCATTAGCTGATAAACCTAACGCCTCAGCAACTATCGCGGCTAGTGCAACCGCAGCGTCATCGGTAGCGATAACTGCTTTAAACTGGTACTGCAGATGCGCGGCCTGAATTTTGCGTAGGCTTAACGCGGCATCTGAAAAATCAACTTGAATCCCCTTGGCGACCGCACTAACCAAGGAGTATCTGCTTTGTGAAGCGATAAGCAGTTCAACACCTAAGTGTTGAGCTGCTTCCAGATAGGCGTGAATTCGATAACTATTATGCGGCGCTAAAAGTAATACGCTGCACATCGGGTTAATTAACTGCCGCAACCACCACTCGACGAACCACAGGTACCACAACCGCCCGCGCCACCGGTTGCAGCGAAGACGTTATTAAAAACAAAACTAGCCTCACCCATACCTCGATCGACAAAATCAATCTCAACACCACGCATATAATTCAACGCAACCGTGTCAACATACAATTTATAGTCGCCCGAATCTAAAACGCTATCGAACGCCGATTTTTCGTCTGAAAAAGTCATCCCGTACGACATACCACTACAACCACCACCAGAAACATAAATTCTGATCGCCTCCATCTCGTCACCAACGTCAGCGAATAATTCTTTCATTTTTTCACCCGCGGCTTCACTAATATTGATGTCAGCTGCTGTTAATACGGTATTAAATGTTTGCGCTGTTCCCATAAGAAACTCCTATAAGTAATAATATAAAAATTATACCTGAATAAAAAAAATATTTTACGGTTGTAAATGCAAATGATAATGATTATCATTACGTTAGTCATTAAGACTGTATCCGTTTAATTTAAAAAAAGGCTAGGATTATGTTCAAAAAAAACGTTTACCCGCTTATTTCGATTTTTATCGTTACTTTAGCGGCCAGCACACCCAGTTACTCTTTAACCCTTGAAGAGCTAGCAAACAGACTCGACCGACTTGAAAAGCAAAATCAAACCTTGCAACAAGAGAATCACGAGTTGCGCAGCTTGATTAAAAAAACCGATCAAAAGGCCGAGGCCGCCGTAGTCGCAACTGAAACCATCGCAGACAGTACCAGCGGTATTCAAAAATTGGCGAATTTTGCAGACAAAACGACCATCGGCGGATATGGCGAGCTGCATTACAACAACCTATCGGGCAAAGGTGGCGCTAGTGATAAAGATGAAATTGATTTTCACCGGTTTGTTTTATTTTTTGGCCACGAGTTTACTGACGATATCCGCTTATTTTCTGAAATCGAACTCGAGCACAGCATCGCGGGCGAAGAACAAAATGGCGAAATTGAGCTAGAACAAGCGTTTATCGACTTTGATTTAAACGAGCAACACACGGCGCGTGCGGGTTTATTTTTATTACCCGTTGGTATCATTAATGAAACCCATGAACCGCCTACGTTTTACGGTACAGAGCGTAACCCTGTTGAGAAAAACATTATCCCTGCTACTTGGTGGGCGGCCGGCGCGGGTGCACACGGTCAGCTTGGTGGCGGCTTTAGTTACGATGCTTATGTACATTCTGGCCTTGCAGTTGATGATGGCTTTAGCGTTCGTAGTGGCCGACAAAAAGTTAGCAAAGCAAAAGCGAATGACTTGGCTGCCACTGCTCGACTTAAGTACACCGGTATCGCTGGCTTAGAATTAGCCGTGTCGGCACAACACCAACAAGACATGGGGCAAGGTTTAGTGCCTGGGCTTGAAAGTGGCAACTTGATTGAAACCCATGCCATTTGGTCAACCGGTCCGTTTACATTAAAAGCCTTGTATGCCCTATGGGATATAGACGGTGCTGCAGTAAAGGCCAGCGGCGCAGACAAACAAGAAGGGTTTTATATTGAACCGTCTTACAGACTGTCTGATAAATTTGGATTATTTGCACGCTATAACCAATGGGATAATCTAGCTGGCAGTAATTCTGGCGACGCACAGGACTCTGAAAAGCAACAATGGGATATTGGAATCAATTATTGGCCACACGAGGACGTTGTTATCAAGGCTGATTACCAATATCAAAGCAATGACAACGGTAAAGAGCAAAACGGTCTTAACCTTGGCGTTGGCTATCAATTTTAATGGCTCACACAAAGGGGCGGGCTATCTCGCCCCTTTTTTAAAGCCACAGGCACTGGTCCTATGAACAAAATAATCATCGCCTTATCATTACTGCTCTTTTTGCACACGGCAGAAGCCAAGGTGTTTGAGGTGTCTAACCAATCATTTCTTGCCAAGGTCTTCGACGATCAACCGCTTAAGCCAAACGTCATTTGGCTCGATCAAGAAAAAAAACGCGTCATTGAATCCATTTTGCAACATCACGCCCCCTATATCCGTGTCAAATATTGGCAAAAAGGCACAAAAACCGCATGGATCTTAAACGAAGTTGGTAAAGAAAAACCCATCACCGTCGGTGTCGTCATTGAACAATCCAAAATCACGCAGCTATCGGTACTCGCGTTTAGAGAGTCACGCGGCTGGGAAGTGAAACACGACTTTTTTACCCGTCAGTTTAACGACGCAACAATAAACGACGAGCTACAACTTAACCAAACCATTGATGGTATTTCTGGTGCCACCTTATCAGTCCGTGCGTTAACAAAAATTGCTAAAATTGCACTCTACCTTGAACGACACACACAACCATGAATCAACGCCGCAATAAACGCAACAAAGCCAAATCATTGTATATATGGCATCGATACACTGGTTTATTTGCCGCCTTGTTTGTCATCTTTATCACCGTAAGTGGCATTTTGCTCAACCATACTGACGGCTTATCACTCAAAAATCACCATCTGAACGTCGACATACTCCTGGATCAATACCAAGTTCAACAACCAACTAGCATTCGCCTTTTCAGTAGCCAGGGTCACCCGATTTCACAGGCCGATGATTTGTTATTTATCAATGCTAATAAGGGGTTAGCTGTCGGTGGAACACTGGTCGGTGTTGCACCTTTAAATGACTGGTTAGTGATCGCTTTAAATGACCGCTTATTAATCGTCAATTCAGATTTTCAATTGATCGAAACCTTAGATGCCGACGATGGTGTCCCTGATAACATCGTTAAAATTGGCACCGATCAGACTGCGCGTGTGATGTTATTTTCTAATCAGCAACCGTACCATTTGACAACAGACTTAAGCCTGCGCCAAACCCAACAGCATGCGGACATACGCTGGTCTAAGGCAGAACCAACGTCAGCCGCACTAACTGCTGAAATCGGCCACCGCTACCGCGCTAATATCATTACTTTAGAACAATTTGTATTAGACATTCACAGCGGCCGGTTTTTCGGCAACTACGGCACTTTGTTTTTTGATATCGTAGGTTTTATCTTATTATTTTTATCATTCACAGGTATTATCATTTGGTTTAAACAACGCACTAAGCAGCTGGACGATAAATGACCGAAAAAGAACAACTTGCGTTTTATTACCGTTTATTACGCCAACACGGGTTGAACGACTCGCACAGTGGGAACGGTTCAATACGTGTTAAGGATAACTATCTAGTGACCAAAACGGGCGCTTGCGCCGACACCATTCAAGCCGACGAGTTAATTGAATGCACGCTTGACCAAACACCTACCGCAGGTGCTTCATTAGATGCCAGTATTCACCAACGCATTTATCAACAGTTAGGCGACCGTTTCGCTGTTTTACACGCCCACAACCCCTATACCATTGCTCTTACACTAAAAGGCGGGGACTTTAGTCCCATTGATTTTGAAGGGCAGCATTATTTTTCTAATTTGAAGGTGATCGAATGTGACGCCAAACAGTACTTAGACGTAATGCCCGACCGAATTGCAGACTGCTTGGCAAAGCAGCCTGTCGCTATCGTTAGATCACACGGCGTCTATGCAGCCGCACATAATTTAGATCTCGCCTACAAATGGTTGTCGTCTTTAGAACAATCGGCAAAAATAAAGTGGTTGGCGCAGCAAATTTAAATTTGGTGGTGCACGCGAAGGTCATACAAGTGCTTTTCTGCATCAATTAGGTGCCTACCCCAGTGTAGAAAAAAGCCATCCCGCCATAAACTCAAAGCCGCCGCCAGGTTTTCCTGCCCTTGGTAAATTAAGTCCAGACCACGTTTGATTTCAAAATATAGATCGGCAAGGTCATCCGACAAACTGCCATACAACTCATTATCAATCAATTCATCGCCCATTTCGTAGCCATCTTTGTCACCTAAGGTCTTTTTTAAATGACAAAATAATTCAAAACGCTCTTCAATATCGGCAATGGAAAAAAGACATTCGCTCTTGTTAGAGTCGTCTATTAAACCGATAACGGCGTGTATCCGTGGTAGGATCAGGCTGATCTCAGCGAGCCATTCTGAATGGTCAAATTCGTGAATATTTTCTATTAAAAAACAGAAACGTTTTGCATTTTCCTGCAAGTCGTGAATTTGTTTTGTTGTTTTATTTCTATTTTCTCTAAGCACACAGTAAGCTTAGCCAAGTTTAAAAAAAATGTTGGTATATACCGCGCAAATGCAACCAAAAAATCAATCAAAAACTCGTTTATTCTTCACAGCCCTTGTAGCATCAAGGTGTGGCGGCGAATACACCTATTTTAGGCCGTATCTAAGCAATGCATATAAACATGACCTCCTTCACACTTTTTAAGAAGGCACACCGATGACCTTATCCTTTTTAGAAAAAAAAGCCATTCGGATTTAAAAAATGATCCGTTTTCTACTGCTCATCGCTATTGTTCTTGGCGCACTGTATTTGATCCGCTGGTTCTTAACCACCCCTGCCGAGGACGTTGCGTCTAAAGTTCGCAAATCACTCTGGCTACTACTTGGTTTGGGCTTGATTTTTTTGGCGCTTAGTGGTCGCTTGAATATTATTTTTGCATTTATCGGTTCTGCTATCCCTTTTATTGCAAAACAATTACCTGTCCTACTGCGCCTGTTGGGTCTAGCCAAAACGATACGACACAGTAAGCAAGAAAATAAGTCCCCTGAGTCACCACGGGTGACAAAAATGAACCTTAAAGAGGCCTTAGCGGTACTCGGCCTCGCTGAAAACCCGTCTAAGCAGCAAATTATAGACGCCCATAAACGGTTGATGCAAAAACTACACCCTGACAAGGGGGGGTCCGCCCATTTAGCCAGCCAATTAAACGAAGCAAAAACGGTCTTACTGAAAAATTATGAGCAATGAACAGTACCTAATTTTCACCATCTTATCCATCACCCTATTATTGTTTGCCTGGGGAAGGTGGCGCTACGACGTGATCGCCCTGTGTGCGATGACTGCTGTGTTGTTATTCGGTCTAGTGAGTCCGACTCAAGCATTCGCAGGTTTTGGCCATACCGCCGTCATTACCGTCGCCGCTGTTCTGGTGATAAGCCAAGCTTTAAAAAATGCAGGCGTGGTCGACGTTGTTGCCGCCTACCTATCACCACTTACTTCTAACGCCATAGCGCACATTGCCTTGCTAACGACCGTGGTTACTTTTTTTTCTGCCTTTATGAATAATGTTGGCGCACTCGCCCTATTACTACCCGTTGCCATTGCCACAGCGAAGGAGCACAATCGCTCACCTGCGATGATCCTTATGCCCGTTGCTTTTGGCAGTATTTTAGGCGGTATGAGCACCATGATTGGCACCCCGCCCAATATCATCATTGCAAACTATCGCGCGGACATCACCGGCACTCCCTTCTATATGTTTGATTTTTCACCGATTGGTTCTGTTATAGCGGTCGTTGGCGTTGTTTTTATTGCCCTTATCGGTTGGCGTCTTATTCCTAAACAACGTTTCGATGGCAACACGGCTGAACAGCTTTTTGAAGTCAGCAACTACTTAACTGAAGTCAAAGTTATGCCGAATAGCCCACTCATTGACGTGGCAGTGAATGAGATCGAAAGCATTCAAAACGAAGACATCGGTATTGTAGGCGTCACCCGCGGCAGCCGCTTATCGCTTAACACCAACCCCAATTACGCCGTCAAAGAGAATGATATTTTAATTTTGCGCGGCGATCCAGTCAGCCTCCAAAGCAAGTTTGCTGACGCCAATCTCGAATTTCAAACCGCTACAGGAAAAACCTTTGAGGACTTAACCGCTGGGGACTTTGCGTTGACTGAAGCAGTTATCACCAGCACCTCACCTTTAGTTGGTCGCGATGTGTCATACCTTCGCCGACGTACTGCGAACTCGGTGGCCATTATAGGCTTGGCTCATGAAGGGCAAATGCTAAGAAAACGCCTACGCAACCATATTTTTAAAGCCGGGGACGTCTTACTTTTACAATGTGAAACAGCCTATGTTAGCGATATGCTCAGCGAACTTAATTTATTGCCGCTTGCTGAACGCGGCATTCAAATAGGCCAACAGCGGCGTGTCGTTATCGCCTTAAGCATCTTTATTGCCGCCATTATGCTCGGCGCCATGCATATCTTGCCGATGGCGGGGGCCTTTATTTTAGCTATTTTGGTGTACACCCTCATGGGGTTTTTACCCGCAAAAAACGTCTACCAAGATATTGATTGGCCGATCATCGTACTATTAGGGGCGATGATCCCTGTGGGCAAGGCGCTCGAAAGCACCGGTGCGACTGGGCTGGTTGCTAGCAGCATTGTTAACATCACCGCTGGCCTGCCGATTTATATCGTATTAACTCTGATTTTAGTCGTGACCATGTTCTTATCAGACATTATTAATAATGCCGCCACTGCCCTTGTCATGGCGCCGATTTCAGTTGGTATTGCTAATCAATTAGGCGTCAATATTGACCCATTTTTGATGGCCGTAGCGATTGGTGCCTCATGCGCTTTTTTAACCCCCATAGGTCATCAGTCAAACACGTTAGTGATGGGCCCGGGTGGTTATCAATTTGGCGATTATTGGCGTATGGGCCTGCCCTTGGAAATTATTATCGTAGTAATTTCAGTACCACTTATTTTAATTGTCTGGCCGCTGTAAATGACAGCGGCCAGACAAACACTAGTTTGAAACCGGTAGTAGAACGTCGGCTAAATCAATCACATCTAGTACGGTGCCGTTACCTTCCATAACGCGAACTACTTTATCGCCAATCCGCCGCACTTCAGTACCGTCCCTTAACACCGGTAACCGACGAACCAAGTCATTCGGTAAACGTTCTGAATGACGTAATAATTCAGCATCCAGCACTTCGCCTTTAGCCACTTTAGTTTGCCAACCAGGGGGCAACTGTCCACCGCGTTCTAGTTTTTTCTGTAAACCATAGGGTAGGTTCTTGTGCTTATCTTTTTTGCCTTTACCTTTATGCCCTACTTGGTTTTCTTCACGGTAATAGCCTCGAATACTGTCACGTTCTGAACCACTAAAGCTTGCTTTTTTATCTGCTTTAGCCTGTTTTTTACCCTTGTCTTTTGCCTTCTCTTTTTCTTTATGAAGTTGTTTGTTTTTTAGCTCTGCTTTTCTGTCTAGCTCACCCACGGTTTGCTGGTCACGGCCAAACCATCGCTGCCAAAATGACTCACTGTGCTCGACTTGGTTTTGTTTGCCCTCTTGCTCAGTTTTAGCTGCTTGGACTATCACACTGTTCAGTAACACGATCAGGGCAATTAATAATGTGATTTTGCTTCGTCTTGTCAACATCGTTCTCTCCTTAGTTAATTGATCTTGTGAATACTATGCATCATTCACTGAACCAAATGTGAACTACTCCTTATTTAACTCTTTTATATATTGAAATAGTTTGCGCGAAGCCGCTGGTGGTTTCTGTGCGCTTAATTCTTGCTGTGCCTTGCGTTGCTGCTGTCGAACATATTGCCGGTCTGTGTTTGGAAAATGCTGAATAAATTCAGCTAAGGCCTCGTCGCCTCCGGCGACTAGTTTGTCTCGCCAATGCTCGAACATGTGCAACCGTGCCGATGCCGCTTGGTCCTGATCTAGTTGTCTGTCTAAGGCCTGCGACAAGTGTTCATCACCATTTTCTCGTATCAGTTTAGCGATATACTTATACTGTCGCTTGATCGCACCGCCTTTAGTCAACCGTCTAACGTCTAATATGCTAGCTCTTAAGTCCTCGCTCAACGGCATACTGTCGAATTGATCGGTAGATAAAGCCGCTATTTTTTTTGCCAGCACGACCAATGCGTCAGCGTCGCGTTTTATTTGTGATTTACTGATTACTTCTTCTTCAAACTCAGCGTCTTCTTTCATTGCATTTAATTCCATAGTTGATAAGCGATATACTAACAAATTTAACATTCATCAAGCGTATTGATTTAAGCCATCATAAGAAGCCGCGACTTTGTTACACTGCTCTTTTTACTGATCTCAAAACCATGTCTAAGAAGCCGAGTATTTTACTGATTAGCCCATACGACCTAGGTCGCCAACCGTTTGCTTTAGCGCATACTCATCGCTGGCTAAGTGACCATGGTTTTAACGTTACATGCCTAGATCTGTCGATTCAAAAACTTGAGCTAGACGCGCTACAACAAGCTGACCTAATCGGCCTATATTTAGGCATGCACACAGCCACGCGCATCGCCCTAAAAGCACTTCCAAAAATCAATCAATGCGCACCCAAGGCAACGCTTTTCGCTTTCGGCCTGTATGCCCCCTTGAATCAAGACATATTAAGTCAACACCAGGTGCGGCATTGTTTTGGTGGTGAGAGTGAGCCGGACATTTTAACCTTAGCCCAACGACTGACTGATGGCACCGATTCAAGCACACCATCAAACGCCATTAACCATAAAAAGATTGCCTTTAAGGTCCCATACAGGGAAGGCCTACCGCCTTTATCGCGTTACGCAAAACTTATCTTAGCAAACGGCACACAAAAAACCGTTGGGTTTATTGAAGCATCACGCGGCTGCAAATACCTTTGCCGTCACTGCCCGGTAACACCCATTTATGAAGGTAAGTTTCGTATCGTCGCCGTCGATATTGTGATCCAAGATATTGCCCAACAAGTCGCCATGGGTGCTCAACACATTTCATTTGGTGACCCCGATTTTTTCAACGGCCCAACCCACGCGAAAAAGGTCCTGCAAGCTATGCACGCAGCGTTCCCACAATTGAGTTTTGACTGTACGATTAAAATTGAACACGTGCTAAAACACGCCGATTTATTGCCGGTATTAAAAAGCACCGGCTGCCTGTTTATTACCTGCGCGGTGGAGTCATTTAACGATGATATTTTACTAAAACTAGATAAGGGCCATAGCCGTGCCGATACTTTTCAGGCCGTTGCTCTGCTGAAGCAACAAGGGTTAACTATCTCACCTACTTTTGTCCCCTTTTCACCATGGACGAGCTTAGACGATTACCGTGACTTACTGCAAGACATCGTCAGCTTAGAGCTCATCAACGAAGTTGCGCCAATACAGCTCGCCATCCGCCTGCTGATACCTAACGGCTCGCACCTGTTAAAACTGCCCGGTTTTAGCAGCCTTATCGACGACTTTGACGCAACCACCCTCGGCTACCCCTGGCAGCACCAACAAGCGGAGGTTGACGAACTACAGTTGACGGTAATGTCGATCGTTGAAGCCGCCGATCAAAACCAGCAAGATCGCTTTGATACCTTCAAAGCCATTTGGGATGCCAGCCACCAAGCACTCAATATAAGCCCACCCACCTTAGCTGCGCACGAAATCAAACAAGTGCCACACTTGTCCGAAGCGTGGTACTGCTGTGCTGAGCCCACCAACGAGCAAATCAATAATTTTTAAAGCGTCATCGTCAGGAAAACCACAAACAAAATAACCGCCGCTATCGGCAAGAGTAACCCCGGCCAGTCCTTCTCTGCTTGCTCACTTTTTTGAAGCGCCGCCTTAATCCCAGGTCGAAACCAAAAAATAACTAATAAAGCGACTGCGCCTAAAGCCAACTGTTCCCAAAGTGCCATTTCCATTATTTATCCTTAACGTTATCAATATCATGCTCTTTTTCACAAAACCAACAATGCGTGAATTGGCCCTCACTTTGCTCACCGCAAAACGCACACTCCCACGTCGCTAACTGTTGTTCGCCTAAGGGGTCGCTCAGAAGGTGTTTTTTTGCAATAGCTTCGTCACGGTCATCGTCAATCCACAACTCTGGCCAACACTCAATCGGTGGCAACTCACCGGCCGCACCACCAATAAATTCATTTTTTATTTGGCACGCTATACCGTGTTGCTCAAGATAATTTTTCCAAAAAGCCACTTCAATGAAGTCCTGTGCCGAAAAAACCTTTATCATCACGTCAACTTTCCCCTATTCCACTTACACACCGGTCATGACACAAACACAATACATCAATACTTCTGAACAACTCACTACTTTTTGCGCATCAATACAGCACGCACCTTGGTTAGCGATTGACACCGAGTTCCAACGTGAAAAGACTTATCGTTCAATTCTAGCACTGATTCAAATCGCCACCCCTGAGGTTGTTGCTATTATTGACCCGCTCGTTTGTGATATCGACCCCTTATTAGACGTTTTATACGACGAAAAAATTCTAAAGATTTTTCACGCGGCCCGGCAAGACCAAGAAATATTTTATGATTTGCGCGGTAAACCGTTATCGCCGGTGTTTGATACCCAACTGGCCGCACCTATTTTGGGCCACCCCGAGCAAGCAGGTTACGGGCGCTTAGTCGAAGACATTCTTGGCGTATCCCTCAGCAAAGCCCATTCGCGAACTGACTGGATTCGCCGCCCCCTTAGCGAAGATCAAATCAGTTATGCAGCGGATGACGTTATCTACCTAGCACAGCTTTACCCCTTACTGGAAAAAGAGCTACTGCAAAAAGACCGCCGTAACTGGCTAGCCGGCGCCTTTGCCGACTTATCTAAAAGCAGCCTGTACTCCAACCCGCCTGAGCTGGCATGGAAACGGATCCGAGCTGCAAAACGCTTAAAGGGCGCCTCGCTGTCTATCCTACAAACATTAGCAAAGTGGCGCGAAGCCTTAGCGCAAGAAAAAAACATCCCACGTGGCTGGCTAATAAAAGACGAAATGTTAATCGAAATAGCCAAATTAAAGCCTAAAAACATTGACGTGTTATCAAGCATTCGCGGCGTTTCTGACAAATTTATAGAAAAGCACGGGGCGACAGTACTAACCTTTATTACCGAGTCTATCTCGCAAACACCTAACGCCTTAGACAAGCCATTAAAAAGCAAAAAGGTCACTGAAAAAGAAGAGGCTTTAACTGATTTATTAATGGCGCACGTTCGTTTAAAAGCAGCCATCAACGGTGTTAACCCAAGTACGGTAGCGACGCGCAAAGAGCTGCTTCAGCTGATCCGTGGCGAACGAGACATCGACCTACTCAATGACTGGAGAAAGGACCTCGTGGGCAATGACCTAGTGGCGACATTGGAGGGGAAAAACAGTTTTAAAGTGGTGTCAGGCGAGTTGGTTTTAGAACCCTCAACGGCCTAATACAGTGTTATTTCTTAGGTTGTATAATCGGCAACACCAACCGTGTGCCTGCGCTCACGCGGTTGAAGTTCACCTCAGTATTATATTGCCTGAGCAACCACATCGGCACACCATTTTGCTGTGCCAACAACCAGACTGACTCACCTCGAGCAAGCTTTCGCTGTGCCGTGTTAACCACACTGTAACGACGGAAAAAATCATCTTGCGTTTTTTGGTGGTGGGTGAGTCGTTTGTTTTCAAAGTCAGCGACTTTTTGTTTTGAAAAATCCAGCTGTAAACGCTGCCCAATAATTAAATGTGCTGTTGCTGACATGGCGTTAATTTTTTTGAGCCTAGCCATAGGCAGCTCCAACCAATCAGCCAACAGGCCTAATGATTCGTTGCTTTGCACAGTAATGGAGTGATCTTTAGCGACTAAATAATTGCTTGGGTCTGCGCGTAAAACAGTTTCATCGTCGAGTGGTTCGACTTTTTTTACTGCATTTTTTGCCGCAAATATTTCTTCACTGGCCGCCAGCGACAGAATTTGCGGATCCTGCCTTAATCGCAGGGTTTGTCCAACCATCAAGTGATTTTTGTTTTTTATTTTATTCAATACCAGTAAATCTGACTCGGCAACACCCGACTTACTTGCGATAAGCGATAAGCGATCACCCTTTTTCACATGGTAAAAAATAGCATCCGGTGGCGTCTGGTGCGCCCCTTTGAGATGTTTTTTTGCGCTACTCGGTAATTTTAATCGCTGGCCGACGTATATGTGGTGCTGACTTCTTAGTCCATTGAGCGTCGTCAAATCAGATATCCGCACCTTATAGTACTGCGCAATTTTAGATAAAGAATCACCGCGCTTAACCCGGTACGATATATCAGGCCGCTGTTGCGAAGCTGTATCATCAGCAGAAATCTGGGCAATTAATTTTTTGGTATGATCCGCCGTATGCTCAACGGGCACGCGCAGCCGGTAACCTTTGGGTACGTATTTACTATTGGACCATATGCTCGCTTGTAAGGCTGGGTTGAGCGATTTGAAAATATTATTTTTAACCCCAAAAGCAGTCATCAAACTACCCGCCGTGTAATATGAAGGCAGTTCTATTTCATGAATTAATACAGGCTGCTCACGCTGTATGTTGCCAAAATAGTTAGCCGGAGACTGATCGATATCGTGCGCCGCTAAAAAAGCATTATAAAAATTGCGTGAGGCAAAACCAAACGTCCGACCTTTATACTCCCGCACTATTTTGTCAATATCAGTACTACCCACCGCCTCAACCGCACGACGCATCCCAGCGGCACCATGGTTATATGCCGTTAAGGCTAATGGCCAAGTGCTGGTGATTTCATAATTATCTTTTAATAACAACGCGGCCGCTCGCGTTGCTAGAAATGGGTCCAAGCGCTCATCTACCACCTGATCAATGCGCATAAAACGGCGACCTGTAGAACGTGTAAACTGCCATAGTCCAGCAGCGCCGGCATGCGATTTTGCATCCGATTGAAACGACGACTCTACGTGCGGCAATGCAGCCAACTCTTGCGGCAAGCCTTGCTGTTTGAGTTCTTGTTTAATATAAGGCAACCAACGGCCGGAACGAACCAAACCTTGTTTAAAGCGGTCAGCCTGGCCTAATTGAAACCTTAACCGTTTAGCCGCATGCCGAAACTCATCCCCCTCCGTACCGGCTGGCCAAATGGCCTTTACCCGTCTATGCCGAGCTGAAGCGAGCCGTCCATTCGGACTTACCGCTAGGTCTAACAAAATACGCTCAAAATATTCTTTTTTGTTTTTAATGATTTCTTGGCGCTCTTTATTACTCGTCCCAGGGCTAAACGACACCCGTTCATACACAACATTTAAAAATTGATTATCGTGAATAAACCCTTCACTCGTGCTCACTTCGGTATACACTCGACTCCAAAATCGAACATCCGCTTGTAAACTAGTCGGGAAAGGAAAGGCTTGGCTATCACGCGCGATAGCCGTACCAAACGACACCGCTATCAAGGTCCCAGCAAAGAGATTAAACGTCTGCCTGTTTAAAAAGGCCAAATTGACCAGCCTGAATCTAGCTGAGACTCACACGTTTTTAATTGCCTTGTATATCTAGCTGCCTGATTAGCCACTTTTTTGGCGACCTTCCGCAACCACGGTTTAGCCAAGTACGTGCCGCGGCTATAGCCACCGTGCCCTTCGTGATAGGCGAGGTATTGCTTTTCGGCATCCCACTTAGAAATACCCAATTTCCGCTGACTAACATTGGTATACCAACCGATAAAATCCACAACGTCGGCAAAATCGTCGCGGTCAGCCCCGCTATTATCTGTCGATTTTTTATACCAATCCCATGTCGAGTCTTGCGCCTGCCCATAGCCATAAGCCGATGACGATCTGGCTAAGGGAATAAGACCCAAAAACCAGTCACGCGGTGGTCTGACGTTCGATTCATAACGTGACTCTTGATGGATTATCGCCATTTGTACCGCGATGGGCGTGCCCCATTTTTTTTGTGCCGTTAAGGCATCAGCATACCAGTCTTCTTTTTCATAAAATATAGCACACAGGTCGCTATGGTTTTTAGGCGGTGTGGTCGCGCAGGCGCTAAGCAGCAAAACCAATAAGGCGATAAAAAACTTAGCCATGCCTCGCTTTTTCCCAGGTATCTAAGGCGATAACAAATGTTTTCGCCGCTTGCTCCAATAACGCCAAAAATTGAACATGCTGACTGTTTTTCATGGCCTCCCAAGCACGACCCAGCGTTTCATCTGTGGTTTCACTTATCTCGGCCGCCTTAACCAATTGATACGCCCTATTTAAAGACGCAATCATGGGCGCCAATTCCGCCTTATCGACATTGGCTTCGGTCAGCACCATCATGCAAGCCGCCTCTGGCGCTTTATGTAACGAGGCCTCACTAGACATCGCGTTAAGTATCGCCCAATCGGCAATGTAACAATCCTTTAAATAACTCACCACGTGCATCAAGCACAGCATGCTCGCCATATCCTGAAATAACTTGGGATCCCCTCGGCTTGCAGCTAACTCAGCCGATACTTTTAGCGAGGGCGCGATCAACATTTGATATTCCTCAGGGCTTAGCCAGTCAGGTTTATTTTCGTTTAAATAAGACATATTGTATGTGTTTGGTTTGATTTTCAATTGTATAACAAGCCACTCTATTCAGCTTGTATTAACGTTAAAGACCTCATTATAATGCAAGGTCTGTTACGCTTTAAGGATAATGACCGACTCCATTAATAAAATAACCCAGGGGACAGTATGAAATATTCAACACTCGTTTTATCTACACTTTTAGTAAGCACCCTATTTTTAACCGGCTGTGAAGAAGCAGAAAAAGCCAGCAATGCCGTCAAAGAATCAACATCTAGCGCTATCGACTCAGCAAAAGTGATGGCTAATGACGCCGCTGAGGCAACGTCTAACGCGGCTGAGTCTACAACTGAAGCTGCTTCATCTGCGATGGACGCAACCGTTGATACCACATCAAACATGGTGGATTCTGCTGTACAAGTCACCACTGAGACAGCGAACGCTGTGGGCGAAGCCAGTACAGAAATGGCAGGCTCTGCGATGGAAAAACTTGAAGCCGGTGCAGAAATAGTGGTTCAAAAGACGACTGATGCTGTGGACAGCGTTAAAGCGATGGCAGCAGAAGCCACGACAGAAACCACCAGCACTGACGCAGCGATGGAAGCAGCGGCCGAACAAGCTAGCGAAAGCGCTGCAGAAGAAAAGGCATCTACCGCCGTTGAAGACGCCAAAGGCGCGTTAAACAACTTAATGCAATAAGCTTCTCGTTTACGTTATAAAAAAAGCCCCTTTTAAGGGGCTTTTTTGTTTTCAGCTAACCTCTAAAACGGAATATCATCATCAAAATCATCCATCGCAGCAGACGGTTGCGCGGGCGCCCCTTTAAAATTATCGTTTGTCCCTTGTGATGAAGACGGCGAAAATTCAGTTGAACCACCACCTCGGCTGTCTAGCATTTGCATTTCATTAGCCACGATCTCGGTTTTATAGCGATCATTACCGGTTTCTTTATCTTGCCATTTACTGGTTTTTAACGAGCCTTCGATATACACCTTGGAGCCTTTCTTTAGATACTGACCGGCTATTTCCGCCAGCTTTCTATAAAAAACCACATTGTGCCATTCGGTTTTTTCTACTGGCTGACCTGTTGATTTATCTTTCCAGCTGTCTGATGTCGCTACGGTTATACTCGTTACCGCTGCGCCATTCGGCATATAACGAATATCAGGGTCTTTGCCCAAATTACCCACCAAAATTACTTTATTTACGCCTCTACTTGCCATGTCATGCTCCGATTTTATTAGGCCCTATGGGCTCGTTTTATGATGAGGGAATAATAGCATCCAGTGCTTGCTGGTCCAATAGCTCAGTGTCCACTTTTAAATAAGCCGTTGAGTCATCTAGCGAAACACCCACGTCAAGCACCCCCCTTACCGCTAATAGCTTATCAGTAATTTCTTTTGCTTGTGCAGTAGTTTCCAGCTCTATATGTTTGAGTAAACTCGTCATATGCCGTGGCGCCTTCATGCTAAAGGCTACCAGCAACCAAAGTACAAGCACCAAGGCACAAAACAAGAATACCTCGGATAAACCAAACGCATCCCAAATTAGACCACCGCATAAGCCGCCACAAAAGGCACCAAAAAATTGTGCACTTGAGTACACGCCCATTGCCGTTCCCTTACCACCAGCAAAGGCAATTTTAGAAATCAACGACGGTAAACTGGCTTCCAGTAAATTAAATGCGGTAAAAAACACAAACAACGCCGCTACCAGTCCCCACAACGTGTCCGCAAATAAATACAGGCCAAAACAAGCCATGGATAAGGTCGCGACTGCGCCGACAAAAACCGTTTTCATTTGTCGTTTTTTTTCAGCCAAAATGATGAACGGTATCATTGCTATAACCGACAAGCCCAACACCGGCAAATACACCAACCAATGATCTTCTGCCGCTATCGCCAACTTGCCACGCATAAATAGAGGCAATACCACGAACATCGCCGTCATCACTAAATGCAAACAGAAGATACCAAAATCTAAACGTAATAATTGACTGTCTTTTAGTACTTTACCCATTAAGGCGGGCACCGGTTCTGCGTCCTTGTGCACCGACACCGTCGTAGGTTGCGGCACCACCTTAAACAGAATAACAATACCCATAAGCGCCAAGCCGGCAGTAAACCAAAAAATACCCTGCAGCCCAACAACCGATGCCAATAAAGGTCCAATCACCATAGCAACACCGAATGAGATACCGATACTTATGCCGATGGAGGCCATGATTTTTGTGCGATTTTGTTCCGACGTGAGATCGGCCGCCAAGGCCATGACCGCCGCCGCTACTGCTCCACTCCCTTGCAAGGCCCGACCTATAATAATACCGACGATAGTCGTCGATAAAGCGGCAACGACACTACCCAATACAAACAGCAGTAGACCTATCGTAATGATTTTTTTACGTCCAAAACGGTCCGACAATAATCCAAAAGGAATTTGTAATAAAGCCTGAGTTAAGCCATAAACGCTGATCGCCAAACCTAACAATAAAGGCGTCACACCATCGAGGTTTTCGGCATACAGCGACATCACCGGCAAAATCATAAACAAACCCAACATGCGCATCGAAAAAATACCGGCTAAACCCAAGCTCGCCTTTTTTTCTCGATCGCTCATCAATGATTGGCTAGAAGAATCAGCCATAATTACTTTGCCCAGCCTGTGAAAAGGGGGGTATATTAACAGGTTTAGCGAGCAAATTAGACAGTTAGATGGATAGCATTCAAATTCGTGGGGCCAGAACCCACAACTTAAAAGATATTGACCTGGATTTACCCCGTGACAAGCTGATTGTCATCACCGGCTTATCCGGTTCGGGCAAGTCATCATTAGCCTTTGACACCATCTACGCTGAAGGTCAGCGCCGTTATGTTGAGTCTTTATCGGCCTATGCGCGTCAGTTTTTATCGGTAATGGAAAAGCCCGATGTCGACCACATCGAAGGTTTATCACCCGCCATTTCTATCGAACAAAAATCCACTTCGCATAACCCGCGTTCGACAGTAGGGACGATCACCGAAATCTACGATTACCTACGCCTGCTGTTTGCTCGTACCGGTATTCCTCAGTGCCCCGACCACGGCACCTCATTAGAAGCACAAACCATTAGCCAAATGGTCGATTCGGTACTCGCCCTCAACCCAGACAAACGCTGGATGTTGTTAGCCCCTGTCGTTCAAGAGCGTAAAGGCGAACACTTTAATATTTTAAACGACCTGCGTAATCAGGGTTTTATTCGCGCGCGAATTGATGGCAACGTGGTCGAATTAGACGATGCCCCGGTATTAGAGCTAAAAAAGAAGCACACCATCGAAGTGGTTGTCGATCGTTTTAAAATTAACGACGAACTGGCAGTCCGATTGGCAGAGTCTTTTGAAACGGCGTTAAAACTGGCCGAAGGCATCGCCGTTATCAGCAGTATCGACGATGATGAAGAAGTTCTTTTTTCTGCCCGCTTTGCCTGCCCACAATGCGGCTATAGCATCAGTGAACTTGAGCCTCGCAGCTTCTCATTTAATAGCCCAAAAGGGGCTTGTTCAAGCTGCGACGGCCTTGGAATCAAACAATACATCAACCCTGCACAAGTAATCCATAGTCCCTCCATTAGTCTTGCAGGCGGCGCTGTGCGCGGATGGGATAAGCGCAATATGTATTATTACCAAATGATCTTGTCGCTAGCGAAACACTATAAATTTGACCCCGAAGCGGCATTCGATTCCTACCCCGAACCTATTCAACAAGCCATTTTATTTGGCAGCGCTGAGGAAGACATTCGCTTTGCTACGCTTAATAGCCGCGGTGAAACAAGCCATAGAACCCACCCGTTTGAAGGCATTATCCCCAGCATGGAGCGCCGTTATCGTGAAACAGATTCCAGCACAGTACGCGACGAATTGGCCAAGTATTTATCGACCAAAGCCTGTCCGGATTGTCAGGGCCAACGCCTTAACCTGGCTGCGCGTCACGTCTTTGTTGATAGCCACAATCTGCCACAAATTACCGGTTTATCTATTCGTAAAGCCAGCGCTTTGTTTGCCACATTAAAACTCGCGGGTCACCGTGGGGAGATTGCCAAAAAGGTAATTAAAGAAATCAAAGCCCGGCTCGATTTTTTGATTAATGTGGGCTTGGATTATTTATCCCTCGACCGTAGTGCCGACACCCTGTCCGGCGGAGAGGCGCAACGTATTCGCCTCGCCAGTCAGATTGGCGCCGGTCTGGTCGGGGTTATGTACGTGTTAGACGAGCCCTCCATCGGCCTACACCAACGCGACAATCAACGCCTTATTAACACGCTGTTTCATTTGCGCGATATCGGCAATACCGTGATTGT
The DNA here is from genome assembly GCA_002292375.1 of Methylococcaceae bacterium UBA975. Lineage (GTDB taxonomy): Bacteria > Pseudomonadota > Gammaproteobacteria > Methylococcales > Cycloclasticaceae > Cycloclasticus. Next base: position 29,216 of record DBBV01000022.1, on the reverse strand, counting down.
TGTAGAACACGATGAAGATGCTATTTTAGCCGCCGACCACGTCGTTGATATCGGGCCACAAGCAGGCATTCACGGTGGGCAAATCATCGCCCAGGGCAGCCCGCAAGACATCATCAACAACCCCGCATCAACCACCGGTCAATACCTGTCGGGTAAGCAATGTATCGCCGTACCCAGTGTGCGCCACACTGTCGATCCGGCAAAGCTACTACGCATTAATAACGCCAGTGGAAACAACCTAAAAAACGTCACCGTCGACATTCCCATTGGCTTGCTAACCTGTGTCACGGGTGTATCGGGGTCTGGGAAATCTACACTGATTAACGAAACCTTATACCCGGCTGTCGCCAAAACATTGAATAACTCCTCGCGGCCTATTGCAGCAAACGATGGCGTAGATGGCCTAGAGCACCTTGATAAAGTCGTCGATATTGACCAAAGCCCTATCGGTAGAACGCCGCGTTCAAACCCCGCAACTTACACCGGATTATTTACCCCGATCAGAGAATTATTTGCCGCTACACCTGAGGCCCGTTCTCGTGGTTATACCCCAGGGCGGTTTAGCTTTAATGTCAAAGGCGGTCGTTGTGAAACCTGTAAGGGTGATGGCGTTATTAAAGTAGAAATGCACTTTCTCGCCGACGTTTACGTGCATTGTGAAAGCTGCAAAGGCCAGCGTTACAATCGTGAGACATTAGAGGTTCGTTATAAAGGTAAAACCATTCACCAAATTCTGTCGATGACCGTTGAAGATGCCGCTGTATTCTTTTCCGCGGTTCCTGTTATTTCCAGAAAATTACAAACCTTGATGGAAGTTGGTTTAGGCTATATTACTCTCGGGCAAAACGCCGTCACCTTATCAGGCGGTGAGGCACAACGCGTCAAGTTGTCGCGTGAATTGTCTAAACGCGATACCGGCAAAACGCTCTATATTCTTGACGAACCAACCACCGGTTTGCACTTTGCAGACATTAAACAATTATTGAGTGTACTGCATAAACTACGGGATCACGGTAACACCTTGGTCATCATCGAGCACAACCTCGATGTCATTAAAACCGCCGATTGGGTTATTGATATTGGGCCTGAGGGCGGCGATGGGGGCGGCCAAGTAATCGCCCAAGGCGACCCAGAAACCGTATCCAGCTACGCTGATTCCTATACGGGCCACTATTTAAAAGATTTTTTAAGCAAAGCAGCTGTTACTCAAACAGGTTAACAAAACGCTAGATGATAAACTCAGCCACCAAACTTTTCCCTCTGTGGGCAATTTTACTATCGGCCTTAGCCTATGCTTTTCCCGGCCTATTTACACCGCTTAAACCCAGCTTATTTTTTTTACTTGGGCTGGTGATGTTTGGCATGGGGATTAGCTTAAAAACCGACGATTTCCTTGCCATTTTAAAGTCGCCAAAACCTATTTTTCTCGGCCTTTTAATACAATTTTTATGCATGCCTTTTTTTGCTTGGGCTCTCTCGTCTTATTTGCAGTTGCCCTTGATGCTAGCAACCGGCATGGTTCTCGTTGGCGCTAGCCCCGGCGGCACGGCATCAAATGTGATCTGCTATCTGGCTAAAGCCAATGTCGCCCTGTCGATCACCATCACCACCTTTTCCACCCTGCTGGCGGTAGTAGCAACGCCACTACTAAGCCTGTTATACCTCGGTAAACAAATTGACGTACCAGCGATGAAGATGCTGCTTGATATCGTTAAAATCATTATTTTGCCGGTCACAGCCGGGCTTATCATTAATCATTTTTTTAGTGCTTACCTCGGGCGAATAAAACAAGTCTTCCCCTTGGTTTCGGTTTTTTCAATCGTTTTAATTATTGCTATTATCGTTGCACTCAACCAAGCACAACTCGGCTCGATTGGCATACTGCTTGTGGTAGCGGTAGCCTTGCATAACGCCTTGGGGCTAGTCGTTGGCTATTGGATTCCACGTATTATTGGGATGGATAAGCGCACCTGCAAAACCCTAGCCATCGAAGTCGGCATGCAAAATTCAGGCTTAGCCGTTGCCTTGGCGGTTAAGTATTTTGCACCTGCCGCGGCCTTACCCGGCGCCCTGTTTTCCTTATGGCACAACCTAAGTGGCTCCTTATTGGCTGCCATTTGGTCGCGCGCCAAATAAGACCACCCATAAAAAGCCTACTTACTCTCTAGCAAGCTTTTTGATCGCTAACTTAGCGTGCGTCAGGATAAAATAATTGCTGCCCAGCTTTTTTGAAACCCGCAATAATCGCCTGCCCTTCGGCGCTAGTAACAAAATGAATGTATTTAGTCGCTAAATCATAATTAACGCCTGCATGGTTAGACGGGTTAACCGCCATCACGTGATACGGATTAAACAAGGCCTTATCGCCCTCAAACAGCACCTTGAGTGATAATTTATCTGCCATCGCAATTTGCGTACCACGGTCACTTAGTGCGTACGCCTGCTTTTCATTGGCAATGCTCAACACCGTGCCCATGCCTTGGCCTGCCTCGGCATACCACGAGCCAGAAGGGCTAATTTTCGCCGCTTCCCAAAGCAGCTTTTCTTTTTTATGTGTGCCCGAGTCATCGCCTCTAGAAACAAAACCTGCTTCTGCATGCGCTATTTTTTGCAAGGCCTGAGCCGCCGTTATAGCCGACCCAATTGACGCAGGGTCACTCACCGGTCCGACAATAACAAAGTCATTATGCATGACCGCAGCGCGGTCAATAAAATCCCCCGACGCGACATAGGCTAACTCGGCAGCAGGTGCGTGAACAAACACTACATCCACATCACCTTGGCTACCAATCTTTAACGCCTTACCCGTTCCGACTGAGATAACATCTAATTTAACCTGATACTTTGCTTCGAACACTGGGTTTAATACCGCTAATAAACCTGAGTTTTCGGTACTTGTCGTGGTCGACATTCTTAACGAACCTTCCGCCCAGCCGCCTGACGACAGCAACATAGCCGCTATAAAAACAGCACCCGATATATAGTTAGTTATTTTGTTCATTTATTCTTTTTACCTTAGAAAGGGCGCCGTTAATGACGCCTTTGCACATTTAAACTTAATTAAAACCCCCATTGGGCCCGAAGCTGCATAATGTCTGCCTCTTCGTTATCGTAAACGCCACCGTTCATCTCTAACATTTTTATATAGTTTGCTGACACGCGTAATCCCGGTGCTGGGAACCAGTTTAAGCCTAGGGTTACGTTATCCATTTCACCACCAATAATGCCGCTATCGCTTAGATCGATGGTGCTATAACGCAGTGCAAGTTCCCATGCACCAATGCCGCCTTTGCCAACAACATTGTTTGGCGTAACACCTTTGAATTTAGCACCTTTATGGGTATACGGGCGCGATTCGCCGGTTAAAAACCAACCCGCTTGCGCGTACCAGCCATCAAATGTCGGGTTGCTGGCTAAATCGCGATCCAGTGTTGTCCGTACGTATTCTGTTTGCGCAGAAAAGGCACCTTGAACTACTGCAAGTTCGGCCCCTAGGGTCAAATAACTATCCACATCTGTCAGCGCACCTGTATCCACAAAGTTTACCTCAGACACATGCGTTTCTGGTTGTTGCTTAAACTGTACATCACCGCCGCGCGTACTCCGGTAATCAGCCGCCAAGCCCAAATGAATTAGTGAACCGGTTTCATTTACCGGCATCCAAGTAACACGACCCGCGGTGCCCCAGCCTTCATCGTCTGAACCGCCCGCTTTACTGGCGCTGTCGCCAAACACCCCGACAGCGGCTGTCCAATGCTTACGATCCACACTCCCCATCACACCGATATGACGACCGGCGGTAAAGGCATCGATAGACGCTCTTTCTGTAAATTGTGTGTCGTTATCACTTACTGCGTCTTGCAGCATAAAAGGATCTCTAAAGTGACCCACTTTTACGCTCAAGCCTTCCATATCAAAACCGTTATAACCTAGCCAAATGTCGGTAATGCCTTTTTTGGTGTCACCCGAGCCGGCAAAGTCGTATTCAAATTTATAAAACCAGTCTTTATACACCGTGCCTTTTAGGTAAAACCTCGCGCGACGTAATTTGGTGCCATCACCCAATGTACTACCACTATTCGAACTGTCTTCACCAGACCAAGCGGCATCTAACTGCATACGACCACCGACTTTTGCAGTAAAGTCGCCGTCACGTGTTGCCGCTGCAATACCGCCCTTCTCTAAATTAACCTCAACCTTACTCGCTTTATCGAGCTGACTTTGCAGCACCTGTTTTTCCTGCGTAGTTTTCTGTTCTGTTGCTTGTGCTTCCGCTAAGACACGTTGATACTGTTCTTTAGAAATAGTGCCATTTTCATGTAACAACATTAATAAGGTGGTTAGCTCCGAACCAGCAAAAGCGGGTAAAGAAAAACTACTACAGACAGCCAAAGCCAAGGCTAATTTTTTACATTTCATTTGTATTCCCATTTTTTATTTATAATTCACTGGCTCTCACTTGAGCCGATCTTACTGACTAGAGCAAAACTAGTGCCAGTTAGGTGAGCTGCCGATGGCGCATTGATTTGCTTGTTTTTTTTGCGGCTCAATAGTCATTGAGGCTAATTGACATTGGACTTATGGGACATTTTGTCTCAAAATAATGGGACAAAATGACGTCCTACATAAGCCAAATGAATCACCATAAATCTGCCTCCGAGCGTAAAGCCATTCGTGACCGTAACCCCTATGCGGGTGATAACCCTGACGTAATCCGCTTGTTAAATGCACTGGATAGCGTGGCAACAAAAAGCTCACCCATCTTACTAGAAGGTGAAACAGGAACCGGTAAAAGCTTGCTCGCAAGGCGTATTCACGATAACAGTGGGCGTAAGGGCCGATTTATATCCATCAATTGCGCAACCTTTAGTCAAAACTTATTAGAAACCGAACTTTTCGGTCATACAAAAGGGGCTTTTACCGGCGCCAAACAAGCCAGAGCGGGCCTGGTCGCGAGCGCCAACAACGGCACCCTGTTTTTAGATGAAATTGGCGAGTTGGCTTACGACTTTCAAGCCAAGTTACTGCACTTGCTTGAAGAAAAAACCTTTCGCCCCGTCGGGGCCGACATCGAACTCACAAGCAGCGTGCGCATCATCGCTGCCACCAACCGCCATTTAAAACAACTGGTTAAAGAGGGCGCATTCAGAGCCGACTTGTTTTACCGCTTGAGCGTGTTACCTTTTACCGCCCCACCCTTACGTGATCGCTTAGACGACATTGAGGGGCTCAGCAAAAGCTTTATCGCTCAATTGTGTGAAGAACACAGCTTGCCAGCGACCACCTTAACGCCCCAAGCGCTTAAAGCGCTCAAAACCTACCACTGGCCCGGTAATATTCGAGAATTAAGAAACCATATCGAGCGTTCGCTTCTGCTGAACATCCCTTTAGAGCAAAAACTAGCGCATCAAGAGTCAGCGCAAAAGACAGCTGATAAAAGCTTAGAGGCGCACGAGAAAACGTTTATTCTCCATACCATCCACGAAAACAATGGCAATAAATCTAAAGCCGCGTTGACCTTGGGCATTTCTAGACGCACCTTAGATAGGAAACTAAAACGCTGGAAAGAATTAGCCGCTTAAAAACCGTTGCAATTCGAGCAATCTACTAGGTTAGCCGATGTTTTCATCGTAGAATGTGGGATTAATTTAACCCAATTATTTACCCCAAACCATTATGCGCACCAGCCAATTCCCCCTAAATACCGTTAAAGAAACCCCGTCAGACGCTGAAATCATCAGCCACCAATTGATGATTAGAGCCGGCCTAATCCGCAAATTGGCGGCTGGGCTATATAGCTGGTTACCCTTAGGCGTTCGGGTGCTACACAAGGTGCAAGCAGTTGTGCGCGATGAAATGAACAAAGCCGGTGCACTTGAAGTGTCTATGCCAGTAGTACAACCCGCCGAGCTTTGGCAGGAGTCAGGTCGATGGGAACAATATGGCCCCGAGTTAGCTCGACTCCATGATCGCCATGGACGCGAATTTTGTTTAGGCCCAACGCATGAAGAAATTGTCACAGAATTGGCGCGCAATGAAATAAAAAGTTACAAACAATTACCGATCAATTACTACCAAATACAAACAAAATTTCGTGATGAAATTCGCCCACGTTTCGGTGTTATGCGAGCGCGCGAATTTTTAATGAAAGACGCCTACTCATTTCACCTTAGCGACGAATCCTTACAACAAACGTATGAGCGCATGTTTCAGGCGTATCACAACATTTTTAGCACACTCGGCCTTAATTTTAGGCCCGTGCTGGCAGACACTGGCTCAATTGGTGGCAATGCATCGCACGAATTTCATGTGCTGGCTGACTCCGGCGAAGATGCCATCGCTTTTTCAACCGACAGCCAGTACGCAGCCAACGTAGAAAAGGCCGAAGCCATAGCGCCGAGTGCTGAACGAGCCGCCCCCACTCAAGCTATAGAGAAAATCCTAACCAGCCAAAAACGTAGCATAGAAGAAGTCAGTAGCTTTTTAACGATCGACGCCTCGCAATGCATGAAAACCCTGTTGGTTAAAGGCGATAACGACAACGTTGTCGCGCTATTGCTTCGTGGCGACCACACGCTTAATGAAATTAAAGCTGAAAAGCTGGACGGTGTTTTAAGTCCGTTAACCATGGCCAGCGAAGAACAAATTAGACAGACCGCTGGTTGCGACGCTGGCTATCTAGGCCCTATCGGGCTTACGGTTCCATTAATTGCAGATCGCAGCGCTGCACAGCTCGCTAATTTTGTTTGCGGCGCGAATGAAAATGACCACCACTTTAGCGGCGTCAATTGGGGCCGTGATTTAGCCGAAGCCATTCAAATTGAAGATATTCGCCAAGTCGTTGAAGGTGACCCAAGCCCGGATGGCATGGGCACATTAACGATCGCGCGTGGCATAGAAGTGGGGCATATTTTTCAGCTAGGCACCAAATACAGCGCAGCGATGAATGCTACGGTATTAGACGAAAATGGAAAAAACCAAACCCTGACCATGGGTTGTTACGGTATTGGCGTGTCGCGTGTGATCGCAGCGGCCATTGAACAACACCACGATGATAAAGGCATTATCTGGCCGGAGGCTTTAGCGCCCTTTCAAATTGCCCTTTTACCGATGAACATGCACAAATCTGAACGCTTAAAAGCTGCGGCCGAAAAACTGTATAACGAACTGCAAGCTGCCGGTTTTGATGTTTTATTCGACGATCGCAAGGTACGCCCTGGCTTTATGTTTTCGGATATGGAGTTAATTGGTATTCCACACCGTATCGTCTTAGGTGATAAAGGCCTAGACAAGGGCACGGTGGAATATAAAAGTCGAACAGATACAGACAGCAAAGACATTCCATTAGCGGACATTATTGATTATTTGATGAATTGATATAACGTGCTCTCCATCATGGTCTATAGTGTAGAGCAGCACCTGTTTTTACATTAACGGCTAAGCCATGACCGAAGCAAACGACGCTGTAAAATTCAAATCAAAATTAAAGCTTACTTTCGCTGACCAAGCCACGGAGAAAGACTTTCAAGCAAAACAGCTGAACCTTAACAGCCGTTTAGTTAGGTTAACCATGTTTGTGGCAATCTTCTTGTATAGCGTTTATTACTTTGTTCTTCTTCCGATACAAACTATCAATTACCAAACAACGTATTCCACTGTTTATATCATCATCGTTTTACATTGCGTCTTATTTTATACTTTCACCTATCATCGCCTCTACGCTTCACACAGCCTAAGCTATAACGCCTTATCGACTATTGTCATTAGCACAGGAATTCTAGTTGCTGTGTACCGCATGCCTTCATTAAGCAACATGATCTTTTATTCTACAGGTTTACCCGTCGCCGCTTTTTTTATCTTATTTGGCATCAACTGGGCTCACGCCTTATTGCTTACTCTGTTATATTTCTGTGCTTCAGTAATGGCAATCCTACTCACCCATCAACCAATCATAGACTTTAGTTTTGGCCTATTTAATTTGTTTGGTTTTTTTGTCATCGCATCTATTGCGGGTTACATGCTCGAAAGACAAAAACGGCAAGTGTACCTGGCAGAACGGAACACTAATCAACTCATCAACAGTTTAGAAGACAGTAAAAAACAGTTACTAGACCTAAGCATAAAAGACGGCTTGACGCAGTTGTTCAATAGACGTCACTTTGACGAGATCGGCGTTCTCAAAACAAATGAAGCCAAACGGCTTAAATCTAGCATCCACCTACTAATGCTTGATGTCGACTTCTTTAAACCCTACAACGATCTGTATGGCCACCCTGCTGGCGATAAGGCATTATCAGACATCGCCAACACCTTACTACAAACATTACGGCGGTCTACTGACCTTATCTTTAGGATCGGTGGTGAAGAATTCGCGGCTATTCTATTAGGCGACGATACTGCAAACCTCAATCAAATAACACAATCAGTACATGATGCTATCAACGCACTGGCTATTGAGCACACTAAAAACCCAATAAAAAAACAGCTCACCATTTCGATTGGCGTCGCCTCACTTGAAACGCCCATCAATGAAACATTTGACGATCTGTATAATAAAGCCGATAAAGCACTCTACCTAGCTAAGCAGTCAGGTAGAAACAAAACATCCATTTATCAAAAACCGTCTTATGGAACATAAATTTTGGCATGAACGTTGGAAAAAAAGTGAAATAGGCTTTCATCTACATGAGGTCAATCCGCTGTTAATTCAGTATTGGAGTGCCCTGCAAGCCACCGTAGATGACACGGTTTTTGTACCCTTATGCGGAAAAAGCAAAGACCTGATTTGGCTAGCTGAGCGTGTTAAACAGGTCATCGGTGTTGAGCTTAGCCAAACAGCCGTGGACGATTTTTTTAGTGACAACAACCTCAAACCCATTATTACCCAAGGTGAGTCTTTTATTGAATACCGCTATGCGAACATCACCGTATTGTGTGGCGATTTTTTTCAGCTCACACAAGCCGACGTGATTAACTGCAGTTTAGTGTATGACCGCGCCTCGTTAATTGCTTTTCCGCCAGAGATGCGCCTAGCTTATATCGAAAAACTAGATGACTTGTTGACTGAAGAAAAACGCCGCCTACTCATCACCATCGAGTACCCGCAAAATGAGATGAATGGCCCACCCTTTTCTGTACCTGTAGATGCGGTGGAACGATTATTATCCAAACAGCACCGTATCGAACGCTTAGACTCTAAGGACATTATTGATGCCTCACCGCGATTTAAAAACAAAGGCGTCAGCGCGATGTTTGAGCACGTTTTTTTATTGCAGCGAAAGACTATCTGCCAATAATTTTTCAACGATATAAATACACAGCCCACAGGCGACATTGACCCCAGTCTTTTCACGCGCTTGATCAAGTGATGTTATTTGTTGGTCTTTAATTGCTGCAAGAAACTGCTGTTTAGTCAACTGCGTACAACTACAAATAACGTCATCCTCTTTAAACTCGTAGGCCACGTCTATTGCTCAGTGGTCATGCCCGCAACCGGCCTCTGTTTCTGCCTCGTAAGGACTTTTGCGTTTTGGCGTATTCATCCGGTATTGCACAAAGTCTTGCACATTATGATGGTGCAAAAACGGGTTACCTTTTATTTGTTCGGCCAGTGTGGAGGTTTTTTTAACTGCGTAGTTGTGCCCTGGCAAAATGGTCGTCGATGAGGGTAGCTCTGTACGTATTTTATTCAGCGTATTAAACATCACTTCAGGGTCGCCGCCGCTAAAGTCACAGCGCCCGCAACCGTATACGAACATCGTATCGCCGGTAAGCAACTGGTCGTCGACGTGATAGCACGCCGACCCCGGTGTATGCCCTGGCGTATGTAACATTTTAATCGCTGTTTTGCCTAACAACAGCTCATCACCGCCGTAATGCAAACTCGGCGTGCCCTCATGTTCACCCCAAAAGTCGGCCTCTTGTTTTAGCAGGTGAAGCTCAGCATCGAATACATTTAATACATCAGCAATGCCGTTAATATGATCATGGTGGCTATGAGTAAGTAAAATATCGGTAATCGTATAGCCGCGTTGATTAACCAGCTCAATGGCTTTGGCTACGTCCCAAGCAGGGTCAACAATGGCCGCTCTTTTACTGTCATGATCCTGAATTAAATAGACAAAATTTTCCATCGGACCGAGTTCAAGCGCATCTATAGTAAAGTGTTTATCCGTCATTATGTGCTCCTACAGTTCACGCGTGGCGCTAAATTTAATATCTGGCCAACGCTCTTGGGTTAACGATAAATTAACGCGGCTGGGGGCTAAATAGACCAAATAGCCACTGCCGTCTTCAGCTAGGTTATCATGCGCTTTCTTTTTAAACTCTTCCAGTTTTTGTGGGTTGCTGGCACTCACCCACCTCGCCGTCGCGATAGGTGCATTGTCGTACACGCATTCAACGTTATACTCGTTTTTAAGTCGATGCGCGGTCACCTCAAATTGCAATACGCCGACTGCACCCAAAATTAAGTTATTGTTTTTCATCGGCTTAAATAACTGCGTTGCGCCTTCTTCGGTAAGCTGTTGCAAACCTTTTTGTAAGGCTTTCATGCGTAACGGGTCTTTTAACACTGCGCGTCGAAATAGCTCGGGGGCAAAGTAAGGTATGCCGCCGAACTTTAGTTTTTCTCCTTGGGTAAAGGTGTCGCCTACTTGTATGGTGCCGTGGTTATGTAAGCCTATAATATCGCCGGCGAAGGCCTGAGTAACGCTTTTACGGCTGTCTGCTTGAAACGTAATCGCGTTACCCACTTGAATGTTTTTACCCAAACGCACGTGATTCATTTTCATACCCTGAGAATACTCACCGGAACAAATACGCATAAACGCTATCCGATCCCGATGCGCCGGATCCATGTTTGCTTGTACTTTAAAAACAAAACCGGAAAAATTCGCTTCTTCGGGCGCCACCGATCGCTCCACTGCCTCGCGGGCTTGTGGTTGCGGCGCGTATTCGGCAAATGCGTCTAATAACTCGCTAACACCAAAATTATTGACCGCCGAACCAAAAAATACCGGGGTTTGCTTGCCCGCCAAATATGCCTCAATATCGAACGGTGTGCTCGCTTCTCTGACCAACTCCAGCTCTTCAAAAAAGCTGTCTGCCTGACCGCCCAATAAGTCTTTTAATTTAGGATCATCTAAGCCTTTAAAGACTTCACCTGTGGCAATCTTACCGCCGTGTGTCGGGCTAAACACGTGAACCTCGTCTTTATACAGGTGGTAGACCCCTTTGAACCCCTTACCCATACCAATCGGCCATGTCATCGGTGCACACTCAATTTTAAGCACGGACTCGACCTCATCAATTAACTCTAAAGGATCACGTCCTTCACGATCGAGCTTGTTAATAAAGGTAATAATCGGGGTGTCACGCAAACGACACACTTCCATCAATTTAATCGTTCGATCTTCAACCCCTTTGGCACAATCGATCACCATCAGAGCGGAGTCAACAGCAGTAAGGGTTCGATAGGTGTCTTCAGAAAAATCCTCATGGCCTGGTGTATCCAGCAAATTCAATAATTTACTGTTGTGCTCAAATTGCATCACCGAGGTAGTCACCGAGATGCCCCGTTCTTTTTCCATTTCCATCCAATCGGAGGTGGCGTGACGTGAGGCTTTACGCCCCTTTACCGAGCCGGCCATTTGAATCGCACCACCGAATAACAACAGTTTTTCTGTTAGCGTGGTTTTACCCGCATCGGGGTGAGAGATAATAGCGAAGGTCCTCCGCTTTTTGAATTCACTGGGCATGATGTTATTTATATGAAGTAAGGTGATTATTATACGCCAGCGCCCTAAAGTAGTCGCCCATCACGCTGACAAATTCGATTAAATTACGGTTGGGTTTAAATCGATAGAATAAACCAGCGCGTCTTCTCTACCGTCACCGGCAGGGTAATAGTTTTTACGCTGCCCAATTTGAGCAAAACCAAGTTTTTCATACAACCCCACCGCTCGCGTATTTGAAGGTCGCACTTCCAAAAACATACGCTCTGCCTTCTTGCCTTTTGCCACCTTAAATAATTGTTGCAAAAAATGACCACCGAACCCTAGGCCTTGCTTATTCGGGTTAATACAAATATTTAATACGTGCGCCTCGCCGACGGCTATGGATAAAATCGCGTAACCGATCAACTCACCTTCATGCATTAAGCCCCAACTGGAATAGTTCATCGCTAAGCAGTCCTTAAATATCTGCTCACTCCAGGGGAAATCGTATACCCGCCCCTCAATAATTAATACCTCTGGTAAATCTGTATTTTTTAAAGGTTTTAGCTGTAAACCCGATTGCTTTGACGAAAAGGCCGTCTTTACTTTGTCAAATAGGCGCATTTACAAGGCACCTGCTTTAGCTAATTGGACATCCTCCCAAACTAATCTTTTTAGCTGAGGGTCTTTGAGCGTATCATCAGGGTGGTGCGTCACGACGACTGGAATAGCCGTATCAAGCACGTGCAACACATGGCTTTGGTCTTTTCCCCTAAGTTGCTTAAGCCGCTTATCCGTGGACAACAAGCTCTGCGCCGCTAACTCCCCCAACACTAGAATCATACTGGGCTGAAGCAACTCGATCTGACGCAGTAAATACGGCTGACAAGCCATGCATTCATTAAGCGTCGCTGAGCGCGAAATATCGACACATTTAATACTGCTGGTTAAATAACTGGACTCTAACTTTTGCTCAACCGCGGATAAGATATCCGCCAATAACTGCGTACTCGCCGTCGAGTGTTGAACCGGCTTGTCAGTAATTAATACCCATGGACGGGCTTTGGGTCTTCCCATTGAAAACGACCGCGTACTGCCGTTTACATACGCTTCGCAGCGACGGCAGTCTGCAACCATTGAATTGAGCTGATCAAGATCCATCGACTCGAGCACAAGTGGCGCTTGCTGCACGTCAATATCGGTCGCCCTTTCTTGCCAGATTTGAACACCCATGGTCTGCAAGTACTGTTGTCGCAAAAGGTTGTTACTCGGCATCGCTCGGTGGGGTATTTTTCTCTCGTCTTGAGCGGCGTAACAAATTGGCCGTTAATACCAAACCAGACACGGCATAAATTAGAAACAGGCTAAATAAAATCAGCGGTGGTGCAACATAAATAATCGCTAGCACCAGCATCACAATAACGGCGACAACAAAAGGCACCTTACCGCTAAAGTTAAGCTCTTTAAAACTGTGATAACGAATATTACTGACCATTAGTAGACCAGACACCAGTGTCACCAATAACATGCCATAAGCGGCACTATCACCGGCGATTTCGTTATCAACCATCACCCAAATAAACCCCGCCATCAATGCCGCTGCGGCTGGACTAGGTAAACCTTGAAAATACCGCTTATCGGCGCTGCCATGCTGTACATTAAAGCGGGCTAAACGAAGCGCGCCACAGGTGGCGTACACAAATGCTGCAATCCAGCCCAACTTACCCAGCGATGCCAGCCCCCAGGCATAAGCGACCAAACCTGGTGCCAAGCCAAACGACACCAAGTCTGCCAAACTGTCGTACTGGGCGCCAAACTCGCTTTGCGTATTGGTCATTCGTGCCACCCTACCGTCTAAGCCGTCTAGCACCATTGCTATAAATATTGCGACCGCAGCGGCTTCAAAGTGGCCATTTATCGCACCCGTAGCCGCATAAAAACCAGCAAAAAGTGCACTGGTAGTAAATAAGTTAGGCAGTAAATAGATGCCGCGCGAACGCGGTTTAGTGGGTTGATCCATACACAGGGCTTCCAGTAAATAAAATTTAAGTATAACTCAGCAAACTGAGCTAAGAGCAAAAAAAACGGCCGTTAAAACGGCCGTTTATCACAAATGACGATTAACAATTAGTTTTTCGTTTTGTCTACTAAGGCGTTGGCTGTAATCCAAGGCATCATTTCACGCAATTTTCCACCGACTTGCTCAATTTGGTGAGCTGCATTATTTCTGCGGTTTGCGGTCATGGAGGGGTAGTTACTCGCCCCTTCCAAAATAAACTGTTTTGCGTATTCGCCATTTTGAATGTTTTTCAAGGTTTCACGCATTGCTTCGCGTGATTGCTCATTGATTACTTTTTTACCCGTTACATACTCACCATACTCTGCATTATTTGAGATGGAGTAGTTCATGTTTGCGATACCGCCTTCATACATCAAATCAACAATCAATTTCAGTTCGTGCAGACACTCAAAGTAGGCCATTTCTGGCGCATAACCGCCTTCAACCAATGTTTCAAAACCCATTTTTACAAGTTCAACAGCACCACCACATAAAACCGCTTGTTCACCAAAAAGATCAGTTTCTGTTTCGTCTTTAAAGGTTGTTTCAATAATTCCAGTACGACCACCACCAATCGCTGACGCATATGAAAGCGCAACGTTTTTAGCATTGCCAGAAGCATCCTGGAAAATAGCGATTAAGTCAGGTATACCACCGCCATTTTTAAACTCGTTACGTACGGTATGGCCCGGTGCTTTAGGTGCAATCATAACGACATCTAAATCGGCGCGAGGAACAACTTGGTTGTAATGAATCGAAAAACCATGCGCAAACGCTAGGGTTGAACCTTGTTTTAAATTGGGCTCAATTTCAGCGGCATACAACTGGGCTTGAAACTCATCGGGGGTCAAAATCATTACTAGGTCAGCACTGGCTACAGCCTCTGGAACCTCTTTAACCGTTAAACCGGCCGCTTCTGCTTTAGCCACAGACGACGAGCTCGCTCTTAAACCAACGACCACATTAACACCTGAATCTTTTAGGTTGTTAGCGTGTGCATGGCCTTGTGAGCCATAACCGATAACGGCTACCGTCATCCCTTGAATAATTGAAAGATCAGCGTCTTTATCGTAGTAAATGTTCATTTTTTTCCTTAAGTTTTATTAAAATTTGATCGCTCGGCTCTGCCAAGCATCGGTGAATATTATAGTGTTAACGCCCTTTCACCGCGTGAAAGGCCAATAACACCGGTACGGACCACTTCTATAACGTCGTCCTGCATGTCTTGCAAAAAGTCATCTAACCAAGCATTCTCACCCGACAGCTCTACAATTAAATAACCGTCGGTCTCATCGGCAATACGCGCCAGTGTGTCGCTATCTAAGGCCTCAATTCGTTGCACTATGGCAGCACTTTTTTTCACCTTCACTAAGGCCAGCTCGCGTTCCAGTGAAAAAGACTCTGACAAATCGATCAGTTTGACGACATCGACCAACTTATTCAGTTGCTTTTTAATTTGCTCGATCGTCTCTTCGCTACCGATCGTCACTAAGGTTAACCGAGATAACGATTCATCTAATGTAGGCGCCACGGTTAACGATTCAATATTATACGCCCTAGCCGAAAAAAGCCCCGCCACGCGTGACAGTGCGCCCGACTCGTTTTCCAATAACACGGAAATGATGTGCTGGCGACTCATGCTAAGATCCTTTTGTATTTTGAATTAGGCGCCATCACCATATCGTTATGCGCTTTACCTGCTTCAATCATTGGGTACACGTTTTCTTCTCTATCGGTTAAAAAGTCTAAAAACACCGTGCGATCTTTCATCGCAAAGGCTTCTCTTAACGCTGGCTCAACATCTTCTTTTTTACTGATTTGCATACCAACATGGCCATAGGCCTCAGCTAATTTTTTAAAGTCGGGCAAGGCTTCCATATAAGAATGAGAGTAACGGCTTTTATAGGTAAACTCCTGCCATTGACGCACCATCCCAAGGTAACCGTTATTTAGGTTAATAATTTTAACTGGTGTGTCGTATTGCAACATGGTCGACAACTCTTGAAGACACATTTGAATGCTGCCCTCACCCGTTACGCACGCGACGTCAGCCTCTGGGTGGGCAAATTTAACGCCCATGGCCGCAGGCAGTCCAAACCCCATGGTGCCGAGGCCACCTGAATTAATCCAGCGGCGCGGTTTATCGAATGGATAAAATTGCGCGGCAAACATTTGGTGCTGCCCTACATCCGAGGTGACAAACGCCTCGCCTTTAGTCACCTGATAGAGCTGCTCAATCACATACTGAGGCTTAATTGTGCCGCTGTTTTTATCGTACGCCATACAATCAACCGCACGCCAGTCTTCAATCTGCTTCCACCAATCTGCGATTCGTGCGCGATCAAAGGTTTCGCCCAGGCTTTTTAACTGCGCCAACATATCCAATAAAATCGGCTTAACTTGGCCAACAATAGGCACATCAACGGTGATCGTTTTAGAGATCGACGCAGGGTCCACATCAATGTGAATAATTTTTGCGTGTGGGCAAAACTCAGCGATTTTCCCCGTTACCCGGTCATCAAAGCGCGCGCCAATCGCAATAATTAAGTCACTTTCGTGCATCGCCATATTGGCTTCGTAAGTACCGTGCATCCCGAGCATGCCGATCGACTGTGGGTCAGTACCAGGAAACGCCCCCAAGCCCATCAAGGTTTGAGTAACCGGGAAGTTTAACGTGCGGCATAGCTCGCGCAATTCATTACTTGCCTCACCCAGTATCACGCCACCACCACTGTAGATCACCGGTCGTCTGGCTTCTTTAATCAGTTTGATCGCTTTTATTGTTTGGCCTATATCGCCACTAACCACCGGTGAGTACGAACGCATCGTGACTTTAGATGGGTACTGATACGGCACCTTAATGTTTGGGTCAGTAATGTCTTTGGGGATATCAACAACCACAGGGCCAGGGCGACCGGAGGTCGCTAAGTAAAACGCTTTTTTCATCGTCTCGGCGATGTCAGTCACGTCCTTTACTAAAAAGTTATGCTTGACGCAAGGGCGAGTAATACCCACTGTATCCACTTCTTGAAAGGCATCAGTACCAATCACAGGCCGAGGAACTTGACCGGTAATAACCACCATTGGAATCGAATCCATGTATGCCGTTGCAATGCCCGTTACTGCGTTAGTTGCGCCTGGGCCTGAGGTCACCAAGACAACCCCGGGCTTACCCGACGAGCGAGCGTAACCATCTGCCGCGTGGGTCGCGCCTTGTTCATGACGGACGAGCACGTGCTTGACATCTTCCTGCTTAAAAATAGCATCATATATATGCAGGACGCACCCACCAGGGTACCCAAATACGTATTCAACCCCTTCATCTTTCAAGGATTGGATGACGATTTCACCGCCACTTAACTCCACCATTACACTCCGAAATTTAAAAAAACCATTTAACAACAAAACTATTTTGATTGCACCGCACAATCGAACTGGACAAAATACTAATTTTATCGGCTTGGGTCAAGGGCTTTCATAAATCAATAGCTACTATATACTATCAACATTAGCGTCTAAAACGCATAAGCCAACAGGGAGTTACCATGTTTCGTTGCTTGATTTTTTGCTTTGTATTTTTTCTCAGTGGCAACACCTTAGCTGCCATTTACAAGTGGACCGATGAACAAGGCATCACTTCCTACAGTCAGACGCCACCACGCGATAAAAACCTTCAACTCGAAAAAATAAATACCAAACGCGGCCCATCCGTTCCCGTGGATCGCTTAAAAAACCTGCAAGACAGCGCTAACGAAATTGCCAAGTCAAATGCTGAGCGCGCAACCGCCAACAACAAAGCAGCCGCACTAGTGCGAGAAAAGCAACGTATCGCAGAAGAGTGCAGTCAAGCCAAGCGGGCGCTTGCAGCATTAGACCTTGGTGGCAATCGCCTGTACAAGGATTCGGAGGGGAACTACGCGCGCCTGACCGAAGAAGACAAGGCGCAACAGCGGCAGAGTTTAAACCTCGCTATCGAAGAAGCTTGTCGCTAAGCCTTTTGTTACTTTTTACGGCTTATTTTTTCTTTCTTTTTCGAGCAGGTAATCGATTATTTTTATCATATTGCCATAGCTTTTAGCCATGGAACCGGTCACCAAATATTTTCCTTCAACCACAACTGCTGGCACGCCTGTAATGCCATATCGTTTAACCATCTCTTTAGACCGTGCGATTTTGGTGTTAACGACAAATGAGTTATAGGTTTTTTCGAACAACGCCTCATCGATACCGTACTTTGCGTAAAATTTGGCTAGTTTTTCTACAGTATTAAACGTTTTATGCTCAACGTGCATGGCATGAAACAAATCATCGTGCGAGACCTCTAATACATCTAAAATATCCGCGGCAAAATACGCCCGCGCATGCACTTCCCAAGTCGCGTTAAACACCGCCGGTAAACGATAAAAATTAACGTCTGCGGGGGCATTTTTGGCCCACGGCCCTAAACTCGGCTCAAAGTGATGGCAGTGAGGACAGCCATACCAAAACACTTCCACCACCTCTAAACGATCAGGATCATCGGTAGGCTGCACTGGTTTAATGAGCCGATAATCAATACCTTCATCATAATCGACGGCTTCTGAATAAGCCGTACCGACAGATACCGTTAAACAAACAGCCAATAACACTAATAATTTACGCATGCGTTTCTCCCACAAAAATCAATTTATAACTCACCATATGAATGTAAGCCCGATAAAAACATATTGACCCCTAAAAAGGCAAATAAGGTGACAAACAAACCCACTATGGCCCAAGCCGCCATTGGTTTGCCGCGCCAACCTTTGGTTAGGCGCATATGCAGCCAAGCAGCGTAATTAAGCCAAACTATCAGCGCCCAGGTTTCTTTAGGATCCCAAGACCAATACCCACCCCAAGCTTCTGCTGCCCATAACGCGCCTAAAATCGTAGCGAGGGTAAAAAAAGCAAAACCAAGCGCAATAGATTTGTACATTAAGTCATCTAACACATCCAACTCAGGTAAGGTCATCGCCAGACTGTTGCTGTCACCTTTTTCAGCGTTAAAACGAATAAGATAAGCCACCGCGACCATCGCCGCCAAAGCAAACGCGCCGTAACCGATAAAGTTTGCCGGCACATGGATTTTCATCCAATAGCTTTTAAGTGCTGGCACCAAGGGCTGAATGTCAGCTGCCTGCCGATCAAAGGTGTACCACAACAAAAAAGCGACCGCCGCGCTAATGACCAACAACACAAAACCACCCAAAACCCGTGTCTGATATCGACGCTCGTAAAATAAATACAGTAAGGCCGTAATAATCGAAAACAAAATAAACACTTCGTACAAATTACTAACCGGAATATGGCCTACGTCTAAACCAATCAGGTAGGATTCCCGCCACCTAACCATCAATCCCACTAGACCCATAACCGTGGCCGACCAAGTCATTGCAGAGGCCACTTTAGCGACAAAATCAGAACGCGCGATAAATGCAGCAAAATAAGTAACCGTCGCCAATACGTACAAGGCGCTCATCCACATAATTGCTGATTGACTGGAAACTAAAAAACGCAAGAAAAAATCGGTTTCAGCGTCACTCAAACCGTTCACGTATCGACTAATACCAAATAGGCTTAAAACAAATACCAATAATGACAACTGCCGTATCGCCTTCCAATGCCAGCCCAACACGATCAAACTAGCCGACGAAGCCACTAGAATAACCTTTTCGTAAACGTCCATTAACGGCGCGTAGTTTGTATAGGCATAGGCCGTTGAGAGCACAGTAATAATCGACCATAGCCAGTCAAACAGGCTCAAACCCTTCCAAAAGGCGTCTCGTTCCAATTCACTTTTTAATGCCGCTTGTATACTCGTCATACTAAATTACCTCAAGTCGTTAATACGCGTTCAAATTGCGCCTGTATTTGACGAAACTGGTCCGCAAAATCCAAACCATTTCTTTCCGCATGACCGGCAAAAACAACACTCACTTCTTGCTCGGTTTCCTGCAATCTCAGCCATAATCGTTGCTGAGGGGCGTAGAACATTAAAAATACCCCCAAAATCAACATTGCACAACCGGGATAAACCAACAATTTACCCGGCGCCTTGGCTATTTGCAGCCCGCTGGCTTGCTTATGCTTAAAATTAACCAGTTGAAAATATACCGGTGAGCCGTATCGTGTAATGGCACCAATCGCGGCCGACGCATCATCAAAAAAAGCAGCCTTTTTTTCATCAATCCCCAAGCTGATATCCACACCTTCATCCGCCAACACCTCCACGTAAACCGCACCGAGAATCTGCTGTAAAACCCTAACGTACAATTGAGCCACCCCTTCACGCTTCTCCACTGGCACGTTTTTATCGACCTGCGACATCACCCCATCGATACCCTCTTGCATAAACAATGCTACTAACTTGAGCATCGCTTGGTTAAATTGAGCGCTGTCTTTTGTAGGCAACGGCTGGTCCAAAATACCTTGTTTAGCCACTACTTTTTGCAACACATCCTGGTCATTTAATAAGCGTAGAAACGTATTAAAACGCCCCAAGCCGCCAGCCTCATCCATAGGAATATACAAGTAACGAAATTCCTCCGCAGGTGAGCTTCTAACACCACTTAAATAATAATACGCACCCGCCCTTTCGATCGGCAGCATGTAGTTCATAAACTCTTTAGCTGCACCCGTTTTATCACGCATTTTAAATTGCACACTGGGCCCAACGTTTTGAAACTTTTTTGCTGGGTCTTGCGAGGGGTTAATATTAAACAGACGAAAGTCTGATGTTTCTAGAACCCAAGGTTGACCAGCCAAGTTTACTTGCACATCATTTCCAACCGTCACGTTCAACTTTTGCTGCTGATTACCACCGCCAGACAATGGCCATACTTGCAACTCTATGCTAGAGCCTCCATCAGAAAAACTCGCTTGATAGATAGAATAGCCGTCGTAAATTAACGGGTGATTAACGGAAATTGTTTGCTCAAGCGGTTCGGCGAGCCGCGAATCATGTAACAGCAAATCACTCTCAAAGGATTTCGGCTGTCCGCTAGCGTAGTGCTCAATCCTAAAGTCTTTGACTTCGATAGAAAAAGGCAAACCTTGGACGAGATAACCCTCTTTATAGTTAATAAACAATACGTTTGATTGGCTACCTTCTGGCACTGAAACGCTACCGCGGAAGGATAGATTATCCAAGCCCAAACGGCTAATCATCGGCACTTGATTGGCGGGTATATTTTCTGTTTCGGGTACGATTTGCCCAAGCATTTCTCTGGCTTTTAAAATCGCATTGCCATCAATTAAACCGCCTATGCAAATCAACACAATAGCCACGTGTGTAAACACATAACCCAGGCGACTCCCTGCGCCCTTCATTCCCGCAACAAGACGGAAACTGTCCGTTACTGTTGTCCGTGCAGAAAAGCCGTTGTGGGGCAAAATTTGCTGCGCTACCTGCTGCACTTCATCCAGTGAGCGATTAAGTTGCCAACTGACACTATTGGGCATTTTTTGTAAGGTTTCAAGCTGTATGGATTGCCGGTATTCACGCATTTCACGCAGCATACCCGGTGCATTTCTATACACGCAGGTACTGGTTGAAACAACCAAAAAAAACAAAATGAGCAAAAACCAGCTGGCCGAATACACATCGTACAAGCCTAACTGCTGAAAAACCTCAAACCAGAAGGGCCCAAACTTTATAACATAATCCGTATAAGGCTGGTTTTGTTGCAACACCGTCCCAATGATCGAAGCGACAGAAAGCGCCAGCAACAGAGTTATTGCCAAGTTCATTGAACCCAAAAAATTCAACCAGATGGCTGATGTTTTTGGCGTTTTTAAGGTTTCCGCAGATTTTTTATACATAGAACAGGATGATAGAACCTCATGCCGAGCGCACAGATCTAAAAGAAAAAAGGGCAACTATGTTGCCCCTTTTATAAGAAATAATCGGCTTAGTGTAGGCCAGAAATATAGGAAGAAACTGCTTCAATCTCTTTGTTGCTCATTCGGCCTGCGATATCTCTCATCATCGCTTGGTGATCGTTATCACGAGTTTCTGCCTTAAAGTCTTTTAGTGCTTTCTCTAAGTACGCAGCATGCTGACCGCCAATACGAGGAAAACGGGCTGGCGCACTGCCTGCACCATTAGGTCCGTGGCAAGCAATACAGGCCGGCAAACCATTGTCCACCTTACCACCGCGGTACAGCTTTTCGCCCAATTTAATTTTATCTGCACTCGCCGCCTCAACAGTAGAAGGCACACTGGCAAAAAACGCAGCGATATTTTCTATGTCCACAGCACTTAAACCAATAGCCATCGGCGCCATAGTTGCATCATCTCTGCTTTTATTTTGGAAGTCGCGCAACTCCTTTTCAATATAGAATGCGTGCTGACCCGCTAATTTCGGCCACACGGGGTTTTGGCTATTACCATTTGGCCCATGACACCCTGCACACATAGCCGCTTTAGCACGACCCGCCTCTATATCACCCGCAGCAAATGCATTGACTGATATCAATGCAGCAAAAAAACACAGCCTTAAAACATTTAATTTCATTCCTAATTCCAACCTAATTAATTACTTAATACCGGCATAATACGCCGCAAGATTTGCTACGTCACTATCCGATAACGCGGCCATCATGGCTTGCATGGTAGGATCTTTGCGTTTAGCAGAACGAAAATCGTTCATTTGCTTCGCCAAATATTGTTCTTTTTGCCCAGCCAAATTAGGGTACAGCCCCATTGGGCTTATACCAGCTGCACCATGACAGGCTGCACATTGTGCAGATTTCGCCTTACCCGCTGCAGCATCACCCGCCATTGAGTTAGCTGATGCTAGCAACATTAAACTTACTATCGTTAACGAGGTTCTACCCATCTTTATTTCTCCAAAATCTATTGATCTAATAGTATATACAAGTGCAGATTTTACAATAAAACTACCGACAGTTTAGTTTTTTATCTGACATTTGTTGTCGCCAACATTCAATTTACTGTCTCCGGTACAATACGGTAACTTGTAAAAGGCCCTTAAATCATGAATCCTCTTTATCACCGAGCTGAGTTTATGCTCAGCGCACCCAATCTGCAAACGACGCCTGAAGGTATCGACTACGAAGTCGCCTTTGCTGGCCGGTCGAACGCTGGAAAATCTAGTGCCATCAACACATTGTGTAACCAGAAAAGTTTGGCCAGAACCAGTAAAACGCCGGGCAGGACACAAGAACTGGTGTACTTTAAACTGGATGAGCGTCGTTGCTTAGTTGACCTGCCCGGTTATGGTTACGCTAAGGTGCCCCTTAATGTTCAATTAAAATGGCAGAAAGAACTTGAGCGCTACATGGAAAAGAGAAAAGCACTCAACGGCCTTGTGTTACTGGTCGATATTCGCCGCTCCCTGGCAGAATACGACTTGCAGATGATTAACTACGCCGCACATTTAAATCTGGACGTCTTTATTGCTTTAACAAAGGCAGACAAACTCAACCGCAACGGCGCAAAAAACACCTTATTTGCCGTGCAAAAGCAACTCAAGGATTCAACCGCAACCACCCAGGTCGAATTATTTTCTTCCTTAAAGAAAGAAGGGATCGAACAGCTGCACCATTGGTTAGACGCCCACCTTGACGAGCCCAAAAAAGCATAAAAAAAAGCCTCGTAGTCGAGGCTTAAGGTCTGGTCGTCAATGGCCAGAAGAACCTGCTCAAGGGAAGGGGGAGGAGAGCAAGCTATGTCTAACGACACATCCATTCGACACCCACTTGAAGCAAAAGTTCAACCTGATACTATTTACCTCCAGCGAGCAAACAGTAGAGCGAACCTAACCGCCGCCAAAACAGCAAAACTAGTGCGCTTGATCCCAATTTTCTCCCGTACCCACATCAACGATGAGCGGCACATCTAAACACGCAGCAGCACCCATTTTTTGCCTAATCCTTGTCGTCGCTTGCTCTACATACGCCGCTTCAACTTCAAAAACCAACTCATCGTGCACTTGCATTACCATCCGTACCGGTGGCTTTTCGGCTTGCAACCAGCCATCTACCGACAGCATGGCGAGTTTAATAATGTCCGCCGCCGTGCCCTGCATCGGCGCATTAATCGCAGTTCGCTCAGCGTACTGCCTGAGCTGGCCATTTTTTGCATTAATATCCGGTAAATACAGGCGACGCCCAAACAGCGTTTCAATATAGCCTTGCTCACGCGCCAGTTCGCGCGTCTCATCCATGTATTTTTTTACCCCGGGATAGCGATCAAAATACAGGTCGATATAACCTTGCGCCGAACCACGATCAATGTCCAACTGCTTAGCAAGACCAAAGGCTGACATACCATAAATCAAACCAAAGTTAATGGCTTTTGCAGACCGCCGTTGGTGGTCTTCTACCTGCTCTAACGGCACGCCAAAAACTTCTGCCGCGGTCGCCTTATGGACATCCAAGCCGTCTTTAAACGCCTGCAACAGACCCGCGTCTTGCGATAAATGCGCCATGATACGCAGTTCGATTTGCGAATAATCGGCCGCCAACACGGTATACCCCGGTTCGGCGATAAAGGCTTGGCGGATACGACGTCCCTCTTCAGTTCTCACCGGAATATTTTGTAAATTAGGATCCGACGACGACAAACGCCCTGTTGCCGCGACTGCCTGATGGTAAGAGGTGTGCACGCGCCCAGTCACTGGGTTAATTTGTTTCGGTAATTTATCGGTATATGTAGACTTCAACTTACTGAGGCTACGGTGCTCAAGAATTAATCGCGGCAAGGGGAAATCGATCGCTAACTCTTGCATTACCGTTTCTGCTGTTGATGGTTGGCCTTTAGGCGTTTTTTTCAACACCGGCAAGCCTAACTTGTCGTATAAGATTTCTTGAATTTGTTTTGGCGAGCCTAAGTTAAAAGGCTGCCCCGCCACTTGATGGGCCTGCGCTTCCAGTACTTGAATTTTCCCCGCCAATTCGTGGCTCTGCTTTAGCAGCATCTCGGCATCCACCAACACCCCGCCTTGTTCCATCCGCGCCAACACAGGCACCAATGGCATTTCAATGGTTTCGTACACCGTTTGTAGGCGTTCGATAGCGCTTAGTTTCTTAAATAGCTGCTGATGCAAACGCAAGGTAACATCGGCATCTTCAGCGGCATACGGTGCTGCTAATTCGATGGCCACTTGATCAAAACAAATTTGCTTGGCTCCCTTGCCCGCGAGCGCTTCGTAATGAATGGTTTGCTGGCCAAGGTATTTTTCAGCCAAGGCATCCATATTATGCCGGGTGGCCGTACTGTTAAACACATAGGACTGCAGCATCGTATCGTGTTTAATGCCCCGCATATGAACACCGTGATTGGCTAACACATTGGCGTCATATTTTAAATTTTGACCCACTTTAAACACCGAATCCGATTCTAATAGGGGCTTTAGCTGGTCTAACACCCACTGCCTAGATAACTGTTCTGGTGCGCCAGGGTACTGGTGCGCGACCGGCACATAAGCGGCATGCCCCGCCTCTACCGCAAACGACACACCCACAATCAAGGCTTTGGTGTAATCCAAGCTGGTTGTTTCGGTATCAAAGGCAAACAACTCGGCTTTTGATAGCACTGCCAACCAACGATTAAAATCTGTCTCGCTCAGTATCGTTTCTACCTTAAGCTCGGCCGCGGGCGGGGGCGTATCGTCTTCAACCACCTGTTGTGCGCTCCTCACCGTTCCGCCTTGCAGCTGCTTTAACCAACTTTTAAATTCGAAATGGCTCAGCATCTCACGCAAGGTGTCTACATCTTGCTCGACCCTGACCAACTCTTCCGGCGACTCGTGCAACGGCACATCGCAACGGATAGTGACCAATTCTTTTGATAGCGGAATTGCGTCGATATGTTCGCGCAAGCTTTCACCCACCTTGCCTTTTATTTCACCCGCACGCGCTATCACACCATCCAATGAACCGTATTCATTAATCCACTTAGCCGCCGTTTTTGGCCCGACCTTGGGTATCCCCGGAATATTATCTGAGGTGTCGCCCATTAAGGCGAGGTAATCAACAATCCTGTTTGCAGGCACACCGAATTTTTCGATCACACCAGCTTCATCGAGCCACTGATTATTCATTGTATTGATCAGCGATATTTTATCCGTGACCAATTGTGCAATGTCTTTATCGCCGGTCGAAATAATCACTTGGAGCCCAGCCGCTTGAGCTTGCTGCGCCAGCGTGCCAATCACGTCGTCTGCCTCCACACCGTCTTCCATTACCAAGGGCAGGCCCATCGCTTTAATCAGCTTATGCAGCGGCTTTATTTGTTCTCTTAACTCGTCCGGCATGCTGGTGCGATTAGCCTTATATTCAGCATACAAATCATTGCGAAAGGTTTTACCGGGGGCATCAAAGATGACTCCAAAATAAGCGTCCGGATAACTATCGACCAATTTTTTCAACATATTGGCCACCCCTAAGATGGCATTAGTGTACTCACCTTTTGAGTTAGTCAATAAGGGCAACGCGTGGTATGCACGAAACAAGTAAGAAGAACCATCGACCAACACTAATTTTTTTTCTGTCATCTAAAATTATCCGATTTTTATTATTCGGCGATTATACTGTCTAGCACAGCTAAGATGTTATCTCCAACCATGAAGGACTCATTATGGACAAACAAAAACAAGAAGCGTGGAAAGTTTTTCAGATTATGTCCGAATTCGTTAACGGATTTGAACAGCTTTCGCCTATTGCCCCTGCGGTAACCATGTACGGCTCAGCCCGTTTAAAAGCCGATCACCCGGATTATAAACGCACCGAAGCGATCGCCTTAGCTTTATCCAACGCGGGCTTTTCGATTATCAGCGGCGGCGGGCCTGGTTTGATGGAAGCGGCCAATAAAGGGGCGTTTGCTGGCGCCTCCTCTAGCATCGGCTTAAATATTCAATTACCCCATGAACAAAAAGCCAACGCCTATCAAGACATCAATATCAGTTTCCGACATTTTTTTGCCCGTAAGGTAATGTTTGTTAAGTACGCTACGGCCTACGTGGTACTACCCGGCGGCTTCGGTACCTTAGACGAGTTGGCAGAAATTTTGACATTAATTCAAACCGGCAAGTCTAGAAAAATCCCCATTATCCTCGTCAATGAGACATTTTGGCGTGGTTTGCTCGACTGGTTTAGTGACACCCTGATCGCCGAAGGCACGATTTCAGAGAGCGACTTGGAGCTTATCCAAATTTGCGAAACACCCGATGAAGTACTCAACGCCATTTTCGATTTTTATGAGCAGCGCGGTTTTGCACCCTCAGCAAAAGAAGAACAAGTATTGCTCGAGCTTTAATCGGTTTAATTAGGGACTTAAGTCAAGTTGTACAAACCTGGGCAGATAGTGTCATAATTAAGCCGTCTATTTAGTTCAAAGGAAAAACCATGTCACGTCTACTCGCCGTTCTTGTGTTGTTATTAATCACGTATACCGCCAATGTAACGGCTAAAGACGCTCAGCCGATCATTGTTCCTGAGCCACCCGAGTTACCGTCTCAAATAGTCAGCGGTGAAAACATGAAGCCTGACCTTACTATCACTCGAAAAAAGAAAGAGACCATTACCGAATACAGCGTAAATGGCAGTGTTTATATGGTAAAGATCTCACCTGAAGGCGCACCTGCCTACTACCTTGTTGATACCGACGGTGACGGCGACTTAGAAACACGACGCAGCGCGCTTGAGGAAGGCATGAACATCCCACAATGGTTATTGCTTAGCTGGTAAACCCACCACACGTTCTTCACTATGTCTGTTTATACCGTTGTTGAGCGTGCTCAACTAATCGAGCATTTAAAAAATTACAAGCTAGGGCAGCTCGTCAGCTTTCAAGGCATTAGCTCAGGTATCGAAAACACCAATTATTTCGTCACTACCAGCCAGGGTGACTATGTTTTAACCCTGTTTGAAGAACTTAAGGCCGAGGAACTCCCCTACTTTTTATCCATTATGGCCTTTGTGTCGGAGCACGGCGTGCCTAGCGCTCACCCTATTCGCGATAAAAACGGATATTATTTGTCCAAGCTGAACGGTAAACCCGCTGCCTTAGTCGAACGTTTAAACGGCAGCGACGTTGAAAATCCTAACGACATCCAATGTGCAGTCATTGGTCACTCGATGGCAAAACTACATCAAGCCAGTTTACAACTCGACAGTTATCGTGAAAACAGTCGCGGCGCGTATTGGCGAAAACAAGCCGCTGAACTGCTGTTACCCTTAGTCGACTCAAACTCAGCTGAGATCATCCATGATGAACTCAGCTTTCAAACAAACTATCACACCTTACCCTTAGATAAGCACGTGATCCACGCCGACCTTTTTAGAGACAACGCGCTATTTAATGGTGATGAATTATCTGGCATTATTGATTTTTATTACGCCTGTAATGATTATTTTATCTATGACTTAGCGGTCGCTGTCAATGACTGGTGCGTCGATACTGAGGGCTTATTAGACGCCGTTAGGTATAAGGCCTTCATTGATGCTTATCAGGCGATTAGACCGCTGAGCAAAAAAGAAATTGAGAGCTGGCCTGTCGTGATTAGAGCTGCCGCCTTTCGCTTTTGGCTATCGCGTTTACGTGACGTACATTTCCCAAAAGAAGGTGAAATGACACATTTAAAAGACCCGGATGCAATGAAACGCATCTTGCTCGCACGACGTGACTTTCCTGACAATTATCGCCTCAGCTGAATAATAACAAATCACTTACTATCGACAACACCGGCCATGCTCAACTCACTTAGCGCTATTATTGACACGTTTAACCAGAAAGTATCTAACTGTGTCGCTTGGCTGACGACGCTGATGGTTGTCACCATGTTTAGCATTGTGGTATTGCGTTACGGATTTAATATGGGTTCGATTGCGCTTCAAGAATCCATCACCTATATGCACGGTCTGGTGTTTATGTTGGCGATCGCCCACACCTTAAAAATAGACGGTCACGTACGCGTGGATATTTTTTACCAGCTCTTCGGAAGCAAAGGTCGCGCCTGGGTCAACCTCATCGGCTCTTTGTGCTTATTGCTGCCGGTATGCATTTTCATTATTTATATTAGCTGGGATTATGTGCAAACATCATGGTCCTACCTTGAAGGCTCAAGAGAGGCCGGCGGTCTTGATGCCGTGTTTTTACTCAAATCACTGGTCCCACTGATGGCCGCGCTCTTGCTTTTGCAAGGCCTGTCTGAGGCGATGAAGTCTATTTGCACGCTACGCAACAGGGGGACTCGATAATGGATGGGAGCCTCGCATTATGGATGTTTGCAGCCGTCTTTATTGTCTTGTTAATGGGCTACCCAGTCGCCATTAGCTTGGCCGGCACGGCTCTCGTTTTTGCCTTTGCCGGCATGCACTTTGGCACGTTTGATCCAGCATTTTTAGAAGCGCTACCGAATCGGTTGTTTGGCATTATTGAAAACGACACCTTGATA
>DBBV01000010.1:4448-156016 GCA_002292375.1 Methylococcaceae bacterium UBA975 | reverse complement strand
CAAGGCACCTTGATTATTCACCTGGGTATGTCAGGGAGTTTACGCATTGTTGATGCAGCAGTAGAACCGGAAAAACACGAACACATTGATATCGTCTTAGACGATAACCGCTGCTTGCGTTACAAAGACCCCCGACGTTTTGGTTGTTTCTTATGGTCAGCAGGGGCAATTGAGGAACATAAGCTGATACACCACCTAGGTCCAGAACCCTTATCTGACGTATTTACTATTGATGATTTTTATCCCAAAGCGCGTAATAAAAAAACGCCCATCAAAAGTTTCATTATGGACGGTAAGGTCGTCGTTGGCGTAGGCAATATCTACGCCAGTGAAGCACTTTTTCGCTCGGGCATTCACCCTAACCGCCCCGCTACTGATATTTCTAAAGCACGCATGACACACTTAGTCAGCGATATAAAAACCATCCTGAGCCAAGCGATTGAACAAGGTGGTACAACACTGAAAGACTTTGTTAATAGCGACGGCAAACCCGGCTATTTTCAACAAACACTTAATGTCTATGGTCGAGCAAAACAACCTTGCAGCACTTGCGATACACCCATCAAGCAGGTCACTATCGGTCAGCGCTCCACCTTTTACTGCCCGCATTGCCAACATTAAACCGTACACTTTTTACCCAAAAATAAATAAACGGATTAGAAATTTATCGTTTTTTACTATAAAGTGAGTCGCTCAGGAGGCGTTGTTTGTTTAAGGTAAAAAATAAGTTTTTCAGACAATTAATAGACAGCGTAAAGGACTTGATTCCTATTTTTGCTGTTATTTTTGTTTTTCAAATTTTTATCTTACGCCAACCTATCCCGGACCTTGGCGACATTGCCATCGGTACTGTGTTTGTTGTGTTAGGGCTCACGCTCTTTATTCAAGGTCTTGAAAAAAGTCTATTCCCGATTGGCGACAATATGGCCTATGCCTTCGCCAAAAAAGGCAGCCTTTTTTGGCTAATGGCATTCGCTTTTTCTTTGGGTTTTGGTACTACAGTAGCAGAGCCTGCATTAATCGCCGTAGCAAACGAGGCCGCACGCATCGCTGCCGAAGGCGGCATGATTGACTTATCCGATGCGGCAAAAACAAGCTATGCCCTAGGCTTACGTTATACCGTTGCCGTATCGGTTGGCTTCGCCATTTTACTCGGTGTATTAAGAATTATTCGCGGCTGGCCCTTACACTATCTTATTATTCCTGGTTATATCGGCGTCGTCGTGATGACTTTTTTTGCCCCCGACACCATCGTCGGTATCGCCTATGATTCGGGCGGTGTCACCACCGGCACCGTGACCGTTCCACTGGTTACCGCCTTAGGTGTCGGTCTTGCCTCTGCCATTCAGGGGCGTAACCCAATGACCGATGGTTTTGGCTTGATTGCCTTCGCCTCGTTAACCCCTATGATGTTTGTGATGCTGTATGGGATTTTAATATGAGCAGTTGGCTAAATGAAATCAGCAGCGTATTACTGTCTACGCTAAGGGATATTGCACCGATTTTATCGATCATTATATTTTTTCAATTAGCCATCATCCGTCGCCCTTTTAGTCATCTCAAAAATTTAATTATTGGCATGATCTACGTCATTATCGGCATCACTTTTTTCCTTGTCGGTCTAGACAAAGCCCTGTTTCCACTGGGCGCTATGATGGCAGAACAACTCACCAGCGATAGCTTTATTCAACCGAGCACCGATCAGTCGATTTCTATCGCATGGCGCGATTATATTTGGGTGTATGTGTTTGGCGCCTGCATTGGCTTTGCTACTACCTTAGCCGAACCCTCACTGATTGCCGTGGCCATTAAGGCACAACAAATTTCAGCCGGTGCCATTAGAGCCTGGTATTTACGCCTCGCCGTGTCGGCCGGGGTGTCTTTTGGCATCGCCTTAGGTACCTACCGTATCGTTAGTGGTACGGAATTGTATCTGTTCATTATTGCCGGCTATATCGTCGTTATTATACAAACCATGTTTGCGCCTAAACTTATTATTGGCTTGGCGTATGACTCTGGTGGCGTCACAACGTCGACCGTTACCGTGCCATTAGTCACTGCGCTAGGCATCGGTTTAGCGTCCTCCATTCCCGGTAGAAACCCCTTATTGGATGGCTTTGGCCTCATTGCCTTCGCTAGCCTTTTCCCTATAATAGCCGTGCTCGCATACGCCCAGTTAACTGAATGGCTAGCGCATCGAACGCAGCAAAACCCGCCTGATAAAGGAGATTAACTATGCACTTTAAACTGATTTTAGTATTTGTTGACGACAATAAAACAGACATTGTCCTAAAAGCTGCTCGAGAGGTCGGCGCCACCGGGGTGACCATTATTAATAACGCGAGAGGAGAAGGTTTAAAGCAGAAAAAGACGTTTTTAGGCCTTAATTTAGAAACCCAACGTGATGTTGTTTTGTTTTTAGTGGAAGAACATTTAAGCCGGAAAATTATTGAAGAGATTTCCCGTGCGGGACGATTTGATGAAGAACCAGGCAGTGGTATTGCCTTAAAAATTGACGTTGAAGACGCCATCGGCGTGCTTCATCAGGCTCAAGAAATAACACAGACTATTGAGGAAGAACTATGAGTGAGAAAAAAACCATTCGCGTTCGCGACGTAATGAAAACCGACGTACATATGATCGACGGAAAATGCACCGTAACCGAAGCCATTCGAGTGATGAAGCAGCACCAAACCTCGGTACTTTTTGTTAATAAGTTTCATGAAGACGATGAATACGGCGTTATTAATGCCGGTATTATTGCGCGATTGGTGTTAGCCAAAGACAGGGCCGCTGACCGTGTTAATGTCTACGAAATTAACGAAAAACCACTTATCTCCGTGTCGCCCGATATGGATATTCGCTATTGTTCCCGCTTATTTGCACGATACAACCTAATGCGAGCACCGGTGATTGAAAACGGTAAAATTATTGGCGTGATCAGCCCTATTCAGTTGGTACTGGACGGCTTGTGTGAACTGTCTGGGATTTGTTAAACCACTTAAAAAATAACATTTAATGATTAGTTCACGCAATTAGCAATCACATTAAAGTATGATTTTTTACTCAACGAATAACTGTTTATATTTATTCTAATACTCAAGTAATGAAAACAAACCGACTGTTGGCCCGTGCAAAATCCCTTAAAAATAAGGGCAACTTCGAACAGGCCCGAGAACTTTATAATAAGATTTTAGATCAATCACCTCAAAACCCATTGGCTAAGAAGGGACTGTTAGCTATAGACGATCGATCTGGCGCCACGCAACACGTTTCTCGAGAGCTTGAGTTACAATTAAAATCTGCTACTACTTTGGTTTCAAATGGTCAGCTCTACGCGGCCGTCAAAGTTCTGAATAAACTAGCCCTTAAATACCCTGACTCGGCCACCCTCTTTTATACACGCGGTCGTTGTTTTCAGCTTACTTCAAAGCTTGATGTTGCTATTAGCGACTATAATCGCGCTATAACATTAGATCAAAAATATGCAGACGCACACGCTAATTTAGGTGTCACATTAAACGTGCTTGGGCAATCTGAAGCCGCGATAGAAAGCTTGCAACGGGCACTTAATATAGATCCGAATAATGTGTCTGCACTTTGTAGCTTATACCCTCTAAAGCTAAAGCAGCCCGATAGTATTCCTATCGAGGTGATAAACAAGCTCTATGACAATGAAAAACTGACTAAACGAGAGCGCATATTGGTTTGTTACACCTTAGCGAAGGCCTACAACAAACCAGGAGAAGAAAACACCGCATTTGATTATTTATTAGAAGCTAATAAACTCAGCAAAGCTGAAGTTGGCTACAAGTTTTATAAATCCGAAAACACCTTCTCATCCATAAAAAAACTTTTTAGTGTTAAACACCCGATCCTTAATGTAGACAATTTTGAGTCTTTATCGAAAATTCGGCCCATTTTTATTGTCGGTATGCCACGCTCTGGAACCTCTCTAACCGAACAAATCCTCGATAGTCATTCTAGCGTTCGTGGTGCAGGTGAGCTGGAGTTTATGAACCAACTGGCTCATATTATTATGCAAGAACAGCAGGCCAACTTAACGAGACAATACCCAAAACCCTTATCAAAAAACAGTATGAGCGCCATTCGTACTAGGTACCATAGCTCATTACAGGCATTAAATTATCCCGAAAACATCATTGTTGATAAAATGCCACTAAATTTTAGATGGGTCGGTCTCATATTATCGGCTTTTCCAGAAGCAAAAATTATTCATCTAAAGAGAGACCCTGTCGCTACGTGCTGGTCAAATTTTAACCGCTATTTTCCTGTGCATGGGCTTGGCTTTACAAATAATTTGAACGACTTGGCCAAGTTTTATCATCTGTATACCGATTTAATGACGTTCTGGCACCAACGCTTTCCAAATAAAATTTATGACTTGTGTTATGAGGATTTAACCGAAAACCAAGAACAAGAAACAAAAAAATTACTCGCTTATTGTGAGCTAGAATGGGAAGACGCCTGTTTAAACTTCCACGAAAATACACGTCGAGTCGTTACTGCAAGCGCTAATCAAGTCGGACAAAAAATGTACCAAGGTAGCTCAAAGTCGTGGAAAAAATACGAGCACCAATTACAGCCCTTGGTGAAAGCATTAAATCACTAATGATGCTATCACTTTCTTTATTACAGATGAAATCAATACGTCCTAGCGTACTCACGTGAGTGATTTTTTAATAACGGGTCGGCAAGTAAAAACGCTTTAACATCGTCGGGAATAGCCACCGAATGATGCGCCTTCGGGTCAAAAAAAACATTCACACTTTTTGCCGTTGCCACGCACTCATCTGCAACAAACACACCGTAGCCGGTTGTGATTGATTTATTACCTACAGCAATAACTCGTGTGCCCACATCTACCATACTGGGGTAATACGCCTCTTTTATATAATCAATCGTTACATTGGCCAAAACAAAGTCGATATCGGGGTGTTTTTTTGCATCTAGCAAGCCCCCAATAAACATCGTACGACCTGCTTCAATATAGGCGGCGTAAGCGACATTATTGATATGTCCCAACGGGTCTTGGTCAGAAAAACGGCTGCTAACAGGCGTCCAAAAATGAAAACTTTCCTTTGATGTTAAATCAACGCTTACTTTGCTATCGTTTGTCATAAATAGAAACCAATCGTGTTATACAAAGTGACAGCAGGCTATTATTGCCTAGTCAAGCTCGGGTAATTCAACGTTGTGGTACACCTGTTGCACATCGTCTAACTCGTCCAGCATGGCTAAAAACTTGTCGAATAGGGCAACGTCGTCACCCTTAATGGTGGTGGTGTTTTGTGCAATAAATTGTATCTCGTCCACCTCAAAATCAATCTCACCAAAGCTGTCAAGTAAGGCCTGTTTAGCCTTATAGTAATCCGTATTGGGGGCAAATACAGAAAGTTTTCCGTCGTCACTTTCAATATCGCTGACGTCTACATCGGCGTCCATTAGGGCTTCTAGTACGCCGTCTTCATCGTCATGGCTAAAAACAAAAATAGCCGAATGATCAAACATATGGCTTACGCTGCCTTGGGTGCCAATTTTACAATCGGTTTTGGTAAACGCCATACGTACATCGCCAAAGGTACGGTTAGGGTTATCGGTTAAACAATCAATAATCGCCATGCACCCGCCTGGGCCATACCCTTCATAACGCGCGGGGAAAAAGTCCTCACCAGCGCCGCCTTTAGCTTTTTCAATCGCCTTATCTATCACGTGAGCTGGCACTTGATCTTTTTTAGCGCGATCGATCAGGCTTCGCAACGCCAAGTTACCCGTAGGGTCAAAGCCACCTGACTTAGCTACCACATAAATTTCGCGCCCATAACGGCTATACACCTTGGCCTTCATATCCGATGTTTTAGCCATGGATAATTTGCGGTTTTGGTAAGCTCTGCCCATGTGACTTGTGCTCCGTAATAATTAAAAGGGTATTTTACGCGCTAGGGCGTCTTAGTGAAACTAGATTAGCCGGTCCTTTTACTAGTAAACAATGATCGGGCGCGCTTCTCTTAACGCCCAGACTCTACGGAGGCCTTACCGGAATGCCTCGGATCACTGGCGGCGCTCACTGTATTGCTTTTTTTATCCCATAAAATCGCGTGCATATTGCCGTAACTTCTACCCACCGATTGTAGTTGATGGCCTTTAGCTTTGAGTTGTGCAATGGTTTGCTCACTCAGTGCATTCGGTTCGTGCTGTATCCAATCGGGCAAATATTGGTGGTGATAACGCGCTAAGCTTACCCACGATTGGGGGTCTTGCCCCTGCGCTGCATCCAACAAAGCTAATAACACCATACTGATAATGCGGCTGCCACCGGGGGTACCGAGTAGGCCCACTTTATCGTCCGTTTCAAAAAACGTGGGAGACATACTCGACAGCATCCGTTTACCCGGTTGGATGGCATTCGCTTCGCCACCCACTAGGCCGTACACGTTAGGTGTGCCGGGTTTAATTGAAAAATCGTCCATTTCGTCGTTCAATAACACGCCCGTACCCGGTGGCACAAAACCTGAGCCAAAGGGGTAGTTAATGGACAAGGTGGCCGATACCCGATTGCCCTGCCTATCCAAGACCGAGAAATGTGTCGTGTCATGGCCTTCTGTCGGATTAAGCCCATTGATCTGTGCGCTTGGTGTTGCCTTATCTAAGCTAATATCGGCTGCCAGCTGATGTGCATAAGATTTTTTTTGCAGCGTGTCGCTGGGCACACTCACAAAGTCACTATCCCCCATACTTAAGGCGCGTTCAAAATAAGCGCGCCGCATCGCCTCTACAACCACATGGATACGCGTCGCTTCGTCCATGGCGGCTAAGTCGTACTGCTCTAGACTATTGAGTGCAATCGACAACACCAACCCACCTGACGACGGCAAGGCTGCACTGATAACTTTGATGCCTTTGTAATCAATAATAATAGGCTCACGTTCTTTAACTCGGTAATTCGCTAAGTCCTGATGTGTCCAGATGCCACCTGCCTGCTGTACACCCTGCACCAATTTGTCGGCTACTGGGCCTGCATAAAAGCCATTGAAGCCGTCTTTTCCTAGTTGCCTTAATGTCATAGCCAAATCCTTTTGGACAATGCTAGCGCCTAATTTCGGTACCTGACCCTGTTTTAAAAAAAGCGATTTTGCCGGTTCACTGGCGGCTAATACCGCGTGGCGAAATTGTGCGAGGCTTTGGTAATGTTGATTGACGCTAAAACCGTTTTCGGCAAGCTTGATCGCCGGGTTTAAGCTATCACCTAGGCTTAACTTTCCATATTGCTGCGACAAATGCACCAAGGCAGCTGGCATACCAGGAATACCCGCCGCTAATGCTCCATTAACCGAAGCCTGTTTAATCGGCTCGCCAGCGTGATCTAAATACATATCTCGATGGGCTTTTTGAGGTGCCACTTCACGCCCATCAAGCATCACCTGTTTACCGTCGCTGGCACGGTGTAACAACCAAAAGCCACCGCCACCAATACCGGAACCAAACGGTTCAACAACCGCTAACGCTGCGCTAACGGCCACCGCCGCGTCAAAGGCATTGCCGCCTTGATTAAGAATGTCCAGCCCCGCCTGAGTGGCTGCAGGATGCGCGCTGGCAACGGCTTGCGCCGGTGGGTGTGTTTCTGGCTTAACACAAGCCGATAAAAATATGAAAACCAGTGCTGCCAAGCTGAGTTGTTTCATTTTTAGCCTTCGTTTGACGCCATTAAACGGCTGTACTTCAGTTGTAATTGGTCCTGCGTTTCTTCGTGGTTTGGGTCTTTAGGGATACATTCCACCGGACACACTTCGACGCACTGCGGGGTGTCGAAATGGCCAACGCACTCTGTACACAGGTCCGGGTTTATTTCGTAAATTTCTTCGCCCTGATAGATCGCATCATTGGGGCATTCGGGCTCACACACATCGCAATTGATGCATTCATCGGTAATAATTAATGACATCGTTAACGAAGCTTTTGTAGCACGGCTTGCTCAATATTAGCGGGCACAAAGGTACTAATATTACCTTGATGCCGGGCAATATCGCGCACCAATGTTGACGACAGGTCGGCCCAATCTGAGTGCGTGGTTAAAAAAATGGTTTCCAACTCGGGCATCAGTTTTCTATTCATACCCGCCATTTGGGTTTCATATTCAAAATCAGCAATCGAGCGCACCCCACGGACGATAATTTCTGCTTGTTGCTGTTGCGCCAAGTCCACCAATAAGCCTTCAAAATCAACCACCGTGACATTTGCATACGATGCTAGCGCCTGCTTGGCCAACGCAACCCGTTCCTGCATATCAAATAACGGTGTTTTGCTGGTGCTTTTTGCCACCGCGACAACAACGCTATCAAATAACTTGCAAGCGCGTTGAATAATATTCAGATGCCCATTCGTCAATGGGTCAAACGTGCCGGGGTATATCGCTTTTTTACGCATTAACTTTCTCGCTGAAATAAGTAGTAAGACACTTGGCCGTTGGTTTTACTGCGGTGTTGACGCCAATTGATGGGCAAAAAGTCTAAGTCCAACTTGCGTTCACACTCAATATAAATCAGTGCATCATCCGCCAATAGACCACTTTCCTCAAGTCGCTTAGTGCACTCAGGTAGACTATTATGCTTGAAAGGTGGATCAAGGAATACCACATCAAACGTTGGGTCTGTTGGTTTTGGTTTGTCGCTTAAAAAATCCATCGCAGAGCGGTGCATCAATTGCACGTTATCTGCTTTAATTAAGTCCTTATTGTTGCGCAAGGACTTAATGATAATGACATCTTTCTCAACCATTAAAACACGTTCGGCACTTCTTGATGCGGCCTCAAAACCCAGGGCACCGCTGCCAGCATACAGGTCCAAACACGTGGCGCCGGATAAATAAGGCTGCAACCAATTAAACAAGGTTTCACGTATAGGATCTGTGGTTGGTCTTAGGCCTTCGACATTAGGAAAACCAATTTTACGACCGCGCCACTGGCCGCCAATAATTCGTACACGATTCTCTTTACCAGCCATTAGTTATTTGTATCCTTGTTTTCGCCAACCGTTACCAGGGTCATGCTTTTTATCCTCACACGACGCTGGAACGCCTGCTGTATTTGCTTTGCCGTTACCGCATTAATTTTTTGCACATAGGTGTTAAGGTAATCTAATGGCGCACCACTAACGACAATGCCCACCACGTTAGCTAGCAGTTTTTTATTACTATCCAGCTTTAACGCAAAACCACCGCTGATATTTTTCTTCGCTGCAATCAATTCTTCTTCGCTTGGGCCTTTGTCTACAAACTGCCCTAGGACCTGTTTTGTTGCTTTTACTGCTTCATCAAGCGATTCATTTTTAGTTTGCAAACCCATCATAAAGGGGCCTTTTTGTAACATTGGAGAGAAATAGCTATAAGCGCTATAAGCCAAACCCCGTTCTTCACGAATTTCTTTTACGATACGTGAACTAAAACCGCTACCGCCTAAAATATGATTACCCACGTACAACGCAAAGTAATCCTCATCGTTGTGTTTTAAAACCGGCAGGCCGTACAACACGTGCGTTTGTTGCGACGGATATGACTGCTGGATAACTGCCCCATTTAACGGTGTGTCAACCGCCGCTATGGGTGCAGCTTTTTCGCCAGACGCCAATTGTCCCACGGCTTGATCGACCAATAATTCGGCCTGTTGGCGCGAAATACCCCCCACCAACACCATGGTTAAATTGCTGCCCACATAATATTTTTTATAAAACGCTTTTAGCTCATTAACACTGAGTCTATTAACCGAGTCATACTGCCCTTGGATGGGGTTTGCATACGGGTGTTCGCCGTACATGTGCCGATACAAGGCCAGCTGCGCTAACGTGCCCGGTGATTCTTCACGTTGTTTGATACTCAACAGCGTCCGTTGCTTTTCACGCGAAAAACCCAGCGTTGGAAAACGCGGTGTATTAACCACCTTGGTCAATACGCCCCACGCCGTTTTTAATGTCTGCTGATCACTTAAGCTACGAAACGAGATAGACGTATAATCGCGTGAGCTAGAGGCTCCCATTCGCGCCCCGACGCTATCTAATTGCTCGGCAATTTGTTGCGCAGTTAAACCGCCAGCACCTTGATCAATCAACGCACTGGTTAAGGCCGCCAACCCTAATTTTTCGCCATCACGCGCGCTACCTGCGTCAAATACCAATTGAACATCTAATAATGGCAAGCCTTCCGTTGGTACAAAGTAAACGGCCGCCCCATTAGCCAACTGCCAGTGTTGGATCGTTGGTACTGCTTGGCTTTGCGAACCAAACATGGCCAGCACAAAGGCCAGTAATACGGGCAGCTTACTGTGCATGACGAGCCTCCTGTTTATTATCTATCGGCTGTGGTTGCATATGCACAACCGTTAAATGATCTTCAATCAAGTAATTATTCGCCACTGCCATAATCTGCTCAGCTGTTACCGCTTTTACCTTATCCAGGTACTCCGCTTCTTTTTGCCAACCGACTCCTACCGTTTCTAACATCCCCAATTGCATTGCCTGATAAAAATTGGAGTCTTTTTGATACACCGCTGCGGCGATGACTTGCGCCTTGATACGATCAAGTTCCTGTTGTTGAACAAGTGTTTTTTTCAAGTTATCTATTTCACTGATAATGGCCTCTTCTAACTCTTGTAGGCTGCGCCCATCTGCCGGCACCCCGTCGAATAAAAACAAGCTGTCTAATCTAGCATTCAGGTCATAGCCCGCGCTGGCGTTTGTCGCCACTTGCTGGCCCCTCACTAAACGGGAGTCTAAACGTGCACTATTGCCACTGCTTAAAATGCCTGACAGTAGCTCTAAGGCGTACACATCCGTTTCTTTATCAGTAGTATTAAGCACAGGCACCTTATAGCCCATCAGTAAGTACGGTAATTTCGCCGTTTGTTTAATAATGCTGCGTCGAACCCCTAGTTGGGGGACTTCTACACGTTGCTTGATTGGGGTAGATGACACCGCCGGAATCGCGCCAAAATGTTTTTCTGCCAGGCTAAACACATGCGTTGCATCTACGTCACCCACCACCACTAAAGTTGCATTATTAGGTGCGTACCATCGTTGATACCATTGCGCTAAGTCGGCCAACTGCATATCTTTTAAATCTTGCATCCAGCCGATAATCGGATTGCGGTATGGGCTACTGGTATAAGCCATCGCTTTAAAGTACTCGTAGGTTTGACCTTGCGGCTTATCCTCGGTGCGCAAACGCCGCTCTTCCATCACCACTTGCAATTCTTTTTCGTATTCTTTTTGCTGTAAGTTTAAATGCTGCATACGTTCGGCTTCTAGCCGTAGACTCACTTCCAAACGGGACGCTTCCATGGTTTGAAAATATGCCGTGTAGTCAGCACCCGTAAAAGCGTTTTCTTGCCCACCGTTAGCGGCAATAATTTTTGAAAACTCACCGGGCTCAAGATTTTGGGTGCCTTGAAACATCATGTGTTCCAACACATGAGAAACGCCTGTAATACCATCGTATTCATAGCTTGCACCCACTTTATACCAAACTTGCGACACCATAACAGGCGCACGACGGTCTTCTTTTACCAGAATTTTTAAGCCATTTTTAAGCACTTTTTCGTGTACCATATTAGACATTAATTCTGGCGAGGCAAACGCGGTCAATGAATACAAACTATTCAGTAAAAATACCGTAACGGATAACTTTCTCATATTGCTCTCACATAAACTGTAACTGTACTAAAATGGGCATTTTACGACAGCCCCCTCGGAAAGACACGATATCATGTTTGGATTTGGTAACAAAAAAAACACCGCCTCAACTGAAGCCGCCGAGAGCGAGCAGACCAAGACGGGGGTCTTTGAACGCCTTAAGACACAATTAACTAAAACGCGCGTTGGCTTAGCAGGTGGCTTGGCCAACGTATTTTTCGGCAAAAAACAAATAGACGACGCACTATTTGAAGAACTCGAAACCATTTTATTAACCGCTGATGTTGGTATCGAAACCAGCCAAGGTATTATCGATAAGCTAACCCAACGCGTCGCGCGCAAACAACTATCCGACCCTCAGGCACTGAGCGATGCACTACAAGAAGAACTGCACGCCATCTTGCTAGCCAACCAACAGCCGCTTCGTATTCCAGACAGCGATTCACCCTTTGTTATTTTAGTCGTCGGCGTTAACGGCATGGGTAAAACCACCACCATTGGTAAATTGGCTAAACGCTTAAAAGCCGAAGGTAAAAGTGTCATGCTCGCCGCTGGCGATACCTTTAGAGCCGCCGCCATTGAGCAGTTACAAGAATGGGGCAAACGCAATGACATTGAAGTCGTCGCGCAACATAGTGGTGCTGATTCGGCGTCGGTTATCTATGATGCCTTTGAAAAAGCCCGTGCACGAAAGGTCGATGTACTACTTGCTGATACGGCAGGGCGTTTACATACACAAACAAATTTGATGAATGAACTCAGTAAAATCAACCGTGTTATCAAAAAGCTAGATCAGTCCGCACCGCATGAGGTGATGTTGGTTGTTGATGCAGGCATAGGGCAAAACGCGATTTCACAAGCTAAAAACTTTAATGCAGCGACACCCTTAACCGGCATTACGCTAACCAAGTTAGACGGCACTGCTAAAGGCGGCATTATTTTTGCCATCGCCAACCAATTTAATTTACCTATTCGTTTTATCGGTATCGGTGAAGGCATTGACGATTTGCGCGAGTTTGACGCAAAGGAATTCACACACGCCTTATTCGAAAAACCTGAGTCAACTCACTGAGTTTATATGCTGCAATTTATTAACGTTAGTAAGCGATATCCCGGCGGCGGCGACGCACTTAAAAACGTTAGTTTTGACATTAAACAAGGTGAAATGGCCTTTTTAACCGGCCACTCGGGCGCCGGAAAAAGCACATTGTTAAAGTTAATCGCTCTACTCGAGCGTAGCACCCAGGGCCAAGTAATGTTAGATAATCAGAATGTTGGTCGTTTGTCTAAACGGCTGGTGCCGTATACGCGTCGCAAAATTGGCATGATTTTCCAAGACCATCGTTTACTCCATGACCAAACGGTATTTGACAATGTCGCCTTACCGCTGATTATTGCGGG
Organism: Methylococcaceae bacterium UBA975; assembly: GCA_002292375.1. Taxonomy (GTDB): domain Bacteria; phylum Pseudomonadota; class Gammaproteobacteria; order Methylococcales; family Cycloclasticaceae; genus Cycloclasticus. The sequence goes on along the minus strand of DBBV01000010.1, from coordinate 142,916 downwards.
CTTTAATCACCACGAGATTAAGCGCCGGGTTCGCGCGGCCTTGGATAAGGTTGGTTTATTGGGTAAGGAACAGCGTTACCCCATTACCCTATCCGGTGGTGAGCAACAACGTATTGGCATCGCCAGAGCAGTCGTCAACCGTCCCCCCATGATTTTAGCCGACGAGCCCACAGGCAATCTTGACCCCGCGCTATCAGAAGAAATTATGCAGTTATTCGTACAATTTAATCAGGTGGGGGTTACTGTTCTAATTGCCAGTCACGATATCGGTTTAATCCAACAAATGGGCTACCGTACGCTTCAGTTATCGCAAGGTGAGTTGGTGCAAGCACATGGCTAGTCGTCGTAGCAGCATCAAAAAACCGATGCAGAATTTTAATTTGCAGTCGTATATTCGCATTCACTTACACACATTTTTTGCTAGTCTCGGCCGCTTTTATCGCGCACCGTTCAATTTTATGATGACTGTTAGCGTTATTGCTATCACACTGTCCTTGCCGTCTGGCTTATTGGTTTCCATTAGCAATTTAAAGTCATTAAGCGACCAAATTGACCTAACGAATAATATCTCAATATTCTTACAACAAAACGTCACTTTTCAACAAGCTGTAGATTTAAGCCAATTACTGGAAAACGACGATAAAATCGCTAAAACAACACTGATTAGCAAACAAGATGCCTTACAAGAATTTCGTCAATACAGTGGTTTTGGTGCGGCCATCAGCGTGCTCAACGACAACCCCTTGCCGCATGTCATCCAAATAACACCCATCACCAGCCTAAACAATGCAACACAACTACAGCTATTGCTGACGCAACTTGAGCAACAACCAGCCATCCAACTCGTGCAAATGGACATGGGCTGGTTATCACGCCTACAAGGGATTTTAGATATTGCCCAACGCGCTGTCATTCTTATCACCGTATTATTGGGCTTTGCTGTGTTGCTAATTGTGAGTAACACCATTCGTTTAGAACTACAAAACAGGCGGGATGAAATTGATATTACTCGCCTGGTTGGTGCTACGCGATCATTCATTATGCGGCCCTTTATTTACAGTGGTTTTTGGTACGGTTTTTTAGGCGGTGTATTGGCCTGCATTTTAGTCAACCTATCGGTTTGGTTGCTTGACGGCCCGTCGAGCTCGCTTGCCCAGCTATACAGCAGTTCGTTTACTATAGATTACATGACCATCAGCCACGCCCTGTTATGGGTGCTTTTTTCTATTTTATTAGGCATTGTCGGTTCTTGGATTGTGGTGAGCCGTTACCTCAGTGAATTAGAACGCTGATGGGCGTGCCTTTCACATTTTTTTCAGTTGACACAATCTTTTGAACTTTTGCTATAATTAGCACTCTTATATGGCGAGTGCTAGACTTTAAATGACACAGCACGATGATTAATGGAAGGGATAATATGACTTACGCACTAACAGTACCTGCTAACTTATCAGCCGGCTCTTTGGATGCTTATATTGCATCCGTTTCTTCTGCGCCCATCTTAACCGCCGAAGAAGAAAAAGCCTTAGCCTATCGTTTACACAATTCTAATGACTTAGAAGCTGCGCGCACGCTGATTTTATCTCATATGCGCTACGTCATCCATATTGCCAAAAGCTATAGCGGATATGGCTTAGCTTTACCTGACCTTATTCAAGAAGGCAGCATTGGTTTAATGAAAGCAGTTAAACGCTTTGACCCTGAAATGGGTGTACGCCTCGTTTCGTATGCGGTTCATTGGATTAAATCTGAAATCCACGAGTTTGTTATTAAAAACTGGCGTATTGTTAAAATTGCCACCACAAAGGCTCAACGTAAACTGTTTTTTAACCTTAGAAAACATAAACGCGGACTGACCTGGTTAAATGAATCCGAAGCAGGTGCCATTGCCAATGACCTGGGCGTCGACAAATCTGCTGTTTATGAGATGGAAAAGCGCTTAAGTAATCACGACATGGCGTTTGACGGCCATCAAGACGACAATGCTGACAGCGACGAATTAGTTCACACACCCGCGAGCTTTGTCACCGATGAAGAGCACGATCCCGCTCGTATCGTTGAAAACAGCACCGAAGAGTCACGTAATAGCGCTCAATTACAAGTCGCCCTGAGTAACTTGGATGACCGAAGCCGCTCAATTTTAGCAGACCGCTGGTTGAGTGATGAAAAGTCTACCTTGCACGAACTTGCTGATAAATATCAGGTGTCGGCAGAACGTATTCGCCAGCTCGAAAAAAATGCTATGAATAAAATAAAACAGCAATTATTGGAATTTCATCCCAGTTAACCCCCCTACTCGGTTATTTAACGGGGGCTTTGCCGTACAGTTAGCTGTTTGTCTTTTTGTAGTAGCTCAAGGTGCTTAAGAAAACTCATACCCAATAACACCTGATCGCCTGCCATGTGCGGGTTAATGTGCGCGGCTATATTTCTCAGCTCAATAGACCCTAGTTTTACTGTGTCTAGGCGGGTGCTATACACCATAATGTCACCATTTGCCGTTCGCGTTCTTTCAGCACGACCTTCGGTTAAATTTAAGGCCTTAGCAACATTCCCCGGTATACTGAGGCTGGTTGCCCCAGTGTCGATGATAAAGGTCACCCAGTGGCCATTAATCTTACCGTCAGCAATATAATGCCCTTGCCGATTTTGCACCAGTACAACCTCAGCAGCGCCCTCAGCTGTGTAAGCCAGCGCTGGTCGTTCATTCGGGTTAGTCCGTTTTTCAAGGTAGCGGTCAAAACCAATAACCAGCATGGCTAAAAAACTAATCCAAGCAAGCGATACCATTATTTGACTGATTTTATTACCCGGCCGATGTGATGTCATAAGTAACCGTCTAATTACCTCTTACAGTTATTACGCTTACGAGTAAAAACATGTGATGCTGTTATCGATACCACTTTTTAGATAACCTTAATCATTGTGCCTACTATGGTTGATTTCAATATTTAACGTAATGATCTATCAATAAAACAGCGAACAACACCATTAAATATACAATTGAGTATTTAAATGCCTTCATCGCGATGACGTCATCAGCCGTTCTTTTTAACAAAATAGCGTAATACAAAAACCCCAAGCCTAAACCAATTGCGGCGACTAAATACAGCAGACCACTCATCCCTGTCAAATAGGGTAACAGCGTGACTAAGAGTAATAGCACGGTATAAAACACGATGTGCAAGCGGGTAAAATCAGCACCGTGTGTGACTGGTAACATGGGGATATCTGCCTTGGCATATTCGTCACGTCTCGCCACTGCTAACGCCCAAAAGTGTGGCGGCGTCCAAATAAAAATTATTAAAAAAAGCAGTAAGGCGTATGGGTCAATGGTGCCTGTTACCGCGCACCAACCGAGAACTGGTGGCGCAGCGCCGGCAGCACCACCAATAACAATATTTTGCGGTGTCGCATGCTTAAGGTAGACGGTATAAACCACTGCGTAGCCAATTAACGATAAAAAGGTTAAAAAGGCCGTTAACTCATTAACCAAAAACACTAAAACCAACATCGCTATAATGCCCAGCGTAAAGGCAAACCCGAGCACTTGTTTACCCGTTAGGTCCCCATGAGGTAATGGCCGACCTTGGGTACGGGCCATTTTTGCATCGTACTTCTGATCCAGAAAATGATTAATCGCTGCAGCCGATGAAGCTGCCAAGCCGATACCAAGGGTGCCAAAAATCAATGGTTGCCACGGCACCATACCGGGGACCGCCAAAAACATACCGACAACCGCGGTAAATACGATAAGCATTACGACCTTTGGCTTACACAGCTCGTAATAGCTTGCCCAACTTAGTTGCTTTACCGGCTGATTAATCATTTCTTCTGTCAAAATTAAACCCTATTTAATATCTATTTTTTTTTAACCTGAAATTAACGTACACCATACTCAATAGTAACAGTGCTGCTACGCCATTATGCGCTACTGCAATACTCAGTGGCAAACTCAAGACAACGTTTAGAATACCTAGCATAACTTGTGTGCATAATAGGGTTAGCAATATTGTCGCCTCTTTTCGAGCACGCATAGTAAATAGCTTTACCGCCAAATAAGCCAATATGGCCGTGGTGACTACGGCACCCAATCGGTGCACCCAATGAATTGCAGCACGCGCTTCATTGCTAAGTACGCCAAACTCATAGTCAACACCTAAGCCTCGCCATAGTACAAAGCCCTCGCTGTAATCGAGTGATGGAGTCCAATTACCCGCAAAGCATGCTGGAAAATCTGGGCAGGCTAGGGCTGCATAATTGGTACTGGTCCAGCCACCTAGTGCAATTTGAGCGATTAATACAACCAAGCCGAGCTTGGCTAAACGCTTTACACTGTTACTTGCCTGACTGACCAATAAGCGCTTATTGTTAAGTCGTAGTAACAACCAAAAGAGCAAGCTCAATGTCGCCAAACCACCCAGCAAATGACTCACTACGATTGCCGGTTTAACCAACAAAGTTACCGTCCACATGCCCAAGGCGCCTTGAAAAATAACCAGCAGTGATAAACTGCTTGTCAATCCGCGCTGGCCTAATGAAGGCCGTCGCCATGCCATTACCATTAGAATCAAAATCACCAGACCCAAGCCACTGGCAAAATACCGATGGATCATTTCTTTCCAAGCTTTTGAGGCTTCAAAGGGTCGCTCTGCAAAGGTTTCATTAGCCTTCAATACCTCATCATGTCCTTCGTCAATAATGAGATTACCATAACAACCTGGCCAATCAGGGCAGCCTAGACCCGCATCAGACAAACGCACATAAGCGCCCAGTACCACAACAAATAACGCCAGCAAAATTGCAAAAATAGTTAAATTTCTAAACATGGTTTTATCCTATTTGTGAGGCCTTGAATAAAAGCTTTAAGTCCTTTTGCATACCATAGGGATCGGACTGTTGGGGGTACTTCATCATAATATTACCTAATGGGTCTAGTAATATCATATCGCCATCATTTAACCCTTGAACCTGCGCCTTAAGTTTAGCGATGTGTTCTTCTGACCAACTTAATACGGTTAACCCGGTATCCTGTGAAAACAAGGCTTGCGCTGCATCCGTGCCTGCTCCACCATTGTCAAAAAAAACACGTTTCAAACGATCAGAATCTTTATTTAACAAGACATGCAATTGATGTAACAATTTAACAGACTCGATACATCTGGTATCGCAACTCCCATCAAAATCCAGATGAACAATCACCCAACGACCCTTTAAGTGTTGCAGTCCTTCTTCAGTGGGTTGATTAACAAAACTTTCAATCTGAGACGGAATGGCTGGCGTTATTAATTCACCATAGTTTTTCGTCTTGCTGCCCTCCAGAAGCTGAGGGTTTAGATAAACAAACCAAGCCGATAAAACCGGCAGTGCAAATAAGCTTGTAATAAAGATAAGTTTTAGTCTGTTTTTAGTTAATTTATTCATTTTTTTTAGTCTTAGTTTTAATTTTTATAGTGACAACAAAATACAGAATCAACCAAGTTAGCGCCAAGGCAAACCACTGAAACGCGTAGCCATGATGTTTTTCTGGTCCCATTTCAAATAGCGTCCACTCACGCTCATAGCCGTACTGCTCATCATTATCCAATAATACTTGATAAGGCATAACAGGATAACCTAAACGTTCCGATACCTTGTTTAAATTAATTGTTTGCACAACGGCCGGCCATCCATCTGATAGCACATCTGCACCTTCTAGGGCGATACCAACACTTGGAAAATGGTCTAATCTGCCGTTTACCGTTAGTGTAACTGCGTCGATTTTAACATCAGGCAAGGTGTTACGGTCATCGCCCAAGGGGAGCCAACCTCTGTTTAGTAAAATAGCGCTGTTGTTAGTTAGTTTAATGGGCGTTAAAACAAAGTATCCCGCACGACCTTGCTTAATTTGGTTATCAATCAGTATTTGTTGATCGGCATCTATTGCGCCAGACACCGTCACTGGTAAATAACGTAAATGTTCTTTATTCATACGCACTGTATCAATAGCGACCGGTTCTAACTGTACACGCGCTGCTTGCAAATCCAACAAGGCTTGTTTTTGTTGTGCTCGATCTAGCTGCCAATAGCCTAAGGCTAATAATAAAGCCAGCACTAAAATAGCCAAAAGCGTTAAAATGAAATTAAATCTAAACTGCATACATTAAAGCGACCATTGCTTATTAACTTGCATTTATTCAACCATAGCCAACATTTGCTGAGAGCACCACATGCCACCTATCATTAAATACCTCGTTGTTTTTGCTTTATTTTTAATAATTTACCAATTGTTTAGGGCGTTTTATCACTTAAGCAATACCCAATCAAAACCTAAAGAAGTTGTTAAAGCTTTGGTAATTCGAATTGGCCTATCAATCGCATTATTTATGGCCTTAATTTTAGCAGCCAGCTTTGACCTTATTAGACCACATGGCGTTGTACCTCACTCGCCAACACTACAACAATCAAGCGGAAATGAGATCAATAAAAAAGGCGCTACACAGTAGCGCCTTTTTTAAAAAACCATTCTGACTACAGCCAGTAAACAAATATAAACAAGCCTAACCAAACAACATCAACAAAGTGCCAATACCAAGCGGCCGCTTCGAATGCAAAGTGATTCTCTGGCGTAAAATGCCCTTTAATACTGCGAACTAGCATAACCAACAACATGATGGCACCAACCGTCACGTGAAAACCATGGAAACCCGTCAACATATAAAAGGTTGACCCATAAATACCTGAGCCCATTGTTAAATTGAGTTCATTGTAACCATGGCTGTATTCTAAGGCTTGTAATCCAACAAAAATAAAACCGAGTAGTACAGTAGCCGCCAAACCCATAATTAACTGTTTACGTTTGTTGGCAACCAAACCCCAGTGCGCCCAAGTGACAGTAGCACCACTGGTCAAAAGAATGAAGGTATTGATCGCAGGAAGACCCCATGCACCCATTTTTTCATACTCGCCACCCACTGCGGCTGGACCATTAGTTGGCCAAACAGCTTCGAAACCACTCCATATAAACTCATTGGTAGTGGCACCCGAACCCTCACCCGCCAACCAAGGCACTGAGAACACACGGATATAATAAAGTGCTCCGAAGAACGCGGCAAAAAACATGACCTCGGAAAAGATAAACCAGATCATCCCCATGCGGAAAGACACGTCTTCTAGTTTTTTGTAGGTGCCTGATTCACTTTCATTAATCACATCACCAAACCAACCAAACATCATATAAACCAGCACTAAAAACCCAATAATCATGACATTAGCTGCCATGCTAGTCCCATTTAGTTGGCCAGCAAATCCGCCTAAAAACAGGGTCAAGCCAATAGAACCAACAATTGGCCATTTAGCATCGTGGGGAACGTAATACGCGTTTTCTGAAGACATATGGTTACCTATTTCAGTTTAATTTTTTAATTAACAAGTTATCTAGTGTTGCTAATTATTGGTTAAAAATACAAACGAACCTAAATAAAATGCAGTAGCAATAGATATCAGTATAACGACTGCTATGACATTCTTTTTTTTCTGTTGATCCATTTTGATATATTACGCCCAGTTTTCACTGGGCGACTCGTTTTATTTAATCTCAGGCGCCGTTGTAAAGCTGTGGTACGGCGGCGGTGACGACAAGGTCCATTCTAAGCCTTCAGCACCTTCCCAAACTTGGTCCGTTGCTTTTTCGCCACCTTTAATCGTTTTATAAACGATATAACAGAAAAACACTTGCGACAAACCAAATGCAAAGCCGCCGATACTAGACCACATATTAAATTCGGCGAACTGAACAGAGTAATCTGGAATTCGGCGAGGCATACCCGCTAATCCCAAGAAGTGTTGCGGAAAAAACAAGACATTAACTGAAACAGTCGACAACCAAAAATGCCATTGCCCCATTTTTTCGTTATACATATTACCGGTCCATTTAGGCAACCAATAGTAGGCCGCAGCCATAATCGAATAGATTGCTCCGGTCACTAATACGTAATGGAAATGAGCGACAACAAAATAGGTGTCATGGTATTGAAAATCAGCCGGTGCAATGGCAAGCATTAACCCAGAAAATCCACCAATGGTAAACATAATGACAAAACCAATGGAAAATAACATTGGCGTTTCAAACGTCATTGAGCCTTTCCACATGGTAGAGATCCAGTTAAATACCTTCACGCCAGTAGGCACAGCAATCAACATGGTTGCATACATAAAGAACAACTCACCCTCAATAGGCATACCCACCGTAAACATATGGTGAGCCCAAACAATAAACGATAAGAATGCAATTGAAGCCGTTGCATACACCATCGAGCTATAACCAAATAAAGGTTTACGCGCAAAGGTGGGAATGATTGAAGACACTACTCCAAAGGCAGGTAGGATCAAAATATACACTTCTGGGTGGCCAAAGAACCAAAAAATATGTTGGAACAATACCGGGTCACCACCGCCTGCAGCACTAAAGAATGAGGTGTCGTAAAACCTATCCGTTAGCAACATCGTCACTGCGCCGGCTAATACGGGCATCACGGCAATTAACAAATAAGCCGTAATGAACCATGTCCATACGAATAGCGGCATTTTCATCAAGGTCATGCCGGGTGCGCGCATATTTAATATGGTTACGATAACATTGATCGCGCCCATTACCGATGAGATACCCATCATATGAATCGCAAAAATCATATAGGGAAAGCCATTACCACCTTGTAAAACCAGTGGTGGATACAGTGTCCAGCCGCCTGCTGCTGCCCCGCCATCCATAAAGAAGGTTGACAATAACATGGCAAATGCAAAGGGTAGAATCCAGAAACTCCAGTTATTCATTCTTGGTAACGCCATGTCTGGTCCACCGACCATAATGGGTAGCATCCAGTTAGCTAAGCCAACAAAAGCCGGCATCACTGCGCCAAAAATCATCACGAGGGCGTGAACCGTCGTCATTTGATTGAAAAAACCCGGGTCAACAAATTGCAAACCTGGTTGGAATAACTCTAAACGGATTACCATAGCCATGGCACCGCCGACCATAAACATTACCAGTGAGAAAATTAGGTAAAGCGTACCAATGTCTTTGTGGTTAGTCGTTGTAACCCAACGCATAAAACCTTTAGCTGGACCGTGATCGTGATGATCGTCGTGTGTGTCTGCTGTAACAGTCGTCATTATCTCTTTCTCCTAATTATCTTAATGCTGCGATAGCAGATGGTTGTACTGAGTCACCGACGCTATTGCCGAGTGAGTTACGTTGATACGTAATAACTGCAGCAAGCTCTACATCGTTCAGTTGATTTTTAAATGCGACCATCGCAGTGCCGACCTTACCGTTCATCACCATATCAATTTGTGCATCCATTGGGCCGTTAACGAGAGCACTGCCACTAATAGCGGGGAAAACGCCTGCGATGCCTTCACCTTTCATTTGGTGACAAGCCACACAATTAGCGCGATAGACCTCTTCGCCTTTCTGAATCAGGTCATCCGCCGTAAGGCCTTCTACTAGGGCCACTTCAGCTTCCATTTTAGCCACCACCTCTTCACCTTTTTGAGCGGCTAACCAAATGGCATAATCTGCTTCTGACTTTACTTCTACTACAATTGGCATAAAACCATGGTCACGTCCGCAAAGCTCAGCGCACTGCCCACGATAGACACCAGGCTCATCAACCTTTACCCAAGCCTCGTTAATAAAACCAGGAATCGCGTCTTTTTTCCAACCAAAATCAGGTACCCACCAGGCGTGAATAACATCACTCGCTGTTAATAGGAAACGTACCTTCTTACCTACTGGAATAACCAAAGGACGATCAACGTTGAGCAAATAATTATCCACCGTTGAAGGGTCGATCTTGGAGCCAACTTGGCGCGCTTCATTACTGGCTGCATCGAGCGAACTAAAAAAGTCAACATCTTCGCCAATATATTCGTAGCGCCATTTCCATTGGTAACCTGTTACCTTAATAGACATATCTGCTTCTGAAGCATCGTGCATATCAATCAATACTTTGGTCGCTGGAATAGCCATCACAATCAGAATAATAAACGGCACCACCGTCCAAACAACTTCTGCTGTCATACTTTCGTGGAACTGAGAGGCTACTGCACCCTTAGATTTACGATGAAAGATCATCGACCAAATCATGGCACCAAAAACAACTACGCCGATCGCCACACAAACCCAAAGGATCAGCATATGCAAATCATAAACCTGACGGCTTGTTTCGGTTACACCGACAGGCATGTTCAGCCCATACTCTGCATGTGCAACGCTCGACATAAATGTCAACAATGCGCCACCAGCAAATAATTGCTTTAGTTTATTCACAGAAACAGTCTCCCTTAATTTTTTGTACTTTAAACTTAATTGACAGATATACCTAATACCGGTCGCTATTGCCCTGTTTACTTAAAGAGTTAATAGTCCTCTCAATCATAAACTGCTGATCGACCTTCTTGTCGTTATATTCCGTAATTTTATACCTTTTTTGATCAAAGGCATTTATTGCCGTGCAATTTAACGAAAAACACCCAAACAATCAAGTACGCCAGACATATTTCTTCTCGATTCTATGCCGACGTGTTCACCGTTGACTTGATACTCAAGCACCCCTAAGCAGGGTGATTTCATTCTTTGTTTCAAGGTCTTTATATTGTCGCTTTTCGCCTCAAATCTTTCACTCAGGCTATTTCCAACCCAACCTGCTAGGTGACATCCTTGATCTAGAATTGCCTGCTCGCTTAATAACGCATGATTAATGCAACCCAGCTTTAAACCGACCACTAAAATAACTGGCAACCCTAATGTGTAGGCCAAGTCATCCACCCCCTTGGCATCGTTTAGCGGCACCTTCCAACCGCCAGCAGCCTCTACAACCACGACATCAGATACGGCCAAATGCCTCTCAAAATGAGCGCTTATAACCGAAAAATCTATCGCCGTATCAACGCGTTTTGCCGCAATATGCGGTGCAATAGCGGGCTCAAAGCAGTACGGATTAACAAGCTCATAAGGTATTTTGACTGACGATTCAGCCATTAATGCTAGTGCGTCTTGATTACACAAACGCCCATCGACCCATGCGCTACCTGAGGCAACCGGCTTAAAGCCAGAAGTACGCAAACCCGCTTCGCCTAAGGCTCTTAGTAATTCGGCAGCAACAAAGGTTTTACCTACATCGGTATCAGTTCCGGTAATAAAATAACCTTTATCCATCCTGTGTCTCTCGATGCATCCTAACGAACATTATTTTTTTGCATAGCCATACACCGCCTGAAAAGTCGCAGGAATTCCTTTTTCAGTACGCATCAACTCATACGTTTGCATCATGCGCTTAAAACCACCAACCCCAGTTAAGCCCACATTCCTGCCTGGGTTTATATTATGTGCACCCATCCCTTTTAGCTCCAACATCAGTTGCATGGGTGTTTGGTAATGCACCACAATATCTTCGCTCCGCACCACAATCTCACTAAACCCAGCCCTTTCTACGTAGCGCTCAATTGTTTGCTGGTCGATAAAGGTATTAACATGGACTGCTTGATCAACTGAACGCCAGGCATTTTTTAATTCAATTAAGGTTTTTTCACCAAACGTGCTAAAAGCAAACAGGCCGTGCTGACGCAACACCCTATTAGACTCTTCAAATGCTTGTTGTAATTCTGAACACCATTGATACGCAAGATTGGAATAGATCGCATCAACGCTCGCACTTTGTAATGGCAACTGTTCCGCGTCTGCACAGATACGTGCGGTTAAGTTTAAACCTCTTGTGTTTAACTCGGTTTGGTTCAACATGGCCGTTGAAATATCCAATGCATACAAATGTTTTAGGCCCTTTAATTGGCTCAATTTTCGCGTTAAATACCCCGTACCCGAGCCAACATCAAGGACTGTTAACGCCTCAACGACGCTTTCTTTTTGTTGGTCGATTAAACGGTCACCAATAAGCCGCTGCAAGCCAGTAAACTGATGGTATGACGTAGATGCAAGGTCAAATGATTGCTGCACCAAGGCTTTATCTATTTTTGGCATGACGGCCCTACACACACTCATTTCCCACCTAACTCATATGACATAAATTGCTTAATTGCCTGCAGTACGTCCGATGGGTGCGACAAAAACGGGACGTGCGAGGCCTCGTCTATCATCGTCAAATCAATGCTCTCATTAATATCGAGTGACGCCTTTCCCGCGGCTGCCGGTACCAATTGGTCTTTACCACCCATAATCATTAGCACAGGTAGCTTGATGTTTTTTAACGCGGCACGCAGATCGATATATTGCAGGATATCTAAACCACTTTTAAGGCCATTTTTAGACGCTTCCCCACCCGTTTTAAGCACATTTCTCAGCAACAGATTAAGTTTTTTTGCCGACCCAATACCCTGGGTTTGCAACATCAGAAAGCGTCGAATGGCAGCAAATGAGTCACCCATTAAGCCTTGTGAAAAAAGCGTCAAGGTCTCCTTCGGTTGGGCACTGGTCCAATCTTTAGATTGCACAAACTTAGCCGAGCTAGCCAACATGATTAATTTATCGACACGGGAGGGGTAGCGATCTGCATATGCTAGCGATACCATGCCTCCCAGTGACCAGCCTAAAATACTGCAACGTTCCGGCAACTGTTCGGCCATCGACGGCAACAAGTCCTCTAATTGCCAGGCCTCTGCGTATTGACTCTTCCCATGACCCGGTAACTCGACACAGATTATTTGATAGGTTTTTTTTAACTCATCCAACAAGCTCTTCCAAACCATGGAATTCATCGCCCAGCCGTGGATTAACACCAGAGCGGGACCACTGCCGAACGTCTGTAAGTTTAGTTCAATCACTGAGCCAACCCTTCTAGTGCAGACAGTAAGCGATCAAGCTGTTGCTCGGTATGACTAGCAGAAAAGGTAATACGCAGACGTTCGCTACCCTTAGCGACCGTTGGGTGACGTATAGCGCCCACTAAAATATTGTGTTTTTTTAACCGTTCTGCGGCCAACATAACCGCCTGGTTACTGCCTAAGATAATCGGCTGAATGGGTGTCGTTGACGCGATTAATTGCAAACCTAATTGCTCAGCACCGCGCCTAAACTGAGCGACTAAAGCCGCTAATTTTTCACGCCGCCACGTATCTTGTTGACACACTTTCAAACTCACTCGGGTTGCCGCCATGGTGGCAGACGGCATTGCCGTGGTAAATATATAACTGCGCGCGCGCTGAATTAATGTTTCAATCAGCGCCTCATCGCCTGCTATAAAAGCTCCAGCGGTACCTAGGCTTTTACCTAAGGTAGCCATCAAAATAGGGACCTGCTGTGAGTTCAAACCCAGCTTTTCCAACAAACCACCACCACGCTGACCCAGCACACCAATCCCGTGCGCGTCATCAATCATCAACAGTGATGTCGATTGTTGCGCCATAGAGGCTAACTCAACCACATTGGCTTCATCCCCATCCATACTAAATACACCGTCACTCGCGATAAGTTTCTTTTTACTCGTTGACTGTGCCAACAATTGACCCAAACGCTTTAAGTCACCGTGCGGGTATCGCTTAAATTGAGCCCCAGAGATTAACGCGCCATCGATCAACGAGGCATGATTGAGCTTATCCTGAAACACCTCATCATTTTTACCCACCAACGATGCAATAGCACCCATATTGGCCATATACCCCGTCGAAAAAACCAGCGCGCGTTGGCGCCCAGTAAAATCGGCCAACTCTTCCTCTAATGCATGGTGTTCTGCGCTATGGCCACAAATCAAATGCGCCGATCCGCTGCCAACGCCATATTGACCAGCCGCGTGCTGAAAAGCCTTTATGACGTCGGGGTGATTAGCTAGGCCTAAGTAGTCGTTACTTGAAAAGTTATCGAACCAAGCACCTGCTATGCGCACTTGAGCGCCTTGCGGCCCTTCAATAACTTGTCGCGAGCGATACAGTTGCTGCTGTTTTAAACCATCAAGCTGACCCGATAGATCCCATGGTTCCATCAATTGATCTATACCGTTGCGGGGTGTAGCCCTAAACGTTTAAACAACTGATGATCCGCGCTTTCAGAGGGGTTTTCAGTGGTCAATAATTGATCACCATAAAAAATTGAATTGGCGCCGGCAAAAAAACACATCGCTTGCATTTCATCACTCATCTCACTACGGCCCGCTGACAAGCGAACTTGTGATTTGGGCATTAAAATTCGTGCCACTGCGATGGTTTTTATAAACTCTAAAGAATCAATCGATTCAACGCCATCTAAGGGCGTCCCTTCAACCTGTACTAATTGATTGATTGGCACGCTTTCCGGTGGGTGCTCCATGTTCGCCAAGGTCTGTAACATTTTTGCGCGGTCAACAATTTCCTCGCCCATGCCCACAATGCCACCACTACAAACATTAATCCCCGCATCACGAACGGTATCTAAGGTATCTAGCCTGTCTTGAAAGCTACGTGTCGTAATCACTTCACTGTAATACTCTTCAGAGGTGTCAATATTATGGTTGTAGTAATCAAGCCCCGCATCTTTTAAACGTTTTGCCTGGCTTTCTTCAAGCATACCCAGTGTGACACAGGTTTCCATACCTAAGGCCTTCACTTCTTCAACCATACGGGTCACCTTATCTAGGTCGCGATCTTTTGGGCTACGCCAAGCTGCACCCATGCAAAAACGACTCGCGCCATTTTCTTTAGCCGCTTTGGCCGCATCGACTACTGCCTGAATTTCCATTAAGGCTTCTTTTTCTAACCCTGTATCGTAGCGAACGCTTTGCGGGCAATACGAGCAGTCTTCCGGACACGCGCCCGTTTTAATACTCAGTAAAGTACTGATTTGCACCGCATTAGGATCAAAGTTTTCACGATGAATAGTCTGCGCTTTGAACAATAAATCATTAAAGGGCAAGTCAAACAGCGCCTGGATTTTATCCAGGGACCATTGTTTTTTCATAATACGCACGACAGCTCTTTTTTGCTGACTGCTAACATCTGGTGATATGCTCATACGGTAATACCTAATTACAACACTTAATCAAGCGGTCATATTACCTTAGGGGGCAGGCTTGTCAAAGCGTTTTCTAGAAAAAATGAACAACTGGTCAAAATTAATACAACTCCTGCTGTATCCCCCCACCTGTTTAATCTGCCAGCAAACAGCTGATCACGACCTTGATTTATGCCCACGCTGCTTAGCCGATATGCCTGCGCTCGAAACCACCTGCATGGTGTGTGGTATTGCGCTGACGATTAATGCTAACACCTGCGGTCGCTGTTTAAAAAAAACACCGTATTACGACAAAATAATAACGCTTTATCCCTACCATGCTTTGGCCAAATTTCTCATACATTCGCTTAAGTTTAATAAGCAGTACCACTGTGCGAGAGTTATGGGGACCTTAATGGCGCGGCACTTTGACAAGCTTGGGCATCAACCAGAGGCACTGCTCTCGGTCCCCTTACACCCAAAACGTCTATCTGAAAGGGGTTTTAATCAGGCGGAATTGATTAGCCATTATGTGCATAAAAAGCTCAACGTGCCACTGATTGAAAAACACCTACACCGAGTGATTAACACACACGACCAAGCGTCATTAAGTGCCGTTAAAAGGCGCAAAAACATACGTAACGCTTTCAGCTATATCGGCAAAACAACACCCTCTTTCGTTGCTGTAATAGACGATGTTGTTACCACCGGCTCAACCGCCAATGAAGTGGCACGGACCTTAAAAAAAGCAGGGGTTAAACGGGTTGAAATATGGGCCTTTGCCCGTGCTTAATAAGCCTTAGCGAACAAGATAATCCATAACAATCGCCATAAACACCACAAAACCCAACCAATTATTATTTAAAAAAGCCGACAAACACTTCGCTGGCTCTCGATCCTTGATCAGCCATTGGTGGTATAGGGCAAACCCGCCAGCAGCCCATAAACCCGCAAAGTAATACACGCCTAAACCCGCTTTTTGCCCCACTAATATTAAGGCTACAAAGAACAACAGTTGAAAAAAACCTATCAACACCTTATCCAAATCACCGAACAAAATAGCGGTTGATTTTATGCCAATTTTCAAGTCATCTTCGCGATCAACCATCGCATACATCGTGTCGTACACCACCGCCCAAATCACTGTTGCTACAAACAATAACCAAGCGATTGGCGGCACGCTATTGGTTTGTGCAGCGTACACCATGGGGATAGCCCAACCAAAGGCCAACCCTAAAAAAACCTGTGGCAGGTGGGTATAGCGTTTCATAAAAGGGTACAACGCCGCTAAAAACACACCGCCAAAGGATAGCCAGATGGTCAGCTTATTCATCAACAACACCAATAAAAAAGACGCCAGCACCAATACTGCAAATAGTTGTAACGCCTCTGCCGCTGTTACCCGCCCTGTTACAATCGGCCGCTGTTGGGTTCTGCTAACGTGTGGGTCTAACCGCCTATCTGCATAATCATTAATCACACAGCCTGCCGAGCGCATCAAAATCACGCCTAGAGTAAACACACAAAAAACCAACAAATCAGGGGTCCCGTTACTGGCAATCCATAACGCCCAGTACATCGGCCAAAGTAATAATAAAATACCGATCGGCTTATTTAGCCGCGTTAACTCGTAATAGGCGGTTAAGTTTTGTGTCTTTAATTGAATAGTCATTATTGATACATTGCTGGCAAAAAAAACTCACTAACGATAAAAATATGTTGATTAATTTGATACGTATTACGTCGACCCCAAATAAAATTCTGCTCTCCTATGCTTTCACGAACCTCTTTTTTTAGCTGATTAACGTTAATTTTTGCAATATCCAAACTTAGTCGTTGTAAGTCGGGGTAGGCAAAAATAACCTCACCTAAGGGCTTATTGCCCAAGTGTGTCAACTCATTTAGCGCGTGCGCAGTTTTTTGACTCAGGGTACTGCGCGCAAAAACGAAGGGCTTATCACCTACTTCAAGCCGCACCTCACGGATCAGAGCATGGCACTGTTGCCGCTGTTTTAGTTGGCGCGCGTCCGCTAAAAAAGGTTTAGCCAAACCTTGCCCCGCCAGCCTAACGCTAAACGGCGCCGAAAAACTGTTTTTTAACCGTTGGGTTAACGAGTTAGGTTCCAACAGCCAACTGGCTAAACCTGGCGGTACGCCGCCGAACAGACATCGATTGGCATCACGCCAAACCGGGTCTTTTAAAAAAAAATTATTAATATGGCTCAACGCATCAACACTTAATCAAACGTGTGCATATTCTACTGAATTACCCAACCAACGGTGAATTAATGGCTCTACTACCTTGGGATTATTTACTAACACACGCTCGGCCTCATCAGCGATCTGCTCAATCAACTCAGCATCACGCAGCATATCCGCTATCTTAAAACGCATAAAGCCCGCTTGCCGTTTACCTAATAATTCACCCGGGCCACGAAGCTGCATGTCTTTTTCAGCGATTTTAAATCCATTATTGGTTTCACGCATCACCGTCAAACGCTCATTTGCATTATCAGACAACGGCGCTTGATACATCAGCACGCAATGGCTATCACGTTGACCACGGCCCACACGACCGCGTAATTGGTGTAACTGGGCTAAGCCTAACCTTTCGGCATTTTCGATGACCATTAAGCTGGCATTAGGCACATCAACACCTACTTCTATCACCGTGGTAGCCACCAATATATCCAATTGCTGCCGTTTAAACTGACCCATGACTGTCTGTTTTTCATCAAATTTCATCCGCCCGTGTACCAAACCAATGTTTAGATCTGGCAGTTGAGCAGTCAATAACTGCGCCGCCACTTCTGCCGCCTGGCATTGCAGCACCTCAGATTCTTCCACCAAAGTACACACCCAATACACCTGACGGCCGTCTTCAACCCCTTGCTTAATACGATCGATAACCAACCCTCGTTTACTAATAGATAAGACCGTCGTGGTCACCGGCGTTCGCCCTGGGGGTAACTCATCAATCACCGATAAATCCAAATCAGCATAGCCCAACAAGGCGAGCGTTCGTGGAATCGGCGTCGCCGTCATCACTAACTGATGCGGATACAGGTCGCCGACCACACCTTTATCCCGCAATGCCAGCCGTTGATGCACACCAAACCGATGTTGCTCATCAATAATCACCAAACCTAACTTATTAAAATCTACTTTCTCTTGTACCAAGGCATGTGTACCAATAATAAACTTAGACCGCCCTTCTCGTATTCCTTCGGTTATCGCTTGATAGGTTTTACCTTTATGTCGACCGAACAAACACGCTACCTCAATTCCTAACTGACTGAACCACGCATCAAAGTTTTTAACGTGCTGCTCTGCCAATAATTCAGTGGGCGCCATCAACGCCACTTGGTAACCCGCCCCAATCGCCATCAACGCGGCGCAAGCCGCAACAACCGTTTTCCCAGAACCAACATCCCCCTGTAATAAACGCTGCATCGGGTGAGCAGACAGCAAGTCTGTCGAAATCTCATTCACCACGCGTTGTTGCGCCCCGGTCAAAGAAAAGCCGACCACCTCTAAAAACTGCCGCTGAACCTTGTCATTTATTTTAAATTGGGGAGAAGAAAAATGGTCAACGCCTTGTTTTAAGCGGCTTAAGCTCAGGTGATTAGCCAACAGTTCTTCGTAAATCAGCCGTTTAAACGCTGGTATCTGGCTCAACTCCCCACTGGGCACACTCGTAGGGCAGTGTAACTGCTGCAAGCACACCACAAGCTCGGGCCACGCATGCTCCTGTAATAGCTGTTTAGGCAAACAATCCCGTACTAAAAAGCCTTGCTCTAACATGGCGAAAGCCAGTCTGCTAAGTTTCCTAAATGTGGCTTGATTAAGCCCATCGGTCACCGGATAAACAGCCAATACGCCGCCGTCTACCTGCCCACGCTGATCTTCAGTAATTAACTCGTATTCTGGGTGTACAACTTCAGTTTTAATGGTCTGGCCATAGCTTCTAATATCGCCAAAACATCGCAGCCATTGGCCCCGCTGTAAGGCTTGCTTTTGACTCATCGAAAAATGAAAGAAACGCAGGGTGATAAAGCCCGTACCATCGCCCAAACGGACTAACATGGAACGTCGCCCGCGAAAGACGACCTCGGCTAGTTCAACCTGGCCTTCAAACAAGCTAGAGGTACCTGACTGTAACGCACCAATTGCAACCACCTTGCTTCTATCTTCGTAGCGAAACGGCAAATGAAACAAAACATCGGCAACCGATTCTATCCCAAGGCGCTGAAGCTTTTCCGCTACCTTTTCGCCAACCCCTTTAAGTTCGGTAACCGCTAAATCGTCAAGGTAGGTTTCTTTTTGCATGACCGTCACGCGTCCTAGCAAAAAAACTAGTCGCGACTAACAACCATAATCGCGTCCATTTCAACGGCACTATTTTTTGGCAACGCTGCCACCCCTATCGCGGCTCTAGCGGGATACGGTTGGCTAAAATAAGTCGCCATCAGTTCATTCACCACGGGAAAGTCAGCCATATCAGTAAGGTAAATAGTCAGTTTGACAATATCCGATAAATCACCACCTGCAGCCGTTGCCACAGCGTTTAAGTTATCGAAAACCTGTCGAACTTGATCACGAATATCGTCTCCAACCAATTGCATTGTGTCGGCTACTAATGGTATTTGCCCGGACAGATAGACAGTTTCATCCACTTTAATCGCCTGTGAATAAGTGCCTATGGCCGCTGGTGCTTGATCTGAATGAATCACAGTTTTTTGCATGCTAAGGTATCCTTAATTTCTAACCCGAGAGATTTTTATTACCGCTGGTAGATTATGCAAGCGACGCATAACCCGCGCCAAGTGTTTTCTATCACGGACCGTAATTGTGAAAATATCGCATGACGATTCATTAGAACTGGTCGACATACTAATGTTCTCAATATTACAACCATACGACGAAAACAACGATGCTATTTGAGCTAACACACCCTTTTCGTTCTTTAACTCCATGCGGATATCGGTAAAGAACTCGCCTTCAACATCATCGGTCCATCGCACATTTAGCCAGTTTTTATGTTTGCGCTTGTATTCACGCGTATTTCTACAATGAATACGGTGCACCATCACGCCACGACCCGGGCTAAAAAACCCGATTACTTTATCGCCAGAAATGGGTCGGCAGCACACGGCTAAATTAATCAACATGCCCCCCGCACCATGAATATTTAATGTCGCGGATGATTGTTTGCCTTTACTGATATCCACACTGGCTTGGGTCGAGTCTTTAGGAGAAATCAGCTGTTGCGCGACCAATAAGGGTAAACGGTTACCAAAGCCCAGATCCATTAATAAGGCTTCTACCGAGCTTAATTGTTGCTCAACTAAAAACTCTTTTAACCGTTCTTGATTTATTTCATTAAAGCTAACCCCCGCCTCTTTAAGCTCAGCATTTAATAACTGACCGCCTAGGGCTATCGCATCGCGTTCCTTAAACTCTTTTAAATGGTTTCTAATGGCATTTCTGGCCTTATTAGTCACCACAAAGTTCAACCAATTTGGGTTACAAACGGCAAAGTCACTGGTCATAATATCAATCGTTTGCCCATTCCTTAACACCGTGTGCAAAGGCTCCATCTGTCGGTTTATTTTAACCCCTGCACAGGTCATACCGATGTCCGTATGAACCGCAAACGCAAAGTCTACCGCTGTTGCACCCTTGGGTAACTTGACGATTTTTCCTTTCGGTGAAAACACAAAAATTTCTTGTGGAAACAAATCAACCTTTAAATTATCAATAAACTCAAATGAATCGTCAGACCCTTTATGTGATTCCAGAAGGGTCCGTAGCCACTCATGCGCCCTAGCTTGGGTTTCATTCGAAATGCCTTCGGTTTTATATAGCCAGTGCGCGGCGATACCAGACACCGCCAACTGATCCATTTCAAGCGTTCTAATTTGCAACTCAATTGGCACTCCAAACGGGCCGACTAAAACCGTATGCAGTGATTGATATCCGTTACTTTTTGGTAGCGCAATATAGTCTTTAAACTTACCTGGCACCGGTTTAAACAGATTGTGTACGATACCTAACGCTTGATAACACTGGGGAATGTTGTCCACAATTACTCGGAACGCGTATACGTCAAATACTTCGTTAAATGAAATTTTCTGGCGCTTCATCTTACGATAAATACTGTACAAATTCTTTTCACGACCAGCTATTTGCGCTGGAAATGAGGTGTCCTCAAAACGGTCTTTCAATGACGCTTTGATTTTTTCGATCACTTCTTTCCGGTTACCACGCGCTTTTTTCACCCCCTTTAAAATAACCCCGCGTCGGTTAGGGAACATCGCTTCAAAACTCAGGTCTTCTAATTCAAGACAAAATTCGTGCATCCCCAAACGATGCGCAATCGGCGCATAAATATCCAGCGTTTCTTTTGCAATACGTCGTTTGCTGTCAGGCTTCATCACGCCAATTGTCCGCATATTATGCAAACGATCAGCTAGCTTAATAATGATCACGCGCAAGTCTTTTGCCATCGCAAAAAACATTTTTCGCATGTTTTCCGCTTGTGCTTGTTCGCGTGATTTAAAGTTAATTTTAGTTAGCTTGCTGACCGCATCAACAAGACTTGCTACTTCTTCATTAAAACCCGCCGACATGTCGTCAAAAGTTACCTCTGTATCTTCTAATACATCGTGCATAATAGCGGCCATGATGCAGTCAGCGTCCATTTTCATCTCACTGAGAATTAGCGCAACCGACACGGGGTGACAAATATAATCCTCGCCACTTAAACGATACTGCCCTGCGTGCGCCTCACTGGCTAATTGGTAGGCTTGCTGTACTTGACTTAACTGCTGCTTTGGCAAATAGGCTGAAACAGCCGATATCAGCTCAGTAAATAACTTATCTTGAGGCAATCCCTCTTGCTTTGTTTCGCTTATGTTCATCAATACAATTAATTAGCAGGCATAAAAAATGCCCATGATGTCATCATAGGCATTTGAGTCTATCACCAAAACCAGCTAGGCGAATAGAGGCTTTTGACAATTAAGGCTAAGCACAGGGCTTAGTCTTCATCATCCGTTTGTTCGACATCCGCTGCACTGTCCACAAATAAATCCTCAATCGGTGGATTATCTACAGCGTCCAGTACGTCTGTAGTGATATGACCCGCCGCAATTTCCCTTAAGGCCACAACAGTTGCTTTATCATTTTCCACTTCCAGAGTTGTTTCAGCGCCTTCCATAATTTGGCGTGCACGTCTAGACGCCAACAAAACCAATTCAAAGCGGTTATCTACTTTTTCAAGACAATCCGATACTGTTACACGCGCCATTTGAACCCCTTATTAAAATTAGTCTAATCAACTTGGCATTGTACCCTATTTATCTAACTTATTTAAGTAGTTGCTCGATTAAGTCCGCGTGCAACACCTGGCTGCGATTTACGTTTAAGCGATGGCTTTGAACAATCGAACGTAAATCCTGCAATGCCAATTCAAAGTCGTCATTAACCACCAAGTAATCGTATTCATCAAAATGCGACATTTCGTCAACGGCCACTCGCATACGCTTTTCGATAATGTCGTCGCTGTCTTGCCCTCTACCCCTTAAACGGTCTTCCAATACCGCTTTTGAAGGGGGTAAGATAAACACAGAACAGCTACCGGCTAAGGTCTTACGAACTTGTTGCGCACCTTGCCAATCGATTTCTAAAATAACGTCAACGCCACGCTGCAAGGTTTCGCTAACTAATGATTTTGAAGTACCGTAATAGTTACCAAACACTGTAGCGTGCTCCAAGAAACCCGCCTGTTCAACAATTTTTTGAAACGCAGCCACATCACTAAAATGATAATCGACACCGGGCCTTTCATCCGCACGTTGCGCCCGTGTGGTGTGCGAAACAGACACTTCAATATCACCTAACGCTGCGACCAGCGCCTTTACTAAACTCGTTTTTCCTGCACCCGAAGGGGCCGACACAATAAATAACTGTCCTGTTGCTTTCACGATTATGTTTACCTTTATATGATCTATTTTTGTCTTAGCATAACGTAGCAATAAAACAAAAACACCTATTTCAAGTTGCCGTTTTAGCTGTAATGCAAAAACAGTTTATTAAAAAATTAATAACTTTAATTATACGTCACACAAATCGCGCGTCAGTGTTAACTTTTTAATAAAAAGCCTGATCATTGAAAACGCCCGTTAATTTAATAGCTACTTACATCACGCACTAAAAAAGGCACCCTAGGGTACCTTTTTTAGGCTCGGTTTTGCCGGCTTTCCTAGCTTAAACCGTCGTCTATAATGCCTATACTCAGCCAATTATTAACAACACCCATAGCTACCGTAGAATCAGCAACACTTACATTGTCAAGATCAATCGTTTGCACGATATCGTTCGATGCATCCTTCACCTGTATTTGCAAATGACCACCCGATTCAACACCCGTTATAGTATGAGAGCTGTCAGATAGTAAATCAGCTAAATTTAGGCTATCACCGTCTGCTTCAGTAAAATCTAATACCGTATCAGCAGCAGGTGAAATATCTGTTCCTAGGTCCGCTTTATTCCAAACAAAACTGTCCGCCCCGTCGCCGCCGGTCATGCTGTCGTTACCTGCACCACCACTTAATATATCGTTACCTGCACCACCGATTAGGATATCGTTGCCATCGGTTCCATTCAAATAATCATCATCTGCGGTACCCGTTAGGGTTTGTCCTACGTTGGTCACAAAGTGGAAATCAGCACTTATCGTATCGCCATCTGCATCGGCTAGCGTAGCCGTCAAATCCATTTCCGTAGGAACCGGTGTAGATGTTTCCGTAGTCACCTGGAAACCAAATTCCATTTTAATGTCCGTGTCTTGGATATCACCTCCATCATCAATGTAATACCCGGCAGTAACAATCACATAATCGATTTGTTGCGGAATAGTCTGTGTCAACTCGGTAAACGTTGACGCATTAACGGCATAATCTGTTATTGGTCCACCGGTATAGTCAATAAGAGTAAATGCGTCTGCTCCAAGGGCAATTAAACTGCCATCAAGGTTTGTTACTGGGGCACCATTTACTCGAATTAAATAGTCACCATGGCGACTGTCTAATAAGATTGTATAACTTTGCCCTGACGTGCCCACCACCCTAATATAAAGCACATCTTCAAACCCACCTTGATCAAAACCGACAGTACCCGTCCCTTTAAAGTTTAAGGTGATTTGCGACGCATCATCAAGGGGGTCATATTTAAGGCTTTCCGTGGTTTTAACGCCGTACTTATCAACATAACTGGAAATAACGTTATTATTGATACCAATACCGTCCGTCGACACATTCACATCAAAGTTCGGCACATTACTAACATTAGTAAAGGCAGGGTTACCCGGAGTATCATCAAGGCTAATGAGTGTTGAATCAGGGTTTACCAAATTAACGCTGGCCTCCGCTTGAACAACAATACCTGTTTCAGCATCCGTATATTCAATTAAATAGGTCGGTGTCGGCCCCGATGATTTAATAGAACTCGCGTACTCATCCTCTGTGATAATAAGGTCAGCAACGCCACCTTCGTTAAACACAAGACTGTAGCTACCATCATCATCAAACGTTAGCACAAAGCTTGACGTCACTTCAGTAGCTAAATGCCCCGTGCCATAAGTTTGAGAAAACGTACCAACGAATACATTTTCCGCAAGCGTAGATTGCGTTACGCTTACCGAGTGCGCCTCTCTACCATCGATAATCATGCGCGTAATGTCCACGTCATTAACATCGTAGGTTTTATCAGAACCAGAATAATTTTTATCCGTGCCGACGTCTTTTGACCAGAAACCGGTAAAGCTGTAGCCCGTATCAGAACCAACAATATTAGACACTTCAAAGATATGCGGCGCATCGTCTTGGAAACTGATTTCACCACCGAACGTAGCACTATCACTCGCGATATCGCCGTCGGCATCCACCACCGTCACTGTGGCTGTAATAACATCAGCGGCCATAGAAACCACATCATCGGCATTAAGCGTATCAAGGTGCTCTACCGACGCATACTGCGTTACTGTTAACTCACCGTTTAACGCATTAATCTCAATCGTAAATATATTAACCGGCCCAAACGTTGAATTTATCGCCATGCCGACAATAACGCCATCGAAATCATATAAACCAATAACATCACCGTCCGTGGTTTTAAGACCTGAATCCACGCCATCCTCAAGCAAGCTCAATGCATAATTAATTGAACCCGCACCATCAGCGCCGTAGGACATTAATGCCAAGGTCAGCATAGTAGATGTAACCCGTCCTATCGGTTGTCCGTAAGCTGTATTTGCACCAAAATAATCGTCATTCGGCGCATCACCATAACCGATCGTTTCATCTAATAAAATTGAACCGTCTACAAGTAAATCGACCACAGGTTGATCATCAATAATTTCTATCGTTATCAACGCGTCAGCCGAACTAGTTGTTCCATCTGAAGTACTCAATGTAAACACATCGGTTTCAGCACCAGCAACATCTGTTGTCGCCGACGTTAATGTATAGCTATAAGTGGCTATACCCGTAGCAACATCATAAGACGTAACTGTTAAGGTACCGCTTGTACCTACAATATCTATATTTGCAGTAGCACTATTGGCCAAATCAGTTAACGAGATAACCACACCATTAATCGTAACCGTCTCAAGATCATCCAGACCATCGGTATCGCTAATCTTAAACGTTCCCTCTACCGTGGTAACCGTTGGACCAACGTCTGACCCAGTAGCTAATCCTGCTTCATACACAAGGTCATTATCATTATTAAAGTTACCCGTCGTCACTTCCAGTACAGGAACGTCGTTGCTACCGGTGATCGTGATCACTAACTCCGCAGTATCGGTATCGCCATCACCATCGGTAATCGTATACGTAAAGGTCTCACTGATCGATTCACCGTCATCCAAACCAGTTTGGTCTGTCGTTAATGTATATTCATAAGAACCATTGGCAAGTATCCGTAACTCACCATAAACCCCTTGCAAGGCAGACAAACCGGCAATCTCTCCTGCTGTGCCTGTGCCCGCTTCAGTACCCGTACGGATCGCCGTTACCGCTCCGCCTATCGCTGCACCATCTGCACCTAACACATCTGCACCAGCTAGGTCAGTCAATACATTACCCAATACCGACGCATCATCTTCATCCAAGGTCGCAACGTCATTATTGGCAACGGGTACGTCATCGACAATCGTTATGGTTATATTATCAGCCGGTGAATAACTAACACCGCCATCATCAGACACACTTAAGTTAAAGACATCTTGTTCTATTGAATTAGCAACATCCTCAATATTATCGGTTAATTCGTAGCTAAAGCTCGCTATACCCGTTAATGGATCGTAATCCGTAATCGTTAACGTACTATGGCCAGTATCAATAATAATCGGTGTCGTTGGGCTAGCTTCTAACGCCGCTATCGTAATCACTGTATCGCCAATTTTTACGTGCGTTAAATCATCCAGGCCATCGGCATCTGCAACAGTAAACGTACCGTCTACAGTCGTACTCGTCACACCAACACCTGATCCATCAACTAACCCAGCTTCATAAACTGTACCCGTAGCACCTGATGTAACTACAAGGGTCGGTGCATCATTGGTGCCGACAATCATAATCGTCACGGTATCGTTCGCCGTCGCACCTTGCGAGTCGGTCGCGGTCACCGTGTACGTCAAAGTAATTGTTTCGTCTGTATCTAAAAAGTCTAAGTCCGCCGATGCAACGTTATAGGTCCAAGGCGTCGTGCCCGGTGCTGCCGCATCAATCACGCCCGTAGCAAAACCTGCTTCAAGCGCCGCTGCTAACACCGGATCAATCGTGCCATCGCTCCACGTCGCATCGCCTGTTAGCGCATACGTGATATCAACCACATCGGTGGTATCAATATCATCAAAGCTCACCGTGCCACTGTCATTCAACGCTTGCGCACTGGCGTCAGCCGCTTCGGTAAACCCTGCCGCCGCCGTCGCACTGACCGTTGGTGCATCATTGGTACCGGTAATCGTAATCGTCACCGTCTCGGTATCGCTGTTGCTCAGAGCAACACCTGAGTCATCCGTTACCGTAACCTGATAGCTAAACGTCACCGTCTCGCCGTCTGCTAGGAACTGCGCATCCGCATTCAACGCCGTGTAGTCCCAGCTGTCCGCATCGGCGCTAAAGCCGTCGGTCAGAGCCGCGATTTGTGCCGCGCTCAAGGTGCCGCCAATCCAAACCGCATCCTCGTTGTAACTGCTGCTCACCGTGTGCGTGTCGGTAGTATCAACATCCGTAAAGCTCAGCGTGCCGCTGTCCGTCAGATTCGGCGTGCTCGCGTCTTCGGTCACCGCACCTGCCGTGTCAACGCTCAGGATCGGCGCATCATTGGTACCGGTAATCGTAATCACCACGTCTTGCGTATCGGTGCCGCCCTTGCCATCGTCGATCTGAACGGTGAACGTCAGCTCAACCGTTTCACCCGCTGCCAGGAAGTCGATCTCAGCGTTCGGCGCCGCGTAAGTCCAGTCCACCGAACCCGAACCATCCACGTTGTCAGTGACCACGCTCAAGCTCAAGTTATCCAGTAAGGCTGCCTCTTGTGCCAGGCTCAGCGTCGCCGTGCCGCCCGTTTGAGATGCGCCTGCAAGGATGCTCGCCGTCGGTACATCCGACAGATCCACATCGTCAAAGGTAATCTGGCCCGTCGCATCCGTCGGATCAAGGTCAGGATTCGTGTCCGCCGTCTCAACGATCGCGCCGCTCTGCGCAGCGCTGTCAATGATCGGCGCATCGTTCACACCCGTAATCGTGATCGTCGCCGTCGTGCTCGTGCGCGATAACTCAACACCGTTCGCGTCCGTTTCAACCACGTCATAACTGTACGTAATCAGACTGCTCTCGCCATTGGCCAGCGCATCGTAACTATTCGGATCAATGCTCAGCGTGCCGTCAGCGTTCACCGTAATACCACTGGCATCACCGCCCGTCAGCAACACGTTCTCAACACTCAGATCATCCGTGCTATCAACATCACTGCTGTTCGCCAGCAGATCAATACTGTACGCCGCGTCGTCTTCGCTCGCCGTCGTCGTCACACCCGCAACAACCGGCGCATCGTTCACACCCGTAATCGTGATCGTCAGGGTCGCCGTCGTACTGCTGCCATCACCATCAGTCAGGGTGTACTCGTAGCTGTCTTCCAGCGGTAGGCTCGCATCGTCGAGCGCGTTCACCGTGGCGTTGCTGTTATCCAGCGTGTAAATGTAGCTGCCGTCCGTGTTCAGAACCAGCGTGCCGTAAGTCAGCGTGACGTTCGCAGCCGTCACCGGCGTCGCGTTGACGTCTGCACCAACCGTATCAGCTCCCGGCGCCGTCGTAACAACGTTGCCCGTGGCTGTGTTGTTAACCGCGTCTTCGGTGACGCTGTTCTCATCGTCAACCGCCACCGGCACGTCATCAACAATCGTAATCGTCACCGTCGCAGGATCAGAGTATGTTATGCCATCATCGGTCACCGCAACCGTAAAGCTGTTCGTCTCATCAACCCCATCCACATCCGTGGTCGGGCTCGTTAATTCAAATTCGTAACTGATCACACCATCGGTGTAACCGGTCAGCGTCACCGTGCCGTTGGCGGTGGTAAAGCTCAGAACAGCAGCTCCTACTTCGCCAATCGCTTCAAGCTGCTCGTCGGTAAAGTTGATGGTCTGTGTCGTAGACGTACCATCAACATTGACAACCGTTTCAAACTGAACACCCTGGATGTCATCTAGACCATCGGTATCGCTCAGCGTGATCGTGCCCGTCGTCAACTCGGTATCCGCAGCCGCAGCCGATCCGGCTGCAAGACCCGATTCATTGACTACGTTTGTGCCCGCTTCACCCGTCGCATCGCTGACGCTGATCGTGGGTAAATCATTCACATCGGTTTCTAGCTCGTCATCCTCATGCTCATCATCAAACTCAGACCTCTCCCTTTCTATGCCTTTGGTTTCGAAACCAGAGTCGGGGGTCATTTCGGGGGCGAGGTAGTCGATAGAGACTAGGGTGTGGCCTTCATCTTCGCTGGATTGTATGCCAGCGGCGGGGGCTTCGGCGATTGCGGTGGGGTCGGCGCCTTCTGCTATGGCTTGCTGTAGTGTTTCGACACCGTTAATTGGGTCTTGCTCGTTGCTTTTATTTGACGCGAGGGCGGCCATTTCGCCTAAAGACGTTAGGGAGTTACTACCCAAATCCATTGTGGAACCGTCAGCGAATTCTATTTCGACGACAGCAAACGCAGCGGTTTTAATAAGTTCATCAGAAAAAACGCGATCGCCCGTCAGCAGCTTACGGGACGAACCCGCCCCATCTATCGCTAACACTGTGCCAAGCACAGTTTTTATAATTCCAATTTCGCCAGCCATTTACCTTTTACACCACATTACGTTGCAAAAAACTCAATGTAAACCGAGCTAATCGGCTACTTGAGTCAAACCTAATTTCATCGACCAAGCTAAAGAATAGTATATATGCTTAATTTTGCACGTTAAAACACACATTATATATTGTACTTAGGTACTAATAAGACGTTTTTCTTAACCATACGTTCGGATTGTAAGCTTAGCGAACACCGGCTTAATGAAAGCTGAACAATATCCCGTTAAGAATTGGTGTATTACTTGATTAGACTAGGCGTACTTGGCATTCGTTTCCAAGTAATTTAATTAAGCTTTTCCCGTTGGTTTGAATTACTCAATATTCTGGATCTGCTCGCGCATTTGTTCAATGAGCACCTTTAGCTCCACGGAGACATTGGTCGTTTGAATATCGGCGGATTTAGAGCCCAAGGTGTTGGCCTCACGATTGAGTTCTTGCATTAGGAAATCAAGCCGCCTACCGACGGGTTCTTGCTGGGTTAAAATACGCCGCACCTCTTTGATGTGAGAATCCAATCGATCCAGCTCTTCTTCGACGTCCATTTTTTGTAAAAAATAAACGACCTCTTGTTCAAGCCTTGATTGTTCTGGCTCTTCTAATAAGGTATCGATCTTTTTTTGTAATTTATCACGTAGTTGCTGCTGAACCTCGGGTAAGCGATTTTTAGCCAATACCATCTGCTGAGCTATCTGTTGACAACGCGACTCCACCATCTCGGCAATATTACTGCCTTCACGCTCACGCGCATGCACTAACTGCTCTAACGTCTGACTTAATAACGTTAAGGCCGCCTGATGGATAGGTTCAAGGTCTTCGCGTATTTCGGCTTGAATACCCGGCCAGCGTAAAATATCGAGTGCTGATATAGCTTGGCTTTGCGATATGCTTTTTTCTATGGTAGCCGTCGCGCGTAATAACTCGCTGAGACGGCCCTCATTAATTTCTATTTTTTCTTCTGTTTGATTCTCTTTTTTGTAAAAAAGGTTACAGTCGACTTTTCCACGTTTTAGGTACTGGGCCACCGTTTCACGAATCGGCGCCTCAACAGAGCGAAATATTTCTGGCAATCTTGCTGACACGTCTAAATAACGATGATTGACCGAGCGAAGCTCCCAAATTAGCGTATAACCGCTTACTTCTGCTTCACGACTCGCGAAAGCTGTCATACTTCTTATCATTATCTCGCCTATACTTAATTACAAACGATAAATGTTAGGCTGTTTTTACGAGGATTAATACCCTGAATACCAAAAACTTGTCATCAACGCCTGAAACTGGCGATCAATCCTTAACGTCTGGCACCGTGGTCGATGAATACATTATTGAACGCGTGTTAGCTAAAGGCGGCTTTAGCACGGTGTATCTGGCCAGACAAATCGGCGACCAACAACAAGTCGCAATTAAAGAATATATGCCCGATGGCCTCACCTCGCGCTGTGGTTTAGAGCTAATGCCTAGCTCAACCGAACAGACTAGAACCTTTCAACACGGTCGCCGCTTGTTTTTAGAAGAAGCTAAATTACTGAGCGGGCTAAAGCACCCCAACATCGTCCATGTTTTAAATTTCTTTATCGCTAACAACACCGCCTACTTAGTGATGAATTTTGATTACGGTACGACGTTGGCAAACTGGCTTAAAAAAACGACACATGTAGCTGATACACAATTCCTATTGGATGTTTTTCAACCGGTGATGAGGTGTATTAAAAACATGCACCATAGGGGCCTTTTACACCTTGATATCAAGCCCGACAATATCTTGTTACGGCCATCGAACAACCCCTTGATATTAGATTTTGGCTCGGCGCTTCCTTACAAAAAACAGCAGCAATGCAATTCTCATAGTTTAACCAAGGGTTACGCAGCGCCAGAGCAACATCACAAACAGCACCCGCTGGGCCCATGGAGTGATATTTACGCAATAGGAGCGAGCATGCGTAACTGTTTAGACAAAATCATCCCACCCCCATCCACCGATCAGGCGTTAATTACTGAGCGCAGTACAGCGTATGCGCAATTTAAAAATAAGGTCGACGTTAAGGTATTACATGCAATCGACTGGGCTACTCAAACTGAGCCCGCCAAACGACCACAAACGATTGAGGAATTATTAAACGCCATCCGTTATTTGTAAAAGTTTTTACTTTCAAACTCTTTGAGCAACCGTCTTGTCCTATAATGCGCGTTTATTCATTCAGGAAAAATTATGAGACCTAGCGGACGTAATGCGGACGAACTTCGCGAAATTAAAGTAACCACAAACTTTACCATGCATGCCGAAGGTTCGGTATTAATGACCTGCGGTAACACACAGGTCTTGTGTACTGCTTCAGTTGAACGCTCCGTACCCCGTTTTTTAAGAGACAAAGGGCAAGGCTGGGTAACCGCAGAATACGGCATGTTGCCACGCTCGACACACTCACGAATGGGTCGAGAAGCGGCTCGCGGTAAACAAAGCGGTCGCACACAAGAAATTCAACGCTTAATTGGTCGTTCTTTACGCGCTGCGGTTAACCTCGACGCCTTGGATGGTTACACCATTACGATTGATTGTGATGTGCTACAAGCCGACGGCGGCACAAGAACGGCGTCGATTACCGGTGGCTTTATCGCCTTATCCATCGCTGTTGAACAACTATTGGCCAATAAAAAAATCAAAAAAAACCCACTGATTGGACAAATTGCGGCAATCTCTGTTGGTATCTATAAAGGAGAAGCGGTTCTTGATTTAGACTACCCAGAAGATTCCGAAGCCGAAACCGATATGAACGTTATCATGAATGAGGCAGGCGCTTTTATTGAAGTGCAAGGCACCGCCGAAGGCCATGCGTTTCGTAGAGAAGAGCTGGACGAGATGCTTAATCTAGCGGCTAAAGGCATTAACGAGTTAATGGAACATCAACAAGACGCCTTAAAAAAATGACCCTAAAGGTCGTTTTAGCGAGCAGTAATCAGGGTAAAATTGCTGAAATCCAAGCCATGCTCAGCGAGCAGTCTGTACGGGTACTGCCGCAGTCTCACTTTGCTATCAGCGATGCCGACGAGACCGGCACGACCTTTATTGAAAACGCCATTATTAAAGCGCGGCACGCTGCGAGGCTATCTAAACTGCCCGCTATTGCTGATGACTCGGGCTTAGCGGTGGACGCACTTAATGGTGCGCCAGGGGTTTATTCTGCGCGCTACGCAGGCCTGCCTTCAAATGATCAACGTAATACCGAAAAACTGTTACTAGAATTAGAAAAAACACCGCATCAAGTACGCAGCGCTCGCTTCCATTGTGTGATGGTGTTTATGAGCAGTGCTGACGACCCTGCGCCCTTGGTTGGCCACGGCGTTTGGCAAGGGACTATTGCTTTGCAAGCTAATGGAAACAACGGTTTTGGCTATGACCCGGTTTTTTATATTCCATCACTGAACTGCACATCTGCGGAGCTAGCGCCGGCAGTTAAAAACAAGCTAAGCCACCGTGCTCAGTCATTAAAACAATTACTGCCGCAGATATCCGATTTTTTTAACCGCTAGATATGTCGACTAAGCCCGCGGATTACAGCTTATACGTCCATATTCCTTGGTGTATTAAAAAGTGCCCTTATTGTGACTTTAATTCGCATGAAAAACGTGATGATTATAATGAAGACGGCTACATCGATGCGCTGATTAGAGACCTAGACCGGCAAGCCATCAAGGTAAAAGGTCGTCGTTTAAGCAGTGTCTTTATCGGTGGTGGTACCCCCAGTTTATTTTCTGTTAACGCCATTGATCGCCTGTTAAGCGCCATTAAGCAACGATTACAACGCGGTGAAAACCTTGAAATTACGATGGAGGCCAATCCTGGCACCGCCGAAGCAGAAAAATTTAAGGGGTTTTACGAGATCGGCGTTAACCGTCTATCCATTGGTGTACAAAGTTTTAACGATACACATTTGCAACTCCTCGGGCGAGTTCACAACGCTAAGCAAGCGCACGGTGCAATTCGTATGGCGCAAGACGCGGGGTTTAAGCGCATCAATATCGACCTGATGTTTGGGCTACCGCAACAAAGTCTAGAACAAGCGCTGTTAGACGTCGAATTGGCTCTAAGCTATCAAACCGGTCATCTGTCTCATTATCAACTGACGCTCGAAAAAAACACCTTATTTTATAACCACCCGCCAGAACTACCCCACGATGAGCTTATCTGGGATATGCAGACCAACTGTCAACAAACGATTGCTAATCAGCTACAGCAATACGAAGTGTCGGCTTATGCTGCCGAACAACAACGTTCTCGACACAATCTAAATTATTGGCAATTTGGTGATTACCTAGGCATTGGCGCAGGCGCTCATGGCAAATTAACAAACCAACACGGCCAAATCAGCCGCTATTGGAATAAAAAACAACCCCGCGAGTACATGACACTCGCCGGCACAGCCAGCTGCCTAGGTGGCAACGCCGCCATACCTGCACCAGAGTTACCGTTTGAATTTATGATTAACGCGCTACGTTTAACCGCCGGGTTTACCCTACAACAATACCAGCAACGCACTTATTTAGACCCGAGCAGCGTGCTGCCCAAAATTAATCAACTGATCGGTAAAGGCTTATTGCAACAAGATGCAAATGCCTATCGCTGCACTAAACTCGGCTGGAATTTTTTAAACGATACTTTGGAACATTTTTTACCGACCTGATGAATGATTTACTGCGATGCGAACACTATGGCTGCCCTTACTGTGGCGAACTGATCGAAACGTGGGTAGACATCTCCCAAGGTAGCCAACAAACAATCGAGGACTGCCGCGTTTGTTGCCGCCCGATAGAGCTTTCTATCGAAATTACCCCCGATCAGCAGCACATTTACCTGACAGCACGCTCTGACAACGAATAAAATAGTCCATCAACCCTTAACTATGAATCGCTAATGAAAAATTACAAACAAGACTTTATTGAATTTGCCCTCGAGTGTAACGCCTTACGTTTTGGTGAGTTCACACTTAAATCTGGCCGCGTAAGCCCGTACTTTTTTAATACCGGGCTTTTTAATACCGGTTATCGGTTACGCAAATTAGGCCACTTTTATGCCCACGCCTTACTCGATTCAAACATTGATTGTGATATTTTATACGGCCCGGCTTACAAGGGAATCCCTTTAGTATGCGCTGTCTCTATTGGCCTGTCTGAAGTCGCTGATAAAGACATGCCATACGTCTTTAACCGTAAAGAAGTGAAAGACCATGGCGAGGGCGGTCTACTGGTTGGTTCTGATTTAAAAGGCAAGGCATTGATCGTTGATGATGTGATAAGCGCCGGCACCTCTGTACGCGAGTCGGTAGACATTATTAATCAAGCCAACGCTGAGGCCGCCGGCGTATTAATTTCATTAAACCGAGAGGAAAAAGGCCGTGGCGAGACCTCAGCGATTGAGGATGTCGAAGCCCAGTTTGGTTTTAAAGTGGCCTCCATTATTTCTTTAAGTGACATTATTGCTTACTTAGAAAAAACAGGCCAAGTCGAGCAGTTACAGGCAATATTAACGTATCAGCAACAATACGGTACCCGCTAAGCACCACCGCGTTGAAACTTAAGCAAGAACAGTTTCATAAACGACGCTTGCTCTATGTCCGTTAATTCTGAAAAATCAAAATGCATAGCCAAGGTGGGCAAGCGTGCGGCACCAAAGCGCCGAACCCCTTCGTCGCCTAGGTTGACTAAAACATTTTTATCGGCGAACGAAAATTTAATCTGTTCGCTATTGAGGGCATATTTCAGTTTATTTTGCGTTTCCAGTAAACCCAAAAACACGTGTTTTGAAATCCCCATATCGAGGGTGAACTTTTTTTGTTTAAACAAGGTGCGCCTCTTAAAAACTTACTGAGAAAACCCGCCACACGCATGCAACTTACTGCAACACACTCATGTCAGCATAAAAAAAGCAAAGCGCTAGGCTTTGCTTTTTTATATTTTACTGCTGGGTCAAATGGGTATTGGCAGCCAGTAATAAACCACCGATATCATTCAGCCATTAACTCGTTGGTATCGCTTTAGCCGCATAACCTTTCATTTTGTCATAACCGGTCCAATTGGCATCCTGGTAGGTAATTGCATCAGTTGGGCATGCTTTAGCGCACTCAGGGTCACCGCCACATAGGTCACATTTAATTACTTTACCGTTGTCCGCGTTATAGTTAACCGTACCAAATGGGCAGGCGATAGTACAGACCTTGCAGCCAACGCACAGGTCATTAATAATCTCTTTAGCCCCCGTCGCCTTATTAAGCGTAATCGCCTCTACTGGGCATGCGTGCATACACCACGCTTCATCGCACTGCGTACAGGTATAAGGCACAAAAATACCTTCTTCGTGGAATGGGAAGATTTTAATTCTTGATTTCGATGGGTTAAAAACACCCTCAGCTTCATACGAACAAGCCATTTCACATTGCAAACAACCGGTACATTTATCTGCGTCAATTACTAAAGACATTTGCATAACACCCTCCTCTGGGCTTTTTCTATTATTACTAAAATTTAACCGCCTGTTACACTCATGTGACGAAAGATAACAGGTTGCTCTGTGAGATCAAAGTCATGGCCTTTTGGCTTAATAGCCATTGAATCTATTAGCGCTTGCTTGACCTTGTTTAAATCGATTGGATTTGCCCGCAACACGCGCTTTAAATCCATTGAATGTTCCTGACCCAAACATAATAACAGCAAACCAGAAGCGGTAACCCTCACCCTATTACACGTATCACAAAAGTTATGGCTGTGTGGCGAAATAAAGCCCACCTTATTATTGTAACCATTCACGTTGTAATAACGCGCAGGCCCACCCGTTTTTTTGGTGCTGGATAATAACTCAAACTGCTGTTCAAGGTCACGTTTAATCTCATCACTTGAGTAGTAAGCTTCTTCTCTAGAATGACTATCAATGGCACCTAATGGCATTTCTTCGATAAAGCTAATATCCAAGCCTTGATCCATCGCATACTGAACTAAATTTCTTACTTCATCGTGATTTCTGTTTTTTAAAATCACGGCATTTAATTTTATATTTTCAAAACCGGCTTTTTTTGCGGCTTGAATACCGTCTAACAC
This sequence comes from Methylococcaceae bacterium UBA975, assembly GCA_002292375.1. Taxonomy (GTDB): domain Bacteria; phylum Pseudomonadota; class Gammaproteobacteria; order Methylococcales; family Cycloclasticaceae; genus Cycloclasticus. Next base: position 106,454 of record DBBV01000010.1, on the reverse strand, counting down.
AACGTTGAGATCACCCACGCGAGTGACTTTTTTGAATTTTTCTGCGTCCAGGCTATCTAGGCTAATATTAATCCGTTTAACACCCGCTTGCTTTAACGGCTCTGCCAGCTTTACTAATTGAGAGCCATTGGTGGTGATCACCAATTCCTCTAAACCCTCAAGCTTTGAAATTTTCGCGAGCATCTCAACTACGCCTTTACGGACGAGTGGTTCGCCACCAGTAATGCGAATTTTGGTCACGCCCATTTCAACAAAAGCCTGCGATAGACGGGTAATTTCTTCCAGCGTTAATACTTGTTCACGAGGTAAAAACTCCATGTCTTCACTCATACAATAGACACAACGAAAATCACAGCGGTCCGTGACAGAAATTCTCACATACGTCACTTGCCTACCAAACTTATCGATCAGTTTGTTGTTGCTCAATTTTGCTAGTGTGTCTAACATTTTTTTCAATACTCAAATAGCTGTGTTTGTTCGTTTTATCAGTAGCTTGCGCCGCAAACAATAATTTTATCAAAAGCCAATAATTCTCATTTAGACCTGCAACTTAAACGCTACGTCGTTTAGACGATACACCATAACTCAATTTAAATTTACAGGTCAATATATACCGCTATTATATGGGTACGGCTAATGCATTTATCTTGTTAAATGGCGTTTTTTTATAGTTTTTCCATGCCTGCTAATCATTTCATTTAAGATATCAGCACATTAAACTTACACTGTAGATCAACAGTTATTTGCAACCATGCGACATTACGGTAAAAAATATTGGTTCCTTTTTTCTTTTTTTAGCTGCACTTTTTTTACACTTAGCTACGCAGAGAACACCACGCCAATCAGGGTATCGGTGCTTGAATTTGGCACTGTCAATTGGACCCTCACGACGATAAAGTCTAATAAACTCGACATCAACAATGGCTTTGAGCTGATCATCCAACCACTGGCAAGCACCCAGGCCGGCAAAATTTCTCTACACACCGGTGCGGCCGATATTATCGTTTCTGATTGGATGTGGGCAGCACGACAACGCAGTACGGCTTCTGATTACCTTTTTGCTCCTTACTCAAGCACTGCCGGTGCTGTTGTGGTTGATGGACAATCTACGATACGGGATATCAGCCAGTTAGTCGGCAAGCGAGTGGGCATCGCAGGCGGCCCTTTAGATAAAAATTGGCTACTGCTGCGCGCCTTAGCCCTTAAACAGGGGGTTAATCTAGACAACGATATTGAAAAAATATTTGCCGCTCCCCCGCTACTTAATCACTTGATACAGCAGGGCAAATTAGATGCCTTGATTAATTTTTGGCACTACAATGCACGACTTAAAGCCGATGGTTATCGACAGCTTTTGGATACCCACGACATTATTCAACAGCTGGGCATTGATGCAAACCTGCCTATTTTAGGCTACGTATTTAGTCAGTCATGGGCCCACTCACAACCTACAGTGATCAATAAATTCCTCAGCGCAAGCCGCCAAGCTGCCGATCTTTTATGCCAATCTGATCAACACTGGACCGCCATAGTACCTTTAACCCGGACAATTGATATAGCCACACAAGCGCTGCTTAGAAAAGATTATTGTAATGGCCGTATTAAGCCCTTAACAGCCGGCGACAGCCAAGCCATTTCACGTGTGTATTCAATCCTTTCGGATATTGGTGGGCAAGACTTGGTCGGGCCCCATAACAAATTGGACTTAAGTCTGTTTTGGGATGAGTCTAATGGCCAATAAGTTCCATGTTTAACATTAAACCCTCACAACGTTCTGGATTTAACTTGGTTCTATCCTTAGGGCTACTGCTTGTTATCTGGCAGTTAAGTGCGAGTTACGTTAATTCATCCGTACTACCTTCTCCCACGGCCGTCTTATTGCAATTAATCCTGTCGATCAAAAGCGGTGACTTGCCCTATCATTTGGGTATTACCCTCTCTCGTTTGATCGTTAGTTTTTTGTTGGCCATGTTATTTGGTATTGCGATAGGCCTATTATTAGGTCGGCATAAAAAAACAGACGATTTTTTTGATAGTTGGTTAATCATACTACTCAATATTCCCGCCTTAGTGACCATTGTTATGTGCTATGTCTGGTTTGGATTGGTTGAGTCGGCTGCCATTTTGGCCGTCGTTGTTAATAAACTACCTAACGTCATTGTCACCATCCGCGAAGGTGCAAAAAACCTTGATGAGGAACTGCTACAAATGGCTAAAACGTATCGCTTTGGCCGTTTCAAGACTTTACAGCATGTGGTCCTACCTCAGTTGTATCCATACATAATGGCGTCAGCCAGAACCGGCCTTGCCTTAATATGGAAAATTGTACTTGTTGTTGAACTTTTAGGCAGAAGCAATGGTATGGGGTATCAAATCCATTTGTTTTTCCAGCTTTTCGATATTACTAGCATCCTCGCTTACACCGTTTCATTTATTGTGCTGATTCAACTTATCGAGATAAGTATTTTAAAGCCTTTAGATAAAAGATCTCGTCAATGGAAGGTCAATTAAATGAGTCAATTTATTATTGATATAAAAGACAAGACGTTCCCTCAACGTAATGATCAAGAAGCCTTTACCGCTATTCAAAACCTTCGTTTTGACATAGAGAACCATCAGTTTGTCTGTCTTGTTGGTCCATCGGGCTGTGGCAAAACGACTTTGTTGAACTTGATTGCTGGGCTTGATAGTGAATTTAACGGGCTTATACGCAACAGCAATAAAGGCGTCACCATAAAAAGCAGTTATGTTTTCCAAACACCACGCCTATTACCTTGGCGCACTGTGCTAGATAATATTCAATTAGCCATGGGAGAAAACAGTAGTCCAACATCGGTTATCGAGAGTTTGTTAGAAAGCTTAGGACTAAAAAACTGCCTGTACAAATTCCCTCAACAGTTATCACTCGGCATGCAACGACGGGTCGCTCTCGCTCGTGCTTTTAGTGTTCCAAGCGACCTGTTATTAATGGACGAGCCGTTCGTTTCTTTAGATCAAACGACCGCACGCAAGGCGCGTAAACTTTTGCTGCGCCTATGGTCTGAGCAAGCAAGAAAAGTTATTTTTGTAACCCATGATTTGAATGAAGCCTTTGAGTTAGCCGATCGAATTTTATTTTTATCGGAATCGCCGAGTCATATTATTGCCGACATTCCAATCGACATGCCACAACTGGACAGATCAGCCGTCGATATAAAAAAACTAAAAGAACGTGCTTCTATCGATCATCCAAGTATTCATTCCTTACTTTAAACGCAACAAATTGACAGGCAAAAAAAAACCGCTACCCGAAGGTAGCGGCTTAATTCTTTAAACCCGTTAAACTTAAGCTGCTTTTTTAACTGCTTTTTTAACTGATTCTTTTACTTCTTTAGTAACCGCTGCATTGCTTTCTTGAACAAGTTTAATCACTTCTTCGTTATACGCTTTTACGTCATCCGCCAATACTTTGCTATCTGCCAACGCTTTTTCAAAACCGTTTTTAGCCAATTCGACTTGGTCTTTAACAAACGTATTTAAGCCATCAACATCTTTAATCGCAGTCGCCGCTTTCATACGGGCTTCTGTTAAAGCAACATACTCTTTTACTGCAGCTTGCTGTGCTGCAACTACTTTTTCGATTTGCGCTTTATTTAATTCAGCTATTTTTTTGGCAGGGGCCAATAAAAATTCTAGATTATTTAACATATTAATATCCTTTTAGAGTTAGTTTAAATAAAAATACCGCTTTGTTGCAGTGCATTATAATGACTTTTTATTGCACCGCAACACTTTTAGATAAATTTAATAGTATTAATGGTCATTTCAACGACGTTACTTATAGCGTGTTGATATAACCAGGCAGGCCTACGATGTTAAGCAAACGAGTCCTAGCCGCGCTTATAGACCCATGGGGGATTATTTACCCCCCCTTCACTGGCTATCCTGTTAGCATAAAATCACCCCTTTCAATAGCGCGAAAAAAATACCTGTCATGGGCCGAATCAATCAATAATAGAGGTCCCGATAATGCCCTAGACGTTAATAACCAGACAACACACACTATGAACCACCGTCCAAAATGGCTACTAGCCACCTTAGTTTTCGCTGTTTTCTCTGGGTCTTCTTTATGGTTTTCGGGCAACGCCATTGTAAACGCTCTGTTATTAGCCCTCCCTGAGACTCGCTTTGACATTTCTAATATGACGTCGGCGGTTCAGCTCGGTTTTATCTTAGGAACCCTTGTTTTTTCACTGAGCAATGTGACTGATCGTTTCCCAACTGGCCGGGTTTTTCTGGTATCAAGCGTATTGGCTAGCTTGAGCAACGCCATTATTCTGATCGTTCCATTAACTGATAATAGCTTACTGATCTCACGTTGTTTGACCGGTTTTTTCCTTGCAGGCATTTACCCTGTTGGGGTTAAAATCGCCGCAACATGGTACCCGCAGAACTTAGGCCGTGCACTCGGCTACATCGTTGGCGCGTTAGTCGCTGGCACGGCGTTTCCTCATCTTGTTAACTACCTAAATTTTTCGTTCAACTGGCAATGGGTCATTTTTTGTGCCTCTGCGCTTGCCCTTTGCGGTGGTTTGTCGGTGGTATTATTTATTCCGGAAACAACACATAACAAGCACAGCCAACAGCACGAAGGTAGCGCTTTATTAAATATTTTCAAGTCAAAGGACTTTAAAGCCTCTTCCTTTGGCTATTTTGGTCATATGTGGGAGCTGTATACTTTTTGGGCATTTGTGCCATTGATACTTCTCTACTACAGCACGCAAACAGCCAACGTACTAAATATTCCTCTCTGGAGTTTTTTAATTATTGCGTCTGGGGCCTTAGGATGTATTTTGGGCGGCATCGTTTCGTTAAAACAAGGCAGCGCACGCGTTGCTTTTTACCAATTAGCCACCTCGGCCGCCTGCTGCCTCTTTTTTCCGCTGATGATCAACGCGCCAGCACCCATTTTCATCATCTACCTTCTGGTTTGGGGCATGACTGTTGCCGGCGATTCACCTCAATTCTCGACCCTTAATGCCAAAACAGCGCCCGCTGATGCCGTTGGCTCAGCGATTACCTTAGTCATTTGCCTCGGCTTTGCTTTAACCATCGTTAGTTTGCAGGTTTTTAATGCATTAATCAGTCACTTTAACTTACAGATTGCCGTAATATTACTGGCCATAGGCCCCATCTATGGGCTAACGGCCTTGCGGCAATTAATGAAAAAGCCTCCCATTCAACTCAATGAGTAATGTATGTTTATAGCAATGAATCGTTTTAAAATAGTCCCCGGTAAGGAAGAAGCCTTTGAAAACGTGTGGCGGCAACGTGAATCACGCTTAGACGGGGTTGCTGGCTTCACTAGCTTTAATTTGCTACGTGGCCCCTCATCAGACGAACACACCCTATTTGCCTCGCATACCGTTTGGCAAAGCAGAGCCGCTTTTGAAGCATGGACTCATTCTGATGCATTTAAGCAAGTGCATGCTCAAGCGGGGCAGAACAAAGGCCTGTATTTAGGGCACCCGAATTTTGAGGGTTTCGAGGTCGTACTGTAACGGGCTATTTAGTGTCTTTATAGTCAATTTCAGGGTCATCTTCACGCTTGAACTCACCTTCAATAACATCTGAATCCGAGTTTTGTTGGAACGAACCCGTCGTAGAATTAATGAATTGACTGCCTAACAACACCAAGGCCAGCCGGGTTCGGAATGCCGGCACCAAGCAAATAAAACCCAATACATCGGTCACAAAACCTGGCGTCAATAACAGCGCGGCACTCAGCAGCAACATAACGCCTTCGATCATGTCTAGGGCAGGTATTTCCCCACGCGACAAACTCGCTTGCACGCGCTGCAAGGTTGTCATGCCTTGCAATTTAAATAAATAGGCACCTAATACCGCAGTAAAAACAATCAGTAGTACTGTGGGAAAGGCGCCAATCATACTACCGACCTGAATAAGAAAGTAAATTTCTACGACAGGAACAGTAATCAGCAAAAGCAAGAAAAATGAGAAAGGATTCATAGCGAAATAGCTTACACAGGAACCGGGCTATTGTAAAAAAAGCTTATCAAATAATTAAAATTCATCAATAATTAAATTCGCTAAGCGAGTCAATGCTAAGCAACATTGCCGTTGCTAACCATGGATACGTTAAAGGCACGTGAAAGATACGGCTTACGCATAAGGTCTTCATCTGCATCCCAACTAAATCCAGTATTTTGCAAACGCCCTAACAGGCTATAATACAGACCTATAACAAAAACACTGCTCCTGCAGCCCAATAGCTAGATTGGCACACCCTATGAACACAGCCTTACTCAAACGTTTAATTATTCTTCTAGGCCTTTGCTTAATGGATACGAGCACTCTAGCCACCAGCAACGAAAAGCCATTACTCGGCGCTTCATTAGATGCATTAGGTGGCTTGTTCTCAAACTCGAAACAGGGCGCAGGGGATCAATTGCTCGAACCCGACCAAGCGTTTAGTTTTTCAGCTCACATCAATGAGCAACAAGAGATTAGTTTAAATTGGCGCGTAGCCGATGGTTATTACTTATACCAAGATAAGATAAAAATCACCCCGGTTTCGCCAAAGGACCTTAGCCTAAAAGCGATCGATTTTCCGACAGGCACACAAAAATACGATGAAATTTTTGGAGACACCCTCGTCTACTACGGTGATGTCACGCTTATTCAATCGTTAGCAGTTCCAATTACCGAACCAAGCGAAATCAGCCTTCAAATCTCTTTTCAAGGTTGCGCAGATAGGGGTGTTTGTTACCCACCCATGAATAAAACCGTTAGTCTTTTTGTACCCGCAAGCCTCAACACCGCCGGCAGCGGGAACGCGCAAAATGCAAACCCCTTCATTTCCGAACAAAATAAAATTTCAAACGCCTTATTTAATGATGCCCTTTGGTTAACTTGTATCACCTTCTTTGGGTTTGGCTTACTGTTATCACTGACTCCCTGTGTGTTTCCAATGATTCCGATTTTATCCGGCATTATTATTGGCCACGGTAAAGCGCTAACCAGCCGCAAGGCCTTTTACCTATCACTCAGTTATGTTTTGGCCTCAGCCGCTACTTACGCCGTATTTGGTGTATTAGCGGGCATATTCGGTAGTAACTTACAAGCCACTTTCCAAAATCCGTGGATTTTAACTACCTTCAGTTTTATCTTTATACTGCTCGCCTTATCGATGTTTGGCCTATACAACATCCAATTACCCGCATCGATACAAAGCAAACTGTCCCAGTTGTCACAACATCAAAAACACGGTTCTTTATGGGGTAGCGCCGCTATGGGCATCCTGTCTACCTTGATCGTGGGCCCCTGTGTCGCCGCGCCTCTGGCGGGTGTGTTGATTTATATTGGCCAAACAGGGGACGCCACATTAGGTGGCTTAGCCCTGTTTTCTCTAGGCCTTGGCATGGGTGTTCCGCTATTGCTAATCGGTGTTTCAGCGGGCAAGCTGCTCCCTAAAGCAGGTCACTGGATGGAGCCAATAAAATATTTTTTCGGGGTTTTATTACTTGCCGTGGCAATTTGGTTAATGGAGCGCGTATTACCGGCAACCGTCATTCTGTTTTTATGGGCCAGCCTTTTGATCATTTGCGCTATTTATCTAAAAGCCACTGACCGACTGCCAGACGACGCCTCTGGTTGGTTAAAATTCAGCAAAGGTATCGGCACCGTGTTGCTACTATATGGCGTTGTGCTCGTGCTGGGTGCGACTTCGGGTGGCACCAATCCATTAAAACCACTCGCCAACTTCAGCGTATCCCAAGGCAGCGCTGAACGACACTCTGCGCTCTCTTTTCAACGCATCAAGTCCTTAGAGGAATTGAATACACAATTGCAAGTTGCGGCCAACAACAAGCAACGGGTGATGCTGGATTTTTATGCCGACTGGTGCATCTCATGCAAAGAGCTAGAAGCCTACACTTTCAGTGACCCATCCGTTGCTAGCGCATTAAGCAACACCATGCTTTTACAAGCCGATGTAACGCTTAATGATAATAACGACAAAGCCCTTTTAAAGAAGTTTTCGCTTATCGGGCCACCCGCTATTTTATTTTTCAACACCGACTCAAGCGAAATCGAACAGGCCCGTGTCGTTGGTTATATGCCTGCTGACGATTTTTTAAAAAGACTCAATTCACTACTTTAAATGAATAAATATAAATCCCCTCTGACATGGTCTCTGAGCCTTGGCGTACTTTTATTGCTCGCCGTTGCCGCTTACAACATTGATCATCAAGTTAGTGCCGAAGCGCTTAATGATAAAGCAACACCCCCAACACGGCCTGATTTTTCCTTGCAGGATTTAGAGGGTGAAGTCCGGCATATTAATGAATGGGATGGTCAATATATTGTGTTAAATTTTTGGGCTACTTGGTGCCCACCCTGCCGTAAAGAAATTCCAGAATTTATCGCCCTACAGAAAAAATATGGCTCCGCAGGCTTACAGTTTATTGGCGTTGCTATTGATGACACTGAAGCGGTCAGTCAATTTGCTATGGAAATGGGTATCAATTACCCCAATCTGATTGCAGAATCTGAGGGTATAGCATTAGCCAATCAGTACGGAAATACCTACGGTGCTTTACCTTTTTCGGTCATCATTAACCGCAAAGGACAGATAATTGGCCGCCAGGTGGGCCTTCTCAGCACGCAAAAAATATTACAGCTTACGCAACTGCAAGACGACTAACTGCTTCTATCTTACGTTTATTTGTCTTTATCTTACGCTAACTAAGTATTTTTCTAGACTTTCGATCCGAGCTTTGACAAAATCTACGACTAACACGTATAAATTACAGTTAAATTTACCTGAGTGAACGCTTTATATGGCCATTATTTCTGTCATTAACGGACCCAATCTAAACATGTTAGGCAGTCGAGAGCCCGAAATATATGGCGCCACAACATTGGCTGACATAGAGATCGAGCTAAAAAGTCTCGCAGAACAACATGGGCATACCGTCGTTTTTTACCAAAGCAATGCTGAACACGACTTAGTCAATACGGTACAACAAAGCAAACAAAACGGCGTCGCTTTTATTCTATTGAACCCTGCCGCCTTCACACATACCAGTGTTGCTTTGCGTGATGCCTTATTAGCCAGTGACACACCTTTTATTGAATTACACCTGTCAAATGTACACGCCCGCGAATCGTTCCGCCAACACTCGTACTTTTCAGATATCGCCAAGGGCGTGATCTGTGGATTCGGGCCGAATAGTTATCAATTAGCGCTATTAGCCGCTATCCCCTTAATTGAACAACCAGCAAGAGATTAATCATGGATATAAGAAAAGTTAAAAAACTCATCGAATTAATTGAAGAGTCCGATATTGCAGAAATTGAAATTCACGAAGGTGAGGAATCAGTGCGCATCAATCGTTACTCATCTACCCAGCCTGTTACTGTCGCACAAGCGCCTGCGCCTGTAGCCGCTGCGATAAGTGTCGAGTCACAACCAGCAGCAAGCCCTATCATCGAGTCTTCAGGTCATACCGTTAAGTCACCGATGGTCGGTACGTTTTACAATGCACCGTCGCCTGGTTCACCGCCTTTTGTCAGCATAGGGCAAACCGTTCAAAAAGGTGATGTGCTATGCATTATTGAGGCGATGAAAATCCTTAACCAAATCGAATCGGATGCTGCTGGCGTGGTGAAGTCAGTTTTATCAGATAACGGCCAAGCCGTTGAGTTTGACCAACCTTTATTCATCATAGAATAATTGATCTTTTAATTTACTCATCGACGAGAGAAATATGTTCGATAAAATTCTTATTGCCAACCGCGGCGAAATTGCTTTGCGTATTTTACGCGCCTGCCGTGAACTTGGCATTCAAACCGTGGCCGTTCACTCGAGCGCCGACAGAGACTTAAAACACGTTCGCTTGGCTGACGAGTCGGTGTGTATTGGCGGCCCCTCCTCAACCGAAAGCTACCTTAATGTCCCCGCTATTATCAGCGCAGCTGAAATCACCGATGCCGAAGCAATCCATCCGGGTTACGGTTTTTTATCCGAAAATGCAGATTTTGCTGAGCGCGTAGAACAAAGCGGCTTTACCTTTATTGGCCCGCGCTCAGAAACCATTCGCTTGATGGGTGATAAGGTATCAGCGATCGAGGCAATGAAAAAAGCCGGTGTCCCCTGTGTTCCCGGTTCTGATGGACCACTCGGCGACGATAAACAAAAAAACATCCAGATTGCACGTAATATAGGTTACCCGATTATTATTAAAGCCGCCGGTGGTGGCGGTGGACGCGGCATGCGTGTTGTACACACCGAAGCAGCGTTACTAAACGCTATTTCGCTGACCAAAACTGAAGCTAACAATTTTTTTGGTAATGACATGGTGTACATGGAAAAATTCCTAGAAACACCGCGCCACATTGAATTTCAAATATTGGCCGATAAACACGGCAATGCTATTCATCTTGGTGAACGCGATTGCTCAACGCAACGCAAACATCAAAAGGTTATTGAAGAAGCACCGGCTATTGGTATTAGCGAACAGGTGCGTCAAGAAATCGGTAGTCGTTGCGCTAAGGCCTGTGCTGAAATTGATTATCACGGCGCCGGTACATTCGAGTTTTTATATGAAAAAGGTGAGTTTTATTTCATCGAAATGAACACCCGGGTTCAGGTAGAACACCCTATTACCGAAATAGTCACCGGCGTTGATATTGTTGCCGAGCAGCTCAAAATCGCTGCAGGCGAACCACTGAGCTACCGCCAAGAAGACATTAAAATAACCGGTCATGCGATTGAGTGCCGATTAAATGCAGAGCATTCAAAAACCTTTATGCCGTCACCCGGAAAAATCACCCAGCTGCATATACCCGGCGGCCCCGGCATTCGTTTCGATAGCCATATTTATAATGGTTACACCATTCCACAATACTATGACTCAATGATCGGCAAGTTGATCTCTTTTGGCAATTCACGGGAATCAGCACTGGCTCGGACCAAAACCGCACTGAGTGAAACGGTCATTGACGGCGTTAACACCAATATCGATTTGTTAAAAGACATCGTTGTTGACAAAGACTTTTCATCCGGGGTGTACAACATTCACTACCTTGAAAAGAAACTTGGACTGTAAGGCACATGGCGTGGCAACAACTGACTATAGCAACCAACCCCGATCTCGCGCCATTATTTGAAACCTTACTTGAAGAACTAGGTTCGCTGTCCGTCACCATGACGGACGGAGCTGACCAACCGATCTACGAACCACCCTTAGAAACTACCCCATTATGGCAACAGGTGGTCGTTACCGGCTTGTTTGATGAACAGTGTGACCTGAATCAAGCAGAACAGTATTTTCGCCAGCATCTAGCTACAGAAAAACACTGGGCACTCAATATACTACGCCTTGAGGACCAAGTATGGGAACGTGTGTGGTTAGACGACTTTAAGCCCATTAAATTCTCCAATAATTTTTGGGTCTGCTCAACTGAACATGAGGTACCTGAACCTAACGCGACCATCATGCGCTTAGACCCCGGTTTGGCGTTTGGTACGGGCACCCACCCAACCACCGCGCTGTGCCTTGAATGGCTCGCTAGTCATTCCATGCAAAATGCTCGCGTGGTCGACTTTGGCTGTGGTTCTGGCATCTTGGCTATCGCCGCCTTATTACTGGGTGCCGAGCACGCTATCGGCATTGATATCGACCCGCAAGCCTTAACTGCCAGCCATAACAACGCATTACTCAATAAGGTACAAGACAAACTCCAGGTCTTCGACGCTGAACAATACCCGCGAGATACCGCGACACATGTTATTGCCAACATTTTGGCCGAACCCTTAGTCACACTCGCCCACGACATCTCAAATTTAGTCGAAAAAAACGGCCATCTATTATTATCTGGCATTCTTACTGAGCAAATTGAACAGGTCGTTAACGCCTACAGTGATACCTTTAGCTTTGACCCACCACTCATTAAAGGGGAGTGGGCCTGTCTTCATGGCTGCAAAAAAAATTAGCCTATGCACTATGCACGCTGCCCAGACTGTTTAACTACGTTACAAATCACCGAGCAACAATTATCACTCAAAGCAGGTCTAGTCCGTTGCGGCCATTGCCAACAAGTGTTTAACGCTCACGACAATAAAATCACCCCCGTGAGCAGCGCACCCATCGACACAGACGGTCCCGTACTCAGCGCCCAAGCAGAGCGCGATCATAAAGTCGTGACTTTCGATCAAACAGACCAAAATTTAGACTTGGCTGCTTGGGAAACGCCAAAAACCCCGTCAAATCGCTCCGTACCCTACGGCTTGCTGTGCTTTTTATCAGCCTTACTTTTGTTAACCCAGTTTGTATACCACCAATCAAGTATTTTTACTCAAAACCCGAGCCTGCAGCCCAGCTTTAAACATCTCAATAACGCCTTTAATTTGAACATTCCTAATTATAAAAACCTGGATCAAATCTATGTAATTAGCCGTAATTTAAGCCCCCATCCCTACTTAAAAAACACGCTTAAACTCCAACTTACGATTAAAAATTTGGCACCCGCTGAACAAGACTTCCCCACCATTCACGTACACTTAAGTTCTAAAACTGGTGAAAAAATTGCTAGCGGCCGGTTCAGTAAAAACGATTATTTAGACAAAAATAACGTCCAAGGCCTTTTTAAACCCAATGAATTAAAACAAATCAATTTGTTATTCAAAGCCCCTCAAAGGCAAGCCGTCGGTTTCGAAATTGCTTTTAGCGAATAGACTTGTTCCGTACAATGGACAACGTATCTCCAGCTCACTGACTAACAAACGAGGCAATAGGCCCGCAAAAGTTCATGAAAATTGGCCCCTATACTCTCAACAATAATTTAGTTCTGTCACCAATGGCTGGCATTACCGATCGCCCTTTTCGTCAACTTTGCCGCGAGTTGGGCGCAGGTCTCGCCGTATCAGAGATGACCGCTTCGAACCCAGCATTAAGGAAACACCCGCGCACGCAATTAAAACTTGACCACCAGGGTGAGGATGGACCACGTTCTGTGCAAATTGTAGGTACCAACCCAGCCCAAATGGCTGAAGCTGCGTTCTATAACCAAGCTCGGGGCGCACAAATCATCGACATCAATATGGGCTGCCCAGCAAAAAAAGTATGTAACGTCGCAGCAGGGTCGGCGCTATTACGTGATGAAGCCTTGGTTGCACAAATTTTACAAGCGGTTGTTGCAGCGGTAAACATCCCTGTGACGTTAAAAATTCGTACCGGATGGGACCCACAAAACAAAAATGCAGCCACCATCGCCAGCATTGCAGAACAGGCCGGTATTCAAGCGTTGGCTGTCCACGGCAGAACCAGGGCCTGCAAATACAACGGACAGGCCGAATACGACACCATCAAAACCATCAAACAAAACGTTTCCATCCCCGTATTTGCCAACGGTGATATCACCAGTGTTGAGAAAGCACAACAGGTGCTTGATTATACCAATGCTGACGGTTTGTTAATCGGCAGGGGCGCTCAGGGGCGTCCGTGGATTTTTAGGGAGATCGCGTATTTTTTAAAAACCGGACAACACTTGGCAGCCCCCGAATTAGATGAAATAAAGAACGTCATCAATCGACATATAATTCAACTGCACCAATTTTATGGTGATATTATGGGTGTTAGGATTGCTCGAAAGCACATTGCTTGGTACTTTAGCCATTTGGATCCTTCTTTATTACCCCGTGTAAAAGAGGGCTTCGTCTTGCATGAACCACAACAACAATTAGATTTTATGGACACACTTTTTCAAACACTCAGCAATAAAAACTCTCTCGCAGCATGAACTCAGATAACAGACAACAGCCTTTGTGCGAGCAAGTAAAACAAGCCTTAGATACTTACTTTAAACAACTCGATGGGCAAGACGTCGTCAATTTACACGCCCTTGTCATCAGTGAAGTTGAAAAACCGCTGTTTGAAGCGGTGTTACTGCACACCAAGTCCAATCAATCCAAAGCAGCTAAAATGCTGGGATTGAGTCGTGGCACACTTAGAAAAAAGTTAAACAGTTATAACCTTGACGGCTAACACAAGCCCGCAATGGGCAAGCGAATAGTCCTGGTGTTATAAAGCACCCAAGTTGCTAAAAAGCCCAGCAAGAAACGCTAATTTTCGATAGAATACCCCGTCTCGAAATAGGTTGTACGACCTAATCTAACATTAGCAACAGGGCATTTCATGAGTAACAAAATTTCACGTGCATTAGTCAGCGTCTCCGATAAAACCGGCATTATTGAATTTTGCCAGCAACTAAGTGCTTTAGGCATTGAAATCATTTCAACCGGCGGTACCGCCAAATTGTTACAGGATAATACAATACCCGTTATCGAAATAAGTGACTATACCGGCTTCCCTGAAATGATGGATGGACGCGTCAAAACCTTACACCCCAAAGTACACGGCGGTATTTTAGGCCGTCGTCATATCGATCAAACTGTTATGCAGGATCATGGCATTAAACCGATCGACTTAGTAGTTGTTAACCTCTACCCTTTTCAACAGACCGTTGCCAAGCCCGATTGCGACCTTGCCACTGCGATAGAAAATATAGACATCGGTGGTCCCACCATGATCAGAGCCGCAGCAAAGAACCATCGCGACGTGACAATCATCGTTGACCCTAGCGACTACCAATCAACGTTAAATTCTATTAAGAACAGCGGTGGTGTTGATGACGCCACGCGCTTCAAGTTGGCGGTTAAAACATTTGAGCACACCGCGCAATATGATGGCGCCATTGCCAATTATTTAGGTGCCATCAATGAAAATAACGAAAAATCAGATTTTTCGCGCACGATCAACATGCAATTCCAACAAAAGCAAGTGATGCGTTATGGCGAAAACCCGCATCAAAAAGCTGCCTTTTTTACGGAACAAACACCTGCAGCGGGTTGCATTTCATCTGCCGTGCAACTGCAGGGTAAAGAGCTCTCCTATAACAATATAGCGGATACCGATGCCGCGCTGGAATGTGTCAAACAGTTTGATAGTTCACCCGCCTGCGTCATCGTTAAGCACGCTAACCCTTGTGGCGTTGCACTGGGTGACAACGTATTAGAAGCCTACAATAAGGCCTATCAGACCGACCCTGAGTCCGCATTTGGTGGCATTATTGCCTTTAATCGCCCACTCGATGTAGCCACCGCCGAAGCCATTATCGACAGACAGTTCGTTGAAGTGATAATCGCCCCGGGGTTTGATAGCCTTGTGCTTGATGTTGTCGCTAACAAAAAAAATGTCCGTTTACTCGATTCTGGCCAATGGTCATCCGCTGCTAATCCGCAACAAGATTTCAAACGCGTAAATGGCGGTTTATTGGTACAAACTGCCGATAACGCATTGTATACTGAACTCACCGTTGTCACTAAACGTCAACCTACAGAACAAGAAATGCAAGATTTATTGTTCAGCTGGCAAGTGGCCAAATTTGTTAAGTCAAACGCGATTATTTACGCTAAAAATAAAATGACAATTGGCGTTGGCGCTGGCCAAATGAGCCGCGTTAACTCTGCCCGCATTGCCGCCATCAAGGCACAGCAAGCTGGACTTGAAGTTAGCGGTTCCGTCATGGCATCAGATGCTTTTTTCCCTTTTAGGGATGGCCTAGATAACGCAGCCGAAGTAGGTGTACGCGCTGTTATTCAACCGGGCGGATCGATGCGCGACGAGGAAGTAATTGCAGCGGCTAATGAACACGATATAGCGATGGTATTTACCGCAATGCGTCACTTTAGACACTAACATAGGACAGCTGATGAACGTATTAATCGTAGGTGGCGGCGGACGAGAACACGCCCTAGCCTGGAAAGCCAAACAATCCAGTCAAGTTGAACTTGTTTACGTAGCGCCTGGTAACGCTGGTACCGAGCTAGAGAACGGCATACAAAACGTCGACATAAGCGCTGACGATATTAGCGGCTTATTGGCTTTTGCCAAGCAGCAGCAAATTGAACTAACCATTATTGGCCCCGAGGCGCCATTGGTGGCCGGCATTGTTGACCAATTTACCGCCAACGGTTTGCGTTGCTTTGGTCCAAGCCAATTGGCCGCCCAACTAGAGGGGTCTAAATCTTACTGCAAAGACTTTCTAGCCCGACACAATATTCCTACGGCTGATTACCAAAGCTTTACTGACATTGACGCGGCGTGTGATTACATTCGTCTTAAAGGCGCCCCCATCGTTGTTAAAGCCGACGGTTTAGCCGCTGGTAAAGGCGTTATCCTTGCACAAACCGAACAACAAGCGATCGACGCAGTAAACGATATGTTGGCCGGCAATGCCTTTGGCGAGGCCGGGCATCGTGTGGTCATCGAAGAGTTCTTGCTTGGCGAGGAAGCCAGCTTTATAGTGATTGCCAATCATCACCAAGCCCTTGCAATGGCCTCATCGCAAGACCATAAAGCCCGTGATAACGGCGATTTAGGCCCGAATACGGGTGGGATGGGTGCTTATTCTCCGGCACCGGTTGTCAGTGAGCAAATGCACCAAAGAATCCTCCGCGACATTATTCAACCGACCTTAGACGGCATGATGAAAGACGGCATTCCATACACCGGCTTTTTATACGCAGGCGTGATGATTGACTCCCAAGGCGTGCCCAAAGTACTTGAATACAACTGCCGCTTTGGCGACCCTGAAACACAACCCATTATGATGCGATTAAACAGCGACTTGATCGAGTTATGTAATGCCGCCCTAGATAACAAACTTGAGCACATTAAAGTTGATTGGGACCCGCGCACGGCTGTTGGTGTTGTACTCGCTGCAGGTGGCTACCCGTTTGATTATCAAAAAGGCGATGTCATCAGCGGCATCCCCGAAGCAAACGCAGAATCGAAAGTATTCCATGCCGGCAGCAAAATGCAAGGTAAGCAACTCGTTACTAATGGCGGCCGAGTATTATGCGCCTGCGCCTTAGGCGATAGTGTTCAACAGGCACAGCAAAAGGCTTATCAGATTGTAGCAGCGATTCATTGGGACAACGTGTATTTTCGTACAGATATTGGCCACCGCGCCATCGCACGGGAAAGCTAACGTTAAACAAGCCAAGCTTAAATTAGCTTTTATTCGACACACAAAAAAGGGCGTTTAAAACGCCCTTTTTTGTGTGTAAGAAAACCTATTAACGCTTCATCGATGCGAAAAACTCGTCGTTTGTTTTGGTTTTTTTGAAGCGTTCCAATAAAAACTCAATCGCGCCCATTTCATCCATTGGGTTAAGTATTTTTCGCAAAATCCATGTTTTTTGCAGAATGTCCGGATCAACGATGTACTCTTCTCGACGTGTGCCCGAACGATTAACGTTAATGGCAGGGTACACCCTTTTTTCTGCTATTTTACGCTCGAGGTGCAACTCCATATTACCGGTGCCTTTAAACTCTTCATAAATAACGTCGTCCATTCTAGAACCCGTTTCGACCAAGGCTGTGGCAATAATCGTCAAACTACCGCCTTCTTCAATTTTTCTAGCTGCACCAAAGAAACGTTTCGGACGCTCTAAGGCATTGGCATCGACACCACCAGTCAAAATCTTACCGGATGACGGCGCTACGGTGTTATATGCTCGACCTAAACGGGTAATGGAATCCAGTAGGATAATGACGTCTTGCTTGTGCTCAACCATCCGTTTGGCCTTCTCTATCACCATTTCAGCCACTTGAACATGGCGAGTCGCTGGCTCATCAAAGGTACTAGAAATCACCTCGCCTTTAACCGTGCGCGACATCTCGGTCACCTCTTCAGGCCGTTCATCAATTAACAACACAATCAGGTAACTCTCAGGGTTATTTTCGGCAATAGAATGTGCCAAATTTTGCAGTATCATCGTCTTACCCGCTTTCGGAGGTGACACGATCAAACCACGCTGGCCCTTGCCGATAGGCGCGACCAAGTCAATGATACGCGACGTTATGTCTTCAGTCGTTCCATTACCAATTTCAAGCTTTAAACGCTCATTGGGAAATAAAGGGGTTAAGTTTGCAAACGCAATTTTATTTTTTGCGTGTTCCGGCGTTTCGTAATTAAGGGTATCAACTTTTAATAAGGCAAAATAACGTTCACTGTCTTTCGGTGGACGAATTTTGCCAGAAATCGTATCACCGGTTCGCAAGCCGAAACGCCTAATTTGGCTAGGCGATACGTAAATATCATCAGGACCTGCTAGAAACGAACCGTCTGCCGACCTTAAAAAACCAAAACCATCTGATAACACTTCCAAGACACCATCACCATAAATATCATCACCTTTTTTGGCGATCTTCTTAAGGATTTGGAAGACGGTATTTTGTTTTAATGTGCGACCGGTGTTTTCAACACCTAATTCTTTCGCAATTTCTAGAATTTCACTGGCGGGTTTACGTTTAAGTTCGGTTAGGTTCATATAAATTCAAATGATAGTAATGGAAATATTTGGCGTGCCCAATTAGCACAGGGGATTTTTAATTGTATTTTTTTTGATTGATCGCACGGCAAAATGCGTGCTTAGGGGTCTTATGTGTGGAAAGGTAACACTAAAAACCGCCTTCGTCTACATTTTGCTAAGACGAAGGCGTTATATTTTAAATATTACTGTCAATAAAAGCGGCTAATTGCGATTTTGAAACCGCACCAACTTTTGTGGCTTCAACTTCACCTGCTTTGTATATCATCAACGTAGGTATGCCTCGCACACCAAAGCGTCTTGGCATGCCTGGGTTCGAGTCAATATCCAGCTTTACGACTTTAAGCTTACCGGCATATTCGTCTGCAATCTCGTCAAGGATAGGCGCTATCATTTTACAGGGGCCACACCATTCTGCCCAAAAATCTACTAGCACCGGTTGCTCAGAACCCAATACATCTTGCTCAAAACTGTCATCGTTCGTATGAACTACATTTTCACTCACTATTTTCTCTCCGTTCAATTAATACTATGCACCGACACATGATAATAGAGTACGATGTCACTTCTATTGCTATAGCTTATCATGAATGCGCGTTTGCTAAAATCCATTTACTCCCTACCTTTTTACTTAAAGAACAAATAATTTATGTCTTCCACACATCTAACGGATACCCAATTTTCATCAATAGGTTTAACTGATACTTTAATCCAGGGTCTAAATGATGCCGGTTTTATTAATTGCACCCCTATCCAAGAACAGACCTTGCCTATTAGCTTAAAGGGCTGTGACGTCGCAGGGCAAGCGCAAACGGGAACGGGGAAAACCATTGCTTTTTTACTCGCCACCTACCACAAACTACTTACCAACCCATGCCCTGATAACACTAAAGGCGTTAGGGCATTGATACTCGCTCCTACACGCGAACTAGCCGTGCAAATTTACAATGACGCGATGATTATTGGTAAGCACACAGAGATTCGCGTGGGATTAGCTTATGGCGGCACGGATTATGAAAAACAACGTAAAAGCATAGAAGGCGGCGTAGACATTTTGATAGGCACACCGGGGCGGACTATCGATTTTTTCAAGCAAAATGTATTTAATTTACGTACCGCTGAAGTCCTGGTTTTAGACGAAGCAGACAGGATGTTTGACTTAGGTTTTATCAATGACATCCGTTATTTATTACGCCGTTTACCAGACCCAGAAAAACGACTCAATTTGCTGTTTTCGGCGACACTTTCATTTAAGGTGACAGAGCTCGCTTACGAGCACATGAACAACCCTGAAATGGTTCGTATCGAGCCCGAACAAATCACCGCTAAAAAAGTTGTTGAATCGGTGTATTACCCCGCCGACAACGAAAAAATTCCCTTGTTAATAAAAATATTAAACGACGAAAAGCCCGAGCGGGGCATTATTTTTATCAATACCAAACATAGTGCTGATCGACTTAACCGATACCTGGAAGGTAACGGCTTTGAAAACGCCGTGCTCTCAGGTGACGTACCACAAAAAAAACGGCAGTCCATACTTAAGCAGTTTCAGGATGGAAAACTCCCCCTATTGATCGCAACCGATGTAGCCGCTCGCGGCTTGCATATTCCCGCTGTAAGTCACGTTTTTAACTTTGACCTACCCCAGGATGCCGAAGATTATGTTCATCGGATTGGACGTACGGCACGTTCTGGCGCCAGCGGCATTGCCATTAGTTTTGCCTGTGAGACCTACGCCTACTCATTACCTGATATAGAAGCCTATATCGCGCATAAAATTCCGTTTAATCAAATAGATAGCAGCTTATTGCCCGACGTAAAACCGGCTACAAAAAGAGCCTATAAACCTGTCGCTAAAAACCGTGGTGGTAAGCCACAAAATAAAAAACCCGCCTCGCGCAGGTATTAAGCTGGCATTATTTTACTCAGGTCTTCTACCGCGGTAAAATCGTGCACAATGCGGGTAGGTTCGCTGCTAT
The DNA here is from genome assembly GCA_002292375.1 of Methylococcaceae bacterium UBA975. GTDB lineage: Bacteria > Pseudomonadota > Gammaproteobacteria > Methylococcales > Cycloclasticaceae > Cycloclasticus. Next base: position 86,075 of record DBBV01000010.1, on the reverse strand, counting down.
CAGGCTGGGTAATAGCAACCAAGTATTCAACGCCGAATGTATCGGCTGCTTGCAACACGCTCAGACTGTCATCAACCATCAACGTCTTTTTAGGATTAAACTTTTCAAGCGCGTGGAAGGCCTGCCAGAAGCCCTGATTTTCTTTAGGATAACCTAAGTCATGCGCTGAAACGGTGGCGTCAAAAAAACCGATCAAGCCTGTTTTTTTCATCTTTATCCGCAAACTTTCTGTGTGTGCGTTAGTGACCAAGACACAACGTTTACCCGACTCATTAAGCGCCTGTAAAAATGGTCGAGTACTCGGAAGCTCACTGATCCCTTCTTGGACTTGTACTTTTAGATCCGCTATATCTAGCTGCAACTTATCACTCCAATAGTCTAAACAATACCAATTTAACAAGCCTTCTTGCGACTTAAAGATAGGCGCCAAGTAACTTACCGCCTGTTCAAACGATAGATTCTCACGTTCGGCGTAGCGGCTTGGCACTAAGGTTTGCCAAAAATGATTATCGAATTTCAAGTCCAACAAGGTGCCGTCCATGTCGAGCAAAACTGTGTCGATCTTTTCCCAATTAACCATCTACCCACCCACCTTTTAACGTTAAATAATGACCTGATTTGTCTATTTAGAAATCACGCTATCTTAAACCATTCCCTAGCACCCTGATGTTTTTTAGCTGGTTAAAAAAGATTAGTCGCTAAGCCCAGCAAGGGCTCTAGCTTCTAACAAGCCCTTATTGAAAAGCACGCTCTGATTGTATATAACTGGTTATACTGTAAAAATACATCATGACTCAATGCAGCGCTCTTGTAAGCACCCTTTTCCTCTACGTGTCATGATAAGGGCCTGTCATTGAGTGCTGCGTGACACGCTATGAGCCTAACAAAAACCAATCGACAGTGTTAATCATCCAATGAACAAACAAAAGCGTTTTGAACTATTTCAGCGCCTCAGCGAGGCGATTCCAAACCCAGAAACTGAGCTCAACTACAGTTCACCCTTTGAGCTTTTAATTGCCGTCATCCTGTCTGCACAGGCAACGGATAAAGGGGTTAACAAAGCCACCGACAAACTCTACCCGGTAGCCAATACGCCCGAAGCTATTTTTAATCTTGGCGAAGATGGTCTCAAGCACTACATTAAGACCATTGGTCTTTTTAACACCAAGGGCAGCAACATCATAAAAACCTGTAAACTCCTTATTGATCAACATGCTAGCCAGGTTCCTCAGACTCGCGCCGAACTCGAATCGCTCCCCGGTGTCGGGCGAAAAACGGCTAATGTTGTGTTAAATACCGCCTTTGGTGTACCCACCATCGCTGTAGACACCCATATCTATAGGGTCAGTAATCGCACTAAAATAGCGGCTGGAAAAACCGTGCTCGAGGTTGAAAAAAAGCTCGATAAAACCGTACCCAAAGAATTCAAACTTGATGCACATCATCTGCTCATTCTTCATGGCCGATATACTTGTATTGCGCGAAAACCGCGCTGTGGCTCTTGCGTCATCGAAGACCTCTGCGAGTTCAATAAAAAGACCGTTGTCTGATGCAAGGCTTGTTTAATCCAACTTATACAAGGCTAACTCTCGAACCAGCAAAACATGCCGTTAACGACTTGTGAAAGTTTTTTTAACTTTGCTTGGTCTATTAAATCGCATATAGTTAACCGGTCAGGTCTTGTCGGTACCTATGCAGTTTGACTGGATTTACGCATACTTTTCTCAACATTAAAGGACACAGATATGAAAAACATTACAAAAAAACCCTTAGCAGCTGCATTAGGCGCAGCATTTGTAACCTCCATGGCATTTACACCCATGGCAAGTGCCGACACTAACCCCTTTGGCGTAACAGAGCTTGAAACCGGCTACATGGTATTGGCTGAAGGCAAATGCGGCGACAAGGCCGCCAAAAAAGCAGCAAAGGCTGAGGCTAAATGTGGTGAAGGCAAGTGCGGTGAAGGCAAGTGTGGCGCGAACAACGCAGCCGATACTGCTAAAAAAGCCGACGGTAGCTGTGGCGCTAATAAAGCAGCCGACACCGCTAAAAAAGCTGAAGGCAAATGCGGCGAAGGTAAGTGCGGCGAAAAAAAATAAGCCGTTAACAAACCATGTCGATAAGCTACCCTGTTTTTGGGGCGGGCCTCGGACTAAGGCGGGCCATGATTGGCCCGCTGATCGAGACCCCTGCGACGAATGTTGATTTTTATGAACTTGTGCCGGAAAACTGGATTCATGTTGGCGGTCGTTATGGCAAACAACTGCGGCAGTTAACCGAGCAGTACCCATTCGTTGCGCACGGCTTATCATTGAGCATTGGTAGTCCAGACCCGTTAGACCTGCAATTTGTCCGTGATATCCGCGACTTCTTGAAACAACATCAAATTAAAATATACACCGAGCACCTTACGTATTGCAGTGATGGTGGCCATTTGTATGACCTGATGCCGATTCCATTTACTGAAGAAGCCGTTGACTATGTCGCCAATCGGATTATTCAAGTACAAGATATTCTAGGTGAACAAATCGCCATCGAGAACGCTTCATACTACGCAGCACCCGGTAAAGAAATGGAGGAAATTGACTTTATCAATGCCGTTCTAAGCAAGGCTGATTGCAAACTGTTACTCGATATTAATAATATTTATGTCAACAGCATTAACCACCAATATGACGCAACGCTGTTTATGAAGCAATTACCGGCTGAGCGCATCAGTTATTCACATATTGCAGGCCACTATAACGAAGCGGAAGATATTATCATCGATACTCATGGCGCCGACGTGATCGATCCGGTGTGGGACTTATTAGATACGGCCTACGAACACTTTGGTGTTATACCTACGTTATTAGAAAGAGACTTTAACATCCCACCATTAGTTCAGTTACTGCAAGAGGTTGACACTATCCAACAGGCTCAAAGACGCGCTCAATCCTTCAGCAGAAAAAACCATGCCCTTGGATAAACCTAATTTCATCCAAACACAGCACCAGTTTACGCAATATATTCGTTCCCCAGAATCTGCGCCACTACCCACTGGGATCGAAAAGAGGCGCGCCGAGGTTTATCGTGATTTATTGTTTAACAATATTGAGAACTTTTTAGCCGACAATTTCCCCGTTTTACGGCAGATCACGAGTGATCAAGACTGGCAGGCATTAGCTAGGGATTTTTTTTCACAACATAGCTGCCAAAGCCCCTACTTTGCCGACATACCGGGTGAGTTTATTGACTACCTTCAAAACCATCGGATCAATAGCCCACAGGCTAAAAAAGATTACCCCTTTATGTTGGAGCTTGCGCACTATGAATGGGTCGAGTTAGTGGTTTCTATCAACGACGAACCACACGATCAACAAGCGATCATTGAGCCAAAAAAGCAGCCTCTCACCGTCGCCTCATCAGCTTGGCCACTGTGCTACCAATACCCGGTACATGAGATTTCGGCCAGCTTTCTTCCCGCTAAAACGCCAGCACAAGCGACTTACCTTGTGGTGTACCGCAACAGTGATGACGAGGTGGTCTTTTTAACCAGCAACCCCATGACCCATGCCTTGCTCAACCGGCTTAGTGACAATAAAGACCAACTGATAGAACCCGTTCTCAAGCAACTAGCCATAGATACACAACACCCAAACCCCTCGCTTGTCATGCAAGGGGGCACATCCATCGTAGAAGACTTTATTAGCCGCGGCATCATTATTTCTGCCAGTTAGCTGTACAAGCAAACACCACCCTAAGGCCCAACAACCTTAAACCAAATTCAGCTTTCTAATGAGGACAGCCCAGTAAACGCTTATAATGGCATCCAACTTATTTATTCTTAAGACCTATGACGACAACTTACTCTGTATTTCAACAAGCCCAACAACATATTCCAGGCGGCGTTAACTCACCCGTCAGAGCCTTTAAAGGCGTCGGCGGCGACCCACTGTTTATCGATCATGCCAAAGGAGCTTACATTGTTGACATCGATGGCAAACGTTACATTGATTACGTCGGCTCTTGGGGACCAATGGTTTTGGGCCACAGTCACCCCGATGTTATTAACGCGGTAAAGACAGCCGCGGATAAAGGCCTAAGCTTTGGTGCACCCACCTTGATTGAAACCCGCATGGCTGAAAAGGTTTGTAGCCTTGTACCGTCGATAGAAAAAGTACGCATGGTGAGCTCTGGTACTGAAGCAACCATGAGTGCCATCCGGCTCGCTCGCGGCTTTACTGGGCGAGACAACATTATAAAATTTGAAGGCTGCTACCACGGCCACTCCGACTCATTGTTGGTGAAGGCAGGGTCCGGCGCATTAACCTTTGGCGTCCCTAGTTCGCCGGGAGTGCCTGCTGCGTTGGCTGAACACACCTTAACGCTACCCTATAACGATATCCAAGCCGTTGAACAACTACTCAAAGAACACGCCACAAGCGTGGCCTGCATTATCGTAGAGCCGGTTGCTGGCAACATGAACTGCGTCCCCCCTGAGCCGGGTTTTTTAGAAGGCTTAAGGCGCTTGGCCACGCACTATAACATCGTACTAATTTTTGACGAAGTTATGACGGGCTTTCGCGTTGCCTTAGGCGGTGCTCAACAACACTATAACGTTAAACCTGACCTGACAACGCTCGGCAAAGTGATCGGTGGCGGCATGCCCGTAGGTGCGTTTGGCGGACGCGCGGATATTATGGCGCAACTAGCGCCTGACGGGCCCGTATACCAAGCGGGTACGTTATCGGGCAACCCACTGGCTATGGCGGCAGGGCTTAGCACGCTTGACTTAGTTAGTCAGGCTGGTTTTTATCAAACTCTTAGCGATCGTACACAGCAATTAACAGACGGTTTGCACACGCTTGCCAAACAAGCGGGTGTTTCCATTAGCACCAATCAGGTCGGGGGCATGTTTGGCCTATTTTTTTCTGATCAACCATCCATCAGCCGTTTTGATCAAGTCATGGCTTGCGACCAAGAACGCTTTAAGCATTTTTTCCACCTGATGTTAGATCAAGGGGTTTACCTTGCTCCATCAGCATTTGAAGCAGGGTTTGTTTCCGCAGCGCACAGCGAGCAAGACATCGCTGACACCTTAGCGGCTGCATCCATCGCATTTAACCAGTTGTAATGAGGGAAGGCGTCAAACCAGGGCAGCTCTATAAGCTAACCCAATACGAAAAATTGGGTGGGGAAGCCGGTGTGCGCCAGCTGGTGACACATTTCTACCACGCGATGGACTCATTAGCAGACGTAAAACCGATTCGTGATATGCACGCGGTCGATTTAAGCCAATCCGAAGAAAAACTGTTTTTATTCCTCAGTGGCTGGCTTGGCGGGCCTTCGCTGTATATAGAAAAGTATGGCCACCCGCGCCTACGCGCTCGCCATTTGCCCTTCAGTATTGGAGTAAACGAACGTGACCAATGGCTACAGTGCATGGACACGGCGCTCGGTAAAATGAACATCGAGCGAGCCATGCATGATGAGTTGATGCAGGCTTTTTTTAATACCGCAGATTTTATGCGCAATAAAAACGAGTAATACAAGTACGCTTATGTTTGCCGAGTTTCTAGCGTTTATCACTCAATTAATACAACAATACCCAACGTGGGCTGGCAGTATCGTCTTTATCGTTGCGATGGTCGAATCACTGGCTGTCATTGGTTTTATCGTTCCTGGTGTGGCCATCATGTTCGCCATTGGCGCCCTCATCAGTCAGGGCAGTTTAGAGCTCATTAGCACTATTATTTGGGCCGCAGCAGGTGCTTCAACCGGTGATGGCTTGAGTTATTTTTTAGGGTACCACTATAAAGAAAAGCTTTATCAACTCCGATGGTTTAAACGTCACCAAAACTTACTCGATGACGGCCACCATTTTTTTGAAAAATACGGTGTTTACAGTATTTTAATTGGCCGTTTTATTGGCCCTATTCGCGCCATTATTCCTTTAATTGCGGGTATTTTAGGCATGCCGATTAAACACTATATTCCCATCAATATCATCGCGTCGGCTTTATGGGCCCCCGCTTACCTTTTCCCCGGCATCATTATCGCGGGCACGGCATCCATCATTCCTGATCGTTGGCTAAGCTTCTGGCCGATCACCTTATTGATAGGCATTATTGTTGTTATTAGCGTGTTGGTTCGCCTTTATAAATGCCCGGCAGACCGCTTGTAAGTGTATTAATTTGGCGGTAACAAACGCTCATTAATCAAACCTACAACGATCAGCTATCTGCTAACAAGGCCTTAATTGTATGTAACCTATCTATCGCATCATCAATTTCTAATAAACGCTGTTTTAAAACATTATCTAATGCACACAGTTCAATTAAACGATAAGCAAGCCAAGCTGCGTTATTACAATTCTGTTCAAATACACTCAAACTGGATGGTTGGTTTTTCATCGCCTGATACAGTCGGTTTTTTAAGTCGAGAAAAACCCTGGGTACGGGTTCTTTTTTAACCTCATCTAATACCTCAACCGTCGCTGTAATTAATTGATTAGAGGCAATCTGGCTGTCAATCATTCTAAAACGTTGAACGCCTTGCGCCTCAATGAGCAGCATGCCATCGGCAGTCTGGTCCCAATTGATAATTTTAGCTAAGGTCCCCGTTTGATAGCAACGCGCCGCTTTACCGACTTCTTGACCCTCCACGATCATGCAAACACCAAAGGGCTCATCTAGTTTTAAGCACTGACTAACCATGTCTAAATAGCGTGCTTCAAAAACACGTAACGACACCAGGCCTTGGGGGCACAGAACCACAGATAGCGGGAAAATTGGTACGTTTTTAATAACGGTTTGCATCATACGTTTATTTCGTTAACAAATCCTCGATGGTTTGGTGGATCCCCCCAAAGCTACCATTACTCATAAACAAAATGTGGTCGTTTGGCTTAAGCTCTAATACGAGTGTGTCGATTAAACCTTGCAGCGAATTAAATCGTTGAACATTTGGATACTTTGCTACATTGATTTGCCATTCTATCTGTTCCGGCATATAAATAAATGCTTGGTCAGCGATTTGTAACGAAGGCAATAAGGTGTCCTTATGGACACCCATTTTCATCGTATTTGAGCGCGGTTCTAACACTGCAATAATTCGCTGTTGCCCCACCTTGCCACGCAAACCCTTTAAAGTGCTAGCAATCGCCGTTGGGTGATGGGCAAAGTCATCGTACAAAGTTATCTCATTAACCACCGCGCGTACCTCCATGCGACGCTTAACGTTTAAGAAGTCAGCCAAGGCTTGCACCGCCAGTGCAGGGGCTACCCCCACATGATTGGCTGCGGCAATCGCGGCCAGCGCATTAGACACATTATGTGCACCGCTTAAAGCCCACTTCACGCGACCCCGTAATTGGCCTTGATAATACACATCAAATTCAGTTTCGCCTGCCGCTACATTCTCCGCCCACCAACCCGCTTCAGGCGAGTGACCCATACCGGTTTTTTCTTGTCTGGTCCAGCAACCTTGCGCCAACACATCGATTAGGTTTTGATCTGCCGCTGGGCTTATCAACAGACCGTTATTGGGCACGGTGCGTACCAAATGATGAAATTGCCGCTTAATGGCATCAAGGTTGTCAAAAATATCCGCATGATCAAACTCTAAATTATTTAACACGCAGGTTTTAGGGCGATAATGAACAAATTTAGAACGCTTATCAAAAAAGGCCGTATCGTACTCGTCAGCTTCAATAACGAAATAGTCCGATTCACCCAAACGCGCAGAGATATCGAAATTTAGCGGTACCCCACCAATCAAAAAACCGGGCTTAAGTTCTGCGTATTCTAATATCCAAGCCAACATCGCACTTGTGGTGGTTTTACCGTGGGTGCCTGCCACTGCTAAAACCCAACGGTTTTGCAAGACGTTTTCGGCTAACCATTGCGCACCTGAGGTGTAGGGCAAGCCTTGATTTAATACCGCCTCCACCTCGTCATTACCTCGCGACAAGGCATTACCAATAACCACTATATCGGGCTTTACAGAGAGGTTTTCTGCACGATAACTTGGCATTAGCTCAATCCCTTCTGCTTGCAATTGGGTACTCATGGGGGGGTAGACCCCGCTGTCCGAACCAGTCACTGTATGACCCAAACGTTTTGCCATAACAGCCAATCCGCCCATAAAAGTGCCACAAATACCTAAAATATGTACTCTCAAATCCTGTTTTCCTAGATAATACTGTTTGTTACCATCTTACTGCAGATGGCGTTAACGGTTATACATTCTTTATGGTCCAAGACCATGCGTTATTGAGGTAGGCTACGCTTAATGGCCAACCCACTTATTTCAACTTTATTGTGACATACCTATGAGCGAATCTAAACTTCAAGATATTCAAGTGAGTGTTGATACCACCTACATTCCTTCATCGTCAGAACCCGAAGCCGCGCGCTACGTTTTTGCCTATTCAATTACGATTGAAAATAAAGGAAGTATTGAAGCCAAATTGATCAGTCGCCATTGGCTTATCACCGATGCTAACGGTAAAAAGCAAGAGGTTCATGGTGAAGGCGTTATTGGTGAACAACCCCTGATTAAGCCGGGTGAGTCGTTTGAATACACTAGCGGCGCAGTCATTGAAACCTCGGTAGGTGCCATGCAAGGCAGCTACGATATGCTAGACGCCAACGGCGAGCAATTTAGCGCCTTGATTCCTGCCTTTTCTTTGTCTATTCCACGCACTCTCCATTAAACCAGGGACATTATGAGCACCTACGCCATCGGTGATGTACAAGGGTGTTATGATCCATTACGGCGACTGCTCGACACGCTTCAGTTTGATCCGGCCCAAGATCAAATATGGTTTACCGGCGACTTGATAAACCGCGGGCCTCAATCACTTGAAACCCTGCGCTTTGTTATTTCATTAGCCGATAGCGCGAAAACTATTTTAGGCAATCACGAGTGCCATTTTTTAGCCGTGGCTCGCGGCCATAAAACGGCGCATCGAGCTGATACCTTTCAGCCACTCATCGACGCAGAAGATGCCAACGCACTAATCAATTGGATACAGCAACAGCCCTTTTTGTACGAAGACAGCTCGTTAGGTTACAGCATGATTCATGCGGGCTTACCACCGCAATGGTCAATGGCCGACGCTAGGCAATACGCAATGGAGTTGGAAACGGTTTTTAAAAGTGATGCCATCGACCCATTTTTAGCCGTTATGTACGGTGATCAGCCGGCTTGTTGGGATAGTAGCTTAAAGGGAAATGAACGGCTTCGGTTTATCATTAATTGCTTTACCCGTTTGCGCTACTGCGACGAGCAAGGGCGGCTAAACCTTAAAGAAAAGGGTGCCATAGGTAGCCAAGCCGAGGGACTGATACCTTGGTTTGATGTCCCTAAGCGAAAAACGATCAACGAAAAACTGCTATTTGGTCACTGGTCTACCCTGGGCTTAGTGCAAAAAAATAATGCCATTTGCCTCGACAGCGGTTGTTTATGGGGCGGGCAACTCAGCGCTATTAAACTGGATGGTGATGAACAAATAATCTCTCAACAATGCGAGCGTGCGCTAAAGCCTTTTTAGACTTTTTGATAGGTCATAAACGTAAAACAGTAGGCGTGTTTTTCATCGGCAGCGTGCTCTACAGTTTCCACCACACGCCATCGCTCGCTGTCAATTTTTGGGAAAAACGTATCAGCATCAAAACTATGGTGAACCTGCGTCACATAGAGTTTTTCGGCTAAAGGAAGCATTTGCTGGTAAAAACTGGCACCGCCGATCACCATCACTTCATCCACCTGTTCAACCGCGGATAACGCCGCCTCAATACTATTAACCACAGTAACGCCGTCCGCTGCAAACGTTAGGTCCTTAGTAATAACAATGTTTCGTCTACCCGGTAGCGGCTTACCAATCGACTGATAGGTTTTTCGGCCCATTAAAACAGGCTTCGCCATGGTCACCGATTTAAAGTGCTTAAAGTCATCGGGTAAATGCCATAACAACTGGTTATCTTTTCCGATGGCTCGATTGTCAGCCATCGCTACGATCATTGAAATCACTTATACCGCCACCGGCGCTTTGATTCCAGCGTGTGATTGGTAGCCTACAATCTCAAAGTCTTCATACTGATAGTCGAATAACGACTCCGGCTGACGGGCTATCTTTAGTTGTGGCAAGTCAAACGTACTCCTTGCTAACTGTAGTTTGGCCTGTTCAAAATGATTATTGTACAAATGCACATCACCACCGGTCCAAACAAAATCCCCCACCTGTAAACCCGCTTGCTGTGCAACCATATGGGTTAACAACGCATAACTGGCTATATTGAACGGCACGCCCAAGAAAAAGTCGGCAGACCGTTGGTATAACTGACACGACAAGCGACCCTCTGCCACATAAAATTGAAATAATAAATGACACGGCGGTAAGGCCATATCGGGTATCTGACCTACATTCCAGGCGCTGACAATTAACCGGCGAGAGTCTGGTGTTTGTTTGATTTGCTCTAATACTTCACTAATCTGGTCGATGCTCTCACCCGATGGGGTCGGCCATGACCGCCATTGATGACCATACACTGGACCTAAATCGCCATTTTTATCGGCCCATTCATCCCAAATACTAACACCATGCTGCTTAAGATAAGCCGTATTCGTGTCGCCGTTTAAAAACCAAAGCAACTCATGAATGATCGAACGTAAATGCAGTTTTTTTGAAGTTACTAGAGGAAAACCTTGTGACAAATCAAAGCGCATTTGGCGACCAAAAACCGAGCGCGTACCGGTGCCTGTTCTATCTTCTTTATCCGTGCCGTTATCGATAATATCTTGCATTAGCGCTAAATACTGGTTCATCTCACCACCCTTTTTTGATTCGCCTTAACGATTAAATATAGGCCTAATAATAACATCGGAATGGTTAAAATTTGACCCATCGTGAGCCAATCAAACGCTAAATAGCCTAAATGCGCATCCGGTAGACGAACAAACTCAACCAAAAACCTAAACGCGCCATATGCCAATAAAAACAAGCCTGAAACGGCCATCATCGGCTTCGGTTTTGCGGAATAAAACCACAGTATTAAAAACAGCACCACGCCTTCTAGCACGGCCTCATATAATTGTGAGGGGTGCCGCGGCAAACCCGATAAACCGGGCACCAACATGCCAAAGGGCGAATCTGTCGGCTTGCCCCATAGCTCACCATTAATAAAATTGCCAATACGGCCTGCACCTAAACCAATCGGAACCAACGGCGCTATAAAATCGGTGACGGTAAAAAATCCATGTCGATACTTACGACCAAACAGGTACATCGCCATCAGCACACCCAGTAAGCCGCCATGGAAAGACATCCCGCCTTGCCATATTTTAAACAAGATAATCGGGTCGGCGATAAACGCAGGGAAATTATAAAACAGCACGTAACCGATACGGCCACCTACAACCACCCCCATTGCCGCATAAAAAATCAAGTCATCAATTTGCTCGCCAGACCAACCTATGCTCTTTCCACGATAACGGCCTAACAACCAAGCGCCGGCAAAGCCCACTAAATACATCAAACCGTACCAATGTACTTGAAGGGGACCTAGTGTGACGGCAACGGGATCGATAGTTGGATAAGACAGCATAATATGACCAGTGTTTTAGTTTACATTCTATAGCGCAATAGGTTTGATGGATAGTATTTAACAAACGTATGTTTTCATGCCACCGTTGATCTACGGTGATGACGTTTTTTCAGTTAATTAAACTCATTCATCAATGATTCAGCTTAATCTAAATAGAATTCAATTGCTTACACAACAACTTGTCTAATAGTTTAAAAAAACAGGGTGAGCCTAGAAATGTTATCTCTATAGTGTTTGAAACTAATTTAATTAATAAAAAGGGGATTTAAAAATGAGCATTATGTCTGAATTTAAAAGCTTTGCAATAAAAGGTAACGCCATTGATATGGCCGTTGGTATTGTCGTGGGCGCAGCCTTTGGCAAAATTGTGTCATCGTTTGTAGGCGACATTATTATGCCCCCTATAGGCATGCTACTTGGCGGTGTCGATTTCAAAGACTTAACTATGGTTTTACAAGAAGCCACCGTTAATAGCGCTGCAGTCGCAATCAAATATGGTAGCTTTATTCAAACCATGGTTGATTTCACCATTATCGCGTTCGCCATTTTCATGGTGGTAAGAGGCATTAACTCGCTGAAGAAAAAAGAAGAGGCTGCGCCAGCCGCCGCACCAAAACCGACTAAAGAAGAAGTGTTATTAACTGAAATAAGAGACCTACTGAAGAATAAACAGTCTTAAAACTCCATTACACTGGCACACAAGCTTAAATAAAAAAGGCGGCCCAGTAAGGCCGCCTTTTTTCACTCCATTTAATAAAACTCAGCCCAATAGCGGCGCAATAACCAAGCTTACAATCGCCATTACATTAATTAGAATATTCATTGATGGACCTGACGTGTCTTTGAAAGGATCGCCTACCGTATCACCAACCACCACGGCAGAATGTGTGTCCGAACCTTTGCCGCCTAAGTTGCCTTTTTCGACATACTTTTTAGCATTATCCCAGGCACCGCCCGCATTCGCCATCATCAGCGCCATCAACACACAAGATAATAAGGCACCAGATAACATCCCACCAAGCGCTTGCGCACTAATGATAAAACCAACCAATGGCGGCGCACTCACCGCGATCACACCGGGCACAATCATCTTTTTAAGTGCCGCTGTGGTCGCTATATCAATACAGCGTGCGGTATCCGGTTCAGCGGTACCTTCGAGTAAGCCGGGGATTTCTTTAAACTGACGACGAATTTCCTTAATCATTTCAAAGGCCGCGTCACCGACTGCAGTCATTGTTAATGATGCAATCACAAACGGGATAACGCCCCCAATAAACAAACCAATTAATACCTGTGGATCATTTAGCTCTAAAGCAAAATCAGGAATGTGGATTGAAACCGTTTCAATAAACGCAGTAATAATGGCTAAGGCTGCCAAAGCCGCCGCGCCAATAGCAAAACCTTTACCAATCGCCGCTGTCGTATTGCCCAATTCATCTAACGAATCGGTGATTTTACGCGTTTCTTCGCCTAAACCGCCCATTTCAGCAATACCGCCTGCATTATCTGCCACTGGCCCATAAGCATCAATTGCCATGGTAATACCCACCGTTGCTAGCATGCCCACTGCGGCAATACCTACACCATACAAACCGGCAAAATGACTGGCTACTGCAATCACCCCACAAATAGTGAATACAGGAATCGCCACCGATTGCATACCTACTGCTAAACCAGCAATCATCACGGTAGCTGGACCGGTTTCGCCTGATTTTGCAATATGTTGCACTGGCGCACCCGCGGTATAGTATTCAGTCACTAGCCCAATAATAATACCGCCAACGGCACCAGCTAAAACTGCCATCCAGATATAATTACTGACATCCATGATTGAAATAAGTGCTAATGCCGCGATGATAAACAATATCGATGAGCCCATGGTGCCCATTCTTAATGCTTTTTCCGGTGATTTTGCTGCATTCATTTTAACGATCACGATACCGCCAATCGAACACAGCAAGCCAATCGATGCCAAGGCCAGCGGTAAAAACATCAAACTTGCTTGCGCACCAAATTCTGCTAAAACGACCGTTGACATGGTCGATGCAATGGCAATGGTCGCGATCATTGAGCCACAATACGACTCGAAAATATCTGACCCCATACCGGCAACATCACCCACGTTGTCGCCCACGTTGTCGGCAATAACCCCTGGATTTCTTGGATCATCTTCAGGAATACCGGCTTCTATTTTACCGACCAGGTCAGCACCAACGTCGGCACTTTTTGTGAAAATACCACCGCCGACACGGGAGAACAACGCCACCACCGACGCACCCATCGCAAAACCATGGATCGCATGCGCTGACTCGGGGTCGTTACCGAAAAATAGGTACATAAGGCCAAGTCCTAACAGGCCTAATGAGGCCACGGCAAGTCCCATAATAGAACCACCAAAAAAAGCGACTGACAGAGCCGCTTCTGCACCTTCTGTATGCGCTGCGGTGGTCGTTCTAACATTTGCTCGGGTGGCTGTATTCATACCGATGTAGCCCGCCGCACCAGATGCTAGCGCACCCACCAAAAAACATAAGGCGGTAGCCCAACCTAAAAAAATGAAGGTTAAAACGAATAAGACAGCGGCAAATATCGACAACATTTTGTATTCCCGCTTCATAAAGACCATCGCACCTAAATGAATTTGCTCTGCGATTTTGGCAACTTTACCCTCCCCCTCTGGGTACTTCATGACTAAACCATAGACATGTTTTGCTGCGTATAGACCTAAGCAGCCTATGATAGGGGGTATTAAATAACTCAACTCCATGCTTTTCTCCCGATTATTTTTATTTATCAAATATTTACAAACGTACAAAAAACAAAATTGCAGCTCTTTTTTAACCTGCTTATCGATATGGTGCAAGTATAAAATTTAATTAATCGCCGTCCCCCTGTATAATGCAGCACAGCATTTAATTAACAGTAAAACAGGAAACATAATGAGTCTTAATTTAGTCCCCTCTGGTAATGATCTTCCCCATGATATTAACGTTGTTATCGAAATTCCTTCACACAGTGATCCAATTAAATATGAGGTCGATAAAGAATCCGGCGCCTTATTTGTAGACCGCTTTATGGGAACGGCCATGCACTACCCATGTAACTACGGTTACGTGCCACATACCTTATCTGACGATGGTGACCCCGTAGATGTACTCGTGATTACCCCTATCCCATTAATGAATGGTTCGGTGATTCGCTGTCGCCCTATTGGCGTGTTAAAAATGACTGATGAGGCAGGTGAGGATGCTAAAGTGCTAGCCGTACCGGTGTCTAAATTAACAGGTTTATATGACTGTGTTCAATCGTATACCGACATTCCACAAATCACGCTAAACCAAATTGCTCATTTTTTTGAGCATTACAAAGATTTAGAAGCCGGTAAATGGGTAAAGATTGAAGGCTGGGAAGGTGTTGAAGGCGCTTCTAAAGAAATTATGGACAGTGTCGCTCGTTACGATGCTGTGTCGCCTAAACCTAGATTCTAAGGTTTATTTATATTTAATAACCGCTGGTGTTTTTTTCTACCCAGCGGTTTTTTTCTGCCTGTTTATCGCCATTTGACAAACTTTCTTTTTTCCAAAATGGCGCTTGGCTTTTAAGGTCCTCCATAATAAACCGACAAGCCTCAAACGCATCTTTTCTATGCGCTGACCAAACGGCCACGAGCACGATCGGTTCATTAGGTAATAGATCACCCACGCGATGAATCAGTAATGTGTCTAATAATTGCCATTTTTCGCGCGCGCTTACAACGATTTTTTCTAAGTGTTTTTCGGTCATCCCTGGATAATGCTCCAAGGTCATACCCTTAACTTGATCGCCTTCATTTATGTCACGCATGGTGCCCACAAAGGTCGCACATGCGCCGTACTCGCCATCTCGCTGCATAGCCACTTGATGCTCAGCAATCGCAGACCAAGGGTCAAATGGTGTTGCTAATACACGAATCATTTAGCCCCCTGTTACCGGTGGAAAGAAAGCCACTTCATCGCCTGCCTTTACTGCCGTGTCCGAAGCTGCATACTCCTGATTGACCGCGTTTAAAACCGACTGCTGCACCTCGCAACCTGCACTTACGTGTCGCCAAACGTCGTCAACCGTCGACATGCCGGTGCTATTTATTACTTGTTCAGCGCAGCCGAAAACCTCTTTTAGGCTGGCAAAGTACAGTACTTTGATCGTCATGCTATGTTCATTTTTTGATTGTGTCATAATTCGGTATATTATCACGCTAACAAACGAACTGAGTCATTAGATTATGTCAGAACTAACCCACTTTAACGCCGCCGGTGAAGCCCATATGGTCGATATTAGCGAAAAAGCAGATACCGAGCGCACCGCTGTTACCGAAGGTTTTATTGAAATGGAACCTAGCACCTTGCAACGCGTTATTCACGGCGACAATAAAAAAGGCGACGTACTCGGTATTGCCCGTATTGCTGGCATTATGGCCAGTAAAAAAACTGCCGAACTTGTTCCTTTGTGTCACCCATTACCCATTACCCACGTTGATATTAAGCTAACCCCTAACGCGGAAAAAAATCAAATCCACTGCCTGAGCACCGTGAGCACCTCGGGTAAAACCGGTGTTGAAATGGAGGCATTAAACGCTACTCAAGTCGCCTTACTCACCATTTATGATATGTGCAAAGCGGTTGATCGCGGCATGACCATTCAAGGCGTCCGCCTACTTGAAAAGAAAGGCGGCAAATCGGGCCATTGGCAACGCGAGGCCGATTAATATGGCATTTCAACTCCACCCTCAACTCGCTAACGATTGCCATTACCTAGGGGACTTTCCTCTATGTGCCTTATTACTCAGTAAAGATGCTAACTACCCTTGGTTTATTATGGTTCCAAGACGCGTCGATATCCGCGAAGCGTTCGAACTTAGCGTAGACGAGCAACAACAGCTACAGCGCGAATCCTTAACCTTAAGTCAGCTGCTGAATGATGCCTTTAAGGCCGATAAAATGAATATTGCCGCCTTGGGTAATATGGTGCCACAACTACATTTGCACCATATTGTGCGCTATACCACCGATGCTGCTTGGCCCAAGCCAATTTGGGAAATGGCTAAAGCCCAAGCCTATAATGACGCGTCGTTGAAACAACGCATCGATAAAACGCTACGCGCGTTAACTGGTACCGACTTTATGACCAACCAACAATCAAAAACCTGGGGTCTTTCGTGAATAATCCTGCCACCGCCATCCTATTAGCCGAATGCCCCGATCAGCCAGGTATTATCGCCAAGGTTACCCAATTTTTGTCTGATAACAACGGCAATATCGTCGATTTAGAACAACACGTTGACACCGACGATGGGCACTTTTTTATGCGTGTCGAGTGGCAGATCGATAACTTTAGCATTCCCCGTAATGCACTCAATACAACGTTTGCCGAACAAGTGGGTTCGCCACTCCAGATGAATTGGCGGATCGATTTTTCGGATATTAAACCCAAGATGGCGATATTTGTCTCGCAACACGGACATTGTTTATTTGACATGCTGTCGCGCTATCAATCAGGCGAATGGCAGGTTGAGATCCCGCTTATTATTAGTAACCACGACAACTACCGATCCTTAGTAGAAAACACCGGCATACCGTTTTACCACCTGCCTATCACTGCAAACAATAAACAACAACAAGAACAAGCACAACTTGAGCTACTTAAGCAATACCAGGTAAATACCGTGGTGCTAGCGCGTTATATGCAGATTTTAAGCGCCGATTTTATTGACCATTACCCGCACCAGATCATTAATATTCATCATTCATTTTTACCCGCCTTCCCCGGTGCCAAGCCCTACCACTCCGCACACGAACGCGGCGTTAAGATTATTGGCGCCACCAGCCACTACGTCACAACGGAGCTAGACGCAGGACCGATTATCGAGCAAGATGTGGTACATATTCGACACAATGACAGCGTGGATGATCTAAAACGTAAAGGGCAAGATAACGAAAAAATTGTACTGTCACGCGCCATACGCCGACACCTGCAACACGAAGTATTGGTGTATAAAAATCGCTGTATTGTTTTTGATTAATGTTAAACCTAAGGAGAGCAACATGAGTAATCAAAGCGGTCAATGTTTATGTGGATCCATGCACTATGAAATTAGTGCCGACCCTGTAATGCTGGCAAACTGCCACTGCACACATTGCCAAAAGGCAAGCGGATCGGCTTTCTCAAGCAATACCGTTGTTCCTGCAGAGGCGTTTAAAATAACCGGCGATACCTTAACCATGTACCTTGATCAGGGTGATAGCGGGCTACCACTACGTCGTTACTTCTGCAATCGCTGTGGCTCAGCACTTTACACCGAGGCCGATGCAATGCCTGGGCTTACCATCGTTAAAGCCGGCACCTTAGACGACACCTCCAGCTATAAACCCACTGCCGACATTTGGTGTGCATCAAAGATGGACTGGTTAAAACAAGGTATTGAAAGGGCCGAGTTTGAACACATGCCGACAGCCTAAGGTTTATCGCCTGCAACAGCATTGACCGCAATAGTCTCAGCTATTGCGGTTAAATTGCGACCGTTAAAACGCGGTGAAGTTAACGTTAATTTATCGTCCTAGACGATGAATTTTGCCCATCTAATCAATCCAGCTCCTTTTCATTTTTAAAAAGAATAGCATAGTTATACTATTGTAAAATAAATAATTACATTATACGATAGTATAACTTTGTTAATATTTAGGGAGGCTATGTTATGACAGCAATATCAGTTAGACAGTCAGGTGGAGCTAATATAGTTAGCATTCCAAAAGCGATCATAAAAACGTTAGGTTTACGCGTTGGCTCAAAACTTGATCTGTCCATTAAGGATAACAAGATAGTTTTAACACCCATTGAAGAAGAGCTTAGTCTTGAAGTACTTTTGGCGGGTAGCCCGAAAGCATGTTTTAAGGTGACAGAAGAAGATCGAGAGTGGATTGATGCTAACCCGTCTGGCAAGGAGGTTTAATGTACATCCCTGATAAAGGTGACATTGTTTCTCTCAATTTCGATCCAAGCGCAGGAAAAGAAATAATGAAACGCAGACCAGCCTTTGTAATTTCTCGAAAAATATTTAATGAACATACCGGCTTTGCTGTTGTTGCCCCAATCACTAGCACCATACGTCAGATGAAACTTGAAGTCGTTTTACCTGAACAAACAGTGACAAAAGGCTCGGTACTTATTCACCAAATGAAATCACTCGATTTCGATAATCGACAAATAGAGCTTATTGAGAAAGCGCCTGAATTAATGGTCAGTAAAGTTACTGAATTAGCTAAAGCGATTATTCAATAAATTTCAAGACCAAGGCCGAACACAAAAAATAAGTTGATGGTCAAGGGACAAGGCAGCTCAACTCGATATAAGCTTTATACTGTCAATAGTTTTTACTCTGACCCTAAATGTCTTGTAGTCACAACAAAAAACAAGCCAATGAGCTTTTGATCTGGAACTGGTAATGATGTTAAATTGTGGTTTCCTTGCATATAAATAGGTAACACATGGACTACTCATTAGCTGAAGCCTTGCCACAGGTGTATCACGTCAAAAATGGTAAGTACTACGACCTACATTGGGATTACCGGGGAGTTGAAGCAGATAAGGTGCTTGATGAGCACCGTATCTATATAGAAGGGTACATCGATGGCAGTGTGCAAGTACTAGCGAGAAACTGCCTATTACCAGACCATTCGTATGGTCACCGCTCTGGATATGTACATAGCATTTCAAAGGAAGCCGCTAGTCAACTCGAGCATGCAATTAAAAAGCTACTGCATGAGTTAGTAACAGAAAGATACAAACAACTAGAAAAAGCCGAAAAACCTGATAATCGTTTGAAGAGAGTTTGAAGATAAATTGAAGACGTTTTTAATTTGATTCAAATTGAGTGTAAAACGGCTCCAATCATCAGATGCAGATTGAATGTAAGAATGTTTCAAATTCAGCGTCGCGCTACATAAATCCAATTTATAGCTTAACAGAACTAAAAACCAAATAAGACCTAAGCTATTAATAAACCGAAACCTAATAGACTAAGCCCTTGCGAGTCAGGTAAACGGGCGGCATCCAACTGCATAATCCAATACAGCACCGCCACGCCCATTAAGACTGCTATTACCGACAGTACCAGCATCATATAGGCAAATTTTGCTGTCCCTTTACGATTCGGCATTAACAGGTGTTAGCTCAAGGTAAGCAAGTAGATCAATGTAGTCAAATGGCCAATGCAACGCCGTTTGCCCTTGTTGATGACCGGAAAGCACAGGGATATGATGGCCATACTGCTCTATCAATGCATCGGACTCAACAATGTCGATCACTTCAATTTGATAGCGACCGGGATGATGGACTAATAGTTGCTGCAACAAGGCTTTTGCCTGTTCACACAAGTGACAACCAGCGGTGGTGTAAAAGCTTAACTTAGTTGTCATCGGGGTCGTACGCCAAACTCGATGCTAACCACTGTTCAACATAATCCACCGATTCACCCTTGCGCTCGGCGTAGTCTTCTACTTGGTCTTTTTTCAGTTTGCCAACATTAAAGTATTTTGCTTCTGGGTGTGAAAAATACCAACCGCTGACCGCTGCTGTTGGGTACATAGCAAAGCTTTCGGTTAGCTCTATACCCGCCGCTTCCGTTGCGTTTAACAAGGAAAACAAAGTGGCCTTTTCGGTATGATCTGGGCACGCGGGGTAACCGGGTGCTGGACGAATACCGCTGTATTTTTCCCCTATTAAGTCTTCGTTAGCCAACGATTCGTCAGCCGCATAAGCCCAATACTCTTTGCGCACTTTTTGATGCAAACACTCCGCAAATGCCTCTGCTAAACGATCAGCCAAGGCTTTGATCATAATGGATTGGTAGTCATCGTGATCTGCTTCAAAGCGTTTAATGTGTGCTTCGATACCGATGCCTGCGGTTACGGCAAACGCGCCCACATAATCACTCACCGCTGAATTTTCAGGCGCCACATAATCGGCAAGACAATAGTTTTTACGCCCCGGCGGTTTAATGTTTTGTTGCCGCAAGTGGTGCAATACGGCAATTTGTTCATTCCGCGCCTCGTCTTGATAAAGCAACACATCATCCACACGGCTATTGGCCGGGAAAAACCCAAATGCGGCTCGCGCCGTGAGCCATTTTTCGTCAATGATTTTCTTTAACATGGCTTGCGCGTCTTTTAGCAAATCCCGCGCGTGGTGACCGATCACCTCATCATCTAAAATTTTTGGGTAGCTGCCTGCTAGCTCCCACGTTTGGAAAAACGGTGACCAATCAATAAAGCCCGCAATCTCTTCCAGCGGGTAATCGTTTAATACACGCGTTCCCAAAAAGTTGGGTTTAACTGGCGAATAAGCGTCCCAATCAATGTCTGGCGCGTTATTGCGTGCAGCGTCAAGATTTAATTGGCGTTTAGTCGATTGCCGACCCTTATGCCGCTCGCGTACCTCTGCATACTCAGCGCGAATTTTTTGTTGGTAATCATTGGCGGCGTCTTTATCGAGCAGGTTCGTCAGCACACCCACCGAGCGTGATGCATCGGTGACATACACACTGGCACCGGTATAGTTCGGTTCGATCTTGACCGCTGTATGCGCGCGCGAGGTGGTTGCTCCACCAATCATCAGGGGCACATTAAAGCCTTGGCGCTGCATTTCTTTTGCCATATGCACCATTTCATCTAGCGATGGGGTAATTAAGCCACTCAGGCCAATAACATCCACCTTATGTTCACGCGCTTGTTTAAGAATAGTATCTGCAGGCACCATGACGCCCAAGTCGATCACTTCAAAACCATTACACTGCAACACCACGCCAACAATGTTTTTGCCAATATCGTGCACGTCGCCTTTAACGGTTGCCATCAGTACTTTACCGTTGCTGGCTATAACGTCGCCCTTTTCGGCTTCCATAAAGGGCATTAAATACGCCACCGCTTTTTTCATGACGCGTGCAGATTTAACCACTTGCGGCAAAAACATTTTGCCGGCACCAAATAGATCACCCACCACGTTCATGCCATCCATCAACGGCCCTTCAATCACATGCAAGGGTCTGTCAGCGGCTTGTCGAGCTAATTCGGTATCTTCATCAATAAATTCGGTAATGCCTTTTACCAACGAGTGCTCTAAACGTTTACCCACCGGCCATGAGCGCCATTCAGCCGCCTCTTTTGCCGCTTCACCAGACCCATCATCGAGGTAGTTCGCGGCAATGTTTAACAGGTTTTCTGTCGCACTGATTCCGTTACTGGGCTTGCGATTTAAAATAACGTCTTCGACGCACTCTCGTAAATCGTTTGGAATATCGTCATACACGGCTAATTGTCCGGCGTTCACAATACCCATATCCATTCCCGCTTTAATCGCGTGATAGAGAAATACTGCATGAATCGCTTCGCGCACTTTGTCGTTGCCACGAAAGGAAAACGACACGTTTGACACCCCACCCGACACCATCGCATGGGGCAAGGTTTGTTTGATCACCCGCGTTGCTTCGATAAAATCAACGGCGTAATTATCGTGCTCTTCGATGCCGGTTGCGACTGCAAAAATATTCGGATCAAAGATAATGTCTTCGGCCGGAAAGCCTACTTTTTCGGTAAGCACTTTATAGGCACGAGTACAAATGTCCACTTTGCGTTCAAACGTATCGGCCTGCCCTACTTCATCAAACGCCATCACAATAACAGCCGCTCCATACCGCATGATGGTTTTTGCTTGCTCGATAAAAATTTCTTCGCCCTCTTTTAGGCTGATCGAGTTCACAATGCCTTTACCCTGCACACACTTGAGACCGGCTTCCAGAATATCCCATTTGGATGAATCGATCATGACGGGTACCACAGAAATATCGGGTTCGGACGCTATCAAGCTTAAGAAGCGCACCATCGCTTGTTTTGACTCCAACATCCCTTCGTCCATATTTACGTCGATGACCTGCGCGCCGCTTTCCACTTGCTGACGCGCCACGTCCAACGCTGCTTCGTAGTCTTGTTCCTTAATCAGGCGTTTAAAACGCGCCGAACCGGTCACATTGGTTCGTTCACCAACATTAACAAATAACGAATCGTCGCGGATTGTCATCGCTTCAAGTCCCGACAAACGGCACGCCGTTTCTACCGTGGGAATGGCTCTAGGCGCCGCTTCACTTACCGCCTGTTTCATCGCGCTAATAAATTCAGGTGTAGTGCCACAGCAACCACCAATAATATTTAAAAACCCACTCTGCGCCCATTCTTGAATATGGTTTGCCATGTCTTCCGGCGTTTCGTCATAACCACCAAACTCATTCGGTAAACCCGCGTTTGGATGTGCGGACACATTTGTATCAGCAATCCGTGACAGCTCTTCAATATATTGGCGTAATTCCGCTGCGCCCAAGGCGCAGTTAAGACCAATGCTAATAGGCTTAATATGCCGCACCGAATTCCAAAACGCTTCGGTTACTTGGCCTGATAAGGTTCGCCCGGACGCATCGGTAATGGTGCCGGAAATCATCACAGGATAGACCACTTGGTGCTGATCAAAATATTGCGCGATAGCAAAGAGCGCTGCCTTGGCATTTAAGGTATCGAAAATGGTTTCAACCAAAATAATGTCTGCACCGCCTTTTAATAAGGCATCCATTGACTCGGTGTATGAATCAACCAGTTCATCAAAGCTGATGTTTCTAAACGCAGGATCATTAACATCGGGGGAAATACTCGCGGTGCGATTAGTGGGCCCAAGGACCCCGGCAACAAAGCATGCACGGCCCGGGTATTTTGCTTCAATATCGTTCGCTGCTTGCCGTGCAAGTCGCGCCGATTGCTCGTTAATCTCGTACGATAGTTCTTGCATATCGTAATCAGCCATCGCCACACGCGTTGAATTAAAGGTGTTGGTTTCAATAATATCCGCACCGGCTTCAAGGTAGGCTAAATGAATCGCACGAATACTATCGGCTTGGGTTAATGACAATAAATCGTTATTGCCTTTTATGTCACTCGGCCAATCAGCAAAACGTTCGCCACGATAATCCGCTTCGCTAAATTGATAAGACTGGATCATCGTACCCATTGCACCATCAAGCATCAGGATACGCTGTTGCAGTAAATCGAGGAGCTGGGTATGTTTTTTTGTTTGGGTCATCAGTCTGTATGTCATAAATTTTTATTAATCGCCTATTTTACGCGTTTAGCTCGCAAACGGGCACTTGTTGTTAATTATTTATTAGCCTAACATCCTCTAAATAACCGATAATTAAGCGCTTTATCGCCAAATCATTTTTAATCACTATGCATAAAAAACCCATCGTCCTCAGTATTTCAGGGCATGACCCTACCGGAGGAGCTGGCATACAAGCCGACATTGAGGTGCTCAATAGCTTGGGCTGTCACCCTTGCACCCTTATCAGTTGCCTGACTATACAAGACTCCCACACTGTGCATCGTTTAATACCCTTAAACGCCGACAGCCTGATCGACCAAGCCACCGCCTTATTTAACGACCTGCCAATTAGTGTCATTAAAATTGGTTTAACCGGTTCAGTCGCTTGCGTCGAGGCTATTGCGCATATTTTGCAACAACACCCACGCATCCCAGTAGTTTTTGATCCGGTATTAGCCAGCGGTGACGGCACAGCGTTAGCCGATGACAGTTTAGTAAGCGCTATTAGAGAGCAGCTATTACCGTTAACCACCGTACTTACACCCAACAGCCCTGAAGCGCGTCAACTAAGCGGTATTAGCACTGATGCCAGTTTGCAAGCCATCGGGCTGGCCTTGCTACAGCTCAAAATTGCATACGTTTTATTGACCGGCGGGCATGATAATGAATCGACCATTAGTAATAGCTTGTTTTGCCAAAACGCCTTAAAAAATACGTTTAACTGGCCACGACAGCCAGGCGAATTCCACGGTACGGGCTGTACGCTTGCCTCAGCCATTGCCGGTTTCATAGCGCAAGGCCTGCCGGTTATTGATGCCATTGAGCGCGCACAAGCGTATACCGATTTGGCGATAAACAATGCACTGAAATTAGGCAAAGGGCAATTATTTCCAGCCAGACAGCGGCCATGAACAAACTGTTTGCCGCCAAAGGACTGTATGCCATAACACCTGATTTAGACAACGGTGTTACTTTATTACACAAGGCTAAAATGGCGCTACAAGGCGGCGCTGCGGTTTTGCAATATCGCGATAAAATCAGCTCAGCGAATGAAAAGTTGCATCGAGCGCAGGCACTTAAGGCGCTTTGTTCAAGCCATCAAGTACCCTTGATTATTAACGATGACCCTGTATTGGCGTTGGCTTGTCATGCAGATGGTGTACATTTAGGTCAAGCCGATGGCAGCGTACAACACGCTCGTAGCTTACTGGGTGAAACGGCCCTTATTGGCGTTACGTGCCATCACGACCTATCGCTAGCGATACAAGCCGAACGACAAGGTGCTAATTACGTGGCCTTTGGCCGTTTTTTTAACTCCAATACTAAACCGGGTGCAGCCTTGGCAAGCGTTGAAACATTATTTGCAGCCAAAAAAGCACTCACTATCCCCGTGGTGGCAATCGGTGGTATTAATCAGGCTAATGCCAGCGCTCTAATCGACGCGGGCGCTGATTACATTGCCGTGGTAGAACAGCTGTTTGCGGCAGACGATGTCTACCGTAACAGCCAAAACTTTAGTGCCTTATTTTTAGACTAAAGCGCCCAGGTATACGCTACATGCAGCGCGTTCACGTACGGTGTAACCGACTCGGTAGCCCCCGGAAAAAGCGCTGAGGGGCCGCTGTACTGCTCTTTTACAAAGCGTTCATAACCCACGTGTAGCTGATTGCCTTGCTCGGTTTTCCAACTCAGCCCAACACTAAACTGCTCCTCTGGGTTTGGCGTTAGTATGCTAAGCGTGGTTGCTTGCACATCATTATCATTAGCCCGTTTACCATAGGCGTAACCTGCCCTTAGCGTTAGTGTCTGCGTTGCATAATACGTCAAACCAAAGCGGTAATTGGTCTGATCACGATCCCAACCAAACGAACTGCCCGATGAGCTGCCTAATAACGGAGCATCAGGCCCTAACGAGCTCTGCACACTATTAGCCAATGACCTGACATCTTTAAAGTCAATACGTTGAATATCCACGGCAATCAGCCACTTATCGTTTGGCCTTACCGCCGCACCAATGCTGTAGTTGGCCGGTATATCAAAACTGCCTTCCGCAAATAAGCCTTTATATTCATCAAACTCTTGCATATACACTTTTGACGAATACGCCGCACCTAGCGATAACCAGGGTGTTGGCTCAGCGTACCAACCTACACGAACCCCAACACCAAAGGCGGTATCATGCCCATTATTGGTCATCTTTGACGGGTATTTTGAAAGTGGCATTAAGCCTTGAAAGCCAAACGCCTCAAAACTTTGGATAGCAAATAACGGCGCAACACCAATACTATGCCCCGGCGCCACTTTCCAAGCGATGGTGGGTGCAATAATCAGCTGCGCTAGATCAAAGCCTACTTTGTCACAACCTAAAAAAAAGTTACCGGGTTTACTGCCACACTGCTCTTCATTTTCATTGGTACCGGGAATACCCGTTGTTCCGGGGTACTCACTGTTTAGGCCGCCATTTGCATACGCGGTAATGCCAATAGTGACATCACTGTTTAGCTGATGCGCATACGCGAGATCAGGAATGATAAAAAAAGAATTCCGGCTATTATCTGAAAAATTATAAATCGAGGCATCGCCTGTTGCCCCTTTGCGTTCAATTCGCCGATGCGGGTTAAAAAGCTCAGCACCCATTTCAAATTGGTTGCCTGCTGCCGTTAATTTACCCGGGTTGGATGCGCCGGCGTAGGCATCTTCGGCCACTGCCGTTACCGCACCTGAGGTTTGTTTAGCTACGTGACCATAACCGATAGAAAAATAACCGCCGCCAGCAAATACCGTGTTGCTAAAAACGAGCAATAAAAGCAGCCCTACTATTACTAATAGTCTTGGGAAATTAACTTGCAAAGCCATGACAGTCCTATGTTTTTCTATTCGCTGGGCATCCANNTATAACAATAAAAACTAAGCATGAAGGGCATAATGTCAGTGATACTGATTAATAGTTAGCACCCACGTACTCTTCAAGCCTGCCACCTAACCTGTGGTTTATTACACCCACGGTATTTCTTTTGCACATAAAAAAGCCGAAGGCATGATGCCTTCGGCTTTAAGGTCAAACCTAGAGCGCTTACTTAATACGCATAATCGCTTTAAGCGTTGTGCCTTTTTCTGAATCTGCAGCTGCTTCATTAATTTGGTCAAGATCATAGAACTTAACCAATTTATCAAACGGGAATTTACCTTGCTGATACAGGCTAATCAACCTTGGAATAAAGATATCAGAATTGGATTCACCTTCCACGATACCGCGCAATTTACGGTTAAACAGTAAATGGTTAATATCTAGCGGAATAGTCGTACCCATTGCTGGTGCGCCAATAATGCCGATTTCACCGCCGACACAAGACGACATGATGGCTTGACTTAAAACCGGCGCGATACCGCTCGTTTCCAGCACATAGGCAATTCCTAAGCCACCCGTTATTTTTTGGACTTCTTCAACTGGGTCTACTTCAGCCGCATTAATCGTATGCGTCGCGCCTAACTCTTTTGCGAGCTGTAAACGATTTTCTTTAACGTCAATTGAGATAATTGTGGTGCAATTGGCCACCACTGCCCCCATAACAGCTGACAGACCTACTGCGCCCGCACCATAAATAGCAATGGCACTGCCGGCCGGTGGGTTTAGTGCATTTAGAACAGAGCCTGCACCTGTTTGTACGCCGCAACCTAATGGGCCAAGTAATTCAAGCGGCGCTGTTTTATCCACTTTAATTGTATTACGCTCATAGGCTAAGGCGTGGCTAGCAAAAGAAGATTGGCCAAAAAAGCTACAACCGACTTCTTCACCTGCTTGATCATGAATAGTACAACTACCATCAACCGCACGGCCCATAAAGTTAGGACCAAATGAATTAGCGCAACTGGTTGGGTCGCCACTGATACACGCATCACATTTACCGCACGTATAAAAGGTTAACACCACGTGATCACCTGGCACCACTTTGGTCACATTGGCGCCCACTTTTTCTACCACACCTGAACCTTCATGACCGAATACCATAGGGAGTGGCACTGGGTAATTTTGATCGCGACAGGTAAGGTCAGTATGGCATAAGCCAGCACCAACGATTTTAACTAAAATCTGATCAGCAGATGGTTCTGCCAGTTCCATCGTTTCAATTTTGAAATCACCTTTACCTTCCCGAACTACCGCTGCTTCAATCTTCATACGCTCACTCCTAAGTTACTTTTATTTTATAAAAACAGGGCCTCTATATAACCCTGTACTGGGCCATATAAAAGCATCATCTTTTTCTATCGTCAAACTAAAATTTGATTAATAGAGACAAAAATCATTTCAAGTAGATTCTCCGCTATTTCATACCCCTATAAAAAAGCCCAGGATTTACCTGGGCTTTTTTATTAATCATTTAAATCAAAATTTGTTATTTACCATTCATAGCTAGCCGTTAGGTATAAGTTTCGACCTTGCCCCGGCACTTTATCGCCTACGGCAATATCCGATCCCATCGCTCTATTAATGGCGGCGGTATGGTCTGCATAGCTTTTATCTAATATGTTTTCTATACCCAAACCAATATTAACGCTTTGCATAGGCTGTATGTCTCCACGTAGATGAAGCAAGCCATACCCTGCTGATTTCATCTCAGCATTATATTCAGCAACATCATTTTGCGCCGCATACGCTTCAACTTCTGCTGCTATGGACCAGTTGTCTTGATCAAAAGTTAGTTGAGCACGTGTATTAAACGGTGCTATACGATAAAGATTATCTCCGCCACCATCGCGACGGCGACCACGAACGTAACTGACCGTACCATCTAAACGCCAGCTTTCAGCTAGTTCATAACCCCACTCTACATCCATACCGTAAAGTTCAGCATCGACATTGGCAAACTGCAATACGGTCATATTGCCATTATTCATCATCCCTGCCACCCTATTTGCCGCAGTCCCGCTTATTTCATCGCCCTGAATATAGTCATTCACCCTGTGATAAAAGGCCCTCGGTGCCACATAAAGTCCGTTAGATGAATACTCAATACCCGCTTCAAATTGATACGCCACCTCAGGATCGAGATTAACGTCACCAATATAAACGCGGTTATCGGCTAAACCGCCCGTTGCTTCTAGTGGAATCCACAGGTAACGCTCCTGGTATGACGGTGAACGTGTTTTGCGTGCGAATCCAATCTCAGCCGTTAACTCATCAGAAATGGACTGCCTTACAATCGCGTCAAAGTCCCAATTATGGTCTGTTTGCGATAAGCTAGAGCCATTAAACGTATCGCGTAATGTCGCAACCGCTGGCATCATTCCCGCCATACTGCTACCCACTTTGTCCGAGTCCATCTCGACCTGCGTATATCGCACACCCAGCTCTAACTCTAAACCTTCATCAATATCGCCAACCCATTCACTGAATACGCTATAACGATTACGTTGTGCACCGTTAAAGTTATCCACGTAAAACATCGCGTTAGTTGGATCGGTAATTAAACCATCGTGGGTAGATTGATCTCCCTCTAGACCTAAACTTAGGCTTCCTGCAGAAACCGGCATTTTATAAACCATAGACAAACCGCCACCATCAACCGTGGTTAGGTTCTGACGATACTTATTGGCCATCGACCCATTTTGGCGCAGGGTAAAATTATTCATCAAGTGGCGCATATCCTGGTAGTAATACGATGTTTTTAATGAACGCCCTTCACCCAACTTCACACTATAATCCGTAGAGAAAATACCGCCTCTTACCCAAATAATATCCATTGGTAAGGAGGGCGAGCCAGTATGCCCCGTATCATTATTGCTGTAGTTAAAACCTAATTCGTGCGCACCGAATTTTGTACCGTACCCAACGGTATATGCATCACGATCATATTGGCTTGGGTCAACGGATTTGCTGCCGTCAAATGCATAGTCATCACCCTGTTCTTTACTAAGGCTCGTATGAAATCGATGGCTACCATTGGCATACGTGCCCAATACACTACTGGTTAAACCGTTATCCGCTTCGCTATAACCGAGCGATGCCATGCCATGAAATTCAAATACATCGCTATCAGTGAAATGCGCTTTACGAGATTCCGCAGACATTGAACCGCCTATCGTTTCGATACCACTACTAACTGGTGCTATACCTCTGTAAACCGTTAAGCTTTCTGTTAACGACGCAGGGATATGACTCAACGGAGGATCCATACTATTCGGCCCTACCTCTTTCCAGGACATGCCATCGACAACTGAATTCACTCGGCTACCAAATAAACCGCGGTAAGAAGCGATGCCTGTAAGAGGTCCATTGCGGTTAACATTTGCACCCGGCACCCTTTTTAAGAGCGAGGCAGTGTCCTGTAACACCGTTGAATCTGGCGCAATACCAAATTCACCAGGACGCATACGACTGCCTTCAACCAAGATGGTTTGCTGACTATAATCAACAGCATTGACTGCTGTTGCTACTAGCCCGATCAATAAAACACTTAACGTTAACTGCCTCATACTACTGATTACCTTCTGATTGATTATGATCAGAAGTGTACAGAAGCAACTACTATTTGGAATGTGGCAAATTGTCGCATACCCATCATTCATGCCTTACAGCACTTTCAATGGCAAAAAAAAACCCTCCGAAGAGGGCTTTAATCCAAATTGGCTACGAGCGCTTTCTTGCTGCTATCCTCATACGCAAGGCGTTGAGTTTAATAAAGCCTTCGGCGTCTTGTTGGTTATATGCGCCGCCATCGTCTTCAAAGGTTGCGATATTCTCATCAAACAAACTGTCTGTTAATGACTCACGACCCACAACGATGACATTTCCTTTGTAAAGTTTAAGGCGAATACGCCCATTCACGTTAACTTGGGACGCGTTAATCATTGTTTGCAGCATTTCACGCTCAGGACTCCACCAATAGCCGTTATAAATTAGGCTCGCGTAACGCGGCATTAACTCGTCTTTTAAATGTGCCACTTCACGGTCTAGGGTAATTGACTCAATAGCGCGATGCGCTTTTAGCATGATCGTACCGCCCGGTGTTTCGTAACAACCTCGTGCTTTCATGCCGACATAGCGATTCTCTACGATATCGGCGCGACCAATACCATTGGCACCACCAATTTTATTTAGCTCAGCTAACACCGTTGCAGGCGACAGCGCTTGGCCATTAATCGCTACTATATCGCCGGCTTTATACTCAAGCTCAATATACGTTGGCGTATTGGGTGCATTCTCAGGTGACACAGACCAACGCCACATGCTTTCTTCTGGCTCATTCCATGGGTCTTCTAGCAAGTCACCTTCATAGGAAATATGCAATAAATTAGCGTCCATCGAATACGGTGATTTTTTACCGCGTTTCATTTCAACCGCAATGCCCGCTTTTTCGGCGTAGGCCATTAGCGTGTCACGCGAGGTTAAATTCCACTCTCGCCACGGCGCGATTATTTTCACATCCGGCTTTAGCGCATAGGCACCTAATTCAAAACGCACTTGGTCATTACCTTTACCGGTTGCCCCATGCGAGATGGCATCGGCACCGGTTTCGTTCGCAATTTCAATCAGGCGTTTTGAAATAAGTGGACGGGCAATGGATGTACCGAGCAAGTATTCGCCTTCATAAAGCGTATTGGCTCGGAACATAGGGAACACGAAATCTCGAACAAACTCTTCTTTCAGATCATCGATATAAATTTCTTTGATGCCATATGACTCGGCTTTTGCACGCGCGGGTTCAACCTCTTCGCCCTGACCTAGGTCCGCGGTAAAGGTAACAACTTCACAGTCATAGACATCTTCCAACCACTTTAAGATGACTGAGGTATCTAATCCGCCTGAATAGGCGAGAACAACTTTTTTAACTGCTGGTTTTGACATGGTGGCTAACTCGCGTTTAATAAATGACAATACGCAAATTATACCTGATTGAAGGGCTGCTTGGCTTTACCAGCAAGAGCTTTAGTACAGATTAACAGCCATCTCAAGCAAAAAAAACGTTGATTAACTCTAACCAGCGATTGAAATATCGACCCGCCTGTTTAACTGTCGACCACCGGGGTACCTATTGGTCGTAGCTGGTTTGCTTTCACCATAGGCTTTGCTGATAATCCGTTCTGTCTTAATGCCTTTCGACACAAGGTATTCTTTAATAACTTGCACACGCTTTTTAGACATGAGTAGATTCGCCTGACGTGGGCCTTCACTGTCGGAATGCCCTTCTAATACAAGTTTGGCATCTGGTTTTTGCAAGCGAATAAAGTCCAACATATAATTGAGCTTGGCCTGATCGCGTTCATTTAAATACAACGAACCCGACTTAAAGTAAATGTGGCGGAATGGCTCCGGCCCTGCCACTTTTAAGCGCACACTACCCTCAGGTACATCCAGAGCTTCGGGGTCTGATAAGGCCACCACTTGATCTTCAGGCATCCCCTGTTCAATCAAAAAATTACGCACTTTATTCACACGCCTATCATGCATCCGTCGCCCATCTTTCACCGAAAAATCATCGGTACCATCTATTAAGTCGATTCGCTCCGTCTCACCCGCTTCTTTCACATAGGTAACTGCCTTCGTCAATAAACGCCTATTTTGATGTGAGATTTCGCTACTCAAATTATTAAACAACGATAATTGATGATGCACGTCATTTCGACTAAACGGTAATAAAGCTTGCCGGCATGATTCAAATTGACCCAGTGCCTCCAGAAAATTAACTGACGATATGGCCACGCTCACCTTATTAGCGCCGTATTTTGATGAGTAGCTAAACTGCGGAAAACGGCCGTTAGATAACGCCTGTAACATCCGTTCAGATAAATCACTATTAACGACTAATTTATGTGCAGCGGGCTTAATAGAAGCCAGCTTTACTGGCGATGCATCGTGCATCCAAACTGGTGGCACCGTTGTTAGCATAGCCACTTGAATCGGCGGCACATAAGATTCGGCCTTAAGCGTAAAATTAACCCGTTCACCCGATTTTTGTTCAAATACGCCAACACCGTATTTCGGTACGGTATGACTCAAGGTACAGGCGACTCTGTTACCCTTAAATTGCCATTGCGAGTTGGTGACTGACGCTTGATATTGCTGAGCTTGGGCCAAGCCCACATAGCCTACAAGACAGGCGATAGAAAAAATTGAGGAGATTAGTCTATTCATACCTAGCGTATCGGCTAATCACTTAAAAACTTTATTATTTTTCTACCCGTTTAAAAACTCATTCAGACACATCATAAACTCGGCTGGGGATTCGATATGCGGCCAATGCCCTACATTTGGAATGCTGACTAGCTCTGCCGATGGAAAGTGTTCAGCAATTAAAGGCTGGTATCGACTCGCTAAATAGGTCGACTTAGCGCCTTTAATATATAAACAGGGTTTATCAAACGTTTGATTTGCTGACAAATCAGTAAATCCCATAATGGTGTGCATATTGGCGTCAATACTGGCCAAATTAACTCGCCACTGGTAACCACCAGAGGTGTTACTCAGCAAATTCTGCAACAAAAACTGGCGTAGGCTCGGGCTACTTATTTTTTCGGCTAAATACTTATCCGCTTCTTTACGCGATTGAATGCTATCCAATGGCACGTGGTAAAAGCCCGACAATACCTCGTCAAAATTATGCGTATACCTAACCGGTGCAATATCTACGACAATCAATTTGCTGAGTCTGTTCGCTGCAGATAACGCCAGTTGCACAGCCACCTTACCGCCCAAGCTGTGCCCAAGAAGAATGACATCTTGCAACTTGTGTTGATCGATAAACGCTATAACGTCTGCCGCCATTGAGGGGTAGTCCATCACTTCATCGTGCGGAGAAGCACCATGATTGCGCAAATCCAAGGCGTACACCGTGTAGTGTTCTGCTAGCTGCTTCGCGATGTTCTGCCAATTTCTAGCGCTACCAAATAAGCCATGCAATATAATCAACGGCGGCCCTTGATCACCCTGCCGTGTGTAATTTAGATCAACAGTCACCACGCTAACACCCACACAAACTATTTCTTTTTAATGTACAAATCGGTAATGCTTCCCGCTTGCATTTCTGCCGCAAAACACAAGGTTTCCGACAAAGTCGGGTGCGGATGAATGGTGAGACCCATATCGTCTACATCTGCGCCCATCTCCAGTGCCAGCACCGCTTCGGCGATTAGCTCACCGGCATTGGTACCGACAATGCCTGCGCCTAAAATTCGCTTGGTTTCGGGGTGCCATAAAATTTTAGTCAGGCCTTCATCGCGCCCAATACTTAGCGCACGGCCACTGGCCGCCCACGGAAAAACTGATTTTTCGTATTTAATACCGTCCGCTTTAGCTGCTGTTTCGGTTAAACCCATCCACGCGATTTCTGGGTCGGTATAGGCGACCGATGGAATCGTCATTGGGTCAAAGGCGACTTTTTCGCCGGCAATTACTTCGGCCGCCACTTTGGCTTCGTGCACCGCTTTATGCGCCAACATCGGATTGCCTACAATATCGCCAATGGCAAAAATATGCGGCACATTGCTACGCATTTGTTTATCCACCGCAATAAAACCACGTTCATCGACGTTAACACCGGCTTTATCTGCACCGATCAATGCACCATTCGGACGACGACCTACCGATAATAAAACACGGTCATACACAGCAGCTTTAGGCACACCCTCACCATCAAAGCTTACTTTTAAACCCTTCTTGGTTGATTCAATCGCGGTGACTTTCGCCTTTAAGTAAATATGTTCCAACTGCTTAGATAGGCGTTTATGTAAGGGCTTAACGAGGTCTTTATCACAGCCGGCTACCAACTGGTCCATGAGCTCAATGACGCTAATTTTTGACCCTAAAGCATGATACACCGTGGCCATTTCAAGACCAATAATACCGCCACCTATGACCAGCATATTGCTGGGAATATCCGTTAATGCCAATGCGCCGGTGGAGTCCATCAGTCGCTCATCTTCATATGGAAAACCGGGGATTTTTACCGGCTGCGAACCCGCTGCGATAATCGCGTTATCAAACGAGATGGTTTGACTCGACCCAGCCTCTTCCACCACCACTGTGTGACTCGACGCAAACTGGGCGTAACCGCTAATAACCGTTACCTTACGTTGTTTTGCTAAACCGGCTAAACCACCGGTTAAGCGCTGAATAATCGTTTCCTTATTCGAACGGATAGCATCAATATCAATCGTTGGCTCGGCAAATGTCACCCCGTGCGCCGACATATCAGCCGCTTCATGAATCACTTGCGCTTGGTGCAACAGTGCCTTAGACGGAATACAACCCACATTGAGACACACGCCACCTAAGGATGGGTAGCGTTCAATTAATATCACTTTTTTACCCAAATCGGCGGCACGAAAAGCCGCTGTATAACCCCCAGGACCCGCGCCAATGACCAACACCTCAGCGTGAAGAAGGTCGGCCTGACCGTCTTGCTTGCTCTTTGCAGCTACAGGTTCAATCGACGTTTGTTCTTTAGCTATTGGCTCATTAGCTGCATCGTTCAGTTCCAATTTAATCAGTACATCCCCTTCAGACACTTTATCGCCCAGTGAAACCACTATTTCCTTAACAACACCTGCGACAGGGCTGGGAATGTCCATCGACGCCTTATCGCTTTCTAGCGTGACAATACTGTCGTCAATTTGAATTTGATCGCCTACCGCGACCGATACTTCAATCACTTCAACGCTCGTTGAATCACCAATATCGGGGACTTTAATATCTTCTGTTTTTGCCATCATCCGCTCCTACAACAACACGCGGCGAATATCGTTTAAATAACCCGCCATCGCCACCATAAAAGCCGCAGCATCTGCGCCATCTATCACACGGTGGTCATACGTTAAATCAAGCGGCAGCATTAGACGGGGGATAAACTCCTTACCGTTCCAAACCGGCTGCATATCGCCGCGAGTGACCCCCAAAATAGCAACCTCGGGGGCGTTTACTATGGGCGTAAAGGCCGTGCCGCCAATACCGCCAAGGCTAGAGATGGTCATACAAGCACCCTGCATATCTTTTGGCATTAATTTACCGTCCCGCGCTTTTTTACTGACCACGCTCATTTCAGCCGCCAGATCAAAAATATTGGTTTTATCAACATCTTTAAATACCGGTACCACCAGGCCATTCGGTGTCGCCACCGCAATCCCCAAGTTGTAATATTTTTTATAAATAAGCGATTGCCCATCAGGGGATAAAGACGCATTAAATTGCGGAAACTCTTTTAAGGCAGCCGCTAATGCCTTCATGATAAAAGCCAAGAAAGTGACTTTAACCCCACGTTTTTCAGCCTCTGCTTTCAGTGATTGACGGAATGCTTCCATTTCAGTGATATCTGCCAACTCATGGTGCGTTACCATCGGCACATTCAGCCAAGCCCGGGTTAAATTGGTGCCCGTTAAACGCTTGATTTTACTTAACGGTTTCTCTTCGATCGCACCAAATTTTGAAAAGTCGATCGTCGGAATCGGTGGGATTCCGCTACCAACCGATCCACCAGCAGCCCCGCTACTGAGTATCTGTTTAACGTGGTTTTTGACATCGTCTTTTAACAAGCGACCTTTAGGCCCTGAGGCCTTTGTCACAGTCGACAAGTCGACACCCAATTCTCTGGCAAACTTGCGTACCGCTGGGCTGGCATGGATATGCCCCGCCGGCTTAGATACAGTGACGGCTTGCGTCTTGTTGGAGGCCACTGCTTTTGGCCTCTCTTCGGCTATCGCAGGCGCTATTGTTTTAGTGTCCTGTTTGACCGGTTTAGCCGTTTCTGGGCTAGCCACTTGTGCGGATAAAACAATAATCAAGGCGCCTTCGGCTACTTTATCACCTACCGCAACATGAATAGCCTTAACGGTACCGGCTGCGGTCGATGGTATTTCCATACTGGCTTTATCACTTTCCAATGTCAGCAAGGTTTGTTCTTTTTCGACTACATCGCCTACAGCAACATTCAGTTCGATGACTTCAACGGCGTCAAAATCACCGATATCGGGAACCTGGATATCAATCTCTTGCAGCGATGTTTCAGCGGGGGTTTTTTCGTTTTTAGTTGGTGGCTCTGGTGCATTATCTTGCGTGGATTTTTCACTATCTGACACATCGTCATTTTGCTTTAAACGAACAACAACTGTACCTTCAGCGATTGAATCACCCACCTTAACCAAGATCTCGTCCACCACCCCTGCGGCTGATGATGGGATATCCATACTGGCCTTATCACTTTCTAGGGTTAAAAGGGTTTGCTCTAATTCAACTGTGTCGCCAACAGCCACTGCAATTTCAATCACTTCTACCGATTCAAAGTCACCAATATCGGGGACCGCAACGTCTATCAAACTACTCATTAACTTCTCCTATCCTCTTCACAGCTTGATTACACAAGCCAAGGGGCTTCTCTGGACACATCGATGCCATATTTCTCTATCGCTTGTTGCACTATAGACGCCTCGATCTCTCCTGTATCGGCTAGTGCATTTAACGCCGTAATAGTGACGTAATAGCGATCCACCTCAAAGAAACGACGCAGGTTTTCACGTGTATCAGAACGGCCAAAACCATCCGTTCCCAACACGCTGTAGTGCTTACGGATAAAGGGTCGAATGGAATCTGCCAATAAACGCACGTAGTCGGTCGAGGCAATGACTGGTCCGTTTCGCTCATTTAAGCACTGAGATACGTAAGGCACTTGTTTTTTCTTGGTTGGGTGCAAGCGGTTTTCACGCTCACAAGCCTGACCTTCTCGCGCTAGCTCGGTAAAGCTGGTACAGCTCCATAGGTCAGACTCGACGCCCCAGTCTTCTTTAAGCAAGTCTGCTGCCGCGATCACTTCATTAAATATGGTGCCTGCACCGAGTAATTGAACGCGCGGTTTAGCAGCATCTTCAGCTTGCTTAAATAAATACATGCCTTTAATAATACCTTCCTCTACGCCGTCGGGCATGGCTGGGTGGGCGTAATTTTCATTCATAACGGTTAGGTAATAAAACACGTCTTCTTGCTGTTCAAACATGCGTACAAGGCCGTCGTGCATGATGACCGCGAGTTCATAGTTGAAAGTCGGGTCATAAGAAATACAATTCGGTACCGAGGAAGCCCACAGTAAACTGTGCCCATCTTCGTGTTGAAGCCCCTCGCCATTGAGCGTTGTTCGTCCCGCAGTACCACCAAGCAAAAACCCACGCGCCCGTTGATCGGCAGCGGCCCAAATTAAGTCACCGACGCGCTGAAAACCAAACATCGAATAGAAAATATAGAACGGAATCATCGGCACGTTATGCGTCGAATAGGAGGTACCCGCCGCGATCCAGTCACACAAGCCACCGGCTTCATTAATGCCTTCCTGGAGCACCTGGCCATTTTTATCTTCTTTATAAAACATCAGTTGTTCTGAATCCTGCGGCGTATAAAGCTGCCCCACTTGAGACCAAATACCAAGCTGACGAAATAAGCCCTCCATACCAAAGGTTCGCGATTCGTCGGGAACAATGGGCACAATACGTTTACCGATCTCTTTATCTTTTAACAGGATATTTAACAACCGAACAAACGCCATCGTGGTTGATATTTCACGCCCTTCAGATGTTCCTTTCATCATCGGTTCAAACACTGATAACTCAGGAATTTTCAGCGCGTCTGATTTTTCACGACGAGCGGGCAGATAGCCACCTAGGTCGTCGCGTTTCTTTTTCATATACTCCTGTTCAGGCGAGCCTTCTTCAAATCGTAAATAGGCCAAGTTATCGACATCCTCATTAGATATCGGTAGCTCAAACTTATCTCTGAAGTGTAGCAACGATTCATGACTCATCTTTTTTTGTTGATGGGTCGTGTTTTGCGCTTCACCTGAGCTACCCATGCCGTAACCTTTAATCGTTTTAGCTAAAATTACGGTCGGTTTTTCTGTTTCATTACTGGCTGCTGTATAGGCAGCAAAAATTTTAGCCGGATCATGCCCACCTCGGTTTAAATCCCAGATGTCTTTATCAGACCAGTCTGCAACCATCGCTTTTAGTTCGGGGGTGTTGAAAAAGTGCTTGCGAACGTAGGCACCGTCTTTCGCTTTCATGGTTTGATAATCACCGTCGACACACGCCATCATGCGCCTACGTAGGTGCCCTTCGGTATCTCTCGCCAACAGTACGTCCCAGTGACGCCCCCAAATAACTTTTATAACGTTCCAGCCTGCGCCTCTGAATTCGGACTCAAGTTCTTGAATAATTTTGCCGTTACCCCGAACAGGCCCATCAAGTCGCTGCAAATTACAATTAACGACAAAGACTAAATTGCCGAGTTTTTCGCGGCCAGCCATGCCGATTGCACCTAAAGACTCAGGCTCATCAGTTTCACCATCACCTAAAAATGCCCAGACTTTTCTATTCTCGGTAGAGGCAAAACCACGGTCCTCTACATAACGCATAAAGCGTGCTTGGTAGATAGCCATGATTGGCCCAAGTCCCATCGACACGGTTGGAAATTGCCAAAAGTCAGGCATTAGCCAAGGGTGCGGATAAGACGACAAGCCGCCTCCGTCTACTTCTTGGCGGAAACTATCCATCTGTTGCTCTGATAAGCGTCCCAACATAAAAGCACGTGCATAAATGCCGGTAGCCACATGGCCTTGTACGTACACTAAATCGCCACCGTGCGTTTCACTCGCTGCGTGCCAAAAATGGTTATAACCCACGTCATATAAGGTGGCGGAAGAAGCAAAGCTAGCAATATGCCCACCCACGTTGGTATTTTTATTTGCTCTAAGTACCATCACCATTGCATTCCAACGCACATAAGATCGGATCTTATGTTCCAAGGATGTATCACCTATATATTGCGCCTGTTGCGGAATCGAGATGGTGTTGATGTAGGCGGTTTCTGCACTAAACGGAATTTCCGCGCCTGCCATCCGCGCTTTTTCAATCAATGTTTCGAGCAAATAATGCGCCCGTTCCCCACCTTCGTGCTGAATCACTGATTCGAGGGCATCAAGCCATTCCTGGGTTTCTTGTGGATCAACGTCATCGGCACTATAAACTGATGGGGATTTGTTACTCATTAAACTCACTCCAAAACTCTAATTTTTATTAAACACTATCTCTCGGTAGTCAAGTTGCTGCTTTGAATTTATTCTGCTTCTCACCCAAAACATTTTTCTCGACTATACTTAACAGCAATTCATATGCCAAATGCTATATGACTAACACGTAGGAGTAGTTCACTTCCATGACGATAACCAGACTTTCAGCATTTGCTATAAATTGATATTAGCACTTTACTCTTTTAATGAAAAAGCATATCCCTTACCCAAATGACAAAAAACACTTTCTTAATACTAATAATAACCGTACTAACTTTTTCAAACGCGGCTAATGCTGGCAAACTTTACCGCTGGGTTGACGAAAATGGCAAGGTATCGTTTTCTGATAAGGTACCGCCTAAAGCGTCACGACTTGAACGCGAAGAATTAAATGAAAAAGGCCGTACCATCGCCATTAAAGATGCCGCTAAAACACCAGAACAACTACAACAACTAAAAAAGCTTAACGCCTTGAAGAAGCAGCAAGCCGAACTCTTACAAAAACAGGTGGCTCAAGATGAGGCTTTATTAAAAACGTTTCAATCCGAAGCCGATATTGATGCCTTGGCAAACAGCAAGTTTGATATGGTTGATTCCCACATATCTATTGCATCTAGCCAGTCTGAAACCTTAAAAAAACAACTGATTACTCATCAACAATCTGCTGCCGAGTTTGAACGCAGTGGAAAAAAAATGCCCGCAAAAATCATCGACAATATTCAATCTGCTCAACAGCAGTTCGATAAAAACCAGCGCGAGATTTCAAGCCTTAAATCACAAAAATCTGTCATCGAAGAGCAGTTAAGGAACGATAGATTGCGATTCAATACACTAAAAAAACAAGCCCCACCACCTAAACATTTGGACGACGATACGACACCCAGTTTATTAATTGGCGAAATCACTTGCAATGCTGACAAGTGTAAGAACCTTTGGCCAGTCGCAAGTGAATTTTTAACGCAAAACAACGATACGGCAATTGTGTTTAACTCGCAAAACTTAGTGCTAAGCGCAACACCCAAGTTAAGCACACAAAAAGCGCTGACCTTGGCTAAAATAAAAGATAACGATGTATCTAAAGTTACACTTGATATCCGCTGCAAAAATACCAAATTAGGTAAAGAGACCTGTAAAAACGAACAAAACCAGGCCTTGATAGACCGCTTTAATCAGCTCGGCGCTAACGACTTAACTCCGAACCATTAGGGTTCCCATCCCCTTATCGGTTAACAGCTCAAGTAACACCACGTGCGGCACCCTGCCATCAATAATATGTGCGCTGTTAACGCCAGCGTTCAAGGCATCCATCGCACATTGAATTTTTGGTAACATACCACCGTAAATCGTCCCATCTTCGATCAAAGCATTCACTTCAGCTATCGATAAGCCAGTAAGTAGTTGACCTTCTTTACTCAACAAGCCTGACGTGTTTGTTAATAATAAAAGCTTTTCCGCACATAAGATTTCTGCCATTTTACCGGCAACGAGGTCAGCATTAATATTGTAAGACGCGCCGTCTTTACCCACCCCAATCGGCGCGATGACGGGAATAAAATCACCCTGAACCAACATATTAACCACCGCAGGATCAATGCTTTCAACGTGACCAACGTGACCCATATCAATTATTTCAGAGGCTTTTTCTGACACCGCTTGTTTTGACGAAATCTTTTTAGCGCGGATTAAATCCCCATCCTTACCCGTCAAACCAACGGCAGAACCACCGTGTTGATTAATCAAACTAACAATTTCTTTATTGACCAAACCACCTAATACCATCTCAACCACGTCCATGGTTTCACTGTCGGTCACCCGAATACCATCAACGAATTGACTTTTTATCCCCAGTTTCTCTAAGTGTTTACCAATTTGTGGGCCACCACCGTGTACAACCACCGGATTTAACCCCACCTGTTTCAATAGTACGATATCGCGGGCAAAACCGCTTTTCAGCTGATCATCCACCATCGCATTGCCGCCATATTTAATCACGATTGTTTTGCCAGAAAACTTTTGAATATAAGGTAGCGCCTCGCTTAATACTCGCGCTGTTTGTATCGGGTCAATTGCGTTTTTGTTCATTAGTTTATTCACTCTTTTACAGCGCTTGTTATCACGTAACACCCGTTAAAAGGGCAAGTTAAGCTCTGCGTTAATCGTTAACATTTGCTCTCTAAAGACCTGCTTAATTCTTTCCAGCGATTGCTCATCGTCAGCTTCAAAGCGCAGCACTAAAGATGGCGTAGTATTAGACGCTCTCACTAAACCCCAGCCGTCTTTAAATTCGACACGCATACCATCGATGGTAATAATATTAGCGCCTTCAAAATGAGATTGTGACTGCAACTGCTCAATAAAAGCAATATTTTCTCCCTCTTGCAGACTGATATTGAGCTCTGGCGTACTAACACTATCGGGCAAGTCAGCAAATATTTCAGCCGTAGGTCGGAATTCAGCAGTCACAATTTCCAGCAAACGAGAGGCCGTGTAAAGCGCATCATCAAAACCAAACCAACGCTCTTTAAAGAAAATATGACCGCTCATTTCGCCTGCTAATTCTGCATCAATTTCCTTCATTTTTGCCTTAATCAAGGAGTGCCCAGTCTTTGACATCACCGGCTTACCACCATGTTTGGCAATCACCTTAGCTAAATTACGCGTACATTTTACATCGTAAATAATATCGGCGCCGGCTTGTCGCGACAAGACGTCAATCGCGTACAACATCATTTGCCTATCTGGCCAAATGATAGTGCCATCGCTGTCTACTACACCTAAGCGATCCCCATCACCGTCAAACGCCAAGCCCAGTTCTGCTTTTTCTTCACGGACTTTGTCGATTAAGGCTTGTAAATTTTCCGGCTTACTTGGATCAGGATGGTGGTTGGGAAAGTTACCGTCTATATCACAGTACAGGGGAACCACTTCACAGCCTAAGGTAGACAGCAACATCGGCGCTGCTTCCCCGGCCACACCATTACCACAGTCAACAACGACTTTAATCATCCGACCTAAACGAATATCTCGAGAGATGGTGCCTATATAATCGGGCAATAGCATGTGCTCATGGTAAGCACCTTCGCCACTTGCAAAGTCATCTTTTTCAATTCGCTGGTATAGATTTTGGATAGCCTCGCCGGATAGTGTTTCGCCAGCGATAACGATTTTTAAGCCATTGTAGTTAGCAGGATTATGGCTACCGGTGATCATAACGCCTGATTGCGTGTCTAAATGATGTGTCGCAAAATACAAGACGGGGGTAGGAAGCATGCCTATATCCACTACGTCACAACCTGTAGATTGGATGCCTTTTGCTAAGCTTGCACTGAGCGTCGGGCTATGCAAACGGCCATCGCGCGCAATAACAATGCTTTTTTGACCAACACTTAAGGCCTGCGTTGCAATCGCTTGCCCGATAATGAGCACACCCTCTTCGGTGAGTGTTTCTCCCACGATGCCACGAATATCATAGGCCCTAAAAATAGATCTTGGCACCTGGGACTTGTCGGATACCTCGATCGCGTCTTTCGGTATAAACATCGGTAGCACATCGGGGGCAACTTTTACCTTCGTCGAACTATTGGCTGCATTGTCCATCTGCTCTGCCCCAGCAACACCTGCTGGTGGGCCTGCTCGCTTGCTCATCGGTTTCAGCTTTGGCCTTTTTGTCGTGGCTA
Source organism: Methylococcaceae bacterium UBA975 (assembly GCA_002292375.1). GTDB lineage: Bacteria > Pseudomonadota > Gammaproteobacteria > Methylococcales > Cycloclasticaceae > Cycloclasticus. The sequence goes on along the minus strand of DBBV01000010.1, from coordinate 42,596 downwards.
GCTTTTTAACAGCTAAACGCCACTGTTGACGCCTATCCTTGTCTTGCAGCGTAGTGGCTAACCAAGCAACAAAAACGATCAGCCCGTTAAGTAATACAGCATACGTTATGATCTGTTGCTGTGTGATAGGTAGCGCAACCATTTGTCGAGTACTCGCAATTCTCCAACGTGTACCAGCCACTGACACATCAGCCAATTTTTTAGACGGCAATTGCGCCCTATCTCCGATGGAGGCTAATACCAGTTTATCTTGCTTTAAGCTGATCCAACCGTCCTGCTCGGCAGACAAGCTTTTTTTAAATTCACGCTGTATCGCTTCGACTGAAAATGTTGCCATAATCACCGCTAATACAACGCCATCAGCAATAACGGGGGCTGTCATCGCAATATGGCGCGCATCTTTTGCCATCAAATGCGCCTCAGGCAGTTGCATTTTTTTACTGTCGCTGGCCCGCCTAATTAAGTCCAAACCGGCATAGTCTAAAGGCGGATTGAGTGACATATCGACGTTTAACAAACTAGGTTGTATTACACGTAGGCTGCTCATTTCTATCGATGACGGAGTCAACTGCTCAACGCGATTATCAGACTGTTGGCTGTTTGAGCGTAAGGCTGAAATTAAAACCTCGTCGCTGGCCAGTGACGTCAGCTCTTGCGACCAAGCGTACACTTTAGCTGATAACTCAAGCGAAGCCGCCTTAATTTTGGCTGTCAGTTGCTCTTCTTGTTGTAACGACTGCTGCTCTAATTGGCCGATATACACATAAGCAGCAACGGCAGCGCTAATAACAATAAGCACTATAATGGATAACGCCTTTTTCATAACGCGATCACTCAGTACCCGTATGCCCGAAGCCGCCTTCGCCACGATGGCTGCCATCGAAACTATCAACCTGCTCAAACAACACCTGTTCCACCGGAACAAACACCATTTGCGCGATACGATCACCCACCTCAATGGTAAAACTCGTCTGACCGCGGTTCCAACAGGAAACAAACAGCTGACCTTGATAATCAGAGTCGATCAAACCGACCAAATTCCCCAGCACAATACCGTGCTTATGACCCAGGCCCGAGCGGGGTAGAATGACTGCTGCTAGGCTTTCATCAGCAATGTGAATAGCCATACCTGTAGGAATTAACTGCGTATCACCCGGTTCAAGCACCAGTGGTGTATCTATACAAGCCCGCAGATCCAGGCCTGCTGAACCGCTTGTCGCGTAATCAGGCAAAGGAATCGATTTACCCAAGCGGTCATCCAGTAATTTAAGTTGTATTTTTTTCATGGTACCTTGTTGCTATTAACGAAATTAATTCCCGCGCCAATTCTGGTTTAGACTTGCTATCCAATAGTTGTTCCCCATTCTGCCAATAGACTGACAGCGCATTGAGATCACTATTAAAACCACTGTCTTTTTGACCAACCCAATTAGCGGCGATCATGTCCAACGATTTGTCAATCAACTTGCCTTTGGCGTACGTTTCCAACGCATCTGTTTCCGCAGCAAAGCCCACGCAAAAAGGACGGCCCTTTTGTTGTGTCACCGTGCTAATAATATCCGTGGTTTTGATTAAGTTTAACTGCATGCCCGACGCATTTTTCTTCAGTTTATTATCACTCACTACCGCCGGGGTGTAATCGGCCACCGCAGCCGTCGCAATAAAAATATCAGCCTGTTGCGCTCTAGGTAACACGGCTTCCGCCATGTCACTCGCACTAATTACATCAATGCGCTCAACACCCGATGGTGTTGGCAAGTGAACTGGCCCAGCAACCAAGGTGACTTGCGCGCCGGCATCGGCACAAGCTTGAGCCAGAGCAAAACCCATTTTTCCGGAGCTATGGTTCGTAATAAAACGAACCGGGTCTATCGCCTCTTGCGTGGGGCCGGCGTTTAACAACACCTTTAAACCCGCTAGTTCACCGCTACTAAAGTGCTCGACAATCGACTGAAGCAGTGACTCAGGTTGTAGCATTCGACCAAAACCGATTTCGCCACAAGCTTGTAGCCCCTCATCGGGCCCTAAAACAAGCACCCCTTGTGCCGCCAATTTACTGAGGTTTTGCTGCGTTTTGGGGTCTTCAAACATCGCCCGGTTCATCGCTGGGGCGAGCATAATGGTTTTTTCTGTTGCCAATAAAATAGTTGTCAATAAGTCGTTCGCCATACCCGCGGCTAAGCGCGCTATAAAGTCGGCACTGGCTGGCGCCACCAAAATAACGTCTGCCCAGCGAGCAAGATTAATGTGCCCCATGCCTGCTTCTTGTTCGGCATCAAGTAGTTGGGTGTGTACCGGTAAACCCGATAAGGCCTGAAAGGTTAATGGCGCTATAAACTCAGTGGCTGCTGGCGTCATCACCACACGAACTTCAGCGCCCAACGACTGGCATAAGCGTAATACTTCGGCCGCTTTATACGCCGCCACGCCGCCAGTCACACCTAATAACACGCGTCTGTGTTGAAGTTTATTCACAATATTGCATCTAAATTTATATGTTAGCGTTCTATTATGTCATACAACACGATATATTCTATTGCCTTAACGCGATAACATTATCAAGGAATGATTATGCCTATCACTGACTGGCCAGAACAAGAAAGACCGCGTGAAAAACTGCTTAGCAAAGGCGCTTCCGCCTTATCTGATGCCGAATTATTAGCCATTTTCTTACGCACCGGTAGTAAGGGCGTTACCGCAGTTGATCTGTCCCGTTTATTACTCACTCAATTTGGCTCTTTAACAGACCTAATGCACGCTGATCAGGCTGCATTTTGTGCCGCACATGGCTTAGGGCAGGCTAAATACGTGCAACTACAAGCGGTATTGGAAATGTCTCGACGCTACCTATCCGAAAAATTAACGAATGGCACTGTGCTAAAAAACCCACGCGACACCCAGGCGTTTTTAAAAAGCCAGTTGCGTCACCAACAACGTGAGGTTTTCGCCTGTTTATTTTTAAACACCAAGCATTGCGTTATTGGCTTTGAAGAATTATTTTATGGTACCTTGGATGGCGCCAGCGTTCATCCCAGAGAAGTGGTAAAAAGAGCCCTCCACCATAACGCGGCTGCGGTTATATTTGCTCATAACCACCCCTCTGGCAATGCAACACCCAGCCAAGCCGATATCGACATCACCAAACAATTAGTACGCGCCTTAGGCCTTATTGACGTTAGGGTGCTGGATCATATAATTGTTGCTGCTAATACCGCCACATCATTGGCCGATCTCGGTCATCTATAGGGTATAATGACAAAGCAAACCAAGCTTAAAATTTAGCTTTTACTTTACTCGAAAGGCGTATTCTGGTATAAATTCGCACCGTTTCGCAGCAAACCTGCCAACCAATCAAATTAATAGAGGTTTTATCATGTCAAAAGTATGCCAAGTGACCGGCAAGAGCCCCATCACGGGAAACAACGTTTCTCACGCGAAAAACAGAACGCGTCGTCGTTTTGAGCCTAATCTTCACCAACACCGTTTTTGGGTTGAAAGTGAAAATCGTTGGGTTCGCTTGCGGGTATCTGCAAATGGCATACGCACGATTGACAAAAAAGGTATCGACAAGGTTTTAACTGAAATTCGCGCTCGCGGCGAAAAAGTTTAAGGGGCTAGACATGAGAGATAAAATTAAATTAGTTTCCAGCGCTAACACAGGCCATTACTACACCACGACTAAAAACAAGCGCAATATGCCTGAAAAAATGGAGATCAAAAAATTTGATCCAACCATCAGACAGCACGTTATGTACAAAGAAGCTAAAATCAAATAGCCGACCCTTTTTTTACCCAAAAAAGCCCATCATTTTGATGGGCTTTTTTGTATCTCCGTTAACGCAATATACGACATACCCTCTTTTTCTAGCACGTGAAAAGGCGTTAAAAACTTACCCGAACAAGGGCCTGCAAAACACTCACCTGTCTCGGTAACAAACATCGCACCGTGAATCGAACATTGAATATAACGCCCATTAGTGGTCAAAAACTGGTCTGGCGTCCAATTTAACGGTGCACCGGTGTGTGGGCAACTATTTTTATACGCACGTAAGGTCCTATCGTGTTCGCGTAGCAAAAAACCCTCACAACTACCTTGATCACCTAAATCAATAGTAAACGCTTTAGACTTCATTGCCGCAAGTGAAGCCACCTCAGCAGCGGCCACGTAGAACGCGCCTTCAATCTCTATGGTTTTCATTTCCACCAACCTTTCTTTTTTGTCGTTGGCTCTTCTTCTGGGGTGACGTCCTGATTAGCAATCGTTTGCATGGATAATATTTTCTTATTTAAGGCTAAATTCATTTTTTCACTATTTGCCAACTTTAACCTCATCGCTTGAACATCTTTTTCGGTTTGCTCTCGAACTAAATTCAGCTCAGATTTAATCGCGTCAAGCTCACTGGTTTCTTCTTCTGTTAGCTCACCCTCATCGTCATTACCGACCTTAGCCGTCTCCAACTTAATCTCTAAGTCCATCAGATAACTAGATGCGTCGTCGAGCTCTTTCTCGAGTTCCTTAATGCGTTGATCCGCACCCCCTGCTTCACTCAATTGCGATACCGTTTTCTCTAATTCGTTAATGCGTTGTTGTAGGTCTTCTTTTTGCTGTTTGCTCTCGCCCAGCTCCACTTCCAATTGCTTAAGCTTCCCTTCCTCATCGGTATCCTTACCCTCTAATAGCTGCTGCTTTTCTTCTTCCAGCTGCTTGATTGACAACGTCAACTCAGCCATTCTTTCTTGTATTTCATTTGACTGCTCGGTGTCTGCCACGCGCGCTTGTTTTAACTCATCTAGCTCAGTCTTAAACTGGCTCGCTGTCTCGGATACTGATGTTAACTGATTTTCTAGCGCGTTCACTTGTTCAGACAGCGTTGTCTTTTCTATCGTTGCCGCTTTTAAATCATCTTCAAGCTGAGACACTTGTTGCTGTAGTTGCTGATCACTTGACTCGGTATTTGCGGCTAACTTTTCTAAAGTTTTTGCCGCCTCTTGATGACGTTGTTGCTCCGCCTGCAATTCTATTTGCGCTATCTCGAGCTCCTCTTTAAGCGATAGCGTTTGCGCCTCAAGCGCCAGCTTAATCGCTGCCAATTCGTCAACTTCTACTTGTAAATCATCACGACTTTTCGTAGAGTCAGCCACTTGATTACGTGCCTCTTCCAGTTGTTGCAATAGCGCCTGCTGGTCTTCACTAGAGTTAGACACCAAACCTTGCGTATCCAATAACTTTTGCTCAAGTTGTTCTTTTTCTTTTAACGATAATGCCAGAACCTCTTCCACACTAGCTGCTTGCTGCAGCGACTCCTTCAACTCAACTTGCATACTGGCAAGACGCTCATTTAGCCCTTCCTGAGTTTGCTCACTCGCTTGCTCCGCTTCTTTAAAGGCAAGTTCAGCGGCCTTAATGCTTTGCTGCGCTTGTTGTAATGAATCAGATAAGGCGGTGCGTTCCGTTTCCAAAGCAGCCACCTCTGATTCACGCTGTTGGCGAAGCTGCGCTAACTGCTCAGTTAACTGTTGGTGTCCATCTAAACCACTGGAAACTTCGTCTTGAAGCGCCGACAATTGCTGCTCAGCCGCCACCTTTTCTTGCAACGCTTGCTGCAATTTTTGCTCCACCTCCATGGACTGCTCTTGCCATTGTTTTATTTCACTGCGTAGCAACTCCTCTTGCTGCGCGTAGTCTACTTCGCTATCTTTTATCGCTTGATCTCGCTCAAGTAACGCTGCCTGCAACACCTCATTCTGAATTTTTAATTGCTCTACTGACTCAAGCAGCTCGAGTCTTTCGGTCTCTTTTTGTTCGCTGCTCGCGTTCATTTCCAGTAGCTGATCTTGTAATAATGCCAATTTTTGGTCACGATTTGACAATTCGTTTTCCAAGCCCAGTTGGTGCTCTTTTGTCTGCTCAAGCTCGGCCTGGTTAGAAACAATTAATTGACCTTGTTCGGCTCGATCTTGTTCAGCAACCGTCAACTTAGCCTCAAGCTGTGCGAGTTCTTCTTGCAACGCCGCCTTAGTTAAAGACAACTCTTCTAGAGAGCTTTCCACAGCCTCAGTGAGCTTTTGTGCTGATTCAAGCTCTTGTTGAATGGTTTCAGCGTTTAACTGCATTTGTTCTAATTCGCTTTGCGAATCATCCAAAGCAAGCTCGACTTGTTGTTTGGCCTCTTGCAGAGCATCACGTTCTGAGCCAAGCTCTTCTAAGTGTTTTATTGACTGTTCTAACAACCCATCTTTTTCTAATACGCTTTTTTCTAACTCGACGTGTTGCTGTTGTATTTGCTCTAGCCCATTAGCCGCAGCTTTCATTTGATCGTTTAACGACTGGACCTCACTTTGCTGCTCGGCAATCGTTTGGTCGCGCAAGCTCAGCCATTCAGTCAACTCACCGACCTGTTCGCATTGGGTCTCAAGTTCGGCGGCTTTTTCATTTAATTGTTCGGTTAATGCCGACAACTCTGCCTGTAAGGCAGTTACTTTTAAATCTGCTTCATTTGTCTGAAGCTGTAAAGCCTGTAAGCCCTCAGTTTTCACCCGCTCCAATTCTTCAAGTGCTGTTTGAAGTAACCCATCAAGTTCGCTTTTAGACTGTTCAAGTGTGTCTTTTTCTACCTTTACTTCATCGAGCTGCTCGCTTAAAGCCAGAATTTGCTGATCTTTTTCTGCCTGTGAGCTGGATGAGACTGAGTTCAACTGCTCGAGCTGTTGTTTTAATTCAGTCTTTTCCTGTTGTAACTGATTTGTTTCGCTTTTCAGCTGCGTATTACGTTGTTCAACGTCGTCGCATTGGTTTGTTAACTCACTCAGCTGCTGCTCTGCTTGCTCAAGTTGTTGTTGCGCCGCAGAGCTTTTGTTATTTTCATCTTGTAGCTCGGTGAAGGCGTTTTGTAAACGCTCAATCTCAGACAATTGCGTAGCTATCTTGTCTTCTTTTTTAGCGAGCTCCATTGCTAACCCATCACGCCCTTGTTGTTCTTCACGTTGTGATTGACGCACACTGTCAAGTTCTAGCCTTAGCTGCTCAATTTCCATCTGATGACTGTCAAGCTCTGCCTGAAGCGCTTGGTTATTCGCTTTCTCATGCGACAAGGTTTGGTCTAAATCACCTTTATTCGCAATTGCATCCTTTTCAAATGCTTTAAGTTGCTTCTCTGAATCATCCGCCAGTACTTGTGTTTGGGTTAATTCTTGCGTTATGGTCCGGTGTTGTTGTTGCCAGTGATCGCGATCCAACTCAACCGTTTGGAGCTTTTCATTGAGTTGTGCGCAAAATTTCTCGAGTTCTTCAACCTTATTGCTTGCCTCATGCAGTGCATGGGCACTTGATGCGTCAGGCGCTTGCTCGGCAATCAATTTTTCTGCGTTAGATTCAACCACTGGTGTTGAGCCGGTTTCTTTTCCCTCGACTTCCTCCTCAACGGCATCAATTGCTTGCATGCCATCCATACCCTCTTTCAGAATCAACGCATTAAAACCAAACTTTAATAGTAAAAATGCCGCTGCCTCGCTAGTCCTTCCGTTTTCACACACCAGTACTTGCAACTGATCGTGCTTTAACTCGGCGATTTTCATTCTGAGCGAGAAAAAAGGAATATTGACGCTGTCTTCGATGTGCTTGTTTTCAAATGCATCGGTACTTCTCACATCGAGCCAATTAGCCCCCTCACTCACTCGCTGCAAGCCTTCTTCATAACTGACGTACTTTAAAACAGGTTCTTTCACCAGCGTGATAAAGTTTTTCTTTGACAGCCTCAGCATTTGGCCATTACCCTTCATGCGAACTGTCACATTACGCGGGTTGCCCGATAAAAGCGCGTCTTCCCCAAATGCTTCACAACTGTGTAATTCAGCTAGTTTTACTGGCCTAGCAGTGGCTGAAGCTTGTCGAATTAGCTCGCAATCACCTGACTTGATAATGTAATAAAAATCGGCCTCATCGCCTTGCTGAACGACCGTTTGCCCTGCTTCAAAAGCAACTTCTTCCATCTGCATCATAATTTTTTGCAGATTAGCTGCAGGTAAACGCTGAAACACCGGCGATTGCAACATCGTGGTCATCCAGTCCCCTGTTTGATCCTCAACATCATCGACCAAATAGGTTTGCGTTTGATCCGCACTATTGTTCATATCGAGTTTATAAGTCGGTATTCGTACGATACGAACTTTTGATTTTGTAACTGCTTTTACCTTCCTTGGGATGTGGTGTGCTACAGCAAACCGCGCCGCTTCAGATCCTGTCACAATGGTTTCCATTTCTATTTCACCGGCATATAAACTGATCATGCCGCTAATCAAGTAGATAAACTCTTTTGTTTCATCACCTTGATCAAATAGCACGGTTCCTTTAGCCCATTCTTCGACTTCGATTTCATTACAAAGGGCATCGAATCGAGGCTTTGCTAAGGTATTTAAAGGGATAAAATGCTTTAATACATCCTGTTTATTTTGGTTTACTAATGCGTTCATATAACTCGTTGGGATAAAATTCGTACAGTGCTATTAGTTTAGTGTAGTCCATGCATTAAAAATGGTAAGGTTTGATCAACGAAATCTAACAATTTGCGACATGAGTCACGCTGCAGCGTGAGTACTCTGATGACCGTTTAAGCATTCACTAAACGTTCACGCTTTACGGTTAAAATTATGATTTTAACCAAAACAAGAAAAGGATATTAGTGTGCAAAAAAATACATTCACAGCGTCAAGTTTTTTCATCCGTTTTGTAATCGCCTTGGTGCTCGTTTTCGCCTCGTACAACCCGAGTGGTTTTTCGTATTATCATTGGGTGATAAGAGATATATCTGCCTTTAGCCCCATGATGGGCTTGATCGGCCTTACGATCATCATCGCTTGGGCCATTTACATTCGGGCCACACTACGTTCCCTTGGTCTTATTGGTATCAGCTTGGCTCTCGCTTTTTTTGCCTGCATTTTTTGGGTTATCATAGATTGGGGGGTTATCCCTACCGATAACGTCACCGTTGTGACCTATATTGTACAAACCATTTTGTGTTTTATTTTAGCCACCGGCCTATCTTGGTCGCATATTCGCCGTAGAATGAGCGGGCAAGTTGATGCCGATGACGTAGACCAATAACTGTTAGGATTTACCATGCCAACTTTTAGACCGTTTTTTCTCGTTAGCATTTATTTTGTGTTCTTTTTTAGTCATGCCCACGCTGCGCTACCCAGTTTACTGGCTGAGCGCCCACTGCCTAGCTTGGCCCCGATTCTAGAAAAAGTAACCCCAGCCGTGGTTAATATCGCCACCCAAAATTTTGTTGCTCAACGCGAAAACCCCTTGCTGCAAGACCCGTTTTTTCGGCGTTTTTTTCAGATCCCCAATGCCCCTAGAAAGCGACCCTCGCAAAGCTTGGGGTCTGGCGTAATAGTGGACGCCGGCCGTGGACTTATTATTACCAACCACCACGTGATAGATAAAGCGGACAAAATTACCGTCACCTTACGTGATGGCCGATCTTTTAGCGCCACCGTTGTCGGCAGTGACCCTGAGTCAGATGTAGCCGTCATAAAAATAGAGGGCCAAGGTTTAATCGATTTAACGATCGCTGACTCTGATGAGTTGCGCGTGGGTGATTTTGTCGTCGCCATTGGCAACCCGTTTGGTCTTGGTCAAACTGTAACCTCTGGAATCGTCAGTGCTTTAGGGCGATCTGGCCTAGGCATTGAGGGATATGAAGATTTTATTCAAACAGACGCCTCTATCAACCCCGGTAACTCGGGTGGTGCACTCATCAATTTAAGGGGTGAGCTGATCGGTATTAATACCGCCATCATTGCACCAAATGGCGGCAACGTCGGTATTGGTTTCGCTATTCCCAGTAATATGGCGATGAGCATAAAAGACCAGCTGGTTAAATTTGGTAAAACCAACCGTGGGCAACTCGGAATCAGCGTCCAAGACTTAACGCCCGAATTGGCACAAGCGTTCAACTTGCCGATTAAACGTGGTGTTATTATCAGTCAAATTGAGCATGACTCACCGGCAGAAAAAGCCGGCTTACAGGCCAGTGACATCATACTCAGCGTTAACGGTAAAAGAGCTAAAAACAGCGCTAGCTTAAAAAACAGCTTGGGCTTACTCAGTGTTGGCGACAAGGCAAGCTTACAAATTTTACGCAATGGCAAGCAACAACACTTGACGATTAAAATTGGCAAAAAGAAGCTTGTTCGTTTGGAGGGCTCAAAAGCCCATCAACAACTCAATGGCGCCAGCTTGTCGAATTTAACGGCTAGCGACAGCAATACCGTCGTAAAAAAAGGCGTTAAAGTGATCGACGTTACCCCGTATTCAAACGCTTGGCATAACGGCTTGCGTAAGGGTGATATTATCACGCAAGCCAATCGCGTGCTGGTGCAAAACACCGCTGAACTAATTAAAGCAGCCAAGGGACACTCATCACTGCTTCTTAATGTTCAGCGCGGCAACAGTGCATTTTTCATTATTATTCGGTAACCCATCATGTCAACCACTCAACGCCAATTTATTCCCCTCAATATCGCCATCATGGTGGTCTCTGATTCTCGCACTGAAGCAACAGACACCTCAGGCAAAACACTGGTCGACCGACTGACTGAAACAGGGCATCACTGCGCTGATAAGGCCATTATTGCTGATGATATTTATTTAATACGGGCCAAACTATCAAACTGGATAGCCGACCCAAGCATTAACGCCATCATCACCACCGGTGGCACTGGCGTTACTGGCCGCGATGGCACACCCGAAGCGGTTCAGCCTTTATTAGATAAAGAGCTAACGGGTTTTGGCGAGGTTTTTCGTAGCCTCTCCTATGATGAGATTGGTACCTCCACAATGCAATCTAGGGCCATCGCAGGCGTTGCTAATGGGCATTATATTTTTTGTGTGCCCGGCTCATCCGGCGCTTGTCGTACCGCCTGGGATAAACTTATTAGCGCCCAGCTAGACTATCGCACGCGGCCCTGTAACCTAGTTGAAGTCATGCCCCGGCTGTTGGAAAAGTAACAATTATGAACGCTAAGCAGTGTATTAGTCTAGGTGCGATACTCGCCTTTTTTGCCGTTGCCCTCGGTGCCTTTGGCGCACACGGTTTAAAAAACACCTTAACCCCAGGTATGCTGGCGGTCTACCACACCGCGGTTGATTATCAACTGTGGCACGCCATCGGTTTATTAATCATCGGCCTCATTCAGCAACAAAACACCTCTCGTTTATTGCCTAAGGCCGCGTGGTTTATGTTTGCAGGCATCCTGATATTTTCCGGCAGCCTGTATGCGTTGAGTTTAAGCGGCCTCAAATTTCTTGGTGCGATAACGCCTATTGGTGGCACCGCATTTTTAATCGCGTGGTCGCTGCTGGCTTACGCATCATTTAAATCCAACTAATAATCGCTGTTATATGTCCAACACTGAACCACAAACCATTTATTTAAACGATTACACCGTTCCGCCATTTTTAATCAGCCACACCGAACTACATTTTGAACTGTCGGCAGATGATACCTACGTGCGTTCGCGTTTAAGCATCCACCGCAACCCCCTGTGCCTGCAAAAGCCAGACGATTTAGTATTAATGGGTGAAGACCTTACCTTGGTTTCTATCGACCTAGACAACCAAGCATTGAGCGAGCAACAGTACCTATTAAACACCGAAACACTCACTATCTTACAACCCGGTGATGACTTTATTTTAGAAATAACCAATCGTATACAACCTGCTAGCAACACCGCACTTAGCGGCCTATACGAATCAAAAAAAATGCTCTGCACGCAATGCGAAGCTGAAGGCTTTAGGCGCATCACTTGGTACTTAGATCGGCCCGATGTTATGTCCAGCTACCAAGTCACCCTAGTCGCTGATAAAGACAACTACCCGGTTTTACTGTCCAACGGCAATCGAATTGATCAGGGTGTTTTAGACAACAATAAACACTGGGCGAGTTGGCACGACCCCTTCCCTAAACCCAGTTATTTATTCGCCTTAGTCGCGGGCAATTTGGCCTGCTTGCAAGACCGTTTCACCACCTGCTCTGGTCGAGAGATCGCGCTTGAAGTCTATGTGGAAGCGCATGACTTAGATAAAACACAACACGCCATGCAATCGCTGAAAAATGCCATGCGTTGGGATGAAGAGGCATTTGGGCGTGAATACGATTTAGACTTGTATATGATTGTTGCGGTCAGCCATTTCAATATGGGGGCGATGGAAAACAAAGGACTGAATATCTTTAACACTAAATTTGTTTTGGCCAGCGAAGCCAGTGCCACCGATGCTGACTATGAAAACATAGAAGCCGTGATTGGCCACGAATACTTTCATAACTGGTCGGGTAACCGCGTAACCTGCCGTGATTGGTTTCAACTCAGTCTAAAAGAAGGCTTTACCGTTTTTCGTGACCAACAATTTACCGCCTATCAAACCTCGGATGCCGTTAAACGGATCAAAGACGTTAACATGCTACGCACCCATCAATTTGCTGAAGATGCCGGCCCACTCGCCCACCCTATTCGTCCAGACGCTTATGTAGAAATTAACAATTTTTACACCCTGACCGTGTATGAAAAAGGTGCTGAAGTGGTGCGCATGCTGCACACGCTATTAGGTGAAGACGGTTTTAGGCAGGGCTGCGATCTATACTTTGAACGCCACGATGGCCAAGCGGTCACTACCGATGACTTTGTAAAAGCACTGGAAGACGCCAATCAGACTGAACTGACTCAATTTAGACGTTGGTATTCTCAAGCGGGCACGCCGGTCATCGAGGTGAACAGCCACTATAACGCCGACAAAAAACAGTTTACCCTTACGCTCAAGCAAAGCTGCCCCGCAACGCCTAATCAACACGATAAAAAAGCCTTCCATATACCTGTTCGTCTCGGGCTATTGGATAAACAAGGCCGGCCTTACCCATTAGGCGACAATCAGGGGGGTTCAGCGGATGAGCGTGTACTACAGCTAACCGAGCCCGAGCAGTCTTTTGTCTTTGAACAGCTCGATGACGCACCCATTCCGTCCATCCTGCGCGGCTTTTCTGCGCCCGTAAAATTAATCCAACAACAAAGCCTGGATACGCAATTATTTTTATTCCAGCACGATAACGATACATTCAATCGATGGGAAGCCGGTCAAAACTGTTTAAGCACGTTAATTTTTAACACGGTCGAAAACATTCAACAACACGCCCCTTTAGCTGAACTCCCGACACAACTTATTGCAGCCTTTCGCCGTGTATTGCAACAACCGATGGAGGATCTTGCTTACCAAGCTTTATTATTAAGCTTGCCGGCGAAAGCCTATTTGGCGGAACAGATGGACGTCATTGATATTGAGGCCTTATATCAAGCTCATCGTCACATTAAGCGTCGCTTAGCCAGCGCCTTAAGGGATTTGTGGTTATCTAATTATCACCGTTACCACCAAACTGATGCAGGTATTAAGGCACAGGACATTGCTCAACGCAGCTTTAAAAATCTGTGCCTAGATTATTTGATGGCGCTGGACGAGCCACAACTGATCGAGCTGTGTGCACATCAATTTGACGGCGCTCAAAACATGACTGACCAAATGGCGGCGCTGGGGCAACTAAGCCATCTGGGCAGCGCGCAAAATGCGCCCTACTTCGATGCGTTTTATCAGCAATGGCAAGGCGAAGACTTAGTGATCGATAAATGGTTTAGCCTACAAGCCTGCTCCGAAAAACCCGGTACCTTAGAAACGGTGAAAAAACTATGCGAACACCCTGATTTTGACCTTAAAACACCCAACCGTGTGCGTAGTTTGATTGGCGCTTTTGCTGCGGCCAACCCACTGCAATTTAACGCCGCCGATGGCGCTGGTTACGTCTTTATCGCCGACAGCATTATTGGCTTAGACGCCATCAACCCACAGGTTGCCGCTCGTTTGGCAGGCTCGCTGAGTCGTTGGAAAAAATTCGACCTGCCTCGTCAGCAATTAATTAAACAACAACTCACGCGCATCCAAGCACATAGCCCCTTATCAAACGATGTACTCGAAATTGTAACGCGCAACTTAAAAGCTTAAAGCCTCAACGACAAAAGGCCATGTTTTGAAAAACACGGTCTTTTTCTTTAACAATTGCTGCGGCATCCACAACAGCGCAGCCAAAAATGCTATTCTTGCCGCAAAGCGGCTACTGCTGGGTAACGCTAACCATTGGGCTTTGCATTAATTGCACATACAGCCCATTAATTTAGGATATTGATGTGACCAATAACGATGTTTTACGCCGCCTGCGCTATTGCTTTGACTTTAGCGATTCAAAAATGATTGAGCTGTTTGAGCTAGCGGGGCTCAGCGTAAGCCGTGAAGATATTAGCAACTGGCTTAAAAAAGACGATGATGACGCCTATATCAACTGTACCGACAAGCAATTTGCCACCTTCTTAAACGGCCTAATTATTGACCGCCGTGGCAAACAAGACGGACCGCTGCCTGAAGCAGAAAAAAAACTCAGTAATAACATCATTTTACGCAAATTAAAAATCGCGTTAAATTTGCAAAATGATGAAGTACTGAAGATGTTGACAGAATCGGGCTTATCGCTCAGTAAACACGAATTAAGCGCCTTTTTCCGTCGCGCTGATCACAAGCATTATCGCGCGTGCAAGGATCAAGTCTTACGTAACTTTTTACAGGGCATACAAGCAACGTTTCGTCCCGCCGATTAAAACGCCTGATACAAGCCACCCCTGAGGGAGCAACTCATTTTATCTAAAAAATGAGCGCAGGTATTTCGCCTCGTTTATTAAACCTGTAGGTTTCACCCTTCGTTGGGCGTATGATGAAGAAATGAACACCGTTAACATCCAAGTGTACCAAGCGCCCCAAGGTGCCTTGCTGTTGGGCGCTTATGAAAACAAGCTTTGCTTATGTGACTGGCAAGCCCGCAGCCGTCGGGAAGCCATTGATAGGCGTATTCAAGTCGCTTTAGATGCTCATTATGTCACCGCTAAGTGTGACCTATTAGATCAAGCGGCGCTGCAACTTGATGAGTATTTTCAACATCAACGCCAACAATTTGACCTGCCGTTACAGTTGATCGGCTCCGCCTTTCAGCAAGCCGTTTGGCACGCACTGCTACAAATTCCTTACGCGAGTACGCGATCCTATTTAGACCTCGCCAAAGCCGTCGATAACGAAAAAGCCGTTCGAGCCGTTGCCAGTGCAAACGGCGCTAATGCCATCAGTATTATTATTCCCTGCCACCGCGTTATCGCCAACAACGGCCAGTTAAGTGGTTATGCCGGCGGGGTAGACGCTAAGAAAGCGCTAATAACGTTCGAGCAGTCACGCCTTCTTTAGCCCTTCAAGCGAAGGCATAATGCGTGAAGCATGGCCGCTGTTGCCCCCCAAATCCTCTGTTCTTGGTAGGTTAATTCCCAATATTCACGCCACTGGTTTTGCCAAAACGTTTTTTGTCGCTGATACTGCAACGGATCAGCCAGCACGGCCAGCGGCACCTCAAACGCCTCGGCCACTTCAAAACTGTCAATTTTTAGCTTAAACGCTGGGTCTACAAAGCCGACAATGGGCACAACATTAAAGCGAGTGACCGTTAAATACGGCTCGATAACCCCGGCAATCTCGATAAAACGCGCGTCAATACCAACTTCTTCCTGGGTTTCTCTTAATGCTGTCTGTAAAGGCGATGTGTCGATGGAATCTGCTCGCCCACCGGGAAAGCTAATTTGACCGGGGTGGTGGTGCAAATGATCAGTACGTTTGGTCAACAGCACATGCCACTCGTCTCGCTCCACCAGTGGTACCAATACCGCTGCGTCACGTAAACCATCTGTACGACCTTGCTCTGGCCAATGCTGAATGCTTGAGGCAGGCTCTAAGCAACGAATAATCTGCTCTCGCTTCATACGGCCTCAGTGTCGCATTAGCTGCCGCTTGAGCGCCGCAAAGGCTTGACGATATCCGTCGTTCGAAAGACAAAGTTATTATTGGCCCTATCTTGAAAAAAGTACTCTAAGGATAATCGCATGGTTTCAAACGCAAGCTCATCCCAAGGTATTTGATGCTCTGCGAACAGGCGCGTTTCTAAGCTTTCCACACCGCTGGCGAACTCCGGTTTTAGTAACGCAGAGCGGTACATCATATACACTTGATTGATATGTGGCAGGTTAAATACAGCGTATAGCTGATCGCTTTTAACGATCGCTTGCGCCTCTTCTAGCGTTTCTCTATGCGCTGCTTGCTCGGTCGTTTCGCCCAGCTCCATAAAACCCGCTGGCAATGTCCAATAGCCTTTACGTGGGTTAATAGCGCGTTTGCACAACAGCACCTTATCTTCCCAAACAGGGATGCAACCAGCGATGATACGAGGGTTTTGGTAGTGAATCAGGTCGCAGCTATGGCACACATCCCGGTAGCGGTTATCGCCCTCGGGTATGCTCGATTGAGTTTGGCTGCCACATTCGGGACAAAATTTCATTGGCTTGCTTTACGCCAGCATTTCGCCTAACAGCTGGTCTTCCAATTCAATTCGATTCGCTAACTGTTCACCCAGTGTCGACAAATCAGTTGATAGCTCATTTGAAATCATTTCCGCTGTTGGGGTTTGGTACTTATCATTAAAGTCCAGCACCGCTTCAGTGGCTTTAGATAAGTCGGGATAGATACGTTCTGCGGCTTTAATGATCGCTTTACGTCGCTCACTACCATTCAAAATTCGCTGATACACACCAAAGTGGCCCAACGAAATATAATCAATAGACAACTGACAAAAATCTTCCACCAATTGCGCCTTCGATTTTTTCGGTTTAGCATCACCTAAACCCGCAACCTCACAGTATAAGGACCATACTTGTTTACGTTCCTGTAACAACTCTTCGATCAAATGATTGGTTTGATTACGCTCTTTTAACTTAACGACCTTATCGTTTGCCATAGTATCTCCCACAAATTTATTTTTATAAGCACACCTTATGCCATTGTTGGCTTTTCGACAATACGTATTTACTCGGTTTTAGACCTTTCACAGTGGATTCAGCGTTACTTTATCGCCTAAGTTAAGATGCTGACCCGCCAAATCGGCACAAATGCGTGTATTAACGCTCAGTCGATACCAATGATCAAAACACGCGGGATCAGTCCAATTGGGCCGGGTTTTTTCGCGCTGTGAAATAAAGGTCTGATAAAACCCTGCATATGACTTTCCCGATTTGGGGTTTTTCATCGGTACTGAACATCGCGCACAGGGGTTAATTGCCTGAATGGCAACCGAACCAATGAATAAGGTTTTGATTTCGCCATCAGCAGAAAACAATTGGTCTTCCCAAAAGGCGGGGGCGTGGGATACTTCTAAATTAATTCGAAAACGTGCCCGAATCTCATTCAACGACAAGCCAGGGTACCAAGAGGCCACTTGTTGTAACGACTCAGTGGCTACAACCGTAGGCCCTGCTGCATTTAGGTCATCGGGAAAGCCTTGCTGTTTATCTTCTATCAATCTAACAGGCTGCGATAATATGTCACTTAGGTAAGCTGATAAAGCGCCTACATCATCCAATTGAAAGCCCTCAATACCCCCCTTTTCGTCTTCAAAACACACCTTTTCTGCTTCCAGGTTATACGATGGCGTAATGCCAAACAAACACCGATTTTTTTTAGCGCTAAGTAACCCACCGTTGCTATCACTAATAGCCCAACGCCTGTCGTTGGATAAGCACCCACCCGCACTAATCGTAGCCTGCCTCAAGTCTATGCCAGGCAAAGATTTAATCGGGTAAACAAAAATTTTACTTAGAATTATCACCGCTCACCAACCCCTCTCAATTAAGATACACCCCGTACTGGCAACCTGCGTTAAACCTAGTCTCTATGAATATAACGTTTCTCAATAGCATTATGGACGTGCCCGCAGAACAATGGCAAAAATTGTTTGCTGACCCCTACCCGTTCACTCAGCACGCTTTTTTAGCAGCCCTAGAAACCAGTGGCTGCGTGCAAGAAGCAACGGGTTGGCAGCCAAACCATATCCTCATCACCGAAAACGATCAATTGCTGGCCGCAATGCCTTGCTACCTTAAAACACATTCTTACGGTGAGTATGTATTTGATTGGGCTTGGGCCGATGCTTACCATCAACACGGCTTAAATTATTACCCCAAACTACTGGCTGCCATTCCCTTTACACCCAGCAGTGGCCCTCGCCTTGCCTTTGCGGCCGACATCAGATCAGACGCTGAAAAACTCAACATCATCCACTTTATTGAGCGTGCTATACGCGATAAATACAACCAGTCCACCTTATCAGGCTGGCACTTATTGTTTCCAAACTCAGCCTTATCTGACTTATTACAACGCGCGGGCTGGAAGCAACGTAAAGGGATCCAGTACCATTGGTTTAATAAACAGTACCCGAGTTTCGACGACTTTTTGGAGACCTTTAAATCACGTAAACGTAAGCTGGTACGCAAAGAGCGATGTGCCGTTGCCGATCAAGGTTTGTTGCTAACCGTTCGCTCAGGCCAAGAAATTGATGATGCGTTAATGACCGAATTTTATCGTTTTTATCACTTAACGTATCTAAAACGTAGCGGCCAACACGGCTACCTAAACCTTAAGTTTTTTCGCTTATTATTAACCACCATGGCGCAAAATTTAGTGATGATTTGCGCCACTAAAAGCGACACGATTGTCGCCGCCGCCTTATGTTTTAAAGACGACACAAGTCTGTACGGGCGTTATTGGGGCTGCCAACAAGAATACCCATTTTTACACTTCGAAGTCTGTTATTATCAAGGCATTGAATATTGTATTAATAACGGGCTGCAACATTTTGACCCTGGGGCACAGGGCGAGCACAAAATTGCACGCGGGTTCAAGCCTGTCACCACCCTGTCTAACCACGTTATTTTACACCCCGAGTTCAAACACGCGATTGAGCACTTTATTGCGCAAGAAAGCAATCAAATAGATGCGCATTTAAACCATTTAAACACCTTATTACCTTATAAAACGGAGCCGTTATGAATCGAACCATCGAAGGTATCATCAATGATATGCGTGAGCTCGAAAATGAGTTGGAAGCACTGGTCGCTGAACAGCATCGTGATTTCATGTACCGGGTAGAAGGTGCAAAAATAAAGTTTGAAGAATCCATCGTTGCGCAACAAAAAGCATTGAAAATTGGTCTTATCGAGTGGTTTGCATCCAGCCGCTTACGCTCTATTTTATCGATTCCATTTATCTACGGCATGATTGTTCCCCTCGTTTTTCTACATATTACGATGGAGCTTTTTCACGCCATTTGCTTTCCGTTGTATAAAATCCCTAAAGTCAAACGCACCCATTATTTTGTCGCCGACAGACAGCAATTACCCTATTTAAACGCTATAGAAAAATTCAATTGTGCTTATTGCGCATACGGCAACGGCGTTATAGCCTACAGTAGAGAAATTGTTGCGCGTATTGAACTGTACTGGTGCCCGATCAAACATGCCAAAAAAGTACTCGGCAGCCACCCTCATTACCAAAAATTTTTAGCTTTTGGTGAATTTGAAGACTTCCATAAAAAAACTGCTGATTTACGCTCCGCGCTAAAAAATTCTGACCAATAAAAGTCTAATTCAATTTGAAATTGGGCATATCACTGTCCAAAAACCAGCGCTTTACCGTGTCGTCATACCACCAGACTTGCTTGTGCTTTAATTGATAGACGCGGCCGGTATTATTTTGCACATAGTCAAACAACACATAGGCTAACACCGAGCCATCGGCTTCTTGCGGTAACGATGCCAATAACTCGTACGATGTTACCGTAATAGCCTCTAAGCCTTGTATCGGCGCCAAACGACGCGCCGGGTTTCTATAACGCACCACGCTGGCCGCCGTATCATAGGCTTTCCAACGTAGCGCCTTCATGAATAATTTTTGCTGCGCCTCAAGGTGTTCCAGTTTTTTTTGTTCGCTCATATGCGCACAAGACGATAGTAGCAGTAACACTATCAAACCCATCCATTTAATTTTTAACATTGTCCACCTCAGTCACAAGCAATTTATAGTCTATTACGCTTAAAGCCGTCGTGACAACTTTGTTTGCCCACCCGTAGAATTATTATTTATTGGCAACATCAAGTTTTTCTAATATTAAAATTTGAGCGCGCCGGTTGATCGTCGTACAATGCCTACTATTGAGTTGTTAAATTCGCTACATTACGGTGGTTTTTTTGCGCAAAAAAATAGTTTTTTTACTCTTGCTCGTTCTGCTAATTTTTGGTGGTTTATTTGCCGCTAAATTTTTACAAATAAACACAGCAATGTCCTCACGCAAGCCGCCGCCACCTCCTCTTGTTACCACGGTCAACGTAATGCAAGAGCAATGGCAAACACAACTGCCCGCCATCGGCAGTCTCAATCCAGTCGCGGGTATTGTACTGAGTAACGAGATCGCCGGTGTTGTAACGGCCATCCATTTTCAATCGGGACAAGCTGTCAGCACGGGTGATTTGTTACTCGAACTTAATACCAGCACTGAGCAGGCCCAACTTAATGGCTTGCTGGCTGCAGAAAAACTCGCCCGCTTAAAATTTAACCGTCAAGCCACACTGTTAACAAAAAAGGCCACCTCACGATCAAGTCATGATGAGGCGCGCGCGGAGTTAGACCTGGCCAGCGCCGCCGTGAGTTCACAACAAAGCGTGTTAGATAAGAAAAGAATTCGCGCGCCCTTCGATGGGCTCATCGGCATTCGGCAAATTAGCCTAGGGCAATACCTAGACAAGGGTCAAGCAATCGCACCGCTGGTTTCAATCTCACCTATTTTGGCCGACTTTAGCATCACCGAACGACACATAGCCCAACTAGCCGTTGGTCAAACTGTCCAGCTTCAAGTTCAGGCTTACCCTAATGATGTCTTTCAAGGCCACATACAGGCGATCAACCCCAATATCGATACCCATACCCGCACCCTTAGTGTGCGCGCCTCATTAGAAAATTCAGATGGCAAGTTAAAACCCGGGATGTTTGCCGACATTACGCTGTTAGTAGCCCAGCCCAAAACTGTTTTAACCCTGCCTGAAACCGCAGTCACCTTCAACACGTATGGCGCTAATGTTTATATCGTAATGGACAGCAGCGGTAATAAGACAGCCGAACAACGCAGCATAAAAACGGGCCAACGTCGTGATGGCCGGGTTGAAATAACGCAGGGGCTAGCAGCCAATGATCTCGTTGTTAATGAAGGTCATATTAAACTACGAAACGGTATCGCCATACACATTGCCGATAGTTCAAATGACTCTACACAGTAGGTAGTAGCCCTTGAAATTTACCGATATATTTGTCACCCGCCCGGTTTTGGCTAGTGTTGTTAGCTTATTGATTTTAGTCCTTGGGCTACGCTCTCTCAGCTCCTTAGAAATTCGTGAGTACCCCGAGACAAAAGATACCGTCATTTCTGTAACCACCGCTTACCCCGGTGCCAGCAGTGAGCTGATCAAAGGCTTTATTACCACACCACTGCAGCAGGCGATTGCTCAAGCTGACGGCATTGACTATATTTTCTCTACCAGTAGCCAAGGCCAATCGAGTATAGAAGCCCATATGCGGCTGAACTATGACGCCAATGCGGCTATCGCAGAAATTCAAGCAAAAGTAGCCAGTCAGCGAGGGAGTTTGCCGTCTGAAGCCAGAGATCCTGTGATCACCTCGAAAACGAGTTCAACCACTTCCTTAATTTACCTGGCTTTTTTTAGTGATCACATGGAGGCCACTCAAATTGCCGATTACCTTTTGCGTGTCATTCAACCCCGCTTACAATCCATTCCAGGCGTAGGGCAAGCTAAACTATTAGGTAGTAGCGTTTATGCCATGCGTATTTGGCTTAAACCCAAGCGCATGGCCGCCCTGGGCCTGACCAGCAAAGATGTCACTGAAGCCTTGCGCAGCAATAATTATTTATCGAGCATCGGCAGCACCAAAGGGGAATACGTCAGTATCGACTTAGGCACAAGCACCGACATTGCTAAACAAGAGGAGTTTTTCAAGCTCGTGGTCGGTAAACGTGGTGACACCTTAATCCGGCTATCGGATATTGCCGATACAGAATTAGGTGCCGAGGGCTACGATAGCGAAAACCTATTTAATGGTAAACCCGCCATATTTATTGCCGTCGACCAAGCACCCGGCTCTAACCCACTGGTGGTTGCCCAAAAGGTCCAGCACGCCTTAATCGATATCAAACGGAATTTACCCACCGGCTTAAATTTTTACTTACCCTATGACGCCAGTAAATTTATAAGCGATTCGATCAATGAAGTGGGCATCACCTTGCTTGAAGCGCTCAGCATCGTTATTGTCGTTATCTTTCTCTCACTTGGGTCTTTTCGAGCCGCCTTAATTCCAGCCATTACTGTGCCTTTATCGTTAATCGGCGCGGCTTTTTTTATGCTCTTACTTGGCTTTTCTTTAAACCTGCTAACCTTGCTGGCGATGATTCTAGCCATCGGCTTGGTGGTTGACGATGCGATCGTCATGGTTGAAAACGTTCACCGCCACATCGAAATGGGGAAAACACGGGTACAAGCGGCGTTGGATGGCGCTAAAGAACTCAGCTTACCCATTATTGCAATGACCACGACACTGATCGCGGTCTATTTCCCGATTGGCTTTATGGACGGCCTAATCGGCACCTTATTTACCGAATTCGCCTTTTCCTTAGCCGCTGCCGTGTTTATATCAGGTATTGTTGCCTTGACTTTGGCTCCGATGTTAAGCGCCCGCGTACTTAAGCCGAGTGGCGCTGCCGGACCATTTGAGCAATCAGTGGAACGTTTTTTTGAGCGCTTAGCAGGCTCTTATAAAAAACTTCTGCACCCGTTGTTGTCCACCCCCTCCATTCCCATTGCCTTTTCGCTCGCCGTATTGTTGAGTTTATACCCGATGTATATGCTGTCAAAAAAAGAGCTTGCGCCTACCGAAGACCGTGGCTTTCTAATCGCTTTTGGTAGCGCACCACAAACAGCAACCCTCGACTTTCTAAGGCAACAAACTCAACAACTCGTACGGCTTTTTGAAAGCATTCCAGAATATGACCATAGCTTTATCTTGCTTGGTTTTGGTGGAGACAGTAATAAGATGCTGGGCGGATTTAAAATGGGTCATCAGTCAGAAAGGCAACGTACGCAAATGCAAATCAAGCCCGAATTGCAAGCCAAGCTGACTACGATTCCTGGGTTACGCATGGCGGTCGTCGAACGACCGGGCTTACCGGGCGCCGGCGGTGGCTTACCTGTCCAATTTGTGGTGATTGCCGATGCTGATTATGGTGAATTAAGCGATGCCGCCGATGGGTTAATTACTAAGGCGATGCAAAGTGGCCAATTTATCTTTTTACAAAAGAGTCTTGAGTTTGATCGGCCTAAAACTAATCTGCTTATTGATAAAGACCGAGCGGCTGATTTAGGCATCAGCATGCAGCAAATCGGGCAAAATTTATCCGGTTATTTTGGTGAGGCCTACGTTAACTACTTTAGCATGCAAGGCCGCAGTTATAAGGTTATCCCTCAGGTGTCTGATACTAATCGAGCCGATATTAATTCCCTCGATTCCATCTATTTACCCACTGGGTCGGGTGATTTGGTGGCACTGGGCTCGCTCGTCACCCTATCTGATAGTGTTGAACCGAGTAAGCGCACGCAGTTCCAGCAACTTAACAGCCTCACCATCGAAGGCATTTTACGCCCAGGCATCACCTTAGGTGATGGCTTAACGTACTTAGAAGATGAAGCAAAAAACACCTTTCCACGCGGCTTTTCTTGGGACTACACCGGCAGTTCCAGGCAATTTAAGCAACAAGGCAGCGCTTTAGTACTCACCTTTTTTATGTCTTTATTGGTTATTTATTTAGTGCTCGCCGCACAATTTGAAAGTTGGCGTGATCCTTTAATTATTCTAATATCCGTGCCGCTATCGCTAGCCAGCGCGATGGCCTTTTTAATGCTTGGTACGGCGACGATGAACATATACACCCAAGTTGGGCTCATCACCTTGATCGGTTTAATCGCCAAAAATGGCATCTTAATCGTGGAGTTTGCTAACCAATTACAGATCACTGAAAAACTGTCCGTGGCTGAGGCGGTAGAAAAATCAGCGGTGGTACGTTTGCGACCCATTCTAATGACCACGGTATCAATGATCGTGGCAATGATACCCTTGTTATTTGCTTCAGGTCCTGGCGCAGTCAGTCGTTTTGACATTGGCCTGGTGATTGCCACCGGCCTAGGTATCGGCACCCTGTTTACCCTATTTATTGTCCCCGCGTTTTACTTAATACTGGCGAAAGACCATACAACGTCGCAACGTTAAAGCCACTCGATTGCTTGACTGGCGAACGTTTCATCCGGCAACTCGTCACTCGCACCCACTAACACCGCGAGAGAGCCTTTCTTAAGCGGTTTTACCCAGCCTTTTAAACCCGAGTAACTAAACGGCAGTGTCTGTTGCAAAGGGATCTCTGGCATATAAATAACGGTGATCATTTGATCATTGTATTGATACACCATATGTAAGCCATAACTGTCACCAATAGGGCACTTTTCGGCAAAGCTAATATTCCCTAACAACCCAACTTGCACACCAAATGGCCGACTAATTTGCTCCAATTGCTGTCGGTTTATTTGATTTGACGCGAGCATTGAATGCGCACCATCGTGTTCAAAATGCTCAACTACCAATTGATCGATCGTGAACTGAGTCGTCCCTTTTTGTAAGACCATGATCCCCATCACCCCAACCGCCAAAAGAACACTCGCGGCTAGTGCAATGGACGTTTTTGGCCAACGCCAAACTACGCCGTTGGCAGGCGGTAAGCTGGCGCGTAGCGACTGCCTGTAGCCCTCCGGTACCGCACAGTTAATAACTGAACCCAGTTGCTGCTCAAAAGCACGTTGCTGCTCGGCAAACTGCTGGCAACTAGGGCAAGCTTGCAGATGCGCATAGGCGTCCCCAGCGATATCACTAGGCGCTGCGGTGTATTCAAATTTAAAGTCTTCACATTTCATTTTGTACTTACCTGCTCATTTGCCGGTTGCAACACCTCTCGCAGTTTTTGCTTTGCCCTAAACAATCGCGTCATGGTGGCACTTTTACTGATATTGCAGACCGATGCTATTTCTTCACAACTCAAACCACCAATCACTTGCAGTAACAACGGTTCTTTATACTCATTAGCTAGTTCATTCAGCGCTTGCTTTAGTGCAAAGGCTTCTGGGCTGGTATCGTTATCGGTATCCCTTAGGCTCAGCATATCCAGGTCTAAATCAACCATGTCGGGTCTGTATCGCGCATATTGGCGGGCATGTTCGTTTCGAAGAATAGTCATCAACCACGCTTTACTAGACGTTGTCTCACGTAATTTATCAAACGATTTCCAAGCGCGCATACAGGACTCCTGCACCAAATCTTCGGCCATACTTTTATCCCGACAAAGCCACAAGGCATAACGAAACAACTCATCGCTATACACCAAGACTAACCGTTCATACTCCAATTGCTTTTGCTTCTGTCGCACTCAATAGACCTTAATAGCCTTCGCTATCTTACAATTTAATTATTCTCACCTAAGGGGAAACTCAATTTAAAACAAACTAATCAACTGTGACTAATATACAGCCTTGTTATACCTGTTTAAATAGATCAAGGCTAGCTTACACCCACCTAATTACAGACTTAAAATAACGAACATATTAATCACTTTTAACCTCGCTAACCACATAATTTGGCCGCGCATAAACACATCTTGTGTTAGCCTAAAGACTTGATTCGTCCGTCACTAAAAAACAGCCGTAAAACCACAATTGAGTACTGTGTTTAAAAAACCTAAAAAAAAGCTTGTTTTATCCAAAAGGCGCAACAAGTCATATAAATAAAGGGTTTTTATACACACCTAAAAAAAAATTGTCGGGGGTATCAAGAAAGTATTGCTGTGCACAAAAAAGATCGGGCAATAATTTTTCAAGTGCTTGTTTTTAAATGCTATTTTTAAAATGATTCAATTTGTTACAATTTAACGACAGGCCTTTTTTTACAGGGACTTAGCGGCTATATTAAAACTTAATCCACAAAGTTATCCACAGAAATTGTGGATAACCGGAAAACCTTAACAAGGGCATAAACTTAGCGATTATTTGTAGATTTATTCCACCTTTTCAAGCTAACTTAAGCCATTATTTTTTGCACCAAAAAAATGCAACCTTTTTACCTAAAAATAGCCATCGACACACCGCTTAATCGATTATTCGATTATCTGCCGTTGGCGCAAACAAATCGTGACAAATATGCCCCGGGGCAACGTGTTCTTACTTCATTTGGCCGCAGCCAGAAAACCGGTGTTATCGTGAGCATTTCTGATTCGAGCGAATTAAAGCCATCACAACTCAAGCCAATTCAAACCCTATTAGACGACGAGCCCTTAGTATCCAGCCAAGATATTAAGTTACTCAGCTGGGCCGCGGAGTATTATCATCAAGCCATTGGTGGGGTGTTTGCCCAAGCCCTACCGAAACAGTTACGTGGTGGCGCACTACCAAAAGAACAATTTGAAACACGTTATAGCTTAACGTCACTTGGCCAACATCTAGACGACGCTCGGCTACAACGCGCCCCCAGACAGGCCAGCATACAAAAGCTGTTACTTGAACAAACTCAACCTGTCAGCAGCGCGGTATTTGCTTCCCTAGACTGGCCTTGGCAAGCAACCTTAAAAACCATGGTGTCTAATGGCTGGGTTGAATTAAGCCAAGCTAATGTCGATGACGAACGCATAGTGGTTGAGGCCGACTTTGAACCCAATCAGGCACAACAAGACGCCATCGACACGGTGGCTGGTTCTTTAGAGGGCTTTACCGCTTATTTACTCGACGGCGTCACCGGCAGTGGAAAAACCGAGGTGTACTTACAACTCATTCAACGCGTTCTAGCACTGGGCAAACAAGTGATGGTGATGCTGCCTGAAATAAATTTAACCCCCCAATTAGCCGATCGATTCAGACGTCGACTCGCGGCGCGCATGGTTGTTTATCACTCCGGTTTGACTGATTCACAACGTAGCCAAGCCTGGCTAAAGTGCCGTAGTGGCACGGCCAATATTTTATTAGGCACCCGTTCATCCGTGTTCACACCGATGCAGCACTTGGGCATGATCATCCTGGATGAGGAGCACGACGGTTCATTCAAACAACAAGAAGGTTTTCGTTATTCTGCACGCGATGTCGCCATTATGCGCGCAAGAGAACTCGACATCCCTATCCTACTCGGCAGCGCAACACCCTCCCTTGAATGCCTGTATAACGTACAACAAAAACGCTTTAGCCACCTAGTGCTGCCCGAACGCACAGGTCATTCGATCAAACCGAGCATTCACCTGATTGATTGTCGTAATAAAAAAACTGAACATCAGTTATCAAAGCCGTTACTTAAAGCCGTGGATGACTGCCTAAAACGCGACGAGCAAGTCATCCTATTCGTTAACCGCCGTGGCTTTGCCCCTGTTTTGATGTGTCACTGCTGTGGCTGGGTTGCTCAGTGCGAGCACTGCGATTCACGCTTAGTCACCCACCAACGACAGTCACAGTTAAAATGTCATCACTGTGGCGCCGAACACGCTAAACCCCGCATTTGCCCTCGCTGCCAACAAGCCGAGTTATTTGCCCTAGGCAGCGGCACCGAACGCATCGAAGATGCGTTAACTGAACTCTATCCAAACACCCCTATCAGTCGTATTGATCGCGACACCACCAAAGGTAAAGACGCAATGCAGTTGGTTATCGACAAGGTGCATCAAGGTGGCGCGCAACTTCTTGTAGGCACCCAAATGCTCGCTAAGGGCCACCACTTTCCTAATGTCACCTTGGTTGGCATTATCGATGTAGACGCAGGCCTTTTTAGTATTGATTTTCGAGCCAGCGAACGCATGGCACAATTAATTGTTCAAGTAGCTGGACGTGCAGGACGAGAAAGCAAACCGGGCAAAGTGCTCATTCAAACCCATCAACCCGAGCATCCTTTATTACAAACCTTAATTAAAAAAGACTACGCTGCATTTTCGCAGGACGCCTTACAGGAACGACAACAAGCACAACTGCCCCCCTATTATTACCAAGCGTTGCTCCGTGTTAATGCCACCGACGAGCGCGCCGTATTAGATTTTTTACAGCAATTAAAACCTCACCTAAACGCGATTGCCATGCCACAAGTCAGCGTTTTAGGTCCCGTGCCCTCACCCATGCTTAAGCGCGCAGGCCGTTATCGCTACCAGCTTCTATTTGAATCGGCTGAACGAAAGTCACGGCATTATTTTTTACGTCAATTATTGCCACGTATCGATCAGATCAAGGCGGCTAGAAAAATCCGTTGGTCTATCGACATAGACCCCATAGACCTTTACTAACCTCTACTAGCTTTCACCACGAATCAATCTCGACTAAATGCGATTAAAGTATCCATGATAAAACCGTATTCGACTTGCAACTTTTAGCCTAGCGGCGATAATACACAACTATTGGCGCACTGCTATTACTCCGCGTTCCACCCAACTGATATACGTACTAATTTTTTATGAAAACACGCTTAGCGTCCTTACTTCAACTCGCGATAGAACGCTTGCAACAACAAGGCATTTTAGCAACCGACCTAACGCCAGACATTCAAATTGAGCGGACCCGTGATGCATCCCACGGTGATTTTGCCAGTAATGTTGCATTAACCCTCGCAAAACCCGCTAAAAAAAATCCTCGTCAAATAGCCGAGGCCTTAGTCGAAGTATTGCCGAAGGACAGCGCCATTACGCAGGTCACTATTGCCGGCCCGGGGTTTATTAACTTTTTCCTTGACCCGCTCAGCCAGCACAGCGTTATTAACACGATTATTGAACAAGGCGAAGCCTTTGGCTTAAGCCAACAAGGGGCCGGAAAAAAGGTTCAATTAGAATTCGTTTCGGCTAATCCTACAGGCCCCTTACACGTTGGCCATGGTCGCGGCGCAGCTTACGGTGCCACGGTCGCTAATTTACTCACCGCGATGGGTTATCAGGTGCACCGCGAGTACTACGTCAACGACGCCGGTCGACAAATGGACATTTTGGCCACCAGCGTTTGGCTACGTTATTTAGAAGCCTGTGGGCAAGTACTCAGCTTTCCTAGTAATGGCTACAAGGGCAGCTATGTACTCGATATCGCCAAAACCATTCAACAAAAACATGGCGGTATATACATCCAGCCCGTTGAAGCGGTGTTTGATGATATCGCGCCTGACGAACCAGCCGGTGGCGACAAAGAGCAGCACATTGACGGGCTCATCCAACGCTGCAAAGCCTTATTAGGCGAACCCTATTATCGAGCCATTTTTGATACCGCACTGGGTTCAATTCTAAGTGATATACGCGCCGACCTTGAAGACTTTGGCGTACAGTACGACAATTGGTTTTCTGAACGTTCCTTAATGGATAACGGCGCCATTGATAAGGCCATTGAAAAACTGAAAGCCTCTGGCCATATGTACCAGAAAGACGGCGCTTGGTGGTTTAAATCAACCGACTTTGGCGATGAAAAAGACCGCGTAGTCATCCGCGACAACGGTCAAACCACCTACTTTGCTTCGGATATCGCCTACCATTTACACACCCTCGAACGTGGCTTTGATATTATCGATATTTGGGGCTCAGACCACCACGGTTACATAGCACGGGTTAAAGCGGCGCTACAAGCGATGGGCGCAGACCCTGAACGCATGAAGGTATTACTGGTGCAATTTGCCGTGTTGTATAAAGGCGGCGAAAAAATGCAAATGTCTACCCGTTCAGGCGAGTTTGTTACCTTGCGGGAACTACGTGAAGAAATAGGCTCAGATGCAGCGCGCTACTTTTATGTTACCCGTAAGTCTGAACAACACATGGACTTTGACCTCGATTTAGCCACCGCACAGTCTAATGAAAACCCTTTGTTTTATGTGCAGTATGCCCATGCCCGCGTGTGCAGTGTTATGCGCTTACTCGATGAAAAGAACTTAGCCTATACGCCTGCGCTTGGCCTGCAACAACTGGATAAATTAACCGAATCACACGAACTTAGTTTGATCGACGCATTAAACCGTTACCCCGAAAAACTCAACCAAGCCGCGCTGCAGTACGAGCCACACCAATTAGGCCATTACCTGCGTGAACTGGCCACGGAGTTCCACAGTTATTACAACTCGCATAAATTTATTGTCGACGATAACGAATTGATGCAAGCGCGCTTAGTGCTTATAAACGCCTGCAAACAGGTATTACACAATGGCTTAAACTTACTCGGCGTTAATGCTCCGGAGTCTATGTAGTGACCAAAGACTATAAAAACCGGGCAACCCATCAACGTAACAAAAAGTCCAAGCCTATCGCTGGCTGGTGGTGGTTAGTTACCGGCTTGCTCATCGGCGGTTTTATGATGTTTTTATCTGACCTGCAAGACAGCACACCCAAGCAAACCAGTAAAAAAATAGCGACCCCAACAAAGCAACGCGACGTGCGTGAGGTAAAAAAATCCGTTCCCACGCCGCCCAAACCCATCGATAGCCAGCTACCACGCTTTGATTTTTATCAAATCTTACCTGAAATGGAAATCGTTATTCCCGAGCATGAAATTGAAGAAAGGCGACGCCTAGAAGGAACCGGTAAAAGCAAACCGGGCACCTTTATTATTCAAGTTGGGTCTTTTCGACGCGCCGAACAAGCCGACAGCTTAAAAGCTCAGTTAGCCTTGCTGGGTGTAGAGACAACCGTGCAAGTGGTCGATCAAAATGGCAGTATATGGCACCGGGTTAAAGCGGGGCCTTACGATTCATTTAATAAGGTCGATAAAATTCAAAACCGACTACACCATAATAATATCGATAGCATTGCTATCAAATTAAAGTGACGCGGCCAGCCTGACCGACGAATGACAACCCTTAATCGCCATGGCCATTAAGACCCTGTTCTTTCGGTCCATTGTTGGCCTAATACTTATTAGCCTCGGCCTCTTTGCCGTTGCTTGGCTTATCACCTTTCACCCGCCTGCGGTGCAAACCGAAAACATCAGCTGCCCTACCGATAGCCCGCGCTTATCAAACAAACAAACGATCCGACTGTACAACCACAATGTGCAGTTTATGGCAGGCAAAAATTACGTTTTTTTCTATGATATGGCAAACAATGCAGGGCCAGACGAGCGCCCAGCCGCAGCGGATATTCAACAAACACTACAAGGCTTAGCGCAGCTCATCACGCAACAAAACCCAGACATTATCTTATTACAAGAAGTCGACCATGGCGCCAAGCGAACCGATTATGCTGACCAACTGAGCGACCTGTTGGAGCTGTTACCTGAGGATTATCGTTGTCACACCAGCAGTGTGTATTGGCAGGCCAGTTATTTACCACACCCACGGATTATGGGGGCCGTTGGTACTAAGTTGAGTATTATCTCTAAATATAAAATTCACACCGCCAAGCGACATCAATTGAGCCTGATCCCCGAAGACCCTATCAGCCAATTATTTAACTTTAAACGTGCGCTGCTTGACGCCCGTCTGCCACTTGAAGAAGGCGGTGAATTAGCGGTGTTAACCACCCACTTATCGGCCTTTTCCAAGGGCACCGACACACTCCAGCGTCAGGTCACACAAATCGATCAACACCTGCAGCAGTTAGATAAGGAAAAAACCGCCTGGATCATCGGTGGCGACTTTAACTTATTACCGCCCAACAGCTACCCACTACTCGCCGAAGCACAACGCGTTAACTATCAACCCGACTCCGCCATTGATGTGCTTTATCAACGCTACGCGGCGATTCCCAGTCTTCAGGCTACGCAATCCGCTCAGCGGGAGCTATGGTTTACTTATCAATCCAACGACCCCAGTGTCGAGCGCGCTGACAGAACCATCGATTATTATTTTTACAGCCGGCGCGTATCATTACAGCATGCTTATATTGAGCCTGAGGCTGCGGCGCGGCTGTCGGATCATTTGCCGATCATCGCCGAGATCACTCTGCAATAAGGTGATACGGCTTAGCAATAAACAGCTCGTCAGGCTTGAGTAACGACAATAGCCTACATTTGATGGCAAAAACGATTAAAATGGAACGCGCAGCCAAACCCATTAGCCACAGCGCCTCATCAATCTCGGCACGACTTGCCTGAGGCCTCTACGCTTTTAGATGGCAATAGCGGTCTCGATGAATTTGAGTGGTTGGCTCAAAACCCATCAACTAACCTTAATGCGGCACGTCAACGTGCCAACCAGTAACAGGACAAAAAACCCAATGTCACAACATACCCGCTACTTCGCCAGCACCGCAAAAGGCATGGAACTTATTCTTGCCGATGAACTCACTAGCATTGGTGCAGCCAAGGTTAAAGACGCCTTGGGTGGGGTGTATTTTGAAGGCGATATGGAAATGGCTTTACGCGCTTGCCTATGGTCTCGATTGGCTAATCGCATCCTTATGCCGCTGGCCAGCTATGCCGCGCAAACACCCGAGGAGCTGTACGATGGCGCGATTAAAGTTGATTGGTCTAAACACTTTGATGTATCAAAGACCTTTGCCATCGACGCCTCCATACGCCGCTCTAAAATAAATCACTCGCGCTACGCCGAACAAGTGATTAAAGACGCCATTGTCGATCAGTTTAAAGACCATACCGATGAGCGCCCAAACGTACAACGCGACCAACCCGACATTCGTATTAATGCTTACATCAACCAAGATCGGGTCACCTTAAGCTTGGATTTGTCAGGCGACAGCCTGCACCGACGCCATTATCGCGCCGAATCTGTCGAAGCGCCGCTAAAAGAAAACTTAGCCGCCGCCATTTTAACCCGTGCTGGCTGGGCTAAAATTGCCGCTGACGGCGGCGCGTTATACGACCCCATGTGTGGCTCAGGCACCTTCCTAACCGAAGCTGCGATGATGGCAGCGGATATTGCACCCGGCTTATTACGCGACTATTACGGTTTTTTGGCCTGGGCACAATTTAGCCCAAGCATCTGGCAACGGCTGATCAATGAAGCCCAATACCGACGCGAGCAAGGATTACAAAAGCTGCCACCGATTATGGGCTCTGATATCAGCATCAAACACGTCGGTATCGCTAAAGCCAACATCAAAGCGGCCCAATTAACCGGCCACATAAAAGTGATTAGCGCGCCGTTAACAAAAGTAGAGCCCGACACCAATTGGAAGCCTGGGTTGTTCGTCGTTAACCCGCCCTATGGCGAGCGCTTAGGCGATATCAAACAACTCGCAACGTTGTACCAAGACATCGGCACCATATTAAAAACCCGTTTTGATGGCTGGCACGCCACCGTCTTTACCGGCAATACCGATCTCGCCTTTAATATCCCCTTAAAATCACACAAGTCGTATCAACTGTACAACGGCGCGATTGAGTGCAAGGTGTTTAACTTTTTAGTGCAAGCCGATCGTTACTATGGTGGCGAGCACCTCGGCCAGCAGCAGCAACTTGGCGACTCGGCAAAAAAAGCCCTATTACCAACCCCCGGCGAGTGGAGTGACGGCGCAACCATGCTGGCCAACCGCTTACGAAAAAACCTTAAAAAACTTAAGTCTTGGCTAAACAAAAATGACATTCATTGTTACCGTTTATACGATGCCGACCTGCCCGAATATGCCGTTGCTATCGATATTTACCAAGGTGAAAAAACCTGGGTACACGTACAAGAATACGAAGCGCCCAAAACCGTTGATGAAAAAAAATCCATTGAACGCTTGCGCGATGCTTTAGCGGTTATCCCGGACGTTCTTGACGTGCCGCCACAACAGGTCTCGTTAAAAGTTCGTCGCCGCCAAAAAGGCAGCACACAATACGAAAAACAAGACACCGCGGGGGGCTTTCACCGCGTCCAAGAGGGTAACGCTGCCTTTTTGGTTAATCTTAAGGACTATTTGGATACCGGGCTATTTTTGGACCATCGCCCCATTCGTCAATGGATTGCTGAGCAGGCCAAGGGTAAACAGTTTTTAAACCTGTTCGCCTATACCGGCGCCGTTACTGTGCATGCTGCCTTAGCGGGTGCAAGCGGCTCAACCACTGTTGATATGTCCAAAACATATTTGGATTGGGCAAAAAATAATTTCGAACTCAATAACATCGACTTAGACAAGCACCAACTCGTAAGAGCTAACTGCATGGAGTGGCTCGATACCGCCATAAAAGAACAACAAAAATACGAACTCATTTTTATCGACCCGCCGACCTTCTCCAATTCAAAACGTATGGACAATGTGTTTGATATTCAACGCGATTATGTTGAACTGCTGAATAAAGCCGCCCAGTTGTTAACAAAAAAAGGCACCCTCATCTTTTCAACTAACTTCCGTAAATTTAAATTTGATGACAGTGTATTTACTAAGCTGTATGTCAAAAATATCAGCGCACAAACCATAGCAAAAGACTTTGAGCGCAACCCTAAAATACATTACTGTTGGAACCTAACCCTCAATAACTAATACAAGGCTTATTGACCAATCATGTTGACTCCCTTTAAACAAAAGGAGTCGTTGTATGATATTATCCGTATGTGTCATACAAATGTAGCGTAAGCTACTGTAATAAAACAATCATTAAGGAAATTAATAAAATGTTTTTCACTAAAAGAAAGTTTAAAAAAATGTGTCTTTACACAGAAAGGTCTTACAAAAAAGTTATCAGCCTTGCCCTCCTTGTGCTCTTATCATTCCCAATAACAACACTTCATGCAAGTGGTGTTAATTTGGAAGGTCTGGGCATTCGAGCAATCAGCATGGGTGGTGCATTTATCGGCTTAGCAGATGATGCATCAGCTATTCACTGGAACCCTGCTGGTCTAAGCCAATTAAAAGGTTCTGGCTACACTATCGGCGTTTATTCAATGACAGCTAAAGTTGATGCTAAAAATGGCGTAACAAATAAAAGAGTGGGTGACTCATATGACCCTAATAAAGGTGACCTCTTTCCAGCTTTTTATCCTTCTGAGCCAGCTAATTTTGATGATGATGAAGAGCTCTGGTTAGGTGCGGCCACCATGCCTTCCTTTGTTGCCTTCAAAAATTATGGCCGCTACACGCTGGCCGGCGGCATCTTTGGCGTAGGTGGAGCATATTCAAGTTATAACGATAAAATATCTGACCCAGTCACAGACGCAGAAATTGAGGCTGACGTTTTTGCGGTTCTTGGGCTAATGGCAGTAAATGGCTCGATAGGCTATCAAGTAACAAAAAAATTTAGTGTAGGTGTAGGTACTGACCTTCTTATTAACCTTTGGCGGGGTGATGTCCGCAAGGATTACAGAGCACCCGACCCAACTCTAGACTATAACTACGATGCACAGATACGTAAGTGGGGGTACGGTTTTCAAGGTCACCTTGGTATGCTCTACAAATTTAATGAGCAATGGAGTGTTGGCGCAACCTACCGCACCGGCTCTAATATGAAGCTTAAAGGTGATACACGTGTCAGCCTAAAGGGTGGCAGTGCTATTGAGCCATTCAAAACCGACGAAAAAAGTGATGGCTATACTGAGTTTGAATACGGTGCTTCATGGGGGGTTGGCGTTGCTTATAAGCCAACAAACAGGCTGACCTTTACTTATGATTATCGAGAAAATGACTGGAGTGACTTTAAATGGCCAGGTTCTAATGCAAAGTTCGATAACCAGGGTAAATTTCTACAGAATATTGACGAAGACCCCGGTTGGACGCGTGCCCACGGCTATAGTATTGGTACAGAATACCTACTGAATGAAACAATAACTCTTCGAGCTGGCTACACAAATGAATCCTCCGGCATACCCTCTGAGTTTGAAAGCCCTGTGACCATTACCATTGGAGATGTACAAATCGCCAGCGTTGGCATAGGTATACAATACGAAACTTGGAAGGTGGATGCTTTAGTTGGCACCATGTGGGGCGGTACTGGGTATGGCGTTGATCACCGTTGCTATGATGTTGGTATAAGCTTTATGCGCATGTTCTAAAAATTATTTATGAAAACATGTCTAATTATTTAGGCATGTTTTCTTTTTTAATCACACAATACACGTCATACATCGCACTCAGCTTGCCCACAATAGCGATGGGCAGGAGTGTTTTATCAAACAGCCAGCAAGCTTTTATTGCCGCTAACAGATGACACTAAATAAGCGTCGCGACTAAGCTGGTTCTGCCGATGTATTTTACTCATCAACGAAAATAACTGTTCGAAACATTGAGGAGACACAACAATTTGTATTTCTACTTACAGGGATATGCAAAATTCGTTGATGGCATTAATCACCTCATCTTTAGCTTCTAGGTGAACATAGTGTCCCGCATTGGGTATAACCTTTATTACTAAGTTGTTGCTGGAGATAGTTCTTTTTGATAGCTCAAGGTTTGGTATATAGCCAAACTCATCATTTTCACCATAAATTTGCAAAACAGGACAGGGTATTTGCTGTAAATAGCTTGAACAATCCGCTGCTCGATAAGCTTTATCATTCACGCGGTTAATCCAGTCATAAAAAAGCGTGTCTAACCCTTCACCATGAAATTTAAATAGCTTTTTACGCAGCGTACCTTTTTCAAAGCTTTCTTTAGCGGCCTCTGCACCTGCTAGGCAAAGTGGATGAATAAGCATTTGTGGCACAATTGAGATCACACCACAAATGATATCTTTATGCAGACTGGCGGCAACAAGAGAAATAACGCCACCATAGCTATGACCGACTAGTATGACTTTAGTCAGATTAAAGTGCTTGAAAACATCAAGCAATGGCTCTCCAGCTTCTTCCGCACGAGTGTCACCCTGTCGGAACGCTGTGAGTGGATCTGATTGCCCATGCCCCCAGCGGTCATAAACGATAACGGCTAGCCCTGTCGATTGATGTACTTGTTCAGGGAAGTCACGCCACATTTCAATACAGTCTATACCACCATGCAGGAAAACTAACGTAGGTGAATTAGCTTTTATATCGCCTATTTGAAGTACGCGAAGACGCCGGTCAGCTGCTTGAATAAAGTGTTCCTGTTTCATAAGGTGCCTGTAAGTATTTGTTTAAAAAGCGACCTGTAATTGGCTAATAAAAGCTGGGTAACTAAAACCACCATCGCTTGGTTCATAGTATGAAAGTTCATTAATAAGCCTAACGTCTTTATCAAACTGCCAAGTAAACATAGTTTGGTAGACACTGCCTTGATTCATACCACGTGCCAGTTCATCACTTGATCTGCCGGTGAGTGGTCTAAAGAACATCGTCCTCGATGGGTGCTCATTATTGACATGTTGATACTGTATGGCCCATGCCCACCCCATGTCTTCAGAATTCAGTAAATAAGCGCGGCTGAGACCCAAGGTAAAAGCATCAGAGCTTAGTGTGTCTGTATTGTCACCTTGTGCATTGACGGCTAAACCACCTTGAGCATCGGATTTAAATTGCGCCCATGAAGCCCATAGCCACCAGTGGTGCGCCTGAACGTCGGCATGCGCACTGAGCCATTCATTATCTAGTTCAATCCCGCTGGGTTGGAATTTTGTGTCTAGCGTGACAGAGTCTAAAGACGTGCTATAGGCTGCTCCAATGCTATATGCGAGGGGTCTGTCTTTGAATTGATATTCATCATCACTGGGTGATACACCCGTGGGGCGAATAGAAATGGCGGTTGAGAACATCAGGTCATTATTGTCATTGTTGAGTGATAGGTCTGGACTATTGAATAATCCGAGTGCGTAATGCAAACGGTTGCCAAAATAGCCTTTTGAGTTGCTCTCAGGTAAGCCCATATTCCCTTTTCTTATTGAAATGCCACGAACTCGCCCTGTATCACCAGGTGATAAATATTCACTAAATTTACGCTCTACGCTGGCGGAAGTGTGTGGTCGCCTTGTATAGCCGGGAACAAACTGTTGGCCAAAGGTGATACTACCTATAGTTTCATCGAAATGCTTAAAACTAACCCAAGCATCGAGTAGTTTTTGTGCATTAGAAAGCCCGGAAATTTCATTCGCTGCATCATACTGAAAGCGAAAGGCAACTTTGTCAGCTAAAAAACCATCCAGACCAAGTCTTGCTCGTCTTAGGGTAAAACTATTGGTTCCTTGTAAGCCATTTTTAGATGG
>DBBV01000010.1:0-4413 GCA_002292375.1 Methylococcaceae bacterium UBA975 | reverse complement strand
AACTCCGCTTGATTAGCCTGCTGTTTAATATCGGCAACATCGTGTTGGCTTAACAAGCCTTTCTTCTGAAGCGCCTCTAACACCGCATTCGCATAGGCACGCGATGGATCTGCCAAAGAGGGAAGACTAATAAATGCAAGTAAGGCTAATGTTAACTTTTTTAACATAACAATCTGTGATTTTATCAAACGAGTAGGTCCATCCACGTATAGAGACTCTGTGTATAACAAGTTGAAACCTTTCCTTGGTACATCATGAGGCGCCATTGAGTTGGCTTTTCAATTATTGACATGATAGAGATTTCTATATAATTTAACAACATAACTATAATGAAAAAATCTATTCTATTTATTAGAACAAAAATCTATGCAAAATCTTAATCGAATGATGATTTTTTACCAAGTCGTAAAGCTAGGCAGCTTTACTAAGGCGGCGCAAGTGCTGAATGTGGCTAAATCTGCAGTTAGCCGGCATGTCACCATCTTAGAAAATGAGGTTGGGGCGATGTTGTTAAATCGAACCACTCGACAACTCAGGGTTACCAAAGTTGGGCAGATTTATTATCAAGGCTGCCAGCGAATAATTGAAGAAACGAAATTCATGCAAAATGAAGTTAGCGTGCTTCAAAATCAACCTGTTGGGTCTTTAAGGATTGCAGCGACTAATAGTATTGGCAATATGTATATTGCACCGTTAATAGTAAAATTTATGCGGTTATACCCAAGTATTAATATTGACCTCATGCTCCAAGATCAAGTCATTAATATGGTGGAGGAAGGGATTGATGTGAGTGTTCGAGTCGGTTGGTTGAAAGACTCAAACTTAGTTGCCAAAAAAATATCAACGTCAAGAATGGTTTTAACAGCGAGCCCAAAATACGTCAAACAATACGGCCCAGTTGTCACACCCAAAGAACTTGAAAAACATCATTGGATTATTTTTTCGCTATTACCCAACCCGACTGAATGGACCTTCACACAAAAGAAACAAACGGAAACTGTTTTTGTAACAGGCAATATAAAAACAAACAATGCTGAAGCAGTTAAAACGTTGCTTTTGGCAGGAGAAGGTATTTCTGTGTTATCTCACTTCATGGTCGCCGAGGATATACGCGAAGGGCGGTTAGTTGAGTTATTGCCTAATTATGACTTAGATTCCGTAGGTGTTTATTTGGTATATCAAGAAAAACAACATATACACCTTAAAATACAGTTATTTAATGACTTTATTAACAATAATTTAAAACTGGATTGATTGAAGAAACAAAGCCTATAAAAAATCGTAGCCCTGTAGTGTCGGTGCAAAAACGGGTTAGTTATATATTAATACACAGTGTATAAGTCGGAATTTGGCAAAGCAGCTCTATTTTTACAACAACTCCATGTAATCAATACAATTGATTTGCCCCTAACCCTTCGCGCCACTATCGCATAACAACTATCTATTATTGCGAGCACCTCCTTAAGCGCCTATACTCATTCGTCCAGTGAAGTTTTCACCTACAAAAAGGAGCTATTATGTCCGTTGATGTTATTTTAGATTTACAGGTTAGTGCCGCAAACCGTGAAGAACTTTTGAGCATTTTTACTGCTATTTTGCCCGACACTCGCGCCTATGCTGGTTGCCAAAGCGTCATCGTCACCAGTAATGAAAACGACCCGCATAACATTGTTTTATTGGAAAAGTGGGATAAGCGATCAGACCACGAAAGCTATGCTGCTTGGCGTACCGAACGAGGCGATATGGAAAAACTCGGGGCCTTATTATCCGCACCACCGGTGATTAAATATTTGACGACAATCCCGTCATAACAGCGCAAACACGCTTATTGTTCGTTAATTGCTGCAACCTCGTCCAGCATGCTTAAAATTTTTATTTTAAATGCTACTGTCGTCGCCTTAGTGGTGGTCATTCATTACGAGTTTTTGTATCGCGTATCGCAATATATTCCACGGATGAAACTAAAGCACCGACTTAGAATTCTATTTGGTGTTTTTGCCGCCTTAGTGGCACACGCGGTAGAAATTTGGATTTTTGCACTGGCCTATTATTTCATGCACCACGCTGATGGATGGGGCCACTTAGAGGGTAACTTCAACGGTAGCTTACTCGATTGCAGCTATCTGTCGTTTACTACCTTTACCACCCTTGGTTTTGGTGATATTCAACCGATTGGAGCGTTACGACATTTAACCGGCATCGAGTCACTCACCGGTCTGGTGCTCATCACCTGGACCGCCTCATTTTTATATTATGAAATGCAACGATATTGGGATAACAAATGAACAAAGCACTTATTTATTTCGCCGCTGGCTGTATTGGCGCTTTAGCCAATAGCCTGGTCGTTTGGCAGTTTGGTCAGCTCGGCATTAATGCATCTTTTGGCGTAGCCATTGCCCCCAACTTAAGCCCAGCATGGCTGTACCCCAGAGTTGTTTGGGGTGGTTTATGGGGCTTATTGTTTCTTCTGCCGATGCTGTCTTCTAGGTTGTTTTTAAAAGCCAGCGTACTCAGTTTATTTCCCACTCTAGTGCAATTATTTGTCGTATTTCCACTAAAAACTAACAAAGGCGTCGCAGGACTTGAGTTAGGCTTGTATACGCCGGTATTGGTGCTGTTTTTTAATTGGGTTTGGGGTATTGCCAGCGCGATCAGCATAAAAATTAGCCGTTAGGCCATCTATTATGTAGCGAGTTATCTTATCGGCTTGCCCGCGCTGTATAATGCAATCTTCTTTCGACGTTAAGGTCAAACATATATGCTTAAGCTAGGCGCTACACATCAACTACGGGTCAGCAAAGTGGTGGATTTTGGCTTTTATTTGGATGCTCAAGAACTGGGTGATGTCTTATTGCCCAAAAAATACGCGCCCAAAGATCTAGCCATCGGTGATCTGCTGTATGTGTTTTTATACCTCGACTCAGAAGACCGCCCTATTGCAACCACTAAAACACCCAAAGCCAAGGTCGGTGAGTTTGCCTACCTTAAATGCATTGCTCGCACCCACGTGGGCGCTTTTTTAGATTGGGGTTTAGAAAAAGACCTATTGGTTCCTTTTGCTGAACAGCACCGACCCATGGAGGTAGATCAATCTTATTTGGTGTACTTATACCTCGATAAAAATGATGACCGCATCGTTGCCTCATCTAAAATCAATAAGTTTTTGGATGATGAAAAGCCTCATGATTTCACACCGCAACAGCAAGTAGATTTAATCATCGCTAACAGCACCGATTTAGGCTTTAAAGCCATTATCAATCACAGCCATTGGGGCGTGCTGTATAAAAATGACGTGTTTCAAAAGCTCAGTTTTGGCCAATCAAAAAAAGGCTTTATCAAACGCATTCGCGAGGACGGAAAAATAGACCTAAGCCTGCAAGGCGGTAAAGAAACACGCGACAAATACGCAAAAATTATCCTTAATCATCTAGAAAAGCAGCAAGGCTTTTCACCGGTACACGACAAGTCCAGCCCCGAGATTATTGCTAACACCTTTGGCATGAGCAAAGGTGCGTTCAAAAAAGCCATCGGCGGCCTTTATAAACAACGGCTCATTAGTATTCAAAAAGATGGTATCCACCTAGTTAAATAAACCTTCACCACAGACAACTCACCCTTATGACCACACAAAGTAAAAAGTACACCACCAATATTACAAAAACCAACAACAGCTGGAGCGCAGAAATTATTCGCCGCGCCAGCGCTAAAAAAAATATCGTTTCAAAAGCTCAAGCCGGTTTTAAAACAAAAACCGAGGCGACGCAATGGGCAGAAAAAGAGCTACTCAGCTTTAGCCAAAAACAAAGTGCGCTGAATAAACGCCACGCAGAAAAACGGCAAA
The DNA here is from genome assembly GCA_002292375.1 of Methylococcaceae bacterium UBA975. Lineage (GTDB taxonomy): Bacteria > Pseudomonadota > Gammaproteobacteria > Methylococcales > Cycloclasticaceae > Cycloclasticus. The sequence goes on along the minus strand of DBBV01000010.1, from coordinate 572 downwards.
AACAAAACAACTAAACCCTACGGGTAAATTATGGATGCCGCTATTCAAGCTATACCCTTAGCCAATTTAGCCACCCTTTTTATTCCCGTTTTATTGGCCGTTTTTGTTTTGTATAAGTGGTCGTTAAATAGCGGACAAGCCCTTTACGCCTTACTAAGAATGGTGCTGCAACTCGTGCTGGTGGGCTATTGCCTGCACTATATTTTTAACGCCGGCAGCTCTCTTATCGTGATCGGCGTGTTATTTATTATGGTGTTTGCCTCTAGCTGGATCGCGCTGGGTGTTGTGCCGTCTGCACGCTACCGTTTGTACAAGTACGCTTTGGCCTCTATTGTTGTTGGTGGTGGGCTTACCTTAGCCATTATCGTGTTAGGTGTATTACAGCTAGACCCATGGTACCTACCGCAATTTATGGTTCCACTCGCTGGTATGGTCTTTGCCAATTCGATGAACAGCGTCAGCCTAACCGCAGAACGCCTAAATGCTGAAATAGAGCGTAAGGTCGATTACCTTAAGGCCCGGCATATTGCCATGCAAGCCGCGCTTATACCCATTATCAACTCGCTATTTGC
>DBBV01000017.1 GCA_002292375.1 Methylococcaceae bacterium UBA975 | reverse complement strand
GTTGTCTCTAAGATAATTGAGTAAATAAAATGTCAAAACAATCCATAAGAATTCGTTTAAAAGGCTTTGATCATAGGCTGATCGATCATGCGGCTCGTGAAATAGTTGAAACTGCGAAAAGAACGGGTGCCCAAGTAATGGGTCCAATTCCTTTGCCAACTAAAAAAGAGCGTTTTACCGTTCTTGCTTCACCGCATGTAAACAAAGATGCTAGGGATCAATACGAACTTCGTACGCATAAACGTATGATGGATATTGTTGAGCCAACCGATAAAACTGTTGACGCACTGATGAAGCTTGATCTATCAGCGGGTGTTGACGTACAAATCAAGCTGAATTAATTCGGCTTAATATAGATTAAAGAGGGTATATCATGTCTTTAGGATTAGTTGGCCGTAAATGCGGTATGACAAGATTGTTCACAGAGGAAGGGGTTTCGATTCCAGTATCTGTTGTTCAGGTGTTGCCAAACCGTGTTACTCGGGTTTTACGTCAAGAATCCGATGGCTACTCAGCGGTTCAAGTGACAACTGGGGAAGTCAAAAACTCACGTGTAAATAAAGCCAAAGCTGGTTTGTTTGCTAAAGCGGGTGTTGAAGCAGGTAACGGTTTGTGGGAGTTCAGACTTGACTCTGACTCGGAACTTGAAGTAGGCGCTGATTTACCGCTTGATTCTTTTGAGATCGGTCAAAAAATCGACGTTCAAGGCCGTAGTATTGGTAAAGGTTTTGCTGGTGTAATTAAACGGCACAACTTCCAAATGCAAGATGCTACCCATGGTAACTCTCTGTCTCACCGTGCACCGGGTTCGATTGGTCAATGTCAAACACCTGGCCGAGTATTGAAAGGCAAAAAAATGGCTGGTCATATGGGTAATGAGCGTGTAACAACGCAGAACCTTGAGATAGTGAAAATTGATGCAGAAAAGTCAGTGTTACTGATTAAAGGCGCAATTCCAGGCAGTAAAAATGGCGATGTAATTATTACACCGGCTATTAAAGTTAAAAAATAGGCATAATTATGAAAATTCAAGCGCCTGTCGTAGGTAAAAATGTATCTGAAGCCGTTTTTGGCCAAGATTATAACGAAGGTCTTATTCACCAGTTGGTGGTGACCTATATGGCGAATGCCAGAGCCGGTACGCGAGCACAAAAAACGCGCTCAGAAGTTAGTGGTGGTGGTGTAAAACCGTGGAAGCAAAAAGGTACTGGTCGCGCAAGGGCGGGTACAATCCGTAGCCCTATTTGGCGTACAGGTGGTGTTACATTTGCCGCTAAGCCTCAGGACCACAGCAAAAAAATGAATAAAAAAATGTACGCGGTTGCGATGCGTTCTATTTTGTCTGAGCTGATTCGTCAGGACAGATTGGTTATTGTCGACTCAATAACACTTGATCAACCTAAGACTAAAGCATTGACTACTTTGCTGGCAGACAATGGGATGCTTAATTCTTTAATCGTGCTTGCTGCTGAAGACGTTAATTTACAACTAGCAAGTCGCAACATACACAAAGTTGATGTATGCGCGGCGTTTGAGGTTGATCCAGTTTCGTTATTATCTTTTGAGAAAATATGTATTACAGCCGATGCGATTGCATTAATTGAGGAGCGCTTAAAATGAATCAAGAATTCCTATTACAATTAATAACCGCGCCAGTTGTTACCGAAAAAAGTGCAGCAGCGTCTGATAAGCATAATCAATATGTGTTTAAAGTAAATAAGACGGCGACCAAAACGGATATTAAAGCAGCGGTTGAAAAGCTTTTTGAAGTCACTGTTGAGTCTGTACAGACTTTAAATGTTAAAGGTAAAACTAAGCGACATGGCCGTACATTAGGTAAACGATCTGATGTAAAAAAAGCCTACGTTCGAATTAAATCTGGGCAAGAAATAGAATTTATTTCTGCATAATTAGACGATAGATTAAACTTATGGCAATTGTAAAATCAAAACCAACTTCTCCTGGCTCACGCTTTGTTGTTAGAATCAAAAACCCTGAGCTAAGCAAGGGTGCGCCTCACGGCCCGTTATTGGCTAAGAAGTCAAAAACAGGTGGACGTAACAATAATGGTCGTATTACGACGAGGCACCGCGGTGGGGGTCATAAACAGCATTACCGTTTGATAGACTTTAAAAGAAACAAATTTGATATCCCTGGTAAGGTAGAAAGTCTGCAATATGATCCAAATAGGACTGCCAATATTGCATTAATACTATATAATGACGGTGAAAGACGTTACATTATTGCGCCTAAGAATTTGTCAGTTGGCGATGAAGTTATCTCTTCTGAAGTAGCCCCAATTAAAGTCGGAAACTGTTTACCAATGCGGAACATTCCTGTTGGTACGCAGGTCCATTGTGTTGAAATTAAGCCCGGTAAAGGTGCTCAAATTGCACGAAGTGCAGGTACGGTGGTTCAAATCGTTGCTAGAGATGGTGATCACGTAACCTTGAGGCTTCGTTCGGGTGAGATGCGTAAAGCGCTGTCATCATGTCGTGCAGTTATTGGTGAGGTGGGCAATTCGGAACACAGTTTGATCTCTTTAGGTAAGGCGGGTGCCAAACGCTGGAGAGGTGTTAGACCGACAGTACGTGGTGTTGCTATGAACCCTGTTGATCACCCGCATGGTGGTGGTGAAGGTAGAACATCAGGTGGTAGGCATCCGGTTTCTCCTTGGGGTGTGCCAACCAAGGGTTATAAGACGCGTAGTAATAAGCGTACGGATAAATTAATTGTAAGAAGTAGAACTAAACGTTAAGGATATATTGTGCCAAGATCCATTAAAAAAGGGCCTTTCGTCGATCTTCATTTAATGAAAAAAGTCGAAGTTGCCGCAGAAACGAATAATCGTAGACCCATTAAAACGTGGTCTCGCCGTTCAATGATTTTACCAAACATGGTTGGGCTAACAATCGCTATCCATAACGGTAAGCAACATATGCCAGTAATTATTACTGAAAATATGGTTGGCCACAAACTGGGTGAGTTCGCTTTAACGCGTACTTATCGTGGTCATATTATTGATAAGAAATCAAGATAACAATTGGTGTAGTGATGGAAGTCAGAGCTAAATTAAAAAACGCAAGTATTTCGGCACAAAAAGGCCGATTAATTGCAAATCAAATTCGTGGTGAAGCGGTTGAAAACGCGTTGAACCTTTTAAGCTTTAGCACGCGTAAAGCGGCTGATATGTTTAAAAAACTTTTAAACTCGGCAATCGCTAATGCTGAACATAATGAAGGTGCGGATGTCGATGAATTATATGTATCTACGGTTTTTGTTGATGAAGCCGCGACGCATAAACGATTTAAGGCACGTGCAAAAGGTCGTGGCAATAGAATCTTAAAAAGAAACTGCCATATAACAATTGCAGTTAGTGACACTAAATAAAGAGTAAATAGATATGGGTCAAAAAGTACATCCAACTGGTATACGCCTCGGTATTGTTAAAGATTGGAATTCGCGTTGGTACGCAAATTCACAAGCTTATCCTGAGATGTTAAGGCAAGATTTGATCGTTAGGGATTTTCTTAAGAAAAAACTAATGTCTGCTTCTGTCAGCAAAATTCAAATCAATCGTCCTGCGTCTAACGCTCAGATCACGATACATACGGCACGTCCTGGTATTGTTATTGGCAAAAAAGGCGGTGACGTCGATTCGCTTAGAGCTGAAGTTAGTAAAATAATGGGTGTACCAGTCCAAATTAATGTTGAAGAGATTCGCAAACCTGAATTGGATGCGTTACTTGTCGCTGAAGGTGTGGCGCAGCAATTAGAGCGTCGTATCATGTTTAGACGTGCGATGAAGCGTGCGGTAACCAATACAATGAGATTGGGCGCTGAAGGGATTAAAATCAAAGTAAGTGGTCGTTTGAACGGCGCTGATATTGCTCGTAATGAATGGTATAGAGAAGGCCGTGTGCCTTTGCATACCTTAAGGGCAGATATTGATTATGGCTTTACTGAAGCGTTAACAACGTATGGGATTCTTGGTATTAAAGTCTGGATCTTTAAAGGTGAGGTATTTGATCATAACTCTAGTATCCCTGTTTCTAGCCCTAAAGAAGTTGCAGGAGAATAGGTACTTACAATGTTGCAGCCAAAGAAAACAAAATTTAGAAAAGCTCATAAAAATAGAAATACCGGTCTAGCGCATCGCGGTAGTGATGTTAGTTTTGGTGAGTTTGGTTTAAAGTCTATTGAACGTGGACGCATGACAGCTCGTCAAATTGAGGCTGGTCGTCGCGCGATTACACGTCATATTAAACGTGGTGGTAAAGTTTGGATTAGAGTATTTCCTGATAAGCCAATTACTAAGAAGCCTTTGGAAGTCAGGATGGGTAAAGGTAAAGGTAGTGTTGAATACTGGGTCGCTCAAATTAAGCCAGGCACCATGTTATTTGAATTACAAGGTGTATCGAAAGAAATAGCAATGGAGGCCTTTAACTTGGCTTCAGCTAAGTTGCCTTTTAAAACAAAATTTGCTGAACGGACAATAATGTAATGAAAGCGTCAGAATTAAGAAAAAAGACTGTGCAAGAGCTCAATGCGCTTTTGTTAGAATTAAGGAAAGATCAGTTCAATTTGCGCATGCAAAACACGACTGGTCAATTAACACAAGTTCATCAATTTTCTGATGTGCGTGGTGATATTGCGCGTATTAAAACTATTTTGAATGAACAAGCGAGTGATGCAAATGAGTGATCAAGAAAAATCAATTAGAACCATCTCTGGTGTGGTTACTAGTAATAAAGGTGATAAAACAATCACTGTAAAAGTAACTCGCCAAGTTAAGCACCCTTTGTACGGTAAGGTCATTAAGCGTAGTACTAACTTTCATGCGCATGATGAAAATAATGCATGTTCTGAAGGTGATGTCGTTTCGTTGGTTTCATGTCGACCTGTTTCAAAGTCGAAAACATGGAAGCTTCATGAAATTATTGAAAAAACCAAATAGAGTTAGTTGGAGTAAGTAATGATTCAAATGCAATCAAGACTCAATGTGGCCGATAATAGCGGTGCGCGTAATGTCATGTGTATTAAGGTTTTAGGTGGTTCTCATAAGCGTTACGCTAAAATTGGTGACATCATCAAGGTTAGTATTAAAGACGCTATACCACGCGGTAAAGTAAAGAAAGGTGACGTGTACAACGCAGTTGTTGTTAGAACAAGAAAGGGCGTACGTCGTCCTGATGGCTCTTGTATCCGGTTTGATGGTAATGCGGCAGTTCTTTTAAATGCTAACCTTCAACCCATTGGTACACGTATTTTTGGCCCTGTGACTCGTGAATTACGTAACGAAAAATTCATGAAGATAATCTCACTGGCTCCTGAAGTTATTTAATTAAAAGTTTAATTATGAATAAAATTAAAAAAGGTGATGAAGTCATCGTAATCGTCGGTAAAGACAAAGATAAACGCGGTGTTGTTTTATCAGTTGTCTCTTCTGATAAGGTACTCGTTGAGGGTGTTAACACGGTTAAAAAGCATCAAAAACCTAACCCTAATAAAGGCATCGAAGGTGGCATTATCGAAAAACAAATGCCAATTAATGTCTCTAATGTTGCCATATATAATGCTCAAACTAAGAAAGCTGATCGTGTTGGCTTTAAAGTACTTGAGGATGGCAAGAAAGTGCGCTTCTTTAAATCAAACAATGAAGTGCTTGACGCTTAGGATCGAAGAGAAATTTATGTCAATACTACAAGACCACTACAAGAATGAAATCATTCCGGCTTTGATGAAGGATTTCAAATTCAAGTCAATTATGGAAGTGCCTAAGATTACTAAGATCACCCTTAATATGGGTGTTGGTGAGGCAGTTGCAGATAAAAAGATTATTCAAAATGCATTGGCTGATCTTGAAAAAATCTCAAGTCAAAAACCCATAATCACCATGTCTAAAAAATCAATTGCTGGTTTTAAGATTCGTGATGATATGCCTATCGGTTGTAAAGTAACGCTAAGAAATGAGCGTATGTATGATTTTTTACAGCGTCTTGTTTCTATTGCAATTCCTCGCATTAGAGATTTCAGGGGTTTAAGTGATAAATCGTTTGATGGTCGGGGCAATTATTCGTTAGGTGTTACTGAGCAAATCATCTTCCCAGAGATTGACTATGATAAAATTGATGCGATTCGTGGTTTAGATATCGCGATCACAACAACTGCTAAAAATGACGAAGAAGGCCGTGCACTATTAAAGGCTTTTAACTTCCCTATTAAACAACAAGGTTAACCGATGGCTAAAAAATCCATGATAGCAAGAGAAAACAAACGTAATCGTTTGGTAGCTCAATACGCTGAAAAAAGAAAAGCGCTGAAAGAAATCATTAGAAATCCAGCTTCATCAATGGATCAAGTGATTGAGGCACAAACTAAATTAGTCAGTTTGCCTCGTGATTCAAGTCCTTCACGTTTGCGTAATCGTTGCAATATCACTGGAAGACCACACGGTTATTACAGAAAATTTGGATTAAGCCGTAACAAACTACGTGAAGCAACAATGCGTGGTGATGTGCCTGGTCTATCTAAGGCTAGCTGGTAAAAGAGGAATAAACTGATGAGTATGAGCGATCCAATTGCAGACATGTTAACTCGCATCCGTAATGCGCAATCTGCAGAAAAGAAAACAGTAAGTATGCCTTTTTCAACTAAAAAATCTGCACTGGCAGACGTTTTGGTACAGGAAGGTTACATAGTAGATTCAACTAAAATTGAACAAGATAATAACAAGCCGACATTGGATATAACGCTTAAGTATTTTCAAGGCAAACCAGTCATTGAATCTATTGATCGTGTAAGTAAACCAGGTCTTCGTGTCTATAAGTCTAAGGATGAGCTGCCTAAAGTTAAAGGTGGCCTTGGTGTCGCCATTATTTCGACATCTCATGGTTTAATGACTGATCGTGCCGCCCGTTCAAATGGGCATGGTGGCGAAGTTATTTGTTATATAAGTTAAACAGGTCTAATTATGTCTAGAATAGCAAATAGTCCCGTTGAATTACCTGCCGGTGTTGAGTATAAAAATAACGATGGTAAGTTAACGATTAAAGGAAAGAACGGCCAATTGGTGTGTAATGCGATCGATTGTGTTGATGTTGAGTTTAACGATAACGTCTTGTCATTTAAATCGAATGTTCATAATAAACCGTCGATTGCCATGGCTGGTACACTGCGTTCACTCGTTAATAATATGGTTATTGGTGTAACAACTGGTTTTGAAAAGAAACTTGAACTTCGTGGCGTGGGTTATCGTTCACAGGTAAAAGGAAAATTTCTTAATTTAACCTTGGGTTTTTCACACCCGGTAGATCACCCGATCCCTGAAGGGATTACAATCGAAACACCCAGTCAAACCGAAGTAGTTATAAAAGGTTGTGACAAACAGTTAGTAGGTCAAGTAGCTGCCGATATTCGTGCTTATAGATCGCCTGAACCTTATAAAGGGAAAGGAATTAGATACGTTGGTGAGCACGTTGTAATGAAAGAAGCTAAGAAGAAATAGGCTAAATAATGGATAAGAATAGTTCACGTATACGTCGGGCCACTAAAACTAGAGCCCGTATTAAAGAAAAAGGGATTGATCGATTGAGTGTTCACCGCTCACCACGTCATATCTATGCGCAAATTACTACAGGTGATGGCTCTAAAGTGCTAGCTTCAGCATCTACACTGTTAACCGAAATCAAAGAGAGCGTTAAGAACTCAGGTAATGTTGATGCCGCAAGTATAGTGGGTAAAGCAATTGCTGAACGCGCTGTCAAAGCTGGAATCACTAAAGTTGCTTTTGATCGTTCTGGTTATAAATATCACGGACGCGTTAAAGCACTTGCAGAAGCAGCGCGTGAAAATGGATTGGACTTTTAGAGGCAATTATGGCATCGATACCTACTCAAAATAAGCAAGACGATTTACAAGAAAAACTAATTACTGTTAGACGGATCTCAAAAGTAGTTAAAGGTGGTCGTCAATTTAGATTTTCAGCACTGGCTGTTGTTGGCGATGGCAATGGTCGCGTTGGTTTTGGCATCAGTAAAGCACGTGAAGTGCCTGTGGCTATTCAAAAAGCCATGGAGCAAGCTCGCAAAAATATGACGACAGTCAAACTTAGCGATCATACATTACAGTACTCCATTACCTCAAATTATGGTGCTGCCTCAGTCTTTATGAAGCCTGCTTCAGAAGGTACCGGTATTATCGCTGGTGGTGCGATGCGCGCTGTTTTTGAAGTTGTTGGCGTACACAATGTATTGGCAAAATGTGTTGGCAGTAACAACCCTGCTAACGTTGTACGGGCTACTATCAAAGGGTTGTCCGAAATGACAAATGCTGAAGAGGTTGCCATTAAACGTGGTAAGTCTGTAGCGGATATTGTTGGGTAAAGATTATGGCTGATAAAAAAATTAAAGTAACGATGATTCGTAGTAAAAATGGCCGGTTAGCCTCCCATAAAGCATGTATTGCTGGCTTGGGACTACGTAAAATGCATCAAACGGTTGAAGTTATTGATACGCCTGAAAACAGAGGGATGATCAATAAAGTCTATTATATGGTTCGCGTGGAAGAGGTTTAAGGATGTTATTAAATACAATCAAACCAGCAGAAGGTAGTAAGAAACCTGCTAAACGAGTTGGACGCGGTATCGGTTCAGGTTTCGGTAAAACATGTGGACGTGGACATAAAGGACAAAAGTCTCGTTCTGGTGGTTTTCATAAAGTGGGTTTTGAAGGTGGGCAAATGCCTATTCAACGCCGCTTGCCTAAAGTAGGTTTTAACTCGGCTAAAAAACGCCTGAGTGCTGAAGTAAGATTAAGTGAATTAACGAGTCTTGCTGCGGAAGAGATTACTGTTGATAGACTCATTGAGTCTGGAACTGTACCTATTTATACGAAACGCGTTAAGGTTATTCTATCGGGCGAAATCTCAGTAGCTGTTAAACTTAAAGGTATCTTTGCCACTTCTGGTGCTGTAAAAGCGATTGAAGCGGCTGGTGGTAGCGTAGAATAATTTATGTCTTCTATTGGGTCATCAACTGCTGGTGGTATGGGCGGACTTAAGAATTTACCGGAGCTACGTCAGCGTTTATTTTTTGTTCTGATGGCTTTGTTTGTCTTTAGAATCGGTGCTCATGTACCTGTGCCTGGTATTGATCCAAAAGCACTTGCATTAATGTTCGAACAACAAGCCGGCACAATATTAGACATGTTTAATATGTTTTCCGGTGGTGCCTTAAAGCGCTTAAGTATTTTCGCGCTAGGTATTATGCCGTATATTTCTGCGTCAATTATTATTCAGCTAATGACGTCCGTTGTTCCTAAGTTTGAACAGCTGAAAAAAGAAGGTGAATCTGGTAAACGTAAGATTACTCAATACACACGTTATTTCACGGTTGTATTGGCAACATTTCAGGCCATTGGTGTTGCTACTGCAATTCAAGGTCAATCAGCAGGTGGCTTGCCAGTTGTTTTCAATCCTGGAATGTCTTTCATGTTTACGGCGGTTATTACCTTGGTATGTGGTACGTTGTTTTTAATGTGGCTCGGTGAACAAGTTACAGAGCGCGGCATTGGTAACGGTATTTCAATCATTATCTTTGCGGGAATCGTTGCAGGTTTACCCTCAGCGATTGGTGGTACATTGGAATTAGTTAGAACAGGTGAAATGAACGCAATTATGGTTATTTTGCTATTTGTATTAGCCATTGGTGTTACCGCATTTGTTATTTTCGTTGAGCGTGCCCAACGACGGATTAAAATTAACTATGCAAAACGTCAGCAAGGTAATAAAATGCTGGCTGGACAATCAAGTTTTCTGCCCTTAAAACTTAATATGGCAGGTGTGATTCCACCAATTTTTGCGTCTAGTATAATTTTGTTTCCTTCCACAATTGCCGGTTGGTTTGGCAATAGTGAAGGTATGGGCTGGATGCAAGACGTCTCAAGTATGTTATCACCGGGACAACCTATTTACGTTTTATTGTATGCAACGGCAATTATTTTCTTTTGCTTCTTTTATACGGCTCTTGTGTTCAATTCACGAGATACGTCGGACAATTTAAAAAAGTCAGGGGCTTTTATTCCTGGTATACGTCCAGGTGAGCAAACGACTAAATACATTGATGCGGTAGTTACGAAACTAACACTGCTAGGTGCAATTTATATTACGACGGTTTGCTTGCTACCTGAGTTTTTAATTGTTTATTGGAATGTACCGTTTTACTTTGGTGGTACATCGTTATTGATTATTGTGGTAGTGGTTATGGATTTTATTGCTCAAATGCAATCACATCTAATGTCACAACAATATGAAGGTTTAATGAAAAAAGCGAACCTTAAAAATACTTAATTAAGGTTCATTAGGAGTTAGTCATGAAAGTAAGAGCATCAGTAAAAAAGATTTGTCGTAATTGTAAAGTGGTTAGGCGTAACCGTGTTATACGGGTTATTTGTAAAGACGGGCGCCACAAACAACGCCAAGGCTAATAGTTTAGCTTGTAGTTGGTTTAAATAAAGATTAAAATTGCCGGTTTTCTACTGGCCAAATAACGGAGAGATTTGATGGCACGTATTGCCGGTATTAACATACCTGATAATAAGCACATTGTTATTGCATTAACGTCTATTTATGGCATTGGTCCTACTCGATCAAAAGCTATTTGTACGGCGGTTGATATTGATAAAGCAACAAAAGTAAGAGAATTATCTGAAGATCAATTGGAACTTGTCCGTACTGAAGTCGGCAAATACGTGATCGAAGGTGATTTAAGACGTGAAGTATCAATGAATATTAAACGTCTACTAGATTTAGGCTGCTTTCGTGGTATCCGACATCGTCGTAGTTTACCAGTTCGTGGTCAACGCACTAAAACCAATGCTCGTACGCGTAAAGGTCCACGCAAACCGATCAGAAAATAAGATATAAATAAAGGATACTCGCAGTATGGCTAAACCAAGTCGTAGTAAAAAGAAAGTTAAAAAAAATGTAGTTGATGGCATTGTTCATGTTCACGCTACCTTTAACAATACTATTATCACTATCACAGACCGTAAAGGTAATGCGCTTTCTTGGGCAACCGCTGGCGGCTCAGGATTTAGAGGGTCGCGTAAAAGTACACCTTTTGCTGCTCAAGTAGCCGCAGAACGTGCGGGTGAGGTTGTTAAAGAATTTGGCATGAAAAACCTTGAGGTTAAGATTAAAGGTCCTGGTCCAGGTCGTGAATCTGCCGTTAGAGCACTTAATAACAGCGGATTTAACATCACATTTATCGAAGATGTTACTCCTATCCCACATAATGGTTGTCGTCCACCTAAAAAACGACGCGTGTAAACAGGAAATACTATGGCTAAATATACTGATTCAAAATGTCGTTTATGTCGTCGTGATGGCGAAAAATTATTCTTAAAAGGCGAAAAATGTTATACCGCTAAGTGCGCTATAGAAAAACGTGCGTACCCCCCAGGCCAGCATGGCCAACGTCGTACGCGTTTGTCTGATTATGCTTTACAGTTACGTGAAAAACAAAAATTACGTCGTACGTATGGCATTTTAGAGAAACAGTTCCGTGGTTATTATGCTGAAGCCGCTCGAATTAAAGGTTCTACAGGTGAAAACTTACTTCAATTATTAGAGTGTCGGTTGGATAATGTTGTTTACCGCATGGGCTTTTCATCTTCACGCTCTGAATCTAGACAATTAGTTCGACATAATGGTATTAAGGTTAATGGTATCCGTATTAATATACCGTCTTACCAAGTTAAAGTTGATGATTTAATTGAAGTTAATGACGGTGCTAAGAATCAAAATCGTATTAAATCAGCGTTAGAATTTGTTGAGCAACGTGGCATTCCAGAGTGGATCGAAATGGATGTTACCAAAATGCAAGGTGTATTTAAGCTTAAGCCAGAAAGATCTGATTTACCTGCAGAAATTAATGAACATCTTGTAGTCGAGCTTTACTCTAAGTAATCTAAAGAGGAAATATAATGCAAAATTTACTTTCAGGTTTTTTACAACCTAAGGTTACGGGAGTTCAATCAATTACTCCTACCTGTTCCAAAGTGACCATTGAACCTATGGAGCGTGGTTACGGCCATACACTTGGCAATGCGTTAAGACGTGTTCTCTTGTCTTCAATTTCTGGTTGTGCAGTGACAGAAATTAAAATTGAAGGCGTGTTACACGAGTACTCTACCATTGATGGTGTTCAAGAAGACGTGATTGATATCATGCTTAACTTGAAAAATTTAGCGGTTGTATTAAATGCTAAAGATGAAGCCATTTTAAAACTTGAAAAATCTGGCGCTGGTCAAGTTACTGCGGCTGATATTCAAACAGATCATGATGTTGAAATCATTAATCCTGAGATCGTTATTGCTAACTTGACGTCTAAAGGTAAACTTTCAATGTCAATTAAAGTAGAACGCGGTTCAGGCTATCAAACTGCAGCGTCTAGACTTCAAGCAGATGAAGATTTACCAATTGGTACTTTACTACTAGATGCTTCTTTTAGTCCAATTAAACGTATTTCTTATAACGTGGATATGGCACGTGTTGAACAACGTACCAACCTTGATAAGTTAGTTATCGAGCTTGAAACTAATGGCACTATTGATCCTGAAGAAACTATCCGCGCCGCGGCTACCATTCTTCATCATCACATTGCTGTCTTCGTTGATTTAAAAGACATCGTTGATGAGCCTGAGTTACCTAAAGAACCTGAATTTGATCCTATTCTACTTCGTCCTGTTGATGACTTAGAACTAACTGTTCGTTCGGCTAATTGTTTAAAAGCAGAACAAATCTTTTATATTGGTGACTTGATTCAACGTACTGAAGTTGAACTACTGAAAGCCCCTAATTTAGGTAAAAAATCACTCACAGAAATCAAGGATGTACTTGCTTCTAAGGGTATGTCTTTAGGTATTCGTCTTGAAAATTGGCCGCCTTCTAGTTTAATTACTAGTGATAAGGTTGTTGCTTCAAATTAAATAAGGATTTAACTATGCGTCACCGTAAATCAGGAAGACAGCTTAATCGTAATAGCAGTCACCGTAAGGCAATGTTCAAAAACATGGCCAACTCATTGATAGAACATGAAGTTATTCGTACTACAGTTCCTAAAGCAAAAGAATTACGTCGCTTTATTGAACCGTTAATTACGGCTTCAAAAGAAGACTCTGTTGCTAAAAGACGTTTAATTTTTGCACGTTTAAGGGACAGAGACAGCGTTACTAAATTGTTTAACAACCTTGCTGGCCGTTATAAAGCCCGTCCAGGTGGCTACACACGTATTCTAAAATGTGGATTTAGGACCGGCGATGCCGCGCCTATGGCCTACGTAGAGTTAGTCGACCGTGATGTTGATACGGTTGTTGAGGAAGTTGAGAACGTTTAAAGCTTCTACTACAGACAATAAAAAAGCCGGCTAAGCCGGCTTTTTTATTGTCTGCTAATAATGTGAAGGTTTTACAAGCGTATCTACTGTTCAAGTAGATCTAATTTACCACTCTTATTAGCCCATTCATCTGCATCTTCTGGCGCGGGTTTTACATCACTTATGACCGGCCATGTTTGAGAAAGTTCTGCGTTAAGCTTAATAAAAGCTTCTTGACCCTCGGGTAGTTCATCTTCTGAGTAAATAGCTTCGACAGGGCATTCAGGCTCACACAGAGTGCAGTCAATACATTCATCCGGATCAATTACTAAAAAATTAGGTCCTTCGTGAAAGCAATCTACAGGGCAAACATCCACGCAATCAGTGTATTTACATTTGATACACGCTTCGGTTACTACAAAAGTCATTAGTGTTTCCTATTCGTTTGTTTAATGGCAGCTATTATAAACATTTTATGCTTTACGCAAGGCTATTTATAAAACAGTTGTTTTTATTTAGGTGCATATTATATATAATTAAATGCTAGGTCAATATCAATTCAATATATCAATAAGTTATAAGAAAATTATTTTATGTCAACCCATTTAGAACAATTAGAAGCTGAAAGTATTTATATTATTCGTGAAGTCGCTGCCGAATTTGAAAACCCTGTGATGTTGTACTCCATTGGTAAGGATTCAGCGGTGATGCTACATTTGGCAATGAAGGCTTTTTATCCCGGTAAATTACCTTTTCCATTGCTTCATGTCGATACGACATGGAAGTTTAAAGAGATGATTCAGTTTCGCGATCAGCACGTTAAAAAGCTTGGATTAGATTTGATCAGTTATTCAAATCAACAGGGCATCAAAGATAACATCAACCCATTTAGCCATGGGAGTAAGAAATATACAGATATTATGAAAACTGATGCGCTTAAACAAGCGTTGGATAAGTATCAATTTGATGCTGCGTTTGGTGGTGCGCGGCGTGATGAAGAAAAATCCCGAGCAAAAGAACGTATTTATTCTTTTCGTGATGCCAACCATCGTTGGGATCCTAAAAATCAACGACCTGAACTGTGGCACCTCTACAATGGACGTATTCATAAAGGTGAAAGTATTCGTGTATTTCCCCTATCAAACTGGACTGAGCTGGATGTTTGGCAATATATCTATTTACAAAACATTCCAATTGTCCCCCTTTATTTAGCCAAGAAAAGACCTGTGGTTGAGCGTGACGGTACATTAATTATGGTCGATGACGATCGGTTAGTACTTAAAAAGAATGAACGAATACATATGAAGAGTGTTCGATTTAGAACATTAGGCTGCTACCCATTAACAGGCGCTGTTGAATCTGAAGCAACAACCCTACCTGAGATTATCCAAGAAATGCTATTAGCAACTAGTTCTGAACGACAAGGGAGATTGATTGACCATGACCAAGCAGGCTCAATGGAAGATAAGAAACGTGAGGGGTACTTCTAATGACACATCAAGCTGACTTAGTTAAAAGTGATATCAATGCTTACCTGAAACAACATGAACAAAAAGAACTGTTACGTTTGTTGACCTGCGGTAGTGTTGACGATGGTAAAAGCACTTTAATAGGCCGTTTATTACATGATTCAAAGTTGATTTATGAGGATCAATTGGCTGCTGTTTCTGCGGCCAGTAGTAAGTCGGGCACAACCGGCGATAAGGTGGACCTAGCCTTATTAGTCGATGGTCTGCAAGCCGAACGCGAGCAAGGCATTACCATAGATGTTGCGTACCGATATTTTTCTACAACACAACGTAAGTTTATTATCGCTGATACACCAGGCCACGAACAGTACACACGTAATATGGTCACGGGTGCCTCAAATTGCGATCTGGCTATTATCTTGATCGATGCGCGAAGTGGTGTTAAACAGCAAACCAAAAGACATAGTTTCATTGCCTCTTTACTGGGCATTAAACACGTGATTGTTGCCGTTAACAAAATGGACTTGGTTAACTATGACGAAACAGTTTTTAACGCGATTTGTAAGGATTTTCGCGATTTATCAAAACGATTAACCTTATCTCATTCTCACTTTATCCCATTATCAGCACTTGACGGTGATAACGTTGTGCATAAAAGCACGGAGATGCCGTGGTACAGCGGTGAGACCTTGATGTCATTATTGGAAAATCTCCAGATTACAGGGGATAAACCTTCAACCGATATGCGCTTTCCAGTTCAGATAGTCAATCGGCCTAATTTAGATTTCAGGGGTTATAGCGGTTCAATTGTGTCGGGTGAACTAAGGGTTGGGGAAGCGATTGTTGCGTATCCGTCGATGCAAGTTAGTAAAATTAAATCTATTATCTCCGGCAAGCAAACAATTCAAACTGCGCAGGCCCCTATGGCGGTGACAGTGACGATTGAGGACGAGATTGATATCAGTCGCGGTGATCTTATTGTTTACCAAGAAAACGTACCTCAGACAGGCAGAGAGCTTGCTGCAACAATCGTTTGGATGTCAGAACAGGGCATGGATACGGGTAAATTGTATGACTTTAAACATATGACACGTAATGTAACGGGTCAGGTCTCTTGTATCGATAATATTGTAGATATCAATAACCTTGAGTTACTACCGGCAGGGCGTAGTTTAAGTCTTAATCAGATTGCACACTGCCAACTGCGGTTTAACTCTGAGTTGTGTTTTGATGCGTACGAAAAAAATAAAAACACCGGTTCATTCATTATTATCGACCGACTAAGCAATGCGACCGTTGGTTGTGGCATGATCTCAAGACTGAGTGAAGAAAATACAGTTAATCAAACATTAACAGCCGCTAATTATCTATCCCGTTATGGCCATACAGCAGGACTTATTCAATTAATTGGTCCGTTTAACAATGAGGATTTAACGGGATTAAAATTACAGTTGTTTGAAAGCGGCCTTAATTGTGTTTTTTTGAATCAACGAAATAGCACGCAGAGTGTTATTGATTCGATTATTTCTTCGGGTTTAATTTGTGTGGCTCCGGCTAAACAATCGGTTAAGTCTGAGAATGTTATAAAAATTTCAGCCTCTGATCTGCACGACAAAAGCCCACTAGATACATCGGTGTTTACGGCTTAATTTAGATGGCGAACTTAACGCCAATAAGCAAAAGAATAGTGGCGACTAAATACTTTAGAAACTTTTCTGGCAGTTTTTCGCCCACTTGTGTGCCGAGGTAAATAGCCGGAATTGAGCCAATTAATAGGCTTAATAAGAGGTTGAAATCTACGTGCCCAAGTTGCAGGTGACCCAGTCCGGCAATGGCGGTTAAGGGCACTGCATGCGCTATATCAGTACCAACGATGGATCGGGTTTTAAGTGTAGGGTACAACAGCAGTAATAATGCACCACCAATTGCGCCTGCGCCGACAGAAGATAGCGTGACTAACACCCCTAGTATAGCGCCGATAAGGATAATCGCAGCTTGCTTGGGGTGGTAGTGGGTTCTTTGTTTAAACAGTTGCGCCAGAGTGTCCTTAAATACAATGACAGCAGAGGTCAAAATAAGCATAAAACCGAGCGTAATCGATATGATACTGTCGAACGTTTCAGTTGTTATGTTGAAATACTTAATAGCAACAATACAGGTGATTGAACCAGGAATGCTGCCCAAACATAGTTGTTTAACGATAGACCATTGGATATTTTTAAGTCGGTGGTGGGTAAAGATGCCGCTCGACTTTGTTATTGCAGCGTATAATAAATCCGTACCAACGGCGATGCTGGGTGGTATATTGAAACCAAGTACCAGCAGAGGTGTCATAAGTGAGCCGCCGCCTACGCCAGTTAAGCCAACAATAAAGCCCACAATGGCGCCTGATATTATATAAAGAAAATCCAAAATAAGGCCTGAAAGACAGAAGGACTTGAAATATAGAGCAAAACGCTTATAATAAAAAGCAATATATATTTCTATCTTTATAACTTAATCTAATAATGAGCTATGAAATTACAACAACTGCGCTATATTTGGGAAGTATCCAAGAACAACTTGAATGTGTCGGCTACGGCTGAACATATATATACCTCTCAACCCGGTATAAGTAAACAAATTCGTATTTTAGAAGACGAATTAGGCATTCCTGTGTTTACCCGTAATGGTAAGCATTTGACGGCTATGACCCCAGCTGGAAAGAAAATTATAGCGATCGCGGGTGAAATGCTACTGCAAGTAGAAAACATCAAAAATATTGCCAAAGAGTTTCGTGATGAGAGCAAAGGCACCTTATCTATAGCAACGACACATACACAAGCACGGTATGCCTTACCTGAAGTGATCAAAGGATTTATGCACGATAAGCCAGAGGTCGCTTTGGACATCCAACAGGGCACGCCCATCCAAATATCAGAAATGGTGTCCCAAGGTAAAGTGGATATAGCGATAGCGACCGAAGCAATCGAATTATTCGATAACTTGGTGATGTTACCCTGCTATTCATGGGATCGGTGTGTTTTGGTTCCTAGCGGGCACCCGCTCACACGTTTAAAAGAATTAACGCTGGCAGATTTAGCTGTTCACCCGTTAATTACATACGTCTTTGGATTTACCGGACGTTCAAAATTAGATGATGCCTTTGCCTCAGCTAATTTAAACCCGGATGTTGCCTTGACAGCAGTTGATGCTGATGTCATTAAAACTTACGTAAGACTAGGACTAGGCGTTGGAATTGTAGCCAGAATGGCGTATGACAAAAAATTAGACAGTGATTTAGTGGCCTTAGATGCCGGGCATTTATTTGGACAAAGCGTTACTAAAATTGGTATACGGAAAGATACCTTCTTACGCGGCTATATGTATGACTTTATGCAACGTTTTGCGCCACATTTGACGAAAGACATCATAAACAAGGCTATGGAACTAAAAGAGCAAGACGCCATTGACCATTTATTTGACGACATTAGTTTGCCGTATTTTTAATTTATATAGATGAGTGAATATTAGGGTTTAGTGGGAGGCTTAGCGTGTAAGCCGCATTCCTTGAGGGTTTCCTCTTCCCACCACCAACGACCTTCTCTCGGATCCTGATGCGGTAAGGTAGCACGCGTACAAGGTTCGCAACCGATGCTAATAAAGCCTTGCTGGTGAAGTGGGTTAAAAGGCACATCTAAGGCCTGGATGTAAGTCCAGACTTGTTCCGAAGACCAATGGCATAAGGGGTTGTATTTAATCAGGTCTTTATTAGGCCCACTGAAATGCGTGTCACTTTCAACCACATTTAAACTATGCCTTGTAGCGCTACTTTGATCCCGACGTTGCCCAGTCACCCATGTCGAAAGACCGGCTAAAAACTTTTTAAGCGGAGCAACCTTTCTAATATCACAGCATTCTTTGTGTCCATCGGTGTAAAAGCTGAAGAGCCCCTTTGTATCAGTAAATTGTTGTAGTTGTATCGGATCAGGAACGAGAACGTTGATTTTAATTTGATAGTGGTCCATAACCGTTTGCATAAAACGGTACGTTTCAGGGTGTAAACGCCCCGTATCAAGGGTGAAAACGCGGGGTTTAATACCCAATTTACAGGCCATATCGATCAAAATAACATCTTCTGCGCCACTAAATGAAATAGCAATATCACCACCTGTAGCGTAAATAGACTTGAGAATTTCTTTTGGGTGTTTGTCGTTTAGCTCAGTTTGTAATGATTGGATATCCATGCGCTTTCCAGCTTTTGTAGTAGCCAAAGTGTAGCAAAATTGTCGACTGTCAATCAGTATAAAATAGGATAACGATAGAATGAATGGTGTTTACATTTGCCCTAATCAAGTTGAGGGTTTATTAACCCAAGTAAGTTTACGGTGATCAAAGTGGGCAATAATTTCAGGTTTGATAATATTAAAAAAGGGAGAAATATCAAAATCCCTGGGTACAAATAGAGAATGATGCCGTTTTTTAAACGGGCCTTTGCGCTTATTTGTTTGGGGCGTTGTGTCGGGGAAAATGGGGTAAGCGATAGACTGGTAAGCCTCTGCAATTAATGTTGAGCAAATGGCCCGAGTGGGGTCGCCGCTCCCAAGGGTCAACATATGTCGTCTGAAATAACTCGGTACCGGCGGTGTAGGGAATAGGTAGCGGAGTAAATCTATGATATTTTTGTGATCGTATTGCTTACCAATACTGTTAACCATAAAGTCTACGAGTGCCTGTTGTTCGTTAGCGTTTAAGCCAACAGGTCTACAAATTCGTGTGTTAGTATCACTGTATTTATCGATCGGCACATTAATAACGCCGTCTACAAGATCGGCCTCAATCAGTTGGTGTTGTATAAGCGCTTCAGAAACAGGGTCTTTAATATCGCCGACATATAAGGCAGCGTGAGACCAAGTGGATTGCGTTAAATATTTAATTGCCGTACTGATACGTCGATTGCCTTCGATTAATAAGATATCACCCGGGCGTAAGTGTTTTTTTAAAGTAGGTGTGTCTTCTAGGCTGAAGTGTAAATAATGTTTAACGGGCTGATTAAGGTAATTGGCAAGAATTAGCCCAATACGTTTCAATAAGGGGCTTAAAATCTTAGCTGACCTAGGCATATCAAAGCGTTAGGACGTGCTGACTTTGTCAGTTGAAAAATAGTGTTGTAAAAAACGTTCAAACGATACTGTATCTGTCTGTTCGATTTTTCGTTGTTGTTCAAGGGAGGTGGCGCTGGCTAACTCGAAAGTCTGCATTTCAGATGGGTCCAGAGGCTTGCTTTTAAAATACTCAAGATGCCGTTTTGATTGACTCATGGCAAATTTAAAAAAAGGCAGTTGCTGTTGCGACATGGATTGTAGAACGATGGCAGAGGGCGTGAGTTTTACATCATTAAATTTGGCTATTTGCTCATTCAAAGATGAACTATAGGGTTTATCTTTATTGTCGGCATCCAGTGTTTGGCATAACTCGGTCATCGCCTGGCATAGCTCTAAGCCCCAACTAGTCAAGTCAATGGCTTGACCATTTTTTTGTAATAATAAACCGGGTTTTCTTCCTTCCGAAGCGACCAGGGTTAGGTTTTTATCGACGCAGGTTTTTTCTGTTGGCGACATGGTTGGGCTATCGGCCAACAGGCAAAAAATCATAAAAGCTTCAAGAAAATACAATTGCGTTTCACTAACGCCTGCGGGGTCAAATGGACTTAAATCAACGGATCGTAATTCAACGTAGCGTACCCCGCGGTTTTTTAATGCCTCGCTGGGGCGTTCGCCGGATTTGGCTACCTGTTTAGGGCGTACGTTGCTGTAATACTCGTTTTCTATTTGTAGTATGTTGTCGTTGAGTTGTTGGTAGTTCCCCTCGTTGTCTTTAACACCAAAACGCTGGTAATCAGCATACGGTGTTTGAGTTGCTGCTAGCAGACGAGCAACATAAGCATCAAGATTGTTATACGAAATATTAATGTCCGATTGGCTGTCGTTTTTGTAGCCGATATCGCTCATTCTGAGTGAGGTGGCATAGGGTTTAAACAAGGTCCCTGCATCAAACGCTTCAAAGGTATGGGTGCGGCCTTTTAAAAAAGATTTACATATTGCTGGAGAAGCACCGAATAAATACAGAATAATCCAGCCATAGCGGTGGATGTTACGGGTCATATCCATATAAGACTGTGAAATAAAATCCTGACTTTGGGCTGTATTATCTTCAATTTTTTGATAAACAGGCCAAAAATCATCGGCCAATGAATAGTTAAAATGAATGCCTGCGATGGCCTGCATACTTCTACCGTAACGGTGCCATAAACCAATGCGATAAATGTGTTTCATCTTGCCGATATTGGAATTACCGTAGTCAGCAATAGGGATGCTCATATCACCGTCGACAATACAAGGCATGCTAGTACCCCATAACATTTCGTCCTTTAGGTGTCGGTAGGTGTATGCGTGAATCGACTCCATAAAATTCAGGGTGTCTTGGGTATCGCTAAACGGTGGGGTAATAAATTCGAGTAAGGCCTCTGAATAGTCAGTGGTGATATACGGGTTAGTTAACGCTGACCCTAGAGCAAGGGGGTGCGGCGTTTGAGCAATTTTACCTTGTGTATTAACACGTAAACTCTCTTTTTCAAGGCCTTTTAAGCCACCTGTTAGAAGGTGGTCTTGCTTAAGGGCTTTTAGTTTATCAAGCCTTGTTTGGATGCCTACGTACAAAATGAACCTGCCTGTTATGATGAATCGTGAATAAATAAGTTTTCAGGGTAATACTATAGTTAATTATAAGCTAATGGATACTAAATGATGCCAGCGGATAGCTATAAAAGTGTATTAAATTGTCAACGAACACGCTTTGCTTGTACGGTGGCGCTAATAAAGGCGTGTCTGCTAGTCATTTGTGTTGCCTTTTTTTACGACGTTGATGCTAAGCCGATCAAACAGGTGGTTAAGGTGATTGATGGCGATACGGTAGTGTTAAACGATGGGCGAACAGTTCGCTTATTAAGTATTAATACCCCTGAGATGGCAGGTAAAGGTAGGCTGGCTGAACCTGGTGCTCGGTTAGCAAAAAGAAAACTAACCGACCAGCTGTTAAATCAACGGGTTTATCTAGAGTATGACGTCGAAAAAAAGGATAAATACGGGCGGACTCTTGCGTTTGTTTTTTTGCTTAATGGGGTTCATGTAAATGCAATGATGCTGCAAGAGGGCTTGGCTGTGTTGAGTGTGCATCCGCCAAACTTAAAGCACCTGAGTTCATTAACCAGGGCGCAAAAAAATGCTGAAGCGGCTGGCATAGGACTTTGGGGGATGGCGGACTATCAACCAAACGCTGTTAGCACCTTGGGGACCAAGGCGAAGGGCCACTGGCAACGTATTAGTGGAACAATACAAGAAATAGAGCTGTTCAAATCGGGTGCTAAGCTATGGTTGGCGCCCTCTACGTATATCTGGGTATATCGTTCAAACATAAAGTATTTTCCAGCGCTAGAGCACTATCAAGGGAAAGATATTGAAGTAAGGACTTGGGTTAAAAAACGTCAGAATGTGTGGTCTTTGCTTGTCAGGCACCCAAGCCAGCTTATTGTTAAGCCTTAATCAGACAGGCGACGGTTTTTTAACATATCGACTAAGGTTGACGGTTTATCAAAATGATAACCCTGACCGTAATCGATTCCAATAGCGGTTAAAACATCGGCAATTTTTTGGTTTTCTACCCATTCAGCGACTGTTTTTTTGCCCATAATATGACCTATTTCGTTAATGGATTTCACCATGGCGGCGTCGATAGGGTCGTCTAAAATGTCTTTGACGAAAGAACCGTCGATTTTTAAAAAATCAACGGGAAAGTTTTTAAGGTAGCCAAATGACGATAAACCGCTGCCAAAGTCGTCCAATGCGAACTGACACCCCATGTTCTTTAATTCCTTGATAAAGGTGTTAGCGGCTGTCAAATTAGTAATGGCAGCCGTTTCAGTAATTTCAAAGCAAATATGTACCGGTGCAACATGACTTGATGTGAAACTAGTTTGAACGAAGTTAAGAAAATTTGGTTCGGTCAGGCTAGTAGCTGATAGGTTGATATTAAATAGGTCATTAGGCCCTAATTTATCAGGGTGAGCGCTGAGAAGGGCTAGCGTGGTTGCTATCACCCACTGGTCAATTTGGCTGGAGAGGTTATAGCGCTCGGCGGCGGGTAGAAAAGCGCTAGGTGGGATTACTTCTCCTCCTTCATTCAAGCGGATCAGTATCTCGAAATGAGAAGCAGCTAAATTAGGTGCTTGTAGATCGACGATCTCTTGCACGAACAGTTCAAAACTATCTTCACTTAAGGCTTTGTGTAAGCGCGGGACCCAGCTCATCTGTCCATGGCTTGAAATGCTATGATCGTCTTCGGCATTGTACACGTAAACTCTATTGCGCCCTTGTTCCTTAGCTAAAAAGCACGCGCTGTCAGCGTGTTGCATAGCGAGTGTTGGTGATGTAATGGGATTAATGATGGCTAAACCGATGGAAGCTCCTAATTTAAATGTTTTATCTTCCCAATGAAAGGTGTACTCTGAAACGGTTTTTTTGATTTTCCTGGCAATTTTAGTGGCATTTTTAATGTCACAGTGTTGCATCAAAATCCCGAACTCATCGCCACCTAGCCTTGCAAATACATCCGTTGTGCGAATATTTTTAGCTAGCTCGGCTGATAATTGTCTGAGTAATTCGTCGCCTGCTAAGTGGCCGCAAGTATCGTTCACTATTTTAAATTGATCTAAATCAATGTAGCAGAGGATATGTTCAAAGGCTTCTGTTTGAACGCTATTGGCCAGTGCTGTTTCAAAAGCGTGCCGATTATAGATTCCAGTTAAATGATCGTGTTGTGCGCGGTGTTCAATTTCTAACGATAACTTACGAGAGACGGTAACGTCTCGAATTACCATGACGGTACCAATAGGATTTAGTCCGTCGTACTGTATAGGTGACACAGAACATTCTACGTTAAACTGTTCACCAGCCGCGTTCGTTAGTTTTAGCTTAGCCAAATTGAAGGCGGTGTCGGATTGTAAGCTAAGTTGGCTTAAGTCGAGCGAGCTTTCGTTACTATCTTCTTCTTGAATAGTGCAAATTTCATTTAAACGCTTACCAATTACTTGTGAAGGCTTTAAGGATAATAAGCGACTGGTTATATAATTAACAGTGGTGATGATGGACGAATCATCCGTAGTTATAACGGCGTCATTAATAGATTCTAAGGTGGTTTCTGCACGTTCTTTTTCTTGGGCCAGGGCTAATTGTGCATGTTTAAGGTCTGTTATCTCGATAATGGTTCCGATCACTCGAGTAGGTCGGTTCTTTTTATCCCGTTTAACGACCCTGCCTTCCACTTTAACCCAGATCCACTCTTGGTTTTTAATTTGCAAACGGTGGGTTAGGCTAACGTTTCGACTAGAATTGTATACTTGCTGCTCTAGCTGGTATTTAAAGTCCGATACATCATCGGGGTGAATCAGTCCTAACCAACTGCCTATATTTTCTCTCCATGCAGGGTTGTCAGTATTAAAGGTTAATTTCTCGATCATGTGTTCACTGAGAAAAACGTAATCAGTTAATGGGTGCCACTCCCAAACCGAATGCATGGAGTTTTCATACGCGATAAATTCCCTTTCTCGATCTGAGTCTCTTTTTAGACTCGTGGCGTAGGTCTCGTGTATGTCTTGTCGAATTCCAACTACTTTAAGGGCGTGGCCTTTGTTATCTCGTTCTACTACATGGCCTTTGGTGTGGTACCATCGGTATTCATTGCCAAATAATTTAGATCGCCATTTGGCTTCTTTTAAGGCGGGTGATGGTTGGTCAAAAGCCTCAATAAAAGCCTGATAATTTTTGTAATCTTTATCATGGACCGTGGTGGGGTGGGGCAACATCCTATTGCAAGATACCTCTGACGTTACTTGATTATCGGCTAGTGAATAGGTACGGTAACTCACCTTTTTTTTGGCCAAATCATATTCGACCAGGCTGTTTCCTATACTGATCATAGTAAGCCCGATTTGCTCGTCACGTTGTCGTAGATCTTCTTCTTTCTTTTTTAATCGGTCGATGTTGGTAAGTACACCGATGATTCGTTTGATTCGACCTGCCGCGGTTTTTTCAGATACATGTCCGCGCACTAAAATCCAGTAATAGTCGCCGTCAGCGACACGAATTCGGCACTCAAAATTTAAAAAACTCAAATTCACCTTTTAACAAAGAAACCACGCTATCTCTGGCGTGCTGTTGATCCTCAGGATGAATCAGTGGGTTCCATACTTTTCTTAATAAGATACTTTGTTCGGTGTCTAAACCTAAGGCTTTTTTCCAATTATTTGAAACGTCGATAATGTCGTTATCCAAATTCCAATCCCAGACCGTATCGAAGGTCCCACTAAAGGCTTCATTAAGCCGTTGATTTGATAGATTGAGTTGTTTCTCCAGTTTATTTTGTTTATTAGCAAAAGAACTAAAAAATACAATCGACAAAACCTTGCCTTGCTTGTCACGTTTAAAAACACGCCCTAAGGTGTGGTGCCAGACCCACTTGCCCTTGTTGTTTTTTATACGGTACGTATGTTCGGCGGTTTCAAGTTGGCCTAGAATAAGGGCCCGATTTTTCTGTGCCATTAAGGTTAAATCGGCGGGATGGACGAGTGATTGCCAATAGTGAATGGTTGTCAGTTCATTTTCATCGCAGGCGCCTAAGGTGCTGGTAGGGTCACCAAACCAGTCAATATGACCAGATGGTAGATCCCAAAGCCAAACTAAGTTGTTAGTGCAACTTAAGGAAAAGCGATAAATATCAAGCTCGTCAGCTATGTCCATCAGCGGCTTTATATCGTTTAGTAATTCCATTAATCATTAACTATAGTTGATAAGTAAGAAAATACTATCAGTTAAGTGTCAATTAGAATAATCCTGCAAATGCTTGTACATTAACCCACTCTCCTTGTTTGACTGCACCTCGCTCGTGTTCAAGAATGATAAACGCATTGGCTTCACTCATTGAGCGCAAGATGCCTGATCCCTGCTGGCCGGTTGTACAAATCGACCATTCACCGGTGTGGCTTTGACTAAGTACGCCGCGTTGAAATTCGGTACGCCCGGGTAGTTTGCGAATTGAAGAACTACAGCGTACTTTTATAATCGGGTTAACTAGTGGTTGCTTTAGGCCAAGAATTTTTGCTAAACAAGGCAGGGCAAACTGATAAAAAGTAACCATCACGGCGACAGGGTTGCCTGGGAGACCGAAAAAAACCGCATCACCTATCTGGCCAAAAGCGAGTGGTCGACCGGGTTTCATCGCCACTTTCCAAAAGTTGATAGACCCAAGGTCAGCCAAGACTTGTTTGGTATAATCGGCCGCCCCAACCGAGACACCACCAGAGGTAAAAATAACATCCGCATTCTTCGCAGCGAGTTGAAACGCGGCGCGTAATTTTTGCGCATCATCAGGGATAATACCCATATCCAGTACCTGGCAGCCGCATTTCTTTAATGCCGCGAGCAGGCTGTATCGGTTACTGTCGTATATGCAGCCGTTTTTGGGTGAATCAGCAATATTGAGCACCTCATCGCCAGTGGAAAAAATGGCAGCAACCAACGGTAGCTTGACGCTAACCTCAGCGATACCGAGTGAGGCAATCAAACCGATTTGCGGTGGTGTTAACTTAATGCCTGAGGCTAGTACGGTTTGCCCGAGCTGTATATCTTCACCGGCTTGGCGCACGTTTTGTCCGGCGCTATGCCGTGCGTCAATTCGGATAGTGGTGCTGCAGATTTCAACCTGTTCTTGCATGATGACGGTATCGGCATGGTCGGGCATTTGTGCCCCCGTCATGATTTGAATGCATTCGCCCTTTTTTAGACCCCCTGTATACGGATGCCCTGCGACAATCCGGCCAACGATAGTTAGCTCAGCGAGCTGACCGATAGGCGGTAAATCTGTGTGCATGAGCGCGTAACCATCGACCGCAGCATTACAATGTGATGGCACGTTGATAGTAGCGATAATTGGTTGAGCCAATACCCTGTCTACGGCGTCAGTTATAGGGAGCGTTTGGCTGCCGGTTTTTTCAACCAGACTGTCTAGCATGGTTTGTAAGGCGTGCTGGACGCTTAACGTACCCCGCTCATTTTCATCATCGCAACTGCTTTGGGTAGTTAGTTTAGTCATGTGATAACGTATTTTTAACGTGGTTTAAAACGGTGACCTTAGCTGACTGTTTTACGGGTTCAAGGGCCGTTATTTTACCGTGCTCAATGCATAAATGGTGGTCGGCTAGGTGATCAACGGTGTGCGATTCGTGGCTACTTATGACAACACAGACACCTTCTTCTTTTAAACGCTGTAATAAGTAAGCGGTTTGTTGCTTGGCCTCGTTGTCCATGCTCGCAGTGGGTTCGTCGAGTAGCAGTAAACTAGGGGCTAAAATGCGTGCCCGGGTCAGTGCAACTCGTTGTTTTTCGCCCCCAGATAAGTGTTTTGCATGACGTTGTGCAAGGTGTGACAAATTAGCCCAGTCTAAGGCCTGAAATACTTTTTTTTGTACGCTGTTTTTACTTTCGCCACGGCGATATAAACCATAAGCGACATTATCGGCAACGCTAGCATCAAATAAATAAGGTTGTTGATGCAAATAGATAATATCGCGTTGTAAGACTGGTTTGGCTTGTTTCCAGTTCATCTGTCGACCCTGGTAGTCGACTTGAATTGAGTCGGGCCGTAATAGGCCGCTCATAATTTTAAACAAGGTGGTTTTACCGGAACCATTTTGCCCCGTCACTAAGGTGCATTGGTGCGCTTTGACGGCTAAATGGTCAATGTCTAAAATCAGCTTGCCCGATAGGCTTATTTTTATACCGTGGTAGTCAATTAAATCGCTCATGCGCGCAACTCGCCTTTGCCTTGAAAGAGTGAAACCCCCGCGTTCAAGCTCAGGGACATGATAAGTAACATGATGCCCAAGGCGATACCTTGTGCAAACTCACCCTTGCTCGTTTCTAAGGCGATGGCAGTTGGAATATTGCGTGTGGCGTGCAAAATATTACCGCCCACCATCATCGAGCAGCCGATCTCTGCGATCACGCGGCCAAATCCAGCCACTACAGCGGCGATTAAGCCGAATCGAACTTCAAACATTAAGGTGAAAAATGCACGCCACGGTTTTGCGCCCAAGGTTATGGCGGTTTCCCATGCGCGCCTATCAGCGGCTTGAAAAGCGGCGTGTGCCATTGCAACCAGTAGCGGAAAACTGAGTAATATTTGACCAATAATCATCGCCTTGTCGGTAAATAACAGCTTTAGTTCACCGAGTGGGCCGCTGCGTGACAATAACAAGTAGAGGGTTAGCCCGATCACCACGGCGGGTACGGACATAAACGTGTTAAATAAGGCAATCAACGCACGCCTTAGCGGGAATTGAAAGAAAGCGAGAAAGAAAGCGAGGATCAACGCTAGAGGGCTTGCGATAGCAATAGCCGACAAGGAAACCGAAAACGACAGTGAAATGATTTCCCATGTTGTTTGGTCGCCGCTAAGTAATAATTCGAAGGCGGCTACACTGGCTTGCTGGATATCATTCATTAGCCACCACGTCTTTAATGGCGGTGGGGAAAAATAATCGCTGCCCCTTTTTTTCGTAGGCATCGATTAAGCTTTGTCCCGCCGGTGAGGTCAGCCAAGCGATCAACGACATGGCTTTAAGGTATTGAATATCTTTATGTAAAGCAGGGTTAACAGCGATTATACCGTAAGGGTTTTTTAACAGCACGCCGCCACTGTGTAACAAGGCTAAGGACAGCTTGTCCTGATACGCGAGCCAAGTGCCACGATCAGTCAATGTATAAGCGCCCAGTTCATTGGCCATTAATAGAACATTCCCCATGCCTTGTCCCGCTTCTTTGTACCACCTCCCATTAGGGCGAATGGTGGCGTGCTTCCAAATAACCAACTCTTTTTGGTGGGTGCCGGAATGATCTCCACGGGAAATAAAGGTTGATTTAGTGAGTGCGATTTTTTTGAAGACGTTGCGACTGCTATTAGTGCCTTTGACCCCGGCGGGGTCATGGGCTGGCCCGACTAAAACAAAGTCGTTTTCCATCACGTCCCGACGATTAACGCCAAAGCCTTCGGCGATAAAGACGTTTTCTGCTTGCCTGGCGTGCACCATCACAACATCGGCGTCACCATTTTTTGCAAGCTGTAAGGCCTTGCCCGTCCCGACAGCAATCACATTGACCACAATGCCCGTTTGTTGAGTAAACGCAGGCAGCAACACGGCCAATAAGCCCGAATTTTCGGTGCTAGTTGTAGTCGCTAGGCGTAAGGCGTTATTAGCACTCACAGGGAGGCTCAGTAAGCAGATAAGGAAAGTGGCTAAATAAGTTTTTTTTTTCAAACTGATGTTCGTTCTAAGTTAAAAAATTATGGTAACGTTGGGGGGCTATGTGGGCAAGTTAAAAGGGTTGTTATCGACACTTTAAATTTAAATTTTTGGAGAGAAAAAAATGGCTAATTCATTCAATGCAATCGTAGCACACGATGTTGCTGGTAAAACGGTGGGGCAATTACAGCAATTAACACTTAATGACCTACCCGATGAAGACGTCTTAATTGCGGTGTCTTACTCGTCGCTTAACTACAAAGATGGCTTGGCAGTAACGGGCACAAGAGACATCTGCAAGCGCTTGCCCATGGTTTGTGGCATCGATTTAGCAGGTACGGTTGTGGCGTCACGGTCGACAAAATTTGTACCGGGTGATTCGGTGTTGGTGAATGGGTATGGTTTGAGTGAGCAGCACTGGGGCGGTTACAGTCAAATGCAGCGCGTCAACGCAGATTTTGTGCTTAAAGTCCCCGAGAGTTTTAGCTTGCAAGAAACAATGGCAATAGGAACGGCTGGCTACACAGCAATGCTGTCAGTACTAATGCTCGAGAGGCAAGGCGTTACACCAATGGATGGTGAGGTGCTTGTTACTGGCGCTGCCGGTGGCGTGGGCTCAGTTTCTATCGCCTTATTAGCCAATTTAGGCTATCAGGTTGTGGCTTCAACAGGTCGTCCAGACACACACGGATACCTCAAACAATTGGGTGCTCAAGGCTTTATTGAACGGCAATCGTTAGCAGAAAAAGGTCCGCCGTTAGCAGAAGAACGCTGGGCGGCTGCGATTGACTCAGTGGGCTCTGACACCTTAGCGAATGTTATCGCCCAAACTAAACGCAACGGTTGTGTTGCCATGTGCGGTTTAGCCGGGGGTATTGATCTGCCAAGCTCGGTGTTCCCTTTTATTTTACGCGGTGTGATTTTAGCGGGTATTGACTCTGTTATGGCCAGTATGGCTTTGCGAGAAGAGGCGTGGCGTCGACTTGATGTCGATTTACCCAAGGATAAAATAATGGCCATTAGTCGCGTTGAACCGATGTCTAAGGTGCCAGAATTAGCGCAACAAATAATTGCAGGTAAAATTCGTGGCAGGGTGGTTATTGATGTTAATGCATAAGGAAAAACCTCACTCCCAGGTAGTCATCAAAATTCAGTCATGTAATGGCAGTACATAGGGTGTCGGAGGGCTTGGATTTTATTTAATAATCTAGACTTGGGTCAGGGCTGTTATGAGTAAGAAATGGGTCTTGGCTGTGGTAATTAGGCCTTTAAAGCAGCGTTATTTTAGCTGTTTATTACATTCAAGCAAAAAATAGAATCTCTCCTATACTATTTTACATAGAGTCAACTTGGAGAGCTCCGCAATGAAGATTGAAGTAAAGCAAAAAAAGCAATTATTTACAAAATTAAGTAAGTTGGTTTTCGTTGGATTTGATAGCAAAAAAGCAACGTTGATCGATGCTTTTATCCACGAGTACTACAGTGAAGTGGCTCTACAAGATTTACTAGAACGAACAGCAGAAGACTTGGTAGGTTCAGCAGTAGCACATTGGCAACTAGCACAGACGCATAAGAAGGGGTTTAAGGTTAAGGTTTATAACCCAGAAACTAACACCGATGGGTGGGCGTCAGACTTTAGCGTAATTGAAATTGTTGCAGCTGATAGGCCTTACTTAATTAACTCTTTGACGATGAACTTAAATCAACGGGGGCTTACCTGTCATTTTGTTGTACACCCTATCATTGATGTGTGCCGAGATAAATCGGGCGCACTAACACAGCCGAAACCTAAAGCTAAGGTTACAAAAGAGGCCTTTATTCGTCTTGAAATTGATCGTCAAGGGATTGAAAGTAATGAGTTGGCGTTAATTCAAGCGGAGGTCCATAAGGTACTGCAACATTGTGAAGCGGTTAATGAAGATTGGTCGTACAGTCTCGAAAAACTCTCTCAGGCAGCGAGCGCTTTAATTGATTACCCGTGTAAGGATGAAGGCCAAGACCTAGCAGAAGCAGCAGAATTTTTACAATGGATAGCGCAAGATAATTTTATATTCCTAGGCTGTAGGGAATATGAGTTGGTCAAAACAAAAAAACTGGATGGCTTTAAGATACTGGCTGGTTCTGGTCGCGGTATTTTGAGGGATGAGCTGGCGACAATTCCAACCATCGATGTGATACCTATCACCAATAAAACCTGTGATTTTATGAGCGAGCCCTGCCCATTGATTGTCACCAAAGCCACGACCAAATCGATAGTTCAGCGCGCAGCTTATATGGACTATATTGGTGTTAAAAAGTTTGATAAAAATGGACAAGTTATTGGTGAATACCGCTTTTTAGGTCTGTATACGTCTAAGGGCTATAAACTACCCATCAATCAAGTACCGTTAATACGCAAAAAAGTACAAAAGGTATTTAAAAACTCACGCTATAAGCTAGATAGTTACAGCGGCAGAGCATTAATGAATACCTTGGAAAGTTTGCCACGCGATGAGCTGTTTCATGCCAATGATGAAGAGTTGCTGGCTTTAGCACTAGGTGTTTTGCAATTAAGAGAGCGCCAACGTATTCGCTTATTTGCTCGATGTGACGGATACGGTCAATTCGTGTCGATTTTGGTTTATGTGCCCAGAGATCGCTACAACACCCATGTTAGAAAGAAAATGTCGGCAGTTATTTGCGAAATGTTAAAAGCCGATAATATTGATTTTAATATCGAGTTTAGCGAATCAATGTTTGCGAGGGTTCATTTTACTGTGCACACGCCTGAGCATTGGTCTGGTGAGTTTAATGTTGTAGACCTCGAAAACGAAATCATAGACGCCCTTAGGGACTGGAAGGATGACTTATCTTCAACGCTTAACGCACAGTATGGAACAGAAAAGGGTGTGTTGTTGTTTAATCGATACGGGGAAGGTTTTGCCAGTGCATATAAAGAAAAGTATAGCGTTGACTTTGCTATCTTGGATATTGAAAAAGCAGAAGCCTTACGTGACAAAGCTGATCAATCCATTCAAATGTCTCTTTATAAACCAGAGCAGTCGGTGCATAAAGGCCTGCAATTTAAACTAATTAATAAAGGTGCCCCCGCTCCCCTGTCGCAAACTTTGCCCGTGCTAGAAAATATGGGTGTTACCGTATACGACGAGCACCCGTTTGAAATAAAAGACAGCCAGTCTAATATCAGTTATTGGGTGCATGATTTTGGGCTGATCTATAATGCGACATTACCCAATTTTCAACAGCTCAAAGATAAGTTCCAGACTGTTTTTGAAAAGGTGTGGACGCAGCACGTTGAAAACGACGGTTTTAATCGTCTGGTGATTAAGGCTAACCTTGATTGGAAAAAAATCATGTTGTTGCGTGCGTACTATCTGTATTTACGCCAAGCGGGTATTGCCTTCAGTCAGGCGTATGTTGAACAAACGTTAGAAAGCAACCCAACGATAGCCAGCCACCTGGTGCATTTGTTCGAATTAAAGTTTGAACCGCTGGTTAAAAATAGAGCTAAAAAAATAGCCCAACATGAAGCGCTCATTGCAGCAGAAATTGAAACAGTGGTGTCGTTGGACGAAGATAGGATCTTACGTCGCTATTTGAACTTAATTCAGTCAACGTTGCGTACCAGTTATTACCAAGTAGGTGAAGACGCCAAGGGGATACCTTATGTGGTTTTTAAGCTTGATCCAATCGCGCTGATGGAGTTGCCGTCACCCCGCCCAAAATTCGAGATTTTTGTATACTCGCCACGTATTGAAGGGGTGCATTTAAGGGGCGGTGACGTGGCCCGTGGTGGGCTGCGCTGGTCGGATAGAAAAGAAGACTTTAGAACCGAAGTGCTGGGGTTAATGAAGGCGCAAATGTCAAAAAATGCGGTGATCGTACCCACAGGCGCTAAGGGTGGTTTTATCGTTAAACGTTCATTGGATGGGCTTCCTCGAGATGAAGTCATGACTGAAGTTATTGAATGCTATAGTATTTTTATTGGTGCCCTGCTCGACATTACGGATAACCTAAAAGGTGAGCAAGTGGTGCCACCGAGTAATGTGGTTCGATACGATAACGACGATCCATATTTGGTCGTTGCAGCAGATAAGGGGACTGCGACATTTTCAGATATCGCTAACGGTATTGCTATAGCCCATGGGTTTTGGCTTGGGGATGCGTTTGCTTCGGGTGGTTCGGTGGGTTATGACCATAAAAAAATGGGTATAACTGCCAAAGGTGCTTGGGAATCTGTCAAACGCCACTTCAGAGAAATGGGTGTTGATACGCAAACTACAGCGTTCAATGTCATTGGTATCGGTGATATGGGGGGTGATGTATTTGGTAACGGTATGCTGTTATCTGAAAAAATACGTTTGCAAGGGGCGTTTAATCATCTACATATTTTTCTTGACCCCACTCCAGATACGGCGGCTTCCTTTAAAGAACGGCAGCGTTTGTTTAACTTGCCACGCTCAAGCTGGGCAGATTACGAGACAAAATTGATTTCTAACGGTGGTGGGATTTATTCACGTGCTGAAAAATCTATAACACTGAGCTTAGAAGTACAAAAAATGCTCGATATTTCAACTAAAACCTTAACCCCGAATGAGCTGATTCAAGCGATGTTAAAGGCTCCCGTCGATTTGTTATGGAATGGCGGTATTGGCACGTACGTTAAATCCAGCAAAGAGACTAATGATCAAGTGGGTGATCGGGCCAATGACTCGTTACGGGTAAACGGTAAAGATTTACGTTGTAAAGTTATCGGCGAAGGCGGTAATTTAGGTTTTACGCAATTAGGGCGCATCGAATACGCGGCAAATGGCCGGGTTAATACTGACGCCATAGATAATGCCGCAGGGGTCGATTGTTCTGATCACGAGGTAAACATCAAAATATTGTTAAATAAATTGGTAGAGCAGGCCAGTTTGAGCGGCAAGCAGCGTGATAATTTATTGGCCAAGATGACCGATGAAGTCAGCGATTTAGTGTTACGTAACAATTACCTGCAAACCCAAGCAATTAGTATGGTCGAGCGGCAAGCGCCTGCGATGCTTGAAGTGCATGCGCGATTAATTGACCGCCTAGGCCAAGAAGGACGCCTAGATAGGCTGGTTGAGTATTTACCAGACCATGAGGAAATAGAGCAACGTAAAACGCGTGGGGAAGGCTTGTATAGACCCGAGCTGGCGGTTGTTTTTGCCTACAGTAAACTGTTGTTAAAAGACCTTTTTAGTGGTGCTGAGGTTTTAAAGGACGCCGGTTTTAAAGACGAACTAACGGCGTATTTTCCTAGCCAACTTAGACGCAAACACGCAATAGCAATCAATGATCATCGTCTGCGTGACGATATTATTGTTAACCAGTTAGTTAACAGTATGGTGAATCGCTTAGGGCCTTCATTTGCTTTTAGGATGCGAGACGAAGTAGGGGCGAGCATTGGGGACGTTATTAAGCACTATAAAATTGCGTGTGAGATTTTTAATGCACAGAGTATGTGGCGAGAAATCGAAGCGCTGGACAACCAGCTGGCGCCAGAGGTTCAGGTTGAGTTGCTCATGGAGGTTCGAAAACTGATCGAACGCACGATGTTTTGGCTGCAAAGTAATAGAGCCGGTACAGCATCTATTGATGACGTTATTCAAGAGTTTGGCGGCCAGGTAGCGCTGATTAGTCGTGAGATCGTAGATCACGCGACGGCAGATGAAAAAGCGGTTGTTGAAAATCGATCAGCAGGCTATCAGTCAGCCGGCGTAGGCGAACAGCTAGCGCAGAAGATCAGTAGCCTAGAGTTAGAATTTACTTGCCTAGATATTATTGCCGTACAAAGTGTCGTAAAACAGGCTAAAGCGGACGTGCCGCAGGTGTATTTTAGTATTCGCGATGAACTAAAGCTAAGTTGGCTGCATAGCAGTATTAGCCAGCTGCCACGTAAGAATTATTGGCAGTCGCTGGCTAGGTCAGCCTTACGTGACGATTTACACGCCGAAAGCCGAGCCTTACTGGTTTCTATTTTTCAGGGCTCAGCAAAAAAAGCATCGGTCCAGGCACGCGTGAAAGCATGGTGTGAAAGTAACCGTGTTGAGATTGAGCGTTACTTGCATCTACTTAATGTGATCCAGACTGAAAATGAAACGGAAATAGAGCAATTATCGGTTATCTTGAAAGAACTGCACGCACTTGTCGAAAAAAGCAAAATTAACTAAGCGTTTGTGGTGATTCAGGTATGTCGTGCCGGGCGATTTAGCCCGGTGCGGTTTCAAGTTGCAGTTGATGTAGCCACTGTTTAATTGTATCGGCGCTTTGCTGCCAATGCGAGTCCAACATCATGGCGTGACTGGTCTCTTTCATATTGGCATACTCAGCGCCGTAAGCCTTAGCTGTTTGCTTGATGTGTTCAGGCCTAAAAAACGTATCTTCATCGGCGCTAAGCGCAAGCATGGGTATCTTAAAGGGGTTCTTTTTATTAGGCAGACCGAGCCACAGAGCATCGAGTAAGGCTTTAGGCGATTCAGGCTGCATCTGAGCGCAATAGCGAATCACCACTTCATCGTCAACGTGACCAGAAAAGATGGCTTTTCTTGCTACGTCTACGGCAGTTGACCAGGTGCCCAAAAGTTGTATTAGGTTTAATTGTGTGTAAAAACTCGGATTATATAGTGCTAAGTCCATCAGTGAAGGAAGCATGCCATCGGCTGGGACAGTTGCCAATAAAACACAGGCGGGCACCTTGTTGTGCTCAATGTACTTTTGTACCACCAGTCCGCCGAGAGAATGGCCGACTAAAATGGGTGGTTCATCAAGTTGTTCGACTACACGCTGAACATCAGTGACATAGTCGGCGATACTATTAGTTGCTAATTGTTGGTGGCCACCACTGTTGCCGTGACCACGAAGACTAAGGGCATAACACGGGTATCCGAGGTTGGCAAAAAACGGCATAAATTGCTCATTCCAGCACCAAGCAGACATATTAGCGCCGTGGATAAATAGGAGAGGTCTGTGTTTGTTTTGAGCAGGTTGGACTTCAATAACATCCAAGCTAGGGTGATTGAAAGAGCGAGGTATTTTCATGCGTAAACCGTGTGTCCTTAATAAAATATAATGATAATTTTCAATCAGTTAAAAAAATAATTTAATTATTTGATAAAATTAGGGTTGACCTATGTTGCATAGCAATATATCATGCTTTCTACATTGTTACTGCGGTTTTTTTTAAGACTCGCACATGACGTAATGATGTTCTCCTCCTCTTGGCGACTCTCTATGGGTCGCTTTTTTTTGCCTAAAATTTTTGTCATTATAGGTCAGCGACTCGCTTTAATTCAGATAATATAGGCCTTGTTGGGTTGAACGACGTGCGCGTCAAAAGATGCAAGGATTTTTAGCGATGTTTTAAATGACTGTTTATGCTTGGTAAATAATAATGTTAATAACAAAAAGTAAAAAAATAATCGTTTGGCTTTGTTGCCTGATGGTG
Source organism: Methylococcaceae bacterium UBA975 (assembly GCA_002292375.1). Classification (GTDB taxonomy): domain Bacteria; phylum Pseudomonadota; class Gammaproteobacteria; order Methylococcales; family Cycloclasticaceae; genus Cycloclasticus. Next base: position 255,892 of record DBBV01000017.1, on the reverse strand, counting down.
TGTTCGGGCGCTGTGTGCGCACAAACCATTGATATTAAGTTGGCTTTTTTGTCCCAGGCAAAGGAAAAACAGCCCGCCTTATCCAACTTGGATGCGGTATTGACCGACGAGGGAATACAAGGTGCTCGCTTGGGTGTTAAGGATAATAATGCAACGGGGCAATTTACGGGCCACCGTTATGCGCTACGTTATATAGAGGCCCCAGCTACGGCGGATGTGGCAGTCGCCTTTAAGCAACTGGTGGACGAAGGTTATCGTTACGTTTTAACCGATCTCCGTGCGGCAACGTTATCACCTATTGCACAACTGGCCATTGAGCATAAGGTGCTCTTGTTTAACGTGTCTGCGTCTGATGATGCCTTACGCTTTGCCAGTTGTAACGACAGTGTTTTTCATACCATTCCCAGTTATGCTATGCGAGCCGATGCGCTGGCCCAATTTATGCTCAAAAAACGTTGGACGAAATGGTTTTTGATCAACGGAAGTGACCATGAGGATTTGGCGTTTAGCAAGGCGCTAAAACGGTCTGCAAAACGCTTTGGGATGAGCTTGGTGGCTGAAAAAACATGGGCGTTTCAGCATGATGCACGCCGTACTGCGCAAGCAGAAATACCCGTGTTTACTCAAGGTCCAGAATACGACGTGGTTGTTGTGGCAGATATCAAAGGGTTGTTTGGTGAATATTTATCGATGAACAGCTGGTTGCCTCGGCCGATTGTAGGCAGCCAAGGGGCGGTCCCTAGGGCGTGGCATAGAACACACGAACGTTGGGGGGCGGCGCAAATGCAAAATCGTTTTTATAAGCAAGCAGGTCGTTGGATGACGGATGTCGACTACGCGGCTTGGTTGGCAGTACGTAGCCTAGGTGAAGCGGTGACCCGCGGTCAATCAATAAAAACCGATGATGTTCGGTCGTTCATGCGCAGCGACCAGTTCAGTTTGGCTGGGTTTAAAGGCACTAAACTATCATTTAGACCTTGGAGCCAACAATTAAGACAGCCTATTTTGCTCGCCACCGATCGCTCCATTGTGTCGGTTTTACCGCATAAAGAATTTCTCCACCCGCATACATACCTAGATACGGTGGGGTATGATAGGCCTGAAAGCCAATGCCAAAAATAAGCTAACCGTTAAAGACTTTGTTATTAAATGAATAAATACCTGTTAATCGCACTCATTATTTTGTCGGCAAGCAGTTTAGCCGATACTTTGTTTATCACCTTAGAAAAAGACAATGCACTGGCCGTTGTTAATGGTGAAACGGGCACATTGTTAAAAACCGTAACAATTGGCCAACGGCCCAGGGGCATCGCGCTAAATAAGCAGCAAACCTTATTGTACGTTGCCAGCAGTGATGACGATACGATCCAAATAATCGACGCGAGCACGCTTGAAGTTGTTGGTGAACTGCCTTCGGGAGAAGACCCCGAAACCTTCGCCATTCATCCCAACGACCAATGGCTTTACGTGTCGAATGAAGACGATAACCTAGTCACCGTTATCGACCTAAATAAAAAAAGTGTCATTCAGCAAATTCCGGTGGGTGTGGAGCCAGAAGGCGTTGCGGTCAGCGCTGATGGGCAATGGGTGGTTAATACCTCCGAAACGACCAATATGGTGCATTGGATAGACCCCTTAGATCAAACCATTAAAGCCAATACCTTAGTCGACCCCAGGCCTCGGGCAGCGGCATTTTCCAACGATAGCCAGCGCTTGTTCGTGAGCTCTGAAATTGGCGGCTCCTTATCGCACATTAATGTCAGCAGTAAACAAGTCGAAGCGAAGTTGCATTTCAGTATACCGGGGGTGGATAAATCACTGGTTCAACCCGTCGGGGTACTGGTGCACCCGAATGATAAGGTGTTGTTTGTCGCCCTCGGACCAGCGAATAGAGTGGCGGTGGTGGATATACAAACCATGACGGTAAAGAAATATCTATTGGTTGGGCAGCGGGTTTGGAATTTGGCTTTTTCGCCAGATTTGAAACGCTTGTACACGACAAACGGTGTCAGCAATGATATCTCCATCATCGACGTAGAAAACCTTAAGGTAACTAAGTCGCTACGCGTGGGTCGTTACCCATGGGGTATCGCAGTAAAACAATGATGGGTGTTACTGAGGCTTCGTTGAGGGTAAACGCATTAAGTTATGCCTATGGCAATAAGGCGGCTTTAAGCGATATCAATTTTTCTGTTAACGCAGGTGAGTGCACCATCTTATTAGGGCCTAATGGCGCAGGTAAAAGCACCTTGTTTTCATTGATTACGCATTTATTTGACACGCGCGATGGGGATATTTTTATCAACGGGTTCGATATTAAACGTCAATCGTGTCAAGCGTTGTCTCAATTAGGCGTGGTGTTTCAACAAAGTACACTGGACATGGATTTAAGTGTGCTACAAAACCTTTATTACCATGCGTCATTACACGGTATGCGTCGCGGGCAAGCGAGCTTGCGTATTCAAGAAGAGTTAGAGCGGCAAGGTATGTTTGCCCGCAAAGATGAAAAGGTAAGCAGTTTAAACGGCGGCCATCGTCGGCGTGTAGAAATTGCGCGTGCCCTGTTACACAAACCGTCATTGTTGTTGCTGGACGAACCGACAGTGGGGCTGGATGTAACGAGCCGGCAGGGCATCGTTCAGCATGTTCACGATTTATGCAGTAACGGCCAATTATCGGTGTTGTGGGCGACTCATTTGATCGATGAAGTCTACCCGTCAGACCAAGTGATTGTGCTGCATCAAGGAAAAATTCAAGCACAAGGTGGCGTCGAAAGTGTTTGTCAGGCGCAAGGAGTAGAGTCTATTTCGCAGGCGTTCCAACAACTGACGCAGGTGCACAACGTATGACATTTAGGCATGCCATTATTGCCCTAAAGGGTATCGTGAAACGGGAGTTATGGCGGTTTTTACGTCAACGTGAACGCTTTGTTGCTGCCTTAGTAAGGCCCTTGGTCTGGTTGTTTGTTTTTGCTGCGGGTTTTCGTTCAACACTGGGAATTGCCATTATACCGCCGTATCAAACCTATATTTTGTACGAGGTATATATTGCCGCAGGTCTGATCGGCATGATCCAATTGTTCAATGGTATGCAAAGCTCCTTATCGATGGTATACGACCGCGAAATGGGTAGTATGAAAACCTTATTGATCAGCCCCTTGCCGCGCTGGTTTCTACTGAGCAGTAAGTTATTGGCGGGGACGTTTGTGTCAATTTTACAGGTGTACGTGTTTTTGTTGATCGCCTGGTTTTATGATATTCAAGCGCCTTGGTTGGGGTATTTAAGCTTGTTTCCGGCCCTTATTTTGTCGGGTTTGATGTTGGGTGCATTAGGTATGTTGCTGTCATCATTTATCAAACAATTAGAAAACTTTGCGGGGGTGATGAACTTTGTCATTTTCCCGATGTTTTTTATGTCCACGGCCTTATACCCCTTATGGAAGATCAAAGAGTCGAGTTTGCTGTTGTTCAGCTTGGCTAGTTATAACCCTTTTTCACAGGCAGTGGAATTTGTTCGTTTTGCCCTGTACGGGCAGTTAAATGTCTATGCCTTTGTGTATACCTTGCTGGCATTTGTTGTATTTATGCTGCTTGCAGTTTGGGGTTATAACCCGTCAAAAGGCATGATGGTGAAAAAAACCACGGGTCCTCGTTAAGGCGTTTAGCTTGGTTTTATTTGTCAGTGATGTGGTAAAATTCGCTTCAATATGACTAAAAAATTATTTATACGAACCCACGGCTGTCAGATGAATGACTATGATTCTGAAAAGATGGCTGATGTGCTGGCGGCTTCGCATGGCATGGTGTTAACTGACAACGAAGAAGAAGCCGATGTGCTGTTGTTAAATACCTGCTCGATTCGCGAAAAAGCACAAGAAAGGGTGTTTCACCAGCTCGGCCGTTGGCGACCGCTTAAAGAGCGCAATAAAGACCTGTTAATCGGCGTAGGTGGCTGCGTTGCCAGTCAAGAGGGTAAGGTTATTCGTCGTCGTGCGCCTTACGTCGATGTGGTTTTTGGTCCGCAAACCTTACACCGTTTACCAGCCATGCTGGACTTAGCGCAGACCAAAAAGAAATTAGTAATGGATATTTCTTTTCCCGAAATCGAGAAATTTGATAATCTGCCCGAACCGCGCGCAGATGGTCCCAAAGCCTTTGTTTCAATTATGGAAGGTTGCAGTAAGTATTGTACTTTTTGTGTTGTGCCTTATACCCGTGGCGAAGAGGTGAGCCGGCCTCTTGATGATGTTATCGCTGAAATCTCCAGTTTGGCATCGCAGGGGGTGAGAGAAGTTAACCTGCTTGGTCAGAACGTAAACGCTTACCGCGGTGAAATGGCCGATGGTGACAGTGCCGACTTTGCTTTACTGCTGCATTACGTCGCTGCGATCGAAGGCATTGACCGAATTCGCTATACCACCTCGCACCCGAAAGAATTTAGCGATAACCTGATTCAGGCGTATGAAGATATACCCGAATTGGTCGACCACCTGCACTTGCCGGTACAAAGTGGTAGCAATAGCGTGCTAGCACGAATGAAACGTGGGCATGCGATTGAGATGTACATAGACAAGTTGGCACGGTTAAAAAAAATACGGCCTAAAATGTGTTTTTCATCGGACTTTATTGTCGGTTTCCCACAAGAAACAGAGGAAGAATTTGAACAGACGATTAAGTTGATAGAAACCATTGGTTTTGATCTGTCGTATAGTTTTATTTTTAGCGCTCGCCCAGGGACGCCTGCTGCCGATATGCCCGATGAGATCAGTCTGGATATAAAGAAACAACGGCTTGAGCGTTTACAGGCAATTATTGCGCGACAAACCGCGAAGATTTCTGACGCTATGGTGGGCACAGTACAGCGGGTGTTGGTTGAAGGCGAATCGAAGAAAAATTCATTGCAAATGACCGGGCGAACAGAAAATAACCGGGTCGTTAACTTTGCAGGGCCAACGCGCTTGGCGGGGCAATTTGTTGACCTGTTGATAACTGAGGCATTGCCTAATTCATTGAGAGGTCGGGTAATAAAGGTTGATTTAAAGTCGGCGGTAGAAAACAACGAGAGGCTGTCAGTTTCCTAATTTGAACAGTCAACCAACAACTGTCGACTTAAATCTTGCCCCCGCGAATAATAAACGCTTAGCTGATCTATGCGGCCAATTTAACGAACACCTAATTCAACTAGAGCAGCGCTTACACGTTGAGGTTAAAAATCGCGGTAATCATTTCAATGTCAGTGGGCATAAAGATGACGTTATTATTGCGGTGTCGGCCTTACAGTACCTTTACAAATGTACCGAAATGGATCACTTAACGCCCGAAAAGGTTCATTTACTCCTACAGGAAAGCCAAATGGCAATAAGCAAAGAAGCCGTGCTTGATGACACGACAGTCATCCGGACGCGAAAAAAAATCATTAAACCGCGTGGTGGTCATCAGCGCAGTTACGTTAAAAGTATGCCAAAAAACGACATTGTTTTTGGTATAGGTCCAGCGGGTACCGGTAAAACGTATCTGGCTGTTGCCTGTGCAGTGGAAGCATTAGAAGCAGAAAAAGTAGCACGTATTATCTTGGCGCGGCCTGCGGTAGAAGCCGGTGAGCGTCTAGGGTTTTTACCGGGCGATTTAAGTGAAAAAATCAACCCTTACTTACGGCCACTATACGATGCCTTGTACGAGATGTTAGGGGTGGAACGGGTGGAGCGTTTAATTGAAAAGAATATAATTGAAATAGCACCATTAGCCTTTATGCGAGGACGCACTTTGAATGAAGCGTTTATTATTTTAGACGAAGCGCAAAACACCACGCCTGAGCAAATAAAAATGTTTCTCACCCGAATTGGCTTTGGTTCAACGGTGGTGGTAACCGGTGACGTGACACAAATAGACCTGCCAAAACACACTGAATCAGGTCTAAAGCAGGTGCTTAATATTTTACAGGGTATTCAGGGGATCAGTTTTACTCAGTTCGATAGCAATGATGTGGTGCGGCACCCGATTGTGCAAAAAATTGTCGCAGCGTATGAGAAACATAATCCGTCATGACGGTCGAAATTCAAATAGTAAGTACTAGCCAGTCCTTACCGAGCCAAGAGCAGTTTAACCAATGGGTCGACTTGGCGATAGAGCCAGCGCGTCAAGGCGCCGATGTGGTCATTAGAATCGTCGATAAAGTAGAATCTGCAGAATTAAATCAAACCTACCGTGAAAAAGAGGGTGCGACCAATGTATTGAGTTTTCCTTTCGAGATGCCTGACGGTATCCCGGCTGAGGCCCTAACAGGTGACATATTAGGCGACTTAGTGATTTGCGACGCCATTGTAGAGCAACAGGCGAAGCAGCAAGAAAAACCTAGAATGTCGCATTGGGCGCACATGGTTATTCATGGTTGTTTGCACCTACAAGGCTATGATCACGTAGAGCCAGAGCAGGCGGTGGTGATGGAAAATTTGGAAATAAAATTACTCAATAGTATTGGTATTGATAACCCTTATGAAGTGTAGAGAAAAAAATGAACCAACCAATGAACGATAAACTAGAAAATAAGTCATGGATCGAACGTTTGGGTCAGGCCTTGATGGGCGAGCCGAAAGACCGTGAGGATTTAGTTAATTTAATCCGTGACGCAGAAAAAAGAGACTTACTGGGGCAAGATGCGTTAGCAATGATCGAAGGCGTGCTGCAAGTATCTGAGCTGCAAGTCCGTGACATTATGATCCCACGCTCTCAAATAGTGTTTATTTCACGTGATGCTGATCTAGAAACTATCTACCCCAGTGTGATCGATTCATCACATTCTAGGTTTCCGGTACAAGATGGTGAAAGCTCGCAAGTAGTGGGCATTTTATTAGCGAAGGACCTGTTGAGTTATGCGATAGCTGATCCAACGCAAAAATTTGATGTTAGGGATGTGATACGTCCAGCGATCTTTGTTCCCGAAAGCAAACGCTTAAATGTGATGTTGCACGAATTTCGCGCCAACCGTAATCATATGGCGATCGTCATCGACGAATATGGTTCGGTGGCTGGGTTGATCACCATTGAAGACGTATTAGAACAGATCGTTGGCGAAATTGAAGATGAGCATGACTTTGAAGAGGAAGCATTTATCTTGCCGCGTAACGAGCACGAATACAACATCAAGGCCTTGACTGAAATAGCTGACTTTAACGAGTATTTTAATACGGATTATTCAGAAGATGATGTTGATACCGTAGGCGGTTTGGTGATTAAAAGTTTTGGTCATGTTCCCGAACGTGGTGAAACCACACAAATTGATCAATTTATGTTTGAAGTGCTAAGGGCCGATAATCGACGCGTTCATTTGCTGCGCATGACTAAACTTATCGAAGCTGAGGATGAAAGCGAATAAGCGATCATCAGGTTCTGTTAATGCCTAGCGGATACTATAAACAGCTAATAGCGCCATTATGTGCCGCTGCTTCAGGTGCGTTACTGCCGTTAGCTTTCGCGCCCTATAACCTAACGTTTATGGCGTTTGTATCGCCAGTTTTATTGTTATTGCTGCTGCGTCAATTGCCACCTTTCAAAGCCGCTTTGCTGGGTTATACGTTTGGGCTGGGTTATTTCGGACACGGTGTTTATTGGGTGTACTTTAGTATTCACCATTTTGGTAATGCCCCCTTATGGTTAGCGGTCGTTATTATGTTGGGTATGGTGGCCATATTAGCGACCTATGTGGCACTGCTCGCGTTTGTCTTAAATCGCTTTTTTAGCGCTGATAATGGACTGCGCTATTTACTTGCTTTTCCTAGCCTTTGGTTAGCATTAGAGGTGCTACGCGGTGTTTTATTCACGGGTTTTCCGTGGCTGTCGCTGGGTTATAGCCAAGTTGATACTGTCTTGTCTACGTGGGCGCCCCTCGTAGGTGTGTTAGGTGTGTCTTATGGGGTGGCATTATCCGTAGGCGGGCTATTATGTGTTGTTACTCAAACGACTAGGCGTTTAAAGTTAATCGCCATTTCAATTATCAGTACAGTTTGGTTTTCTACGCTATTACTCAACGGTGTGACGTGGACCGAAAGCGCCGGAAAGCCTATCAACGTGGCTTTATTGCAAGGCAATATACCGCAAGAAATTAAGTGGATGCGGTCATTCCATCAAATAAACCTTGGTATTTATATGACAATGAGCCGGCAACATCGAAACGCCGACCTGATCGTTTGGCCGGAAACTGCCATCCCCGCTTTTTACCACCGAGTAAAAGCAGGTTTTTTATCCGCGTTAAGCGAGGAGGCGAGCCGATATAATTCAGATATTGTATTGGGCCTACCGGTCATGTCAGAATCAACGGGTAATTACTATAACGGCTTGTACAGCGTGCGACAGCCAGAACATTTTTACTTTAAGCGACACTTGGTACCCTTAGGCGAATACTTACCGCTAAAGCCATTTTCAAGCATTATTTTGAATTTCTTAAATATCCCCATGTCAGATTTTACTGCGGGTGAAAAGCACCAGACCTTACTTCGTGGTGCTGGTTATGCCTTTGCATCGTCTATTTGTTATGAAGATGCGTTTCAGCAGTCTTCACTGGATGGTTTGCCAGAAGCAGCCTACTTGGTGAATGTCAGCAATGATACTTGGTTCGGTGACACCATTGCGCCGTATCAACATTTGCAGATGGCAAGAATGAGGGCGCTAGAAAGCGGTCGTTATTTATTGCGTTCGACAAATACGGGCTTGACCGCCATTATAGACCCGCAAGGAAACGTAATACGCCAGGCACCCATGTTCAGCCGATTTTCGCTACGCGGTGAAATAATACCGCTACAAGGCGCTACACCCTTTGTGCAAGGTGGTTGGTGGTTCATGTACGCTTTTTCGCTTGGCTTGTTGGTGCTTAGTTTTGTTTTAAGGCGTACAACTAATGAGGTTATTAATGAGACGTTGGCTTAGTGGTTTAACCTTGGTTCTCCTGTCCGCTGGTGTATCAGTGCTGGCTGGCGAGACAAATAGGGCGATAGAACAGTGGCAAAATTTCGTTAAACACACGGGGAAAAGTCAGCACCAGCAATGGCTGGCAGCCATTATGGACCCCAAAGCCATTGCGTTAGCTAAACGCTGGAAAGACTTACGTGGCTACGACGCCTACGATAAGATCGATGCCTATAGCTTACCGGCTGAACTAAAACCGGGGTTGACGCTAAACAAACACAATTTGGCGCAACACCCTTGGTTAAGCGATTACTTACCGCGTGATGTCATCAATAGTTTGGCTGCTGAAAAAGGCTATGTGCGTGAAATTACTATTGTTCCGACGAATACTTATTACATGAACGAAGGGGTGTTAAATGCAACCCTAGCCGTGCGTGACAAGCAGTGGGTGCCCACGACCAATGAAAATGGCACCTTAGTGAATAGCGATGGTACAGCCACCTTATTGAATGATGAGACAGCTGCAGCTATTCCTTATCTCCACCCACAAGATGGTCTTCAGCTCAACTGGACTTTTGTAGCGCACGGTGTGGGAACAGAAACCCTGCTCTTTGATCCAATGATCTCAAACTCCTGTGACGGTGAAGGGAGATTGGACGTCCAATACGAAGGCTTAATTTGGTGGCAAAAATTTCACGGTCGCCAAAGCATTAAGCCCTTGGGTAGCATCGCGGATAAAGATCGATTTGTAGAAGGTGGCTCATTATTTGTGCTATCACCGAATGATGTCAGTGGTATTGCAGCAGTCAGGCAACGAGCGGCTAGAGGCGATGAATCAGATGATTTTAGAATTTTTCTGCCAAGTAACCGTCGAACCCGAGTTTTGTCCGGCAATGATGCGCAAGACCCGATGTACTATGGGCTGGAAGTTAGTTGGGATGATTGGCGCGCGTTTTGGGCTAAAACCGATTTACAAACCTTTGAGTACAACTTAGTGGGTGAAAAGCTGATTTTAGCATCACCGGAAACGGGTTATATCTACCGTTCAGCCAACATGGCAGAGAGTCAATGTGCCTGGAACAGTATGGAAATGGAGCTGCGGCCGGTATGGGTATTGGAGATAAAGGATAAAAAAGGCGTGTATCAATATAAAACAAGAACCCTTTATATCGACCAAGAAAATTATTACGCGCAATACCAAGAGATGACCGATCAGCGTGACCAGCCCTATCGAACCTGGGACGATAGCCGTTCTTGGCGGCCGTTTGATGGTGACGCGCAATGGGACCATATAACGGTGCATAATGAGTTTAATAATAGGCTAAATATCATCACCATGACGCCCGTTTGGGATGATCGAGATATAAAAGTAACCGAAGAATACTTTGATATCGATCAATTAAGGGACCTGTAACGCTGTCTAATTATCGAGTTGACGCGAATCTAAAAATTTATCGTAATGTACGTGACTCAGGTTGACATGGGCCTCTTCTAAAACGGCTAATGTGGCATCAATCATGCCCGGTGGACCGCATAAATAAGCGTGGCTGTCGACGATGGGAAAGCCAGTTGTTTCATCGTTAATAAAGTCGGTAACAAGGCCGCGTTTTCCTGTCCAATTAGAGTCTGTTGCTTCCTCAGATAAGACGGGAATAAAGTTAAACGTATTAGGCCACTGCTTAGCTAAGGCTTGCATTTCATCCAGGCAGTATAAGTCGCGTTGCTCTCTGGCGCCGAATAGATAGGTAATGGGCCTGTTAACACCTTTAAGCAGCGCATCGTCTAGGATGGATTTTAATGGTGCCATACCACTGCCACCGGCCACTGCAAGAATGGGTGCATCGCTGGTTCTAAGCCAAAAAGCACCACTTGGGCCGTGCAGTTCAAAGCGTTCGTTTTTACGATCGTTGTCAAACAACCATTCAGTATAGCTACCGCCAGGCACATTTCTGACGTGAAAGCTTAGGCTCTTTTGACCAACGTCAAGAGGGGCGCAAGCAAAGGAGTAACTGCGGTGTCTGCCGAAACCCGGTAAGCCAATGTCTGCAAATTGACCGGCGCTAAAACGAATCGCACGATCGAGTTCTACATTGACCTGCATAATGTCATGGGTCAGCATGTGGGTGTCTTTTATCACGCCGCTGAACGTTTCTAACGGTTCAGAGGGCTGATTAACATCAGCCTCGAGCTCGATGGTGATATTAGATTTTAATAAACTTTGGCAGGCAAGAATGTAACCGTCGCTAATTTCGGCCTCAGACAGAGTATAGGAAAAATCCATAATGGCACGTACCTCGCCGTCAATTAACTTGCAGCGACAATTACCGCAGGTACCGACCGTACAATGGTAAGGGAAGTTAACTCCTTCACTTAAGGCGGTTTGTAATAAGGTCTTGTTTTTAGGTACCTCGAACGATTCACCACTAGGTTGAATCGTTGTTATTAATGGACCCTTTTGTGATTTAAATAAATCGAATAAACGTTTCATGACGGTTTTACTTTAAATGGTTTTTGTGTCGGCATTATCCGCCAACCAGTCGGGCCAGCCAGCTGCTTTATTGGCCTGACGAGCCAGTTCTTTTTCTTCTGCATTGGCGTGATTGAAATCCCAGTTTTTTAAACGAGGTTTGGCAATATAGTTAAACCAGATAGGGGGTATCAATCCGGTTAGAAAGCATAAAAACAAACTCGGCATTTGTGGGCCGTCAAGTGTTGGCTTTAATTCATAGTACGGTGCGTATGAATCCATATGATGGTCGTTGTGATTAGTAATTTCAAAAGAAATTGTCCGGCTCATAGGCTTGAGGTGATTCCAGATATGCTGTGAGCCGTATTTTTTACCTTCAACCCGAAGCAAACCATAGTGTTGATAGTAATTGAAGGCCTCAACTAAGGCACGGCTAATCAGCATACCGATCAGTGCAACAAATAAAGCGGTAGGGCCAGCAAACCAATAAACCGTTCCGAGTAAAAGGACGATTTGATAGGCTGCTCGCATTATTCGACCTGTGGGTGAAAACATCGACCGTTTTGTTTTTTTGCTTAATGTTGCTTCCATTTCAAGGAAGTCTTTCATGCTGCCGGCAATAGCGCTAAAAATGAAGCTGTAAACTGTTTTACCACGTGGGCAGGTATCAGAATCTTTCGCCGTGCCTAAATGAATATGGTGGGTATGTACGTGTGCTACGTCGCGAGTCGGGTCAAAATAGAAGGTGCCAATGAGCGTGGCAAATAGCCGACCTACGGCGCTTCGACGGTGCATGAGTTCATGATTGACCGGTAGGCTCGGTACAGCGCCTAACCAACCTAAAGACAGTGCGGCACCCGCCAGTAGGGTGAGGGGAGTGTTTGAGGCGGCTTGTTGCTCAAGGCTCATCCAATATATAAAGGCAGCGTAGAGGCCTAGCATTAAAAAGAAATGAAGATATAAGGGGACTTCGGCTAACCAAGCCGTCGGTAAAGGGTAAACCTTCGTATCTGTTTTTGCGATGACATCAATCAACAGAAGCGGAATAAAGGTAGCCAAACCAAGCCAGACCCAAAAGTCGCCTAATAGAAAGCCGATGATGCCAAGACTAACAATAACAGCGCCTAAGTAATACCTTAAATAATTCATGATGCGATTATGATGTAGTGAAACTAAGGTAGCATTTTACCGCAATTAATCCGGTATTGATCTAGCTCTAGAGTGACTCATGTCACTTTTTTAGAGTTCTTTAGTGAGCTATAGACTGCTTTTTGCTGGCTAAACGCCACGTTACCTCCCCTTTTATAACAGAAAGATTGAGGCCTTAAATCATGTCAATGACAGGTAAAGCCAACTGGACACATGGCTATGGTTGTTCTTTTTGTATTACTTTATGACCTTTTTGCTGCGGCGCTTAAATTCTGTTTTGTGGCATTTAGGGCACGGTGGAATATGCCCAGTTTTTTTAAAATTGAGGCTTTGCTCACACGCGGTACATTGTAAGGTGCCTGGGCCCGTGACTTCGCCAGAGTGATAAAGCTTAGCCCTTATTGCCTGCAGGTTTAGCTTAGTCCATTCCAGCTTTGTTTTGTCAGCGACTAAGCTCAGCCAGTCACCAATCTTACTTTCAACCAAGGTCGACTCAAACGACAACCACTCTGAAAACTCGGCTTGTGTGTCACGTAAATAGACAGACACATCATCCAAGTCACGTTTTAAATAGCTGGCCACTTTTTCAGCTTCATCACGTGTTAGTTCGCCTAACTCGACGGCTTTTTCTTGGGCTTTTTTCAGCTGCTCTTCAAGGTTAGGCAAGGTTTGCTTTTCGGCGTGTTCAACCGTGCTGTGAATCCGTTCCATCATTTGGTCGTAGGCATGAATAAGTTTGTCTTGAATGGGTTTGTTCATAAGGCCTCCATGTGTAATATCACTTTAGATTTAGGGGGAGCTAAGGTATTCTACCCAGCTTTACTAAATAGTGTGTCCGACGGGGAAAAAATGCAAGAAGAATATCAACCTTCTCTTATCGAAAAAAGTGTGCAGCAAAAATGGCAAGCGACTGAAGCTTTTCGGGTGACGGAAGATGCAGAGAAAGAAAAGTATTACTGCTTGTCGATGTTTCCCTATCCGAGCGGGCGTTTGCATATGGGGCATGTGCGTAATTATACCATTGGTGACGTGATCAGCCGTTACCAGCGAATGAAGGGTAAAAACGTGATGCAGCCAATGGGTTGGGACGCGTTTGGCTTACCGGCAGAAAATGCAGCGATGAAAAACAACGTGCACCCAGGTGATTGGACACTGGATAATATTGACTATATGCGTGAGCAGCTTAAGCAATTAGGTTTTGCTTATGACTGGACGCGTGAAGTGACGACCTGTTCGGACGATTATTACCGTTGGGAGCAATGGTTTTTTAATCGCTTACTGAAAAAAGATTTGGTGTATAAAAAAACTGCACCGCTGAACTGGTGCCCAGATTGTAATACGGTGCTGGCAAATGAACAGGTGATTGACGGTTGCTGTTGGCGTTGTGATAGCGCCGTCGAAAAGCGTGAAATATCCCAATGGTTTATGCGTATTACGAAATACGCGCAAGAATTACTTGATTCGATACAACAGCTGGACGGCTGGCCAGAACAAGTAAAAACCATGCAGCAGAACTGGATTGGTCGTTCAGAGGGTGTGGAACTGTCGTTTGACTTGGTTGACGGCGAGGGTGCTTTGTCGGTTTACACTACTAGGCCTGATACCTTGATGGGCGTGACTTATCTAGCGGTTGCTGCAGAGCACCCCGTTGCCCGTCAAGCAGCGGAAACGAACGCCACGCTTGCGGCCTTTCTTGATGACTGCAAAAGCATGGAAACCTCCGAAGCGGCGATGGAAACAATGGAGAAAAAAGGTGTGGATTCGGGTATAAAAGCGATCCACCCTCTAACCGGCGAAACAGTACCCGTTTGGGTCGCGAACTTTGTTTTAATGCACTACGGTACGGGTGCGGTTATGTCTGTTCCGGGCCACGACCAGCGTGATTATGAATTTGCCAAAAAGTATGATTTAAGTATAAAACAAGTCATTGAAGCGGAACAGGGTGAAGCAGCTGATTTAACGCAGCGGGCATTTACCGGCAAAGGCCGGCTGATCAACTCAGCACCGTTTGATGGGTTAAATTTCACCCAAGCTTTCGACGCTATAGCCGAGGCCTTAAGCAAAAATAATAAGGGTGAGAAAAAAGTTAATTTCCGTTTACGTGATTGGGGTATTTCACGTCAACGTTATTGGGGTACGCCCGTGCCGGTTATCTATTGTGATGGCTGTGGTACCGTGCCAGTCCCTGATGAAGATTTACCGGTGTTACTACCAAAAGACGTAACACTTGGCGGGGTTGGTTCCCCCTTGGCTAGGCACGAAGCGTTTATCAATACGCCTTGCCCGAGCTGCGGCAAGCCGGCCACAAGAGAAACCGATACCTTTGACACTTTTATGGAGTCGTCTTGGTATTTTGCGCGTTATTGCAGCGCCGATAGCGAGCAAGCGATGTTAGATAAGCGGGCCAATTACTGGTTGCCGGTAGATCAGTACGTCGGTGGTATTGAACACGCTATTTTGCACCTATTGTATTCGCGCTTTTATACTAAATTATTACGTGATGAAGGCTTAGTCAATTGCGATGAGCCTTTCAAGCGTTTGTTGACTCAAGGTATGGTGCTAAAAGATGGCAGTAAAATGTCGAAATCTAAAGGCAATACGGTTGACCCGCAAGGCTTAATTAAAAAGTATGGTGCGGATACGGTACGTTTATTTACCATGTTCGCGGCGCCACCTGAGCAATCATTAGAATGGTCCGACACAGCGGTTGAAGGCTCGTTTAGATTTATTCGCCGTTTATGGAAGCAGGTGAAGGAGCATCTTGATGCGGGTATAGTAGAAAGCTATGCCGTTGAACAGTTGAACGCAGATGAAAAATCCTTTCGTCGTCAAATTCACGAAACCCTGAGTAAGGTAGACGATGATTTTGGTCGTCGCCTAACCTTTAATACCGCCATTGCGGCGAATATGGAGCTGCTCAATGCGGTGACCAAACTGAAAGCGACGAGCAACGCCGCAAAAGGACTTCGTCACGAAGCCTTAACGAGTATCATACTGATGTTGTCTCCGATTATTCCGCACGTTTGCGATGAGCTTTGGCAGGTGTTAGGGTATCAGTCAGATTTGCTACGCGCGCCTTGGCCAACGGTGGATGTCGACGCCTTGGTATTGGATGAAATAGAACTCGTTGTGCAAGTAAATGGTAAATTGAGGGCTAAAATAACTGTCCCAGCAGATGCTGATAAAGAAAGCATAGAAAAAAGAGCCTTGTCAGAAGACAATGTAAAAAAATATATTGACGAAAAGCCCATTCGAAAGGTTATCATCGTTCCTAAGAAGCTGGTCAATATAGTCATTTAACGGATCTTATTATTATGAAAAACGCTGCACTCCCTCTCGTTTCATTACGTTTATTATTGACGGTTTTTTTACTGTCGTCATTGTTGACCGCCTGCGGTTTTAAGCTACGCGGGGCGGTGGAACTACCTGCCGACATTAAAAAGATTTACTTGGCCGGTCCAAAACACAGTGAATTGTTGCGTGAGCTGCGTACATTGCTAGCGCATTCATCCGAGGTGGTCAGTCAACGCTCAGAGGCCGATGCCATACTGACAATAGTTAAGGAAGAAGCCGATAATAGGACTCTTAGCGTCGACTCAAGAGGTAAAGTCCGCGAGTCTGAAAAGCAGTACTCGGTTATTTTTAACTTACAAAAGGCTGATGGCTCGGTACTCTTAGAAAACGAAAGTATGTTGCTGGTGCGAGACTTCATTAATGACGAGAACGATATTATCGGACGCACAAACGAGTCGGGTGTTATCGAACAAGAATTAAAGCGCGATGCAGCTCAGCAAATTCTCAGGCGTTTACAGGCCGTGCAAGTAAACCAAGCGACTCAATAGGTCAATAGACTGGCTCATTCTGAGCCGAAATGATGGCACTCGACGTTAACCAACTCCGTTTCTCGCTTGAAAAATCCTTAGCATCTGCTTACTTGGTAACGGGTGATGAGCCGCTTCAGCAAAGTGAAGCGGTCGATTTAATTAGACAAACCGCTCGCGCTAATGGTTTTTTAAACCGCGAAGTACTTCACGTTGAAGGCGGCTTTGATTGGAACCGTTTATATGCTGCGTGCTTAAGCCAGTCATTATTTGCCGATAAAAACTTAATTGAATTGAACCTGCCAACAGGCAAGCCGGGCAAAGAGGGTTCTGCGGCGATAGATAAAGTTATGAATGAATTATCCAGCGATAATCTATTGATAATCATCAGCGGTAAGCTGGACAAGTCATCACAGAATACCAAATGGTTTAAGTCGATTGATAAGAAAGGTGTTGTCGTGAATGTGTGGCCCTTGATGGGGCACAAATTAACCCAGTGGTTAAAAAATCGTCTGCAAAGCAAAGGCTTGTCGAGTAATGAAGCGGGAATAAAACTTTTAGCTGAAAGCGTTGAAGGGAATTTATTAGCCGCCGCACAAGAGATAGAAAAACTGCATACGCTCTATGGCGCTAGGCAACTGAGCACGCAAGAAATCATTGACGCTGTGGCTGATAACGCCCGTTATGATGTGTTTAAATTGATGGATAGTTTGCTGGATGGAGACGTCAACAGAAGCTTGCAAATTTTACCTAGTTTGCGTGCTGAAAAGCTGGCGACGCCAGTAGTCTTGTGGGCTTTATTGCGGGACTTACGGATATTAGCGTCACTCAGCTATGAACTAAAAACCACGGGGAAATCGACCCATACCCTGCAAAAGCATCGCGTTTGGGATTCAAAGAAAGGTCTGTACTTACGTGCTCAATCACGGGCTACTCTGAGCCAGTGGCACGATTTGATTGTAGCCTGTGCGAAAGCAGAGCGTGTTATTAAAGGTATCGATGTTGGTGATGAGTGGCTTATTATTGAGGAAATTTGTTTGCAACTATGTGAGCCAAGGCTGTTAAAACAAACTGCGGCAACGCGAGTATAATGTGGAAATACAGCAAAAATTTATGGGTAATATAAATGAGTGAATTAACCGATTATATGCAAGGCGTAGGTGAGCGCGCAAAAAAAGCGGCGCGAGTAATCGCACGCGCCGATAGCGGCGTCAAAAATAATGCCTTGAGTTTAATTGCCGCGCAAATTGAAACGCAACAAGCCAATATACTTGAGGCTAACAGATTGGATATGCAAGACGGAAAAGCGCATGGCCTTGATGCTGCCTTGCTCGACCGTTTAGCGTTAAATGAAGAACGTGTTAACTCGATGGTGGCGGGTTTAAGACAAATAATTGCCTTAGCTGATCCAGTGGGTGAAATCAGTCAAGTTAATGCGCGTCCGTCAGGTATTAAAGTGGGGCAAATGCGGGTACCGCTTGGTGTCATAGGCATTATTTATGAATCCCGCCCAAATGTAACGATCGACGCAGCGGCGCTATGCCTTAAATCGGGTAATGCTTGTATTTTGCGTGGCGGCTCAGAGGCGGCGCGATCCAATCAAGCCATTGCTCAGTGTATTTCTCACGGTTTAACCCAAGCCGGCTTACCGGTTGAGGTGGTTCAGGTGATTGAAACCACAGATCGGGATGCGGTGGGTGAATTGGTTCGTATGGAACACACCGTTGATGTAATTATTCCACGCGGCGGAAAAAGCTTAATCGAGCGTATTACAAAAGAATCTCGCGTGCCAGTCATTAAACATTTGCATGGCGTCTGTCATGTTTATATTGATGATAAAGCGGATAAGGAAATGGCTAAATCGATTGCACTTAACGCAAAAACACAGCGTTATGGCACCTGCAATACGATGGAAACTTTATTGGTGTCTGTGGCGATCGCGGCAGATATCTTGCCTGAGCTGGCTGAACTGTATCGGGCTAAAGGCGTAGAATTGCGCGGTTGCGAAACCAGCTGCGGTATCATCGCTGACTGTACCCCAGCGCTCGAATCAGACTGGGATGAAGAGTACTTGGCGCCTATTTTATCTATTCGGGTTGTCGATAATATGGAACATGCGATGGACCATATTCACCAGCATGGTTCAGGGCATACCGAATCGATTGTGACAGCGGATTATGCGAGTGCGATGCGTTTTTTACGTGAAGTGGACTCAAGCTCGGTGATGGTTAATGCATCTACCCGTTTTGCCGATGGCTTTGAATATGGCTTAGGTGCGGAAATAGGTATTAGTACCAATAAGTTGCACGCGCGTGGTCCCGTTGGCTTAGTTGGGCTAACGACGCAAAAATACATCGTATTAGGTGACGGGCATATTCGTCAATAACATCCGTTTATACTCTATTGTGATACCGGCATGAGAAGGGTTTCTATCGGTATTTATGGGGGTACATTTGACCCTATTCATTGGGGGCATATCAACGCGGCTAATCAGGTACAACAAAAATTAGGTTTTGATGAGGTGAGAATGGTGCTGTCAGCGCGGCCCCCGCATCGAACGCAACCTATTGTGTCTGCCAGTGACCGCTTTTCACTCTTACAGCTTGCCCTGCAAGATCAACCAACGCTATATGCTGATGACTGTGAACTAAAAAGAAGCGGTCCGAGCTATATGGTAGACACCTTGTTACATTATCGTAAGCAAGCCCCGGAGAGTTCAATCGCACTTATTTTAGGTATGGAAGCGTTTAACGGATTGATGAGCTGGCACCGGTGGCAAGATATTATTGAGTTGGCGCATATCGTGATCACCGATCGTGCAGGCTTTAATAATCAATTAGAAACGAAGCTAGCAACATACGTAGAACCGTTCATCAGTACAGATAAGACGCAACTTAAATTACTAACACATGGTAAAATCTACAGTCAACCCGTCGAACCGCTGGCTATTTCGGCAACCCAGCTTAGGCAGCTATTAAAAAACAATGAGCCTGTATCCCAATGGGTTCCTGATGCAAGCTTGGCTGAGATTCAACGGCACGGGTTTTATAGTTAAAGACATTAACGTAATTAGGATAATATAAATGAACGATGAGCCATTGCTAGCGAAGATTACTGAGCTACTGGAAGAAAAAAAAGGCCAACAAATTGAGTGTATTGATGTGCGCAATAAGTGTTCGTTCGCAGACTATATGGTCATTGCGACAGGCACCTCAAGCAGACACGTTAAATCGTTGGCAAATGAGGTGGCGATGCTGTCGAAAAAAGGCGGGCTAATTCCTTTAGGGGTTGAGGGCGCGGATGTGGGTGAATGGGCCTTAGTGGATTTGGGCGATATTATTGTGCATATCATGCAAGTGAAAATCCGTGAAACCTACCAGCTCGAAAAGCTATGGACCGTGGGGCCTGAGGTATAAAACGTGAGCTAAATTCATTTAACGTTCATTTAAATGATTTAGGATGAAAGTATCCATTTTGGACGATGAGTGGTTTAAATATCATTTATCAAATATTAATGACAATAACAGGGATATTACAATGAAAAACAAAATGTTAACGATGATAGCCACATCAGGCTTAATTTTAAGCATGGCTGCATGTACGACGATTAACCCGTACACGCAAGAGCAACAAACCAGTAATGTGGTCAAAGGGGCTGGTATGGGTGCCGTTGGCGGTGCCATTATTGGCGCGATGACCGGTGATAGAAAAACCGCACTTAAAGGCGCACTAATTGGTGCTACAGCTGGTGGTGGAGCAGGTTATTATATGGATGTTCAAGAGGCAAAACTGCGCCAACAATTACAAGGTACTGGGGTGAGTTTAAGCCGCGTTGGCGATAATTTAATCCTTAATATGCCCGGTAATATTACGTTTGCGTCAGCGAGTGCCAGTATCAATGCGAACTTCTACGAGGTACTAAATTCGGTGACCATTATTCTAAAAGAGTATGCCGATACCAGTATTACGGTGGTTGGTCATACCGATAGCGTAGGGGATGCAATGTATAATCAAAACTTATCAGAACAACGTGCGCAAAGTGTGGCGAGTTACTTGCGTTCTCAGGGTCTTGCGGGGCAACGCTTTAGCGTGATGGGTTATGGTGAACAAAGCCCTATCGCCAGCAATGAAACTAAAGAAGGCCGTGCGCAAAACAGGCGGGTTGAAATAACGTTGACCCCATTGAATGTGCGTTAAACCTTAATAAAGGATTGTCAGTGCTTTAAATTAAAGGCGGCCCTTACGAGCCGCCTTTTTCACAGGGTCAAAAAAGGGTTTTATGAAACTTAAAATTTTAGCAGTGGGGCAAAAAATGCCTGCGTGGGTGACACAGGCTTATCAAGAATATGCCAAACGGCTACCCCGTGAGTGCGCCTTATCATTAGTTGAAATAGCACCTGCGAAACGCACAAAGAACAGTGAAGTGGGCAAAATTCTCGAAGAGGAAGGCAAGCGTATGCTTGCAGCCATTAATGCCGCTGATTATGTGGTGGCGCTTGAGCTTAAAGGGAAGCAATGGTCAACCGACGATTTAGCGCAAAAAATGACCACGTGGCAAGGCGTTCATTCGGCGATCGTATTAATGATTGGTGGTGCCGATGGCCTATCTGATCAATGTTTGGCGAGAGCGAATGAGCAGTGGTGTTTATCAAAGTTGACCTTTCCGCATCCGCTTGTGAGGGTGGTGTTGGCCGAACAACTGTATCGAGGTTGGAGTTTGATGAACAACCACCCCTACCATAGAGAATAGGTATTAATGCCATGAAATTAATTTTAGCCTCGGCATCACCACGGCGCGCAGAACTATTGCAACAACTCGGTTTAACCTTTGTCATTAACGCCGTGGGTATTGACGAAAGTCCTATCATCGATGAGACACCAGAAACTTACGTTAAGCGTCTGGCATTAGAAAAAGCCCGTGCCGTAAAACAACATTACCTTGAGGATGACGTGTTGGTGCTGGGCTCTGACACCGCTGTTATTGTCGATGGGCATATTTTAGGCAAACCAGATGACGATCAACACGCACTACAAATGTTGAAAGAGCTGTCGGGTAAAACACATCAAGTATTGACCTCGGTGGCCTTGATCGGCCAGCAAGAATCTTATGTGTTAAGTAAAAACGCGGTGTCTTTTAAAGAGCTGAATGATGATGAGTTGGCTTGGTATTTAGCCACGGGTGAATCTAAGGACAAGGCCGGCGCTTATGCGATACAAGGTAAAGCCGCCTTGTTCATTCGTCGAATAGAGGGTAGTTTTTCTGGTGTGATGGGGCTGCCCTTATACGAGACGGGTCAGTTACTAAAGCAACAGGGGGTTGACTGCCTGTCAGTTTAATCAACGGTTTGGTTCTTACAGCCTGACAATTAAGAGTAAAATCGATGAAATAAAAAGTTTTTTCATTGAAAGGTACAAGGATGGGGTCATTTACGATTACCATAACGTTTAATAAGAAGCAGTTGGATATTTTATGAGTGACGAGATCCTGATCAATATCACACCGCCTGAAACCAGGGTGGCAGTGCTTGAAAACGGCGTACTGCAGGAGCTTATCATCGAAAGAGAGCGCAAGCGCGGTATCGTAGGTAATTTGTATTACGGTGAAGTGTGCCGAGTGGTGCCGGGAATTCAGGCCGCTTTTGTTGATCTGGGTTTAACTAAAGCGGGCTTTCTACACGCGTCAGATGTGTTACTTAACGGCGAAACGCTTGACGACGAGCAGAGCATTGAAAAGTTTTTACATCAGGGTAAAAAAATACTGGTGCAGGTGTTGAAATCACCAATTGGAAGCAAAGGACCACGGCTTACGATGAATGTTTCTATTCCATCGCGTTATCAAGTTCTTTTGCCTTTATCCGAAAAGCTGGCCTTATCTCAACAGCTAGAAAACGAAGAAGAACGTGAGCGATTACTTGCCTGTATGGAAGTATTTAAAGCACAAGGGTATGCCGGTGGGTATATTGCTAGGACTGCGTCAGAAGGCGTAGATGGCGATAGCATCCGTGCTGACATGTTGTTTTTGAATAAATTATGGGACGATATAAACAAGCAATTACAACAACAGCAACTGGGCTTAATTTACGAAGATTTGCCGCTCGCCCTACGAATATTGAGGGATTGGTATCACTCGTCAGTGACCAAAATCGTCGTAGACTCTAGCAGTAATTATGATCGCCTGATGGCTTTTGCAGGTAAATTTATGCCTGAAGTAAAGCAACGACTTGAGCTATATAAAGGCGAGCGCCCTTTGTTCGATCTGTACAGCATCGAAAGTGAAATAAAATACGCCTTAGAAAGAAAAGTATCGTTGAAATCGGGTGGGCATTTAGTGTTTGATCAGACCGAAGCGATGACCACGGTGGATGTAAATACCGGCAGTTACCTCGGCCGAGGAAACCCACAGCAAACGATTTTTAAAACTAATTTGGAAGCGGCTCAAGCCACTGCACGACAATTACGTCTGAGAAATTTAGGCGGTATCATTATTATCGATTTTATCGATATGCAAGACGAAGCGCATAAAACAGCGGTGTTGTCAGCACTAGAAAAATCGATGCAGAAGGACCACGCAAAATATACGATTAGTAATGTGTCAGAACTGGGTTTGGTCGAAATGACGCGTAAAAGAACACGAGAAAGTCTTGAGCAGATGATGTGCGAAACGTGCAAAACGTGTGCGGGTGCGGGTACGGTGCGTACACCAGAAACGACGTGTTACGAAATTTTTCGAGAAATTATTCGTGACGCACGGCAATACGAGGCAACGGAACTGCTGGTGCTGGCATCTAACGAAGTGGTTGAAATGCTATTGGATGAAGAATCAACGACCTTGGCTGACCTAGAGCACTTCGTAGGGATTAGTATTCGGTTTCGGGCAGAAAGCCAGTATACCCAGGAACAATATGATGTCGTTTTGCTTTAATGTGATGGCTGATAACGAATGAGTAAGGCGCGATACTTTGGCCATTCGATACTGTGGTTAACGGTCGTTACCTTGGTCGTTACAGCTGTATTTTTTAGCGCAACACGTGTGCTGATGTCGCAGGCATCGTCTTATAAATCAACGATTGAACAATACGTCAGCAGGGAATTAGGCGAGCAACTCAGTATCGAGAGTTTTTCAGCAACGCTCGATGGTTTTAGCCCTCAATTGACATTGGAGCGGGTGCAGCTGGTGTTTGCGGAGCAAGAAGCCCCACCACTCAATATCGGGCAAATTAAGTTATCGTTTAATGTTTTTAGCCTTGCGCTTGGCACCTTTACCCCAGAAAAAATCATCCTATCAGAGACCAGTCTGTCGCTTAAGCGTTTTAAAGACGGGCATATTTCAATTGCAGGTTTACATAAAGAAGGGTTTCAAAAGCAAACAACAGGGGACGTATCCTGGCTATTAGAAGATGGCTGGTTCGAAGTGGTTAACAGTCGGGTTGTGTGGCAAGACGATCTGAAAGGTCTCCCTAGTATGGAATTACAAAACAGCCAATTGATTGTACAAAACGACGGTGCTGAGCACAGTTTAAGTTTAACCGCAGTAGTGCCAGAGATTAGCCAACACCCCATCGTCTTTATGGCTTCGGTTAATGGGGATCTATTGTCATCAAATAACTGGAAGGCACGGGGGTATTTAAAAGCCGAGCAGGTTGACTTACAAGCCATATCAAAACGATTAAATATTGAACCATTGCGTGTTAGGCAGGGCTTTTCCGATCTACAGCTTTGGAGTTGGTGGGATCAGGCAAAGCTAAGCCAGATTAAAGGTCAGGTGGTGAGTGAAAACACCCAAATGTTAATTGATGACGAGGCCATAGACCTTAAACAATTGTCGTCATGGTTTTCATGGCAGGCTTTGGAAAAAGGTTGGCGTCTTAATTTAGGCGCTTTATCATTTCAGCTGGCAGACCTGATTCAGGCGGATGGTAAGGTGTTAGTTGATTATCGCCCTGCTGCTGAACATACCTTTTCCCTTGCAGTTAAGTCAGCTGACATAGACCTTAATGTATTTTCAACCTTGCTAACTCAATCGCCCTTGTTAGCAGCTGACGAGAAAGCTTTGTTGCAGCAAATAGTCCCTAAAGGCCGATTAAATTACCTTGATGCACAGGTGCAAGCTGATGGTGATATGTTTGCATGGGCGGCTTGCGGTCGTTTGACGGGCTTCTCAAGTCTCGCAGTCAAGCACTTACCTGAAGTAAATAACCTGAGTGCCAGCGTGTGTGCAGACCAATCCAGCGGTTGGGCTCAGATCGCATCCTATGACGCATCAGTTGATATAAAAGGTGTTTTTAAAAGTGCTATACAAATAGATCAATTGGCGGGACTCGTCTCGTGGCATCAATCTGATGCGGGTTTAGACATTGTTTCAGAGCACCTGCAAATCAATACGCCCCATGTGAAGACAGCCAGTCGAATTAAGCTCAATTTGCCGCTAGACAACAGCCCATCAAGTATTGATTTACAGACGACGTTAGGTAAAGCAGAAGCGCAATACACACCACAATATTTGCCACTTGGCATAATGGACCATAGCGTTGTAGCGTGGCTTAAAGGGGCGTTCAAAAAGGGTTATTTAGAACAGGGCGGTATACTTATGCGTGGCTCGCTAAGCGGGTTCCCATACCGAGACAACAGTGGTGTGTTTCAGTTTCTTGGTTCTGCGAAGGACATTGATTTACATTATGCCGAGGGCTGGCCGGATGTTGAGCAAGCAGATGCCGAAGTAGAAGTACGTAACCAAGGGTTACAGATTCGATCCGAGAAGGGCAGTATTGCGGGTAATAACGTTAGCCTTGCCGTGGTGGAGATGAAAGACCGTAGTGAGGATGATTACTTGAGTATAACAGGCCATCTTGACGACGAAGCGTCGGGTTTGTATGCGTTTTTTAAGCAATCACCACTTAAACAATCGCTGAATGATTTAATGCTATATACACAAATACAAGGCCCCGTTGGGGTCGACCTTGATATTAAAATACCGCTGCACTCTGGGCTAAGCCCCAAAATTAAGGCAAGGGCTTTATTAAACAATAATACCTTGCTTTTACCCAGCATTGATCTTGCATTGACGCAATTGGCAGGTGTTATTAGTTATGGTGAGAAAGGCCTATCGGCAAAGCGATTAAAGGCCAACGTATGGAATGAAAAAGCGCTAATCGATATAGCAAGTAAGCAATCGTCGACGGTGATTTCGCTTAGCGGTGAACTAGACGCAGCTCAGCTGGCAAAAAAATACCCACACGAGTTATGGCAAAAAATCTCGGGCAGAACGCCGGCAACACTAACGGTGGCAGTACCCGTGTTTAGTGCTGACGAATCAGCTGATACGACAATAACATTAGAGAGTGATATGCGTGGTGTACGCATCAATTTACCCATGCCATTGGGTAAGGCTAAGGTTGCAACGGCGGCTGTTCAGGCGCAACTGTTATTATCATCGGCTGATGTGCCTATACGATTTTCGTATGCAGATAAAGCACAGGGGGCGCTACTGCTTAAGCGCAATAAAACAACTGGATTACATTTAGAAAGGGGCGATATAAGCCTGGGTGCAGGCGCGGCGACATTGCCAAAACAACCCGGTTTGAGGTTATCAGGGCGTATCCCACAGGTGGATGTTGAAGAATGGCAAACTAGCTTGAAGGGCCCTACGGCTGCGCAAGCTAACAATTTAGTGAATCAAATTGATTTAAACATCGATCAATTGCTGTGGTCGGGCATTGCGTTTGATAAGCTTCGGTTAACAGGTGCACATGCCAATAATGCCTGGCGAGGGCATTTGAATAGCCCCGTTATAAATGGTGCCTACGTGTTACCCGACGTAACACACGGGGAAACAATAGAGCTCGATTTGAAATCGTTAAAACTCCCCAGCATTAGTGCGCTTGAAAAACGTGGGGAGCAAATGGAGTTAAACCCAAGGGAGCTGCCCAATTTAGACCTGAAAAGTGATGCGTTTTTTATTGGT
This sequence comes from Methylococcaceae bacterium UBA975, assembly GCA_002292375.1. GTDB lineage: Bacteria > Pseudomonadota > Gammaproteobacteria > Methylococcales > Cycloclasticaceae > Cycloclasticus. The sequence continues at coordinate 229,597 of DBBV01000017.1, read as the reverse complement.
GAGTCTAATCTAGGTCGTTTAAACTTGGTATTACGACAAAAGAAAACGGGTTTGATAATACAAAATTTTTCACTCAAGTCAAAGCGCGATGAGCTGCAAGCGGTGGGGGCATGGGAGCGCGAGGGTGAGCTGACGCGAACGGGCTTAAGTGGCCAATTAATCAGTCAGTCATTAGGCTCGTTAGTCAACGATGCAGGCTTATCGTCAGACATTGAAGGCGCGCCAGCCGATATACTGTTTGATTTACATTGGCCTGGTGCCCCACAGTCATTTTCGATGAAGCAGCTCAATGGTTTTGGTCAAATTGATGCAGGAAAGGGTCGCTTGCTCGATATCGAACCGGGTTTAGGGCGTGTGTTTGGTTTGTTAAGTTTAAGTAATATACAGCGCCGGCTGCAATTGGATTTTAGTGACCTGGTTGAAAAAGGCTTGGGCTTCGATAAAATTAAGGGGCATTTTGTGGTGCTGGATGGCGAGTTACAAATGGACCGCTTCTATTTGGAAAGCCCGTCGTCACGATTGGACTTTGAAGGCCGTGTTTGGTTGGCTCAAGAACGACTGGATCAGTTAATTACGGTGACCCCTAAAACCACCGAGACGCTACCCCTAGCGGGGGCTATTGCCGGTGGGCCGTTGTTGGGAGCAGCTGTTTTTATCGTGCAAAAAATAGCGGGTAAAACAGTGAATAAGTTTGCCGGTTACCAATACCGTGTTACTGGGCCTTGGGCGGACCCTAAAATTCAACAGATCAGCCAGCCTGGGGGTAAGATATTTGGCTTTATGGGTGACGTATTGTCGCCTGTATTTGACGCGACCTTAGGTCAATTTGCTGATGACGCTGCGGAATCAACACCTTAAGGCTTATGCAGAGGGTTGATGAACTAACGGTCGCGGCGCTACAGATGGTGTCGAGTGATGTGCTTGACGACAACCTTAAAACGGTGGAACGATTGGTTCAAGACGCGGTCAACGCCGGCGCGTCATTGCTTGTGTTACCGGAAAATTTCGCTTTAATGGCAAATAACTCCGCCCAATTGTTATCTATTGCCGAATCGTTAGGTAAAGGGCCTATACAAGGTTTTTTACAGCGCTTGTCGGCTCAATATCAATGCTGGCTAGTTGCGGGTTCGTTGGCAATTAAAGCCACCGTTAACGATAAGGTATATGCCTGTTGTTTGGTGTATAACGACATGGGTCAGCAGGTGGCGGCGTATAATAAATTGCATTTATTTGATGTCGATATCGCGGATAGCAAAGGGCGTTACCGGGAGTCAGATACCTTTAAGGCGGGTGATGAAGCTGTGGTTGTGGACACGCCATTTGGCGTTATGGGGCTGTCAATCTGTTATGATCTACGTTTCCCCGAGTTGTACCGTCAACTGTTGCAAAAAGGCGCTGAGTTTATTGTTGCGCCATCTGCTTTTACCGAGGTGACAGGTCAGGCGCACTGGTCTTTATTATGCAGGGCAAGGGCGGTCGAAAACTCATGTTACTTAATTGCGCCTAACCAAGGTGGGCGACACGCGAACAACCGCGTTACCTACGGACATAGCATGGTAGTAGATCCTTGGGGTGAGGTGATGGTTGAACTGGGCACTGGCGAAGGTCTGGCGATAGCGACGTTAAAAAGAACAGATAGTGAAAAGATACGGACGACTTTTCCAGTGATCCAACACGGACGATTTTCAATGACAATCAAGAGTGACTGAATGAGTGATTTAATCCAACAAGCTGAGAGTGTAATTTTGAAACCGGCAGGTCTGGTGATCAGTGATATTGACGCGGTGATGTCGCGCCTGGTGTCTAAAGGTATAGACCAAGCCGATATCTATTTTCAAGCATCTCGAAGTGAGTCCTGGGTGCTTGAAGATGGCATCGTAAAAGACGGTAATTATAATATCGAGCAAGGGGTTGGTATCCGCGCTGTTAGCGGTGAAAAAACGGGGTTTGCTTACAGTGAAGAACTGGCCTTACCCAATCTACTGGAGGCCGCTAATAGCGTTAAGGCGATAGCACAGCGTGGACAAGCAGGCACCTTAAAACCTACTACAAAACGTCAAATGCCCGCTTTATATGTGGCCATGGATCCATTGGCTAGTATGACACGAGAACAAAAAGTGTCCTTTTTGAAATTGATCGACCAACAAACGCGTCAAATTGATTCACGCGTCGAACAGGTTGTCATCAGTTTGGTCGGCGTCCACGAGGTGGTACTGGTGATGACAGAAGACGGCCAGGTCAGCAGTGATATTCGCCCCTTAGTCAGGATGAATGTGTCTGTTATCGTCGAAGAAAATGGACGACGTGAACAAGCTAGTAGTGGGGGTGGTGGACGTCACGGTTATGAGCATTTTACCGACAATGACACAGCGATGACATATGCTCGCGAAGCGGTTAGGTTGGCTTTGGTCAATTTAACTGCGATCGATGCGCCAGCCGGTAATATGACCGTTGTATTAGGCCCAGGTTGGCCGGGCATCTTATTACATGAGGCAATAGGTCACGGTTTAGAAGGCGATTTTAATCGTAAAGGCAGCTCGGCCTTCAGCGGTCGAATTGGTGAAATGGTCGCCTCGCCACTTTGCACCGTCGTCGATGACGGCACGCTTGAGCATCGACGCGGCTCTTTATCGGTAGACGATGAAGGTGTGCAAAGTCAGTGCACCACCTTAATAGAAAAGGGTGTTTTAAAGGGTTATATGCACGATAAAATGAATGCGCGCCTGATGGGTCAGGCCTCCACTGGTAATGGCCGTCGTGAATCTTATGCGCACTTACCGATGCCAAGAATGACCAATACTTATATGCGAGCAGGGCATAGTGAACCAGGCGATATTATATCGTCGGTAAAAAATGGCTTGTATGCGGTTAACTTTGCCGGCGGTCAGGTGGATATTACCTCGGGTAAGTTTGTGTTTTCAGCCAGTGAGGCGTATTTAATTAAAGACGGTAAGATCGGTTCGCCAGTTAAAGGCGCTACGCTAATTGGCAATGGCCCTGATGTGCTCACCAAGGTGAGTATGGTGGGGAATGATTTAGAATTGGACAGCGGTGTGGGTACCTGTGGCAAAGAAGGGCAAAGTGTACCTGTCGGCGTAGGACAGCCCACGCTTAAAATAGACGCATTGACCGTAGGGGGTACACATGCCTAATACGTTAACAGTGCCGGAAAGCAATGAAGATAAAATTAATCGACTGAAAAATATCGCCTCAGATATTATCACCGAAGCTAAAAAACAGGGTGCCGACCATGTTGAAGCAGCCATTAGCGTAGGTGAGGGTTTGTCAGTTAATGCTCGCCTAGGTGAGGTGGAAACGATTGAGCATCACCGTGACCAAGGGATAGCGATTACAGTTTACAAAGGGCATAAAAAAGGTGCTGCAAGCTCGACTAAGCTTAATCAATCCGCTATCGAAGAGATGGTAACTGCGGCCTGTGCAATCGCGCGTTACGCAGAAGATGATCCGTTTTCAGGCTTGCCCGAAAAAGAGCTGTTAGCGACAAATTTCCCAGACTTATCCTTATACCACCCTTGGAAACTGAGTGCTGAAGAAGCCATTAAAATGGCCATAGAGTGTGAAAATGCAGCGAGATTTTATGATAAAAAAATAAGTAACTCTGAAGGCGGCAGTGTGCAAAGTTTTGAGGGTTCACGGGTGCTGGCAACAAGCGATGGGTTTAATCATGGGTATTCGTCCAGCCGTCATAGCATGAGTTGCTCTGTTATCGGCGAGCATAAGGGCAGTATGCAGCGGGATTATTGGTATACGGTGGCTCGTAGAGCCGCGGATTTGGAAACAGCCATACAGGTGGGTGAGATGGCCGCTAAGCGTACGATTAAACGCTTGGATGCACGCTCATTAAGCACCAGAAAGTGCCCGGTAATGTTCGCAACTGAAGTTGCGGGTGGGTTGATCGGCCATTTTGTTGCAGCGATTAGGGGAGGTAATTTATACCGCAAATCCTCTTTTTTACTCGACAGCTTACAGCAGCAAGTGTTTCCTTCATTTGTTCATATCCATGAGCAGCCGTTGCTACCGCAAGCGATGGGCAGCGCGTCTTACGATGCTGAAGGGGTTGCCACCTCGGCACGGCATATTGTGGCATCAGGTGTTGTACAAGGCTATGTGCTCAGCAGCTATTCGGCGAGAAAGCTGGGGATGAAAAGTACCGCTAACGCAGGCGGTGTGCATAACCTGACAGTGGAGCCGGGTGAGTTAGGCTTTGATCAGATGTTGGCTCAAATGGGCACAGGTCTGCTAGTTACTGAATTAATTGGACAAGGTGTTAATACCTTAACCGGTGATTATTCGCGTGGCGCAGCGGGCTTTTGGGTAGAAAACGGACAGATACAATACCCGGTTGAAGAAATCACCATAGCGGGTAATTTAAAAGACATGTATCAAAATATAGTCAGCGTCGGTAATGATGTCGATAACAGAGGCAATACACGGACGGGTTCAATTCTTATTAGTGAGATGACACTGGCCGGTAGTTAAGCATTACCACCTTGGCGTTAGCCTAGGTTAAAAATACAGTGGCGAGTCCAAGGAAGGAAGCAAAGCCAATCACGTCAGTCACGGTGGTTAAGATAACGCCGCCAGCTATAGCTGGATCGATGTTCATACGTTTTAAGGTAAGCGGGATGGTGGCCCCTGCTAATGCTGCGGTGATCAGGTTGATTATTAATGCGGTACCGATTAATAAGCCAAGCGCAAGGCTGGTAAACCAAAATCCGGCGATGACTGCGACAACGCAGGCCCATAAAAGCCCGTTTAATAAACCAACCGACAGCTCTTTCCACATCAGCCAACGGGCATTTGTTTTACCCACCTGATTGAGCGCAATACCACGAGTAACCAGCATCAGCGTTTGACTGCCCGCGATACCCCCCATACTGGCGACTATCGGCATGAGCACGGCGAGGGCTACTATCTGCTCAATGGTTGCGCTAAATAAACCGATCACCCAGGCCGCGATAAACGCAGTCAGTAAATTAATGCCGAGCCAAACAGCGCGCCGTTTAGCACTTCTGATCACGGGGGAGAACATATCGTCATCTTCATCAAGCCCCGCCATGCTTAAAAAAGAGCGATCGGCCTCATCACGAATCACATCCACAACATCGTCCACGGTAATTCGACCGAGTAAATGGTTGTTGCTGTCGACAACAGGCGCAGAAATAAGGTTATGATCCTCGAAAAACATCGCCACATCAGTGTCTGATAGGGTGGGTGATAAGGCTTTTTGATCGGTTATCATTGTGTCGCTAACAGACTGCCCGCTATCTTTAGTGAGTAAGTCGGTGATGCTTAGTACGCCCAAATAACAGTCATTTCGATCAACCACAAAGAGTTTATCGGTGTTGGCAGGCAATGCCCCGCGCTGGCGAATGTATCTGAGCACAACGTCTAGGTTTACATTAGGACGAATAGTCACCATATCCGGGTTCATCAAACCACCGGCGCTATCCTCATCGTAGGACATAACCGATTGCAAACGTCGGCGGTCCTGATTAGACATGGAGCGGACAACCTCGTGCAATACCGTTTGTGGAAGATCATCGAAAATATCAGCTAAGTCATCGGTTTCAAGTAAACCAGCGGCTGCAATTAGGTCTTCATCATTGGTGTTTTCGATTAGGCCGGAACGGACTTCATCGTTCACTTCTACTAAAATTTCACCGGTCAACTCTGGGTTAACGAGCCCCCAAACAACGCGCCGATTTTTAGGCGGTATGGATTCGAGCAAGTTCGCTATTTCAGCTGGGTGAAGGGCGTTGATCTGCTGTTTTAGTTGGGATAATGCGGCGCTGTCGAGATGCCCTGCGAGTAATCGCAGGTGCTCATGTGTGTTCTCATGTTGTGGTGTGGCCGACATTTTTTATAGTGTAATCAAACGCTGTAAACACAAACTATTCTAGCCTAATCCAAGGTGTGCTGCTTTGTTATTTATGGCGCTAATTATTGCTAACTTTAAGCTAACTCGCGATGTCGAGTGATAATGCTTAAGCCTTGCCCAGTTAGGTGTTGCGCAAGCTTCTCGGTAAGAAAGACCGAGCGATGTTGACCGCCTGTGCAGCCAACGGCAATGGATAAATAATTACGTTTAGAACGTGAAAATTCGGGTATCCAGCGGCTTAAAAAAGCACCGCTGTCTTCTAGGTACTGTTGGACGAGTTGCTGTTGGCTTAAAAAGTCTATTACTGCGGGGTCTCTGCCTGTTAAATGACGCAAATTAGGTTCCCAGTAGGGGTTTGGCAAGCAGCGGGCATCAAAGACAAAATCAACGTCATTGGGCGCGCCGTGCTTATAGCCGAACGACATAATTTGTAGTGATAACTGGCTGTTGTTGTTTGCACAAATACGCTCACGAATAATATCGTGTAACTGGTGTACATTGGTGTGCGTGGTATCGATTTGGATGCTGGCATGATTGGCTATAGGCCCGAGTCGGTCTATCTCCATATCGATGGCTTCGTCTAAGGACGTGTTCGCGTTTGATAAAGGGTGCTTGCGTCGAGTTTCGCTGAAGCGTTTTAATAAATTTTCTTTGTTAGCGCGTAAAAAGATAATCTCGTAATTAATGTTGTCGGCTTGCAGTTGATCAATTAACTGATCAAATTGGTTGAGGGACTCAAGGTCGTTGCGGGCATCGATGCCAACGGCGGCACGTTTAAATAGGCCTTGCTTGGAATTAACAAGTAGCCGGGAAAAGTCGAGCAACAAGGCAATGGGAAGATTGTCGGTGCAATAAAAGCCTGCATCTTCCAAAGTGTCTAATGTGACACTTTTTCCGGAGCCTGATAAACCGCTAACGATAATAAGTTTCATGTGTCTTAAAAAAGCCGGCTATTCGCCGGCTTACCTTGTTTAACGGTGAGCGTTTAATTTCTCTTTATGTTTGACGACTTGTCTATCTAATTTGTCGACTAAGGTGTCTATGGCTGCGTACATATTTTCTTGGGTGTCTTCAGCAAAGATTTTTGAGCCATTTAGTTGAATGGTCGCTTCTGCTTTATGCGCTAATTTTTCAACCGTCAAAATAACGTGTACATCGATCACTTTGTCAAAATGACGTTCAATTTTGTCAAATTTGTTACTGGTGTATTCGCGTAAAGCGTCCGTGATGTCGACATGGTGTCCAGATAAGTCTAGTTGCATATTACTCTCCTGTTGTGGTTACGACAAAGGTCAAAGGATGCGTTTCCTCTGACTAGAAGGGGGTATGGATATGGATTCACGGTATTTAGCAATCGTCCGTCTCGCTACATTAATGCCTCGTTCGCTTAGTATAGCGGCAATTTTATTATCACTCAGCGGTTTTTTTGGGTTTTCGCTGCTCACCAATTCTTTAATAAAGGCCCTAATGGCGGTTGCTGAACACTCGCCTCCGGTATCTGTTGAGACATGGCTCGAGAAAAAGTGTTTGAGTTCAAATATGCCATTGGGTGTGTGCATGTATTTATTGGTAGTGACCCGTGAAATGGTTGATTCGTGCATTTCAACGGTCTCAGCAATGTCTCTAAGCACCATGGGTTTCATTGCAATGGCGCCGTGTTCTAAAAAGTCTTGTTGTCGGTTAACAATTTCTTGAGAGACCAATAACAAGGTTTCATTTCTGCTTTGCAAGCTCTTTAAAAACCAACGGGCTTCTTGCAAATGGTTTTTCATGGTTTGACAGTCGGCGCTTTTATCACCGCGCTTGATAAGCGTTTGATAGTAAGGATTAATGCGGATATTAGTCGCTACTTCGCCATTGATTGAGGCTTGCCATTGGCCTTTTACTTTACTTACATAAACGTCGGGCGTGACATATTCAGCATCGCTTTCGCCGATGGCGGAGCCGGGCCGAGGAGTAAGTTGTTGAATGAGGCCGACAATTTGTCCCAATTGCTCATCATCAATGCCTAGTTGCCGCTTTAGTTTGTTACTGTCTTGTGAGCCTAGGGCGGCCATATGATGCGCAACCAATTCGATAGCAGCTTGACGATGCGGGGTGCTGTCGGGCAACTGTTTTAGTTGAATAAGCAAACAGTCTTGCAGGTTAACAGCGGCAACCCCAGGTGGGTCGTAAGACTGTATTTTGTGTAATACAGCGATCACTTCGTCAAAATCAAGTTCATCAATCTGCTCACATAAATGTTGGTGAATGTGTTGCAGGTCGGACTTTAGGTAGCCATTATCATCAATGCTATCAATGATAGACGTAGCAATGGCACGATCAATATCAGAAAAATTGGTCAGTTGCAGTTGCCACAACAGATGGTCGTGTAAGGTTTGTTTGGCCGAGTTGATGCTACCTGGGTCGGGCAATGGACTATCGTTGGATTGATTGGTGCTTGTCGAAGGCGTTAAATCGTAAATCTCATCCCACGATGTGTCCACGGCTAATTCATCCGGCAAGTGATCTTGCGAGCCTTCACTGGTTTTATTGTCACTAGTAGTCGCTGCTGCAGTGTCTTTGTCTTGGCCGATATCTTCTGTGAGGGACTCCTCATCAGGGATTTCGAGCATCATATTACTATCCAAGACAGTTTGGATTTCTTGTTGCAGTTCTAATGTGGATAATTGCAGTAACCGAATAGCTTGTTGAAGCTGGGGTGTCATGGTCAGGTGTTGACCGACTCGAAGCTGTAAAGACTGCTTCATTCACATGTCCTAATAGTAGAAAAGATTAACGCTTGAATACATCTCATAAGGTGTAAGTTTAGACCATATTATGGATAACAGGGTCGAATTTTTTAACTTACATGCGAAATTCATGCCCAAGATAAACATCACGAACCTCACGGTGCTCTAAAATGTCTTCAGCCGATCCTTCGGTGATCACTTTGCCGTTGTTTAATATATAGGCGCGATCACAGGTTCCAAGGGTTTCTCGTACGTTGTGGTCGGTAATGAGCACGCCAATGTCGCGTTCACACAGGTGGTGAATAATTTTCTGAATATCGATAACAGAGATGGGGTCTACGCCGGCAAAGGGTTCATCCAGTAGAATGAAACGTGGTTCTGTGGCAAGGGATCGGGCGATTTCCAAACGTCTTCTTTCACCACCAGATAGCGCCATAGCGCTCTGTTTACGCAGGTGATTTAGGCCAAATTCAAGTAACAATTCATCCAGTATTAGTTGTTGTTGGCCGGAGGACAGGTCGCGCCTAGTTTGTAAAATGGCCAAAACGTTATCTTCGACGCTGAGTTTTCTAAAAATAGAGGCCTCTTGTGGTAGATACCCCAAACCCTCTCGTGCCCGCACGTGCATAGGACTGTGCGTAATGTTTTGATCATCTAAAAAAATGTGGCCGCTGTCAGGTTTTATCAGGCCGACGGTCATATAGAAACTGGTCGTTTTGCCAGCACCATTGGGACCTAATAAACCCACTACTTCGCCGCTTTTTACATTAATACTAACTTGATCAACAACTTTTCGTTGATTGAACTGTTTAGAGATATTCTCGGTGCGTAATGTACTCATTGTTATTGGGTAGGTTGCAAGGTGATCTTGACACGTTTAGAGCCGGATTTTTTATCCCCAGCTTTTACGATAGAGCGTTTACTGTCATAGACAATTCGATCGCTGGCGAAGGTACTGCCGCCCTGCCATAAGGTGGCTTGATTAATTAAAATTAAGGTGTCTTTTGATACCAGGTACTCGAAGCGCTTGGCTTCACCGCGAATAAGTTGTTGATTACCGTCAGGTTGCTGTTTAAATTTAACGGGATGGCCGGTTGCGACCACTTTGTCAGTAGCGCCGCGAGCACCATAAATGGTTACTTTGTTGGCCATGATCTCCATGCTGCCCTGAGTGATGATAACGTTACCCGAATACACCGTAATTTTTTTAGCGTCATCAAGATTAAAGCTATCAGCCTCGACTTCGACGGGTTTGTTTTTATCTGAGCTGAGCGACCACGCTGGTGATGCAAAGACAGACAGTGCAAAGAAGATAATCCCTAGCTTAGTTAATTTCATGGTGACCTCGCGCATTGTCTAAAATTTTGATATTGATCGGTTCGCGAAAGTGAGCGCGTAAACCGTTGCCCTTGATGATGTTATTGCCTGATTTAATCTTAACGAATTCGTCCGTTTCGGCGAAATCATTAGCTAATTGAACACGAAGATTATGCGTGTCGATCTCCATGGCTGCAATGTTTTTTAACGCCTCTCTTTTTACTTTGACCGCACCATTGAGTAAAACCAGCTGACCATCAGAGGAAATGTAACCGGTTTCAGAATAAATGTTTAAGTCAGGCTTGTCGGGCGCGAACATGGTCATTTTGGGTGCCGTCATTTCTGTGCTGTCGTCATCAATAAAATGCTGCATATACTCAGCGCGTAGGCGTTGTTTGGGCTGACCGGCCATGGTCATGCTCAGTAGATCAAAATCCTTAAGGAAATAATCAATCTTGTGTGAGGGCTTAGTTGCGCTATCATCGACGGGGGTTTCCTGAACAAAAGCAAACCACCACGAACTGATGGCAATGAGGGCTAAAAGGAGTTTACCGAGGTGCTTCATTAAATAAATACCTAGTTCTCAAAAGCATTGGTCGTGTGTTTGAGTTTGTCTTGCACACTTAAAATTGAATCACATACTTCGCGTGCGGCGCCTTGGCCGCCAACACGTGTGGTCTGAGCGTGACAGTAGGGGATAATGGCTGGGTTTGCGTCTTGAACGGCGATTGCAAGGCCTACGCGGGTCATGATTGCTAGATCAGGCAGATCATCGCCGACGTGAGCGACCTCATCAGGGGGTAACTTTAATGCGTTTAATACGTGATTTAGGGCGGCTATTTTGTTCTCTTGGCCCTGGTGCACGTGTTTGATGCCAAGGCTCTGCATGCGTTTATCGACAATAGGCGAAGAACGACCAGAAATAACCGCGACTTCAATGCCATTTTGCCGCAAAAGTTTAAGCCCAAGGCCATCCTGTGCGTGAAACGACTTGTATTCCTGGCCCGTTAAATCAAAAAATAATTTACCATCGGTAAGCACGCCATCAACATCAAAAATAACGCACTTAACGGCTGCTGCCCGTTGTTTAAAATCATCGCTTAACTCGATCATGATAAGCCTGCTTTTAGCATGTCGTGCATATTAAGGGCGCCGACGAGCTGCTTATCTTGTAATACCAGTAAGGCATTAATTTTTTTAGTTTGCATTAAGTGTAGGGCTTCTACGGCTAATTTTTCAGGGCTGATAGTGGCGCCACCGATGGTCATTACGGCTTCAATTTTTGTTGAATGAATATCGGTGGTGTTTTCAAGCATACGACGTAAATCACCATCAGTAAACACCCCAGTAAGTTGCCCGCTTTGGTTGATCACAGCCGTCATGCCGAGTTTTTTTTCAGTCATTTCTATCAAGGCAGCACTTACCAAGGCGGACTCTTGAATGACGGGGATGTCATCACCCTTATGCATAATGTCATTCACATGCAGCAGTAAACGTCTGCCTAAGCTGCCGCCCGGATGTGATAGAGCAAAGTCTTTCTCAGTAAAGCCGCGTGCTTCAAGAAGCGCTATCGCTAATGCGTCACCCATCACCAGTGCTGCGGTGGTGCTGGATGTGGGGGCTAGGCCCAATGGACAGGCTTCCTTGTCGGTGCTGGCGTCAATCGGTGCGTCAGACATGTTAGCTAGGGTCGAATTTGGTTTGCCTGTGATGGAGATTAATGGCACGCCAAGGCGTTTAATGATAGGTAAAATAGTCAGCACTTCACCGGTTTCGCCAGAGTTTGACAGAGCTAAGGCAACGTCGTTTTTGCTAATCATTCCAAGGTCGCCATGGCTGGCTTCACCTGGGTGAACAAAAAAGGCCGGTGTGCCGGTGCTGGCTAATGTGGCTGCAATTTTGTTAGCAATGTGTCCAGATTTTCCCATCCCGATGACAGCCACTTTGCCTTTGCATTGTAGGATCAGTTCGCAAGCGGTGGCGAAGTGATCGTCGATATGGCTGGTAAGTGCAGCTATAGCGTCGGCTTCGGTACGGATAACAGCTAAACCTAGCTGTTTAAGCTTGTCTCGATGGTTGTTGTTATCGGGCATCAGTTTGGGCCATGGTTAGTCAACTAGGTAATGAGGGTGTCTAAGTATACCTTGCCGAGGTAAGCGATAAAAACAGCCGACATTAAAAATCCTTTAACGCGACCAATTTTTGGTAGGCCCTTAAAGCGATAGGAAAAAAAGAATAACAATAATGTTAAGCCGAGCATAATAGGGAAATCTCTATAGATCAATAGCGTATCCACTGTGCCTGGGTGGATGAGGCCGGGCAAACAAAGGACGGCCAATAAGTTGAACGCGTTGGAGCCGATAATGTTGCCCACGGCAAGGTCGGGTTCTTTTTTTAATACACTGGCTATGGATGTCGCGAGTTCAGGCAAGCTTGTGCCAATCGCAATAATAGTTAACCCGATAACTAAATCACTAACACCGAAATGTAACGCGATATTAACCGCGGCCCAAACCAGTAATTTTGAACTAGCAATCAGGCCAATCAAACCGCATAGAGAGAATAAAAAGGCGTTGCGGTTGCTTAAGTCGGAGGGTATTTCGGCGCCGAATTCGAGGGCTAGGGGGTCTTTGTTGGTTTGTTTGCTTTGTTTTGCGCTGCGCGCTAACCAGTACAAGAAAAGGCCTAAGCCCGTTACAAGAAGCAGGCCGTCGGTTCTGGACAGCGTGCCATCAATCACGAGTAAGTAACTGGCGATTGAAATCGCTAAGAGAATGGGTAATTCGCGTTTAAGTAGGGATGAATGAATAGAGATGGGTGCGATTAAGGCAGTTGCGCCGAGTACTAGGCCAATGTTGGCGATATTGGAGCCCACGGCATTGCCCATTGCCAACCCTGTGTTACCTTGCATAGAGGCAATAGCGGCGACTAAGATTTCTGGTGCGGACGTACCTAGACCTACGATGGTTAGGCCGATGATTAAGGGCGACACGCCGAAGTTTTTTGCAATTGCTGAAGAGCCTTTGACGAAAAAGTCAGCAGAAAATACCAAAAAAACAAAACCCGCTAGTAAAGCGAGAGTATTAATGAGCATGGATTGACATGGCCTCAGTATTGAATTGATGTGATCGGTTATTGTCGCACGAAATAATGTTCATCGAACAGCTTAAGCAGAGAAAGACTAAAGAGAATTGGGTGTTTTTAAGTTTGTTATAAAATAATAATCAGTTCGGATTGACGTATAATCCTAAGGTGGGGACAATGCTTGATCTTGTTGATGGTGCATTTGTGTCATTTAAAGCAAAGCGTAAGAATAAAAAATGGGTAAACGGATGTGACTGACAATACACCTTTAATAAAAATTCGAAATGTTCATTTTTCTCGCGGATCAAAACTTATTTTTGATGGCGTGGATATGGATATCCAGCGCGGTAAAGTAACGGTCATTATGGGCCCCAGTGGAACAGGTAAAACGACCTTATTAAAGCTTATAGGCGGGCAATTAAGGCCGTCAGTAGGTTCGATCGAGATGGATGGCAAAGCGATACATAAACTCAAACATAATGAGCTGTATCAATTACGAAAAAAAATGGGGATGTTGTTTCAAAGTGGTGCCTTATTAACCGATATTTCTGTTTTCGAAAATGTTGCTTTTCCGTTACGCGAGCACACTCAGTTGTCCGAGTCGATGATTAGGCATTTGGTGTTGATGAAATTACACGCGGTTGGTTTGCGCGGCGCTAGGGACTTAATGCCCGCGGAACTGTCCGGCGGTATGGCAAGGCGGGTGGCATTGGCAAGAGCTATTGCGTTAGATCCGATGATGATTATGTATGACGAGCCGTTTACTGGGCAAGACCCCATCTCGATGGGTGTCTTGGTGAGGTTAATTAGAATGCTTAATGATGCGCTGGGTTTGTCCAGTATTGTGGTGTCGCACGATGTAAAAGAGGCCTGTGCCATTGCAGATTATGTGTATTTGGTATCGGGCGGTAAAGTGATAGAGCACGGTACGCCGGCTCAGTTGGCAGCGTCTGATTCACAATGGTCGCAACAATTTATGCAAGGGCTTGCCGACGGTCCGGTACCGTTTCATTATGCCGCGGCTAAGACATATGCTGACGATTTGATGGGTGTGGATGTATGAGAGCTGGTCTGGAGCTATTATGATGGATTTATTACAACGGTTAGGGGTTACCTCACTCAGCATGTTAGAGCGATTGGGGCGCGGTTCGGTATTTTTTCTTAATATTTTATTAAGCATACCCAGTGTCTTAGTTAGACCGCGTTTGCTGTTTGCTCAAATGTACTCAGTTGGTGTGTTGAGTTTTTCATTGATTGTTATTTCCGGCTTGTTTGTCGGCATGGTGTTGGCCCTGCAGGGGTTTTATACCTTGTCAGATTTTGGTGCTGAGGGCATGTTGGGTGTTATGGTCGCTGCTTCGTTGGTTCGCGAACTGGGCCCGGTCGTTGCGGCACTGTTATTTGCAGGTCGAGCCGGCTCGGCGTTGACGGCAGAGATTGGCCTTATGAAAGCAACCGAACAGTTGTCAGGTATGGAAATGATGGCCGTGGATCCGGTGGCACGAATCATTGCGCCACGATTTTTAGCGGGTCTTTTGTCTATGCCCTTGTTGGCGACGCTATTTAGTGCGATTGGTGTACTGGGTGGCTATTTTATTGGCGTGGGTTTGCTCGGTATTGATGAAGGTGGTTACTGGTCACAAATGCAAGCAAAAATTGATTTTAGCGAAGATATTTTAAACGGCTTAATCAAGAGTGTTGTTTTTGGCCTAGTGGTGACGTGGATCGCCGTTTTTGAAGGTTATGACGCGATACCAACGTCGGAAGGTGTGAGTCGCGCAACGACGCAAACAGTGGTTCACTCTGCGTTTGCGGTCTTACTATTAGATTTTATTTTAACTGCTTTGATGTTCGGAGATAATTAATATGTACATATCAAGATCGATTGAAATTTTAGTTGGCCTTTTTGTTGCGGTTGGCTTTGTGGCTTTATTCTTTTTATCGATGCAAGTGAGTAATTTGAGTAGCATCAATGGCGATTCTGGTTACAACATTAAAGGTCATTTTAGCAATATTGGCAGTCTTAAAGTTCGCGCACCTGTGTCGATGGCTGGGGTTAACATTGGGCGAGTGACGGCTATCGAGTTTGATACGCAATCCTTTGAAGCGATTGTTACGATGACCATAGAATCGCAATACAATGGCTTACCGTCAGATAGTAGCGCCAGTATTCTTACTGCGGGCTTGTTGGGTGAACAGTATGTGGGCCTTGAGGCGGGCGGAGAAGATGAATCACTTAAAGAAGGCAGTAAACTTGAGTTAACGCAGTCGGCCTTGGTGTTAGAGCAAATAATTGGCCAGTTCTTATTTAGCAGTGGTAGTAAAGAAGAAAACTAACCAACCATTCAACCAGGCTATAGATTAATAAATAGAGTAATAAATGAGTGACTCACAGTTTAAAAAAATGACAAATGGCGACATAGCCGTGTCCGGTACGCTTGGTTTTAATGAAGTGGAGACCGTGCTGAATGACTCGCATGTTTTTTTTGATGGTCAGGCCGACTTAGTCTTTGACCTCGATCAAGTAGATAAGACCGATAGTGCAGGACTGGCTTTATTGCTTGATTGGATGAAAGTGGCTAAAAAATCGGGGCAGTCTATCGGGTTTAAAAAGATCCCCAAACAGATGCTAGACATTGCCCATGTCAGTGGTCTAGATGATATCTTGCCGATTGTTTAGCAAGATTAAGCACTTACAACCTAGGAATTAAAAAATGGACAAGCTGATTATTCAAGGCGGTGGACCACTGTCAGGTGAAATACGAATCTCGGGTGCTAAAAATGCCGCATTGCCCATTTTGGCAGCTGCTTTATTGGCCGAAAACCCAGTGGTAATTGGTAATTTACCTCACTTGCACGACATCACGACCACAATGAGTTTATTGGGTCAAATGGGCGTTCAGCTATCGGTAGATGAGAAAATGCGGGTTGAGGTGGATACCTCGACAATCACTTCTTTTAAAGCGCCGTACGAACTGGTTAAAACCATGCGTGCCTCGATCATCGTGCTCGGGCCTTTGCTAGCGCGTTTTGGTAGCGCAGAAGTCTCGTTACCTGGTGGTTGTGCCATTGGTTCTCGGCCAGTGGATATTCACTTGAAAGGGCTCGAAGCAATGGGTGCTAAAATTCGTGTTGAAAACGGCTACATTCACGCCTCTTGTGAGCGTCTTAAAGGGACGCGATTGATGCTGGATATGGTCACCGTTACAGGTACCGAGAACTTGATGATGGCGGCGACCTTGGCAGAGGGTGTAACAACCATAGAAAATGCTGCTTGTGAGCCGGAAGTGAGTGATTTAGCCCACTTCCTTAATAAATTAGGCGCTAAAATTTCAGGCATTGGCACCGATACCTTGGTGGTTGAAGGGGTGGACGCTCTAACAGAAAAAGATTTGGTTTATAATATTATGCCGGATAGGATTGAAGCAGGCACCTACTTGGTGGCCGCAGCGGTGACCGGTGGAAAAATTAAAATCAAAGACGTTGATCCAAGTACCTTGGACATGGTGTTGTCAAAACTTAGAGACGCAGGTGCTGAGATCACCACAGGCGAAGACTGGATTGAGTTAAATATGCACGGTAAACGGGCCAAAGCGGTTTCGTTTAAAACCGCGCCATACCCGGCTTTCCCGACAGATATGCAGGCACAGTTTTTAGTACTAAATGCGCTAGCTGAAGGTACCTCGGTGGTGACTGAAACTATTTTTGAAAATCGCTTTATGCACGTGCACGAACTGCAACGATTGGGTGCCGACATTAAACTGGAAGGTAATACGGCTATTTGTGTCGGTAAGAAGACGCTTCATGGTGCAACGGTTATGGCTACCGATTTACGGGCATCGGCTAGTCTGGTGATCGCTGGTTTGGTGTCGAAAGGTGAAACCATTATTGAACGAATTTATCATATCGACCGTGGCTACGAATGTATCGAAGAAAAACTAGCTTTACTGGGCGGAAAAATACGCCGAGTACCGAGTTAAGATCATGCTAACAATTGCTATATCAAAAGGAAGGATTCTAAAAGACACGTTGCCCTTATTGGCCAATGCGGGAATAGAGCCGGCTGAAGACTTAAGTAAAACGCGTAAATTAATTGTTCCCAGTGTCTGCGGCGAGGTTAATTTAATCATTATTAGGGCGACTGATGTCCCAACATTTGTCGAGTATGGCGCCGCTGACGTAGGTATTGCGGGCAAAGACGTGCTGGTCGAGCATAATAGCGACAACCTATACGAACCATTGGATTTAAATATAGCCCGTTGTCGTTTAATGACGGCGATTGTTACTGGAAAAAAATTACCGGCAGGTAAAATTCGGGTGGCATCAAAGTATATTTCATTGACCGAACAATACTTTGCAAAACAAGGCCGCCAGGTGGAAATTATTAAGCTGTATGGCTCTATGGAGTTGGCCCCCATTGTGGGTTTGGCGGATTGTATTGTCGACCTGGTGGATACCGGTAATACACTGAAAGCCAACGGCATGGAGCCGCTAGACTTGATTATGGATATTAGTTCAAGGTTGGTGATTAATAAAGCGTCAATGAAAATGAAGCACGAAAAGATCAAAACCCTCATCAAACAGCTGGAAGCTGCGGTGGAACGTAGGCGCTAAGGCAATGAAAATTAAAACCTTAACGGCCACTGATGCGGAATTTAAAGATGCATTAAGCGAATTACTCAGCTGGGATGCCGAGGATGACGCCTCTATCGTGCAACGGGTCGCTCAAATCATTAAAGATATTCGTCAAAACGGTGACGAAGCGTTGTTGTCCTACACTCAACAGTTAGATCAATGGGCAGTTTCTAGCGATAACGTAGAGCTAACGCACAATCAACTGGAAAAGGCTTGGAACAATTTACCTGCTGAGCAAAAAACGGCGTTGCAATGCGCTGCAGATCGTATAAAAGCCTACGCTGAACGACAAAAATTACAATCCTGGCGCTTTGACGACGAGTTTGGTAATAGCCTGGGGCAAGCAATAAACCCACTGCAACGCGTGGGTGTCTATGTGCCTGGTGGTAAGGCGGCTTACCCCTCATCTGTACTAATGAATGTTATTCCGGCAAAGGTGGCAGGGGTTGCAGAGATTATTATGGTAACGCCTACGCCCAAAGGCGAGGTCAATAATTTAGTGTTAGCAGCCGCCTTTTTAGCGGGCGTCGATAAGGTATTTAGAATTGGCGGTGCACAAGCAGTAGCGGCCTTGGCTTACGGTACAGATCGCTTGCCTGCAGTGGATAAAATTGTCGGACCGGGTAATATTTATGTAGCGACCGCCAAAAAACAAGTGTTTGGACAGGTTGGTATTGATATGGTCGCAGGACCATCAGAAATTTTGATTATTTGTGATGGTGAAACAGACCCAGACTGGATCGCCATGGATTTGTTTTCGCAGGCAGAGCACGACGAAAAAGCACAATCTATTTTAATTTCTTTGGACCTGGGTTTTATCGACAAAGTGAAAAAAAGTATGGCAAAACTGTTGCCCACGATGGAGCGTGCGGTGGTTATTCAGGCATCGTTAGAAAAACGCGGTGCTTTTATTTATGCTGAAAACAAGCAATTAGCGATCGGTATCGCCAACACAATCGCCCCAGAGCATTTGGAGTTGTCAGTTGAAGAGCCAGCGCAGTGGTTGGATAGCATTCATCACGCGGGAGCAATATTTATGGGGCGTTATACGCCGGAAGCACTCGGCGACTATTGTGCTGGGCCTAATCACGTGTTGCCTACCTCGGGCACGGCTCGGTTTTCATCGCCTTTGGGTGTGTATGATTTCCAAAAGCGCTCCAGTGTGATTAATTGTAGTCAACGTGGTGCATCAGCGTTGTCCGATACAGCCTCAGTATTGGCGCGAGGTGAGTCACTAACGGCGCATGCAAAATCTGCAGAATTTCGTAAACTACCGTCTTAATATTCAATTGCAACAAAAACAAAAAAAAATACAGCAGTTAATCCGACCGGAAATTCAGGACATGCTGGCGTATCACGTGCCTGAGGCAAGTGGCTTAATTAAGCTGGACGCGATGGAAAACCCGTTTTGTTGGCCTGAGGCCATGCAAAAAGACTGGTTGGCGCTGCTGTCACAGGTGGAACCAAATCGTTACCCAGACCCGTCAGCGCAAGAAATGGTATTGGCCTTGCGTAAGTGCTTTAAGGTTGACTCGCAACTGGGTGTGTTACTAGGGAATGGGTCGGACGAGTTGATTCAGCTTATTTTAATGGCGATGAAAGCCGGCAGTCGGGTATTGGCCCCGACACCCAGTTTTGTTATGTATCAACATATTGCTAAAGCACTTGGTATGCCTTTTATCGGTGTGCCCTTAGCAGACGATTTTGAACTTGATATGCCAGCAATGTTGGCGGCGATTAAATTGCATGACCCAGCAGTAATTTTTTTAGCTTATCCGAATAATCCGACGGCAAACCTGTTTAAAGACGAGGATGTGTTGTCTATTATCGAGGCGTCCAATGGATTGGTGGTCATCGATGAAGCCTATCAGCCGTTTGCTAAAAAGACCTATTTACATGGCATCAATGACTTTCCAAATGTGGTGGTGATGCGGACAGTTTCAAAGCTCGGTTTGGCTGGTCTACGTTTAGGTTTTTTGGTAGGTGATCAAGCATTGATTGCGCAGCTGGATAAAATAAGGCTACCTTACAATATCAATGTGTTAACACAAGTGACCGCACGTTTCGCATTTGAGCATATCGACGTACTTGATGCGCAAGCCGAAGAGATTTGTCAGCAGCGAGAAATTCTACTGAATGCGTTAAATCAGTTTGCTGGGGTCCAAGTGTTTAACAGTGCGGCAAACTTTATTCTATTTGCCTTACTCAATGACTCTGCAGAACGGGTTTTTGATGCATTAAAAGACGCCGGTTTATTAATCAAGAAAATGGCAGTTACCGCAGGTCTGCCAGACAACTGCTTACGTGTGACGGTTGGTTCAAGCGAAGAAAATCAACTCTTTATTGCGCAGTTAACGTCGATACTTCGTTCCGAATAACACGTGTGTAGTCAGCATAAAACAGCTGGCGCTAAAATAAGTCATTTTATGCAGTGGCCGTGTCCCCAAAAAATTTAGATAATATGCTAAAATTCCGCTTATTAAGTGCCGTACAAAATTAATATGAGAAATATACGATGATTTTATGGAGAGTTAAATGAGCGAACAGGTAGTAGATAAGCGGCGACGCCTTTTTTTAACAGCCGCAGCGACAGCAGTAACTGGCGTAGGTGCTGCGTACGTTGCGGTACCTTTTTTAGCATCAATGAACCCCAGTGCGCGTGCAAAAGCCGCTGGCGCGCCCGTTGAAGCCGATATAGCCAAGTTAGAGTTAGGCCAGTTGATCCGTGTTGAATGGCGTGGAAAACCGGTTTGGATTTTAAAACGTTCTGAGCAAGTGCTACAAGATATTGCCGAAATGTCCGGTCAATTAAGGGATCCAGAATCGAATGAGTCCGAGCAGCCTGAATTATGTAAAAACGTTAATCGCTCGCTAAAGCCAGAAGTTTTTTTAGCGGTGGGTATTTGTACCCATTTGGGGTGCTCGCCTACCTTTAGACCTGAAGTGGCACCCGAAGATCTTGGCCCAGATTGGAAAGGTGGGTTTTTCTGCCCTTGCCATGGCTCGGCGTTTGATTTGGCTGGCCGTGTTTTTGCTGGTGTGCCAGCGCCGTTGAATCTCGTGATTCCGCCGCATGAATACATAACAGATAGTCGAATACTGATCGGTTCAGACGGAGGGAGAGGCTAATGAGTGGTGTCTTAAAGAATGCGTTAAATTGGGTTGATGACCGTTTTCCTCTAAGCAAAGTTTGGAACGAACATTTGGCCGAGTACTACGCGCCAAAAAATTTCAACTGGATGTATTATTTTGGTTCGCTGGCCATTTTAGTACTGATCAATCAGATTATTACCGGTATTTTCCTAACCATCCACTACAAACCAGATGCGCAATTAGCCTTTGATTCGGTGGAATACATTATGCGTGATGTCGATTGGGGCTGGTTAATTCGATACATGCACTCAACCGGTGCCTCGGCTTTTTTCATTGTCGTATACCTGCATATGTTCAGAGGCTTGGTGTATGGTTCGTTCAAAAAACCACGTGAGTTAGTTTGGACGTTCGGTATGATTATCTATGTGGCTTTAATGGCTGAAGCCTTTATGGGTTACCTATTACCTTGGGGACAAATGTCTTACTGGGGTGCGCAAGTTATCGTGTCGTTATTCGGCGCTATTCCATACGTTGGTGAAGATTTGGCCCTCTGGCTAAGAGGCGATTACGTTATTTCGGATGCAACGCTAAACCGCTTTTTTGCGTTCCATGTGATTGCTATTCCATTAGTGTTGGTTATTTTGGTGTTTATGCATATCGTTGCATTACACGCGGTAGGCTCAAATAACCCAGAAGGGATTGAAATCAAAAAGCATAAGGATGAAAACGGCGTTCCCTTAGACGGTATTCCGTTCCACCCCTATTATTCAGTTAAGGATTTAGTCGGTGTTGCAGTGTTTTTGTTTATATTTGCGCTAATTATTTTCTACATGCCAGAAATGGGTGGGTATTTCTTAGAGCACGCTAACTTTGTACCGGCAGATCCTTTGAAAACACCTGATCATATCGCGCCTGTTTGGTACTTTACGCCGTTTTATGCGATTTTAAGAGCGGTGCCTGATAAATTCTTAGGTGTTGTGGCGATGGGCGGTGCGATTTTCGTGCTGTTTTTACTACCGTGGCTAGATCGTGGAATCAATAAATCTATTCGTTATAGAGGTCCTATTTTTAAAGCTGCCATCATTGCGTTTGTGATTAGCTTTATTGGATTGGGTTATTTTGGAATGCAACCGGTAACAACGGTTGGAACGATTTTTTCAAGGCTGTTCTCAATCATTTATTTTGCATTTTTCTTATTGATGCCTTTTTATTCAAAGATAGGCGAGGCTAAAAATGTACCAGAGAGGGTAGAGAGCAAATGAAAAAGTTAATAATAATACTGTTGGTTTTGTGTTCATCATCGGCTATAGCCGCGGGTGGTGGTATTCCATTGCAATCAGCGACCATAGATCTCGGTAATAAGGCCTCTTTGCAACGGGGTGCAAAATACTTCGTCAATTATTGTTTAAGTTGTCATTCGGCCAAACAGTTAAGGTATTCACGTATGGGTGAAGACCTTGCGATTTCGCCTGAATTGGTCGAACTTAACTTAATGTTTACTGGTGAAAAGATTTTTGACGGAATGACCATAGCGATGCGGGCTAAAGACGCTGAAAAATGGTTTGGTGTTAACCCGCCTGATTTATCATTAACGGCGCGATCTCGTGGTGCAGACTGGTTATATACCTACCTGAAAAGTTTTTACATCGATGAATCCCGTCCGTTTGGGGTAAACAATGCGTTATTTCCTAGTGTTGGTATGCCTCACGTATTGGCTGACCTTCAAGGTTTACAACGTGCAGTTTATAAAGATGTTGAATCCGATGACGGCACCGTTCGTACAGTGATCGATAAACTGGTTATAGCGGAACCGGGGCGGATGAATGAGAAAGAATTTGATGCAGCAATGAATGACCTCGTCAATTTCATGACCTACATGGGTGAACCTGCCAAAATGGAACGTGAACGACTAGGCGGTAAGGTTTTATTCTTCATATTCATCATGCTGATAATTTTCTATTTTTTGAAGAAAGAATATTGGAAAGATATTCATTAAAACGTATACACGACACACTACTTCAGAGCTTTGTGTACAAGCACAAAGCTCTTTTACTTTAATAAAATGGATACAACGATGATCAATGTACTAAATAGAAAATCAATCATGACCTTGTTTGCAGACCCCGTTTGCCACTACAGTCATAGAGCCCGTTTTATACTGTGTGAAAAAAGCGCTTCGGCCGAAGTTGAATTTATCGATGGCAAAGAGTTTCCGGAAGATTTACAAGAACTAAACCCCTACGGAACCCTGCCTATTTTAGTTGATCGTGATTTATCGTTGTTTAACTCGCGCATCATTATGGAGTATTTAGACGAACGTTTCCCTCACCCGCCGTTATACCCGATTGACCCGGTGTCACGCGCACGTTCCCGCTTGCTTATCCACCGCATTGACCAAGATTGGTATTCATTGTTAGACGATATTATCAACGCGGGTGAGAAAAAAGCAGCCAAGGCAAAAAAACTACTGAGAGAAAACTTAATTGCTGCAACACCCTTGTTTGAGGCGAATAAGTATTTTTTAAGTGACGAATTCAGCTTGGTGGATGGCGTGTTAGCCCCATTATTATGGCGCTTGCCTTTATACGGTATTGAGCTGCCTAAAGAATCTAAAGCAATTAATGACTACATTAATCGAGTGAGCCAACGTGAGACCTTCAAACGCAGCTTGAGCAAAGAAGAGCATGAAATGATGGAAAGTCATGTATTAATGGCTTCATAGCATCTTTCAATGACACCATTAAAACCTCATTTAGTCCGGGCGTTACACGAATGGATTATTGAAAATAATTTAACGCCCTATTTATTGGTTGATGCAAGTCATGAAAACGTAGCCGTACCGACAGCATTTGTTAACGACAATAAAATCATCTTAAACGCCCATCCGAATGCGATTCAGCATTGGTGCCTAGACAATGATGCAGTGTCCTTTTCGGCACGCTTTTCTGGCAAACCTGAAAATTTATTTATTCCCATTAATGCCATACTCGCCGTGTATGCAAAAGAAAATGGTAAAGGTATGATGTTTGATGAGCGTTTTGAAGACGATGTACCGCCAGAACCTAGTCCGCCAAAAACGGATGC
Organism: Methylococcaceae bacterium UBA975; assembly: GCA_002292375.1. Taxonomy (GTDB): domain Bacteria; phylum Pseudomonadota; class Gammaproteobacteria; order Methylococcales; family Cycloclasticaceae; genus Cycloclasticus. The sequence continues at coordinate 205,750 of DBBV01000017.1, read as the reverse complement.
TAAAAAACAGAAGCCTTTTTTGAAAATTGTTAAATAAGTAAAGTTATTTCTGACAAGGTAAATCATTAAAACCCTCGGTCTGTTAGCCCAAATACACGGGCGAGAGCCTACCGTACCAGCGATCATTTTCTTTTAATATCCAGTCAAACAGCCTGTGGCAACGCCTAGTAAAATATTTGAAGACTATTTCTATAGACAGTATCAGCCGTACATTAAATAATAGTCTATTAAAATAATAAGGTTGATCTCGCTCTCGGGCGATGGTAAGTCAAATAGTGAGGAAAAATGCAGGCAAAGAAATCTTTAATTCAGGCATTTAATGATGCCGCAGCGCTTTACGCTAACGATAGAGCCATTATTGATGGGGATAAAACGTACAGTTTTATTGATATTAAAATTGCGTCAGATAAGTTTGCTGCTGGCCTCATACAAAAAGGTTTAGCTAAAGGTGATCGCGTGGCGCTGTATTGCATTAACGGTGCTGAATTTGCTATAGCTTATATGGGGATTGTTAAGGCAGGGTGCGTCGTAGTGCCGATCAACTTATTACAAAAGCCGACTGAAATCTCTTATGTTATACGTAATGCAGATGTGTCAGGTATTGTTTACCACGATGCCTTTGAAGCCAATATTGAACAGCTCCACGCCTTACTTGATCATCCACTATTTTTGATGTGCATTAGTCAGGATCAGCAAAAATCTACTGCATGGCGAGCGGCATTTAATAATGCGGGTGTTACGCCTGAAATAGACATTGATGTGGCGAATGATTTAGTCGCAATTTTATATACGTCGGGCACAACGGGGCACCCGAAAGGCGCTATGCTGACACACCAAAACTTGGTGGCGAACACAGCCAGCGTTTTTGAGGCCATGAGATGGCGTGCATCTGAAGACGTCATTGCTCTTGTGTTACCGATGTTTCATGCCTTTGCAGCGACGGTGGGGATGTTAACTCCATTAACGCACGGCTGTTGTTTTGTGCCGCTTCCCAAGTTTGATCCGGATAAGCTACTTAATGTTATAGAACAAACTCAATCCAGTGTGTTTTTGGGCGTGCCCAGTATGTATAACGTGTTGTTAAACCTTAAAACAGATAACGCGAAACGTTTTAGTTCAGTCAGGATGTGTATCTCAGGTGGTGCGTCGATGCCGGTGGATATACTCAATCGGTTTGAAAAAGCATTTAATGTTGCGATTTATGAAGGTGACGGCCCTACTGAGTGCTCGCCGGTTACTTGTGTTAACCCCATTGGTGGTGTCAGAAAGGTCGGTACGGTTGGTTTGCCGGTACCAGGGGTTGAGATGAGAATATTAAATGAAACAGGTCAACAGCTGCCCCACGGCGAGATCGGTGAAATTGCAGTTAGGGGAAACAGTGTCATGAAAGGTTACTGGAAATTAGCCGAGGCAACAGCCGAATCCTTTTATCAAGACTGGTTCTTAACCGGTGATTTAGGGACAGAAGACGACGACGGTTATTTCAGTATTCTAGACCGCAAAAAAGACATGGTGATTGTTAACGGAATGAATGTCTATCCGCGTATCATAGAAGAGGTGTTGTACCAATATGCGCCGGTGCTAGAAGCAGCGGTTATCGGTCAGGTTGATGATGTTCATGGTGAAATACCAGTGGCCTACATTGTCTTAAAAGAAGGCGCAGAGGCCAGCTCCGTTGATATTCGCGCGTGGTGCCGTCAACATCTAGGTAATTATGAAGTACCCAGAAAAGTCGTGTTTTTGGATGCGCTCCCTAAAAATGGGGCCGGTAAAATTGTAAAGCGCGTGTTAAATAAACAAGGGGAAGTTGAGCGGGGCATCTGCTAAATGGTTAAGTTTGTAGCGCCAATCAACCCTATCTGAGTGTAAAGAATGAGCAGAAAAGATTTTTCACATACCTTTCCAGTTAACGTCGCCTGGGGGGAGTCGGATATATTTGGGCATACCAATAATGTACATTTTATTCGTTACCTCGAATCGGCTCGCGTTGCGTATTGTGATGAGGTTATGCAGCACCCCTTATTGGTTGGAATGGAAGCGGGCTGGTTATTGGCGGACATGCAGTGTAGTTATTTACAACAAGTGCATTACCCGGCCACATTAGAGGTCTGCTCTCGGGTCGGCAAAATTGGTCGTTCCAGCGCAACCTTAATCGCAGAAATTTACCGTAAGGGTGAAGATGAGCCAGTCATCAAGAGTGTTGGTGTGATGGTGTGGTTTGACTTTATCCAACAAAAATCAGCCCCTGTGCCAGATTATATTAAACAACGTATTGCAGCGGTAGATAAGTCGGTGGAAGGTGTAGATCTGGTGTGATAAAAAAGCGTACCTTACTATCTTGGAGCAGCGGTAAAGACAGTGCGTGGACGCTGTATCAATTGCAGCAAGACCCCGGCATTGAGCTGGCAGGTTTAGTCACTACCATTAATCAAACCCATCAACGCGTCGCTATGCATGCGGTACGGGTGGCATTATTGGAGCAACAAGCACAAGCGGCGCAGCTACCGTTACACATCATTAATATCCCTCATCCGTGCAGTAACGTGATGTACCAGCAAGCGATGGATGATTTTTTTCAGCGCATCCAAGGTCAGGGTGTTACGCATATGGCGTTTGGTGATTTGTATTTGGACGATGTGCGGCAGTATCGGGTGGATAACCTTAAGCACACAGGCTTAGAGCCCTTGTTTCCGTTGTGGTTAAAGCCGACAAAGGCACTAGCGCAAGAGATGCTGGCTGCGGGTTTGAAAACCCGTATTACCTGCGTAGACCCTAAGCAATTAGCGGCAAGTTTTGCTGGTAGGGAATTTGATCAGACCTTTTTAGACGAGTTGCCCGAGGGTGTAGACCCGTGTGGTGAAAACGGTGAATTTCATAGTTTTGCCTACGCAGGGCCAATGTTTAAGCACCCCATAGCTATTATGCTGGGCGAAACTGTTGAGCGGGAAGGCTTTGTTTTCACCGATTTAAAACCAGGAAGTACACCTACATGAGTCGACTACGCTTCACCTTTGATAATCAATTTGTCCAGCAGCTACCGGCTGATGGCATTAGCGAAAACTACCCGCGTCAAGTACAGGGAGCCTGCTACTCGTGGGCTAAGCCTAAGCAGATGCAAGCGCCCGCAGTGGTGTCGTATTCAACAGAAGCCGCGGCGCTGATTGACTTGTCAGAGGCAGATTGCCAATCCAGCGACTTTACTGCAATCTTCTCAGGTAACAAGCCAGCCGAGGGTATGCAACCCTACGCCAGCTGTTACGGTGGGCATCAATTTGGTAACTGGGCCGGGCAGTTGGGTGACGGTCGAGCCATCAATTTGGGTGAAGTGATCAATCAGCAGGGTGAACGCTGGGCGATACAATTAAAAGGTGCAGGGCCAACGCCGTATTCAAGAACCGCCGATGGTCTAGCGGTACTCCGCTCATCAATTCGCGAGTTTTTATGCAGTGAAGCAATGTACCATTTAGGCGTCCCCACCACGCGAGCATTAAGCCTTATGACGACCGGTGAACAGGTGGTGCGCGATGTTATGTACAACGGTAATCCGGCACCCGAGCCGGGGGCGGTGGTGTGTCGGTTAGCGCCGTCGTTTAGCCGTTTTGGACATGCCCAATATTACGCGCAACAAGACGGTGATTTACTCAAACAATTTGTTGACTACACCATTAGCACTGACTTTCCGCATTTAATTCGTGACGGTATGCCGCTTGGTAAAGATACCTATCTCAACTGGTTTGAAGAAATCAGTACAAGCACCTGCGATATGATCGTCCATTGGATGCGCGTCGGTTTTGTACACGGGGTGATGAATACCGACAATATGTCGATTCTCGGACTAACCATCGATTACGGCCCCTATGGTTGGCTTGAGTCGTACGACCCAAACTGGACACCTAACACCACCGATGCAGCACATCATCGCTACGCTTTTGGCCAGCAAGCACAAATAGCCCACTGGAATTTGTATCAGCTCGCCAATGCTATTTACCCATTGATAGAGGATGTGCCGCCGCTGGAAAAACTACTAAACGATTATGCCGATCGTTATGCAGAGCAATGGTTGTTGATGATGTGCAAAAAACTGGGTTTTTCAACGGTTAATAAAGAGTCAGACAGTGAGTTGATTAAACAACTACTGGCCTTCTTTAGCCTGCACGAAACCGACATGACGATTTTTTATAGGCGTTTAGCCAATCTAGCCAGTAGCGAGAATGGTTTGGATATTGAGCAAGCTATTGAGCAGCTAAACCCCGCTTTTTACCCAGACAGTCTGCCAGATGAGATAAAAAAAACGCTAAGCGATTGGTTAACCCGCTATTGGCAACGCCGTCAAAAAGACCCATTGACAGCAGAGCAGCGCGTGGCATTAATGAATCAGGTTAATCCAAAATATGTATTACGCAACTACCTAGCGCAACTGGCAATAGATAAATCCGAGCAGGGTGATCACAGCGGGGTTAATGAACTACTTGAGGTGTTACGGCGCCCCTACGATGAACAACCAGAAAAAGAACACCTTAATCAGAAAAGGCCGGATTGGGCTAAGCATAAGGTTGGCTGCTCTATGTTATCGTGCAGTTCTTGATCGTATAACCCCATTTTCTTATAAAAATTATTTATGGCAATCAGCTCAACCATCAACAAGGTCTCTCTCAATATATCCAATATGGATACGCATTATTATGCCAGCCATGAGTTAACGATTGCGCAACACCCTTCTGAAAACGATTTTCGTTTTATGGTGCGATTAGTCGCGTTTATTGCTAATGCCGATGAGCATTTGGCGTTTACTCGGGGCTTGTCAACCGATGATGAGCCAGAGCTATGGCAAAAATCACTGACCGATGAGATTGATCTGTGGATTGATTTGGGTCAACCTGATGAAAAGCGCATTCGTAAGGCATGTGGCCGCTCAAAGCAGGTGATTATATATACCTATCATGAAGGCAAAGCCGCGGTTTGGTGGCAGCAACAACGTGAGAAACTCGCACGCTTTAAAAACCTTAAGGTAGTGCATATAACGGCAGATGGCCTAGAGAAAATGGCTAAACGCAATATGACCCTACAATGCAGCATTCAAGACGGTGAAGTGTATTTGAGCGATGATGATGTAAATCAAATTATCACGCTTCAGGACTACGCCGCGTAGGCTTTATCGTTCAAACGGGTTGGCCTATTTGTTACAATCACCTTTTCGGCACTGGATTTACGTTCCAGCCAGCTAATTAAAGGAAACAGATGAAAGATCAAGATTACGTTGTTTGTGCGCTTTACCACTTTGTCCGTATGGATAACCACGCATCCCTAAAGCAGCCCCTGCTTAAATTAATGAATCACCATGGTATCAAAGGTACCTTGTTATTAGCTGCTGAAGGTATTAACGGTACGGTTGCAGGTAAACGTCAAGCGATAGACCATTTGTTAACCTGGTTGAGAAATCACGAGGCGTTTAAAAGCCTGGTACATAAAGAATCCTATGTGGCGACACAACCCTTTAATCGCACCAAGGTGAAGCTAAAGAAAGAGATCGTTACCATGGGTGTCGAGGATATTGACCCCAATCATATCGTCGGCAGTTATGTTAAACCGAAAGATTGGAATGCCTTAATTACCGACCCTGAAGTGCTATTGGTCGATACGCGCAATGATTATGAGGTGGCAATTGGTACCTTCAAAGGGGCATTAAACCCTAATACGGAAACGTTCCGCGAGTTTCCAGCTTACGTTCAAAAGAATTTAGACCCGACCCAACATAAAAAAGTGGCGATGTTTTGCACTGGGGGTATCCGCTGTGAAAAATCCACCGCCTATTTGAAGCAGCAAGGCTTTGATGAGGTTTATCACCTTGAAGGTGGTATTTTAAAATATTTAGAAGAGGTGCCAGTGGAGCAAACCCAATGGGAGGGTGAGTGCTTTGTGTTTGATAATCGTGTGTCTGTGGATCATCACTTAGAAAAAGGCAATTATGACCAGTGCTTTGCCTGCAGAATGCCGATTACCGAGGAAGAAAAACACCATGCGCATTTTCAGCAAGGGATCAGTTGTCATCACTGTTTTGAGCAAACCGACGAGGAGCAAAAAGCCCGTTATATCGAACGTCAACACCAAATAGAACTGGCTAAACAACGCGGGGAAGCGCATATTGGCGGTGAAATGGCAGACCTGATTGAACAGCATCGGCTAGAAAAAATACAAAAGAAACAAGCACAACAACATAAAGGCAATGCTTAACATATGTTATTAGCCGCAGATAAAGATCCGATTGGTTCGGCCTTGCTCGCCTATTTGCAAACAAAGGACGACACGCCTATACAGGTGGACATGGATATAGCGGAACAAGATACGCTTTTGCCCAGTTACTTTTTTAGACCGTATCACGGCTGCCCACAATTAGAGCAAATCGCATTGCAACAAGTGCAAGGAAAGGTGTTAGATGTTGGTGCAGGCGCAGGTTCGCATAGCCTGTATTTGCAACAGCAGGGGTTTGATGTAACGGCACTCGATGTATCCCCAGCCTCAGTAGAGGTGATGAAAAAACGGGGGCTGGAACAGGTTGAATTGATCGACTTTTTTGATTATACAAAGACGGGTTTCGATACCTTATTGTTTTTGATGAACGGGATAGGTTTGGTTCAAACCTTGGATGGCTTTGCGTCATTTTTTGCTCACGCTAAAAAACTGTTAGCGCCGAATGGGCAAATTTTACTCGATAGCTCCGACCTTATTTATATGTTTGAAGAAGAAGACGGGTCATACTTAATTGATCTAAACGATAAGTACCACGGCGAAGTTGAATTTAAACTGGCATATAAACAGGTTAACGGTGAACCGTTTAATTGGTTGTATGTATCAGAAGAGCTGCTGCAAGACGCTGCAGATGCAAATGGTTTTAATTGTGACATTATTCAACAAGGTCCCCACTATGATTATTTAGCACGACTGACTTTATAGGCCCAGCTAAGCAGGGGCTAATCAATCTGTATTTAACCACCAGCAATGCCTGTATAGTATCCGTTTAAAACCTCATTTGCCGCGACATATTGTCGCAGGCAGTTGTCACTTAGCTAAGCAATTAGGCTCATAAATAGGAGTGATGATGCGTTAAAAAGCGCGCTAACATACTGGTCTATAAGTATTTTTTTGATCTAGATATAACTTGGACTAACAAACATTAGTTAATTGCTAGTTAACGGGGTGTTTACCTGATTTTTTTCATACCTCAAATATATTGTTGGCTTAGCAACTTTGAGGTACGCTGAGTTTTTAGTAATTGATTCAAATCAATTATCAAGAATTAATTTAATTTAACAAAAGGAGGTCTCCAATGACCGCAATGCAGAATAAAATTATTGATTCAGCGGTGAGTGATGCTGTCTTAAAACAGGCGCAGTCTATTCCCCTTGAAGATTTGGATGTCGCTAACTCGGCCTTATTTAGTAGTAATACCATGTGGCCGTATTTTGAACGCTTGCGTAAAGAAGCGCCGATTCATTATTGTAAAGACAGCGAGTTTGGTCCTTATTGGTCAATTTCAAAATATAAAGACATTATCGATGTTGAGATGAATACCAAAGCGTTTTCATCGGACACCCATAATGGTGGAATCACCATCCAAGATGGTAATTTAGGTTTAGGTGCTGAAATGTTTATTGCTATGGACCCGCCCAAGCATGATGCACAGCGTAAAACGGTAAGCCCAATCGTCTCACCTGAAAACCTAGCAAATTTAGAAAACACCATACGCACCCGTTCAAGAAAAATTTTGAGCGAATTACCAGTTGGTGAAACCTTTGATTTTGTCGAGCGTGTCTCCATTGAGTTGACTACGCAGATGCTGGCCACTTTATTTGATTTCCCTTGGGACGATCGACGGATGTTAACGCACTGGTCGGATGCTGTGTCTGCAATGCCCGGTGCGGCAGATTATGTGTCTGAAGAATACAAGTTTGAACAAATGTCCGAATGTTTGGCGTATTTCACAAAGCTGTGGAATGAGCGCGTTAATGCAGAACCTAAACCGGACCTTATTTCTATGTTGGCGCACTCCGATGCGACACGAAATATGACCCCCAACGAGTTTTTAGGCAACTTAGTATTGTTGATTGTTGGTGGTAACGACACCACGCGCAATAGCATGACAGGCAGTATTTTGGCGCTTAACCAAAACCCTGACCAGTATCAAAAATTGTGTGATAACCCTGAGTTGGTTGCTTCTATGGTGCCTGAAATTATTCGTTGGCAGACACCGTTGGCTTCTATGCGACGGACTGCTACAGAAGATACTGAAGTCGGTGGCCAGTTGATTAAAAAAGGCGAAAAAGTGATGCTGTGGTATGTCTCTGCCAACCGTGATACCGATATGATTGAAAACCCAGAAGAGTTTATTATTGATCGCAAACGTCCTCGTCAGCATATTTCTTTTGGTTTTGGTATTCACCGTTGTGTGGGTAACCGATTGGCCGAAATGCAAGTACGCGTACTTTGGGAAGAGTTACTTAAGCTATGGCCAACACCGTGTATTGAAGTGGTAGGCGAGCCGGATCGGGCACACTCAGTGGTGTTGCGTGGCTACAATTCATTACCTGTACGAATTAACCCTAAATAAGTCGAGCGTTAAGGAATGAGTGAAACAACCGTCATTATCGGGGGAGGACAGGCAGGCGCGCAAACTGTAATGAGTCTACGTCGGGAAGGCTTTGAAGGCAAAATCGTACTGATTGCTGATGAGCCTGAATTGCCCTATCAAAGGCCACCTTTGTCGAAAGCCTACCTTGCAGGTGAAATGGCAAAGGACCGTTTGTTTATCAAACCAGCTGCCTTTTATGACAAATTGGATGCTGAGTTACTACTTGGGGTGGCGGTTGAGTCCATTGATACACAAAAGCAGCAGCTGACGTTAAAAGATGGTTCAACTCAATCGTATGACCAACTTGTCTTTGCTACCGGCGGTCGAGTGCGTCGTTTGACGTGTTCAGGCGCAGATCATCCAGCAGTACATTATTTGCGTACTCTGGGGGATGTAGAAGCGATGCAGGCTCGGTTTAGTGCAGGCACGCGCTTAGCTGTAGTGGGTGGTGGCTATATTGGTCTTGAAACAGCGGCAATTGCAGCCAAGCATGGCTTGCAAGTAACCGTATTGGAAGCACAGGCAACCCCCTTAGTTAGAGTGGCTTGCCCAGAAGTGGGGCAATTTTTTCAAAGCATACACCAGCAAGCCGGGGTGTCTATTCACTGCGATACACTACTCGAATCGATCGAAGATGAGGGCGAAGGTGTTGCCGCTTTGATCACCAATACGGGTGAACGCATATTGGCAGAACTGGTTGTTGTTGGTATTGGCTTGTTACCGAATGTTGAGCTAGCGGCATCTGCTGGGATAGCCTGTGATAATGGCATCACAGTGGATGAGCATTGTCGCACATCGGTGGCGAATATTTATGCAGCGGGCGATTGTACTAATCACCCCAATCCTATTTACCAGCGACGGATGCGTTTAGAGTCGGTACACAATGCGATTGAACAGGGTAAAACGGTGGCAGCTAATATTTGTGGCAAAAATACACCGTATGCCCAAGTACCGTGGTTTTGGTCTGATCAATATGACGTGAAGTTACAAACGGTTGGGATTAATATGGGATACGATCAAACCGTGATACGCGGTCAGCCAGACAGTCGTTCATTTGCGGTATTTTATTTGCAAGCAGGGCGTTTATTAGCCGTTGATGCGATTAATCGTCCAGCAGAGTTTGTCGTTGCTAAAAAAATAATAACACAGGGGCTTGCGGTGTCTGTCGACCGCTTACAAGATGAGACAATTAACGCAAAAGAGCTAGTGGAAGCATAAGGTGTCAAGCGACACAGGTTCTAGTTAACACATTAAATTAATTAATTTTTACAGAGGAAAAACGATGATTAAAGTAACTTATATAGAAGATAACGGTACCAGCCGCGATATTGACGTTGAAGAAGGGACAAACTTGATGGACGCTGCTGTTGATAATTTAGTGCCTGGCATTGATGGCGACTGTGGTGGTGTAAGTGCTTGTGCAACTTGTCATGTGCATGTTGATGCAGCGTGGCAAGATAAGTTAGAACCGATGAACGAAACCGAAGATTCGATGCTTGATTTAACCGATAGCCGTGATGATAGTTCACGTCTTGCTTGTCAAATCACTGCAACGGCTGCATTAGATGGCTTGGTTTTGCGTACACCGACAGGCCAACATTAATTTTAAGTTAGTCTGACTGCTGCGTGCCGACTATGTAAGAGCAGGTGAGACGCGACAAGAGATAAACGTTAAAAACCCCTCGCTTTGGCGAGGGCTTTTTTATAACTTGATGTGTAGCCCTAAAATCGGCCCTTTAACGTGCCGATGCTCTTCATTTAGGAATACATTCATATGCCCAATATTGAGGATAATATTTGGTGTGACCGGCCACTTGACTCCTGCCGTTAGTAGCGTCAAGGTTAATTTGTCGGCGTGGAAGTCATAAAAGGGTTCGACTTCAATATACGGAATGAGCATCGACTGGGCGACCGACAGTGTACGTGATAACTCAACAGCAGGGCGGTAACGTAATCCTGTTGATACTTGCCCCATTCTGTATTCGACACGTGAACGATGCATTAGCTTCCACTCGTCGAGTTTAACCGTGTAACTCAAAGATCCCCGCAACCTGTGGTCTTCACGGTAGCCATTACCGTTTATGGATTTTGGATAGTAACCAAAATAACCTGCCCGCCAGACAAGGTCAGAGGCTGCTTTTTTTGCAACACCTAAGTAAGCAACTTTACCCGCAAATTCTTCATGGATATCGCCTGCGGCCCCTATTAAGGTATAGCCATTGCCAATGTTTTTAGAGCTGGATAACATCATGAAGTTTAGGTTTTCTTCGGCGGCAAAACAAAGGGATGCGTTTAGCAGTAAAATAGCAGTAAGGCCGTAGCTTAGTAACCGAGTGGGTGAAAAGAATTTATTCATGTGTATAGGCTAATTTTTTAACAGGGTTTATAACTGAATTATACCTCATTATATTGCGTCGCAATATTAGTTAATACTATTAATTGAGGGGTCAATCGCTAGGCGGCGTAGGCATTATGGCTATTTATAATAAAATGGCGTGGGTTAGTGATATGCAAGCACTATACGGTTTTTGACCGGCTTTAAATTAACTCGATATAAGCGGTGTTAAGTTATGCTGACTAACGCTGTGTTTACCTCATAGGATATTTATGTACGAAGAACAAGCAGAATGTGGGCTACTGTCAAAGCGCTTAAAGCAGTTAGCACCGTATTTAGAACAATACCAACGTTTTGAGCAGCCCGATGCGATGCTCAATACCGATGTTTGGCAATCAGCATTAAATAGGCCGGTGCCGCTAAAAGGTATTGGCGCTGAACAAGTCCTTTCAGAAATGGCTAAACACCTTATTCCCAACGGTTCTCAAATTGCTAAACCCGGGTGCACCTCCTACATTACGACGGCTGCTACCGATATGGGTTCACTCGCTACATTGGCGGGTATTGTGGCTTCACCTCAACGAGTTGGGTTAACGGCGTTTAATTATTTAGAAGGGGTTGCTCTTAGTTGGTTGGCAGAGATGTTTGATTTGCCTAGTGGTATGCAAGGTGTTTTTAGTAGCGGCGGGTCGACGGCTAATTTAATAGGTTTAGGGGCCGCCAGACAATCTGCATTTGAACGTTTAGGTATGGACCCGGCTAATGATGGGGTACAGCACGCATGCAACATTTATGCAACCGAGCAAAGTCATCACACCATTCATCGTTCGGCGTCTGTTTTAGGTATGGGAAGAAACTCAGTGATACACATACCGGTAGACGAAAAGATGCGCCTTTGTCCCGAGGCCTTACGCAAGCAGTTGCTTGAAGATAAAAAAACAGGCGCAGTTGCCGTAGCAATCGTTGCGAATGCGGGCAGTACTAATACGGGTTCAATAGACCCCTTGCAGGAAATAGGTGAAATCGCGCGTGAACACAAAATATGGTTTCATGTGGACGGTGCTTATGGTTTACCCGGCACGCTGGATCCACAGCTGCATCCTTTATACAAAGGATTGGCGTTAGCCGACTCAATAACCGTCGATGCACATAAATGGTTGGGTGCCCCGGTTGGTATTGGGGCTACGTTTGTTAACGATAGCCAAGCACTACAAAAAACGTTTAATCAAGGGGCGGCAGACTATTTGGAAACGACCGTTGTGACTAACCAACAGTTTGAAAACTCGATGGATAGCCTAGGTTTTCCATACCATGATTTAGGCGTAGAGCTGTCTGCCCCCACGCGGGGGGCAACCGTTTGGGCGCTAATCCGTGAAATAGGTGTTGAAGGTATGCGGGCCCGTATTTGTCGCCATAATGCAATGGCTCGTCGAGTGGCTGAACAGGTTAAACAGCAGCCTAATTTAGAATTGGCCTTAGAGCCTACGTTATCTATTTGTTGTTTCAGATACGTGGATAAAAAGGTGGAAGATTTAAATGCACTGAATAAACAAATACATCGACAATTGGTAAAAAACGGCGTAAACATCCCTAGTACCACCATGATTAATGGCAAACTCGTCATCAGGCCCTGTTTTTTGGGGGCAAGAACAGATTGGCATCACGCTGATGATTTAGTGAAAGAAGTGCTTGAAATAGGTGATTTTCTAACGCGTTAACAAGTTTTTAATGTCGTATGGATACAAATAAGCAATATAAATAGAGGGATTAAGATGGGTAAACGCTATAGTAATATTCTTGAAACGATTGGTGGAACACCGGTTGTCCGCATTAACAAACTGGGTCCGGCTGGGGTTAATATTTTTGCCAAAATAGAAGCCTTTAATCCGATGGGTTCGGTTAAAGACCGTTTGGCCTTAGGCGTGATCGAAGATGCTGAACGACGTGGCGATTTAAAGCCGGGGCAAACCATTGTGGAAGCGACCAGTGGTAATACCGGTATTGGTTTAGCAATGGTTTGTGCGCAAAAAGGCTATCCCCTGGTGATAACAATGGCAGAGAGTTTTAGCGTAGAGCGCCGCAAATTAATGCGTTTTTTAGGAGCCCAAGTAGTGCTCACACCGGCCGCAGAAAAAGGCACAGGTATGGTCAAGAAAGCCGAAGAGCTTGCAGAAAAGAACGGTTGGTGGCAATCAAAACAATTTGAAAATCCCGCCAATGCTGAGATGCATGCCAAAACAACGGCGGTGGAGATTTTGGACGATTTTTCGGATATTCAACTGGATTATTGGGTCAGTGGTTACGGCACAGGGGGGACTTTAAGTGGTGTATCGCGTGTATTAAAAGAAAAAAGCCCGCAGACTAAAATTATTGTGTGTGAGCCGATGAACGCCCAATTATTAGGCAGTGCTGTTGCTCAAGTCGACAATGAAAGTCATCCGAATTTTACCCCTCACCCGATACAAGGTTGGACCCCCGACTTTATTCCAAAACTAACCAAAGAAGTGGTCGACGCAGGCGGGCGAATTGATGAGCTGTTACCTATCGATGGCAAGGTGGCGATCCAATGTTCCAAAGACCTAGCGCAAAAAGAAGGTATTTTTGTTGGTATTTCAGCCGGGGCAACCTTGGCAGGGGCTCTACAAGTGGCAGAAAAAGCAGCACAAGGTGCTAATATTTTATGCATGCTGCCAGATACTGGCGAACGTTATCTTTCAACGCCATTATTTGACGGTATTTCGATTGATATGACAGAGCAAGAGGTGGCGCTATCTAAGTCGACCTCTGGGTACCAGTTTTAAGAGGTTTGTCACTCGAGTGATTCTACTTATCATCGGGCTTGCTCCATTCACGCCGATTAATGGCATACCCCGTTACGCTGCCAATAAAGGGCAGGCTTAACATGCCCCATAATGAGCTAACCTGTTTGGCATCGTTAAATCCGTGAATGCCAATAGTCATGTTCTGATGGCCGTCGCGTGGTTGGTTGATATAGGTTCCAAAAAATCTATCCCAAATGGATAAATTAAAACCAAAATTACTGTTGGCTTCATTGTCTTCAACAGAATGATGTACACGGTGCATATCGGGGGTGACAATCAGCCAGCGTAAGACGCGGTCTAAAGCTAAAGGCAACTTAACGTTGGCGTGATTGAACATCGCCATTGCGTTGAGCACAACTTCAAAGATAATAACGGCCACGATGGGCGGGCCCAACACAACAATAGTGGCAAACTTTATGAGCATCGAAAGGATGATTTCAATTGGATGGAAACGTGCACCAGTGGTTACGTCAAAATCCGGGTCTGCGTGATGTACGCGGTGTAGGCGCCATAAGGTAGGTACCGCATGCACCATGACATGCTGTAGATAAATAACCAAGTCCAGGGCAATAATGGATAACAAAACGGAAAGCGCAAAAGGCAGGTTAAAATGATTAAGCAGTCCCCAATGGTTGATGTCGGCAAAAGCTGCTACGCCTACTGCAGCAGCTGGAAAAATCAGGCGTAATGCCAGGCTGTTTAAAAACACCAAGGCTAAATTATTGGTCCAACGGAGCGGTTTCGATACATTCAATAGCCGGCGCGGCGCCTTAAGTTCCCATGCCGCCATCAGGGCAAAAATGCCGAAAAAGAAACCTAAACGAACGCCTATTTCGTGCTCAGTAATCAACTGCATTAAAGACATAGCGGGTGCTCCATTGACGTAGTATTCAAATAATAACTTGAATATTACTATCCTAATGACTTGTATTCAAGTAATTATTTGAATAATATAAGCATTCATTTGAGTTAATTAGACACAGTATGAACGCAGTAAAAAAAGAATTTTTTAAAAAATTCGCTCAGGTAGCCAAGGCCATGGCCAGTGCTAACCGCCTGGAAATTCTTGATTTTTTATCTCAATGTGAATACTCAGTTGACGCCTTAGCCAAACTGATGGGTTTAAGTGTGGCGAACACATCACATCATTTACAACAACTGCGTCAGGTGGGTTTAGTTCGGTCGCGTAAATGCGGTCAGCATGTGTTTTATCAACGTAATGGTGGCGACGTATTTAATTTAATCATTAGCCTAAGAACGGTTACCGAAAAACATGATGTTGAGCTTAGCCAATTAGTGGCGAGTTATTTAACGAATAACGATACATTGGAGCCTATCTCGAGGAATGAACTCATGAAGCGAGCTAAACAAGGTTCGGTGATGATTATAGACGTTAGACCGATAGAAGAATATAACGCGGGGCACTTGCCTAAAGCGGTAAATATTGAGACAGCGGATTTAATCAACCACATTGATGGGCTAGAAAAAAAACAAGAAATCATCGCGTATTGCCGAGGCCCTTATTGCATATTAGCCTTCGAAGCCGTCACGCTTTTACGTGCTAAAGGTTTCCAAGTAAGACGTCTAGAAGGTGGCTATCCTGAATGGGAGCAAGCTGGATTGCCGGTAGAAAGAGCCGTTAATTAGCACGTATTGATTCTATCTGGTAGATAAATACTGTATCCCTGCTACTATTAGTAGTAAGCTGTTTCCGGCTCATTTTTTGAGCCTAATCGATTGTTAAAAAAGGCATTTATGACGACGACAGTACTTATTTGCGACGACTCTAGTTTTGCTCGTAAGCAAATGGCAAGGGCTTTACCGCGCAGTTGGAAAATGGAGCTAAATTTTGCAACAAATGGGGTAGAGGCGCTCGACTATATCCGTAAAGGTAAGGCTGATATTTTATTCCTTGATTTAAATATGCCTGTGATGGATGGCTATGAAACACTTGCCGCGATTGTTAAAGATGATTTGCCGACACTAACAATAGTTGTCTCAGGGGATATTCAGCCGGAAGCAAGGGCCCGGGTTAAAAAGTTGGGTGCCCTAGACTTTATAAAGAAACCCGTCGTTGGCGATCAAATTGAAACGATTTTGAATAATTATGGCATTGCCTTAGAGCAAGACGAGAGTGATAAGCCAGAGGAAAAACAAACAAGCAAAATAGGCGTTGATCTCGTTGATTGTTATCAAGAGCTAGCCAATGTTGCGATGGGTCGTGCAGCTGATTTATTGGCAAGATTTTTAGGTGTTTATGTTGTGATGCCGATACCCAATGTAAAGTACACTGAGATCAACGATTTACAGATGGCCCTTCAACATGTTAAATCTGAAGACGCAATTTCTGCCGTTTGCCAAGGGTTTATAGGCTCAGGCATAGCGGGTGAGGCTTTGTTGATTTTTAATGAAACAAGCTACGCTGATATCGCTGATTTACTGCATTATGAAGGCGCCAATACTGAAGCCGGGCAACTTGAATTGCTGATGGATATATCGAGCGTATTATGTAACGCGTGCTTAAATGGTATCGCAGATCAGTTAGATATTAGCTTTAGTCAGGGCCACCCGCAGGTTATTGGTCAACACATTCATTTTGATGATATTTTGCAAGGCTCATCAACCCAATGGAAAAAAATATTAACGATCGAGATGGGTTACAAAATAGAAGATAAAAATATCAATTGCGATTTACTCTTGTTGATAACGGATGACTCGATTGAAGCCCTTAATGATAAAGTTATTTTTTTAATGTAACATCGAATCACATGATTGAAGACACACTGGAACAAAACATCGCTCTCGGGCAGGTAAACATTAAGGATATCCATTGGATGATGGATATGATGCAGTCAATTGACGTTGGCTTAATGGTACTCGATCGAGATTATAAGGTGCTGGTGTGGAATTCTTTTTTGGAAAACCACAGTGGGATCCAAGCATCGAAGGTTATTGATAATAACTTATTTTCCTTATTTGCGACTATCCCTGAACGTTGGTTTAAACAAAAGGCAGACTCTGTTTTTTTATTCAAAAGCAGTAGTTTCACTGTTTGGGAGCAACGGCCCTATCTATTTAAGTTTAAAAACTATCGTCCGATAACCGGTTCGGCCGATTATATGTATCAAAATATGACCCTGATACCGTTGCTCTCTAGCGATAATGAAGTACAGCAAATTGGTGTGCTTATTTATGACGTGACTGATATAGCCGTCAACAAAATAAAACTAGAAGAGGCCAATGCTAAGCTATTAAACCTAAGTAGAACAGACCACTTAACACAGCTTAATAACCGCGGCGCTTGGGAGACTAGTTTAGAACAAGAGTTTCATAGAATTCGACGCAGTAAACACCCCTGTTGTGTAGTCATGTTTGATATCGATCATTTTAAAAACGTCAACGACACCTATGGTCATCAAGCTGGGGATGAAGTGATCCGTCGAACATCAAAATTACTGCGGGGAACAATGCGTAAATCTGACGTGTCGGGCCGATACGGTGGAGAAGAGTTTGGGGTTATTTTGCCGGATACTGATGCAACAAATGCGCTCATATTTACCGAACGTTTGCGTAAGCGAATTGAAGCCGAAGTGGTTGAATATGAAGACTTTAAAATTAACATCACCATCAGCCTCGGTGTTTCTCAACTAAGCGAAGATAGTGAGTCTTACCAAACGTGGTTGGAGCAAGCGGACAAAGCGTTGTACGTTTGCAAAGAATCGGGACGAAATCAATCACAGCTGTTTTCTAAAGACAACTAATAAGCCTAAACAGTATCAATCCACGGCAGCCGCTAGGGTTTTCCCCAACGGGCGCGATAACCGCGTGCGTCTACATGAACAAACGGCCCATGTGCATGGTTCGCTTCATATTCACCCAGGCCACCGACAATCCAGCCTTGTTGTTGGCTCAATTGCTCTATTAGATCGTAGAGTATGGCAGCATCTTTACGGTTAATTTTAGCGTCGTTGTTCAAGTCATCCATTCTTCCATCTTGAGGGTTTGTATCAATGTAGATATCGGCGGCCCCTCCATATATATGACGCGAGTTGCGCGAGCTGCGAATCGAGCGATTATAAAAGGGGGTGCGATAGCCGCTCATAACAAAAAAACTATCCGTACGGAACCCTCTAGCGTTAACAGTGCTTAGAATTTTTTCTAGCTTTAATAACAAAGGCGTCTGTAGAACGATAAACTTTTTGCCATTAACCGCAGGCAATTTGCATAAAAACTGTTCTAGAGTGAAATGTGGTGAGACAAAGGTAGTTTTGTTTGTCGCGTTTACCTCTATATAGCCCTTTGGTTCACGATAAGTCGGTAAACCCTTGAAAGGTTTGTCGGGATAAACGCCGATTCGATAGCCGTCCAGTTTTCCTTTTTTTATGTCTGATGCCGGGCGTAAAACGAAGACATTCAACGTCATGCGCTTTCCGTTTGTGGTGCTAAGGCTTATCGGGTACAGGCCGCTTTTTGCCGGCGCTTTCCAATCCCAGTTATGTCCTACGGTTTTTTTTAATAGACCACCGTTAACGACAACAGCGACTGCAACCTCGGGTTTAATATGCAATGTTTCATTTGGCATAACTGACAGGGCCAATACCTTGTAGTTAGTATCGAGGCCTTGTACGGTTACTTTAAAGTCAGCATAACCCGGGTTAAACGGCTCATTAGGTAGCGCGTTACTAAGCGTAGCAACTAAGCACAGTGCTATTAACAGGAAACGCTTCATTGTACTGAGCCAGCGCTGAAGGGGGTGCTTAAAGCGTCTAGGACACGCTTGTCTCGATCATAAACATCATCGATAAAACGCACGTAATTAGTACTATCTTCAACGATCGCGGTTAAGTAAATTAAATGTACGGGGATACGATTTTTCAGGCTAACAGTGGTCTCTTTGCCGCTGTCTACAGCAGTGTTTATTTTTTCTCGTGGCCACGCGTTGGTGTCAGATAGCACCCATTGGACCAGGTCAATGGGATTTTTGACACGAATGCAACCAGAGGAAAAGTCCCTACGTGTTTTGCTAAACAAGTCCCGTGCGGGGGTGTCATGTAGGTAAATATCGTGTTGATTAGGAAACATCAGTTTGACTTGCCCCATGGCATTTAGAATACCGGGTTGCTGACGAATGCGGAAAGGAAAGTTTTTGCTGTTGTATTCATGCCAATTAATTAACTGGTTATCTAACTTATCACCCTTGTTATTTAGCACGTGATAACCAAAGGTATTAACGACATTTGGGTCTTTTTTAAATTTAGGGAGCAGGTCTTCACGGGCTAATTTAGCCGGTGCTTCCCACCAAGGGTTCAGCACGAGATAGCTCATAGAAGCTGAAAAAACAGGTGTTTGTCGGTATGTTCTACCAATAATTACTTCATGTATTATTGATTGACTATCGGGTCCATTAGCGGCCAGTTGATAGTTGGCGATGTTAACCATAATATGTCGTTGGCCTAAATTTTCAGGCAACCAACGCCAGCGTTCAAGGTTGACCCTAATTTGGTTAATGCGATCGTCAGGGCTTCGATTAAGTTCGCGTAATGTTGCTGGCCCAATCACAGCGTCTGGCTCTAAGTTGTTATTTTTTTGAAACCGTTTGATCGCCAACACAAGTTGCTCGTCATACAGGTCGCTGTTATTTGGGCTTTGAATAGGCTCAATAAGGTTGAAACGTTGGCGTAATAGGCTAACCCTGGGGTCTTGTTGATTAGGCTTTAACAGAGGACCGTCAGGTATTTTTTCATCAAAGTGAGCGTTTTTTTACGATAATGTGACAGTGTTTCGCGTAATAAACGATAGCTCGTTTGTTGTGGTGCCAGTTGCTCAAGTGAAGGCGCAATTTGTGTCGGCTGTATATGCGTTTTTAAATAGTCGACTAAATCGCGTTCCCTACCTTTAGCTGTCCATGTCGGCTCCATAGAAACCGGATTTAGCTTACCACCCAACAAATGCCCTGCTAGGGTTAAATAAGCGTCCGTCGCTAATACATCACGTTCAAATTCGTTTAATAACGGGTCCGAAAGCTCTTCAAAGTGATAATCATTATGGTTTAACCCATGGGAATCACTGCGTTTAATGGCGTCTAGCAACTCAGATAAAACGATTTCATCCCAGGCCCTAGTCAACGTTGCTTCTTGGTAAAAGCGTTGGCTTGTGAACGGTGCAGATAAGGCCCTTGATTCAGTTAAGGTATTTAATGTGTGCTCTAGGTCATGGTCAGCTTGCAGTGCTAGCGAAGCCATCGATAAACCAGTTGCAAAAAGAAAGTGGGTGATTTTCATAAGTTGTTTATTCAGAATCAAAGATTTTTATTCACACACCATATTATCACGCTCAATAATAAGCCGATGTTGTATGAAAAACTGTCTATCCTCATAGCGTGTAACCTCTTTAAGGGTAACAAGTGCCGTTGCGATTTTCCACATCATGTCTACAAGATTAAGTTGATGAGTAGGGAAGAGGGCATACTCGGGCGTTTAACGAAAGGCACAAGGCATTTTCGCCATCACCGTAATAGTTCGGCCGGGTCGTTTTTTTTTCAAAGCCAAGTGATTGATAAAATTTGAATGCAGCAGTGTTTGACGGCCTAAGTTCTAGGGATAGTTTGTGAATGTTTTTGCTTTTGAGGATTGCTGAAGCGTGTGTGTATAGAGAACGCGCCACACCGTGGCGTTGAAAATCAGGGTGAATGGCTAAAGAGTACAAGCGCGCGGATTGTGTGCGTACAAACACTAATAAGTAGCCAATGACGGGTTTTGTCGGACAGTTTTGCCGAGCCACCAGCAGTATATTTTTTGACCCTAGGTGGTATCTAAAGCTGCGTTTAGATAATAAGCCGTCGGCCGCAATAAAAACCCTCTTTTCTAAAGCAAGGAGCGAGTCAATATCTTGAACTTCAGCGGGGGTAATCGTAAATGTCAGCATTTATTGCCGCTTGTAAATGGTGTATTTAGGGATTAGCTTGCTCGGTCTGTACGACATTTTAACCTTTTTAAGGTTTTCAAAACCCATGTCGTCACCTACATTAATATCCGTTATGCCGTATTCGTTGGCCAATACTTTTGCAAATTCTCTAAAGATAAACTGGGCGCATCCAAATACCTCAAAATCCGTTTTTTCGATGATGACGCTCGCGGTATTTTTATTAATTTTCTCACCGACGGTAAAGCCTTTGACCTCGCCGTTAATGATAATAACCAAACCAATGAGTCCTAGCGCCTGGTAGTCTGACAACATCCGTTTAACTGCAATCCTTTCACTATAAATACCGTCTAAAAAGGCATCGGTTTGATCACTGGGCATGTATTTCATACGATCAGATATCCATTTATTCATTAAACGCGTGATGGCTGAAGCGTGTTTTTTTACGTCTAAACGTTGTAATTCAAAACCAGAATGGATGCGTATAAATTTGTTAATTTCATTGCGCTTACTGCTGTAGTTATTGCCTTTTAAATCAATAAGGTCTTGGCTGTGGTAAACGTAATCATTTAACGATCGCTCAACGATGTACTCTTCTAGTAAATCAAACACCTCTGCACCAGCCTCCAGGTCACCTACAAATTCGGATAAGAGAAATTCATCCACGTACTCTATTTTGGTATAAATAGGTGCCGAATTATTTTCTTCCATCAAAGAAAAGCAACGCTTCATTGCGGCAATAGCGGCGTCTCTTGCACCGATCGGCGGTAGTAGCATGGAAATCTGCCCATGGGTTAATAAAAACAGGCAAAACGAGTTTTCGATAATAGCGTAAAAACCGCTGCCATTGCTCATCCATAAATAGTTAGCGGCAAAGGTGTAGTCACTGGTATCTAAGTCCAGTTGTTGTAGGTAAGTTTCTAGAATAGGTTTGGAGGCTAAATCGAAGGTAAATAATTCGGTGTTACCGATGGTGAGTTGACTCATGGGGTGTTTACTTGCCCTTGCCTGTGAGGCTATAAAAATCGCGATTTTAATCCTTGTTAAACATTTAGCAATAGATAAAAGAGTTGAAGGCTTAAATAAAAGGCCGTAGTTTCATTGAAAGTACTAATATCAAGCAGCTTTAAGGTTACGTGGTTTATTATTGGGGCATAATAAACAACAAATAAAAATGGGTTAAACGAAGTTCAGTGGGCGATCAACGCAAAATAATTCACGTCGATATGGATGCGTTTTACGCATCAGTAGAACAACGCGATCAGCCAGATTTGCGCGCAAGGCCGGTGGTGGTGGGTGGTCAACCCGATAGTCGTGGTGTGGTCGCTGCATGCAGTTATGAGGCTAGACAGTTCGGCATTCATTCTGCCATGGCCAGCTCGCGCGCGTACCGTTTATGCCCGCACGCTGTTTTTGTGCCGCCACGGTTTGAGGCTTATCGCCAAGTGTCGAGCCAGATCCAACAGATATTTTGGCGCTATGCCTCAGAGGTTGAACCTTTATCCTTAGACGAGGCCTATCTAGACGTTAGCGAGGCCACCGTATTAGCGGGTTCAGCCACGCGCATCGCACAAGCCATTAAAGATGATATCAAGGCTGAAACGCAACTGATTGCTTCGGCGGGCGTGTCGTATAACAAGTTTTTGGCAAAAATGGCGTCGGATATGGATAAGCCCGATGGTTTGTATGTCATCACTCCTGATCAGGGTGAAGCGTTTGTAGCTGCTTTATTGATAGGTAAATTTCACGGTGTCGGTCCCGCCACCGAGGCTAAGATGCACCGTCTGGGTATTAAAACCGGGGCGGATCTAAAAGCGTGGGATGCCCTTGACTTGACTGCGCATTTCGGTAAATCTGGGGGCTATTATTACCATATTGCACGTGGTGTCGACCTGCGGCCTGTGCGCAGTTCACGGCAACGTAAATCCTTGGGCAAAGAAACGACCTTTGCTGTCGATATTTGCGACACTACCGAGTTATTAGCACACATTAATGTCTTAGCTGAGACAGTCTTTAAGCTGTTATTGGCTAAAAAAATGCAGGCCAAAACGGTTACTTTAAAAGTTAAATACAGTAACTTTCGGCAAATCACGCGTTCAATTAGCTTGCCCTATCCGATAGAAGGCATCGTTCAAATGCAGGCCTTGTTAGCGGACTTATTTGCTAAAACCGATGCGCATAAACAATTGGTTCGCTTGCTGGGTGTTACTGTTAGCGGTCTAATAACTGAAGATCAAGACATTGAAAAACAGCTGACGTTCGATTTGAATGACGCTGAGTAGTTAGCCAAAAAAGATAAAATTAATAACGGCTTTAGGCCGATATGTTGGTTTTGAGGGGTGGCAAAATAACTGCCAGCGGACCCAGTAAAAACAGCGTGCTAATCATCATAGTCGTCATCGTCGATGTTAACATCCGTGTCATCCATATTCGAATCGTCGTCGGATAACAAGTCGTCGATATTGGCTTGCTTAACGTCATTGTCAATTTGATGAGGCTTTGTGTGTTCACGTATATATTGTTTACGGGCAGTTTCCCATTGGCTTTTATAGTCTTTAACCGCCTGCGCTAACTGCTCGTCGTCTAGTGGGAATAATTTGGAACTAACGATGGACTCGTCGTATTGAACTAAGGCATTTTTATCGGTGTTGTATAAATAAATCCTTCCTTGTTGCTCGGACAAAATGCGGTTATCGTGAATGACAACGGAATTACCCTTAGCGGTACGTAATTCACAATAACTAATGGCTGATTTTTTGCTGTTTTTCATAAGTCTCGTTCTCCGTAAAAGGTAGCGATATGGCCAACGTGCTGGTCTACGCAATCAATTTTTGCGAATAATGCATGCCTTATAATATTTTTTCAATATTTTTTTTAAATTTAATAACCGACAATTTGATTAAATAATGGGCTTAGATATGGCTGTAGTTCTTATTGGCAATATTATGTGACCGAGTTGTCAAATCTAATCAACTAAATCAATCAATTGTGACCCGCATCTAGCTTTATCGGTGGACTTGTTTGGGTATGACTTAATTTATATAAATACTGTCTATACTCGGCTTAACTTGGGCGCTTTGCTCAAGGCAAGACAAAAGCACTGACACGGTAAAACACTATGATTGAATGGATACTTAAATTATTTGGTAAAAAATCATCTGCTAAACAAGCGGGGACATATATCGATGAGACTAAGTTGACATACGTAAAAGCTGAAAATTTAGAGCTGGGTATGTACGTTGCCAAGTTAGACAGAGATTGGTTGGATTCACCGTTTAAACTCCAAGGGCTTAACTTGCGTACACACCGTGATCTTCAAGCAATTAGAAGTTTGTGTCAGTATGTTTATGTCGATCATGCTCGACAAAGTAAGTTAAGCGTTGCGGCGAAAAACTCTACAACGGGCGGTGCCTATGTTGTTGGTAAAGCGCCTAAAAAACTCGGCTCTTTTGAAAAAGAAATTGAACGAGCAAGTAGTAATTACCGTGCCACTGGGCAATTAATCAATGACTTTATGCAGACCGTAAAAAAAGGCGGCAGCATTAAAACACAAGCTGCAAAAGAAGCCGTTGCAGCCTCAGTGAATAGCATCTTGCACTCCCCTGACGCGCATTTGTGGCTGACACAGCTGAAAAACAAAGATGAGTACACAGCGCAACACAGTTTAAACGTTTGCATGCTCTCTATCGTTTTAGGTAGGCATATAGGTCTCACGGGTCAAGAGCTTAAAAATGTCGGTCTATGTGGCATGATGCACGATATGGGTAAGATGTTGATACCTGACAACATCCTAAATAAACCTGGTGAACTTGATGATGCTGAAATGGCGATCATGAAGACGCATACAACCTTGGGTGCTGAGTTGTTAAAGTCCAGTGACAACATGTTTTATGGCGCAATTGAAACCGCGTTAACCCACCATGAACGCATCAGAGGGCAAGGTTATCCGCAAGGTCTTAAAGATGCAGACGTGTCTTATTATTCAAACATTGTTTCGATTGTTGACACCTATGACGCGCTGACCAGCGATAAGCCCTATAAAAAAGGCATGACGCACCTTGAGGCTACACAGGTGATTTATCAGCAGGCAGGGGATCAATTCGATCGTGTGTTGGCCGCTAAATTTATCGAAAGCTTGGGCGTTTTCCCACCCGGTTGTTATGTCCAACTCAGTGATAATCAAATCGCTTTGGTGTTAGAGTCAAACGAAGACTCTAAATTACGTCCACGAGTTATGCCTATCATGGATAAATACATGAAGCCGATAAAAGAAAAGGTGATCAACCTTGAAAAAGTCTTTGTTGATGCAAAAGGTAGACCCTTACGCATTCAAACGGTTGTTAATCCCGAGCAGTATAATATTGATAGGCAAAAGCACTTTGATGAGGGCATTGTAGCCAACGGTTTTGCCATGGCTGGCATGTAGTGAGCGGCTATTTGAACGAACGTTGAAAGGTACAATAAGAAGTGGCGGACCGGACGGGACTCGAACCCGCGACCTTCGGCGTGACAGGCCGGCATTCTAACCAGCTGAACTACCGGTCCGCAATTCTGACGAGCATTGACATGTCCCTGTCATGCGATAAAGCAATGGGTAACATCAAATTGAGCGTTCAATGTGAGTGAAATGCTCCTAGCGGAGCCAATTACCCGCCCTGTCAGAGCCGCGTATCTTAGAGACTATTTTCAGCAGGTCAATGATTAAATGCTTGTTTAGTTAAATCTATCGGCAATAGTCTTTTTTTAGCGGTTACTGTTTGTTTTTTGGCATGCCTAATTAGCCATCAGACGAGGTAGTTCGTTAAATATTTTATGGTTGACCAGAGGCTGTAATGCGGGATCTTCATGAACACCTTCTAGATAACTTTCTCGCCTATTCAGAGCTTCAATTAAAAATCGTAGGGCCTCTTCAAACTGATTCATTGCCGTATAGGCGCAGGCAAGCTGATAAAATGCATGGCAGTTTTCGGGGTCTATCTTTAGCGCCTGGTGGCATAAATTAGCGGCCCACTGTGGCTCGTTCAATTCTAGAACAGCGTCAGCTTTATAGGTCAATGCTTCGCAATCATCATGGCGTAACTTCAATATATCATCATAAATAATGATTTTGCTGGCGGGAGATGAGTCTTGTTGGGCCCGTAGCCAAAGTGACTGGACATCTTGCGTTAATTCTATTTCTTCACGGTTTTCATCAATATGCTGGGTTTTTTGTTGCAATTGCGTTTCTATCATTTCTAGTCGCGCTTCATATTCATGGATGAGTTTGGATATCTCCTCATCGGCTAGGGAATGTACTCGTTCTTTAATGTCCCTTATGGAGGTCCAGCCAACCAGTACCAATACCGATGTTGCCGCAGCAATCAAATAAAAGAAATAGGTGACGGTGTCAGTCGCATAGGCTACGGCACGATCCACCGAATTGTGTTCGCGGTCTAGAATTTGTTGCAGCAATTCATGTTTGTTTTTTGCTTGGTCAATCCGCAGCTGTTTAAGCTCATCTAGGACATAACGTTCAACAAAAGGCGAGTAGAGGGGTTGTTCCAACGTGTCTATCACGTGTGATGTGCCTGCGCGTTCCTCAGCCTCTGCATATAACAAAATGGGCAGCAAGCTAGTCAGTAGAAGCAGTATCTTTATGATGCGAGACATATAGCCCGCCCATGATCATGAACCTCTACTAGTGCGGCGTGTAGGCTTTTGATAGTACTGTCATGGTCAGCCTCATTAACGATAAATTGCATATCCACCTGACGCATCGACTGATGTACCGCCAACACACTAATGTTCTCATTGGCCACTGCCTGCACCATTTTTGCCAGGATGCCAGGAATTTGCATATCACTGCCGATGGCAGAAATAATCGCTACCTTTTGCTGATTGACTTCTGCCTCAGGGAAACGCTCTTCTAGTAAGGCAAGAATCCGTTTGACGGTTTTTAAATTGGTGGATAAAAAATGGGTAATGGCATTCGCATTGGTGTCTTTGGATACGATAGGTGCGTTGAATCGTTTGATAATACTGATTAATTCACTATCGTAGGTTGATAGGTTCCCCGCCATGTCTTGATCAAAGATCTCCAATGCGTAAATACCTTTACAACCTGCGATAATTTCCACGCAAGGGGACTCGCTGATGTAATCACGGGTAATTAATGTGCCAGTATGCTCGGGTTCAAAGGTGTTTTTTACACGCAATGGAATATTGTTCTGGCGCAAGCCTTTGGCGGCTTTTGGGTGTATCGCCTCCATCCCCAAGTTGGCAAGTTGGTCGGCTACATCATAATTCGTACGGCCAATAGGCACGGCATTTTCTTCGCCAACCAATTTAGGATCTGCGCTACTCAAGTGGAACTCTTTATGAATAATCGCTTCAGTGGCTTCAGTTAAAACCGCTAAACGGCTGAAAGTCATCTCGCTGTAGCCGCGATCAAAAGAAGACATTAACCCCGAATCACTGTGCGCATAGCCAGTTACAATAGGCAGCTGTTTATCCAGTTCGATATGTTCAAAACTCAAGCGAATACGTTCATCTAACGACATATGGTGATCAGATCGCCACCCCGTTAAGTCGATAAAACAGGCGTTGACACCATCGCGCTTGAGCAGCTCTGCAGTATTCCAAGCACTATGTGCTTCGCCAATACTGGCTAACATTTCTCGCACCGTGGCCAAATGGGCATCCAGCGCAAAATGCCCATGCTGGCAAAGGCTCTGTAAATCTAATAAACACTTTCTCGCATCTTCCATCCGTTCAGCCAAAAATGCATTGGCTTTATCGAGTAAGGTGGTTTTGCCAAACAACTGCCGGTTAATGTCTTGTAAATGTTGATGGAGCTCGTCGCATTTGGTTAGCCAGCTATCATCTTCTATACCACTGGCGAATAGGCCATAGATACCGGGCTGGCTGCTCTTTTTGTGTTCTAGCAAGGCATCTGTGATCCCCGAATAAGCGGATACCACAAATATTCTCTGATAAACGTCCTTCTTCTTCGGCTTAAGAATGATGTTGTCTCTAACCGAAACATAATCACTCATTGATGTGCCGCCAATCTTTTCTACCGTATGCATGTTGTCCTCTGGGTGTTTCTTTAACTGTTTTTTGTTTCTGCGCAAGACAGACATAACCGTGATCCAAGCGCAGCCATTAATCGGGCCACTGGAATCTCAGATCCACACTGGTCACAATAGCCAGCGTGATCGCTGTTTAGCCAAGTAAAACTTTGCTTCAGCAAGGCGAGTTCTTGCTGGTGATTTTGCATGATTTTATCGTTTATCGGTGCATGAATAGTTAAATCCATATCGGCTGCAGCGTCATCCGATTGCCGCTGTTTTTTTACGGCCAAGGGGTCATCGTTAGCAAATACTTTTTCTAGTTCCGTTATTCGATCACTGACATGCTCAGTCAATCTTTTGCGTTCAGTTAATGTCATGCTTTATCCGTTGGATTAACCGTTGATAGGGGTTTTATGTTGGCGCGCGTGCAAATATGTTCTGGCCTTGGTGGCTGCTCACAAAACGGTTGGGCCACTTTATTGCTCAAGGCGTTATAGACAAAAAACACATTCGCTCGTGGGTAGGGGGTAATGTTGCCATTTGAACCGTGGATGGCATTGCAATCAAATACGATGACGCTGCCTGGCTTGCCCGTCGCATTGACAATGCCTTGCTTCTCTACCAATGAAGTTAAGCAAGCATTCGAAGGAACCCCGTATTCCTGTTTTTTTAGTGATGCCTGATGATTGTTGCTAGGGGTTTCTCCTGGGCAGACGGCGTATTGTTGATGTGAGCTAGGTATTAACATTAGCGGCCCGTTTTGGGAAAAGTTTTCCGTTAGCGTGATCGACATACTTAATGCGCGCATGCGTGGCATGCCATCTTCGACATGCCAGGTTTCAAAGTCTGAATGCCAGTAAAATTCTTTGCCGTGAAAACCGGGTTTGTAATTCAGGCGTGACGGATGAATATACACATCATCATACAAAATATACCGTGCAAGGCCCGCTAATCGTTCGTCCGAGGCAAGTTTTTTAAAGACTGGGCTGTTGTCATGCACATCAAAGACTGAACGCACATCACTACGTCCAAGCTCCGTGATCGTGCCCATGCCTTGTTGGTCAGTTGTAGCTGATCGCAGGCGTGCGGATTCGGCCAACAATTCGTTAACTTCCTGCGGAGAAAACACATTGTCGAGTACCATAAACCCTTGTTGCTCAAACTGTTTAATGCTTGAGCTGGCAATCGGTGCGCTGCTATTTTCCGGTGCATAAACCACAGGGTCATGCCGTTTAACAAGTTTTGCTGCTTGCCCGTTTCGCGACGGGTAGGCATCTTCAGTTGCCAAAAAATGTGCACTGTTATTGCTGCTTGCCGCATGGCCCATCATTAAGAAGGTTCTGTAACAGTGTCTGCATTTAATTCATAAGCGCCTTCAGCATTGTGTACCTCTTTACCATTAAGCGGTGGGTTAAAGACACAGGCTAAGGTCATTTCTTTGGAAGCGCGAAGCTTGTGTTTGTCATGCTTGTCCAAGACGTACAGTGTGCCAGGCTTGATTGGGTACTTCTTGCCATCGGCTAGGGTTTCTACCTCGCCTTCACCCGATATGCAATAAACTGATTCTAAATGGTGTTGGTAATGCATCTGGAAATCGACGCCTTGGTAAATCGTGGTGATATGAAAAGAGAAACCCATTTGATCCTCTTTAAGAAGCAGGCGGGTGCTTTCCCAGTTGCCATCAGGGGATACAATTCTTCGATTGCTTTGGTTAGCCTCGGATAAATTACGTACGATCATTACATTGTCCTATGATTAGATTTTTCATGGTGTGTGATCAAGTGTATGGCTCAACCATCAGCACTTTTTACTTGTCAGTGCTGTGGTTTAGTTGCAGCCATAACTTGGTCATAAGCCCTCGTTAGATAGCTAACGAAGCTATTAACGGTTAGCCGGTTTCGAAATAAAGGTTTTCTTCAGGAATATCTTGCTTAGCGCAAACGTCCTTAATCGCTTCTTCGACGATATCAATGCCCTTTTTAAGGTTTTCATCGCTAATAATCAAAGGACATAAAAACTTCACTACGTGATCATCTGCGCCACTGGTTTCGATGATGAGTCCTTTTTTGAACGCGTTATGGGTGATTTTTCCGGCAATGTCGCCATTGACGCAATTAATCCCTTGGAACATGCCGCGGCCTCTAGCGGAGAAATTCCCTTCGCCGTATTGATTGACGATACTATTCAGTCGATCAGTAATGTATTGCCCTTTGCGTTTAATATCCTTGGAGAAGTTATCATCAGCCCAATAGTGTTCGATGGCTGCTTTGGCTGTGACAAAAGCAAGGTTATTGCCCCTGAATGTACCGTTGTGCTCACCGGGCTTCCATAGGTCGTATTCTGGTTTAATCATGACGACCGCAAACGGCAAGCCATACCCACCGAGTGATTTTGATAAGGTAATGATATCAGGTTCGATGCCTGCTTCTTCAAAACTAAAATAATCACCGGTACGGCCGCAACCGGCCTGAATGTCATCGACGATCAATAAAATTTTATGTTTCCGACAGACCGTTTGAAGGTTTTTAAGCCAGTCAATGCTCGCCACATTGATGCCGCCTTCGCCTTGAACGGTTTCAACAATCACCGCTGCAGGCGAGTTAATGCCGCTGCTAGAATCAGACAGTACCTTGTCCAGATAGTCTGTCGTATCGATATTGTCGCCCAAATAGCCATCGTAAGGCATACGGTGAGTACCGGTTAAGCTAACGCCGGCTGCATCACGGTGATGTGAATTACCAGTTGCGGCTAACGAGCCTAAGCTGAC
Organism: Methylococcaceae bacterium UBA975; assembly: GCA_002292375.1. Lineage (GTDB taxonomy): Bacteria > Pseudomonadota > Gammaproteobacteria > Methylococcales > Cycloclasticaceae > Cycloclasticus. The sequence goes on along the minus strand of DBBV01000017.1, from coordinate 175,227 downwards.
GCCATGAAAGCCATTAGTAAACGTCACAATATTTTGCTGACCGGTTACGTTGCGGGCAATTTTCATCGCCGCTTCAACAGCATTGGTGCCGGTTGGACCAGTAAACTGCACCATGTATTCCATACCCCGAGGTTTAAAAATGTGGTCGTTAAAGGCCTGTAAAAATTCACCCTTGGCTTTGGTGTGTAAATCTAAACCATGGGTAATACCATCGTTTTCAATGTACTTAAGGAGTTCTTCTTTAAAAATTGGGTTGTTGTGGCCGTAATTTAGGGTTCCTGCACCGGCAAGAAAGTCTAAATACTGCTGACCCTCTTCATCCCACATAAACTCGCCCTTGGCGCGATTAAAGATGCGCGGAAATGAGCGGGCATAGCTTTGTACTTCTGATTCTATTTCATCAAATATTTTCATAATAAGTCTCTTGTTTGGTCAAGGTTAAATGGGCCAATACGAATCAATGATTCTGAGTCGTGTTGCCCGTCAAAATGTGTTTGTTTGTCCAGCCACGGGGCAGCCTGAATTTTTGCGTCTAAGTGTTTCGATAAGGCGTTAAACAATGCCCATGACGGTTGGTTGTCTTCTGTTATGGTGGTCTCTAAATAATGGACGCTCTGGCAACAGGCACGCGCCAGTATGTGCGATAGCATCTTAGAGGCGAGTCCTCGCCCGCGGGCGCGCTCATCAACAGCGACTTGCCAGATGAACAGGGTGTCAGGACGTTCGGGTACGAGATAGCCGGATATAAACCCGACCAGTCCATCGTCCATAATCGCCGCTACCGAGGTGCTTGAAAAATGACCACACTGCAGTAAATTGCAGTAGCTAGAATTGGTGTCAAGCGGTGGGCAGTTTTGGATTAATCGAAACACGGACATCCCGTCTTCGAGTGTTGGCAGCCTCAATGAAATATTTTTAGAATATGGCAAATAGTCCCTCGTCAATCAGTTAAATTAATTAGTCCTCTAATAATAATTATTCAGTTATTAAAGGTAAATATGGGAAATAACGCGAGATAACAGTAAATATTTCTTAATTATTGCTTAGAGTACGAAGTATAGTACTCTAAAGGATATTTTATATCCAGTCATTAAAGGTGACCGTCAAGAATAGGTGTGTAGCGCGAAGGTTTCTTTAGCCTTTTAAGTAATCCCAGATATAATGCAACTTTAATTCACTAGGTCAAAGGAACGTTTTTGAATAACATTCAAGGGGTATTAATGGCGTTAAGGCGGGTCATTAGAGCCACCGACTTGCATTCCAAGCATTTGGCTAAAACCACGGGGCTTACGGCGCCTCAAATGCTGTTACTGCAAACTATTCGAGATAAAGGTCAAGTCACCATTGGAGAGCTTGCCAATGAGATCAGTCTTAGCCAGGCTACTGTTACCACTATTTTGGACCGACTTGAAAAGCGCGAACTCGTTTATCGAGAACGCTCAAAAGAAGATAAGCGAAAAGCACATGCTTATCTCACAGATCAGGCTGTTGAAGTTTTAAAAGAATCGCCGGTCCCATTGCAAGAGCACTTCACTCACCAGTTTGGTAACTTGCAGGAGTGGGAGCAAACCATGATTATCTCGTCGCTTCAGCGTGTTGCCGAAATGATGGATGCGCAACACATTGATGCATCACCCGTGCTGGATATTGGGGTTTTAGACCGCCAAGGTGCGGTGACGGATTCAGCTGAAACATACAACGCTAAGGAAAAGGGTTAACGAGCGGTGGTCAGGGTTGCTGCAGTAACACGGCTTGGCTATAGACAAACAAGCGGCATAATTAGCAGTGCTATTGGCTAAAATTACAGCCATCAATTCATCGTTCTAACTAAAGCGCCCTTACTCTTAGCGCCATTTCGCCCACGGGTCTTCATATTCCTCAGTTGCTGAATCGGCAGAATCTAGCGCCTCATGCTTTGCGTAACGATTATTGTCCCGCTTGTCCGCGGCGCGGTCTTGCTTATAGGCGGCCGCTTTCGTTACTCGTTTTACACGCACTTGTTCCGCATCTTGCATACTTAACTCAGCAGGCTCACCTGGCGTTTGATCATCAGGAATAACCCGATCTCTAGGCGGTAACGAAAACTGATCGGAAGACACCTTAGGCAAGCTTTTATACTGATACAAATAGAAAGCCTCAACTTTTTCACGGGCCCATGTCGTCTTCTTAAGAAACTTAACGCTCGACGCTATACTCGGATTGGTCTTAAAGCAGTTGATATTCAAATAGGCAAACAGAATGTCAAAACCGTAGTGGTCTACGATTTCAATCAATAAGTTTTTTAAACTAAGGCCATGCAGCGGGTTATTCGTGTAATCGATCTCATTGTTCATACTGATATCTAACAAAACGGGGGAGGGAAGGCATTATACCTGTCAGCGTATAGGCAATACAGTGCAAGTAAGCATGCGTTTGGTGCAGGTGCGCTGCTATATATGTACGCGTGAAAACTGTTTAGTGCGTTTATTGATCATTGTTAATCTAGAGGATGGCTCAGATTTAATAAAGCAGTAACGGTTGGCGCACACGTTAATTTAACGTTCCGCGTTAAGCCCGCCATCAAGACTCGTCTGAAAGTTCACGCAGCCTAGCGACCACATCCGGTGTAGCGCGGAAGCGAAAAAAGGCCCCCGCGGTATCGGCGCGTTCTTCAAGTACGTCGCAGGCGGCAAAAATCTCGCCGCGTAAGTCCTGCGCTGACCAGGGTAAAAAAATTTCTGATTCAACCAGCTGCTGTTGAAAAACATGCATAATCGCCTGATGTAGTGCTGCTATATCGCCCTTACGGCGCGCGCTAATAACAAGGCAGCCAGGGTACGTCGCTTGCAGCTCTGCGACATGCTCTGTTTCTGTGAGCTTGTCGTTCAGGTAGTCAATTTTATTGAACACCCGAATGCACGGCACACGATCGGCGCCAATCTCGGCTAGCACTTTATCGGTGACTTCAATTTGCATTTTATATCCCGGGTCACCAGCGTCAATCACGTGTAGTAACAGCGAAGCGCTAAGGGCTTCATCCAATGTTGATTTAAACGAGGCAACCAAACCATGCGGTAAGTTTTTGATAAAACCTACCGTGTCACTTACCAAGACCCGCGGCACACTTTCTGGGTGTAATGTGCGTACCTTAGTGTCAAGCGTGGCAAATAATTTGTTGGCCACTAGTGCGTCTTTACCCGTTAAGGCGCGCATCAAGGTGGACTTTCCCGCGTTGGTATAACCCACCAGAGCGACAGCCGGTTGCCCCTGACGTTGGGATCGCTGTGTATCGCGACTAGCCTCCATGGCATCAATTTCTTTTTGCAACTCAGCGATCCGATCGCGAACTTTTTGGCTATCCACCTGACTGCGTGATTGCCCTGTACCGCGGCCGCCGGTACCGCTGCGCTGCCTGCCTATAGGCCCAGCACGCTTGGCCGCTTCACGTAAACGCGGTGCCATATAAGTCAGACGCGCAATTTCAACTTGTACCCGCGCGGCGTGTGAACTGGCATTGCGATGAAAAATTTCAAGGATCACCACCGTTCGATCCATCACCTCGCAACCGACTTCATTTTCTAAGTTAAGCGCTTGGGACGGCGAAATCTCATGGTCGACAAGAATATAATCGATAGGGCCTTTCTGTTTCAGCGAATCACCCCGTTTCGATGGGTCGATGTCTGTTTGTTCGGCCTCTACGAATGCCCGTATTTCGTCCCGTTTGCCTACCCCGATATACGCCGCAGAATCGAAAGACGAGCGCTTTTGGGTAAACTGACCGACCACGTCCAGTCCTAAGGTTTTTGCAAGGTCTGCTAGCTCAGCCAAGGATGAATTAAATTCAACATCGCTGACGCTGTCCAGTTGCACGGCAACGATGAGCGCTCGTGGAACAGATGTTTTTTCGGGGTTTAAGATAGGGTGTTCCTCATAGGGTGGGGTGGCCGCTAGTAAAATAGCGGCGCAGGCTAGATAGGAGTGTACACACAATCTTGGGTGAGCACCTGAGTATAGGCAAACGCCCCGATCTTTTATGTTGATTCTATAATCAGTAAAGTCCACGACTGATAGTCATGCAGGCCAGTGAAGGTTAAAGTCTGGTGCAGCACCTTGCTATACTTATTTTAATTTCTTTTCATTTTCTGCTGCTCTTTTTAGACACCGTCCTCTCGGTTCGTTGCCCTCATAAAGCACAATGTCGGAATGTAAAAACTGTGCAGCCTCAGCTGAGTCATTCACTTTGGCAGCACTGCGTTCCAACATGTCTGATTCAAATTCAGTTAACACGCTTTCTCTCACGCCCGCTTCGCGCCATTGTGATAAAGGCCTGCACCCTTTTCTGATCCCCCGAGCCAGCGCCAACGCATCTAGCAGCGCTTGATTTGCTCCTTGGCCTTTGAATGGACTCATCGGGTGGGCCGCGTCTCCGATCAGGGTCAATAGCCCGGCTTTCTTTAACACTTCTGACTCAAGTAAGGCTCGGTCATACACAGGGTAACCCGATACCTGAGCTTCCAGCGTCGCCGCTAAAATCTGAGGAATGGGGTCGTGCCATTGACATCGCCGACAGGCTTCTTCCTTGAGTGCTTGAGCGCCTTTAGCGCTCAAGGCCTTCGCTTTTCTTTCGGGCATTGGAAAGCTAAGCTGCCACATCACCGATGTTGACGAATAAGGCATCATGTAAATTCGCTCATTGCCATTGGCGGTTTGGAATACCGTGGCAGAGTCCAGCAAAGAACGATCAATACCCTTGATGGCTTCCAAAGGACAAATCCCCAAAATCACAATACAACCTAAGTAATGTAAGGGGGAGGCCTCTTCACCAATCAACAATCGCCGCACCGAACTACGCAGGCCATCCGCTCCCACAACAAGGTCCGCCTGGGTGCTCTTTATCTCCCCGTTTACTTCAAAGTTCAGATCGACACGGTCACCTTGTTTAAAGCCCACTAAATGGTGCCCCCACTGTACTGCATCATGCCCACCTAGCTGTTCAAGCAAAGCCAAGCGTAATGATTGTCTAGCGATATGCACATTGGTACGCTTCGGCGCGGTTGTCGCGTCTAACAGTTCTCGCCTTCTGATGCCCCATTCAGCGATCACTTTTCCTTCGGTCGTATGAACCACGTGTCGGGTTGAAATTAGCCCCGCTTGTAAGGCAAAAAGCCCCAGCCCCTCGATTGCTCTACTACCTTGTTGCAGTGTGAGCCCGTAGCCTTGGGAGCGTGTATTAAAGCCACTGTCGCGCTCATAAAGCGTGAACGGGATGCCGCGGTGCAAACAAGCCACTGCGAGAGCTACACCGCCTATGCCAGCACCAATGATGGCAAGCTGCGGGTAGTTTTCTTTATCGGGTAAAGGGTGCGTGGCAGAATGAGTCAGTCCTGATCCATTACAACTTAAGCATGAGGCGAGGTGGCCTCTAGGACGAACCGGCGCCGTCTCTTCGTTGTTGGTTGTAGCAAATTGATCCAGTGCCCTCTGGTAGCGTAATCGCACTTTTTTGCGCAGCCGTAGGCTTTTTTTGCCGCGCCCCAGGCATGTCGGACAAATAGTCCAGTGACTACGTTCATTATTCACCGTTCACACCTGCACATTAGTCAACCCGCCATTGGTTTTACAGCAATAAGGAAAGTCTTAGTCGATACGACTTAAATTGGTAGTCAAGTGGTGATTATAGCCTTGAGTACACGCCATGGCCGTTTAAGTAGAGAAAACTTAGCTTTCTGCTACCTAAGGCCCAGATAAAAAACGTGTGCTATAGGCGTATCACTTACGACGCAACACCGGCATTAAGGCCTTACAAGCAGGGCGGCGCTTAGATAGGGGGACAGATACTTATCGCTAAAATAAGGCACCGAACTGTAGTGGTGGGGATGGTTTTGTTGAACTGGAAAAAAGTACGTCCAGTTAACTCAGCTTTATACCCAAAGGGCATAAGTTTCATTGAAGCGGAAGATAAAGCGCTGCCCCTTAATTCAACGTTAGCTATAAAAGGCTTCAACAACGCCTTTTAGCTTAATCAACAGTGGTTGTCCTCGACGGTCCAAGGTTTTAGGCGAAGGGATTTTTACCCAGCCTTCACTGATGCAATATTCCTGCACATCGTTACGTTCTTTGCCGTTTAGTCGAATGCCAATAGCGTGCTCGAAAATCTCTGCCACATGGTATGGGCTACGGGGGTCAACCGAAAGGTGGTCCGGTAACGCAGGTAGTGATGTAGTATTGTTCATGTCGATGTCCTGAAGTAAATAAAAAACGGGCTATTGTAGGCAGTATAAACCTAGCGCTCAAGAACTGCAGTAGAATGGCTTTTTTTAATCTTGTTGACGGCCGTATTACACAAATGATGAATAACAACGCTGAATTACGTGGAAAGTCTTTATCTTCCACCCCAATGAAACTGACGCCCTTTGGGGGCAAGGTTGAATTATTAGCCCCGGGCGGTAATGCGGAGGCGATTAAAGCCGCCATTGTTGCAGGTGCCGATGCGGTGTATTGCGGCTTAGATATGTTTAATGCCCGTAACCGCGCCACCAATCTGTCTTTTGATGAGTTGTGCGGTGTTGTACGCTTGGCGCACCAACACCATTGCGAGGTTTTTTTAACGCTCAACGTGGTTATTCTTGAGCAAGAAATGCCCGCGTTAATCAAGCTGTTAAACAAGCTGGTTAACATTCATTTAGATGGCATTATCGTGCAAGACCTCGGTGTGTTTAACCTGGTTAAAAAATATTTTCCGACACTCGATATACACGCCTCTACTCAACTAACCACGCATAATGAGGGGCAAATACAGTTCCTTGCGCGCATTGGCGCAAGTCGGGTTAATTTATCGCGCGAGTTAAATTTGCACGAAGTAAAAACCCTAACAAACGTCGCGCATGCGCATCATGTGTTAACAGAAGTGTTTGTACACGGGGCGTTGTGTATTGCGTTTTCCGGTCAGTGTTATTCAAGTTCTGTCAGTGTGGGCAATTCAGGAAACCGTGGCCGTTGCAGCCAAGCCTGCCGTGATGAATACGAAACCACCGCAACCGGCAATAAGTTCCCGCTAAATTTAAAGGATAACTCGGCTTATTTTGACTTGCCTGAGTTGCTAGAGGCCGGTGTCGATTCCCTCAAGATAGAAGGGCGCATTAAAGGCGCGCATTACGTGTATACAGTGGTAGACAGTTGGCGCAAGCAGATGGATAAATTTGAACAAACGGGGCAGTTATTGGCGGACGATTCAAATTTACATAAGGTCTTTAACCGTGATTTCACCAATTCATTTTTAAAGGGTAACCTCACAAAAGACATGTTTATAGATAACCCGCGCGACCACAGTGTTGAACACGCGGTGATCAAAAGCCAAGCAGTAGCCATGCCGCAAATTTACAAAGCAAAGCAGGATTTGTATGACCAACGAAATGCATTGGGTGAAGAATTAGCCGACAAAATTAAAGACCTCAGCATTGCCAAGCAACAGCTAGTACTGAGCTTTTCAGGGCAGCCTAACGAGCCGCTAGTGTTAACCCTGCAAGTGACAGACAGCAAGGCCTTAGCTTCGAGCCATGTGATTAAATCCAACGAGCCATTAAAGCAGGTAACACAATCAACGCTTGACCCAGCGGCCATAACAAAACGTTTTAAAGGCTTTAATAATGCACGTTATACGCTGGCGTCGATTAATTTTGACGGCTTGGCAGACGGGCTTAGTTTGCCCTTTAAAGAACTCGCGCAGATTAAAAATCAAGCAGCCTTTCTACTCAATGACGCTATCGATGTGGTGCCTAAGGTGGATGTGCCCGCGCTGCTTAATCATCCAAAAGTGGCTAAGCAGCCGTCTATGTCGCTTCTAATCGCGGATGAAAAAGACCTGTACCTGTGTGACCTAAGCGATGCCGATATCTACTTTAAATTACCCGAAAGCTTTAAAAAAGACGACACCAAATACATCGACCTGCTGTTAAAAAACCCGCGTTTAATCCCTTGGTTTCCAGCGGTGCTGATCGGTAAAGATTACCTAGAAGCGGTTAAAGTGCTCGAGCAAGTCAAGCCGAAACGTATTGTTAGCAATAATACCGGCATCGCGCATAAAGCCTTTGAGATGCAAATAGCGTGGATAGCCGGCCCGTTTTTAAACACCACCAATTCGTACGCTTTGCTAACGCTACAAGAAGAGCTTAACTGTTCTGGTGCGTTTATTTCTAACGAAATCAACCGGATGCAAATAAAGAACATCGCACGGCCTAAAAACTTTAAATTGCTCTACAGCATCTATCACCCCATTTTAATGATGACCAGTCGGCAATGCTTCTTCCAGCAAACCGTGGGCTGTAAAAAACCGAGTATAGAAGATGGCTGTATGCTCAAGTGCCAAAAGGCCACCACCATTACCAATGTAAAAGGCGTTTCATTTGCCATTGATAAGCAAAAAGGCGGCTACCCAAGCATTTATAACGATGAGCAGTTTTTGAATTTAGATGTCGTCGACGATTTATCGGACAAGTTTGATGAGTTCTTTATTGACCTAACCAATATCGGTGCAGGGTCAAAAGCAGAGCAAAATAAAGCACAACTAATAGAACACTTTGAACAAGTAATAAGCGGGCAAGGCAGCGCAAAAGAACAGCTTAATCAAATGGTACCGCTGTCCACCATGGCGCAATACAGGCAAGGCTTGTAGGCCGCTTTAGTTAATGGCATTGCCGATACTCTACTCACTGCAAAATTGCCCTTACGCCATGCGCGCAAGGCTCGCTATTTTATTAGCCCAGCAGCCGGTTATGCTGCGCGCCATTGATCTAAAGAATAAACCCGCTGAGATGTTAACTCTGTCGCCTAAAGGCACCGTGCCGGTGTTGGTACTGGAAAACAGGGTGGGTGTTAATAATGACAATGAAGGCCAAGGTGCTTTCGTGCAAAGGTCTCAGGTAATAGAAGAGAGCCTAGACATCATGCTATGGGCGTTAACTATCAATGATCCTGAGAATTTACTCTATTCTCACACCCCAGACTGTTTAAACGAAATGCTGGCAATCATTGAAGAAAACGACACGCAATTCAAACCAACATTGGAACAATATAAGCGCGCCAAACGCTACCATAATGAGGATGAAGAACAGTATCGGCAGCTCTGTGAACCCTTTGTTCAGCAACTTGAATCGCGTTTAACACAACATGCATTTTTAATGGGGGCCAAGCCCAGCTTGCTTGATTATGCCTTGCTGCCCTTTATTCGGCAGTTTTCACGAGTCAATCGACAACTGTATTTACAGGGGCCCTATAGCCATTTACACGCCTGGTTAAACCGACAGTTGCAAAGCCGACTCTTCTCAAAAGCCATGTTTAAATACCCGCTGTGGTTAGAGACGCGGCAAGACTATATCTTGGGTGAGTGAACGGTATTTTGGGTTAGAGTAAAACGCCTAGATCAAAAGCAGAAGTGGCTTAGCGTGGTTTTTACGCTGCTCCCAAAATACTAAAGTACCTAAAATGACGGTCTGACTAGAATTATTCCTGCTGCTTGGAGTAACTGAATTTATAAGGTATAAGTTATCAACATAATGCTTAAGAAACGTTAAATAAACAACAGGGAAAATAGGATGAATAACTCAATTTACGATATAGCGCTAACTAAAATCGACGGCAACGAATCGACCCTTGCTGATTACCAAGGGAAGGTTATGCTGATTGTTAATGTCGCCTCTAAATGCGGTTTAACCCCGCAATATGAAGGCTTAGAAACGCTTTATCAGACGTATCAAGACCAAGGCCTGGTGGTGTTAGGTTTGCCCTGTAATGATTTTGCAGGCCAAGAACCAGGCACCGAGGCTGAAATTCAAGCGTTTTGTTCAACAAACTACGCCGTCAATTTTCCGCTGTACAGTAAAGTAACAATAAATAGCAGCCCAAGGCACCCGCTATACGAGTGGCTTATTAATGCCCAGCCGACAAGCCAGCAACTGGAAGGTGGCCAGTTAATGAGCCGACTGGCAGAGAAGGGCTTATCGCCAGCGGTAAAAAGCGATGTCAGCTGGAATTTTGAAAAATTTCTGGTCGCGCGTGATGGTTCAATTAAGGGCCGGTTTGCGCCCGATATAAAGCCTGATGATGCAAACCTTATTAACGCGATTGAGGATGCGTTGAACGCTTAAATGCTTTAACAAGGGTGTTATTGATTGAAAGGCCTGTGCCTATTCTGGTATGTGGGCTCAGAGTAAATACGGCTAGATCAAAAGCGGCTTAGCGTAGTTTTTACTCTGATCCCAAAATATCCCATTACATCCAAGTACCACCTTGTCGATCATTTGGTTCAGCAAAATTACTGGCATCAAAGCCATGAATCCAGTCAAGGTGATGCCCCATAGCCTCCTTCGAACCCATGCGTGCATCGCGATGGTCTCTATTTTTTCCTTCAGGAAGATGGAACATATCACCCGTCGTTACCGATGCATGCACAACCTTGCGTGCACGCCCATGTCGTAAGCGCTCGTAACGTTTCTGCATATCAGACAGTGAACTGGCGCCCATATCAGCAATACAGTCCGCCAGCACAACCGCATCTTCAATGGATTGGTTTGCCCCTTGGCCATGATGTGGAACAATGGCATGTGCAGCATCACCCAACAGTGTCACCCTGCCTTTACTCCAACGACCGAGCATCATGCGATAGTTCATTGCCCAACGAACATCTAAAGTAACTGAATTTATCATTTCAAGTATGGCAGGGTGCCAGTCACTAAAAAATTTAAGGTGTTCACCTTCAGCTGCAGGTGCGATCCATTCTCTATGAGGCCAAGGCGTAGGGTCTCTTTGGACTAAAAAGAAATTAACGTCGCCACTTCTAGCCCCACCGATAGGATAATGAACTATATGGCAACCATCCCCCATCCAAATTTGAATAGCGGTAGGATCTGGTAGGTTGGGCACTTTTTCTATCGGTACAATACCCCTGAAACCCGTGTAACCGGCATAAAGATAGTCATCATAGCCAAGCATTAACTCTCGTACTTTAGATCGAGCACCATCAGCGCCAATAACAAGATCGGCTTCAGCACTACTACCATCTTTGAAATGTAGCACTGCACAGTCACCACTGTCATCAATAGTGGACAGGCATTTATTCAAATGAATATTTTCCATGCCCACTTCAGTGAAAAGGATTTTTTGTAGCTCTGCTCGATGGATACCTATATAGCGATACCCGTATCGCTCTCGGTACGCAGCGCCGGCAGGGTGGTTACCAATAACACGACCGCTTTTAGCATCACGATAAATCAGCGCACTCACTTCATAGGCAACTTTATCAAATTCACCGCCTAATCCCCATTTTTCATAAAAACGCATAGCATTGGCGGATAACGCTACTGCAGCACCCACTTCTCTTAATTCTGCCGTTTGCTCATAGACCTGACAATCAATGCCGTGTTTTTTTAAGGCGATTGCTATCGTTAAGCCACCGATGCCAGCACCAACCACTGCAATCCTCATTTTTTTAGGGTTCATTTTTTCTCCTTGATAGTCGCTCGTTATGTAGTTTCAGTAAATCTACACAGTAGTTTTTATGATTGCAATTAATGAAAATCATATACTTTATGAATAATATTCATGTCAAAGATATGAATGACTACTCAACTACTTTTAACGTCAATGTGTAAGGAGTGGACTTATAGCAAACGGATTAAGCAGGTAATTTGTGCAAAGCACTACACGCTGATTTCTATAGGGGGTGGTTTTTCAGCTCAACAGGTTAGTGTTTTTTTATCGTTAAAACCTTTCTTCCAATCAATTGGTTACTCTGAGAATAAATCAAAAATCAATCCTCTTAGCCAGGTATTGGCTGAGTCTTCATGTAACCTAGCGTGCCAAAATATATTAATTTGTATTTCTGGTAATTTTAAAGGGTGGTCTACGGTGATCACATCAAAATGAGTCCCCGTCATGTCATCTAGTTTTTCAGGTACGGTAGCAATAAAGTCTGAAGCGCCCAATATATAGGGAACGGCGATAAAGTGCGTAAGTCTTGATGCCACAAGCCTATTGATGTGGTTGTCCTCTAAGTATTTTTCAATAATGCAGTGTCCGGTATCTTTGGAGTTAATGGAGATATGTTTGTACTTTAGAATCGAATCTTGAGTGATTTTTTCAGACAGCAAAGGGTGCCCTTTCCTCAACATTAATTTATATTTCTGGCTAAACAAGCGGCGCTGATAAAAGCCCGCTTTTAATTCTGGAAGTAGTCCTATCGCTATATCGATGTTACCTAGCTCCATTTCTTTTTGGATGTTTTGTGAACTGCACCGAACAATCTCAATTGAGCTCTCTGGCGCCACGGTAGCTAGATGTGATATTAATTTAGGCAATAAAAATACTTCGCCTACATCGGTCATCGAGACATTAAAAACCCGTTTACTCGTTAAGGGTTCAAAATTCAAATTTGAATTAATGGCCTGTTCGATGGAATCAAAACAAGGAATGATAGTTTTTGCGATTTCTTCTGCGTAAGGGGTTGGAGCTAACCCCGATGAGGCACGATAAAACAGTTGATCCCCTAAGCAAAGTTTCAACCGTTTCATTGAGTGGCTAATAGCCGATTGTGAAACGTCTAATAGGTCAGAAACTTTTTAATATTACGGTGTTCATAAAGCAGCTTAAATAAATACAGTAAATTGACATCTATGTTGGCTAAATTTATCACTGATTATGGGTGTCCTAACATCATGCAAAGAAAAGAGGGCGCTAGCTTTTAGTAGCCTTCATTGGGGTCGAAAATAAACTAAACACTTAGCTAACAAGTCAAGCTCAACAATAAATTCATCACCACCACAAGGCAACCCTTTTCCAGTATTTTTGTGGGTGACATATAGGGTGTATTTATTTTTTGGCAACGCTGACCAGTCAGGCCATTCCTCAGCAAAAGCGGGTTTATAGTCGTGAGGCAGGGAGACAGAAACGTATATGCAATTAAAGGGGAGGGTACCCTTTAATTCGTTCCTGCTTTTCTTCTATGCTTTTTACCGCTGCCTTCAGGTTTTGCTATGGGTTTATTGGCAGTGATCAGTGCCTCATTGATCACCTCATCCGCTTCAAAGTCTGGCACTTGCTCACGCTCAAGGCGAATCTTATTCTTCTTTTCGATGATGCTAAAGTGGTGGTAATCCTCATGATCGATAAGCGATAAGGCTAAGCCCACCTCACCAGAACGGCCACTGCGACCAATACGGTGCATGTAGTCTAAGGGGCTTCGGGGTAGGTCAAAATTGATTACGACGGGGAGTTTTTCAATGTCTAACCCACGGGCAGCAATATCCGTTGCAATTAACACATCAATGTCGCCTGCTTTAAACGCATTAAGCACACGGCTACGAGCGCCCTGACTCTTATCACCGTGAAAAACCTCCGCGCTAATGCCCTGTTTAGCCAGTTTTGCAGCCAGGTGATTGCAGTGGTTTTTGGCATTGACGAAAATAAGCACTTGCCGCCATTGGTGTTGCTTAATCAAATGCGCTAAAAGCGCTGTTTTTTTGCCCTTGTTAACGGTAAAAACGCGCTGTACTAAGGTGCTAGCGTCGCTGCTTTGTAGTTGCATCTCAACCGGGTCGTTAAGCAAGGTTTGGGTTAAATCCTTTACCTGCTCAGGAAACGTGGCGGAAAATAATAAACACTGCTTTTTGGCTGGCAATAAGGCTAGCAGAGCAGATATTTCATCACTAAAGCCAAGGCTTAGCATCCGGTCGGCTTCATCAATCACCAGGGTTTTAACCCGATTAAGCTTAATGGCATTAGTCGAAATTAAATCGATCAATCGCCCCGGCGTTGCCACTAAAATATCCGTGCCGCCACGTAAGGCGAGCATTTGCGTATTGATGGATACACCACCAAAAACAGCAAGCGTTTTAATGTCGCCGTTAAAGTGCAGCGCATACGATGCAATGCTGTCAGCAATTTGCTTGGCCAGTTCACGCGTAGGCACCAAAACCAGCCCAGTCACATAGTTACCTCGGGTGCTTAAAGGTTTGTCTGTGTGTATCTGTTGCAGTATAGGCAGGGCAAAGGCCGCTGTTTTGCCCGAGCCGGTATTGGCCCCTGCAATTAAGTCACGTCCCGCTAATACAACTGGGATAGCCTGCGCTTGAATGGGCGTTGGCTGCTGGTACTCAAGCTCGGTTAACCGAGCTAACAAGGGTGCAATAAGGCCAAGGTGTGTAAAGTTGCTGAGTGTTTTGTTAGGGGTCATTGTTTCATTTTATCGTAAAAGGGGAGGCGCCCCGTTAGTATTTAGAGGTTGAGTGAAAAATTCTGGCTTGAAAAGAGAAAGGGCTTGGAATAGTTTTTACGCTGCCCCCATTATTGTTTATATAATGTAGCGAATATTAAACTAAGGACAATAATGGAACACAATGAGTCATATATTGCGAATGACGCCTTCGCAAGAAATTTAGGGATTACCTTAGTGAGCGCTGGAAATGGCGCGTCACGCTGTGAACTAATAATGGGTGATGAACATAAGAATGGTTTAGGTTCTTTGCACGGCGCCGTTATTTTTGCGCTGGCTGATGTTGCCTTTGCTGCTGCATGCAATAGCGTGCAGCCTTCTATTGGTATGCAGGCAGACATTCGGTATTTAAATAGGCCGCTAGGCGCAACGCTGATTGCCGAGGCGCACGAGATTTCAGGGTCGAATAAGATTGCGCATTACCAAGTTAATGTCAGTGACGATCTAGGCTCAGTTGTGGCCCAGTTTAGTGGAATGGCTTATCGCTTCCCGAAATCATAGCGTTACCTAACTATATTATGTCCAAACTAACATCGACTGTATTTAATAAGCTAATTTCAGCGGGGCTGCCTTGGGCGGCGGAATTAGGCGTTTGTGCCGAGCATATGGGCGCTGGTGAAGCACGCTTACGTTTGCCCTATCAAGATAGCTCTCTTCGCCCAGGCGGCACTATTTCTGGCCCGCATATGATGTTGCTGGCCGATGCCTGTATGTATGCCGTGGTCATGAGTTTGATTGGTGAAGTAGCCTTGGCGGTAACAACAAACCTAAACATTAATTTTGTGCAAAAACCCAGCAAAACAGATTTGCTAGCAGAAGGGCACATTATTAAACTGGGTAAGCGCTTAGCGGTAATGGAAGTGTCTATTACCTCCGCTGAGTCGGGTAATTTAGTTGCTCACGCAACGGGAACTTATTCAATCCCGCCTAAGGTTTAAGCAAGCTTAGTTTTTGCAGCAATCAAGCTGGCCGATTGCTTGATTCTAGATTCTCTAATCCTAAATCAGCCCCTTTTTATACGCACGACTTTCATAATGTCTAAATCAATACCGGCAACAGTTTCCTGTGCGGGGTAATACGTCATATTCACTCTGGCACCTTTTAAGGTTTGGTACTTACTTTTGCGCTTAAATTTAAAAGGTACGTTGCAACCTTCTACCATTAAGGTATGCAAAACCCAATCACCCTGATTTCGTTGAACATGTGACATAACCTTCATTAAGTCTGTATGGGTAAGGCTTGCGTGTTTTTCGACGAGTTTTTTGGGGTCTGATTGCATGTTTTTTAATTTTTAATTTAACCAATAGCCGTCACTTGAACGCATCAATTTCTTGTTAAGAGTGGGGGGCACTACCCTCTGAATCAAGCTGGCTGACCCCTTGATCCCATGCGCTTCTGCGGAAGCAAAAGTGCATGGCGGGGCAAACGTCACCTGCAGCGATTTGTTATGTGGCTCACTCAATTTTGGCACCCTTTTTAAGGTTGTGACGGGCACACAAGAGTTGGACATTCTCCGCTTTTAGCGATGTTCCACCTCTGGAGTACGGCAGAATGTGATCGAAATGGAGCTCGTCTTTGGAGCCGCATTTTGTGCACTTACCACCATCCCTCTTCCAAACTGCAAGCTTGACGTGAGTTGGGATAATTCGCCGGTGTTTTGTTATTTTAAACTCCGAATCCACGGCCGCAGTGGCATCAACAACCTCCTCAATAGCCTCCAAACGGAATTTAAAAACCTGCCGTCCGTCATCAGATTGTTGCCACGAATCTACCAGGTGGAAAAATCCGTTGTACCCCCAGATGCCTTTGCGGAGTTTTTCATAGACGCGGATGAGATCAGGTGCCTTTTTACCAGCCTTAAATTCCTGAGCCGCTTTGTGGAACTTCCCATTTTCATTCGGATTCCCACTGGGCAAGAACTCAGGCTGATCTAGAGATTTTGGATTTGGTGTTTCACTTGTTCTGGGGTGGTCGTGTCCCTCATAGATCAACACTGCACCATCCTCTTGCACCTCGTCCTGGTATGGCGCATTAGGTCGAACTGACATGAGAACCACAGAGTGACCACCATGCAGCCGGAAATTCATTCCGCGCTGGAGCGAAGTGCCTTCCCTTTGGCACATCTCGAAGTATGAAAGTATCTCGTTTTCAGCGGCCACAATTTTCCTTAAGACACATAACGTTTGAAATAAGCGGTGCTACGCGTCTTTTGCGTAGCGTCCGGCACACGTTTTTTGTGTGCGCACTTGATTGACTTGTTAGGGCTGTCTGTCAAAATCATCCTGCATTTCCCATAGATGCTGAGCCAAATCAGCAGTAAAAATCATGGGGTCAGCCAGCTTGATATAACCCAACCCCACAAATCAATGGGGTCAGACTCGATTGATTTTTTAACACCGTGTAAACAGCTAGAAAACCGATATTAGCTCCCCAGCCTTTCATTTTTTATTCGCCTAAAAAATGATCTAAAATTAACGGGTACATCGCATCCCAACGCTGGGTTTGTGCCCAATGGCCACAACGGTCTAGTACATGTAATTCAGCACGTTTTAAATGTTCTAGAAAATACAGACTGGTTTCAAGCGGGATAACATTATCTTGGCGCCCATGAACAATAACCCATTCATGTGTCATGCGGTTTAATACCGGTGCGGGGATAATGAGTTTTTCCATGTCCTGAATCATCGCTTCAAACATTATTTTTTGTACGTCTCGCGTTTCAGGGTTCATGGCTTTTGCAAAACGGTCATCAATAACGGCTTGTAAATCGCCAAAAATACTCGGGTCATAGACAAAGCTTTCGATCAGTTCACGGTAGCGGCCTGCTCGTGGGTCATCATAAAAACTAATCATCCGCGTCATGGTGGACGGCCGATCAAACGGGGCACCAATGGCGCCCATTAACATGCATTTATCAAAACGATCTGGCATTTCTACCACACATTGCATCGCCAAAGCGCCACCCATTGAATTACCCACTAAATGGGCTTTTTCAATGCCTAGCTCATTCATTAAACCTTTAACTTGCTCTACTCGATAACCCATCCAAGCAGCCATTTTAGTCGGTATTTTTTTAGGTAATTCAGACTTCCCAAAACCAATCGCATCGGGTGCTATCACATAAAAATGTTTTTTTAAGTCCTCGGCACACAGCAGCCAATTAGAGGCTGCACTGGCTCCAGGACCTGCACCATGCAGCAAAATAAGCGGTGGGTTTTTAGGGTCGCCAGCGAATAGGCAGTGGCTGGCCAATTCCCCAGAGGGAATCATTTTTTCATGGACATCAGTATTCATTTTTTACCTTGTTTTTTATTGTATGTATTGTTATCCAGCCAATTTTTTATACTTAAGTCTTCTAGGCTGATCCGCTTCTGCGCCTAATCGACGTTTCAAATCCGCTTCATAATCTTCATAGTTACCTTCAAACCATACCACATTACTATCACCTTCAAAGGCGAGCATGTGGGTGGCGATTCTGTCTAAAAACCAACGGTCATGTGAGATGACCACGGCGCAACCGGGAAAGCTGAGTAGGGCTTCTTCTAAGGCGCGTAGGGTTTCAATATCCAAATCGTTGGTTGGCTCATCGAGTAATAGCACATTGCCGCCTTCTTTAAGCACTTTGGCTAGGTGCACTCGGTTACGCTCACCACCGGACAGGTCGCCCATGCGTTTTTGTTGGTCTGAGCCTTTAAAGTTAAAGCGGCCGACGTAGGCGCGTGAAGGGGTTTCGTAGGTGCCAACGGTAATAACATCGTTGCCTTCGGAAATTTCCTCAAACACGGTTTTGTTGTCGTCTAGGCTATCGCGTGATTGATCGACGTAGGCGAGCTTAACGGTTTCGCCTATTTTAATCTCACCGCCACCGGTTTCTTCTAGCCCGCCCATCATTTTAAACAGGGTGGATTTACCCGCGCCGTTGGCACCAATAATGCCGACGATGCCGCCTTGGGGTAGTTTGAAGTTTAGGTTGTCAAACAACACGCGGTCACCAAAGGATTTGCTGACGTTAACGGCCTCTATCACCGAGTCACCTAAGCGGGGCCCAGGTGGGATGTAAATTTCTTGGGTTTCGCTGCGTTTTTGGAATTCTTTGGATTGTAGGTCATCAAAGCGTGCCATCCGCGCTTTGCTTTTGGCGTGACGGCCTTTCGGGTTTGAGCGTACCCATTCCAGTTCTTTTTTAATTGAACGTTTTTGCGAGGCTTCGGCTTTTTGCTCTTGCTCTAAACGGGCGTCTTTTTGTTCCAGCCACGATGAGTAGTTGCCTTCCCACGGAATGCCGCGTCCGCGATCCAGTTCTAAAATCCAGCCGGCGACGTTATCTAAGAAGTACCGATCATGGGTAACGGCGACTACGGTGCCGGTAAAGTCGTGCAAAAAGCGTTCTAACCACGCGACGGATTCCGCATCCAAGTGGTTGGTGGGTTCATCAAGTAACAGCATGTCGGGTTTAGAGAGCAGCAATTTACACAGCGCAACGCGGCGTTTTTCACCGCCCGATAGCTTGCTGACATCGGCATCCCAAGGTGGAAGTCTCAATGCATCGGCGGCAATTTCCATGGTGCGTTCGGTATCATGCCCATCACCGGCTTGTAGAATATTTTCTAATTCGGCTTGCTTGGCGGCAAGGGCGTCAAAGTCGGCATCGGGTTCTGCGTAAGCGGCGTACACGGCGTCTAGTTCGGCTTGTGCCGAGGTTAAATCGCCCAGCGCGTCTTCAATATTACCGCGCACATCTTTGCTTTCGTCTAACTGAGGTTCTTGCGACAAATAGCCAATTTTAATGCCCGCTTGTGGCCGTGCTTCGCCTTCGATTTCGGTATCTAAACCGGCCATAATTTTAAGTAGGGTGGATTTACCTGAACCGTTTAAACCCAGTACGCCAATTTTTGCACCGGGGAAAAATGATAAAGAAATGTCGGTTAAAATTTGGCGTTTAGGCGGTACAACTTTGCTAACGCGGTTCATGGTGTAAATGTATTGGGCCATAGTGTGTTTTTTCCTACGTGAAAGTTACTAATAATTTAAATGTGATTATATGCGTTAACGCCGTTGTTACGAATAGCGTTTACAGGATGCGTTGTTTTAGTTGGCGGTTTCGGTGTTGTTGGGTTGTTGCTTGGGTGACGGCTGGCTTACTAATAGCAGTAGACCGGCAACAAGAAAGCCCAGATTAAAGACCCCAGCTAAGCTCAGCCAATGAGCTTCGGTTAGCATAAAAAAGCCAACCGGGCAAAAAGACACTAAAAACATCAACAGCAGTACGCGGCCGTGCGCATGCAGGGCGGCAATAATAGCGACAACGGCAAAAATAGTGAGTATTAAGGCGCCAAAAAAACTGGTGCTGGATAAGCTGAGTACATCGGTTGGTCCCCACATGGCAAAGGTCCATAGTAGGGCCGCAGCTGCACCACAAAATACGCCGATTGCCTGCGCTAGGCGTTGACGAATTAAACTGAAGGTAAACCTGTGTTTTAAATGGATCATAAACAACCGTTGTCACTATTAAGACAATGCCTAGGTTACTGTAATTAGCGTACTCAGTAAACCGGAGTAAAACGCGGGTGTTGTTGATTGTTAATGCGAGGGTGGTAAGCTAAGTTATGGCTTGATGGCATAAGCACCTATAAAAGGCTGGCAAGGTAAAACGATGGCTTACAGATGGACCCTACTAATATTCAGCTGTTCATTAATCTGGACGCCCTGTGCTGTTGCGCACGGCGGTGTTGGCATGGAAGATGATAAATGCGTGATCAATATCGGCTTTTTAAAAGCGCACTTTAGCGGCTATCAATTAACCTCTTCGGGTTCCGAAGAGTTTTGTGAAGACATCCCGAAGGTGGCCAGTAGTATTTTTGTGATCGATTTTCAGCATGATTATTTAAAAGAACTGCTGGTCGATTTTAGAATTATCAATGATCTAACAGGCCTCGGTCAGTTTGCAAAATGGGACGACATTGCCGCGCTTGATAATATTGATCAGGTGACTTTATTGTATGCACCGGCAACACATTATGCTTCGGGATCGTTGAGCGCCCGCTATGATTTTAAGCAAGCAGGGGACTATATTGGCGTGGTGACTGCCAGACATCCCGAGAAAAATGAAATTTATCGCTCCGTGTTTTATTTCCGTGTGGGTGGTTTTGATTATGGCTATTTGCCCGCGCTTATTGTTTTGCTTGTTTTGGTTCAGCTGATGTACTGGCGGATGGGGCCGCGCCAACTGGCGAAGGGTGTGCGCGGCTTTTTTACTAAATTAACGACGAAATTATAGTTTAATAAGGTGTGCTGAATGCCCGCTTGTTGACAGTTTTTTTCGCCGGTGTTAGGGGCTTACTATTGAAATAAGTAACTGTTTATTGGCGTAATTATTTTTTTAATTTAAAAAAATCGTGGTCTAACTGAAAAAATTCATATAGCATTAACTCAGTCGAGATGTCTAGGCTTTTGTATATCTTTGAATCCGTTGTATCAACTGGTGAAGGGGCTGTAGAAAAATATGATATTTGCGATTGCTTTGATTCTCCTCGTTATAGGCTCTGTGGCCTTTCATTTTTTTAGTCCTTGGTATTTAACTCCGCTGGCCTCAGATTGGAGCACCATCGACGACACCATCAATATTACCTTTTGGATTACAGGCGCTGTGTTTGTCGCGGTTAATCTATTTATGGCGTGGTGTGTGGTTAAGTTCCGTTATAAAAAGAATACTCGCTCGCATTACCAACCCGAAAACAAAAAGCTTGAGCTCTGGCTAACGGGTTTAACTGCACTGGGTGTGGCAGCGATGTTGGCGCCCGGTTTGTACGTTTGGGCCGACTTTGTTAACCCGCCTGAAGACGCTGATATTTTAGAAGTGGTTGGTAAACAATGGCAGTGGAGCTACCGTTTTCCCGGTGATGATGGTGTTTTGGGTACGGTTGATACGCGCCATACCACGGCAGCCAACCCGCTTGGCATTAACCCTAATGACCCCAATGGGCAAGACGATATTATTGTTGCCACGGGCGACTTACATATACCGATTGATCGGCCGGTTAAAATGCTACTGCGTTCACAAGATGTGTTACACGATTTTGCGGTGGCGGAATTCCGCGTAAAAATGGATTTAGTGCCTGGCATAGTGACCTATTTATGGTTAACCCCTACGGTGTTAGGTACTTATGATGTGCTGTGCGAGGAACTGTGCGGCATTGGACACTACAAAATGCGAAGCCAAGTGGTTGTGGATACGCAAAAGGGTTATAGCGCTTGGTTAAAGACGCACCCAACGTATGCTCAAACCGTAGCGGGAACAGGGCCAGCTTCAAACATCGGTCTAAGTTTGGTTGAGAAGGGGCGGCGCTTGTCGCAATCGAGTGGTTGCGTGGCATGCCATAGTATCGACGGTAGCGCGGGTGTTGGACCCACTTGGTTAGGTTTGTACGGTAAAACCGAAACCTTGGCCGATGGTAGCACCGTTGTAGTGGATGAGGCGTACTTAAAAGAGTCTATTGTGTCGCCTAATGTCAGCATTGTGCAAGGGTATGCGCCTATTATGCCACCTGGAAATTTTACGGATGAGGAAATAGAAGCTTTGATTGCCTATACCAAAGAGGGTGTTGGCTCGGGCTCGTAAGTTAAAAATACTAAAAACAGTTTTAAGTTGTAGATGTTCATATAAAAAGGGGATTTTTGATGGCCATTGTTACTCACGACGCTGATGAATATGTTGCGCCTGCCGCGATACCAGAAATGGAGTTGTACCACCCTAAAACGTGGCTTGGACGCTACGTTTTTAGCCAAGATGCCAAGGTTATTGCTATTCAATATGCTTGTACTGCCATAGCGATTGGCCTCGTCGCATTAGTGATGTCCCTTTTAATTCGGGTTCAATTAGGCTGGCCCGGGGCGTTTGATTTTATTGACCCGTCTGCTTACATTCAATTGGTTACCATGCACGGCATGATCATGGTGGTTTATCTATTAACGGCTTTGTTTCTGGGCGGATTTGGTAATTACCTGATTCCCTTAATGGTGGGTGCTAGGGACATGGTTTTCCCCTACCTTAATATGCTTAGCTTTTGGGTTTATTTTATTGCTGTGTTGGTCTTAGTGGCCAGTTTTTTTGTGCCCGGCGGCTCCAGTGGTGCTGGTTGGACCTTGTACCCACCGCAAGCCATTTTGCCGGGTACGCCTGGCTCTGACGGTGGGATTATTTTGATGCTGGTATCACTGGCACTGTTTATTGTTGGCTTCACGATGGGTGGTTTGAACTATGTGGTGACAGTCTTGCAAGCACGTACCCGCGGCATGACACTGATGCGTATGCCATTGACGATTTGGGGTATTTTTATGGCGACGGTGCTGGCCTTACTCGCATTTCCCGCGTTATTTGTTAGCGCGATTATGATGTTGCTGGATAAGATCATTGGCACCAGCTTTTTTATGCCCGCGATTATTTCGATGGGTGAACAACTGGACTACTCGGGTGGTAGCCCGATATTGTTCCAACATTTATTTTGGTTTTTTGGCCACCCCGAGGTGTATATCGTGGCGTTGCCCGCGTTTGGTATTGTGTCTGATTTACTGTCGATTCACGCGCGCAAAAATATCTTTGGGTACCGAATGATGGTGTGGGCAATTATCATCATCGGGGCGCTTAGCTTTATTGTTTGGGCACACCATATGTATGTCAGTGGGATGAACCCTTATTTCGGTTTCTTTTTTGCGACGACTACGTTGATTATTGCCGTACCGACGGCCATTAAGGTTTATAACTGGGTGCTAACCCTTTGGCGCGGCAATATTCGTTTAAATGTACCGATGTTGTTTGCGATAGGGTTTATTTTTACCTTTGTTAATGGCGGTTTAACAGGGCTGTTTTTGGGTAATGTGACCATTGATCTACCCCTGTCCGATACCATGTTTGTGGTGGCTCATTTCCATATGGTAATGGCGGTGTCCCCGGTGTTAGTGGTGTTTGGTGCCATTTACCACTGGTACCCTAAAATGACCGGCCGTATGCTGGACGACACGCTGGGTAAATTCCATTTTTGGGTTACGTTCTTAGGTACTTACGCGATTTATTATCCGATGCATTATCTCGGCTTTTTGGGTGTCCCGCGCCGTTATTATGCACTTGAAGGAACGAATTTTATTCCTGAATCAGCGGCCAGCCTGAACGAGTTTATTTCCATCGCTGCGATTGTGGTTGGGGCGGTTCAATTGGTGTTTATTTATAATTTATTCATCAGTTACTACCGCGGTAAAGAGGCTGGTGATAACCCATGGGAAGCGACGACGTTAGAATGGCAAACGGCCGACACACCACCGCAACATGGTAATTTTGGTGAGCAGCTGCCGTTGGTCTATCGCTGGGCTTACGATTACGGTGTACCCG
Organism: Methylococcaceae bacterium UBA975; assembly: GCA_002292375.1. Lineage (GTDB taxonomy): Bacteria > Pseudomonadota > Gammaproteobacteria > Methylococcales > Cycloclasticaceae > Cycloclasticus. The sequence continues at coordinate 151,603 of DBBV01000017.1, read as the reverse complement.
GTGCAACACAAGATTATATTCCACAAAATGTTCCGCCTTCAAAGGCAAGCAGCGGTGTTGATAATGCTGAATAAAAGGCTTGGAAAGCGCTATCGTAAAGAGGTGATGAGATGACGACTACCCTGATTTTTATGGCGGTGTTAATGATCGTGGTGGCTTGGTGGTTACTAAGGCAAACGGCCGGTACAGAACCTTGGCAAGAAAGCGCTATGGGGGCAATAACGGGTGGCCATGGCGGGCGTTCGTTTATTCAGGTCGATAGAAAGCTGGGCTTATTTGTTTTTTTGGCGGTAGCAACCTCGTTATTTTCGTTGTTTATTAGCGCCTATATGATGCGTATGGAATTAGGTGATTGGCGGCCCTTAAAAGATCCTTCACTGCTGTGGTGGAACACCGGGGCGTTGGTTCTTAGCAGTGTGGCCATGCAATGGGCCAGGAATAACAACAAGCATGAACAACTATCGCGCCTTCGTTATGCTGTTTTATTGGCGGGGGTTTTTGCCGTTGCTTTTATGTTTGGGCAGTGGCAAGCATGGAAGCAGCTTAATGCCTTGGGTCTTTTCGCATACACCAATCCAGCCTATGCGTTTTTCTATTTAATGACCGGCTTGCACGCCTTGCATTTGATGGGTGGCTTAGTTGTTTGGTGTTTGGCAGCGGTCAAGTTGTTACGCGGTGTCGAATTATCTAAAGTTAATTTAAGCATTGAATTGTGTGCCGTGTATTGGCACTTTTTACTGCTGATCTGGATCATTTTGTTTGGCTTGCTATTATCAACTTAATTCATGAGGACACGATATGTCGTATGAAGCAGCGGTAGATGAGGCGGGACGCCCTATTAAAATCGTAGAGGGTCTGCCGGGCGTGGTTGCTGATTGGTCGTCAGATCAACAAGCCTTTAAGCGCGTGCCTTGGGGTAAGGCGATGATGTGGATTTTTTTGCTCAGTGACACGTTTATTTTCTCGATTTTTTTAACCAGTTATATGACGGTGCGTTCGTCAACCGTTGTGCCATGGCCAAATTCTAGCGAAGTGTTTGCGTTAACCCTATTTGGTCATCATATTCCGTTAATTTTGATCGCTATTATGACGTTTATACTTATTAGTAGCAGCGGCACGATGGCGATGGCGGTTAAATTTGGCTATGAAAAAAAGCGTAAAATCACAACCTTTCTAATGTTGTTGACAGCATTGTTCGGTGCCTCGTTTGTTGGTATGCAAGTATTTGAATGGAGTAAATTAATCTTGGAGGAGGGCGTGCGACCATGGGGTAACCCAATGGGGGCAGCGCAGTTTGGCGCAACCTTTTTTATGATTACGGGTTTCCATGGTTTCCATGTGTCGGTTGGCGTTATTCTTCTGCTTATCGTGGCGAGGAAAGTTTGGACGGGTGATCTTGAAAACATGCGCCCAGGTTTTTTTACCGGGCGACGAGGCGGCTATGAAATCGTCGAAATTGTAGGCTTGTACTGGCATTTTGTTGACCTGGTTTGGGTCTTTATTTTTGCATTCTTTTATCTTTGGTAAGGGGGCGGCATGAGTGAAACAACGACTGATGAACAACAACACCCTATTGCGATATATTTTTGGGTATGGGGGCTGCTGTTTGTTTTAAGTGGCTTGTCTTATATGGTTGATTACATGCAATTGCAAGGCTATTTACGCTGGTCGCTGATCTTGTTTTTTATGTTTATGAAGGCGGGCTTTATCATCGCCGTTTTTATGCACATGTGTTACGAACGGCTGGCCATGACCTGCGCCATTCTGATTCCAACCGGGTGTTTGCTGATTTTTATTGGCTTGATGGCGCTTGAATCTGGCTACACCAGTGATACGCGCAATGTTTACCTAGATGGCGCCCCAGGTATTATGCTGACTGACTCGCCGCATTAAATGCACTGATTTTGTGCATGCTGCAAACCGAAAAAAAAGCTGCCAGGTATTAGCTGACAGCCTCGGTTTTTTTTTATTCGTTCTAGGTGCTCGTTTTATGGAAAGGTTTCACTAAAAAAACGTGGCACTTTGTTTTGTAAATTAATAAGCCAGTTTGGCGTAGCCGAGCCTGTTCCCGCGAGTTCGACCTGAGGGTGGGCAAGCAATACTTGGTCGAGAATTATTTCTTGATCGGGTCTTAAGTCCACAAAAAAGATATGCCGACCAGCTTCCAACGCGCTTTCGAAACGAGCAAATTGGTAGTTCGGTTTTTGGATACCAAAAAAACCACCTTCCCAAGTGCAAAAACCTAATAGAACGGCAGATAAAAATATAAAGGGAATCCATCCGGCCGGTGTTTCGTGCCAGCCAGACACGTAGGCTAAAGCAATAACAAAGGTTGCCATTAAGAGGCCAACCAATAAACCTAAGAGGGTCGAGTGGATCACGTCTTTTTGCATAAAAGATTGAACGTAATTCAAGTGCTCATGGTGTGCGACTTCTTCGTCATGTTTACTGAGAACGTGAATTTGTGGAGTGCTGACGCCTTTAGCTTCGAGTTGTTCTTCAAAAAGTTCTAGATCGTCAAGGTTGTCGCTAATGAAATAGTGCCTAAGTAACTGCATGAAAACCTCCCATATTAATTCTGGTGTTGATACCGATGAATCTATACAGAGCATGGCGTGTTCGTGAAAGCCATGTACGAACTAACATACCATTATTTCAGCAAAAAACAAACCAATCCTTGTGTGCAGATGCGATGGGTTTGAAAACGACTAAGTCTTGTTGATCAGCGCAAGGCAAATTTATAGGCAAAGGGGGCACAAGGTGTAATTCGATGTTATTTGATTAAGGGGTCTTAGCAAGAGTGTAATACTAGTGTTTTGACGGCTAAATATAGCGTCATAGGCACTAGATCGTGTAAAATGCCGAGAATATTGTAGAATCCGATGATCTTAAAACACGGTTTCTATAAAGCACTTTTACACGACAACCATATAAAATATTGCAACAGCAAGAGGCCAATAATGTACAACAAAAGCATGACGATTGAAGGGTTTGATGATGAACTTTGGGCATCTATTAAAAAAGAAGAGCAGCGCCAAGAGGATCATATTGAACTGATTGCTTCTGAAAATTATGCCAGTCCGCGGGTTATGCAGGCGCAAGGTTCTATGTTGACCAACAAATACGCCGAAGGGTACCCAGGTAAGCGTTATTACGGTGGTTGTGAATACGTTGATATTGCTGAGCAATTAGCAATTGACCGGGTAAAACAGTTGTTTGGCGCGGATTACGCCAACGTTCAGCCGCACTCTGGCTCTCAAGCCAATGCAGCGGTCTATTTTGCTTTGTTGCAAGCGGGCGACACTATATTAGGTATGAGCTTGGCGCACGGCGGCCATTTAACGCATGGCGCCAAAGTAAATTTTTCAGGCAAATTATTTAATGCTATTCAGTACGGTTTAAATGATGAAACCGGCGAGGTAGATTACGATGAAATCCAGGCCTTGGCTAATGAGCATAAACCCAAAATGATTGTGGCCGGTTTTTCGGCCTATTCGCGGGTGATGGATTGGCAGAAGTTTCGTGATATCGCTGATTCAGTGGGTGCGTATTTATTTGTTGATATGGCTCACGTGGCCGGTTTGGTCGCGGCGGGCGAATACCCCAGCCCAGTCAATATTGCGGATGTCACGACATCGACCACGCACAAAACCTTGCGCGGTCCTCGCGGTGGCATAATTTTGGCGAAAGCGAACCCTGAGATTGAAAAGAAATTAAACTCCATGGTGTTTCCGGGTACCCAAGGCGGGCCTTTAATGCATGTGATTGCAGGCAAAGCAGTGGCGTTTAAAGAAGCCTTGTCACCTGACTTTAAGACGTATCAAAAACAGGTCAAAGTAAATGCAAGCGCGATGGCGGACTTGTTTATCGAGCGCGGTTTTAATATTGTTTCAGGTGGTACCGACAATCATTTGTTTTTAGTGGATTTGGTTAACAAGGGTTTAACGGGCAAAGTTGCAGAAGCGGCGTTAGAAAACGCGAACATCACCACCAATAAAAACTCAGTGCCGAATGACCCGCAATCACCCTTTGTGACTAGCGGCATTCGTTTAGGTGCGCCAGCGATAACAACGCGTGGTTTCAATGAGCAAGACAGTAAAGACTTGGCCGGTTGGATGTGCGACATTTTGGATGACGTAGAAAATAAAAGTACGCAGGAAGCCGTTAAACAAAAAGTGCTGGCTATTTGTAAGCGATTACCTGTTTACGCTGACTAAGGACGGCTGCCATGCAATGCCCTTTTTGCAGTGATAATGATACCCGTGTGATCGACTCTCGCTTAGCCGGTGAAGGTGACAGCGTGCGTAGACGGCGAGAGTGTATTGCCTGTAAAGAACGGTTTACCACCTTTGAAACCGCTGAGTTAAACTTGCCTAGAGTGATTAAAAGTGACGGCGTGCGAGAGCCCTTTTGGGAAGAAAAACTCAGTGCGGGCGTGTTACGCGCGTTAGAAAAAAGACCGGTCAATAGCGAAGCAATTGATGCGGCAATGAGCCGGATCAAAAAACGTTTATTGTCACTCGGTGAGCGGGAAGTGCCATCTTTAAAAATTGGTGAGCTGGTGATGCAAGAACTGCAACATTTGGATCACGTTGCTTACGTTCGTTTTGCCTCAGTGTATAAGAGTTTTGAGGATATCAATGCCTTTAGAGAAGTCATCGATGCGCTGGAAAAGGAAGGTAAGGCCGAGCAACTAACACTGACCGCTGTGGTCGGTAAAAAGTAGCTTTTTATATGGCGTTTACGGCTGACGATAACCGTTTTATGAGCCGTGCGCTTGAGCTGGCCGAAAAAGGGCGCTATAGCACCAAACCGAACCCTTGCGTCGGTTGCGTACTCGTGCAAGGTGAGCAAATAGTCGCCGAAGGTTGGCACCAAAAAGCGGGTGAGCCGCACGCAGAAGTGGTGGCGCTTAAGCAGGCGGGGTCATTGGCTCAGGGCGCGACCGCTTACGTTACCCTCGAACCTTGTAGTCACCACGGGCGTACCCCGCCGTGTGCTGAGGCTTTGATAAAAGCCGGGGTGGTTAAGGTGGTGGTTGCTATGAAAGACCCCAACCCTTTGGTTTCCGGTCGTGGTATCGCCGCGCTACGCGAAGCCGGTATTGACGTATCTGTTGGTTTATTGCAAGAGCAAGCGGTTCAATTAAATAGGGCTTATTGCCTAAAAATGAAATCATCTAAGCCGCACATTATCAGCAAGGTGGCGATGAGTTTAGACGGTAAAACAGCGATGGCATCGGGCGAAAGCCAGTGGATAACTGACGTGCCCGCGAGGCAAGATGTACACCGTTTGCGTGCCGAGGTAGATGCGGTATTAACCGGTGTAGGCACCATATTGGCAGATGATCCGCAATTAAGCGCGCGAGATGGTGTGGCTGATTTAATGGTGACGCAACCACGCATTATCGTCATTGATTCAAAATTAAAAACACCACTTGAGGCGGCTATCTTAGCCAATGAAACCAATGTCACTATACTAACCTGTAGTGCCGATGATTATAAAGCGAAGGCGCTGAGAAAAGCGGGTTGTCGGGTAGAGGTGTTGCCCAGTAATAAGCGGGGCCGTGTTGATTTACGTGCGGTTGATAAATGGTTGACGGTGCAATCTATTAATAGCGTCTTAATCGAGGCCGGTGCAGTATTGAACGGGGCTTGTCTTAAGGCGGGGATGATAGATGAGTTGGTTATTTACATAGCGCCCAGTGTGCTGGGTTCAGCTGCTCGTGGGGCTTTTGCGATTAATGACCTAACCGAATTATCGGAACGCATTCAATTGAGTTTCGTCGGTATGGAAGCTATCGGCGCTGATATAAAGCTCAGCTATAAAACTAAACTGGATCGCAAATAAGGGGTTGGTCAATGTTTACTGGAATTATTCAAGCAATTGGTGAAGTGGCGGCGGTTGAAAAACGCCAAGGTGATCTACGCTTATCGATAGCAACGCATGACTTGGACTTAAGTGATGCGAAGCTGGGTGACAGTATTGCGGTTAATGGAGTGTGTCTAACCGCTATTACACTGCTGCCGGGTAGTTTTGTCGCCGACGTGTCTAATGAGACATTGTCTGCAACCACCATGGGCTCTATTCAGGTGGGCGCTGCGGTTAACCTTGAATGCGCCTTGCAGGCGCAAACGCGTTTAGGGGGGCATATGGTCAGCGGTCATGTCGATGGCGTAGGAAAAGTCATGGCGAGAGAAGCTGATGCGCGTTCTATTCGTTTTGACTTTAGTATGCCGCAACCGCTCGCACGCTATATCGCCCAAAAGGGCTCTATTTGTATTGATGGGATTAGCTTAACGGTGAATGCCGTCGACGAACGGTCTTTTTCGGTCAATATTGTGCCGCATACGCTGACGATGACCACACTGGCAGATAGGCAAGTGGGGGATAGCGTTAATCTTGAGGTGGACGTGATTGCGCGCTACCTAGAACGCCTGATGCTCGCAAATGCACAGGATAAGTCGGCTGTGGACTATAAAAAACTGCTGGAAAACAGTGGATTTACTAAATAATACAAATAGCTGCTTAAGCTAATCGGCTACAATACCTGCGCCATAACTAGAATGACAGTATATGAATAGCACACAAGAAATTATTGACGACCTTAAACAAGGCAAAATTGTCATCATCATGGACGACGAGGATCGTGAAAACGAGGGTGACCTTTTAATGATTGCCGAAAAGGTGCGGCCGCAAGATATTAATTTTATGGCGAGTTACGGCCGTGGTCTCATTTGTTTAACGTTGACACGTGAACGTTGCCAGCAATTACGTTTGCCACTGATGGTGAATGATAATCAAGCGGCTTATGCTACCAACTTTACTGTCTCAATTGAGGCCGCAGAAGGTGTGACCACTGGGATTTCGGCCGCTGATCGGGCTAAAACGATTTTGGCGGCGGTTAAGCCGGATGCAAAACCAACAGATGTGGTGCAACCGGGGCATATTTTCCCCTTGATGGCCCAGCCTGGTGGTGTGTTAAATCGTACGGGGCATACTGAGGCAGGTTGTGATTTGGCACGTCTAGCAGGTGCGCAACCGGCGGCGGTGATTGTAGAGATCCTTAACGACGATGGCACGATGGCGCGGCGTGATGATCTGAAGGTTTTTGCTGAAAAGCACGAATTGAAAATAGGTACGATTGCCGATTTAATTCACTACCGAATTCAAAATGAAAAAACCATAGAATTGGTAAGTAGCTGTCATTACCCGACTGAATATGGCGATTTTAGGTTGCACGCATTTCAGGATCAAATTGATAATAAATTACATTTGGCGTTAACCTTTGGTGATGTCAGTGTCGATGAGCCGGTGATGGTAAGGGTTAGTTCGAAAAGCACACTGGCTGACTTGTTACACGCCAAAGAGAGTGACCATTACCCGTTGCCGAAAGCGATGCAGAAAATTGTTGAAGAAGGCCGTGGGGCGTTGATTCTTGTGCGTAATCAAGAAGACAATCAGTCCATTGTTGAGTTCATTCATGAGCAAGAACTAAAAGAAAAAGGGGTGATCGTTAATACCTCACCGCCTGCAGTGGATTCACGTACAGTGGGTGTTGGCTGTCAAATATTATCTGAGTTGGGTATTAAAAAGCTAAAATTATTAGGCTCGCCTGTGAAATATACGGGCTTAGCGGGGTTTGATATTGAAATTGTCGAGCACGTCAGTTTAGATTAGACGGCTTGAAGGCTGCTATAATACACGCATACTTTATTCTGTAGCTCCGAAATATCTCGGATCAATAAGGTACTCGATAGGCAGGTGATGCTGAGAGTACGAAGCTTTTTAAAAAATATAACAAAGGTTTTTTATGTCACAAACTAAAATAATTGAAGGAAATATGACGGTGCGCGATGCGCGTTTTTGTTTACTGGTGTCCCGCTTTAATAGTTTTATCGTAGAGCAGTTAGAGGCTGGAGCGATAGATACCTTGGTTCGACATGGGGCAACACTGCAAAATATCGAGGTTGTTAAAGTGCCCGGGGCCTTTGAAATGCCGCTAGCAGCACAACGGTTGGCAGCAAAAAATAAATACGATGCTATTATCGCCTTAGGCGCGGTTATCCGAGGTGGCACACCGCATTTTGAGTATGTCTCTGGTGAAGTAACGAAGGGTTTGGCGTCGGTGTCTTTGCAGTCCAATACGCCGATTGCGTTTGGTGTGTTAACGGTTGATTCGATTGAGCAGGCGATTGAGCGAGCGGGAACTAAAGCGGGTAATAAAGGCGCTGAAGCGGCTTTATCTGCAATTGAAATGGTTAACTTGTTTAAGGTGATAGACGCCGAATGAGCTCACCCAAAAGTAATGCAAGACAAGTAGCGCTACAGGCCCTGTACCAATGGCAGGTGACAGAACAAGGGCTAGACGGGTTGTGCAAGCAATACGAAAATGATCCCGAGGCAGGCAAATTCCATAAAGCCTATTTTGTATTACTTTTAACCGGTGTGGTTGATAAGCTTGTCGAACTAGATGCGGCGATTAGTGAATTTACCTCGCGTGATTTTGAAAAAATTGATCCGATTGAAAAAGCGATTCTACGCTTAGGTTGTTTTGAGTTGCTGTATAAACCCGAAGTGCCTTATCGCGTGGTGATTAACGAGGCGATTAATTTAGCGAAAAACTTTGGTTCTGAAAAAAGCCATGCCTATGTAAACAGTATTTTGGATAAATTGGCGCAAAAAAGCCGTGCTTTTGAAGTTAAAGCCAAGCAAGGTGCAACAAAAAACACGGGTTAACCCGGGGCACCAAATGTCGGTTTCTGAGTTTTCATTAATAAACGAATTTTTTACCGATACAGCGACTTTCGGCCTAACGCCGGTCATTGGCATTGGTGATGATTGTGCCATATTAGACATCCCCAGCGATCAACAATTAGCAGTGAGTACCGATACCTTGGTCGATGGTGTGCACTTCTTAAGCGATAGCGATCCGTGCTATTTGGGTCATAAGGTACTTGCCGTCAATCTGAGTGACCTCGCTGCAATGGGTGCAACCCCAGCCTGGGCAACGTTATCTATCACGCTGCCCGAGATGGATGCCCCATGGTTAAGGTCATTTAGCCAGAGTTTCTTTGCGCTAGCAAAATCACACGCATTACGCCTAATAGGCGGTGACACCACGCGTGGCCCCCTATCAATCACTCTAACTGTTATGGGGCTATTGCCAAAAAACAAACGGCTTAGCCGCTCAACGGCTCAGTTGGGCGATGGTATCTATCTATCAGGCAACGTAGGGAACGCAGGCGTGGGTCTACAAAAAGCGAAAATGGGTTTTAGCGATATCGCTGACCATGACTTGGCATGTTATTTAAAGCCAACACCACGCGTAGCGTTGGGGCAGCTTTTGTTAGAGCGTGCGACCTCGTGTATTGATGTTTCTGATGGTTTGTCTGCCGACCTGAGTCATGTATTACGAGCGAGTGGGGTGGGTGCAACAATTGAGCAGCAATTATTACCGCTAACGGAGTCGGTTCGACAGCAGATGGTGTTATTGGACGACCCGCTATGGCCTTGTTCAACGGGCGATGATTATGAATTGTGTTTCACTCTCCCAGCGGGTGCCGCACCACCGAGCGCCGATGAGTTGCAAGGGTTGAGTATCAGCAAGATTGGTGTAATTGAGCAAAATTTAGGGCTAAGGGTTAGCCTACCCAACGGTGATATTTGGCCTTTAGATAAAGGGTATGATCATTTTAATGAATAAAACGCCCTCATTTAAACAACTGCTCAGCCACCCAGTGCATTTTCTGGCTTTTGGTTTTGGCTCAGGGCTGGCAAAAAAAGCACCGGGCACCTTCGGTACCTTGGCAGCTGTGCCGATATATTATCTTTTAGTGCAATACCTGCCGAACTGGTATTTGGAGCTAATGCTGCTTGTTATCGTCGCTGGCGTTTGGGTATGTGGAAAAACTGCAAAAGACATTGGCGTGCATGATCATGGTGGCATTGTTTGGGATGAGATTGCCGGTTTTTTGCTTACCCTATATTGGGTCACCTTTAGTTGGCAAAACGCATTGCTTGGATTTGTGTTATTTCGTTTTTTTGACATTGTTAAACCGTGGCCAATTGGATGGTTGGACCGTCAAGTAGGCGGTGGTTTAGGTATTATGCTGGATGACATAGTCGCGGGTTTGATGGCGGCTGCTTGTCTGCAGTTGATCGTGCAGTTTGTTTGAAAAGTTATTTTGTCATATATAGTAAATTAAACGCGTTTTAGATTGTAAAAAGCCCGTGTCTCTAGTATTATCTCGCAACTAAATGGATGCGGGGTGGAGCAGCATGGTAGCNNAGCTCGTCGGGCTCATAACCCGAAGGTCGTAGGTTCAAATCCTGCCCCCGCTACCAACGTTTTAATGAATACCCCGTTTGGGGTATTTTTGTTTCGGCCACCGAGTAGCTGACTTTAAGTGAAAGGGTAAAATAGACGTTGATGTATGGGCCGGTAGGCCCATTTTTTATATGTAATGGTAAATTATGAATCAAGCACCCGTTAAGATATTGCAATTAATCGAACCTGCCGTCACTGGGCTGGGTTATGAGTTCGTTGGTGCGGAGCTTTTAGGTCAAGGGAAAGAAGCCATTCTACGGGTTTATATTGATTCGGAGAATGGTGTGCTGGTTGGTGACTGCTCTAAGGTAAGTCATCAAATCAGTGGTGTAATGGATGTTGAAGACCCTATTAGCGGTCAATACACACTTGAGGTTTCATCCCCTGGGCTTGAGCGTCCTTTATATACCTTGTCACATTTTGAACGTTTTAAGGGTTCATTCGTTAAGCTGGAATTAAGTCAGGCAACACTTGAAGGGCAGCGTCGCTTTACAGGTGATATATTAGGCGTGAAGGATGAAACTGTTCTCCTGCATGTTGATGATGAAGAAATAGAGATTCCCTTTGCTCGTATAAAAAAAGCAAAACTGGCAGTTAAATATTAAATGTTTATTCAGGATTAAAAATGGCTAATAAAGAAATTTTAATGGTTGTAGAGGTCGTTTCAAACGAAAAAGAAATCGATCGTGGGGTTCTTTTTGAAGCGATTGAAGCCGCTTTAGCAATGGCAACAAAAAAGCTATATCGTGAAGAGATCAACGTTCGAGTGATAATTGATCGGAAAACGGGCGACTACGAATCTTTCCGCCGTTGGGAAGTTGTTGAAGCTGACCCTGAATTTGAAGGTGGCTTAGAAGAGCCTGATTCTCAAATCTTATTAGCAGATGCGCTGAAAAATAACCCAGAAATTGCACTGGGGGATTTTGTTGAAGAACCTATCGCGTCTGCGGACTTTGGACGTATTGGTGCGCAAGCGGCTAAGCAAGTCATCGTTCAAAAGGTGAGAGAGGCTGAGCGTAGAAAAGTTTACGAGCACTATAAAGATAAGGTTGGTGAGTTAGTAACAGGCGTTATCAAGCGAATTGAACGTGGCAATGTGTTTGTTGATTTAGAAGGTACGGCAGACGCAATTATTCCACGTGAAGAAATGATCCCTAGGGAGCCTGTTAGAGTGGGCGATAGAATTCGAGGTTATTTGAAAGAGGTTGATGAGGCTGCACGCGGGCCGCAACTATTAGTAACGCGAAGTTCGCCTGATTTGTTGATTGCCTTATTTAAACTCGAAGTACCTGAAGTAGGTGACGGCCTGATTGAAATTTTAGGTGCAGCACGTGACCCTGGCTCTCGAGCTAAGATTGCGGTGCGCAGCCGCGATCAGCGTTTAGACCCAGTAGGCGCTTGTGTTGGCATGCGTGGTTCTCGTGTGCAAGCAGTGTCTAACGAATTAGCCGGTGAACGTGTCGATATTATTTTATGGGACGAAAACGAAGCGCAGTTTGTTATTAATGCCATGTCGCCTGCAGATGTTGTTTCTATCGTTATGGATGAAGACAACCATAGTATGGACGTGTCAGTTAAAGATGAAAGCTTATCGCAAGCGATTGGTCGTGGCGGGCAAAATGTACGTTTAGCCAGTGAATTAACCGGTTGGTCATTAAATGTAATGAGTGAAACGCAAGCCGATGAGCAAAGTGCGACGGAGTCCGATGGCTATGTCAAACAACTAATGGATGATATTGACGTTGATGAAGACGTGGCGTTAATTCTTGTACAAGAAGGCTTTACTACAACCGAAGATATCGGCTTTGTATCACTTGAAGAGTTGGTTGCAATTGAAGAGTTTGACGAGGAAATTGCGGAAGAAATTCAGCAGCGAGCAAAAGATGCTTTATTGATTAAGGCGATTGCCTCGGAAGAAGTATTAGAAGAGCATGAGCCGGCTAAAGACCTGATCGAAATGGAAGGAATGGACCGCGAGTTAGCGTTTCAATTAGCCAGTAAAGAAATAGTAACAATGGAAGACTTGGCAGACCTGGCTACCGATGAGCTTATCGAATTGGTCGATATTGACGAACAGCGCGCTACAGCATTAATCATGAAAGCACGTGAACCTTGGTTCGCCGAATAAGCAATACACACCTGGAGAAAGAAGCATGGCAGATACGACAGTTCAACATTTGGCTAAGGTGGTTGGTACAACAGCTGAAAAGTTGGTAGAGCAACTTAAAGACGCCGGCGTGAAGGGAAAAGGTGTTACATCGACATTGAGCGAGGCCGATAAATTAAAATTATTAGCACATTTACGTGAAAGTCACGGTAAGTCTAAAACCGAAATAACCGCACCCAAGAAAATGACGCTTAAGCGTAAGATGACGGTAACGGAGTTGAAGCAAACGGGCCAGGGCCGACGCTCAACCGGTTCGGTCAGCATTGAGGTACGTAAAAAGAAAACGACAGGGCGTTCGGCAGAAGAGGTTGCTTCAGGTTTAAGTGCTGAAGAATTTGAAGAAGCGAAACGGGCGGGTCAAGAGCATCAAAAGTTAGTGCAAGAAAAAGGTGCTGCACGCGAAAAAGAACAAGAAAGGTTGAAGAAGCAGCAGGAAGAAAAGAATAAAATTGAAGCAGAAAAGCAAGCTAAATTAGCTGCAGAAGCCGCTGAAAAAGAACGTTTGGCTGAACTGGCTCGAATTGAGTTAGAAGGCGAAAAATCACCTGAGGAAGCAGTCGCTGAAGACAGTAAAGCACCTACAGAGATCGAGGCTCCAGTACTGCAGCCGGTTGTCGAGACGGAGGTTAAAAAGCCTCGCCCAAGCAAAGAAGCGCCACGCAAGGCTGACAAAAAGAAAGAACCCGCTGAAAAAGCAGGTGGTCGAATTCTGCATGTGGATTCAAAAAAAGGTCGACGCAAGAAGAAAGGCCCAGTTAGAACACGTGATATTCGTCTGCAATCGGATAATAAACACGGTTTCGAAGTGCCAACTAAAGCGATTACTTATAATGTAGAAATCCCTGAAAGTATTATCGTTTCGGATCTAGCCCAGCGTATGAAAGTTAAGGCCGGCGAAGTAATTAAAGCCTTAATGGGTTTAGGCACGATGGCGACTATTAACCAAGTGTTAGATCAAGAGACGGCGGTTATCGTTGTCGAAGAAATGGGTCATAACGTTGTACTTCGCAGTGATGAAGATATTCAGGCAGAAATGTTAGCGGAAGTTATTTCAGCTGAAGGTGAAGAATTGCCTCGTGGACCTGTGGTGACCATCATGGGCCATGTTGATCACGGCAAAACCTCGCTGCTTGATTATATTCGTGAAAGTCGTGTTGCCGCTGGCGAGTCCGGCGGGATTACCCAGCATATCGGTGCCTACCGCGTTAAACAAGGCGATAGCATGGTGACCTTTATCGATACACCCGGTCACGCAGCGTTTACTGAAATGCGGGCACGTGGTGCACAAGTAACCGATCTGGTTATCCTTGTGGTTGCTGCCGATGATGGCGTTATGCCGCAAACAAAAGAAGCCGTTGAGCATGCTAAGGCTGCCGGTGTGCCGATGATTGTAGCGGTTAATAAAATGGATAAAGAAGGTGCTCAACCAGACCGTGTAAGAAACGAGTTGGCGCAAATCGAGGTGACACCCGAAGATTGGGGTGGTGATACGCAGTTTATTCACATTTCTGCCTTAACCGGTGATGGTGTCGATGAGCTGCTAGAAGCGATTGCCTTGCAGGCAGAGTTACTGGAATTGAAAGCAGCGATAGATGTGCCTGCTATTGGTGTGGTTATTGAATCACGTTTAGATAAAGGGCGTGGCCCAGTAGGAACAATTCTAGTCCAAAAGGGTACTTTGCGTATGGGCGACTATATCGTTGCTGGTGAAGCGCACGGTCGAGTAAAAGCGATGTTTGATGAGCACGGCAAAGCGGTTAAAGAAGCGACCCCTGCCATGCCAGTGGAAGTGTTAGGCCTTTCCGTTGCAACCGAATCGGGTGTTGAAGTATATGCAGCGCCAAATGAACGTAAAGCACGTGAAATTGCGGTTTTCCGTCAAAATAGGACCAAGCAAGCCAAGCAAGCTAAGCAACAGGCCTCGAAATTAGAACAAGCCTTCTCACAAATGGAAGACGGTGAAAGTTCGACCCTGAATGTATTAATTAAAACCGATGTTCATGGTAGTTTGGAGGCACTTCAAAGTTCGCTTAACAACTTGTCTACAGATGAGGTGAGGGTGTCGATTGTTGCCAGTGGCGTTGGCGGTATTAACGAAAGTGACGTCAATCTTGCGTCAGCTTCGGATGCCTTAATTATTGGCTTTAATACCCGAGCTGATGCTAGCGCGAGACGCATGATCGAAAATCGCGGTGTGTCTGTTCGTTACTACAGTATTATTTACGATGTAATTGATGATGTGCGTGATGCCTTGTCCGGGCTATTAGCGCCGGATATTAAAGAACAAATTGTTGGTATTGCTAACGTTCGTGACGTTTTCCGTTCACCTAAATTAGGTGCGATTGCCGGCTGTATGGTAACGGAAGGTTTCGTTAAGAAAAATTTACCGATTCGTGTGCTACGCGATAGTGTGGTTATTTATGAAGGTCAGCTTGAGTCCTTACGACGCTTTAAGGACGATGTGCAAGAAGTTAAGTCGGGTATTGAATGTGGTATTGGCGTTAAGAATTACAATGACGTTCAGGCCGGTGATCAAATCGAAGTATTTGATCGAATTGAAGTTAAACGTAAACTATAGTTGACAATAAATGCCTAGAGAGTTTTTACGCTACCAACGGGTAGAGCGACAACTGCAGCGCGAGTTGGCAGGCGTTCTACAGCGCGAAGTCAAAGACCCCGATGTGGGCTTTGTTACGGTGAGTGGTGTGGAGGTGACTAAAGACCTGGCGGTAGCAAAAGTGTACATTAGCGTACTAACGACAGACGTTGATCAGGATAAACGTTTGAGTATTGTGGCGTTAAATCGCGCTGCAAATTATATCCACGGCATCGTTTCTAAACGTATGCGTATGCGGATGGTGCCTGAATTAAGGTTCTTTTTGGATGAGTCGATCGAGGAGGGTATTAAAATTGATGCCTTACTTCGGTCGTCTGATCCAACGAATGAAAAATAAAGCGTGTCAAATCGCAAAAAGAAAGGCCGCGATGTCAGTGGTATTCTAGTCGTCGATAAACCGCTCCATTTATCATCTAACCAAGTTGTTCAACGCGTAAAGCGTCTGTTCTCGGCAAAAAAAGTCGGCCATACAGGTAGTTTAGACCCGTTGGCATCAGGCGTATTACCTATTTGTTTAGGACACGGGACCAAGGTGTCTCAGTACTTGTTGGCCTCCGATAAAAGTTATCAATTTTGTATGCGACTGGGTGTAACAACCAGTACCGGTGATAGCGAAGGTGACATTCTCTTACAGCGTGAAGTACCCATGCTGACTGCCGATACGATTAATACAACCTTGCAACAGTTTTGCGGAGAGATATCGCAAATTCCGCCTATGTACTCCGCGTTAAAACATCAAGGGCAACGGTTGTATGCCATAGCGCGAGCAGGAAAAGTTGTAGAGCGTCCAGCGCGAAAGGTCACAATTAAATCATTGGATTTAGTGCAGCAAAACGCGAACAGTTTGACCCTCCAAGTTACTTGTACTAAGGGAACGTATGTGCGAACTTTAGCAGAAGATATCGGCGAGGCGATAGGTTGTGGGGCACACGTCACTCTGCTGAGACGCACTGAAGCGGGGCCGTTTAGCTTAACTCAGGCGGTTACTCTGCAGCAATTAGAAGCGCTGCAAGATAATCAGACAGAGCTAGACAGGATGCTGTGTAGTTTGGATGTGGCGTTGTTAGATTACCCTGTCATAACGTGCAACGAGCAACAACAAAATGATTTATGCATGGGGCGCAAAATAGCGATCGAGCAACTACCCAAACATGATTTAATGCGTTTGAATGATCTGCACGGTGAAATTTTTGGCTTAGGTAAGTGGAGCACAGAAGGGTGTTTGGCGCCTGTTAGGATTTTCGTATAACACAAGAAAAAGTGGTTTTACCTTAATAGCTTGTTAGCAATGCTCGTCAAGAGTACAATGCGTTGTTTTTTAAAATAATATAGTCGGAGTAAAGAAATATGTCGTTCGCTACAGAACAAAAGCAAGAAATTGTTAAAGAATATGCGTTATCAGAAGGTGATACAGGATCTCCAGAGGTTCAAGTTGCTTTGTTAACGGGGAGAATCAATCATTTGACACCGCATTTTTCTGAGAACAAAAAAGATCATCATTCACGTCAAGGTTTGCTAAGAATTATCAATAGGCGCCGTAAGCTTCTTGATTACTTGAAAGGAAAAGACATTGAGCGTTACCGTGCACTGATTGCACGTTTAGGCTTAAGAAAATAAAGTTAATTAAAAAGTGGGCAAATAATAGTGAATTTAGTTAAAAAAGAATTTCAGTTCGGTCAACAACTCGTAAAATTTGAAACAGGTGAAATAGCACGTCAAGCAGACGGCGCTGTTTTAGTGGAAATAGATGGGACTGTCGTGCTGGTCACAGTGGTTGGCAAACGCGAAGGCGGAGAGAATAACTCCTTTTTCCCGCTGACGGTTAATTACCAAGAAAAAACATACGCCGCCGGTAAAATACCCGGCGGTTTTTTTAAGCGTGAAGGGCGTCCTAGCGAAAAAGAAACGCTAACCTGCCGTTTGATTGACCGTCCGATTCGCCCCTTGTTTCCGAAAGGCTACAAAAATGAAACGCAAATTATTGCGACGGTTATTTCTTTAAACCCTGAAGTTGATCCAGATATTCCTGCATTAATTGGTGCATCAGCTGCTTTAGCTATTTCAGGTTTACCCTTTGATGGCCCTATTGGTGCGGCTCGTGTGGGTTATATTAACGGTGAATACGCGTTAAACCCGACAAAATCTGAATTACAAGACTCTCAATTAGACCTTGTTGTTGCTGGTACGGCTAATGCGGTATTGATGGTTGAATCAGAAGCCGACTGCCTATCAGAAGATGTGATGTTAGGTGCGGTGACATTTGGCCATGAGCAAATGCAAACAGCCATTACAGCCATTAACGAATTAGCAGCTGAAGCTGGTAAGCCGCGTATGGAATGGACTGCGGCTGCAACTAATGATGCGTTGGTTGAAAAAGTAGCAGCTGTTGCAACAGCCGGTATTAGCGATGCTTACACCGTATTGGTAAAACTAGATCGCCAAGTAAAATTAAAACAAGTGCGGGACGAGGTATTAGCCCAGTTAGCTGATGAAGATGCGGATGAAGTAAAAGGCATTTTTTCTTCACTTGAAAAGAAACATGTTCGTAACCTAGTGCTGTCAACTAAGCACCGTATTGATGGCCGTGATTTAGAAACAGTACGTCCGATTCATGTACGTACAGGTGTTTTACCTCGCGCACACGGTTCAGCCTTGTTTACACGGGGTGAAACCCAAGCTTTGGTTGTTGCAACCTTAGGTACAGACCGTGACGCACAAATGATTGATGCTGTTGAAGGTGAATACCGCGATAGTTTTATGCTGCATTATAATTTCCCTCCTTTCTGCGTGGGTGAAACCGGTTTTGTTGGCTCGCCAAAACGACGTGAAATCGGTCATGGCCGATTAGCAAAGCGTGGCATGATGGCTGTGCTACCAAGCCAAGAAGACTTTTCATATGTCCTTCGCGTAGTGGCTGAAGTCACTGAGTCTAACGGCTCAAGTTCAATGGCCAGTACCTGTGGTACAAGCTTAGCGTTAATGGATGCTGGGGTTCCGATTAAAGCACCAGTGGCTGGTATTGCAATGGGCCTTATTAAAGAAGGCGACGACTACGCAGTCTTGTCTGATATTTTAGGTGATGAAGATCATTTAGGTGATATGGACTTTAAAGTATCCGGTACGGATTCTGGTGTAACGGCCTTACAAATGGACATTAAAATCCAAGGTATTACCGCTGAGATTATGTCTAAAGCATTAGAGCAAGCAAAAGGCGGACGTCTACATATTTTAGAAAAAATGAATACAGAGTTATCAGTAGCACGTAGTGAAATGTCAGATTTTGCTCCACGCATCTTGACGATTAAGATTGACCCTGCAAAAATTCGTGATGTTATTGGTAAAGGTGGTGTTACTATTCGCGCCATTACCGAAGAAACGGGCGCAGCGATTGATATTACGGATGATGGCTTAGTAAAAGTTGCTTCAGTCGATCGCGAAGCAGGCGAGAAAGCGTTAAGACGTATTGAAGATATAACAGCTGAGGTTGAAGTAGGCCGAGTTTACGAAGGTAAGGTTGTTAGACTCATGGACTTTGGTGCATTTGTATCGATCTTACCGGGTAAAGATGGTTTGGTTCATATTTCGCAGATTTCAGAAGATCGAGTCGAAAAAGTCAGTGATAAACTATCTGAAGGTGATGTGGTAAAAGTAAAGGTATTAGAAGTTGACCGCCAAGGCCGAGTAAGGTTAAGTATGAAAGAGGCTGAAACAACAGATCAGTAGATTTTAGTGTAAATGATGTCAAACTCACGCGTAATTAAGAAGTACCCAAATCGTCGTTTGTACGATACTGAAATCAGCAAATATGTAACGCTGAATGATGTTCGCAAACTGATTATTGATCGTGAGCCGGTTAAAGTCCTCGACGCCAAATCTAAGGAAGACTTAACCCGCAGTGTGCTGTTGCAAATTATCCTTGAGCAGGAAGAAGACGGTGAGCCGATCATGAGTGCGCAAATGCTTGAGCAGCTCATCCGTTTTTATGGTGATCCTTTTCAAACTAATTTCGCTAAGTATTTAGAAACATCTGTTAAATTAATTGCCGAACAAAGGGCAAAAGTCATTAGTAAGTTTGAGCTGGTCAGTGATCCATTTTCTTTGATGAGCACAATGGCTAACCGAAACATGGAAGTGTTTAAAGAAATGCAGGAAGGCTTATTTAACAATACAAAAAAAAGCTCGTCGGATAAAGATTAATCTTAATTTGCATAACCAAAAAGGCCTCATTATTGAGGCCTTTTTTAGTTTTAGACGGGCGTTTATTTAGGCGAATAAACAAAAGATAATAGAAATTGTCTTTAGTAGAGAAATACGTACACTTATATTGATGGATACGACAAATAATACCACCGCGTTTGATAGCGAACATTTTTTAAAAACATTAACCCAAAAGCCGGGTGTTTATCAAATGTTAGACGCTAAGCAGCACTGTATTTATGTTGGTAAGGCAAAAAATCTCAAGAAAAGAGTGTCGAGTTACTTCAACAATAAGGATAAAGACCTAAAGAAAAAGGTCATGGTGTCTCACGTTAGAGCAATAAACGTGGTCGTTACACATACTGAAGGCGAGGCTTTATTACTTGAAAATCAACTGATTAAACAATTAAAGCCACGCTACAACATTTGTTTAAGGGATGATAAAAGCTACCCTTATATCTATTTATCTTCAGAGCATGATTTTCCGCAACTCAGTTTTCATCGAGGTGCTAAAAAACTCAAGGGTCGGTATTTTGGTCCCTACCCCAGTGCAGGCGCCGTGCGGGACAGTTTGCACGTTTTACAAAAGTTATTTCCGGTAAGGCAGTGTGATGACAGCTTTTATAAAAACCGCTCAAGGCCATGTCTGCAACACCAGATTAAACGTTGTACAGCACCCTGTGTAGGCCTAATAAGCCAACAAGATTACCGCGATGATGTAGAGCATACAGTGCTGTTTTTAGAGGGCAAGAATAAGCGCCTAATTAACGGTATAGTAAAAAAGATGGAGCAGGCCGCATCCAGCCTTGATTTCGAAAAAGCCGCACACTTTAGAGACCAAATTGCACAATTAAGAAAGGTATTAGAACGTCAATACGTGAGTGCTAGCGACGGTGATATAGATGTGATCGCCTGTCAAATAACAGACAATATGGCTTGTGTACAAGTTTTTTTTATACGCAATGGCCAGCATTTAGGGAATCGAACTTTTTTTCCTAGAATGCCGAGGGGTAAAACCGAAGAAGATGTGTTAGGTGCATTTGTTGTGCAGTTTTATTTAGACAAAGTGTTACCTAAAGCACTTATTCTAAGTCATAAATTACGTGAATCCGAGTTGATCCAGCAAGTTCTTAATGAAAAAGCCGAACGAAAAATAAACATTGTTTACCAACCACGAGGCGATCGTTCGCGCTGGTTGAGCATGGCTAAAAACAACACGGTAACTGCATTAAATCAAAAACTTTTAAGTAGAGAAAATACGCGTGATCGCTTACAGAAATTGTCAGACTTGCTTGCTTTTGGTCAAAGCATTAATCGTATAGAGTGTTTTGATATTAGCCATTTACAAGGTGACCAAACGGTCGCCTCTTGCGTAGTGCTTGATGATAATGGCCCATTAAAATCAGCCTACCGACGGTTCAACATTAAAGACGTAACAGCGGGGGATGACTATGCTGCGCTAGCACAAGCGGTTTCACGTCGCTTTACTCGTGCCAAAAAAGGGGAGCACCAGGTGCCTGATTTATTGATTATTGATGGCGGTAAAGGGCAAGTTAACGCGGTCACTCAAGCCCTGGGTGAGCTCAACTGTAGCGATGTCAATGTGATCGGCGTATCCAAAGGGAGTGATAGGAAGGTGGGCATGGAAAAAATCTATTGTGCGAGTGATGGTCGGCAATTGATATTAGCCTCCGATGAGCCGGCGTTATTAGTTATCCAGCAGATACGTGACGAGGCCCATCGTTTCGCGATTAGTGGCCACCGCCAGCAGCGAGGCCGGGTTAAAAAAACCTCCATGCTGGAATCGATACAAGGCTTGGGTCCTAAGCGTCGACAGTTACTGTTAAAACAATTTGGCGGTTTACGTGAAATTCAAGCAGCAGGTGTTGAAGATTTATGCTCAATAGATGGGATTAATCAAGCCTTAGGCCAACGTATTTATGATTGTTTTCATGACGGTGATGTGAATTAAAAATGGTATCATGTACAAAAATATAGCCCGCGTCCCTTAAGCTTAATGAATTTCAATATACCCACCATTTTAACGTTGCTTAGAATAGCGTCTATTCCTTTAATACTGGTGGTATTTTACCTACCTATTGATAATGCAAGAGTTTGGTGTTCGGCAATATTTGTTATTGCCTCTGCAACAGATTGGTTGGACGGTTTTTTAGCGAGACGACTTAATTTACAAACAGCATTTGGCGAATTTTTGGATCCGGTTGCCGATAAGCTAATGGTTGTGATGATTCTTGTTTTAATCGTCCAGGCCGATCCTGTCGCCTATCTGGCGATACCTGCGGCAATCATCATTGGGCGTGAAGTGTACGTGGCTTCTTTACGGGAGTGGATGGCGCAACTAGGCCAGCGTTCGACTATTGAAGTGTCTTGGCTGGGTAAATGTAAAACGGGCTTCCAAATGGTCGCCATGCTGTGTTTATTGTTTAATGCGGATCTCTACGGTTTGCCAATTAGATTGCTCGGTGTTGTGCTTATTTACGTAGCCTGCCTGCTGTCGCTATGGTCGATGTGGCAATATATTCAGCTAGCAATACCTAAATTTAAAAAATAGTCGTTATTCTAGCTTGACAGTTTGTCTACGGAAGATAGAATACTCGGCTCATTGCGGGAATAGCTCAGTGGTAGAGCACAACCTTGCCAAGGTTGGGGTCGCGAGTTCGAATCTCGTTTCCCGCTCCAAATTTTAAGCCGTTTTTCCACCGCGGCTTTTTCGTTTAAGTCCTCTCTGGCTGAGTGGCAGAGTGGTTATGCAGCGGCCTGCAAAGCCGTAAACAGCGGTTCGATTCCGCTCTCAGCCTCCAATTATTTTTTATTCTTTCTACGCAGTGATTAGCCGTTTTACGGTACAATTTGCTAGCGATTATCGCGACACCTACCCAAGACGTTTATGGGGCTCGCTAATCGACTTAGACAAACCATTTACTCAGAATGAAGGAAGGATATAGATGAGCTCTAAAATTTATTATACGCATACCGATGAAGCACCTTTATTAGCCACGTGCTCGCTGCTTCCTATCATTAAATCGTTTGCATCAACGGCAGATATTGAGATTGAACTGAGTGATATTTCGCTAGCAAGCCGTGTACTGAATGCTTTTTCTGACCGCCTTCCTGACGAGCAAAAAAAACCAGATGTGTTATCTATGTTGGGAGAGCTAACGCATGACCCGAAAACCAACATTATAAAACTACCCAATATTAGTGCCTCTATTCCACAGCTTAAAGAGGTCATTAATGAGTTACAAGCGAAAGGCTATGCCTTGCCTGATTACCCTGAAGACCCTAAGAATGACGAAGAAAAGAGCATCTTAGCGAGCTATTCAAAAACCTTAGGCAGCGCTGTTAACCCGGTGTTGCGCGAAGGTAACTCTGATCGCAGGGCGCCTAAAGCGGTGAAAGACTACGCAAAGAAAAACCCTCACTCAATGGGCAAGTGGAGTCAGGCGTCACAAACGCATGTGTCCCATATGCATGCAGGCGATTTTTATTGTAGTGAAAAAAGCCTCACCTTGGATAAGGCCTGTACAGTGAAGATCGAACACGTAGCCAATAATGGTGATGTGACCGTATTAAAAGAACATATCGCTTTGCAAAAAAATGAAATCATAGACAGCATGTTTATGAGTAAAAAAGCCCTCTGCGAGTTTTTGGAAACCGAAATGGAAGACGCCAGAGAAACGGGGGTGATGTTCTCGTTTCACGTAAAAGCCACCATGATGAAGGTCTCACATCCCATCGTATTTGGTCATGCGGTAAAAATTTATTATAAAGATTTATTTAAAAAGCACGGCAAACTATTTGACGAGCTTGGGGTTAACCCAAATGATGGTCTGAGTAGCGTATACGAACACATTAAGAAGCTGCCTGAGTCGATTAGAGAAGAAATACTGAGTGATATGCATGCCTGTTACGAAACGCGCCCAGAACTCGCTATGGTTGACTCTGCCAAAGGCATTTCTAATTTACACACACCGAACGAAGTGATTGTTGACGCGTCAATGCCGGCAATGATCAGGGCGGGCGGTAAAATGTGGGGACCCGACGGTAAATTAAAAGACACAAAAGCAGTGATGCCGGAAAGTACCTTTGCTCGAATCTACCAAGAAATTATTAATTTTTGTAAAACACATGGTGCGTTTGACCCAGCGACCATGGGCAGTGTGCCTAATGTTGGCTTGATGGCACAAAAGGCTGAAGAATATGGCTCGCATGATAAAACCTTTGAAATTAAAGCCGATGGCCGTACGCGTATCGTCGATGATCAGGGCAAGGTGTTACTGGAGATGCAGGTTGAAAAAGGCGATATCTGGCGGATGTGCCAAGTAAAAGATGCACCGATTCAAGATTGGGTGAAACTTGCAGTGACTCGATCACGCTTATCGAACACCCCAGCAGTGTTTTGGTTAGACGAGTACCGGCCGCATGAATACCAACTGATCAAAAAAGTTGAGCACTACCTCAAGGATCATGACTTAAGTGGTTTAGACATTCGTATCATGTCGCAAACCAGGGCGATGCGTTACACCTTGGAGCGTTTGATACGCGGTAAAGATACTATCTCAGTCACTGGTAATATTTTACGTGATTACTTGACCGACTTGTTTCCAATTCTAGAGTTAGGCACCAGTGCAAAAATGTTATCAATTGTGCCGTTAATGGCCGGTGGTGGCTTATTTGAAACAGGCGCTGGTGGCTCTGCACCGAAGCACGTTAAACAACTGATTGAAGAAAATCATTTGCGTTGGGATTCGCTGGGTGAGTTTTTGGCGTTATGCGCATCCCTTGAGCACACTGCGATAACCGAAGATAATCACAAAGCAAAGGTGTTGGCGACCACCTTAGATCAGGCAACAGCAAAACTATTGAACGAAGGTAAGTCACCGTCGCGTAAAACCGGCGAACTAGATAACCGAGGAAGTCATTTTTACTTGGCTTTATATTGGGCGCAGGCTCTAGTAGAACAACAAGATGAGCCAGCATTGCAAGCCCAGTTTGCGCCATTGGCTCAGTCGCTTGCTGAAAACGAAGAAAAAATTATCAGCGACCTAACCACCGACCAATGGCACGCAGTTGATATTGGCGGTTACTATATGCCT
Source organism: Methylococcaceae bacterium UBA975 (assembly GCA_002292375.1). Lineage (GTDB taxonomy): Bacteria > Pseudomonadota > Gammaproteobacteria > Methylococcales > Cycloclasticaceae > Cycloclasticus. Next base: position 127,175 of record DBBV01000017.1, on the reverse strand, counting down.
GAGCTTGATAAAACTGAACAGGTCATGCGGCCGTCGGCGTTGTTTAACCAGGTGTTATCAACGTTAAATAGCTAGCTTAACAAACAACCTAGCGTTGTTTAACGCTAGGTTGTTAAAAATGAAAGCTTGCCGGAAAGGCTATGGTGGTGGGTTGCTAAAGTAGGCTGATGACCTGGTTCAGGCTTAAGATGCAATACATATAAAACAACTGGCTATCTTAATAAAGGGATTGTTTAGCCCTGTCGATTAAACTTAGGTAATCAGTACCGTGTTCAGGAAACAGTGCAACACCAATTTTAGCGTTTAAACGGATCATTGAACCATCTTCTAAGGTAATGGGTTCGGCCAGTTGGTTTTTAAGTTTTTCTACCAAGGTAGGGGCGTGTTGTTCACTGGTTGCGATGGATAGGTTGGCAAAGTTCATGTCATCTAAATGTGCGTAGATATCTGATTCGCGTGCATTCGCCAGTAAACGTTTGCTAATCGCCTTAATCGCCAGGTTGTTTTGCCGTTGATTGATGTCATCGACTAACGAGTCAAAGGTGATAAACAACAGGACAGCCTTTGCCTGGGTGCGAGTGCTGAATTCAAGTAGCTGTGCAGTCTGTTCGGCGAACTCAGTCTTATTCGGCAGCGATGTTACTGAGGCATGGGTTTGCTTAGGTGAAGAATCCATTAGGTTTCCGTAATTATAATAGCTAACTTAAATATGGCAGATTTTTCCCAATTTACTAGGGCGAAACGAAAAAAGATTATAAAGTAGGCTTGAGCACGAATAAGTGGGTGCCGACCACCGACGTTGTATCAAAGGGTAAAGCAAAGGGTAAAGCAAGAAATGACAAAATTAGTGTCTAAGGTATTAATGCCTTTGGTAGACGAGAATTTAAGGCGCTTATTATCAATGCGCGCATTAAGTATGGGCGCCCAGCTTATTGTCATACTGTTTGCTGAATACTATTTAGACTTGTCGTTACCGCTCAACCTGATAGGGATCACATTGATATGCTTGGTGGTCTGGAGTGTGTTTACCTTATTTTTGCTGACACAACTCGATAGTATTAGCAGTGATTTTTTCTTCTTTCAGTTAGTCATTGATGTGCTTGCGTTAGCGGTTTTTTTATATCTGACGGGCGGCGCGACTAATCCCTTCGCGTGGTTTTTGCTCGTGCCGCATAGCGTTGCTGCTACCCTATTACCAAAAGTTTATGTGTGGTTAATGGCGATACTAACGTCACTAACGTATACCTTGCTAGTGTTCTTTCATCGGCCATTAATACACCTTGATCACCCAATGGAAATGGGCGTTGGTGACCATTTTTCAGAGCATATTGTCGGCATGTGGATTGGTTTTGTGCTATTGACAGCCTTGATGGCTTATTTTGTTGCAGGAATGGCAGGGTCTTTGCGCAATAGAAATGAATCATTGGTGAAAATGAAAGAACAAATTTTTCGAGATGAGCGCCTAGTCGCCTTGGGCACTATGGCCGCTTCGGCAGCCCATGAACTGGGTACACCACTGGGTACAATGGATGTGGTTGCCCATGAGTTATCACTGGAACTAGAGCCACTGAATAATGCTTCTTTTAATAATCAGCTATCGATTATCCAAGGGCAAATTAAACGGTGTAAAAATGTGTTGTCTGCGATTACGCAAACCGCAACAATGGATCAATATGATACGGGGCAACTACTCAAGGTAGGTGAATACTTTCATAAGGCGTTAGCTCAGTGGCGGCTATCCCACCTTGATGTTAACTTTATCAAAATTATTAAAGGTAAGGAGCCAGAGCCTAAACTGGTTTCCGATATTGCCCTAACCTATGCGTTCATCAATATTTTAGATAATGCGGCGGATGCTTCACCTTCATTTGTACAGGTGACACTAGACTGGGATAGTGAGCAGGTTATTTTGTTGATAGAGGATCAAGGCAATGGGATGGATGCTTCTCAACTGGCTGTATTAGGTGCACAAATGGTTTCATCAAAAGAGGCGGGCCTGGGTATTGGAACCTATTTAGCAAAGGCTAGCATTGAACGTATTGGTGGCGAAATACGTTGGGAAAGCAGAAGTCCCAAAGGTTTACGCGTTAGTATAACCATTCCCTTTTCAATTTAAAGAGTGAAATATAATGGGTAATAAGAAAGGTAAATTACTGATTATTGATGACGATGAAATGTATTGTAGTGTGCTACAGAGCGCCTTCGAACGGCGCAATTATGAGGTGGCTACGGCATGTAACGCACAGCAAGCAACTGAACTTATTGAAAGCTTTGAGCCGGATTTAGCGATTGTTGACTTACGTTTAGAAGAAAGCTCAGGGCTGCATTTAATCAAACAACTTAGGGCGCACAATAAAAAAACTAAAATTGTTATGCTAACCGGTTATGCCAGTATTGCGACCGCGGTTGAAGCGATTAAATTAGGCGCCACGCAATACCTGACAAAACCAGCTAATGCCGATGAAATTTTAACTGCATTTAGTAACCCGCTTGCCGATGCGACGATTAGCCCTGTAGAAAAACCCTTATCTGTGAAACGTGTAGAGTGGGAACATATGCAAAAAGTGCTGTTGGAGTGTGGGGGTAATATTTCAGAAGCCGCGCGGCGGCTTAATATGCACCGGCGCACCTTGCAACGAAAACTGTCGAAACGACCCGTTAGACAATAATACTAAGAAAAGCAATAAAATCGCCCACGGCGGCTTGATTGGTCAGGCACAATGATGGACAATCCACTCCCTAATTTGCAGTAATGAATAATGGTGACTCGTGTTGGTCCCCTCGCAACGTGAAATTGTGAACCCCGCCAGGCCCGGAAGGGAGCAACGGCAGCAATGGAGTCGTGTGCCGAGGTGTGGCTGGCACGAGTTACCACCCACTATTTGTTTATCTAACGTGCTAAAAGTTCGCATATTAAGCCAGAGCTTTGTTACCCTATTAGCCTATGAGTTATAAAGTATTTGCAAGAAAATGGCGGCCGTTAAATTTTGCTCAAGTCGTTGGGCAAGAACACGTTGTACGTGCCTTAGTCAACGGCTTAGAGCACGATAGGCTACACCACGCGTACTTATTTACCGGTACCCGTGGGGTAGGCAAAACCACGATTGCAAGGGTGCTCGCTAAGGCATTGAATTGCCCTAACTCGATTGGTGCAGAACCGTGTGGCCAATGCGATACTTGTTTAGACGTTGATCAAGGCCGTTATCCCGACTTAATCGAAGTAGATGCCGCATCAAGAACGGGGGTTGATGATACCCGCGATTTATTAGAAAACGTGCAATACTCACCGAGTCGGGGCAAATACAAGGTGTACCTCATTGATGAGGTGCACATGTTTTCTAAAAGCAGTTTTAATGCCTTATTAAAAACCTTAGAAGAGCCGCCTGATCACGTTAAGTTTCTCTTAGCGACCACTGATCCACAAAAGATGCCGGTGACGGTGTTGTCACGTTGTTTGCAGTTTAATCTTAAGCGATTGATGCCGGCGCAAATCGAAGGTCAGTTCAAACTAATTTTAGAAAGTGAAGGTATCGACTACCAGCCTGAGGCGACTGAGTTACTGGCACGCGCAGCTGATGGTAGTATGCGTGACGGTTTAAGTTTATTAGACCAAGCGATCGTGCACGGCAACGGAACGTTAAACGAAGTAGACGTGATTGATATGCTGGGCAGCGTGGCCAGAGAACCGGTTGTTGATTTGCTTGCAGCGTTGGTTAGCAAGCAAGCTGATGCTGTATTGGATAGCGTGCAATCATTGGATGAGTTTGCACCTAACTATGCCGAAGTTTTACAGTCTTTATTACTCTTTTTGCATCAGATGGCGGTGTACCAACTGACGGCTAAGGACGCTGAGGTAGCAGAGATTAAAAGCTTAGCGGACCAGCTGTCTAAAGAAGACGTACAGCTGTACTATCAGATTGCGCTGATTGGACAAAAAGACCTTGCCCTAGCACCCAGCCCTAAGGTGGGTTTTGAAATGGTGTTGTTACGTATGTTGGCGTTTACACCTGTGGAAACGGGTCAGACCGACAAAGTCAAACCACAAAACTTAGAACAAACAACAATGAGTCGGCAGGTGGTATCAGAGCCTGTCAGTGCACGTGCGGATACCTCAGCGAGTGAACAAGCGGTTGTTGCCGTTAAAAAAGCGCCCAAGCTGATCATACCCGAAAAAAAAAACACTAAAAATCTAACACAGCAATCCACAGGTATAGGTCCAGCCGTAGTGGCCGAACATGAGATTAAGGCGGTTGATGAAAAGGTAATAGAAAGCGTGTCTACACCGGTTGTTGCTGTGGATCAGGCCTTACCTTGGGATCAATTGGTTCCAGCGCTGGGTTTAGATCCAATGACCCTTCAGCTGGCCAATAACGCGGTGCTCGTTAGACTGGGTGAATCAGAATGCGAATTGGCCTTGGTTGATGGCCACGTGTCACTTAATAAAAAATCCGAACAAAATTTAGAGCTTGCCTTGTCAAACTACTATGGGCGGCGTTTGTCCTTGTTGATTACTCAGGGGGCAACGGATATCGTCACGCCTAATCATATCGCGATGCAAAAGGTCAGTGATAGGCAAGAGCAGGCAGAGCGAGAAATAAATCAAAATGTTATCGTTAAAAAGATCATCGAGCTGTTCGATGCTGAAGTTATCGACGGTTCAATAAAACCAATAGAGTAAACCTACTACCCGTACGGAGAAATGAATGAAAAATCAATTGGGCGATTTAATGCAACAAGCGCAAAAAATGCAAGAAAAGATGCTTGAAGCGCAACAGAAACTTGCAAAACTCGAAGTGGCCGGCGAATCGGGTGGTGGTTTAGTCAAATTAGTGATGACAGGCAAATATGAAGTTAAAAAGGTGTCGCTTGACCCTAGTTTGTGTAACGAAGGCGACCGAGAAATGCTGGAGGACTTGGTCGTAGCGGCGATTAACGATGCGGTGCATAAAGTGGAAAACGAAAATAAAGACAGTATGTCGGGTATGACTGCTGGCATACCTTTGCCTCCAGGCTTTAAGCTGCCTTTTTAGCATGCAATCAGAACCGATATTACAGCAGCTAATGCAAGCCCTACGCTGTTTGCCGGGGGTAGGTCAAAAATCAGCCCAGCGGATGGTTTTTCATCTGTTAGAACGTGATAGAAAAGGGGCTTTTCAATTAGCACAAAGTCTTGCCGAAGCGGTAGATAAAATTGGTCATTGCTCGACCTGCCAGACCTTAAGTTCGCGTGACATCTGTGGCCTGTGTTCTGATGACTCGCGAGAGCAGCACTTATTGTGTATTGTCGAAACACCCGCTGATGTCATGGCCATAGAGGACGCGACATCGTTCAGAGGCTTATATTTCGTGCTAAATGGCCGTTTGTCGCCTTTAGATGGCTTAGGCCCAGCTGACATTGGTTTAGATAAATTAGCGCTTCGGATGCAGCAAGGGGCAGTCAAAGAAATCATTCTGGCGACTAACCCTACGGTTGAAGGTGAGGCAACGGCACATTATTTGAGCGATATGGCTAAGAAGCATCAAGTAAAAGCTACCCGTATCGCGCACGGTGTACCCTTTGGTGGCGAATTAGAGTACATCGATAGCGGCACGCTGTCACATGCCTTTAGTGGTCGGAGCGAAGTTTAGGTTTTAATTAAACAGCCCCAGTTTACAATATAAACTAAACCCTAAGGTGGGTCGTCACCTTAGGTTGATCAAGGAGAACGATAATGAGTGAGTGTTTATTTTGCAGTATGGTCAAGGGTGATATTACCCCCGATATCGTGTATCAAACAGACACGGTTTTAGCATTTAGAGACATTAACCCCCGAGCGCCAGTGCATATTTTAATCATCCCGAAAAAACACATCGCTACCCTGGCAGATGTAGGGGACGACGATACGGTGTTAATGGGTGAAATAATGCAGGCGGCTAAAAAAATAGCAGAATTAGAAGGCTTAGCAGAGTCAGGCTATAGAACCGTGTTTAACTGTAAGCGCGATGCAGGACAAGAAGTCTACCATATCCACTTGCATTTATTAGGTGGTAGACCCATGCAATGGCCGCCGGGTTAAGTGCTCAGCTTCTCCCTTAACTTAAGGTACCTTGCATAACGCGCTTTTGACATGGCGCCATTTTCCACCGCATCTTTTACTGCACACTTGGGTTCTCTAAGGTGCAAACAGTTCGCGTATTTACACTGATCGGCCAATTGTTTGATTTCACGGTAGCCACTCGCCAAACTGTATTCCGTAATATTGGCCAGACCAAAAATATTGACCCCAGGGCTGTCAATAACCTCCCCACCGCTGGCTAATTTGTATAGCGTCGAGGAGGTGGTCGTATGTTTGCCTAAGCCCGAAACGGTTGATAGAACCTTGGTTTGCAGCGCTAAATCAGGGATTAAGGCATTAATAATACTCGACTTGCCTACCCCAGACTGCCCGACGAGTATGCTGGTTTTATCGCACAGCCGCTGGCTTAATTGTTGTAAGCCCGACTTGTCTTTTGCGCTTACCTTTATCAGTTCGTAGCCTAGTTGTTGGTAGTTTGCTACGAGCTCGTCGATTTTTTGCGTTGCGGCACCATCAAGTAGGTCGATTTTATTTAAAACGATTAGCGGTGTAATGCCTTGTAGCTCGCAAACAATTAAGTATTGGTCGAGTAATAGGGCGTCGATATTGGGTTTTACAGCTAAAATGGCGACCAGTTGGTCGATATTCGCAGCAACGGGTCGGGTAGCGCCACTTTTAGCAGGCCGAGAGAGCAGCGATCGACGGGGTAATATTTTTTCAACGCGACCCGCGCCTTCTTCCGTGACCATCCATTCAACCTCATCACCTACTGCAGCCGCTTCTAGCTGGGTGCGTTTTTTACAGCGTGAGGTGTGACCTTCGGCATCCTCAATAATGAGTGCCTTACCAACGTGTGCCACAACGCGACCACAGCGAAGTGCTTGCTGTTGGGCCGTAGTCGGCTTTAATGGTTTATTTGAAATGATAAAACTCGTTATTTAAATAGCTGACGGCATCTTCAATGTCTTCATCAAACCACTGGGTGCCCAAGGAAAAGTCGCAGCGTTTAACTTGGGTCGTTAATGCAGCAAGATCGTGTATTTTACGTTTGTCAGGGCTGTAGGTGTTGGTAGCGTGACAAGCTAAACAGTTTTCAGCATGTAGCGAGCGGCCGTTTTCAATGTCTACGGCGTGCGCCTTAGAGACTACTAAAAGAAATAGACTGAAGAGGGTGGTTACGATGATGACGATCCGGTGGTTTTTCATAGGGCACCTGCTATTTTAAGTGCTAGAGTCCAAGGTTTTCAAATGATTAATTCGAACGCCAGCGGGTGGGTGGCTGTGGTGAAAGCCTGAATAGATAGGGTCGGGGGTTAGGGTGCTAGCGTTATCACGGTATAATTTAACCAACGCCTGAATGAGGAAGCCAGGTTTAGTCATGGTGCTGGCAAAGGCATCTGCTTCAAACTCAAATTTACGTTGCAGATGGCTACCCAGTGGTTGTAAAAAGGTGGTAAAAATAGGCGTCACAATAATAAACAATAGCAGCGCAGCAGCATTATTTATTTGAAGTATGCCTAGGCCATCGAAAAACCATGGTTGCTGGTTAAGCCAACCCAGCAAGGCAAACCCAAGCAAGGTGACCAAGCTGGATACCAGCATCTGTTTATTGATGTGCTTACATTTAAAGTGACCTAATTCATGTGCCAGTACAGCTTCGATTTCATCTGCATTTAACGAGTTGAGCAAGGTGTCATAAAAAACGATACGTTTGTTTTTGCCGACACCGGTAAAATAAGCGTTACCATGGCCAGATCGACGTGAACCATCCATCACATAAACACCCTTACTATTAAAACCGCAACGTTCTAGCAATTGCTGGATTCGTTGTTTTAACTGTTCATCTTCTAACGGGGTAAAGGTGTTAAATAATGGCGCAATGACCGTGGGTAATAACCAAGTCATAAAAAAGGTAAAGCCAATGGTTAGTAGCCACGCATAAAGCCACCAATAATCCCCCATCGCTCCCATTATCCAAACTAAGGCATACAGTAAGGGAAGACCAATTACTAGCATTAAACCGAGTTGTAGGCACTGGTCTTTAATAAACTGGCCGAGGCTTGTGCGGTTAAAACCGTATTGTTGTTCGACCTTGAAGGTTTGGTAGAGTTGGACGGGCAATTCAATAAGGTGGGAAAGGATGAATACGCACAAGATCATAACGACACCAGACCATAAGGGGTGGCTAATCCAGTTCTGTGATTGCAAAGTAAGGACATTAATTAGGCCGCCCAGTGTTAATAAAATCAATAAAACGCTAGCGATGATGGTACTTACTGTAGAGAGTCGGGTTTTTTCCACTGTGTAATCAGCGGCTTTTTGATGCGCCTTTAGATCAATTTTTCCTTTAAAATCAACAGGGACTTCACCCCGGTGCTTGGTTATATGGGCTATTTGGCGACGGTTTAACCAAATTTTTAGCAGCATTGATGCAATAAGAAAAACTAAAAATAGGTAGCTGAATTCATTCATAATGTCATTATTGTTCAAGTATTTTAATAAAACTTAAAAAGGTATTTCAGATGGCGCTAGATAAACAAAACTTAATATGGATCGACTTGGAAATGACCGGCTTAGATCCTGAAACCGATTCTATCATTGAAATTGCTACGATTGTCACTGATAAAGAGCTGAATGTATTGGCTGAAGGGCCAGTATTGGCGGTTCATCAATCCAAAGCAACCATGGATGCGATGGATGCATGGAATCAAAAACACCACGGGCAATCGGGTTTGATTGACCGGGTATTGAACAGTTCACTCAACGAAAAAGATGTGGAACAACAAACGATTGCATTTTTACAACAATGGGTGCCCAGCGGTGCGTCTCCCATGTGTGGTAATAGTATCTGTCAAGATAGGCGTTTTATGGCCAAGTCGATGCCAACACTGGAAGCGTTTTTTCACTACCGTAATTTAGATGTCAGTACGTTAAAAGAGTTGGCCAGCCGTTGGGCGCCCAGTATTATGGAAGGCTTTAAAAAGAAGGCCACGCATCAAGCTTTAGCTGATGTGATCGAATCGATAGAAGAACTTAAATATTACCGCGAGAACTTTCTTAATTACTAGTTGGATTGCTTTTAAGGTGTTGTTGCTCAATGGCCCAGCTAACGTGTTCACGAATAACAGCATCTTCGCTGCTCATTCTTTGCTTTAAAGCAGCCATAATGCCACTGTCTGCTGGCGCATTGCCTAGGGCAATAGCAATATTTCTAATCCAACTGGCATAACCAATGCGGCGGATTGCAGAGCCTTCGGTTTTTTTTAAAAAGGCGGCTTCGTCCCATTGGAAAACATCCAGTAAGCCAGTGGTGTCTAGTTGCTGTCTGGGCATAAAGTCTTGCTCCTCAGTTATGTTGGCAAAGCGATTCCATGGGCATACTTGCTGGCAATCATCACAACCATATATGCGGTTGCCCATTAACGGGCGAAACTCTTCAGGAATAACACCCTTTAATTCAATCGTTAAATACGAGATGCAACGATTGGCATCTACCGTGTAGGGCGCAACAATGGCTTGGGTGGGGCATATATCGATACAGCGGGTGCATTCGCCACAGTGTTCATCAGCAGCTTGGTCGATGGGCAAGGGTAAATCAATGTATAGCTCACCTAAAAAAAACCAAGACCCAGCCTGCTTGTTTAACACATTGCTGTGTTTACCTATCCAGCCTAAGCCGGCTTTTTCAGCGATCGCTTTTTCCATTACTGGCGCGCTATCAACAAAGGCACGGTAGCCAAAAGGTCCGACTTTTTGTTCGATTAAATCCGCTAAACGCTGCAGCTTTTTACGCATCACCTTATGATAATCCCGGCCTAAGGCGTAACGAGAAATATACGCGCGCACAGGGTCCTGCATTAAGGCGTCGGTTTGCGCCATCGGTTCGGGTAAATAGTCCATTCGGCAGGAAATGACTCTGACAGTCCCGGGGTGTAACTCGGCAGGTCGAGTGCGTTTAGAACCGTGTTTGTGCATGTACGACATGTCGGCATGAAAGCCGGCGTCTAACCATTTCGTCAGTTGATTTTCAGCGTCGGATAAATCCGTATCGGTAATGCCTACTTGTTGAAAGCCCAGTGACTGCCCCAACGATTTTATGTCGTCAGCTAATTGTTGCAAATCAATCGAATTTTTAATCATCTAGATAAGTCACAAGGGTCGCTATGAGGTTCTAAGTCCATTGGCAGCATCAGCCATATAAATAGTATGGCTTAAACGGATGAGCCATTATTGTAGTACGAAAGAGTCGTTTGAGGCGTTCTACTTCATAGATGCGCATCGATCTGTGTCCCTGTATAAAGTGAAGACTGGTTAAAAAGCTGTGGTCGTTAGCAGGTGATAGTGCAGCATGCTCTTGGTTTTGGAAATTTAACAAGACGGAATGGACGGCGATACATTAGAATTAAATCTTTACCCATTTATTAATGAATGATTATGGTGCAACCTTTATATACGGCGGAACAAGCGCGTGAGATAGACCGGCAAGCGATACAGGGGCTATCCATTAGCGGTTACGATTTAATGCAACGTGCCGGCTTAGTGCTATTTGAACAACTTAAACAGGTCTCGGCGTACAAAGAAGCCGTGCATATTTTTTGCGGTGCAGGTAATAACGCGGGTGATGGTTATGTGTTGGCTAAATTATTACTTGAATCGGGCATTTTGCCGCATGTTTATGCACTGTCAGCGGGTGCTGATTTAACGGGAGATGCGTTAAGCGCGTTCAAGGCGTATAGCCAACTTGGTTCGGTAAACAACGTATTGCCTACGGAGCTTTCGTCGGGTGTTATTGTTGATGCACTGATAGGAACGGGGCTCAATAAGCCCTTGATGGGGAACTATTTAGACGCCGTTAAGCTGATTAATCGTGCACAGCTTACAACCCTAGCTGTTGATGTTCCGTCAGGTTTAAATGCTGATACAGGTTATGTACAAGACGATGCGGTACGGGCGGATAAAACGGTCAGCTTTATCGGCCTGAAAAGGGGGTTGTATACCGCTGATGGGCCAAGCTATAGCGGAGAAATAATGCTGGACGATTTATCCGTGCCTCAAGCGTTGTTAACAAGCCAGCCGGCAGAGGCAGAGCTCTTGTCCTTAGCAGCACTTAAAAAGAACCATCAGCCGCGCGAAAAAAACACCCATAAGGGCGATTTTGGCCACGTATTCATGGTGGGCGGTGATCACGGTTTTAGCGGCGCAATCCGGCTTGCTGGTGAGGCCGCTTTGCGCGCGGGGGCTGGGTTGGTCAGTATCGCGACACGAGAGGAGCATGCGGCATTTATCAGCATGGCGCGTCCCGAATTAATGAGCCATGGCATCAGCGGGCGCTCAGCATTTAAACAACTAGCAACCCGATCTACTGTGTTAGCAGTAGGGCCGGGTTTAGGGCAAACACCTTGGGCTTACGAGTTGTTTGAAGCGGCCTTAGATTTGAAAAAACCGATGGTTGTGGATGCCGATGGGCTTAATTTATTAGCCAAAGAACCGCGTAAAAATGATAATTGGGTGTTAACGCCGCACCCAGCAGAAGCCGCAAGGTTACTGGCCTGCACAACGCAACAAGTTCAATGTGATCGCTTTACGGCAGTAAAAAATTTGCAGCAACAGTATGGTGGCGTCGTTGTTTTAAAAGGTTCGGGCAGTTTGATTTGTGGTGGTGGTAGCGTCTATGTGTGTGCCGCGGGTAACCCAGGCATGGCATCAGGTGGCATGGGTGATGTGCTCACCGGCATTATTGCTGCTTTACTTGCACAAGGGAACAGCCTTATTGAGGCAGCAAAATTAGCTGTCATGGTCCATTCTGTGGCAGCGGATCGAGCCGTAATATCGGGGGAAAAAGGCTTGTTAGCCAGTGATTTAATGTCGCATATCAAAGAGTTAATTAATGAATATTAAAGATGAACAGGCGATGCTGGCGGTCGGCATGGCTTTAGCAGCACAACTTAAACCGGGTATGTTAATTTTTTTGAATGGTGACTTAGGCGCAGGAAAAACTACATTGGTCCGGGGTATTTTACGTGGTCTGGGGCATAGTGGTGCGGTAAAAAGCCCGACGTATAATATCGTTGAACCCTATGAAATTAACGGAACGGCGGTTTTTCATTTTGACCTGTACCGTTTGCACGACCCAGAAGAGCTGGAGTACATGGGGGTTCGTGATTATATAAACGATAACGCCATTTGTTTTATCGAATGGCCAGATAGGGGTGAAGGTTTATTGCCGGCTGCTGATTTGCAAATTCATATAAAAATACATCAGAACGAGCGAGACATTCAAATAATACCCGTTATTGATTTGTAAAAATACTTGACAAACAGATAGTTAAAGAACTATTCTCGAAAAAACCTTGGATTTAAGTGAGGATGAGTTTGTATTTATAACTCAATAAACCCTATGAGAATGGATATAAAAAGCTGTGTTGTTAAGGTGGTGTTTCCAGCATTATTGCTATTGCTGAGCTATCAGCCTGTATTAGCGGACGCTGCCAAACAGGTCGACTCACTAAGGTTTTGGACGGCACCTGATCACACGCGCTTGGTGTTAGGCATTACGTCACCTATCGAGCACCGAGTGTTTACCTTAGATAACCCACCGCGTTTGGTGTTGGATTTGGATGGCGTGTCGATTAATACCCTGATGCCGAAATTTTCCGCTGGGCATAAAGTTGTTAAGCTGATGCGGCATGCGCCAAGAAATAAAAAAGACCTACGCGTCGTGATTGATTTAAAGCAAGGGGTCACAGCTAAAAGCTTTTTATTAAAACCAAATGCGAATTATGGTCACCGTTTAGTGGTTGATTTGTACCCTGAAAAGACAAGGGAAACTAAAGCGCCGGTTGTAGTCAAAAAGGCAGGTCAAGCATTAATAAATAAGAAATGGGTTGTTGCGATTGATGCAGGCCATGGTGGTGAGGATCCAGGCGCTAAAGGAAAGCGCGGAACGCGCGAAAAAGACGTGGTGTTGGCAATTTCTAAAAAACTAGCCGCGCTCATTAATCAACAACCTAATATGCAGGCCTACTTAGTTCGTACAGGGGATTACTACATTGGCTTACGCCAACGGATGGAAAAAGCACGCCTTGCACGGGCAGATTTATTTGTGTCGATCCATGCGGATGCGTTTAAAGATCAGCGGGCAAAGGGTTCATCGGTTTATGTGTTATCAAACCGTGGCGCAAGTAGTGAGGCTGCAAGGTGGTTAGCAGACAGCGAGAACGCGGCGGATTTAGTGGGCGGGGTTAGCTTAGACGACAAAGATGACGTGCTAGCCTCGGTATTACTCGACTTATCTCAGAACGCAACCAAGGATGCCAGCGCAACGGTGGCAGCTGAGGTGTTAAAAAACCTAAAGGGTGTCGGGCACATACATAAAAAACAAGTTCAACATGCTGGATTTATGGTGCTTAAGTCACCTGATATTCCATCTATTTTGGTTGAGACGGCGTTTATTTCAAATAGGCAAGAAGAAGCAAAACTACGCGACTCAAAGCATCAAGCGAAAACGGCTAACGCTATTTTACGTGGCATTAAGGCCTACTTTGCACAACAACACTTGCCTCCAACGCCCGCAACACGTATCGCAAAAGCCAGCTATAAGATCCAAAAAGGCGATACCTTGTCAGCCATCGCTGAGCGTCATCGGGTGTCGCTCTCTTCTTTGAAGAAGGCAAATGGGATACAAAATAGCCGTATTATAATAGGACAGGTTATTCAAATACCCAGCTAGTTTTTTTCGATACAATACCTGTAAGTTAACACGCATCTTTAAGGTATCGAACCGCAATGGTAATTAAGCAACTCCCTTCGCAACTGATTAATCAAATCGCCGCTGGCGAAGTGATCGAAAGACCGGCTTCGGCAGTGAAAGAGCTAGTCGAAAACTCCCTCGATGCTAACGCGTCGCACGTTAGCATTGAGATCGAAGAGGGCGGCTTGCGCTTAATCCGCGTACGTGACAACGGTTCAGGGATCAATAAAGCTGAGCTCGGTTTGGCACTTAGCCGGCACGCGACAAGTAAAATATCGTCACTAAATGATTTGGAAGCGGTGTTGAGCTTTGGTTTTCGAGGTGAGGCCTTGCCCAGCATGAGTTCGGTCTCACGTTTAACGCTGGTCTCACGTATGGTCGAAGAGTCCGCAGCGTGGAGTGTTAAAGCAGATGGGACTGAATCCGAGTTAGAACCTACGCCGATCGCTCACCCAGTGGGTACCACTGTTGAGTTGCGAGACCTTTTTTACAATACACCGGCACGAAGAAAGTTCCTTAAAACCGAAAAAACCGAGTTTGGTCATATCGAAACAGTCATCAAGCGGATGGCCCTTAGTCGTTTTGATGTTGGCTTTACGTTAAAACATAATCAACGACAGGTCGTCGACCTTAAGCCCGCTTTAACTAAACAACAAAAAGACCAACGGGTTGGTTTGTTGTGTGGTGAAGGTTTTGTAGAGCAATCACTTGAAATTGACGTTGTTAATGGTGATTTGGGGCTTCAGGGTTGGGTTGGTCTGCCGACATTTTCTCGTTCCCAAGCGGACATGCAGTTTTTTTACGTTAATGGCCGCTTGATACGCGATAAGTTAATTAATCACGCGGTTCGCCTCGCTTATCAAGATGTGCTGTTCCATGGTCGTCACCCAGTTTATGTGTTGTACCTAACGATCGACCCCGTTTTGGTTGATGTTAATGCTCATCCAGCTAAATTAGAGGTTCGTTTTCGTGAAAGCAAAGCGGTACATGATTTTGTTTTTCGTCGCGTCAAACAATTGCTGTCTGACGTTAGGCCGGCTGATAATTACGCGGTTAAAACCATTGAGCCATTATCACAACACATCGGTTCGGACTATAAGGACATGCAGCAGCGACCCTTGTCGATGGCGATTGCCGAGTCGTCGTCAACTTACCCTAGTTCCCCTTCGTATGCCTCTGCTTCACCCTATGAGCGGATGCCCGACAGTAGAGCTGAAAGGTATCACGCCAATGAGCAGCAGGCGATGCCGGCGATGGGGTTTGCTATTACCCATTTGCACAACACCTATATTTTGGCCGAGTCTGATAAAGGCTTGGTTTTAGTGGATACCCATGCTGCGCACGAACGCATTGTATATGAAAAATTAAAGGCACAATACGACGCGGGACGAATGCCATCACAACCCTTGTTGATACCCCAAAAAATACAGCTGTCAGACGAGGAAATGCTGTTGTTTGAGGAATACCAGCATTTATTTGACGGCTTGGCGTTGGAGTTGAGTGCGGCCGGGCCGAATACGCTGTTGGTACGAGCAATACCGGTATTGTTAGCCACTCAAGATCCGGAAAAGCTGGTGCGAGATTTATTGCAGGACCTTTCTCATACCGGGGAAAGTGATAGCATTAAAGAGGCCTGTTATGCCGTATTGGCCAGCATGGCCTGTCATGGGTCAATTCGCGCCAACCGTCGTTTAACCGAGGTGGAAATGAACGCCTTGCTGCGTGACATCGAACAAACCCCAAATAGTGGTCAGTGCAATCATGGTCGACCGACCTGGGTGTTACTTAATGTACAACAACTCGATGCGCTGTTCTTAAGGGGTCAGTAACAGCATGTCGTCTAAGTCCTTAGCAGACGTTGTGTTGTTAATGGGGCCTACGGCGTCCGGTAAAACGGCCTTGAGCATCGAGTTAGCAAAGTCACTTGATGCCGAAATTATCAGTGTGGATTCGGCCTTAGTTTATCGGGGTATGGACATCGGGACGGCAAAGCCTGATATGCAAGAGCGCCAAGGGATAAAGCATCATTTAATCGATATTCTTGATCCCTCAGAGGTGTTTTCTGCTGGACAGTTTAAGGACCAGGCGCTGTCATTGATTGACCAGATCCAACAAAATGGTAAGCGGGTTGTTTTAGTCGGAGGCACCATGTTGTATTTTCATGTCCTGTTACAGGGGATGGCTAAATTACCGGATGCAAACCCCGTTATCCGTCAAGACATTGATGAGCAGGCGCAGCATGAAGGCTGGGTTGCCGTGCATCAGCGCCTGGCAGCTGTTGATCCAGTAGCGGCGGCGCGCATCCATCCGAATGACCCGCAACGAATTCAACGCGCGCTCGAGGTGTATTTAAGCTCAGGAAAAACCCAAACTCAGTGGCTAAGCGAGCAAACTGACGATGACTTGCCGTTTAATGCCATTAAAGTAGCGATCTCGCCCTCTGACCGTTCGGTGTTACATGAAAAAATAATGCTGCGTTTCGATCAGATGTTAGCGGCGGGTTTTTTGGATGAGGTGAAAAAACTGCATCAGCGTGGTGACCTGTCGGCTGCGATGCCCGCAATTCGAGCGGTCGGCTATCGACAAGCGTGGTCTTTTCTTGAGGGCGACTATAATAAACAAGCGTTTCGTGACAAAGCCATTATTGCCACGCGACAATTGGCAAAAAGGCAATTTACTTGGTTACGACGGCAGACAAATACCTTGTGCTTAGACAGCGATGATCAGTCAGCAAAGGCCAAGATACTGGCGCAGATTGATTAAAATAATACCTTTGCTCTTGAAATCACGTTATATTGTCGCCATAACTAATGCATAGGCTTAATCGTAATCATAAATGATGCTGGGTTATAATATGTTGCACTGCAAACCAAACGGAAGCGCGTCGACGGGTAGGGTTTGTTACTAAATAAAAAAAATAAGGAGCACGGTATGTCTAAAGGACATAATTTACAGGATACTTTTTTAAACACACTTAGAAAAGAACATATACCTGTTGCCATTTTTTTGGTCAATGGCATTAAGCTGCAGGGCCAAATCGATTCTTTTGATCAGTACGTTGTGATCTTAAAAAATGCGGTTAATCAAATGGTTTATAAGCATGCTATTTCTACCGTTGTGCCAGCACGTGCAGTCACAATAGCGCGTGCCGACGAGGACGTTTAAGTATAATTTCCCAGTTTAAATTATTGTACAAGCTCAGTAGGTTTAATGGAGTTATTTGATCGCCCCGACGCAGGGGAAAAAGCGTTAATCGTCCATTTATCCATAAATGAAAGCTTTTCTGAAGATAATTTAAACGAATTTATACACTTGGTGATATCCGCCAATGTGGCGCCTTTACTCAGCATTAAAGGCGCCCGGCGTACCCCAGATGTAAGGTATTTTGTAGGGAAAGGTAAGCTGGAAGAAGTGCGTCAGCAATTGCAGGAAACCAGCGCCGACGTGGTTTTATTTAATCATCACCTAAGTCCAAGCCAGCAGCGAAATTTAGAACAGGAGTTAGGCGTTCGGGTGTTGGATCGAACCAATTTGATCTTGGATATTTTTGCTCAACGTGCGCAATCGTTTGAGGGTAAGCTACAAGTAGAGTTGGCGCAGTTAAACTATTTGTCCACGCGATTAATTAGGGGCTGGACCCACCTAGAAAGGCAAAAGGGTGGTATCGGCTTACGAGGTCCCGGTGAAACCCAGCTAGAAACAGACCGTCGCTTAATTGCCCAGCGGATTCGACAAATTAAATCTCGCTTAACAAAAGTGGGTAAACAGCGTGATCAAGGGCGACGTAGTCGGCAACGTGCTGATGTGCCTACAGTATCATTAGTTGGTTATACCAACGCAGGAAAATCAACCCTATTTAATACGCTAACTGATTCGTCAATCTATGCCGCAGACAAGCTGTTTGCCACCTTAGATCCGACACTTCGACAGTTAAAACTACCCGATTATGGCGAGTTAGTGCTCGCTGATACGGTCGGGTTTATCCAGGATTTGCCGCATGAATTAGTGGCGGCATTTAAATCAACCTTACAAGAAACCATTGAAGCTGACTTGTTGTTACACGTAGTGGATGGCAGTAGCCCAAATCGGCACGAACAAATTCATGAGGTTAACAAGGTGTTAGCCGAAATCGGTGCAGATAAGATCCCACAAATCATGGTGTATAACAAAATTGATCGTCTCGATTCTGTCAGTGCCCACATCGATAAAGACGAAACGGGACAGACGAAAGCGGTGTGGTTATCGGCGATTAAAGGCGAGGGAATAGACCTATTATTGAAATCCTTGTCAGGCCAATGTCACGGCGAAAATATAAGGCTTACAATTACCTTGACCTCACAACAGGCCAAACTAAGGGCGCGCTTGTTCGAACACGGACAGATTCTTAACGAGGTGGTGCAAGAAAATGGGGATTGGACCTTAGATATAAATATATCAGCTCGATTTAGCTATTTACTCGACGAAATACAGCAGCACAACGAAGACGGTGTGCATTAGTCCTTGCTTACAGGTCTTTAGCCACCTAAAATTCACTATTCATTAAAACAATTCAACTTTAGAGGTTTTAACTATGTCTTGGGATGACTCAGATAACGACAAAAAGAAAGACCCATGGAGTGGCCGAAAAAAAGAACAAAGTCCTCCCGATTTGGATGAGGTTGTGCGTTCATTACAAAACAAATTAGGCGGCCTGTTTGGTGGTGGTTCGCCTAAAAAAGGTGGCTCAGAAGGCGCTGGTGGTCCATCCGGTTCAGGGTTTGTTGTGCTGGGCGTGGTGGCTGCATTAATCTGGTTAGGCTCAGGCATCTATATCGTCGATGAAGGTAATCGAGGTGTCGTACTGCGTTTTGGTAAATACCACGAAAGTACTATGCCAGGGCCGCATTGGCGCTTACCAACACCTGTTGACACGGTATCTATCGTAAACGTTGATCAACAGCGTTTTGTCGAAATTGGTTACCGCTCCGGTCGTGACCAGCAGGCAGCGAGTGGGGTGAAAAAAGAAGCGCTGATGCTAACCAAGGATGAAAACATCATTGATATTCGCTTAGCCGTGCAATATCGCATTAAAGATGCGGAAGATTACGTGTTTAACGTGCGTAATCCCGATCTAACCTTAAAAGACGCGACAGAAAGTGCGATCAGAGCGGTTATTGGCAAAAACAAGATGGACTTTGTGCTGACAGAAGGCCGAAGTGAAGTGGTGTCCAAAGTTCAAACCTCGTTGCAGGGCATGTTAGATGATTATGGCACCGGTATTATCATTTCATCGGTTAACTTGGTTGAGGCGCAACCACCAGAAGAAGTTCAAGGCGCCTTCTCAGATGCGATTAAAGCACGTGAGGATGAGCAGCGCTTTATCAACGAAGCCGAAGCCTATTCTAATGAAGTTGTGCCAAAAGCGAGAGGTGCGGCTTCACGTATTGTGCAAGAAGCGCAGGGTTATGATGAGCGAGTTAGGGCCGAGGCGGATGGTGATGCATCACGGTTTAGTCAGTTGTTAGTAGAATACAACAAAGCACCTGAAGTGACGCGTAAACGGTTGTACCTTGAAACAATGGAAACGGTATTAGGTGCTTCTAATAAGGTTATTATGGACGTACAAGGTGGCAATAATTTGATGTACCTACCGATCGATAAACTAATGAAATCTAATAACAATAAACCTGACACTACAGCAACAAATCGCTTTATTAATTCACCTGACAGTGGTGACAATGGTGCCGGAGAGTTTAGTACCCGGGGTCGAGACAGAGACGTGAGGGGAAGATAATGACTAAAATGAATCCGGTTGTATTATTTGTTATCGTTGGTGCTTTGTTTGTTGGCTCCATGTCGGTTTTTACCGTTGATCAGCGTGAAAAAGCAATGGTTTTTCGTTTGGGTGAAATTGTTCGAACGGACCTAGAACCCGGCTTGCACTTTAAAGCACCGTTTATTAACAACGTTAGAAAGTTTGACGGTCGCATTCAGACCTTAGACTCTCGTCCGGAACGGTTTCTAACCAGTGAAAAGAAAAACGTTATCGTTGACACTTACGTTAAGTGGCGAGTGTCAAACGTGAACGACTATTATCGTTCAGTCGGTGGTGATTCGAGCCAGGTCGAGACGCGTTTGAATCAATTCGTAAAAGATGAAATTCGTGCGGCTTTTAGTAAGCAAACAATTAAAGAACTGATCTCTGTCGGCCGTGACGTAACCCGTGACGATTTAATCGCCAACACTAATAAATTGGGTAAAGGTTTAGGAATCGATATTATTGACGTGCGTATTCAACGTATTGACCTGCCTGATGAAGTGAGCTCTTCGGTGTATAAAAGGATGGAGTCAGAACGTGAGCGAGTTGCTCGTGAATTCAGGTCACGTGGTAAAGAAGCGGCGGAAAGAATTCGTGCGGAAGCAGATAAACAATCTGAAGTTATTTTAGCCAATGCGTACAAAGAGTCCCAACAATTAAAAGGTAGGGGTGATGCGGTAGCGGCAGAAACCTATGCTGAAGCGTATAATAAAAACACAGAGTTTTTTGCCTTTTATCGTAGCCTAGGCGCGTACCGGAAAAGCATGGGTTCGGGTAATGATTTAATTGTCTTAGAACCTAAGTCCGACTTTTTTAAATACTTTAAAAACGAAGCTAAACGCTAAATTTTAAGAGCAGGAGTCATCATGGCGTGGCAAGACTTATTTTCAGCCCTTGCTTTGGTGTTAATTATAGAGGGTATTATGCCCTTTATAAGTCCTGAGGCGCTTCGCAATACCTATAAAAGAATCACTGAAATGGATGACCGAACCGTTCGAGCGTCTGGTTTAGTGAGCATGATGATAGGTGTTTTACTGTTAACCTTTGTGCGCTAACCGTACTGATACAACGATGACAAATAAAAACTCATGGATACTGCCTGAAGGGATAGATGAACTCCACCCGGAAGAAGCCGCTCAGTTAGAAGTAATTCGACGCGACCTGCTAGACCTATTTAAAACGTGGGGGTATCAATATGTGATACCGCCGATGGTTGAATACCTCGATGCCCTACTCACGGGCACCGGTAGCGAGCTGGCATTACAAACCTTTAAGTTAACCGATCAAATTAGTGGAAGAACACTTGGTGTGCGTGCCGATATGACGCCCCAAGTCGCTAGAATGGCGGCTAACCACTTTTATCAAGATGCCCCCATTAGATTATGTTACCTCGGTTCAGTGCTACAAGCGCGTGGTGCTAAGATTGAAAAATCACGTAGCCCCATACAAGTTGGTGCAGAACTCTATGGCAGTCAACATGTTCACAGTGATGTCGAAATTATTCGTTTAATGCTGGAAACCTTGGCTATATCGGGCGTGTTAGACGTACATTTGGATTTGGGTCATGTGGGCATTTTTCGCGGCTTGTCGAACAAAGCAGGTTTGTCTGAAGAGCAAGAGGCTGAGCTGTTCGAAGTGTTGCAGCGTAAAGCAAGCGATGAACTAGGCGACTTATTGGACGCTTATCAATTGGATCAAACGTGGCAAACGGCGTTTACTCAGTTATTGAGTTTAAATGGCGATACCAGCGTACTTAATGATGCGAGAAAACACCTGACGATTGGTGGTGATCAGGTGCTTAACGCGATTGATGAGTTAGAAAAAGTAGCTGCCTTATTACAGACTACTTATCCGGCTTTGCCCTTATATTTTGACCTTGCAGAACTGCGCTGTTACCAGTACCAAACAGGCATTGTATTTGCTGCTTTCGTGCCAGGTTTTGGTTTTGAGGTGGCGCGTGGTGGTCGCTATGATAGTTTAACCAAACAACGCGACGCGGCTTTACCGGCTACTGGTTTTAGCGCAGACGTTAAGGTTTTGTCTCGCTTGAGCTCGCTGAACAACACAGATCAGCCGGCCGTTATTTGGGCGCCTGACGAAGATGACGTTAATTTACACACGTTAATTCGTCAACTACGGGCCTCAGGTAAAGTGGTTGTACAGGCGCTACCAGGTGATAAAAAACCACCAAACCACACTGCCGTGATTAAAAACCTTAAGGGTCAGTGGCAAATTACTTAATATAGTCGAGTCTATGCTCGGTACATTTACATCAAAGATAGAGAAATAAAATGGGAAAAAATGTTGTCGTAATTGGCACTCAATGGGGTGACGAGGGCAAGGGTAAGTTAGTCGATTTATTAACAGATGATGTTGCGGCAGTCGTTCGTTTTCAAGGTGGGCATAATGCTGGCCATACCTTGGTTATTGGCGATAAAAAAACTGTCTTGCATTTAATACCGTCTGGTATTTTACGCGACGAGGTCAGTTGTCTAATCGGTAATGGCGTGGTGTTATCGCCGGCTGCGCTATTGGATGAGATGGGTATACTCGAAAAGGCCGGTGTTAATCTAACTAACCGTTTAAAAATCAGTGAGGCTTGCCCGCTTATTCTACCTGTACATATAGGTTTAGACTTGGCTAGGGAAAACGCGCGCGGTAATAAAGCGATTGGTACTACCGGCCGCGGTATTGGTCCTGCGTACGAGGATAAAGTAGCCAGACGAGGCGTTCGCGCTGGCGACCTGCTTACGCCGGGTATTTTTCGCGAAAAGCTTAACGAGTTACTGGATTATCATAACTTCGTATTAAAAAATTATTATCAGGCCCCTGAGTACCAAGCGGAGCAGATGTTTGACGAGCTAATGGCACAGGCAGAAATAATTAAACCAATGTTAATCGACGTTGCGGATGTTTTGCATCAGCTGAATCGTGAAAACAAAAATATTTTATTTGAAGGCGCGCAAGGGGCTTTGTTAGATATTGATCATGGTACCTACCCCTATGTTACCTCGTCTAATACCACCGCTGGCAGTTCAGCGACCGGTAGTGGTATGGGCCCGTGTGATATGGACTATGTGTTGGGTATTACTAAAGCCTATACCACGCGCGTAGGCAGTGGACCGTTTCCAACAGAGTTAAACGATGAAGTGGGACGGTATTTGGGTGAAAAAGGCCATGAATTTGGTGCAACAACTGGGCGTGAGAGACGTTGTGGCTGGTTTGATGCCGTGTCACTACGTCGTTCGGCTCGACTGAACAGTTTGACCGGCATTTGCCTAACTAAACTTGACGTGATGGATGGTTTAGAGGAAGTTAAAATTTGTACCGCCTATAAGCTAAACGGAGAGTTGATCGATGTGCCTCCGATTGGTGCTGAAAATTATGCCCAATGCGAACCCGTATTTGAAACGATGCCAGGTTGGAAAGGCAAAACTGCTGGTCGAAAAACGTTGGATGAATTTCCAGCTGAAGCCTTAGCCTATATCAAACGTTTAGAAGCGCTAATCGAGGTGCCGATAGACATCATCTCAACAGGGCCAGAAAGGACGGAAACGGTTATCTTGAATAACCCCTTTAGCTAACAGCCTAGGTTGCTTTAATACATCGGCCCTATCATTGGATGGATAGGGCTTTTTTTTGATCTAAAAAGCTGTGTTTTTTTATCAGTTAAATCATCGTGTTAGCTCACTTGTAAGGGGGTAAAGCGCAATTATTATTATTTGAAGGGTTTAGGTGATAAAATTGATCAGATAAAAAAATTATACGAAGGTTTTAAGGAGTGTTTGGCATGTCTACGATGGTAAATTATGAACAGACTAAGGCTAACTTTACGTTAGAAACACCAGAATATTACAACTTTGGCTTTGATGTTATCGATAAAAGAGCGTCAGAAGCGGATAAACTGGCCTTCATTGCAGTGGATGCTACGGCTAGTACAGTAACGCCTTACCAATTCAGCGACCTATCTAGCTTATCAAATCAATTTGCTAATGGCTTACTCAGTTTAGGCGTTACAAAGGGCGAGCTGGCCTTTGTGATGATCCCGCGTATAGCTGAGTGGTACGCCGTTATGATCGGCAGTTGTAAGTTGGGCGTGGTGACCATGCCGGGTACAAACTTACTGACGGCTAAGGATATCGAATACCGGGTTAACCGTTCTAAAGCGACAGTCGCAATCGTAACGTCAGATAACGCGGACAAGGTTGATGCGATTAAGCAAAACTGTCCCACCTTGCAAACCCTGATCGTTATCGGTGAGCCTAGAGAAGGTTGGCGTACCTTTGAGCAGTTAACGTCTGATTCGGAAGCAACCCTAGACAGGTCAAAACTTGAGCCATGTAAGGCATCGGATTTAATGATGATCTATTTCACCTCAGGCACCACGGGTATGCCGAAAATGGTACCGCGTGATATGGCCTACGCGCACGCGCACAGGATTACCGGCGAATATTGGATGGATTTACACGAAAACGATATACACTGGACCTTATCAGATACCGGTTGGGCTAAAGCAGCCTGGGGTATGTTATATGCGCCGTGGCAAATGGGTGCGGCAATGGTGCTGTTTGACGGCACAGGTTTTGATGCCGAGCTACACCTTAAGCTGATTGAAAAACTGGGGGTTACAAGCTTTTGTGCGCCACCTACGGTATACCGTGTATTCGCTCAAATGGACCTATCACGCTACAATTTAAGTTCAATTCGCCACGCCATTGGCGCTGGCGAACCGCTAAATCCAGAAGTCATCAAAGTTTGGAAAGAGGCGACTGGCGCCAATATTTATGACGGATACGGGCAAACAGAAACGATCAATATCGTTGCTAATTACCCCTGTATGCCAGTTAAACCGGGCTCTATGGGTAAGCCGGTGCCGGGTGTGGACGTTCATATCGTTGACGATGCGGGACATATTTTGGGTGTTGATGTAATTGGTCACATTGCTATTCGTATTACCGAGCCTCTACAACCAGGCATGTTCCCAGGTTATTGGGAAGACCAACAAGCCACCGCGAACTGCTTTAAAAACGGTTGGTACCTCACCGGTGATAATGGCACCATCGATGCAGACGGGTATTTTTGGTTTGTCGGCCGATCAGACGACATTATTACCTCATCAGGGTATCGAATTAGTCCATTTGAAGTTGAAAGTTCGCTATTAGAACACCCTGCCGTACTTGAATCCGCAGCCATAGGTAAACCGGATGAGATGCGCGGCGAAATTGTTAAAGCCTTTATTATTTTGGCAGCAGGTTATCAGGCCAGTGATGAACTAACGCTTGAAATTCAAACTTTTATGAAACAGCACACGGCGCCGTATAAATACCCGCGTGAAATCGAATACGTAGAGTCATTGCCAAAAACAATTTCTGGCAAAATAAGACGCGTTGAATTAAGACAGAATAGCTAGGAGAGACTATGCCAGCAGCTGCTAAAACACTGATAGACCCATCAAAAATAAAAAAATACACCGCGAGTAACCATGTTAGGTTTGTAACTGCCGCTAGTTTATTTGATGGCCATGATGCCGCTATTAATATCATGCGTCGAATTTTACAATCGACCGGTGCGGAGGTTATTCATTTAGGGCATAATCGCTCGGTGCAAGAAGTGGTAGATGCCGCTATACAAGAGGATGCTCACGGTATCGCGATCAGCTCTTATCAAGGCGGCCATGTCGAGTATTTTAAATACATGATCGATCTGTTACGCGAAAAAGGTGCTTCGCACATTAAGGTGTTTGGCGGCGGTGGTGGGGTGATTGTAGCGGAAGAAATTGCTGAATTACACGCCTACGGTGTATCGCATATATTCAGTCCAGAAGACGGTCAATCCATGCAGTTGCAAGGCATCATTAATCAAATGATCGAAACCGCGGATTACGATTTAAGCAAACTATCTGTGCCAGAAAATTTCGAATCATTGACCGACAACGGCTACGTAAACTTGGCCCGTTTGATTACCGCGTTAGATGAAGATGGTTTGGCTAATGATGCAGTGGCGGCCTTAAAAAAACAAGCTGCTGGCTATGATAAAACACCCGTGCTGGGCATTACCGGTACCGGTGGCGCAGGTAAGTCATCCTTAACAGATGAGCTTATCCGCCGCTTCAACCTTGAGCTGGAACATTTAAAAATCGCCATCATTGCGATCGACCCAACCAAACGCAAAACCGGTGGGGCACTGTTGGGTGACCGAATTCGTATGAACGCGATCAATCACCCGAATATCTATTTTCGCTCGATAGCGACACGCGATACTAAGGGAGAAGTACCCGATGCGCTGCCCAATATCATTAATGCTTGTAAGGTAGCCGAATTTGATTTAATTATCGTTGAAACACCGGGTATCGGGCAGGGCGATGCGGGCATTGTGCCGTACGTCAATACCTCTATGTATGTGATGACACCAGAGTTTGGTGCTGCGAGTCAATTAGAAAAAATTGATATGCTGGATTTTGCCGACTTGGTGGTCATCAATAAGTTTGACCGTAAAGGCAGCGAAGACGCCCACCGCGACGTTAGAAAGCAATACCAACGTAATCACGAACTATTCACTACGCCGGTTGATGATTTGCCGGTCTATGGCACCATCGCATCTAAGTTTAACGACGATGGCGTAACTGCCTTATACCAAGGTGTATTGAGCACGTTTGCAGCAAAACAGCTAAATTGTTGGGAAGGGGATTTTTTTGAAAAAATAAACAGCAAACAATCCACAACGCGAACCTCAATCATCGCTGCAGAACGGCAACGTTATCTAGCAGAAATAGCCGAAACGGTGCGCGATTACCATGCAAATGTTAAACAACAAGTGGTGTTGGCAAGAGAGCGCCAACAATTGATAGAAGCACGACGCATGCTTGGTGAAAGTGATGACTTAAACGCCGCGTTTAAACAACAGATCGACAAACGTGAAGAACGCTTAGACCCGCGCTGTAAAAAACTGTTAGATGCCTGGCAAGACCTAAGGCAGGCCTACAGTAAAGACACTTACACACATCAAGTTCGTGGTAAAGACCTTACAAATACCATCGCCAGCTATTCTTTATCGGGCACGCGTATTCCTAAAGTGTCTACCCCCAACTTTTCTGACCACGGTGAACAGTTACGTTTTTTATTAAAGGAAAATGTGCCAGGCCATTTCCCCTTTACTGCAGGTGTATTTGGTTTTAAACGTGAGGGTGAAGACCCTGCGCGAATGTTTGCTGGTGAGGGCGATCCATTTAGAACGAATCGCCGCTTTAAGTACCTGTCTAAAAACAGTGAGGCCACGCGTTTATCCACGGCATTTGACTCAGTGACTCTGTATGGCAATGATCCGGGTTTAAGGCCAGACATTTACGGTAAGGTCGGCAATTCGGGTGTCTCTATCGCCAGCTTAGATGATATGAAAGTGTTATTTGATGGCTTTGATTTATGCGCGCCAACAACGTCGGTCTCACTCACCATCAATGGCCCTGCGCCAACCATATTGGCTTTTTTCTTAAACACTGCGATCGATCAGCAATACGATAAATTTAAGCAAGAACATGGCAAAGAACCCAACGAGGCGGAACGAACTAAGCTTAAAGATTGGGCCTTAGCCAACGTTCGCGGTACCGTTCAAGCCGATATTCTAAAAGAAGATCAAGGGCAAAACACCTGTATCTTCTCGACCGAATTCAGTTTAAAAATGATGGGCGATATTCAAGAATATTTTGTACAGAAGCAGATACAAAATTTCTATTCGGTATCAATTTCGGGTTATCACATTGCAGAAGCAGGCGCGAACCCGATCTCGCAATTAGCCTTTACCCTGTCAAACGGGTTTACTTACGTTGAGACCTATTTGTCCCGTGGGATGAAGATTGATGACTTTGCGGCCAATTTATCGTTCTTTTTCTCTAATGGTATGGACCCTGAATACACGGTGATGGGTCGTGTGGCGCGTCGTATTTGGGCCGTTGCCATGCGATTTAAATACGGTGCCAATGAGCGCGGTCAAAAGCTCAAGTACCATATTCAAACCTCTGGCCGCTCCTTGCACGCGCAAGAAATGGACTTTAATGATATTCGCACCACCTTGCAGGCACTGATTGCAATTAACGATAACTGTAATAGCCTGCATACCAATGCTTATGATGAAGCGGTCACTACCCCAACCGAAGAATCAGTACGTCGGGCTATGGCGATTCAGCTAATTATCAACAAAGAATACGGACTGGCTAAAAACGAAAACGCTTTACAAGGCTCGTTCATTATTGATGAATTAACCGATTTAGTCGAAGAGGCCGTATTGCGTGAATTCGAGCGTATTTCAGAACGTGGTGGCGTATTAGGAGCGATGGAAACGGGGTACCAACGCGGTAAAATTCAAGACGAATCGATGCATTACGAAATGCTCAAACACAGTGGGGAGTTACCGATTATTGGTGTAAACACCTTTGAAAACCCTAAAAGTGGTGATGTCCAAACGACCATAGAACTGGCACGTTCAACCGAAGAAGAAAAACAAAGCCAGTTAAACCGGTTGCAAACCGTTCAGCGCCAAAACCAGGAGCAGGCAGCTAAGATGCAAGTAGCCTTGCGAGATGCGGTTCAGAAGAACGTTAATGTGTTTGAGGTGTTAATGGATGCTTCGCGTCACTGTACATTGGGCCAAATTACTGATACTTTTTTTGAAGTAGGTGGCCAATATCGTCGGAATATGTAATAGTACACAGTACTAAACTAGCTGTAAAAAATAATGGTTTTAACAGGTTTCAGTCTGTATGCCTAATAGACCAGTGTAATTATTGTAATACAATTTATTGTCTCTTTAACAGTTGGCACTGATATTGCTCCATGCTGTTCATAACCATTAAATTGTTATTGCGGAGAAATGATTATGGAAATTCCTGTTGGGCTAAATGTACTGCCGGCTACGCCGTCAAAAAGCGGTAATACCACGTTAATAGATGGAGCTGAATCATCTAACGAAGCTAGCTTTATAAATCAGTTTGAAGACAGTGTCAAGCGTTTACAAAGCAATCAAAGAGAGTCTGTAAAAGATATTAGTAAACAAGAGCTTAACGAAGAAAAGGTAGGTTTTACCGCTGACTCAAACACAGAAATAAAACCGATAAGGACAGACGCCGTTATCGTACCGTCTAAGGATGTTTTGGCAACCGAGCTACCCAAAGGCTTGGAAAAACACCTAGACAATTCGGACTTATTACACCTTGCACCGGGCGTTTTAAATGCGATATCGGGTATTTCTGAAAAAAGGGGTATTGATTTTGATCCGGCTACCTTGTCAATAAGCGGCAATAAATTGCCGTCCGCAGAAGATTTAGACTTACAACTGGCCGAAAAAAACTTAGAAGACTCACACCTATTGCCAATAAATAGTGACATTAATTTTGACCCTTTAGGCCAATCGGTTGAATCAGCGGCGCAAATAGCGAGTTTAACCGCGGCACATTTTACAGACCAAAAAATGGGTATTAACGGTAAAAGTGCAACCACAACCACCGATTTTCACGCGATAACTAACGCAGTATTAGCGGATGATAACCCCTTAACAAGTCAACTCAACGAGACGCTATTGGATAAGATGGTAAAGCCGACCGCTGAGTTTGGTTTGGGTGTCATGATGAATAAAAGTGCAGTATCAACCCATGTCGGTGCAAACGGTGAGCCATTAATCAATGGTATTCAGCAACTTGCGGTGGCAACACCACACACTGCAGCAGTTGCTACTAACCTAGACAAACCAAGCTTATTATTAGACACCCCGATGGGTAATGCGCGTTGGGGTCAAGACTTTAATCAACGTGTCCAGTGGATGATTAATCAGGCAGTAAGTGGAGCGGAAATACGCCTTAACCCACAACATATGGGTCCAATAGAAGTGAGGGTTTTGATGCAAAACGACCAAGCGACAATTGCCTTTTCTGCTCAGCATGGCGCAACGCGGGAAGCGATTGACGCAGCCTTGCCAAGGTTACGTGAATTGCTTAGTGAGCAAAATGTTAATGTGGTTGACGTAGATGTATCTCAACACTCATTTGCTGATCAGCGTGATCAACAGGCATTGAAAAATCAACAAGGTGGCTTGGGGTCATTGGGGATTAAAGAAGAAGGTGATGCTTTATTTGACCAAGTATCTACGGCTCAATCACGTCGTTATAGTGGTTTATTTAGTGAATTTGCCTAGCATCTATAACGCTGTTGTGATTTTTTTTAAAGCCTATCCATTTACAAGGGTTTTTTGAGCGACTGTAAAATAGGCTGTTTTGACTTAAGTAGCGCCTTAGCAGCTGTATAGAATATGTCAGCTGAAACTTTAATCGCAGTTGCATTGTTATTTCGTAAATCACTTTCTAATTGTTTTGCGGCAATTTTCAGTGAAAAAGTACCGCAATAGGCCGCTGAACCTTGAACCTTGTGTACTATTTCGGCGGCTTTTTCATACGCAATGGTTGAAATATGATGGCGTATACTTTTTTGTTGCTCAGGTAGTTCCTGAAAAAATTTATCCAGTATAAATAACATAAAGTCGTCATCCGCCTTCATACTCTTTTGCGCGGCATGGTAATCAAAAACCTTGGTATCATGCGCGGCTGACGATTCGTCATTAGTTTCATAATAGGGGTTTGTTTCGTAATCGTGTTCGTGTAGTAATTGATCAATTAGTTTGAAAAATTCAACCTGGTCTATCGGCTTGACCAAGTAACCGTCAAACGAACTAATGTGGTGGGCGCGTTCAATGCCAGAGGTAAGGTGCGCGGTTATCGCAATAGCAGGTGTTTTATAGTTTGGGTTATGCGGCTGCATACGAATCTCATGCAGGGCTTCGTTACCCATTTTAAACGGCATGCGTAGGTCTAAAAGCATTAAGTTAAAGGTTTGTTTGCTGGCTAAATCGAGTGCTTCTTGGCCATTAGTGGCGCATACAACCGTGGCATTTTGCTGTTCTAATAAGTGCGTTAGTAACAATCGGTTTATTTCGTTATCGTCGGCGACCAACACGGTCACATAACTTAAATTCGGTAAGATTGGCTCAATCGAATTTGGGTTAATGAGCTCGTCGTAACTCTCATCGACAGTTGTAAATGGAATGTTGAAACAAAATACAGAGCCTTTACCCAGCTGACTTTTAACGTTAATAGAACCATGAAGTGCGTTTAGTATAAGCTTTGTTATAACAAGGCCTAAACCGCTGCCTTGCCCGGCACTGTTAGTGTCTAGTTGGGTGAATTCTTTAAATAATTTAGCGATATTTTGTTCACTAATACCAATACCTTGATCGGTGACGCATACTTCAATGTGATTAGGTTTAGGCTGATGAACCTTTATGGAAACAGTAACCGTAGCGTCATGACTAAACTTGATCGCATTGTTTACTAAATTAATTAAAACTTGGCCGAATTTTACGGGGTCTTGATTGATAAAATCCGGGGCTTTATCGTCGTGTTGGTACGCCAGTATAACCCCCCTGTTCTCTGCTTGTAATTGCAGAATTGATAAGGCATCTTCAATGGTTTTTCGTAAGTGAAAGTTGCTTTTTTGCACCTTGACTTTACCGGCTTCAAGTTGGGCTAGGTCAAGTACTTCATTGATAATGAGGTGTAAGTTTTTAGATGAAATGAGTGAGGCACGGATGAGTTTTTGTTGCGTCAAGTCGAGTTGGCTTGACTGAAGGATTTCGAGAAAACCAATAATGCCATTCAATGGTGTCCTAATCTCGTGACTGATGTGTGACACGAATCGAGTTTTTGCGTCAATCGCTTTGACAATTTGTCGTTGAGCTGCACTGAGCCTTTCGTTTTGAAATCGAAGTTCCTGAGTCGCTTCGTCAATTTTATGTTGTAAGGTGTTTTGATGGTTCTCAATTTCTGAGGCCATCTCATGGATACCGAATGTTAATGTTGAAATTTCATCATTGCTGTCATAACGGATAATAGGGAGGGAAAAATCACCTTTGGTCATGCGTTTAACATCATTCGCCAGGTTTAAAATGGGCTGGCCGATGGTCTTGCTCATGATGTTTGTCAGTACGGCGATGGCTAATAATAAAAGCGCAGTGATGTAGATGCTATTTAACAGGATCTTGCGTTGGCGTTGCTTAATCGATGCATAGGATAGTGATATATTGACGTAGCCAATAATGTTGTCTGTTTCTTTGATGGGCCCCACCAGTAGATTTTCAAACTCATCGGTGCTTAGTAGTGAGCTGACCTTAATGGCCTGAGTTATTCTGGTCGGTGTTTTTTTGCTTAAAGGAACGTTGGCATCTTTCTTTTGAATACTGGATAAAATAATGCCGGCGCTGTCGGTTATTTCAATGGATATGATGTCCGGCTCGTTTATAGCGCCCTGTAACAGGGTGTCTAACGCATCGATATTGCCGGAAAAAACACTATTAACGCTGGATTCAGCAAGCGAACTCGCCAAGTTTTGATTGGTCTTGTCCACCAGCTCATACATGTCGTTGAGACGGGTGGTAGTAAAGTAGACCGCTAAAACAATAGCGACGATACCTGCAGGTAAAACCCCTAAAAGCATGAGCTTTTCCCTAAGCTGTAGTCTATCGAGTATTTTCATCGTCGATTAATGTTGATGTTAATTTTTGATCACTGGGGAAATGAAGGTTCAAACTTTTAGCGACGGCTCTATTAGTGAAGACTTCAAAATATTTGGGGTAGATTAAATTAAGTGTTTTATGCGGGGCTGATTGGTCGAACGGACGCAAGTACTCAGTTAAGTGTTGGGCGAGTTGATGTAGGGTGCTAATGGTGCCGGTCAAAGCGCCAGCCTTAACAAAGCCAGTCGAAAAACCAATCACGGGCGTTTTGTAGCGATAGCTGGTCAATAATATTTGAGACAGCGTAGACGCGTTATAAATATCGGTATCGGCGATAGCCAAAATAGCATCAGAAGATTGGGCTATAGAATCTATCTGATAGCGAATGCTCTTAGCATCGGTGATGTGCTTGTTAATGTTTAAAGCATGGGTTGTATTTTGTTGTTGAAGCCAATACGGCGTTGAATGTTCAGTCACAATAAGACCGATGTTTTTGATCCTCGGGTTGATTAGTGTCATCAACTTTAATTGCCTAGCGACCGGTTGGTCTAACACAAAAAACAGGTGATTAGGCAGTGCGCTTAAGCAGTTTGGTAAACACGGTGCGATCTGTCGAGAGCGTGACAAGGTCGTCAGGGCATGGAAGGTTGTTGTTGGCAGTTTAGACGCTATCAATTGATTACTGCTACGGTTGTTTAAACTGATAATAATGTCGGGCGGGTCTTTTTTCAGTGCATCAATTGATAGGCTGGCGCTACTGAGGCGCTTAAAGTGGACCGCTGTTGATGAACCTTCAGAAGATAAGATGTCGACAAAGTTGGATTGGTAGTGACTCGTTTCATCGTAAATGAGAGCAACGTTTTGACCGAACCCGCTGACTGGGGTGGTCAAAGCTACAAACAGTAGAACAGCACGACAGCGTTGACTTCGCAGGTCAGAGAGTTTGCGCGCTTTTATTAAACGCAGCCAAGCTAGAGTAAACCTGAGCGATTTATGGTTAAAAAAGGCATTAGCTCGCAGTTTAGCTCGAGCAGCAATAATAACGTGTAACGGTTTACCAGACATTTTCAACAAAACTCCATTTGCTAATAAAATAACTCCCTGTTATTTAAAGTTGTAACTCACTTCAACATAGGCGCGGTTGTCTAAATTAAACTGCTTTAAAAAGTCGATGTTTTTATCCAAGGCCAATTGTAAGCTTACACTAATATCCAGCTGTTGATCCGCGGCGACATTAAATGATTTACCGGCATTAAGGTCTAGGCGTCGAGTCGGGCCTTGCGGATTACCAGAAATTTTATGCTCCATGCTGCCGGTGTAATAGTAAGCGATACTGCTCCACAGCTGGTTATCAAAGGTGTGCGCGGCTAATAAATTGAAAGTGTCCTTTGGAACTGATTCTAGGACCCTTTCATCAGCGCTACGGCTGACGTGATTATAGCTATAGCCCATATGTAGTAAGTTTTGGCGGTTTGGACGGTAATTAATCTCGATTTCATAGCCGTTGACTTGCGCATTCAGGTAATTGTCGAGAAAAGCGATTTCGGCATCAGCATAAGGAAACCCATTAAACGTTATAGCGTTTGGGATGTCTCTGTCTTCGAGAGCGATTAAATCATCGTATTCATTTCTAAATAGTTTGAGGTCGACGCTTAAGGCATTAGCGAAGTAAATGCCGTGGTAGCCCACTTCAAACGAGTTAACCGTTTCTGGCTCAACAGTATGTTCGGGGCTTCTAAGAAAAGGCACAACAAGTTCGTCAACACCGGTTTGAAAGTTAATGTTTGCATCAAAGTTATGTTCAACTAACACGGGCGCTCTAAAGGTACGCGAGGCGATCATGCGC
The DNA here is from genome assembly GCA_002292375.1 of Methylococcaceae bacterium UBA975. Lineage (GTDB taxonomy): Bacteria > Pseudomonadota > Gammaproteobacteria > Methylococcales > Cycloclasticaceae > Cycloclasticus. Next base: position 93,177 of record DBBV01000017.1, on the reverse strand, counting down.
ACGCTGTGTTTGGGCGTGAGAAGGTAATTGATGGCAAACCGTGGAGAGACGTTATCGCCGGCGATTTGACTGTGTTCCCATAGCGCGCCGGTATTGATGATGAGCTGTTCTGTCGCTCGCCACTCAAGGTTGCCAAACAGTCGCTGGATGGAATTGTCGTGCTGCTTATCGGTACCTGTCCACAGCGGCATGGTGACGCGATCACTACGTAAACCGAGGCCCCATGCCAGTCGGGTATTGTCCGAGGGTTTTAATAAATGTTCAAATTCAAAATCCCAGCGATCAAAGGTGGTGGTTTGATCAAGAGTAATGCTGACGTCGGGCCCGAGTACATTGTCATCGTACGTGCGTGTGTGTTTGTCCTTGCTATCCATGACCGTGTATGACAGTTGTGTAGTAAATTGTTGCGTGCTGTCTACCGTGTGTTCCCACTTACCGTGTAAAGTGTAATAGCTTTCGTCTTGATTACGTATGGGGTCGGTTGGGTCTTGTGGATCGTCCGGATTAGCGGTTTGTCTTAAGTTGTTGATCGCGCCAAGGTTTAGTTGCAATGTATCCTTTGAGCCAAGTTTGTAATCGACTCTAGCTGTGAGCAGGTCTAATCGACTGTCATCAAAATTATTTTTATAGCCTTCGTCATCACGGTGGCTTAGGCTCACTCTAAAGTCTAGGTCATCCGTGTGCCCAGCGGTTTTCAACAAAGTTCTGTTATAACCGCGTTCCCCTAGGGTAGATTTAATTTGCGTGCCATTGACTTGGCTGCTGTGAGTGGTGGTGATGTTAATAACGCTTTGAAACGCATTAGAACCAAAGGTGGTGCTATTGGGGCCTCGAATAACCTCGATGCGTTCAATATCTTCCAGTAATAACGGCAGATTAGCCCAGTTAATACCGCCAAATAATGGGCTGTATTCGGACTTCCCATCAATCAGTAATTGCACGCCCTGTGGGTACTCACTGTTGACGCCCTGATAACCAACGACCGGCCGGTTCCCCCGATAGTTAGCGACGTGCATACCTGGCACAAGCCTAAAAAGATCGGCGATATTTTTAGCGCCGGAAAGTTTGATCATTTCACTGTCGATAACGGTGATCGATGCTGGCGCTTCGGTTTTAGGTTGGGCTAGACGGGTGGCCGACAGTACGATGCCCAAGTCTTCACCAAACATAGAGAGGTCGGTGGCGTCGTTGGCATAGGTGTAGGGGGTTATAATGCAACATAAACCGAGTAAATACGGTGTTATCTTAACGTAAGGCGAAGAGTGGCTGGCGTGAAGTCGCATGAAAGAAATCCTATTGTTTTTTTTAAAATCTTATCACAGATAATCTAGCCTAAGCACATAAGCTAAAACTATTAAAATAATACGTTTAGATATGGTACGGTTGCACATTTTAAAAGCAGCGTTATGAGTAGAAATGAGAGTAGATATGACATACCCCAGCATTGAAAAGTTCGTCGGCAACACGCCCTTAGTTCGTTTGCAACGGTTAGATAACACATCAAATACCATTCTGTTAAAACTGGAAGGCAATAACCCTGCAGGCTCGGTGAAAGATCGCCCGGCGATCAATATGATTAAACAAGCAGAATTGCGCGGTGAGATCAAACCGGGTGACTGTTTGATTGAAGCGACCAGTGGTAATACGGGTATCGCGCTAGCAATGGCGGCTGCGATCATGGGGTATCGTATGATATTGATTATGCCCGGTAATATGAGTGCAGAACGGCGGGCATCGATGAAAGCCTACGGCGCCGAAATCATTTTAACGCCAGCGGCGGGTAGCATGGAGGCGGCGATTGATTTATCGAGAAAAATGGAAGCCAATGGTGAAGGTAAGGTACTCGACCAATTTGCTAACCCAGATAACCCGCTTGCTCATTATATTGGTACAGGGCCTGAAATTTGGCGTGATACCGACGGTGAGGTAACGCACTTTGTCAGCTCAATGGGTACGACCGGAACCATTATGGGTACCTCGATGTTTCTTAAAGAACAGTCGCCTGCTGTTCAAATTATTGGTGTGCAACCGCAAGGTGATTCTAAAATTCCTGGCATTCGTCGCTGGCCAAAAGAGTATTTGCCAAAAATTTATGACGCCTCAAGGGTGGATGAAATTATCGACGTGAGCCAACAACAGGCCGAGGATATGACGCGAGCATTAGCGCAACAAGAAGGGATCTTTTGTGGCGTATCGTCCGGCGGTGCAACACAGGTTGCCTTAGAGCTATCCAAGCGGCTTAGTAATGCCACGATCGTGGTTATTATTTGTGACCGAGGTGATCGTTATATATCGACGGGTATTTTTCCGGACTAAACCCCTTTTAGCGTTTAAAATAAGCCCATTATTTACCTAAGTAAAGGTTGTTAGAGAGCAATGGCGAGACGTAGAAGCAGAAATAGGGGTGGGAAGTTAGTCCACGAAACAGCAAACGCGACGATTGAGTCATTAGCGCATGATGGGCGAGGGGTGGCGCACGTTGACAGTAAAGCGGTGTTTATCAGCGGCGCTTTAATTGGTGAAGACGTTGAGTTTAAATACATCAAAAAGAAAAAAGATTACGCCGAGGGGCAAGTAACCCAGGTTTTTAAAGCGGCCGCTGAACGCGTAGAGCCGGGCTGCCAACACTATGATATATGTGGGGGTTGCAGCTTTCAACATATGGCGCCAGAGCAACAGATTTTAGCCAAGCAAACGATTTTGGTTGAACAATTTAAGAGCATTGCAAAACTTGAAGACGTTGAATTATGGCCAGCATTGACGGGCCCTCACTGGGGGTATCGTCACCGTGCTCGCCTAGGGGTTAAAGACGTGCCAAAAAAAGGCCGTGTGTTGGTTGGCTTTCGTGAAAAAGCGAGTCCATACCTAGCAGAAATTGAACAATGTGAGGTGCTGCATCCCGCTGTTGGTAAACGTTTAATGGCGTTATCGAATTTAGTGGGCGAGTTGTCGATTAAAGATAAGGTCCCACAAATTGAGGTGTCTATTTGTGATAATCGAACAGCGCTAGTGTTTAGAGTGTTAGAGCCGTTAACTGATGCTGATTTACAGGTGCTACGGGCGTTTGAGCTAAGTGCCGACGTAGACATTTACAGTCAGTCGAAAGGGCCTGATACCATTGCGCCAATTAGCGGCGCAAAAGCCCCCCTTAGCTATCAGTTACCGAATGATGTGACGCTGTACTTTGAGCCGAGTGATTTTGTACAGGTGAACGTCGACATTAATCGCAGCATGATCCATAGGGCGCTTGAAACCTTAAATTTAAATGAAAATGATCAGGTGCTGGATTTGTTTTGCGGCTTGGGTAATTTCACCTTGCCGATGGCGCGGGTGGCGGGCCATGTAACCGGTGTAGAAGGTAGCGAGGAATTGATTGCTCGAGCCAAAATGAATGCTGATAAAAACGGCCTGACGAATGTGGATTTTTACGCGACTAATTTAATGGGCGACATCGCAGATCAAGCGTGGGCTAAAAAAAGCTATAACAAGGTATTAATCGACCCCCCCAGGTTAGGTGCTAAAGAAGTGTTGCCGTGGTTAAAAAAGTGGAATGCCCAGCAGGTGTTATACATTTCCTGTAACCCTTCTACCTTGGCACGGGATGCAGCTATTTTGGTTAATGAGTTGGGTTATAGCTTAAAAAAAGCGGGTGTTATGGACATGTTTCCGCACACCTCGCACGTCGAATCGATTGCGTTATTTGAAAAATAAATGACCTGCCAAACACACATTGTCATCGACTTAAGCCAACAACGCCTTAGTCTAATGGACGGTTCGACATTGATTAAATCATACCCCGTATGCACCGCTAAAAATGGTGCAGGAGAAAAGAATGGCAGTGAGTGTACCCCACGTGGTCGGCATATTATTCGCGCTAAAATTGGTGAGGGCGCGGCCTTAGGCAGCGTATTGGTGGGCAGGCGACTAACGGGCGAACAGTACGGTCAACAGCTCGCCACTGAACAGCCAAATAGGGATTGGATTTTAAGCCGAATTTTGTGGTTATCGGGTGAGGAACGCGGTAAAAACCGTTTGGGGACTGTCGATACCATGCGCCGTTATATTTATATTCACGGGGCACCCGACGACTTGCTAACAAGTGCGCCGTCATCACACGGTTGTATTAGAATGTTTAATGCGGATGTGATAGAGCTTTTTGATAGCGTTAAACCTGGTACCCGGGTGTTGATTAGCGAATGAGCGATTTATAGCAAAGCGGTGTATGTGAGGATAAAATATTGAGACGGCAACCCGTATTATTGGGAAACGAAATCAGTGAAAAACACATCGGTCACCCCTTCAATTTTAGCGTGCTTTTTCAGTGTTTTATTAAGACTGTCAACCGCCTTAAGGCGTAAAGCATTTAACCCGTCGGCGTTAGAAATATCGTCCACTTGATTGTTGCTTAATACTACAATAAGCGCGTGACGTATCGCAGGGTCATTGGCTTCGATAGCATTTTTAGTTTTTTGGTCGGCTAGCTGTAGTTGAATAGTGGTTCGTAGGTAATGTTTATTGCCCAATAAATTAACAGTAAATTGAGGATTTAGGGCATGGTAAATAACCTCGGGAACAACAGTTTCCTCATCATCTTCAGCGTAAGCGGTAGGGGTTAATAACAATAATCCACAGAATAAAAGTACCAAACGCATCGTAAGCTCCTCAAGTTTATGTGTTTGAAATAAGGCAAATGTATTAATAAGGATAGACTATAAAAATGAAATCGCCTATGCCCCTTGGGCCATTAATGATAGATATTGACGGTGTTGAATTGTCGTTGGTAGACCAAGACGTTCTTAAGCACCCCTTGGTGGGCGGCGTTATTCTCTTTTCCAGAAATTATGAGTCGATTGAACAAGTGTCGCGTTTATGTAAAGCGATACATGCTTTAAGAGCGGAACCCTTGTTAATTGCCGTCGATCATGAGGGTGGGCGGGTGCAACGTTTTAGGGACGGATTTACCGCAATTCCTTGTATGCAAAAGCTAGGTCAGGCCTATCAAGAAAATAAGCGATACGGGTTAGAACAGGCAACACAGGTCGCTTGGTTAATGGCGATGGAGTTAAGGCAGGTAGGGGTAGATTTTAGCTTTGCGCCGGTACTTGATTTAGATTACGGCTGTAGTGAGGTGATTGGTGATCGGGCCTTTTCAAACGATAAACTGACGGTGGCTGAGTTGGCAAGCGCTTTTCAGCACGGCTTACATTCTGCGGGTATGGCCAGCGTCGGCAAACATTTTCCCGGACATGGTGCAGTGGCACCCGATTCTCACATCGCTATCCCAGTCGATGAGCGTAGTTTGGCAGATATCATGCAAGACGATGTATACCCGTTTAAACACTTGATTAAGGCAGGCATGAACGGCATTATGCCGGCGCATGTCATATACCAGCAAGTAGACGATTTACCGGCAGGCTTTTCATCCTTTTGGTTGAATGAAGTGCTGCGCCAACAATTAGGCTTTGAAGGCGCTATTTTTAGCGATGATTTGAGCATGCAGGGTGCCAGCGTAATCGGTGATTATGAACAACGCGCAAAACAAGCGTTAAAAGCCGGGGGTGACATGGCCTTGGTGTGCAATAATCGACCGGCCGCTGAAAATATTATTGATGCATTAAGCGGTATGGCAATAAACACTCAGTCGGTCCAACGGCTCATTGCGATGCGTCCGAAATACTTGTCTATTAAAGGGCAGTTGGAAGACAACCTGCAGTGGCAACAGAGCCGAAAAACTATTGAGGAACTGGCGAAATGAGCGTTAGCCTAGACGAGATTAACTGTGTTATGCAGCACAGTGAATGTTTGTTAGATGCGGCAGAGGCTGAATTGATGTTTGACGACTTGGCGCAGCAAATCAGCGTGACATGCCAGCAGCAAGACCCGATATTTTTGTGTGTAATGACCGGTGCGGTCGTTGCACTAGGCAAGCTATTGCCAAAATTGACCTTCCCATTGCAAATAGATTACATTCATGCGACGCGGTATCAGGGTCAATTAGTCGGCGACGATTTAGTTTGGAAACAATTGCCGAGTATCTCCTTAGTGAACAGAACGGTGGTTATCGTCGATGATGTGTTGGATGAAGGCATCACCATGGTGCAATTGAAAAACTATTGTATGGAACAGGGAGCAGAGCGTTGTTATACCGCAGTTTTAGTCGATAAAGCGATTAATAAAGAGAAGCCGATTAAAGCCGATTTTGTTGGTTTTCATGCGGCAGATGAGTATTTGTTTGGCTTAGGTATGGACTATAAAGGGTACTTGCGCAACGCTAACGGCTTGTATGCCTGCCCAAGTAATTTAGAGGAATTATTATGTCAGTATTAGGGGTTATTGGTGGCACAGGCTTGAGCCGGCTGGTTAATTTACGGGATGTACATAAACGGGTGGTTAAAACGCCGTATGGCGAGCCTTCATCGCCACTGACGTTCGGTAAAGTCGAAGGGCGTGAGGTGGTGTTTTTGGCTCGACACGGCTATGGGCACACCATTCCTCCACATAAAATCAATTATCGCGCCAATATATGGGCGTTAAAAGAAGTGGGGGTAACAGATATTGTCGCGATTGCCGCCGTGGGAAGTATTAACCGTACGATGAGCCCGGGTAATTTAGTCTTGCCAGATCAACTGATCGATTACAGTTGGGGGCGGCCATCGACCTACTTTGAAAATGATTTGGAACAAGTGGTGCACATCGACTTTACACACCCCTATTCGGTGCGTCTAAGAGCCGATATGATAGCCGCGACGCAACGAGCCAAGCTGACTTTAGTTGAGACAGGCGTGTATGCCTGCATGCAAGGGCCGAGACTTGAAACGGCTGCTGAAATTAAAAAACTAGCACGTGATGGCTGTGACTTGGTGGGTATGACCGGCATGCCAGAGGCGTCATTGGCTAAAGAGCTGGAATTGGATTACGCCTGTTGTTCGGTCGTTGTTAATTGGGCTGCAGGCCTAGATGGTGATAGTATTGATATGCAGGACATTGAGGCGTTTGCCGAAAGCGGCATGCTAAAAGTTGAAAAATTGATCACCGCCTTGGCGAGTAAAGTCACACAATAGAACGCTGTCCGGTGTACCATACGAAAAAAAATAATAAGACAAAAAAATGAATTTAGAACAGTTTTATAGCAAACAAGGACGACAAGTTAGCTTCAGTCGACAACAAGCCAGTCGTTTTGCCAAATCAGTTGCCGGTGATTTTAACCCCATCCACGATATAGACGCCAAACGCTTTTGTGTACCAGGCGATTTGTTATTTGCGGTGGCGTTAGTTGAGTTGGGTGTTAGCCAAACCATGCGCTTTGACTTTGAAAGCATGGTGACAGAGCAAACGGTTATCAGTTTGCCTGACCCGAGTTTGACGGTTTGTTGCTTAGTCGATCAACATAATAAACCACAAATGACGGTCCACCGTTCGGGCGAAAAGACAGACGACGCCCTATTCGTTAATAGTTTAATCGAAAAATACGTGCAATTTTCAGGTCGAACATTTCCTGAAATTTTAATTGAATTAATGAAGAAAAATAAGGTGATGATCAACCCGGCGCGGCCGTTGATTATTTACAAAGATATGGCGGTGCATATCGATCACTTTCCTGCCGGTGAGTTAACGCTAGAGTTTGCCGGTGCGTCGATGGAGGTTGATGGCAAAAAAGGAAGTGTTAAACTTGAATTTGACTTGTTCGTAGATGGACTGTCGATTGGTCACGGTACAAAAGATATGGTGGTGAGCGGCTTGCGCGACTACCAGCAGTCTGAGATAGATGTGATTGTGTCTGATTACAATATGACTAAGCAGGCGTATCAGACCTAGTTTTCATTAATTTTACTGTCAGTATTTGTTCCACGCGTTTCAAAGGCGCCCGCTTGCAACTGCTTTTCGTCAATTAAATCGTTCGTTTCTACTGCGGCTAGTGGTGAATTAATCGCTTCGACGATGGCGATAACGCCAAGGCGGGGGTGGTCAAAATAATTGCTTTCGCTGCTTTTTATTCGCCGACTCTCAAACAGTCGGTAGCGTGTAGCGGTGGTAAGAGCCGGGTAAGCGCTGTCGTGTTGCAGAGTGGATACCTGGCTAGAATCGCTGAGTTGAAGGTCAATATCCAAATGCAAATAGTTGCCACGGTGAAAGGTGATACTGCCTTCAAGCCGATTATGGCCAAGTTGCTGCCGTATTTGAACGCCAAGTTTCGGGCTTGATTCATCCAATGGTTGAATCCAACCCCCGTGATGCAGTGGCGTATAGGCGTTGAGTTGTGTTAAGCGTTTATACACGCCGTGTAATTGCTGTTGGTTGATGGCCAATGGGCTAAAGGCTTGTTGGCCGCTACGGGTATTTAATTCTCTCGCGTGCTCCGGCATGTGTAAGGGGTCTTTTGTCCACTCCTCGGCCAACTGACTGGGAACATTGTTGTGTTCAAATACAATGTATTCAATACTGTACCAGCGCATTTGTTCCAGTGAAAAGGCGGGGTAGCTTAGTAGTACGACTAGTGTGATAAGCGCTATTTTTGATTTGAATAACATCATATTAATTTGAGGCTAAAGTTATTGAATCTAAGAGCTCGAGTATAAACGCTACTTTCTGTTCGACGCTATCGAGTTTTTTGATGAAACGCAGTTTTTGTGGGCCATCTAATTGAAATACTTGCGGTTGGGTTTGAATTAATTGAATAATTTTTGCTGGATCAACTTGTGGTTGATCCGAGAATTGCAGGCGACCGTTTGATTTAGCAAAGGTGATTTTATCCACCCCGATACGCTGAGCCTGAAGCTTTATCTCACTAATACCGAATAAATGTTTGGTGCTATCCGGTAATAAGCCGAAGCGATCAATCATTTCAATTTGTAAGTCATGCAGCTCATCATTGTTGTCAGCGCTGGCAATTCGTTTGTACAGCACCAAGCGGGTATGTACATCCGGCAGGTAATCATCCGGGATTAAAGCACTGGCGTGCAGGTCAATTTCAGGGCCGGTATCAATACGCTGTTCGAGTTCGGGTTGCTTGCCGGATTTAATGGCGTTGACTGCGTTATCGAGCAGTTCGGTGTAGAGGGTAAAGCCTATTTCTTGAATTTCACCGCTTTGATTATCACCCAACAGTTCGCCCGCACCACGAATTTCCATATCGTGGGTCGATAGGCTAAAGCCAGCGCCTAAATCGGCACTGCTTTGTATTGCCTCAATGCGTTTGATGGCGTCTTTAGTCATCACGCCTTCAGGCGGCACAATCATATAAGCATAGGCTCGGTGATGGGAGCGACCAACCCGGCCCCGTAATTGGTGCAATTGTGATAAACCCAGTTTATCTGCACGATTAATAATGATCGTATTAGCGTTGGGTAAGTCGATGCCATTTTCGATAATGGTGGTTGAGACTAAAATATCAAAACGGTGGTGATAAAAATCCAACATGATTTGTTCTAGCTCGCTTTCGCGCATTTGCCCATGCGCTTTTTGCACGGATGCGTCGGGCACTAAGGCCTTGATATCGCGAATAACCCTGTCCATGCTGGCAATGTCATTGTGCAGAACGAACAGTTGGCCGCCACGACGTATTTCACGTTGGCATGCCTCTTGGATAAGTGCGCTATTCCATTCAGAAACAAAGGTTTCTATTGCGTGACGGTTTGGCGGCGGGGTAGCGATAATCGAAATGTCACGCAAACCCGACATGGCTTGGTTAAGCGTTCTAGGAATAGGTGTGGCGGTTAAAGTCAGCATGTCTACTTCAGAGCGCATGGATTTAAAATGCTCTTTGTGGCGTACGCCAAACCGTTGTTCTTCATCAATAATGACCAGCCCCAGGTTTTTATACGCCAAGGATTTTTGCAGCAATTTATGGGTGCCTATTAAAATATCGACCTTGCCAGCGGCGGTATCGTCTATTATTTGATTTTGTTGCTTGGCGCTAATAAAACGCGACAGAACCTCTACTCGAAACGGCCAATCAGCAAAGCGGTCAGAAAAATTTTGGTAATGTTGTTGGGCTAATAAAGTTGTTGGGACCAATACGGCGGTTTGATAACCGTTAGAGGCAGCCGTATAAGCGGCGCGCATCGCGACCTCGGTTTTACCAAAACCAACGTCACCACACACCACACGGTCCATCGGCTTCGCCAGACTCATGTCGTGCAATGTTTGTTCGATCGCCGTGGCCTGATCTTCGGTCTCTTCAAAAGGAAAAGCGCGTGCGAAGGTGTCGTAGTCATCCGTATCGACTAACATGGCACGTCCCGGCTTGGCAGCGCGTCTGGCGTGAATGTCCAATAGCTCAGCTGCCACATCGCGTGCCCGTTTGAGCGCTTTTTTGCGTGCTTTTTCCCATTGATCGCTGCCTAGTCTGTGCAACGGCGCCGTATCGCCTTGGGTGCCCATATACCGGCCAATTAAATTGAGTGACGATACCGGTACATAGAGCTTATCGTTATTGGCGTATTCCAAGGTGAGGAATTCAGTTTCAATATCATCGATAACAATATGATTTAAACCAATATAGCGTCCCACCCCGTGCTCTTGGTGGACAACGGGCGAGCCAAGCTCTAGTTCGGCTAAGCTATTAAAAATGTTTTCAAGGCGTTGGCTTGATGAGGCGCGCCGTCGCCTACGTTGTTGTACGCGGGTGCCGAACAGGTTGTTTTCTGTCACGATACTCAGACTAGGTAAACTTAAACCCTCATCGATAGCCGCAACGGTAATACAAATTAATTGCTCGCCAGTGATAAATTGTTGCCAGCTTTTAACTGTGCTTGGTCGAACCTGCTGTTTGTTTAATTGCAGTAGCATGGTCTCGCGGTGTCCTGCTGATTCGGCAACGAATAAGGTCTTATGCTCCGGCAAGGACAACAGAGCATGAAGAGCGCTGGCATTGTGATCTTCTTTAACATTAATTAAGGGCGTTTTGTCAGCCTCGTGCAGGTGGCTATGCAACGAGACGCTTGGGTATTGGTCGATGCTATGTTGGAAATCATCGGTGGTGTGAAACAACAAGTCGGGACTCAATGCCGGGCGTTGAAGGTCGTTTTGTCGGTGCTCGAATCGTTCGTTTACTTGGCCGATAAATGTTTTTCGGGCGGTGTGGATATCACCGTGTAGTACTAAGGTGGCCTTGGGAATGTAGTCAAAAAAGGATTCCGTGTGATCGACAAAAAGCGGTAAATAATTTTCGATCCCATTAGGCATATTGCCTTTAGATACTTGCTGGTACAAAGGGTTTTTATCGGAAACGGTGCTAAAGCGCTCTCGAAACTTTCGTCTAAACAACTGAATGCTGTCGTCGTTAACCGGAAACTCTCGCGCAGGAAATAACTGAATCGATGTGACGAGTTCAATGGAGCGTTGGCTATCGGTATCAAAGGTGCGGATAGACTCGACTTCATCGGCAAATAAATCAATTCGGTAGGGCTGCTTGCTCCCCATGGGGAAAATATCAAGAATAGATCCGCGCACGGAATATTCGCCATGCTGTTGCACGGCAGGTACGTTTTGATAACCCAGCTTATCGAAGTTTAATCGCGTTTGTTCAATATTTAACGTATCTCCCTTGTGTAATAAAAAACAGGCATTTAACAGTTGATCGCGTGGTGCAAGGCGCTGTAATAGGCAGCCGACCGTGATGATTAGAATGCCTTTGCTGAGCGTTTGTAGACGATATAAGGTGTGTAAGCGGTCGGAAATGATTTCAGCTAATGGGGAGAAGCTATCGTAAGGCAGTACTTCCCAATCAGGAAAGTGAATGACCGGGGTTTGGTTAGTGATGAAAAAAGGAATTTCGCGCTCTAACCGAAGTGCCGCCTGGGTGTCACAGCAAATAACCAGTAATAATTGATTGGCATTTTGCCCTGCATTAGCAATGGCCAACGCATCCGAGCAGCCGTCAAAGGTGCCCCAATCTATGGTTTGCTTCAGGTCGGTGGGTAATACAGGTGTAGCAAGTGGCATGCGGTATAAAAAATAAATGGATGACCGCCGTATTTTCTCATAAACATTAAGGTGGGTGTGTTCGAATTAATTTTATAGTTAATATTGCGCTAGGGGTCGTTATCAAAACAACGTGTGTTTAAATAAACAGAAATTTTTAAGGGAATGATTAATGGACTCATTTGAAATTGGTTTTGTTGGCTTGGGAGCGATGGGGCAAGCGATTGTCAGTAGGCTATTAAAGGCTGGGTATCCCTTAACTGTTTATGATGTGTCTAAGGATGCAATTAAGTTGGCTGTTAAGTCAGGTGCTAGGCGGGCCAGCGATTTAAAGCAGCTGGGTACCTCCAAGAAGCTGGTTTTTATTAGTGTTTCGCATGCCGATATAACAGAACAAGTGATTTGTGAGCAACAGGGTTTGTTGGATAGCATGTCTGCGGGAGGCATTATTGTCGATCTAGGCACCATGCCGAGGGGGCAATGCCAAACCTTGGCCAAAGCGGCGATCAACAAAGGTAAGGTGTTTCTGGATGCGCCTATTAGTGGTTCTACGCCGTGGGCTGAAACGGGCCGTTTAGCGATGATGGTTGGCGGGGATGAACCGTCTTTTAAAAAAGTATTGCCTATTTTAAATAGCTTCGCCGATAAAGTGCATTACCTAGGGGAAAGTGGAGAAGGGCAGTTATTAAAGCTATGTCATCAGTTAACCTTTGCAGCGACCTTGAATGGTATAGCGGAGGCTATAGCGCTGGCCGGTCGCAGCGGGCATCAGGCAGACACAGTTCTTAAGGTGTTGAGTGATTGTGTTGCGCCGAACCATGTGATTGACTTTATGCTGCCACGGGCAAAAGAACAGAGGTTTGACCAAGGGCAAGGTTCGTTGAAGCTCGTACAGAAAGACATGCTTGCGGTGTTACAGACGGCAAGAGAATCAGGTATTAAACTGCCCTTGGCTGAGGTATTATCATCTTATATGACGCAGGCGATGCAAGAGGGCTGGGATGAGTCTGATTTGTTTGCTTTAGTCGATATGGCGCGTGACGAGTTTTACAGCAATGATTGATTGTGTAAGTAACGGCTAGGAAAAAGCCGCTTAAGCTAGCGGCTATTGATGCGCCCTAAACCTCTTTTATACACGACTGATGCAGCTTAAACCACGTAATGGGGCAGCTCTTTGTAGTAGCGTGTTGGGCAAGGGACCTTAATGCGTTGGCTTATTGGGTTTATTGACCACGCTATGGATCACGTGGTGATGCTCAAAATACACGGAAAACGATGCATACTTCCAGCGTGAAATTGGTGGCTCACCAATTGCTGGGTAAATTTTGTTAGGCTCGCCAAACAGTAATTTAACCTGTTCCATCGACTGACCCTGTGTTGGCCGTGGTATACCGGAGGCTGAGTTAATAGGTTCTTTGTTGATCAGATCTATTAATAAGACATCAGCATTGCTGTTAAACACAATTAAGCTGAATAAGCAGGTGAGGCTAATTTTTTGTAAAGTCATCTGTATTTCCTCTGTCACAGTGTGCGTAAATATACCACCCCTGATGACAGCATTGAAAATTCTCTTTACGCAATTGCGGCTAATACATTTAATTTATGCTCTAATTATCCGATATGTTTAAACCCCTCGAAATTTTTATTGGCTTACGTTACACCCGAGCGAAACAGCGCTCTGGGTTTATATCCTTTATCAGTATGACCTCCATGTTAGGTATTGCCTTGGGTGTTATGGCACTGATTACTGTGTTGTCAGTGATGAATGGGTTTGAAGCGCAGTTGCGCGAGAAGATCTTAGGTATGGCATCGCATATTACCGTGTCTGAATATAGCAATGCCTTACATGACTGGCAAAAGCTAGGCGATAACCTACAGAGCTCACAGGCGATTGAGGGTTGGGCACCCTTTGTTAGAGCAGAGGTAATGCTCAGTGCTAATCAGCGGGTGAGCGGCAGTTTATTACACGGCATTTTGCCAGCACAAGAAGGGCAGGTGTCTGATATAAGCGAAAAAATGGTGCTGGGTGACGTATCGCAATTGGCCGCGGGTGACTTTAGCATCATTTTAGGCGCAGAACTCGCACGTTATTTAGGTGTTGGGGTGGGTGATAAGGTAACAGTAATAACACCGCAGGTTACACCCACACCCGCAGGCATTTTTCCGCGTTTAAAACGTTTTACAGTGACGGGCTTATTCGAAGTAGGTATGTACGAGTACGATCGCAACTTAGCACTCATCCATTTGGCTGATGGCTCTAAGCTAATGCGTTTAAACAAAGGCGTCAGCGGCATTCGATTAAAATTAGACGACTTATTTATGGCGCCGCAGGTTACGCATCAAATTGCAAAAATCTTACCGGCAAACTTTAGACTGTCCAATTGGACCATGGAGCACAGCAATTTTTTCAAGGCGATAAAAACCGAAAAACGGGTCATGTTTATTATTCTAATGTTAATCGTTGCAGTGGCGGCATTCAATATTGTTTCGACCTTGGTCATGGTGGTTACCGATAAACGCTCTGAGATTGCCATTCTTCGAACCCTTGGCTTTACTCCCCGCTCGGTGATGGGCGTCTTTATGGTGCAAGGAACGCTGATCGGTTTAATAGGTACGGTGGTGGGTGTCATCAGTGGCGTCGCCTTGGCGTTGAATGTCGAGACCCTGGTGCCAGCGATAGAACAGTTTTTTCAAGTGCAGTTTTTACCCGCTGAAATTTATTACATCAGTGATTTACCGTCTAAACTGGACTGGTCTGACGTCACTACCATAGCCAGTTACTCGTTTATTTTGTCGATTTTATCAACCATTTACCCGGCATTTCAGGCGTCCCGAGTAAACCCAGCTGAGGCGCTACGCTATGAATAATAACAGCGTATTAAGCTGCACGGGCTTGACGAAAACGTTTGGAGAAAAGTCCTTGTTGGTGCCGGTGTTAACTGGCATTGACTTGTCCTTAGCACGGGGCGAGCGCCTTGCTATTATGGGGACATCGGGCTCAGGTAAAAGTACCTTGTTGCATTTGCTGGGTGGCTTAGATCAGCCAACGTCGGGTACGGTGTCGATGGATGGTAAAAATTTATTTGAACTAACCGAGGTGCAACGCTCTTTGTTAAGAAACAAGTGCCTCGGCTTTGTTTATCAATTTCACCACCTATTAGCCGAGTTTAGTGCTTTAGAAAACGTTAGCATGCCCTTGTTGATTGGTGGTGAAAATGTGGCGTCGGCAACTGAAAAGGCCTTTAAAATGCTGCAGCAAGTGGGTCTAGAACACCGCGTTGAGCACCGTTTTGGCGAGCTGTCGGGTGGTGAGCGTCAGCGAGTGGCGATTGCGCGGGCCTTGGTGACTAAGCCGAAGTGTATCTTAGCCGATGAGCCTACGGGTAATTTAGATAAAAAAACAGCTGAGCAGATCTACGAGCTGATGTTGGCACTTAATCAAGAGCTAAACATCAGCTTGTTATTGGTGACACATGATGCACACTTGGCAAGCAAAATGGACAGGGTGTTATCTCTCGAGAATGGCCGGTTATTGGACTGATACGTTAAACCAGAGTTTAAAATGGATGTTAAATATGACAACAACAGCAGTTTGGTCGCTGGGTTTTAGGCCTTTCTTTCTATTAGCAGGCATATCGGCGGTGGTTTTTATTGCCCTATGGGGTGGGCTTATCGCCCATGGTGGATTTCCGCAAAATTATTATTCCCCGCTTAACTGGCATGCGCATGAAATGCTATTTGGTTATACCGTTGCTGTCGTCAGTGGTTTTTTATTAACGGCAGTTAAAAACTGGACCGGAAGAGAGACGGCCAGCGGTATAAAACTCGCCTCCCTGGTTCTTGTTTGGTTATTGGGCAGGCTGATGCCGTTTATGAACAACTGGGTTGACGACTGGTTTATTGCGTTAGTTGATTTGGCTTTTTTGCCGTATTTAATCCTTTGTTTGGCCATGCCAATATGGCAGCAAAGAACGTTTAGAAATGCGCCTGTATTATTGCTGTTACTGGGTTTATTTGTAGCTAATATCCTGTTTCATATGGATACTTTGCAATTGACAAATGTGGGTGTCACACGTTTGTTTCACGTTACCATTGGTATTATCTTAATTTTTATCGCCATCATTGCCGGTCGCGTTGTCCCCTTTTTTATTCGTTCTGCTTGCAAGGGCACTGTGCCCCTTGTTTGGCCAGTCATCGAATGGATTTCTGTGTTGAGCATCGTTGCGATTGTGGTTTTAAAGGCTTTTTATGATGATTCAAATGCTCTCTTGCTTGTCTCGGTAGTTGCCGTGTTAAGTAATGCCATTCGTATGATGGCTTGGTCTTCTACGGAGGCCTTTAAACAGCCCATGTTGTTAGTTTTATTTAGTGGTTACCTGTGGATGGTCTTAGGTATTGGCTTGGACGCTTTATCCCTTTTAAATATAGGCTCATCGCAACTGGCCTTGCATGCAATGACGGTGGGTTCAATTGGTGTGCTAACACTGGGGATGATGTGTCGAGTTTCATTGGGGCATACTGGGCGAGCTATTAAGGCAAATTGGCTTATTGTTTTAGCGTTTTTACTGATCAATGGAGCCGTTGTTTTTAGAGTCTTATTCCCCTTGTTTATGCCAATGGATTACGTGTTATGGCTGAATGTATCGAGCGTACTTTGGTTGTTAGCCTTCTTGTTATTTAGCGTTTACTTCACCCCGGTGTTGCTTGCCCGGCGTGTTGATGAAGACTAGGCAGAAAGGCGGTTACAGTGATTAAGGACGCGGGGTAATAATTAAATAAAGTCTGAGGTTATTTAATCTTTTCTTTTCCGGATGGACCACTTTTTTATAATCAACCAGCGCCAAATAGCTCTTGCAGACAAATAGCCTAGAACAGAAGAGGTAGTACCAAGTACAAAACAACCAAGTACGAAAGGTTTCCAGTTATGGCCGAGGCTTGATAATAAGGCGTCAAAAAAAAACTCAAACGCTTGCGTACTAGCGGGTACATCAAGCAGTAAGGAGCCGACCCAAAAGGCGGCGTAAAACATAGGTGGCATAGTGATTGGGTTGGTGATCCAAACGGTGGCGACAGCAACGGGTAAATTAACCCGTATGATAATAGCAACTGCAGCGGCAATTACCATTTGTGCGGGTAATGGAATAAAGGCAATAAATAGCCCAGCGGCAATGGCGCCAGCAAATGAGCGGCGATTGAGGTGCCAAAGATTTTGATCATGTAGAAGGTCGCCAAAAACCTTTAAGTGCTTATGTTCTTTGATCGCTTTTGGGCTAGGAAAATATTTCTTTATAAATTGTTTTGGCATACAGTTGTATCGATATTTTTAATAAGTGTAGCAGAGCATGGATGCGGCTAAATGAAAAAATTTCAGCTATTCACACTGTTTTTTAGCCTCGGGGTTTCTTCAATTTTAGTCTGGGATAGTTTACCTGATAATGGCACTTTGTTTTTTACAGTGCTGCTACTTTTACTCGTTTTTAAATGGTCGCCCGGTTTAAGTTTTTTTATAGTTGGTTTTCTATGGGCTGCGATTTATGCGTTATCGATAGCGGATACGAGGTTAAGTAAACACCTAGAAGGCGAAGATATTTTGCTAGAAGGGCAAATAATAGATTTGCCGAGAGAGGGGGGGAGGTCTAGTCAATTTGTTTTTCAAGTTGATCGCGTGATCAGTCCGAAATATCAGGGCTCGTTTCCAACTAAAGTTAAATTGAATTGGTATGCGCGGGGTGTTCAACTGCGCTCATCAGAAAAATGGCGGTTGCTGGTTAAATTAAAAAGACCCCATGGCTTGGCTAACCCGCATGGATTTGATTACGAGAAGTTTTTGTTTCAGCAACACATTGGCGCTACCGGCTACGTGCGTAAAAGTGCGGATAATCATCGTATCAGTGAAGCATCGCCGTATTATATGGGGTATTGGCGCGAGGCCCTGCGCGATCGCGTCGATCAGGCGTTACCCAATAATGCCCACAGTGGTGTAATAAAGGCATTATTGTTGGGTGATAGAGGGGCTATTACCCAGCAACAATGGGCGGTCTTTCGTAAAACAGGCACCTCGCACTTGATCGCCATCTCAGGTTTACATATTGGCTTAGTCAGTGCTTTAGTATTTGGCTTAGTACGATGGCTAGGTCTTAGATTTAGAGTAACAAGTCGGCGGATTTTACAATACGCAATTGTTATCGCTTTTATGGTGGCTTCACTGTACGCGGCATTAGCAGGCTTTGCGGTGCCGACGCAACGCGCTTTGATAATGCTGTTTGTTATCTATGCCGGGATCTATTGGCAACGCTACTATTCGCCATTCCATGTTATTTCATTAGCCTTGATAGCCGTCTTGTTTTATGACCCCTTGTCCATTATGTCGGCGGGGTTTTGGTTATCATTTGCAGCAGTTGCCGTTATTTTATTTATGCTTGTTGGCCGTTTTAAGCGACTGCGTTTGATTTATCAAATGCTTCGGTTACAGTTGTGGATAAGCATGGGTTTGCTGCCGTTAGTGCTGTATTTTTTTCAACAAGTCTCTTTAGTGTCACCGCTGGCTAATGTGTTGGCGGTACCGTGGGTTAGTTTTGCTGTCGTACCCTTACTATTATTAGTGTCGCTGTTGGGTTTAATCAATGACTTTTTGGCGATCAATGGTTTATTGTTGGTGGATGGCTTAATTGCTTATTTGTGGTTGGTGCTACAGTTTTTGGCTGATGTTAAGTATGCATACCTACAGGTGCCTCAAGTTTCTTTGTGGGCTTGTTTGTTGGCGTTATTAGGTGCTGTTTTGGCATTATTGCCGAAAGGCTTGCTGGCGAAACCGGTGGCTTATCTGTTTTTTATACCGCTTTTTTTTCCAATGAAAACCGATGGTTTACAAGCCTCGGAGTATACACTCACTTTATTAGATGTAGGGCAGGGCTTATCGGCCGTTATTCAAACAAAAGAACGCACCCTGGTGTTTGATACGGGTGCTAAATACAATGAAAAAACTGACCTAACATCAACCGTCGTACTGCCTTATTTACAGGCGCAAAACATAGAAAAAATTGACGCATTAGTGATCAGTCATGGTGATAATGATCACGCTGGTGGTGCTAACACCATGCTGCAATCCATGGTTGTTGATCGTGTGCTAAGCAGTGTGGCGGATCAATATCAAGGTGAGTCAGTACAAGCTTGCGAACAGGGTATGAGCTGGCAATGGGATGGTGTTATCTTTGAGTTTTTAAGCCCGTATAGCTCGAATTTATTTACCGGCAATAATGCCTCCTGCGTGCTTAAGGTTTCTTCGACCAATGGCAGTGTTTTATTGCCTGCGGACATAGAAAAACCGATGGAGCGGTCATTGCTCCAGTATTTTCCTGACAAGCTGAAGGCTGATGTGTTGATTGCACCGCATCACGGCAGTAAAACATCCTCTACTCCAGAATTTATCAAAGCAGTTAGTCCAAAATTTGTACTTTTCCCCGTCGGCTATAAAAATCGTTTTGCTTTTCCAAGACCCGAAGTGTTGCGTCGTTATAAAAAACAAGGGGTGGAAACATTTGATAGTGCGAAAGATGGGGCCATAAGCGTTAGTTTTAAAAATTATAAACCTCTGCAAATCGAAGGTTATAGGTCTAGGTATACACGGTTTTGGAGTTGGCAACCCTAGCTGTTTTTTTATCTTTTGTTTATGCGCAGTGTTAAGGTCGTCGTCGGGTAAAAAATAAAGTAATATGATGGTTTATTGGATAATTTTGAACAGAGGGTATTGTGCTTGAAATTTTAATGCAAGGTGGTTGGTTGATGGTCCCTATCGTGGCCTGCTCGGTTATTTCTTTAGCTATTATCGGTGAACGGTTTTGGTCGTTAAGTAGAAAAAAAATCACCCCAGATAATTTGGTATCATCTGTTTGGCGGTTATATAAAGCTAACCAATTGGATAAGTCGCGGGTGCATTCCCTATCGGTTAGTTCTCCACTTGGGCGTGTTCTAGCGGCGGGTATCATAAATCAAACGCATGGCCGTGAGATTATGAAAGAAAGCATTGAAGAAGCCGGGCGTCAAGTTGTACATGACCTTGAAAAGTACCTCAATACACTCGGTACGATTGCATCCATTACGCCGTTATTAGGCTTACTTGGAACCGTGATTGGTATGATCAAAGTGTTTACTGCGATTATGGCCCACGGTGTCGGTGACCCTAGTGTATTGGCTGAAGGTATTTCTCAGGCACTTATTACGACCGCATCGGGTTTAACGGTTGCGATTCCTGCCTTGATCTTTTATCGCTACTTTAGAGGGCGGGTCGATGAGTTGGTGATTAGAATGGAAGATGAGGCGGTCAGAATGATTGAAATGATGCGCGGTGACCGTGAGTAAAACCAATGAATTTTAGGCGAAAAAATCGAGAAGAGCTCGATCTGAATTTAACACCCTTGATTGATGTGGTTTTTTTGTTGCTTATCTTTTTCATGGTGACCACGACCTTTGATCGCGAAACCCAGTTGAATATTGAGCTGCCACAGGCCGCCGGTGAACAAAAAAAAGCTGAACAAGTATTGGAAATCAGCATAGATTCAAGTAACCGCTTTTATATTAATCAAAAAGAAATCGTTAATTCTGGTTTGGAGACGGTCAAACACGCCATTAAACAGGCGGCTGCTGATCAAAAAGATATGCCTTTGTTAATAAGTGCCGATGGTAAGGCGACGCATCAATCGGTTATGACGGTGTTAGATGCGGCTAGTCAATTAGGCTTAGTGAACATAACTTTCGCGGCGAATGAGCCGAAGCCGCCAGTCCAAAAATAATAATACAACGCAATGTAGCATGAGTTACAAAATGAATCGTTTTTTCGACAGCATGTGGTATGGGCGGCGCCCCATTGCCTTGTTTTTCGTTCCTTTGGCCTGGGTTTTTGGAATGCTTGTCCGTTTGCGTCGAGTGCTGTATCGACGCGGCTGGTTGGCGGCAACACGCTTGTCGGTACCGGTTATTGTGGTTGGAAATATTACGGTCGGTGGGACAGGTAAAACGCCGTTGGTTATTTGGATTGCTGAATTACTTAAGTCGGCGGGTTATTCCCCGGGTATTATCAGCCGTGGTTACGGTGGAGAAGCATCAAACTGGCCGCAGCAAGTAAGGGCCGATAGCGACTCAAGAGTGGTCGGCGATGAAGCGAAAATACTCGCTAGGCGGACTGGCTGCCCCGTAGCAGTTGGACCGAATCGCGCGCAAAGTGCGCAAGCGCTAATGGATCACTATCATTGTAATATCATTATTTCAGACGATGGTTTGCAACATTATGCGCTGCAACGCGATATTGAGATTGTGTTGGTCGATGGCGAACGTCGTTACGGCAATCGATATTTATTACCTGCAGGGCCTTTACGCGAACCGGTGGAACGATTAAAAACAGTCGATTTTATCGTTTGTAACGGCTTGGCAAACACTGGCGAGCACCCGTTAAAGATTGAGGGAAATGAAGCAGTTAGACTTTTAGCTGAGTCAGATGAGGTCGAGTTAAACAGTTTTGCCGCACAGCCATTCCACGCAGTTGCTGGCTTAGGTAACCCGTCACGTTTTTTTTCACACCTAAAAAAGTTTGGCTTAACTTTTGAACAGCATGTTTTCCCAGATCATTACGCTTATACTGAAAAAGATATAAACTTTGCTGACCAGAAGCCGGTTTTAATGACAGAAAAAGACGCGGTCAAATGCACATTAATTGCCGAGCAGAACCATTGGTATGTACCTGTTCGAGCTCAAATGACAGAAACATTTGGCTTAAGTTTATTAAGCCTTTTAAAAGAGAGAACTGATGGATAAAAAATTACTCGATATTTTGGCCTGCCCTGCGTGTAAATCAGGCTTGAAGCACATTAAAGAACAGCAAGAGCTCGTCTGTTTAGGCTGCCGTTTAGCGTACCCTATTCGAGATGAGATACCTATTATGCTTATCGATGATGCGCGCAAGTTATCGTCTGATGAAACCGAGAAGCTAAGGTAGCAGCACTTGAACGCATTTAAAGTCGTTATTCCGGCCCGTTACGCTTCGTCTAGACTGCCTGCAAAACCGCTACTTAAAATTGCTGGTAAGGCGATGATTTTGCACGTGTGTGAAAAAGCGGCAATGGCAGGAGCTGATGAGATTGTCGTCGCAACGGATGACGAGCGTATCGTTGATTGTGTTAAGCAAGCCGGTTTCCATGCGCTTATGACAGCTAAGTCACATAAAAGTGGTACCGAACGCATAACCGAGGTGGCAAATAAGTTAGCTTGGGGTGACGAGGTTATTATCGTTAATTGCCAAGGTGACGAACCGCTTATTCCTCCCGAATTAATCCATAAGGCAGCAGCAGCGCTAATTGATCAACAGTTGGCGCAGGTAGCTAGTTTGTGCGCGCCTATTTTAGACCCTAAGGAAGTAATCAATCCCAATGCAGTTAAAGTGGTGAGGGATCAGCAGGATTATGCGCTTTATTTTAGTCGAGCCGCGATCCCTTGGGATCGTGAGGCGTACCCAGCTGGGCCAACAACGTATCAGCATAGTCATTTCAGGCATATCGGGATCTACAGCTATACCGCCGGTTTTTTGCGTCGCTATGTTACGTGGCCAATTAGTACGCTTGAGCAAATTGAGTCCTTGGAGCAGCTGCGTATTTTGGCTATGGGTGAGAAAATTTATGTTCCCGCGGTAGATCAAGTGCCGGCAGCGGGGGTTGATACGCAAGAGGATTTGGATCGGGTCAATGGCTTACTTAACGCATGATTAAAGTACTGTTTATCTGCATGGGCAATATTTGTCGTTCACCGACGGCGCACGGTGTTTTTCGACGGAAGCTGGCTGATAAAGGTTGGCAAGACCTTGTCAGTGTGGACTCAGCCGGGACGCATTCCTACCATGTCGGCAAAAGCCCGGATGCTAGATCAATACAAGCGGCGCTTACTCGAGGCGTAGATATACGTGATTTAACGTCTAGGCAGCTTGATGACTATGATTTTGAAGAGTTCGACTACTTATTAGTGGCCGATAAAGACAACCACGCCCTAACGCTTGAGTCATGTCCAAAAGAGCACAGGCATAAAATAAAATTCATATTGGACTTTGCTAAACACACCCCTTTAAAGGAAGTCCCTGATCCGTATTATGGTCCAGGAAATGGTTTTGAGCGGGTATTAGACCTTATTGAGGATGCGTGCGATGGGCTGTTGCTGGAGTTAGAAAAAAAGATTAAGCGTTAACTTTGCTGTAACACTAATTGCAATACAAATTTGCTACCAAAGTAGGCCAACATTAGAGCAACGTAGCCAACGTAGGTAAATTTCACCGCCTTTTGCCCCCGCCAGCCTAAATAGTGTCGCCCCCAAATGAGGGTGCTAAACACCAGCCAAGCGATAACGGATAAGATGCTTTTGTGTGCCAGGTGTTGCGCGAATAGATCGTCTAAAAAAACAAACCCCGTGCCTAGCGCTAACGTTAGCAATAACACCCCGGCTAATAAAGATTGGAATAATAGTTTTTCCATCAATTGCAAAGGTGGTAGGGCATTGATCAATGGGCCCGGTTGTCGATTATGCAGTTGTTTCTCTTGGATGGACAACATAATGGCTTGAAACGCAGCCACGGTCAGCAAACTGTATGACAAAATAGACAGTAAAATATGCAGTTGAACCGCGCCTTCGTATGTAGCCGTGGCACCAAGCGCGGCTTGATTGCCGACGTTAAGCAAAACAGCGATAGCAGAAAAAGGAAAGACGATGAGCGCCAATGTTTCGATTGACTGAGACATAGCCGAGAAACAGAATAAAACACTAATCAGCAAAAAAACGAGTGATAGCATATTGAATAAATCATTCGGTATCGCTCGATGAATGCTAATACTGTAAGTCACCAATAAAATGTGCAAACCGATAGCAATAATGGCGCTCGTTAAAAACCATGCGCGTGGGTTGCCTATCGATTGATTTCGAATAATGTTAAAAGCGATTAGACTAGCGCTGCAAAAATAAATAGCAGCTGTAACGATGCTTAGCGCGTTAAAAAGAGTGACAGAAAAAAACATAAGTATAGTGTGTCATAAACTTGTCTTGGGTAGAAGTATTCTGTTGCGTGAGTTTTCGAGTTGCCGGTGTTCGATAAGCAAAAGGGAAAAATCACCTGCATAAGATAACAAGACGTGCGAAAATAAACAGCAATAACAGCAATAACAGCAAAGGTAAAAAACATGTTTGAAAATTTAACCGACCGCTTAAACGCGAGCTTTAAGCGTATTAGGGGTCAGGCTAGACTGACTGAAGAAAATATAAAAGATACCCTACGTGAGGTCAGAATGGCCTTGCTGGAAGCTGACGTGGCATTAACGGTGGTGCGCGATTTTACCGATGCCGTTAAAGTTCGCGCCTTGGGTCAAGATGTCATGCAAAGCTTATCGCCAGGCCAGGCGATGCTTAAAATTGTCAACGAAGAATTAGTTAAGTTGATGGGTCAAGCGAATGAATCGTTAGACCTGTCTGTTGCTCCGCCTGCCGTTATTTTGATGGCGGGTCTGCAAGGCTCGGGTAAAACAACGACAGTGGCAAAACTAGCGCGTTTGTTAATAGAACGCGAAAAAAAATCGGTCATGGTGGTCAGTGCTGACGTCTATCGCCCAGCGGCGATTGATCAGCTGCAAACATTAGCCGGTGAAGTAAATGCGGTGTTTTTTCCGAGTGATGTAAAGCAAAAACCGGTTGATATTGTCAACGCAGCGATGGCGCAAGCGCGCAAACAGTTTTGCGATGTATTGATCGTGGATACCGCAGGTCGCTTGCATATTGATGAGCAAATGATGGCTGAAATTAGTCAGCTACATTCGACAATTAATCCAGCTGAAACCTTGTTTGTAGTCGATAGCATGACCGGACAAGACGCTGCAAATACAGCTAAAGCCTTTAACGAGGCCTTGCCGTTAACGGGGGTGGTGCTAACTAAAACTGACGGTGACGCACGCGGTGGCGCAGCGTTATCCATTCGTCAAATAACGGGCAAACCAATAAAATTCTTAGGCGTCGGCGAAAAAGTTAACGCGTTAGAGCCTTTTCACCCAGATCGGGTAGCTTCACGCCTGCTTGGCATGGGCGATGCGTTGAGCTTGGTTGAAGAAATAGAACGCAATGTCGATAAAGAAAAGGCAGATAAGCTCGCTAAAAAATTACAAAAGGGCAAAGGTTTTGATTTGTTTGATTACCGAGATCAATTGTCGCAAATGCAGCAAATGGGCGGTATGAGCGCGATGATGGATAAAATCCCTGGTATGTCGAATGTGCCGCAGGCGGTTAAAAGTCAAGTGAATGATAAGGACCTTAGTCGGCAAGTGGCGTTAATAAACTCAATGACTAACAAGGAACGCGTGTTTCCTGCCTTAATCAACGGCTCTAGAAGAAAGCGGATAGCCAGTGGTGCTGGTTTGCAGGTACAGGATGTCAATAAATTGTTAAAACAATTTAAACAGGCACAAAAGATGATGAAAAAAATGTCGAAAGGCGGTATGGCTAAAATGATGCGCGGATTAAAAGGGCAGATGGGGCAGGGCCAAGGCTTTCCTTTTTAGCTATTAATACACGGGCATAGGTGGTTTTTTTATATAAGAATGCCGATGAAAGGCAATGCTTTTTGAAAAAATACCGCTATGTGGCTAAAAAAACTTCACCCGGATAAATAATTCGCGTAAAATTAACGAGTTAACTTATTTAAGTTTTATAAAACAGAATTCAAAGGAAAATAAATGGTAAAGATACGTCTTTCAAGAACCGGTGCAAAAAAACGCCCTTTCTATCACGTAGTAGTTGCAGATAGTCGCAGAAGTCGCGACGGTCGCTATATAGAACGCGTGGGATATTACAATCCTAGAGCAATTGGCGGTGAAGTACGTTTGACGCTGGACTCAGCGCGTATTGATCATTGGGTAACTCAAGGTGCCCAAGCGACTGAACGTGTTAACAAGTTAATTAAAGAGGCTGTCGAAGCAGCCGCCTAATATGTCCGAGTTAGACCGTTCTTCTGTCAAAGAAGACGGTAAAAAATGGTTGCAGTTAGGCAATATTACAGGTGTTTTTGGAATAAAAGGTTGGCTGAAAGTCTATGCCAACACAGAAGACAAAGAAAATATATTGTCTTACCAACCCTGGTATATCGAACGTAATAAAGTACGCCAGCCTGTTAAGTTAAAGGCCGGTAAAGCACATGGAAAAACCATCATTGTCCAATTAGAGGGCGTTGATGACAGAAATGAAGCTGAAACTTGGATTGGGTGTGATATTTATATCCCCTCTGACCAATTGAAAAAACTGGCTGATGATGAATATTACTGGTCAGACTTGGTGGGCTTAACAGTCATGTCAAGTGAGGGTCAGGCATATGGGGTTATCGAACGAATGCTAGAAACCGGGGCTAACGATGTCATGGTTGTTCAAGGTGACAGAGAAAGGTTGATACCGTTTGCTATGGATCAGGTGATTAAATCAATTGATCTAGGTGAAAAAAAGATGGTCGTGGATTGGGACGCTGACTTTTAAGCCAGATGAGATTCGATGTAATAACATTGTTTCCGGAATTGGTTGAGCAGACAGCCTCTATGGGTGTCGTCGGACGAGCGATTATAGATCAGCGGCTTGAGTTAAAGACATGGAATCCTCGAGACTTTACCGAGGATCAGCATCGAACGGTTGATGATCGACCCTTTGGTGGTGGGCCAGGTATGGTAATGAAGGTTGGGCCGTTAAAAAAATCGATTGAGGCGGCTCAACAAGCAAGTGACGCGCCTGCTAAGGTGATCTACCTGAGTCCCCAGGGGCGACGTTTAGATCAACAAGGTGTTAACTATTTATCGCAAATGCCGCGGTTGATTTTATTGGCAGGGCGGTATGAAGGGGTTGATGAGCGATTGTTAACCTCTTATGTGGATGAAGAATGGTCGATAGGTGACTTTGTATTAAGCGGTGGTGAGTTGCCCGCACTGGTACTTATCGACGCGGTCTCAAGAATGCTTCCGGGCGTATTGGGGCATGAGCTGTCTGCAATAGAGGATTCTTTTGTAGATGGCTTGTTGGATCACCCTCACTTTACGAGGCCAGAGACAGTTAACGGTCAGACGGTACCTGAAGTGTTGATGAGTGGTGATCACGCAAAAATTGCGGCTTGGCGTGAAAAGCAAGCCTTGGGTAAAACCTGGCTTAAGCGGCCGGATTTACTTGAGATAAAAGAGTTAAGTGAGTACCAACGATTATTGCTCGATGAATATAAAGCTGAATGGGTTGATAATAACGATTAAGCTAGGTTTATATTGGTTGGGAAGATAAAACAATTGAATAAGTAAACAGTTGAAAACTGAGGAATAAAAAATGAGTAATATAATTGCACAACTAGAAGCTGAACAAATGACTGCAGAGCTGCCATCATTTAGTGCAGGCGACACCGTTATTGTTAAAGTAAAAGTTAAAGAAGGCACCACCGAACGTCTACAGAATTTTGAAGGTGTTGTTATTGCAAAGCGTAACCGTGGCTTAAATTCCGCGTTTACCGTGCGTAAAATTTCTCATGGTGAAGGCGTTGAACGTGTGTTTCAGTCATACAGTAAATTGATCGACAGCATTGAAGTTAAAAGACGCGGTTCAGTACGTCGTGCTAAATTGTATTACTTACGTGAACTACGTGGTAAAGCAGCGCGTATTAAAGAAAAACTGTAAGGTTTTTTTATAACAAGCAAAAAAGGTCGGTTTAACCGACCTTTTTTTGTTTAAGAAACTACTTGGCAATAAACGGACGCTAATTGCTAGAATGCTTAAATGGTAACAAGCAAACAAAATCAGTTAGATCAGGTGGGTGTGTTTCTTGACGCTTTATGGGTTGAGTATGGTTTGAGTGAGCATACCGTGGCAGCCTATCGCTCCGACCTCAATCAGTTTTCGATTTGGCTCAAAAAACAAGACAAAACACTACACCGAGCGCATTCATCGGATGTTTCCGCTTATTTAGCCGAACGGTTATCACGGGGCATATCAGCCCGTTCATCAGCCCGATTTTTATCCAGTTTGAAGCGTTTTTATGTTTATGGTGTGCGCGAAGGTCAATTAACTGAAGACCCCACCGCGATGATCGACGCGCCTAAGTTGGGTCGCCCACTGCCGGTCACCTTATCTGAAAAAGATGTTGAGAATTTATTGCAAGCGCCTGATGTCAATACTGCACTTGGTTTTCGCGATAGGGCGATGTTGGAGTTACTTTATGCGACGGGGCTTAGAGTGAGTGAGTTGGTTGGTTTGACCTTATCTCAGATTAACTTTAGGCAGGGTTTGGTTCGCGTTACCGGCAAAGGTAATAAAGACCGTTTGGTACCGGTTGGAGAAGAGGCGCTTATCTGGTTGCAGGATTTTATCACGGATAAACGTTTACAAATTTTAGGCCAAAAAAAAACTGACAGTGTGTTTCCAACGACGCGTGGAACGAGTATGACGCGCCAGGCTTTCTGGCATGTAATCAAACGTTATGCTGGGCTGGCAGGTATACAGCAAGTTATTTCCCCACATAGTTTACGCCACGCTTTTGCAACCCATTTGCTTAATCATGGGGCTGATTTAAGGGTGGTGCAATTACTATTAGGCCACAGTGATTTGTCGACGACTCAAATTTATACCCATATCGCGCGTGAGCGGTTAAAGGATATTCATACAAAATTTCATCCTCGAGGTTAAAAAACTTAAACCCCATGTATGTTTTTCGCGTTTAAACGTGTCTAATAGTCTGCTAAGTTAAAATCGAGTTAATCTGACAGTTAAGGGTGATAGGATGAAAAAGTTGTTAATGGCCATGTTGGTTGGTTTATTGTGCAGTGAAATGGCATTGGCAGATGCGTCAAAAATTGC
This sequence comes from Methylococcaceae bacterium UBA975, assembly GCA_002292375.1. Taxonomy (GTDB): domain Bacteria; phylum Pseudomonadota; class Gammaproteobacteria; order Methylococcales; family Cycloclasticaceae; genus Cycloclasticus. The sequence continues at coordinate 64,374 of DBBV01000017.1, read as the reverse complement.
TAATAGTATTTCTAACGTTATTCCAGGGGTTACTGCGGATAATGTATCTGAAACGCCAATAAAAGGCGTATATCAAGTAGCTGTTGGTGCTCGCATCATTTATGCATCGGGTGATGGCCGTTATATTATCCAAGGTGAAATGGTCGATTTGAAAAGCCGTGAAAACGTCACTGAGCAAGCACTTAAAAAAGTACGCTTAGCGGCACTGGAAAAAGTTGATAGTAAGACAATGATTATTTTCCCTGCCAAAAACCCACAACATACGGTAACCATTTTTTCAGATATTGATTGTGGCTATTGTCGAAAATTACACGCCGATCTAAAAAGCTATAACGACGCAGGTATCAGTGTGCGTTACATATTGTTCCCTAGGTCAGGGCCCAATACAGAGTCGTACCATAAAGCGGTTTCTGTGTGGTGCGCGGCGGATCGTAATCAGGCGCTCACCGATGCTAAACTGAATGATAAAGTGGTGAGTAAAACGTGTGATAACCCGATAGGTGAAAACATTCAATTAGCACAAGCTTTTGCCGTTAATGGTACGCCAACCATCATTGCTGATGATGGCACCTTGGTACCAGGTTTTGTACCAGCCAAGGAATTGCTTAAGCACTTGGGTTGGTAATAAAGCCTTAGTCGACCAAGCTTTTTAAGGTATACCAAGCTTCAAGGGCGGCTTTGGGTGTCATTTCATCCGGTGTCGATTGCTGAATAAAGGCAAGGGCTTCGCTGTTGGTCGTTTGCTCAAACAGATCGATTTGATCGCTTTGTGCATTAATAATTGTTTTTTGTTGTGACTCTAAGCTGACGAGTTTTTTTCGTGCGCTGGCAATAACGGTTTTAGGTACGCCAGCGAGTGCGGCGACTTGTAGACCATAGCTTTGACTGACCGCACCATCTTTTACGGCATGTAAAAAAACAATATCGTCACCGTGTTCCATCGCATCCAAATGAATATTTTCAACCGATGAGACGCTTTCTGCGAGTGAAGTCATTTCAAAATAATGCGTTGCGAATAAGGTGAAGGGCCGACTTTTTGTTGATAAATAATGCGCGCAGGCCCAAGCCAGCGATAAACCATCGAAGGTACTGGTTCCGCGGCCGACTTCATCCATTAAGACTAAGCTAGTATCGCTGGCATTGTGCAAAATATTAGCGGTTTCCGACATTTCCACCATAAACGTAGAGCGTCCGCTTGCCAGGTCATCCGAGGCACCAATGCGGGTAAATATTTGGTCTACGGGGCCTAAAACCGCTTCACTGGCTGGCACATAGCAACCGCAATAGGCCATCAAGGTGATGAGCGCAATTTGCCGCATATAGGTCGATTTACCACCCATGTTTGGCCCAGTGATAATGAGCATCCGCCGTTCAGCATTCAAGTCAATATCATTGGCTACAAATGGTGCATCAGACACGCTCTCAACGATCGGGTGGCGTCCTTGTTTTATGTTAAAGCCCGGGGTGTTAGTCAGGTGGGGGCGGCTATAGTTTAAGGTTAATGCCCTTTCAGAAAAATTGCTTAAGACATCAATTTCCGCTAGTGCTTCAGCGCAGGCCTGAATGTCGCTCAACCGCGTTGAAAAACTTTGGAGCAGCTCTAGGTATAGTTGTTTTTCGTACGACAGCGCCTGTTCTTTGGCGCTGAGAATCTTGTCTTCAAATGCTTTTAATTCAGGTGTGATGTAGCGTTCAACGTTCTTTAAGGTTTGTTTGCGAATAAAGTGTTCGGGCACCCGGTCAGCTTGAGCGCGTGGTACTTCAATATAGTACCCGTGCACCCGATTGTAGTTAACTTTTAAGTTACTCAGCTGACTTTTTGTGCGCTCGTTTTGCTCTAAATCAAGTAAAAATTGATCTGCATTGGCACTGGTGTTTCTAAAGTCGTCGAGTACTTGATTGTACCCATTGGCGATAACACCGCCGTCGCGGATTAATACTGGTGGATTTTCAACGATGGCCTTCTCTAGCAGCTGGTACAAATCTTGGTGTTCGCCCATTTGCTGGTGTAGCGTCTTTAGCCTTGGCGCGTCGAGCTTTGCTAGGAGATTTTTAATATCAGGTAGCGCGGATAGAGTTTGCCGTAAAACCACAAGGTCACGTGGCCTGGCCGTCAATAGTGCAATACGGCTGCTAATGCGTTCAATATCGCCGGTTAATTTTAGGTGGGCTTGTATGGGTTCTAGCTGATCAGCTTGTTGTAACTGTTCAATCGCCAAGTAGCGATGTTCAATGACCGATTGTTGCCTTAAAGGTAAGTGGATCCAGCGGCGCAATAACCGTGACCCCATCGCACTTTTACAGCGATTGAGCAAGCCAAACAGTGTGAAGCTTAAATTACCGGATGGGTGGTAGTCCAACTCAAGGTGCTGCCGAGTGGCGGCATCCATTTTGATGTGGTCGCTGTCCTGAACAAGCCGCATCGATTGTAAATGCGGTAAAGCCGATTGCTGGGTACCTTTAAGGTAGTGTAATAAGGCGCCAGCAGCAGAAATGGCCAAGGATGCAGAATCGCAACCGAACCCACTGAGGTCTTTTGTGCCAAATTGTTTGCACAAAAGACGTTTGGCCGTTTGTTGATCAAAGTGCCAATCGGCTAGGCGACTTAGGCCGGCTCGGTTTTTAAATAAGGGGTCCAATCGGCTGTCTTCGCTGATCAATAATTCAGCGGGATTAATCCGCGCAATTTCAGTTTTTAGCGATTCTTCGCTGGTTAATTGTTGTAAAAAAAAGCGTCCACTGGCTAGGTCAATTGTGGCGAGGCCAAAGATTGTTTTTTTCACCGCCACTGCGCACAACAGGCTGTCTTTGACAGCATCGAGCAGCGATTCTTCGGTTAATGTACCGGGCGTGATCACCCTAACAACTTTGCGTTCAACAGGGCCTTTGGATAAGGCGGGGTCACCGATTTGCTCGCACATGGCGACAGACTCGCCAGCTTTTAATAACTTGGCTAAGTAGCCATCCGCGGCGTGGTGCGGTATGCCAGCCATCGGCGTACGCTTACCGGCGGACTCTCCGCGACTGGTTAAGGTAATCCCCAGTAGTGCTGACGCTTTTACAGCATCATCATGAAAAAGCTCATAGAAATCGCCCATACGGTAAAACAAAAGGGTGTTGGGGTAATCGGCTTTAATGCGCAAAAACTGCTGCATCATTGGCGTTTCTTTGCTATTTATTGTTACATTAGGCGACATAAGGGTAGTTTAACAAGCTTGCAGATTAGCAGCGTATTTTATTGGACTATTGACAGGTATTAAAAGGTTAAAAATGATGAATAATAAAATAACTGAACAATGTGAACAGCTGGCTGCATTACTATTAAAGCAAAATAAAACACTGGCTGTGGCAGAGTCGTGTAGTGGTGGCTGGTTATCAAAAGTGCTGACGGATCTGGCTGGTAGTAGCCAATGGTTTATGGGGAGTGTGGTTTGTTACAGCAATAACGCGAAGCGGGATTTGCTTAACGTGGACGCAACACAGCTCGAACAATTTGGCGCAGTTAGTTCGCAAGTTGCCGAACAGTTGGCGGACGGAGCTCAAAGCGTATTTAATGCAAGTATGGCGCTGTCTATTACGGGCATAGCCGGTCCATCAGGTGGTTCGCCGGATAAACCAATAGGCCTGGTATGGTTTGCGGTTAAACAGGTAACATTGGAGTCACGCAGCTTTAAAAAGATTTTTAACGGTGACCGCGAAAAAGTTCGTCAACAGGCCGTAGAGACGGCCTTGCAATTGATGATCGATAGTCTCTCGTAAAGCGCATCTTTAAGGTAGAAAACCCTTATAATGATCGCCTAGTTTGTGTGATAATTTACGATTAATTAAGATAACCGCTTTTGCATGAAGCAGGGGCTTTATAAAGGGGATAGCAAATGGATGAGAACAAGAAAAAAGCACTGAGTGCCGCGTTATTACAAATTGAAAAACAGTTTGGCAAAGGCTCCGTTATGCGGATGGGTGACGGCACTGCGATTCCCGACATTGAAACCTATTCAACCGGCTCGATCGCCTTGGACGTGGCGCTAGGCGTAGGTGGTTTACCGCGCGGCCGTGTGGTAGAAATTTATGGCCCAGAGTCATCCGGTAAAACGACTTTAACCCTCGAAACTATTGCACAGTGTCAAAAAGCGGGGGGTACAGCAGCCTTTGTTGATGCTGAGCACGCACTAGACCCAGTGTATGCCGATAAAATTGGCGTTAATATGGATGAATTGTTGGTATCGCAACCCGATACAGGCGAGCAGGCCTTAGAAATTGTCGATATGTTGGTACGCTCAGGTGCTGTTGATATGGTGGTCGTTGACTCCGTTGCGGCGTTAACGCCAAAAGCAGAGATTGAGGGGGACATGGGCGATCATCACGTGGGTTTACAGGCGCGTTTGATGTCACAGGCGTTACGTAAATTAACCGGTAATATTAAACGTTCAAACACCTTGGTGGTGTTTATTAACCAAATCCGGATGAAAATCGGGGTAATGTTTGGTAACCCTGAAACGACGACAGGTGGTAATGCACTCAAGTTTTACTCATCGGTTCGACTTGATATCCGTCGAATTGGGGCAATTAAAAAAGGTGATGAAATTTTAGGTAATGAAACCCGTGTCAAAGTAGTAAAAAACAAAGTGGCGCCACCGTTTAAAAAGGCAGAATTTGAAATCCTTTACGGTGAAGGTGTGTCAAGAGAAGGCGAATTAATTGATTTAGGTGTCAGTCTGGACTTAGTGGAAAAAGCAGGCTCTTGGTACAGTTATGAAGGCATTAAAATTGGTCAAGGTAAAGATAATGCGAAAGTCTTTTTCAAAGAAAATAAAGATAAAGCGGCCGAGCTAGAAGCTAATATTCGCTTAGCGCTGCTGCCAGAAAAAAAACCGTTTGAGCCGTCTACCAGAGGGGTAGAAGAAGCGAGCGAAAAAGGCGCTGAGGCCTGAACGACGAACAAAAAAAACGCGCAGCAAAGTTAAGGGAACATTGCTTAGCTTTGCTAGCTAGGCGCGAACATAGCCAGCGAGAACTTAAGCAAAAGCTTGCAAAAAAAGACTTTGAAACAGACGAAATTGATGATGTATTGGTCGAGTTTGCCAGTAAGGGTTGGCAAAGTAATCAACGCTTTGCAGAAAGTTATGCGCGATCCCGACTACAAAAAGGTTACGGTCCAAGTCGCATACAGTATGAATTAAAAGAGCGTGGCATCGACACCAACATTGACGACGTGTTTGAGCAACAGCCCGATTGGTATGATGTGTTGGTTCAATTGCACGCTAAGAAATATGGCTCAGATGCGCCAACAGATATGAAAGAACGAGCCAAACGGACACGGTTTTTGCAACACAAGGGATTTACATTCGACATGATTAGAGAACTATTCAATCAATTGCCTTAACGCAGGTTTTTAACGAAATGAAAAATTTAAGCAGCGCTGATATTCGCTCAGCTTTTTTAAGCTATTTTGAAAAGCAAGGGCATCACATTGTCCCTTCCAGTTCGTTAGTGCCCGCTAATGACGCCACCTTGTTGTTTACTAATGCCGGCATGGTGCAGTTTAAAGAGACGTTTTTGGGGCAAGAGGCACGTGCTTACACCAAGGCAACGTCGTCACAACGCTGTGTTAGAGCGGGCGGCAAGCATAATGACCTTGAAAATGTAGGTTACACCGCACGTCATCACACCTTTTTTGAAATGTTAGGTAACTTTAGTTTTGGCGATTACTTTAAACGCGAAGCTATTCAATACGCTTGGGAGTTTTTAGTCGATGTTTTAGAAATACCGGCTGAAAAACTTTGGGTAACAGTGTTTGATGAAGACCCAGAAGCGGCAGATATTTGGTTGAACGAGATGGGTGTAAGTCCTGATCGTTTGTCGCGGATTGGCGCCAAAGATAATTTTTGGTCAATGGGCGATACAGGTCCATGTGGTCCGTGTTCAGAAATTTTTTATGACCACGGCGAAGACGTGGCGGGTGGACCGCCGGGTACTCCTGAAGAAGACGGTGATCGCTACGTTGAAATTTGGAACCTGGTTTTTATGCAGTACAACCGCAACGCGAAAGGTGAGCTGACAGACTTACCAAAACCATCGGTTGATACAGGCATGGGACTGGAGCGAGTCGCTGCGGTGTTACAAGGGGTGCATAACAACTACGATATAGATATGTTTCAGTCGCTGATTAAAGCAGCGTCTAAATTAACCAATACCGACAATTTAAGTCACACGTCTTTACGTGTATTGGTCGACCATATCCGTTCTTGCGCCTTTTTAATAATGGATGATGTGTTGCCTTCTAACGAAGGCCGGGGCTATGTACTTAGACGCATCATTCGACGTGCGATTCGTCATGGTTATAAGTTGGATACTAAGCACGCTTTTTTCCACAAATTAGTAACACCTTTGGTTGAACAAATGGCAGCGGCCTACCCAGAGTTAGCGCTAAAAGCCGACAGAATCACTAATATTTTACTGAAGGAAGAACAGCGCTTTGCTGAAACCCTTGAGCAAGGGATGAAGTTACTACAAGATAATACTAAAAACCTAAGCAATAAAACCATCGATGGTGAAACTGCGTTTAAGCTTTACGATACCTTTGGTTTTCCGATTGATTTAACTGCTGACTATGCCCGAGAAAATGATCTGACAGTGGATATGGCTGGTTTTGACCGGGCCATGCAAGCCCAGCGTGAGCGGGCTAGATCAGCGAGTTCGTTCTCATCCAGTGCCGATGAATTGCCTAATTTAGACTGGGTCAGTGAGTTTGTAGGCTACCAATCGTTACAATCTGAGGCACTCTTAAAAGGTATATTTAAGCAGGCTGAGGTGGTAACAACCTTACTTGAAGGTGAATCAGCATATTTAGTGCTCGACCGAACGCCTTTTTACGCCGAATCGGGTGGTCAAGTCGGGGACCCTGGTGTTATTACAACACCAACAGCGGTGTTTGAGGTGGCAGACGTACAAAAACAAGGTGACACCTATTTCCATATCGGGCGCTTAATTAAAGGCCAGTTAACGGTGGATGACTCAGTGACTGCGTCAGTGGATGCAAATAAACGCGTCGCCACGGCAGCTAACCATTCCGCTACCCATTTATTACATGCCGCGCTACGCAAGGTGTTGGGTGAGCATGTCACGCAAAAAGGTTCTTTAGTTGGGGCCAATCGCTTACGTTTTGACTTTAGCCATTTCGAGCCCATTAGCCATAAACAATTACGTCAGATTGAACGTGTAGTCAATGAGCAGATTCGTTTAAATGCTGAGGTTGAAACGCAAATAACCGATCAAGAAACGGCGATAGCCAATGGTGCAATGGCGCTGTTTGGTGAAAAGTATGGCGATAAAGTTCGGGTGTTAAAGATGGGCGACTTTTCGACTGAATTGTGTGGTGGTACACACGTTAATCGCTTAGGTGATGTTGGTTTTATGAAAATAACATCAGAGTCAGGTGTTGCATCTGGTGTTCGCCGTATTGAAGCCATTGCTGGTGAGGGTGCGCTTAATTGGGTTGAAGAAAGCGATCAATTATTACAAAAAATTGGCGGCTTAGTGAAAGCAAACCGTGATATGACGCTAGAAAAAGTCGGTCAACTACAAGACAAAAACAAAACATTGGAAAAAGAGTTGGAGTTGTTAAAAGCCCAATTAGCAAAAAGCGCCAGTGGCGATTTAGCGAGTCAAGCGGTCGATGTGGATGGTATTAAAGTATTGGCCGCCAAAATTGAAGGCGCCGATGTAAAAACCTTGCGTGATCTGGTTGATCAGTTAAAAAATAAACTAAACCAAGCAGCGATTGTTTTGGCGAGTGTGGGTAACAACAAAATAACCCTAATTGCTGGGGTTTCAAAAGACCAAACAAAGCGATTACGGGCCGGTGATTTAGTCAATTCAGTCGCGTTACAGGTGGGTGGTAAAGGCGGTGGTCGGCCCGATATGGCGCAAGCGGGTGGCGATAACCCAGCGGCATTAGACGGGGCATTACAATCGGTACCTGATTGGGTTAAACAACATTTGAAAGGGTAGAAAAATAACAATATGAGTTTACACGTTCATAAATACGGCGGTACATCTGTTGGAACGACAGAAAAAATACAAAACGTCGCAAAAAAACTCGTTGCTTGTAAAAAAGCAAACGGCGATCAGTTAGTCGTTGTTGTGTCAGCCATGAGTGGCGAAACCAATCGCATGACCGAGCTGGCAAAACAAATGCAAGCTACGCCATCTGCCAAGCAAATGGACGTTCTATTATCGACCGGTGAACAGGTGACCATTGCTTTGTTATGTATGGCGCTAGAAGAGCTTGGGCAAGAGGCGGTGTCGTACACTGGGGGGCAAGTAAAAATCATTACCGATGAGGCGCACGGTAAGGCCCGCATCGAGGAAATTATCACCGATAACATTCAAGCTGACCTAGCAGCAGGCCGCATTGTGGTGGTTGCGGGATTCCAAGGTGTGACCAAAAGCGGCGCGATAACCACATTGGGAAGAGGCGGCTCTGATACCACGGCTGTTGCACTGGCCGCTGCGTTAAAGGCGGATGAATGCCGTATTTATACAGATGTTGACGGTGTCTACACAACTGACCCAAGGGTTGAGCCAAAGGCACGAAGGCTAAGCAAAATAACCTTCGAAGAAATGTTAGAAATGGCCAGTTTAGGCTCAAAGATTTTGCAAATTCGCTCGGTAGAATTTGCTGGTAAATACAATGTTCCCTTACGTGTACTATCCACCTTTGATGACGGTGACGGCACGTTAATTACTTATGAGGACGACGACATGGAAAAAGCATTAATTTCAGGCATTGCGTTTAACCGTGATGAGGCAAAAGTAACCCTAGAAGGCGTGCCCGATATGCCCGGTGTTGCAGCAGCGATATTAAAGCCGATATCCGATGCAAACATCGAAATTGATATGATTGTGCAAAACATAGCGGAAGATAAAACGACAGATTTTACCTTTACTGTGCACCGCAACGAGTATCCAAAAACCATGCAAATTTTACAAAACATTTGTCAAGAATTGGGTGCGAAAAAAGTAACGGGCGATGATAAGATTGTAAAAGTATCGATTGTTGGTGTAGGCATGCGTTCACACGCGGGGATTGCTAGTCAGATGTTTAGCGCCTTGGCGGATGAGGGAATTAATATTCGCATGATCTCAACCTCGGAAATTAAAATATCTGTGGTTGTTGATGAAAAATATTTAGAGCTTGCTGTGAGAACACTTCATGAGTCTTTTGGTTTATCGGTAGAATAATCTGCATTTAAGAGGTGCCGGCGAGTAATTCGCTATGATACAATGCGCGGCTATAAAAATAACAATAATGAATCGAGTAGGGCTGGCTACGCTTTAAGGAACTAAAGCAAAAAAACGGAGATATTATGTTAATTTTGACACGCAAAGTTGGTGAATCCGTAGTAATTGGTGAGGACGTATCCATTATTGTTTTAGGGGTTAAAGGTAATCAAGTAAGAATTGGAGTTGACGCACCTAAAAGCGTTTCTGTTCATCGCGAAGAGATTTACAATAAAATTCAAGATGAAAAGAAAATAGACGGTAACATCTAGTAAAAAAATTATCCGGAGAGATGGCCGAGCGGCTGAAGGCGCTCCCCTGCTAAGGGAGTATGGGTTTTATAGCCCATCGAGGGTTCGAATCCCTCTCTCTCCACCATTTTCCCTTATATATCAAGTACTTAAAAATAAAAAACCACGGGATTCTGAGTAAAATCATCCTAGGCTATTTCGTTTTCGCCCCGACTATGTGGGCGAACCAAATACACAAAAGAGTGAATCATCAAAACAAAAAGGGCGCCTGATTAATCAGGCGCCCTTTTTTTTGTACAACCGTGTCGCACTATTTTTAGAATAAGTTACTATGTGAAAATGATGAATATAACAACACGACTATTTGTTGTGTTTTTAAAAAGAGAGTAACACTGATTTTCTAATGATATAGAGACAGGTATATGCAACAAAATTTAATCGTTATCGGTTTGTTGGCAGGTGGTCTGGGCCTCTTTTTGTTGGCAGTAACCATGATTACTGAGGGGCTGAAGTCTGCAACGGGTCTTGTTTTACGTAACATGCTGTCTAAATGGACGCGTTCCCAACTCACGGTGTTGTTACAGGCTTAACAATCACGGCCTTAGTGCAATCCTCCAGTGCGGTTACGATTGCCACCATTGGCTTTGTAAATGCTGGCCTTATTACAATGCGTCAGGCGCTAGGTATCATTTATGGGTCGAATATTGGCACTACCATGACGGGGTGGTTAGTGGCCATTATTGGTTACAAAATTAACGTAGAAACCTTTGCGTTGCCAATGATAGGCGTTGGTATGTTAGTTCACCTGACTGGCGGCGAGAGTAAGCGAGGTCCTTTTGGCATGGTGCTAGTAGGCTTTGGCCTATTTTTTATCGGAATTGGTGTCCTCAAAGATGCATTTGATGGCCTTTTGACGGTGATCGATTTGAATCAGTTTACCTTGGATGGCATAGGGGGCGTGTTGATGTACGTTGGTGTTGGGTTTCTTATGACAGTGCTTACACAATCATCGAGTGCAGCCATTGCTCTTACTCTTACTGCGGCCACAGGTGGGGTAGTGGGTCTTTATGCGGCTGCGGCAATGGTTATAGGTGCCAATGTGGGCACTACCTCAACGGCTGGAATAGCGGTTATTGGGGCCACAGCCAATGCCAAAAGGGTGGCGTGTGCTCATATTATCTTTAATGTGGGTACAGGTGTAGTCGCGCTGATGATATTACCTATTTTGTTCTGGGTTGTTCAAAATACGGGAGAGCTCTTAGGTCTGGAGGCTATACCTGCGTTAACGCTAGCTTTGTTTCATACCGTTTTTAATGTTTTAGGCGTTGCATTGATATTTCCATTGAACAATCGACTCGCGTGTTTTCTCGAAAAACGTTTTATTACACAGGATGAAATTGAAAGTCGCCCAATCTATCTAGACAAGACTATTGCTGTCTCACCAGCGCTTTCAATTAATGCGCTGGCGCTTGAATTGTCACGGATAACGGCTGTTGTTAGGCGAATGGGTTTGGCGGCAATGAGTAGTGAGTTTACAAATAGCAGAAAAATTACTAGTGATAATCGCGTTGTGCATAAACTTTGTGGTGCAGTCGCCGCATTTATTACTCGGCTTGAAAGAAAGTCGCTGACTAATGAAGTTTCTGAGCAGTTAGCTAACATTTTGCGAGCGGAGCAACACTTGCTAGCGTGTGCAGATCAAGCGTCGGCCATCGCTAAAGCACAGGCGAATATAGTGGGTATGAATGATGAAGTATCGATGGCGAATATTTCTCGTTTCCGCGCCGAAGTAGTTGATTTGATGATAAGAGCCGACCCAACAGAAGCTGGTTTCTCTTTTGAAGAATGTGGACTTCAACTCGATCAGGTGCAAGGTGTTTACGATGAGGTGAAAGCAGCCTTGCTTTTGGCCGGCGTAGAGTTACGTGTACCGATACCCGTGATGATAGATGTCATCGATCAGAATAGCCGTATTAGGCGAATGACTCGACAAATGGTGAAAGCCATGCGTTATCTGAACGAAGTGTTTGTTACCGCAGAAATATTGACGCCAGGTTTAAAGCTAAAACGAGAGCAGGAATCATCAATAACTGAAGGTAAAAGAAAGCCGTTAAATTCAATGGGGTCAGACTCGATTGATTTTTAAAAATGAAAAAAGGGCGCTTGAAAATCAAGCGCCCTTTTTGTTTTATACAGCTTTGTCGTGTTATTTTAGAATAAGTTACCGTGAGCAAACGCTGTCATCGATAGCAACATAGGTATTGATAGCAACACGTTTATTCTAGACGCCATCGCAGCGACGACTTTTGCTTTACCAACTTCTTCAGCTGAAGCCTCGACAATACCCAGTATTTTTTTCTGGTTTGGCCAAATAAGCACCCATACGTTGAATAACATAATGGTACCTAGCCATGCGCCTAAACCAATAACAGGGCTTGCTAATGTAAATGCATTCATAATACCTACGCCGGTAGATTCTAATGCGCTTACACCAGTTAACCAAGTAACAGCAGCAGACATGCGGAACCAGAGTAGTGCACGTGGGGCCACGTATTTTCCAATTGCTGCAGGACCAGGGCCACCTTCATCGCCTAATGCTTCTGCCATAGCCGGTGTTTGAACAAAGTTAAAGTAATAAAGTAGGCCAATCCAAGTAATACCCACGATAACGTGTAGCCAAACGGTTGCTTCAAGTAAATTAAAGCCGCCAGAACGGTCCCAGCCAAAGGCTGCAATTAAGATAGCTAGTACAAAGCCTGTTGCAATGGTTGCTTTGATGCTCGCTAAAAGTTTTTTAATAATTCCCATATTCCCTCTCCTTTTAATAGTTATTAATGAGTGTTGCCTTATTATGCTTAAGTTTATTAAAAATGCATCTACTATTTCAAGTTGATAGAAGAATTAATGAAAGATACGGGGCGTTTATGATTGAAAAAACCTAGTGGTAGGCTAATAACCTAACCAGAAACGTATTTTTAGCTTAGCTGGGTTTGTTTGGGTATAAGTTTGAGTGGCTTAATTATGTGTCATATACTGGCTAGATAAGATTGGCCCTGTGACTATTCAACGATACCAATGGGTTATTAATTACCACGGGTAAACAAAATATTAACTATGAAAATACTATTTAAAAAACCAATAGTTAGCACCAATGAGAAGGAAAAAGAATTTCTTCTAGCGTTAACAAAGGTACCGGCTTACCTCAACGTGGAAGAAATGGGTGGGCATTTTTTATTAGCCTTAGATAACAGTCTGGGTATCGAGACGATACAACAGTTATTTGTTTTATTTGAAGATTGGGGTATAGACAAAAGTCCGTTGGAGTCCTTTAATCAACTGGTCAACCAATATCAATAGCTGATACTGTAAGTGTGATATTGGGACTCAATAAACTGTATGGCTATGTTTATTAATGCACATAAGGTAACAATCCGTGAAACGTAAGACTTTTTCAATACTTTTGTTCGTTCTTTCGATTGTATTTTTAGTGCCGGGGCTAACGCTACCGTTAATGAGTATTGAGGCAACGGTTGAAAAGCAAGCGATGCTCAACTTAACCGCGCAGGCGTTAACGCCAGAAGACGATGCTAACCAACTGATTGGTTCTATGCTGCAATCGTTTGTTTATCAGTTGGACGTAGAAGGTGACGTGATCGTTTTTGAATCAACACGCAGCTTACTAGGCACGATGAGCGAGCTGATTTCTCATGGCCATGTGGTGGTGGGTGTGCTGATTGGTTTGTTTGGGGTATTAATACCGGTGATTAAAATTTTGATCGTGCTGTGCGCGTGGGTTTTTGCTGCACCAGGTTTAGCTAAGCAGTTATTAAGCATTAATGCTCAGTTGGGCAAGTGGTCCATGTCTGACGTGTTTGTGATGTCGCTTATCGTGACATTCTTAGCCATTAATGCCAACGAATATGCGATTAATACGGTTCAGATGACGGCTGAATTTGGCCCGGGTTTTTACTTTTTTACTGTGTATTGCTTACTCGCTATTGCGGCTAGCCAGCTGATGCATAACACGAATGAAACTAAGCCTTTGTAAGGTGGTACTGGCTAAAATTAGCAACTTTCATTTCCTTGGCGTATTGCTGCGGTGACCACGGCCACAAACCGGGTATGCCTTTATCGTCTAAATACCAACTTTGACAGCCCGTGGTCCAAATCGTATTAGGCAGAGCCTCATTGACGCTGGTATAAAAATCATCTACGGCTTGTTGTTTGGCTTCAATAAAGTCAAAGTCGCCCTGCATATATTTTTCGATACATTGCATGATGTAGTGGGTTTGGGTTTCAGCGATGGCGATCAGTGAATGGTTGCCAATCGGGCTGTGTGGCCCAATCAACATGAAAAAGTTGGGGAACCCAGGGATGGCCATTGCGCGTAAGGCTTGCGGGCCTTTTTTCCACGCGTCGTCTAACGTTAAGCCGTTAAGCCCTTGCATGGACATAGGGCGCATAAAGGCAAAGCCATCAAAGCCGGTTGCTAATACCAGTACGTCAAGTTCGTGTAATTGACCGTCTTTGGTACGGACACCGTTGGATTCGATTTTTTCAATCTGTTCGGTTACAACGGAGCAATTAGGCTTTTGAATAGCTGAATAAAAGGGCATCGACATAACCAAGCGTTTACAACCAGGTAAATAATCAGGGGTTAGTTTTTTACGTAATTCAAGGTCTTTAACGCGAGCTAAGTTCCAATGGCATAATTTAGTGAGTATGCTACGTTGTAGGCAGGGCTTTGTGACGGCGATGCCCATGGACTTTTCGAATAAAAATTTATAGGTTTTGTATAAGCTTTTGCCCAAGAAAGGGAAGCGGGTAGCGAGTTTAATCCAGGTGGCCGAATAGGCTTTGTCAGGTAATGGGAAAACCCATTGGGCGGTACGTTGAAACAAGGTGAGTTTGCTAACCAGCTTTGAGAGCGGGTCGATTGTTTGTATGGCGGTTGAGCCGCTACCAATAATGCCGACTCGTTTGTCTTTTAAATCAACCCCGTGGTCCCAGCGGGCAGTATGAAATTTAGGCCCTTCAAAGCTGTCGAGTCCTTGAATCGAGGGTTGGTTTATTTTGTGTAGCACACCGGTCGCGGCAACTAGAAAGTCTGCTGAATCGTTAAGGCCGTTAGCGGTTTCAATGTGCCATTGGCCATCAATCAATTGGGTGTTGATGATCTCCTCATTAAATCGAGTGCGTGGTGCCAGTTTGTATTTATTGAAAACGGTTTCGAAATAGCGCTGAATTTCTGCACCGGGAGGGAACCTGTGTGACCAATTAGGGTTAACCTCAAAGCTGTAAGTATAAAAGTAAGAGGGTATATCGCAGGCAATACCTGGGTAGGTGTTTTCCCGCCAAGTACCCCCAATACGGTCCGTTTTTTCATAAATCGTAAAATTACTTAAGCCGGCGTTTAATAAACGAATACCCATGAGGATGCCAGACATACCTGCGCCCATGATGATGACACGTGGTTGTCTAGCGCCTTGTTGGTTTAATCGTTTAATTGCTTCAGTCACTTTATCCATGTTTAGTTCGATTCTTTTTATTGTGGGTGTTTACGGCCACCAAAGTTTAACATTGATGTTTTGTGCTGCCACTAGGATTTTGTCAAAGCGATAGATTTTCTTGGTTAATTTGAAAACCAACAGCTAACTTGGTTGATGGGGGATCATAATCAAGCACGGTAAAAGCGACTAACAGGAAATCTTTGTAAAACTGTTGGTGTGGGGGCGTAAATTCTCATGTGCTCTTTCCCGCTTTTTTGATTTCTTGATGGTATTTTTTTCTGTATTTATTGAGCTTGTCGTTTTGATTGTTATCAAAAACGCCCCTGCTTTTTAGCACCAATTTAGCTAATTCGATACTCGCTTCTAAATTTTCTGACACGGTACCAGCGACACCAATTTTACCCAGCTGAATGCATTCTTCAGAATTATGTGCGCCGGCATAAATTTTAACATCAGGATACCTTTTCTTTATGAGGCGAACCAAATTCCGTGTGGTTTCAGGGTCGTTTAATGTAACGACAATGGTGTCAGCAGCATTGACGCCAGCAGCTTTAAGTACATCGACATTGGATACATCACCGTAAAACACAGGGTGCTGTCCAGTTGATCGTTCTCGCTCAACAATGTTGGCATCTAAATCAAAGGCGATAAAAGGTTGGTTTGCGGATGTAAGTATTTGGCCGATCCGATGACCCACACGGCCAAAACCAGCGATAATAATAGGTGCTTTGGGTGTTTTAGCGACACTAGCCGGCGGTTTGCCTTTAATAATCTGTGCGAAATAGGCCAATAAAGGGGTGGCTAACATACTGAGTAGGATAAGGAGCAATAAGTGCTGAAAGGCAAAGGATGATAATAGCTCGGCCTGAAAGGCAAGTGCAAATAGTACTAAAGCAAATTCGCCGCTTTGGGCTAACAATAAAGAAACGGCAAAACTTTTTTTAGCATTAACACCAAACAGGTAGCTTAGTGGAAATAAAACGGCTATTTTGACAGCGATAAGAGCAAATAAAATACCAAGAGAAACTAGGGGGTCCGCTAAAAAAAGATGGAAGTCGAGAGACATGCCCATTGATATAAAGAACAGCCCTAATAATAGACCACTAAAGGGCTTTATTTCGGCGAGTACCTGATGTTTATAGGATGAATCAGAGATCAGTAGTCCAGCGAGAAAAGCACCCATCGCCATCGATAAACCTATGTGCTCGGTGATTAAGGCGGTGCCGAGCACAATAACAATGGCCGATGCAGTAAACACTTCTGGATTACGTGATAAGGCGATACGGTGTAAAGTGGGGTGTAGTAAATAGCGGCCCACTAAAATAACACTGCCTAAAATGACAACGGTTTCTAGCAGGGCAATACCGATATCCTCACCAATACTCAGCTCAGATGACACCAGCAAAGGAACTAGGGCAAGTAGTGGTACCACGGCGAGATCTTGTAGTAACAAGATGGAAATAGAGGTGCGACCATATTCAGAAACCAGTGACTTTTGTTCGGTGAGTAATTGCAGCACAAAGGCAGTAGAAGATAAGGCAAGAGCTGGGCCAATTAAAATAGCGGTTCTAACGGGCATCTCAAATAAGGTATAGCTGAGCCAAGCAAATATAAGACCGGTGATGATAACTTGCAAGGAGCCGAGGCCAAAGACTAAACGGCGCATTCGCCAAAGTCGGCTGGGTTTTATTTCGATCCCAATGATGAACAGTAACAGCACGATGCCAATTTCTGATAAATGGCGTATTTCGTCGATATTGTCGATTAATCCAATGCCAAAAGGACCAACGATGATACCGGCGATTAAAAACCCAGGAATAGTACCGAACTTTGCACGTTGCGACACAGGAACTATGATAACGGCTGCCAGCAACAAGATAATAATATCAATTAAGTGAGATGTGATCATGTTATTGGTCGTTGATCAGGGTCATAAAACAGCTGATGAAAGGGGTAGCTCCAACTCAAAGAATATCTGATTGAGTGATTTATAGCCAGTTATAAAGAAGATTGAGACGATGCGTATTAGTCTGTTTGGTATGACATAATAACGATCAAAGATACCTCACGTTAAGAGCAGCTATTGATGATGCAAACAGGGGTGTTTATTAAAATAAAACTAAAAAACACACAAGAAGCTAATCAATAGGCTTATCTATATGACGACTGAAAAATTTAAAACTGCTTACTTACACCCCAAATTCTGGTCATCGTGGTTAGTGGTGGGACTCAGCTGGGTATTAGCTAGGCTACCGTCATCTTGGCAACAAGCGATGGCGACTGGTTTAGCGAAGCGATTAGCAGCTAGTCGGATCAGTCGTATTGACACGATTCGTCGCAATATTGAATTGTGTTTTAACGAAAAAACTGAGCAACAACAGCAAGCTATCGTGGTGGCCAATTTAACGTCATCGTTATTAATGATTTTTGATTTAGTGAATATGGTTTGGCGCAGTGCAGAGCAACATACGCAAGGCGTACGCGTGATCGGTGAGCAGCATTTAACCCAGGCGATAAGCGCTAATAAACCCTTGCTCTTGGTGTCGGGGCACTTTACCTCATTATTTGTCGCTTGCATGAAGTTAGCGACGCTTTGCCCATTTGAGGCGGTCTATCGTCGCTTAGATAACCCAATTTTTGAGACACAGTTATATCAACGCGGCTTACAAAAATACCCGATCGGTCTTTTTCACCGTAAAGATATTGCTGATATGCTGAAAAGCCTCGCCGATTGCGGTACGGTGGTGATCGTGCCAGATCAAGACTTTGGCGTTAAACGGGGCGCTTTTATCCCCTTCTTTGGAATACCAACGGCAACGATCACCACGATTCCCCAATATGCACGACAAACCGATGCGCAGGTGTTGTTATTCAGTTGTTACCGTGAAAAGGATGGTGCCTGTACGCTTAAGTTTGAACCGGTATTAGACCATTACCCTTCTGATGATGATGTGGCCGATACGGTTCGTTGGAGCAATTGGTTGGAAGCTTGCATTCGTGAACACCCCGACGACTATTTGTGGATGCACAAACGCTTTAAAACGCGGCCCGACGGCGAGGCGGATGTGTACAAAAGATCACAATAGGGCCGAGCTAAGTTTTGATCTGCTCGGCTTAATGGTATAAAAGTGGGTATGGAACAGATTAAACGACCGTTTACCCAGCGTTGCCTGACTAAGATTGAAACGTGGGGCAATGCTCTACCACACCCAACGATGTTATTTATATACCTATGCGTGGCGGTGTTGTTGTTATCGTACCTTGGTGATTATTTTGCTTTAGCCGCCACACACCCTGTCAGCGGTAAATCGGTTCAAGTCGTCAACCTGCTAAATGCAGCGGGGCTTGCGCAAATACTCAGTAAAATGGTGAGTAATTTTACCCAGTTTGCCCCTGTCGGTCCGGTGCTAGTGGTTATGTTGGGCTTGGGTATTGCTGAGCGCTCAGGGTTGATCCAAACCGCGTTAAAATTATTGGTGTTACGCGCACCAGCTAAGCTTTTAACGTTCATCGTGGTGCTAGCAGGGGTGTTGTCGAGCATAGCCGTCGATTCGGGTTATGTGGTGATGATACCGCTAGCGGGCTTGATATTTCTTGCCGCCGGCCGACACCCATTGGCGGGTACGGCAGCCTGTTTTGCCGGTGTCTCGGGCGGCTTTAGTGCCAACCTATTGATCGGCCCTGTGGATGCCATTTTGGGTGGTATTAGTACCGAAGCAGCTCATTTGCTTGACCCAAATTATGAAGTAACAGCCGCGGCTAATTATTATTTTATAATTGCGTCGACGTTCTTAATAGCCGGTTTAGGAACCTGGGTTACTGAACGGTATATCAGCCCCCTGCTTGGTGACTACAAAGGAGCAGAAACTAATGATTTGAACACGGTGTTGCTGCCGGCTGAACGCAAGGGCTTATGGGCCGCTAATCTAGCTGGCTTGTTGATCGTTATTTTTGTCTTATCGGGTTTAGTTCCAGAGCACGGTTTTTTGCGTCACCCGGATACGGGAGGGATTATTAAATCGCCGTTTATGTCGGGTTTAATAGCGCTTATCGCTATTACCGCGGCTATTATGGGTGCTATATACGGCTGGGTGTCGGGCCATTTTAAAAGTCATGTCGATATTATTGAGAGCATGGAAAAAACCATGGCATTGATGGCAACGTATCTCGTGTTAATGTTTTTTGCAGCCCAATTTGTTAATTACTTTAGTTGGACCCATTTGGGCCTAATCGTTGCTATTAAGGGTGCGGAGTTGCTTAAAATCAGTGGACTAAGCAGCATTCCTCTGATGCTGGGTTTTATTGTATTATCGAGTATTGCCAATTTATTTATAGGCAGTGCATCGGCTAAATGGGCAATTATTGCCCCCGTCTTTATACCGATGTTTATGCTCTTGGGTATTGCACCCGAGGTGGTACAAGCGGCCTATCGCGTGGGTGACAGTTCTAGCAATATTATTACCCCGCTGATGCCGTATTTTGCCTTAGTTTTTGCATTTATGAAACGCTATGACGAGAAGGCGGGGGTGGGTACAATTATGACCTTGATGCTGCCTTATTCTGTGGTGTTCTTAGTTGGTTGGGGTCTATTGCTAAGCCTTTGGCTTGCCTTGGGTATCCCGCTGGGACCGGGCGGCTCACTGTTTATTAGCATCCCTTAAATTTAGGTGCTGTAAAGAGAGTTATTCATTTTTAATCCCGGCCGTCAGCACCATTCGCATGGCGTCTTGAACGTTCATATCGATTTTTTCTAGCCGAGACCATGGGAGCATCAATGTAAAGCCGCCAATTTGGTAGCTCATGGGGACGTAAACAGCCACTAAGGCTTCACGACTAGCCCCCAACTGGATGGATTGTCTGGTTATAAAACCGATCACTTTAATATCATTGTCTAAGGTGACAGAGACTACAGTCTGTTCATCGGCATTGGCTTTTGAAGTGAGGGCAAACTTTGCAATGTCCTGCACACTGTTATAAATGGTTTTAACAAATGGAATTTGCTCAAAAAGTCGGTTAGCGATGGAGGCTATCTTTTTAAAGACAAAGGCATTCAATAGGATGCCGATGGCCAGTACGACAAAGAACCCTGCCAACAAACCAAAACCGGGACGATACCAACCGTCTGGCAAAAACAAGTTGAGTAAATAGCCTAAACTCGTTTCTGCTGTAGAACCCAGCCAATAAAAAATAGAGAGGGTGATTGTGATAGGTAATATGGCTAAAAGACCTTGTAAAAAGAGATGTCTGATGTGTGGCATGGAGAAAGTGACCTTTAAAGAGTGGGTTATAATATAGTCGGATTTAAGACAGCGTCTATCTTAGCGTGTTCGCTCATTGGTCGCATAGCGTTAAAATAACTCAATAAGAACATAGGACGTTTTTTCAGAGCGCTCAGGCCTGCTTAGTGTTGATGTATTATTTTCTAGTTGATTCATTGCCTTAGCTTGCTATAAATCACTATTTAACGTTAAATTATCAATCCAAATTTTGTCGGTGATGTTTGTGAGTACATTGTTTTATAGCATTGAAACCCCCCAAGTTGTCGTCAAGGCAATGTATCGATTTTTAATAGTCGGCAGTCTGTTTATTAGTGGTTGCAGCGTACTACAACCTGTTGAAAAACCCATTGAAAAAACATGTCCTGTTTTAGTGGAAAAAGTTTGTCCAGTCTGTGTGCAAAACACCTGCCCTGCGATAGTAAAACAGGTTGTAAAAACGCCCAAAAAAACCCGCGGTGTTCTAGACCTACCTGTAATCGGTGAGCTTGAAGATGTTATCGTACATCCCTCCAATTTGAGGTTTGAGGCACGCATTGATACAGGGGCTAAATCAACCTCTATACACGCGGAAAATATCCAGTTAATAGAACGTGAAGGAAAACGTTTTGTGCGTTTTTCTCTGCTCGATAAAAAGAACAATAAACTGGTGCAGTTAGAGCGTCGTTTTCGCCGAAAAGTAATAATAAAACAGCAGGATGGGGATAATGAACTTAGGTACGTGGTGACGCTATGGATAACACTTGGCAAAACCAAAGATGAAATTGAAGTGACCTTGACGGATCGTTCCGTCTATAACTACGAGGTATTGGTTGGGCGTAACCTGCTAACCGATAGAGCGATTGTTGATGTTAGTTTACGCCATACATTGAGGAACTAATTTTGTCATCCACGCTTAAAATCACCTTAATAGCGCTCTTCATGATTGTGATCGGTCTGGGCTTGACGCTGTATAAAAATTTAGCCCTGGGTTTTCCATTGTTACCGGGAGTGAGTGAAGACGTTTGGACAATAGAATCTAAAATAAGCCTAAAACCGGTGCGCGGAGGTGCGGTTGAAGTGGTGTTGGCTCTGCCCGAACCAGATGCTGGCTGGGTGTCTTTAGACGACCACTTTGCATCTTCTGGCTTTCATTTTTCGGTAAAAGAGAAAAATGGACACCGACATGCACATTGGACACGTGAAACGATGGAGCGGGCAACAACCTTGTTTTACAAAACACAAGTATACCGTATGCAAGACGGTGGCCTAACCGATAGGCTTGTGCCCAAGCTTGCACAGCCCAATCTAACCAGTGTTAATACCGATGTGATGCAAAAAGTAGTCGAGAGATTAAAAAAAGCATCTTCTACACCGGGGGAGTTTGCCACGTTATTATTTGAAAAGGTCAATCTGCAGCAGCCAGACCAAGATATGAGTTTTCTTTTGTCGAGTTATGGTGGCGTGCATTTAGACGTTATTATGGATGTGTTGGCGTACGCAAAGGTGCCGTCGCAATTAATCAAAGGCATATTTTTGGAAGATGGCCGCCGTCGACAACGCATCGATAGCTTAGTCGAAATAGTCGATGGCGATCACTGGTTGGTGTTCAACCCTAAAACGGGTCATGAGGGCTTGCCGGATAACTTTTTTATCTGGCAGCGTGGTTCAGAATCAATGTTGGATGTGATCGGCGGGCGTAACTCGACACTTGAATTTGCACTTGTCAAAAACACCTTGCCACTTAAATCGCTACTCTTTATGGAACGGCAAATCGAGGAGCAGCCGTTATTGGACTTTTCAATTTATTCCTTACCAGTAGAGCAGCAAGGGATCTTTAAGGGTTTATTGTTAATACCTGTTGGCGCCTTAGTTATCGTTTTATTACGCATCCTCGTGGGATTGAAAACCTCGGGCACTTTTATGCCCATTCTAATTGCGCTAGCGTTTATCCAAACCTCGTTACTAATGGGCTTAGTCATTTTTTTGACCGTGGTCGGGTTCGGCCTATGGATACGTTATTATTTATCGTATCTGAATTTATTGTTGGTTGCGCGGATCACAGCAGTAGTGATTGTGGTTATTTTATTAATGGCGAGCTTAAGCGTGGTGAGTTATAAACTGGGGTTTCACCAGGCCTTAACAGTGACCTTTTTCCCAACCATTATTCTTGCTTGGACAATCGAAAGAATGTCCATTTTATGGGAAGAAGAGGGCCCGAACGAAGTGTTAATTCAAGGCGGAGGCAGCCTATTAGCGGCCGTTTTAGCCTACTTAATGATGTCGATGCCCCTAGTTGAGCACCTAACCTTTAACTTCCCCGAGTTGATGATCAGCCTGCTGGGTGTGATTTTATTATTGGGTAAATATACCGGGTATCGATTATTTGAGTTGTACCGTTTTCGCGATTTTGGCCGCATTGAATGAAGTGGATATCGCCTAATCAATTAAGACAGCTCGGTGTGCTTGGGATGAATAGCCGTAACATCGATTACATCGGTCGTAGCAATAGTAGACGCTTATTTCCCTTAGTGGACGATAAGCTAAAAACCAAAAAACTTGCTGAAAAATTTGGCATGTCGGTGCCCAGACTTTTTGCCGTCATTAACAATCAGCACGATATTCAGTTGCTAGAAATCCAACTACGTGGGCGTGATAAGTTCGTAATAAAGCCAGCGCAAGGTAGTGGAGGAAAGGGTATTTTAGTGATATCCGAACGTGACGGTGATCGATACATTAAATCCAGTGGGGCATCGCTCAAGTTAAGGGACTTAAAACATCACGCAACGAATATTCTGAGTGGGCTCTTTAGTTTAGGCGGTCGACCTGACGTGGTGATGATCGAAGACATGATCGTCTTTGATCCTATTTTTTCACATTACAGTTATGAAGGTGTCCCTGATATTCGTGTGATTGTATATAAGGGGTACCCCGTTATGGCGATGCTTCGTTGTTCGACGCATGAATCAGACGGTAAGGCGAATTTACACCAAGGCGCAGTTGGTGTGGGTATTGATATGGGCACCGGGAAAAGCCTTTTCGCGGTACAAAATAATATTAAAATTGAAAAACACCCGAATACGGGGTTTAGTTTTGATGATTTAATTATTCCCGGTTGGGCCCATATTTTGCACCTAGCATCGAGGTGTTATGAAATGGTCGGCTTAGGTTATTTTGGTGCAGATATCGTATTGGATAAAAATAAGGGGCCGATGATCTTAGAGTTAAACGCACGCCCAGGCCTTGCTATTCAAGTGGCTAACCAAGCGGGCTTAGCAAAACGACTGCGACTGGTTGACCAGCATGTATTGCCTGCACCGCATGATGTTGATGAGCGTGTTGCCTTATCTAAGCAGTTATTCGCCAAGTCGATAGCAAACGTTTAAGTTGACCACAGCGTTGCTAGCTATTTAGTTAATTAAAGCCAAGTTATTTGGAGCAGTAAACACCCTGTCTGATCGAGTGACAGGGTCGTTGAATTGCAGTTTTTTAGCCAAAAGTTGTAACGGTTTTTGGTAATTGTCGGCAGTTTTTTCTTGTAATGAGGGGTAGTAGTTATCGCCGATGATAGGGTGACCAATACTCTGCATGTGCAGCCGGAGTTGGTGCGTTTTGCCGGTAATGGGGTTTAATTCAAACAAGGCTTGATCATTGGATTGGGCAATGCAGCGTACGAATGATTGACTATTGGGTTCGCCACTGGCAACGGTCATTAAAAAGGGCGGGTCGGATTTGATAATGCGGTTCTTAATCTCCCATTGCTGCCCAAGTAGCGTGTCGTTTGGTTTTACACGGGCTATCGCTTGATAGGTTTTATCTATTTGACGGCTGGCAAATAGATGGTGGTACACATGGCGGGTTTCAGGCTTTATCGAAAATAACACAAGACCAGCCGTCGCTCTATCTAATCGATGCACAGCTTGCAGTGATTGCAGCCCCGTCGTTTTACGCAAGCGATTCTGCAAGCACTCGTTAATATACACCCCGCCGGGGGTGACGGGTAAAAAGTGGGGTTTATACGCGAGCAAAATGTGCTCATTTTGAAAAAGAATACTTTCTTGAAAAGGAATGGTGATTTCCTTCTCAACCTCACGGTAATAGCAGACACGCCGTTGTGCTTGATAAGGCGAATGGGCTTTAATAACGGTTCCATCGTACCAGTGCACTTTGCCGTCAGCGACACGTTGTCGCCACGTGTCGGCCTTAATGCGTGGAAATGTTAGGATTAAGTAGTCCAACACACTGTTAACCCCAGGGTTTATTTGCGGTAAGCTGAGCGTTGATGCTTGTGTTGCTATGACCATGAGTCACCTATTATTTTTTATGCGTATACGCTAACGATTGTGTTTGCCTGGATTGATGGCAAAATGCCTGTACAGTATTTCAATATATTGGCCGATTAGCGAGATAAGGTTAGTATCTTTATAGCACTGTAAGGCCAATGAATGTTAGATAACGAATTAGGGGTGTCACGATGAATGTACTCAATAACACGATAGTTTACGCACTGATTATGTTAATTGCAGGTATAGGGATTCCTATTATGGGCGCAATGAGTGGGGGCTTAGGGGCCCGATTACAAAGCCCTGCGCTGGCGGCGGTGATATTGTTTGTAGTTGGTTTTGTACTATCGATCATGTTTTTGTTTTTTGTAGAAGGGGTGCCTAAGTCGATTCCAAAAGAACCGATTCCTATTCAATATTACTTAGGTGGTGTGTTTATTATTTTCTATACATTAAGTATCACCTGGGTAGGTCCTCGCTTTGGCATCGGAAACGCGGTGTGTTTTGTGCTACTAGGTCAACTGATCTCTATGTCGGTGATTGATCACTTTAGTTTAATGGGTGCGATTCATTACCCCATTTCAATACAGCGCATAACGGGGCTTATTTTTATGGCGCTAGGTGTCTTTTTAGTCGTTAAACGTTTTTAAATAATAAGCTAGCGGCGTTTGGTTTAAAAAGCATCAGGCTTAGGAGTAATGATAAAGAAAAGATCAAATCCCTCGTCGCTGATGAAGAAAGAGGACTTAATCTCATTAGCGGCTCAAGTTGTCGATCGTATTGCCGATAAACTCTAGGTAGCGGTATCACTATTAATGGAGGGCTAGCAATGTCTATTGAAGCCACAGCAACATTCAGTCAACAAGTTCAAACATTAGCCAAAGCTGACGATAAGAAGGCTAATGGGCCGATGGGTCAAACGGTGTCTGATCTGGCGCACGCCAAAAATGCGGCAAAGAAGGCCTTGAACGCATCAATATTAGAATCAACTATTAGCGTTAGCATAGCCGATTCGCCACAAAGCTTGGTACTAAAAACGGCGCTTGAGGGCATCAATGAAGCCTTGCAAGCCACATTAGGTGACAATGCAATTCAAACAGCCTACGACGCGGGGCTCGACATAAGTCCTGAGGCAACGGCCGATCGCATTGTGTCTTTAAGTACGGCCTTTTTCTCCTCATACCAAGATCAGCACCCTGAGTTAGCGCCAGATGATGCCTTACTCGCCTTTAGTGAACTGATCAGTGGTGGCATTGATACAGGCTTTGCCGAAGCACATGATATTTTAACGAGCCTGGATGTTTTAGATGGGGATATCGCGAGTAATATTGATAAAACCTATGACTTGGTGCAACAAAAATTACTGGCTTTTATCGAGGCAACACAATCACCTGACGCAAACGTTAGTGACGAGCCGTCAGTAGAAAGTATATAAACGGCAGATTTAAAATACACACAGCGCCCACTTAGTTAACGGCCTAATTAACTAAACAACAAGTTAAACGATTAATAAGCCAAACAAGTGCGCTTGTTGCTGTCTGATGAAAAAGTTTTGCTGGCCGAAAAACAGCTAATAGCAGGCCTTCACTTATTGTATGATGTATTCAGGGTTTAAATTAAAAGACGAAGAGAATACTATGAACAATGTTGACGGTTTGGTTTTTGCATTATGCCTTGATGGCAACGGCGGTGGGCAACCACTCACACTGGAGCAAGCACGTCAGTGGAAAGCGACGGATGGTATTTTATGGCTGCATTTGGATTACACGGGCGAGGTGGCCAAGCATTGGATGACGCAAGAAAGTGGCATTGACCCTGTGATGGTGGAAGCCTTAACGGCGAAAGAAACACGACCACGTAGTATCGTTCATAAAGGTAATATGCTGGTCATTTTACGTGGCGTAAACCTCAACCCAGGGACCGATCCAGAAGACATGGTGTCGGTTCGCTTTTGGATAGAATCTAACCGGATTATTAGCTTGCGGCATCGACGGGTTATGGCAGTGGATGATATTCGACAAGCGGTTTTAGTGGGTGATGGGCCTAAAAGTTCGGGTGAGTTTTTAGAAGAACTCTCGGATCGATTGGTTCAACGTATGGGTATCGTTATATCAGAAGTAGACGATCAAGTAGACGCCTTAGAAGACGAACTATTGAATGAAACGACGTACGAATTACGGCAAAAAATTTCCCATATTCGTCGCTCAGCAATTAGTATGCGCCGTTATCTCGCACCACAGCGTGATGTGATGTCACGCTTACATAATGAAAAAGTGGACTGGTTAGATGATGGCGAGCGCATGCGCTTGCGGGAGATTGCAGATCGTACTACGCGATATGTAGAAGACCTCGATGCTATTAGAGACCGTGCGACGGTCACGCAAGAAGAATTGAACAGCTCCTTAGCCGATAAAATGAATAAAACCATGTATGTTCTATCCATTGTGGCGGCTATCTTTCTTCCTCTTGGCTTGTTAACGGGCTTACTGGGGATCAATGTGGGTGGCATACCGGGTTCAGAAAACCAGTGGGCATTCGCTGTTTTTTGCGCTATTTTAGTGATGATTGCGGCAGGCCAAATTTGGTTATTTAAAGCAAAACGTTGGATGTGAGTACTAACTTGAGTTGAGGCTTGGAGTAAATAAAAAAGGAGGGTTAGCCCTCCTTTTTTATTTATGAGTTTAGTTGGGCTTTAAAAATTCTAGCGTTAAGGCATTAAACTTTTCAGCGTGTTCCCACTGCGCCCAATGCCCACACTGACTGAAGATATGTAAGTCAGCGTTAGGAATCCCCCATAGAAATTTCAGCCCATGATCCAGTGGGCAAAAACGGTCGTCGCGTCCCCAAATAATTAAGGTTTCAGCTTGGATCTCTTGCAGTCTAGGGGTGAAATCGGTGACGATAACGCCTGAACGGGCATAGCTTTTTATAAAGTTTTCAAGGTGCTCGGGTTTTCTCATCATGTTTTCAAAGCGCTCTTCAATCAGCTCATCGCTCATCATCGATGCATCGTAGACAAAGACCTCGATCATTTTTTTCAGTGCCTCTAACGAGGGTTTTTGGTACAGCGCAACCAATAGTTTAATGCCTTCAAGTGGCATCGGTGAGAACATGCTTTGTCCACCGCCGCCAGCACCCATGAGTACCATTTTATTCAAACGGTCGGGGAACTCAAGCGCGAAGCTAAGCGCTGTCGCGCCGCCCATTGAATTGCCGATCAGGTGGGCTTTATCAATACCCAGCTCATCCATTAAGCCCTTAGTCGCTTGTGCATTAAGGACATCGCGTGGTAAATCCGTAATAAGGGCGTCTGATTTATTAAAACCAGGACAGTCCAATAAAATAGTTCGATAGTTTTTTGAAAAAATCTCGATATTACGCGAAAAATTACTCCACCCAGCGGCGCCTGGGCCACCACCATGCAGCATGATCACGGTTTCTTCGCCATGCCCCGCTTCGTTATAGTGCAGGTTAAGGTCTAAGTTTTTAATATGTAGGCTTTTGCTGCTGTTTTGTTCGCTGGGTAGGGTCATTGTGCTTCTCTAAAGTTAGTGTTTGGTTTATGAAAGAAATAAATTCTAACATAAATATAATAAGCCGCTAATGTATCGGGGTCTGTTTATTTTGTTTTTGCTGGCAGAATTGCTTTTGACGGGTGTTAGCAATTCACCAGGCTAAAGCTGATACACCAAACCACGCTTTATGGAAGTAAATCAATGTGGCGAACAAGCTTAAACCAGCAATAAATCCCCAAGGGTTTAATTCTGTTAAGACCAGCTTATTGCGGCCAGAAATAATCGCTGCAAAGGGAAGGTAAGAGGTTTGTTGAGTAAATTTTAGCCAGGCTTCGCCGTGACGAGCGCGGTATTTACGGTCTAAATTTAACGGTCCGATAAGGCCTTCAAAGGCGATGGTGCCGTATAACCAGTGAGAGGCCCAATCGCCATTGACGATGAAGTGGGCTAAGCCCCAAAGGCCTAGAGCGATTAAACCGGCATGGCGAGTAATGCGTACGATGCCTCGTGCGCTTACCTGATCGGGTGGAAAAATGCCGAGAGTGGTTGGGTTTTTATCAAAAACGCTTAACGGTAACATTAGGCAGACTAAAAACATTAACCCTAACGTAATCGGTTTGAGATTATCAGCGGTTCCCCAAGTAGATAAATAGGGTGCCGCTAGAAAGGCATAGACCATCCAGCTGAGTGCAATAACGATGCTGATAGAAAAGAACGCCTTGAACAACTTTTCACCAAAGAGTTTAACGATGGGTGTTCGGAGCGGGCTGCCTGAGACAAGCCAGTGCATGGCTAAAAAAAACAAGCAAGCGGCGATTAAATTAGCCATAGTTGAGGTCTCTTATAAAAAAAGCCAGCCTAAGTGATAACGAAGGCTGGCGTTAATGGTATGACATCTATCGAAATTTTACAGCATGATATTTTATAAAGGTAAGTCCATGCCGTAGCCGCTTTTCTCGATATGGTGGCCAAAAATATCACCGATATAATGTTCTTGAGCCAGTGGTTTGTAATCTTCACCAAAGCCAAGTTCCAACAGCCATTTAGAGGGGGATGCACAGTAGAACGTATATAGCTTATCGTTGGCGTGCATGCCCAGTTGTAGCGCGACATCAATGCCTTCGCTACGAACCTTATCGTGGGAAATACCTAGGTCATTTAAATGATCGTACTCGAGCATCAGGTGGTTGATGTTTTTCTCCATGCCTGGCAAACCAAAGGCGATATTATGTTGGCGGTCATTACAGGTCATGAAAATGGGTTGAGCAACCGCACCGTTTGGCATTGCAATACGGTATTCGACAGAACCGCTTAAGCCCAATAACTCATAGAATTTATAGGTCGCTTCGTTATCATCGGCGCGAATCAACACATGCCCAAGGCCTTGGCTACCAGTAACAAACTTGCCATACATGGGACGTGGAGGGTGAAATGGCTTCATCACATCCACCTGTGGGCTCCAAAAGATTTCAGTTGGAATACCTGACGGGTCATGCAATTTAATTAAACCCAATACGCGACGTTCACGAATTTCGTCTACGCTGGCCATGCGGTATTCAATACCCGCTTCGGTTAGTTTGTTTGCCATTGCATGCAAGTCTTGCTCGGTGGCGACACGCCAGCCCATATAGGACATATCGTCCTCATCGGATTGGTGAATAGCAATGCGGTGATGATGGTTATCCATGCGTAGGAACAGGCAGTCTTCAGTTGTATCACTGGCGACTTCTAGGCCCACGCATCGGGTTGCAAAATCATGCCACTGTTCAAGGTTGCTCGCATTAAAACCCAAGTAGCCAAGTTCGATAACTTTAGTCATTTTTTGTCCTCATGTAATGTGTTTATAGGTCGTGATTACTTTATAAGTAAACGTTTAAGCTTTTATTCATGAAAATATTTTGATCAAGAATAATTTTACGTTTAGCAAGCTTCAATTCACCGCCGACCCGACGTAAGGTGTCTGTACGGTGGCCAACCATCGTGTGTTCTTCGTCCTCATTCATATTGCGGCGTACGGTGATTAAGGAATACACCTGATATTCATTAGGGTTATTGCTTAGTTCGACCTCGATATTGGTGACAATATGCGCGGCTCGCGTGGCAGGGTCTTCAGACCAGCAGGTGCCCGTTTCGGTGCGTAAAATGCGTTTTTTAAGGTCTTCCATCGTGTCGTTATAATACGCTTGGTCGTAAATGGTGGGCTCTTTTGCATTTTTTCGGTAGCGCTGATAGCGGTAGGGCATCCAGTAATGAATATCCTCGGCCAGCATGGTGAGCCAGTCACGAAAATTTTCAGTGTCTTGAAGGCGGGCTTCACGATACAAAAACTGTTGCACCTCGTTCATCAACTCAAGAGAGGGGCTGTGGGGGTTAAATTCTTCTTGTGTGCTACTCATTGTCTTCTCCTAAACCGTTGACTTACCGCTGTATCGTGGGGTGTAACGTGTTGGGATATCGTCCCAGCTGTCCGCATTCATTAAATCGGCCCAACGTTGATAAAACTGGCGTTGATTGGCATCATTGAACTGTCCAGCGTAAATAGTGCCAGGTAACTCTTCGTGCTGAATTTGTCGGTTAATGCCGCAACCATAATGCAGTTTTTCTTGGCGCGTCAGGTAGCCCTTGTTAACGGAAGTATTGCCTTCCCAGTTTTCGCCGTCATCCATTTCTAAGACGCCGGCAGGGTTAAAGGTTTGCATACAGCCGATGTTGATTTCTTGTTTAATGTCATCGGGCATGCTTTTATTTACAATTGTCCAAGTACGTAGCTCTAATTTTCTTGGCCCTCTGGGCAGCCAAACACGAAACGTTTGAATGCCTGGCAAAAATGAGCAATTAGGGAATAACGACACAGAGGCTAGTGAGCCATATATGGTTGAACGTAATTCACCTAAGCGCTCTTTCATTTGTGGTTTTAAAACGTTTTGTACGTATTCCGTCCATTTTGGACGACCCATGATAATCACGTCGGCAAAACCATCGGTGCCAAATTCCCAGCCGTGTCCATTCATGCTGGCGTGATAGGAACCTTCGGTGACTGCTGGGCCAAAACCTTCACCATTATTCATCGCTTTAAGGCCAGAATCATGGTTCCATAACGCGTGATACGCATCGCCCACAAAGTTTTCGACGCCAAACTTCCAGTTGGCGTTAACGTAGGACTTGATGCCACCGCCAATAAACTCGGTACCGCTGCCATCGCCGTCGAGCATCATGTCTAAGTACCAGCGAAAGTCCCCTAGCCATTCTTCAAGTGACGGCGCCTCAGGATCAAAGGTGGCAAATATTAAGCCTTTATAGCTATCCACTCGCGCTTGTCTGGGTCCCCATTTTTCTTTATCTATGTCGCCTTTGTCGTACACGTGCTCGTTGGCCAGCGCGCCGAGTTTGCCATCTATACCAAAGCTCCAGCCGTGATAATTACAAGTGAAAGAACGGGTGTTGCCATCATCGGCATAGCAAAATTTATTACCGCGGTGGGGGCAGGAGTTTAAAAACACCTTTACACTCAGGTCTTTTTGGCGCGCCACGACAACGCCGTCTTCGCCCATATAGGTGGTGTAAAAATCATTCACATTAGGCAGCATCGAATCATGGGCAACAAATTGCCATGATTTGGCGAATATCTGTTTTAACTCTTGTTCGTAGATCTCTTGGTCCCAAAATATTCGGCGGTCAACCCAGCCTTCTTTGGTATCAATGTAGCCATTAAAATCGTTATGTGCAGTCATGACGTTTTAGTTCTCCAATTATATTTAGTAGCCGTGTATCATGGCTAGCGGTCAGTCGCGTTGGTTTACGTGTTGAATTCTAATAGCGCGTTGTTAAAATTAACCTGATTTAGATCAGGTAATGTGTCTGTTTGGTTAGTTTGCGTAATTGCTGTTAAATGTCGCTAAACTCTCATGTTGAAGTGAGACTAAGTGGGCTGGTTAAATTAGGTTTATTAATCAAGGCCACTTACGCGGTACGTTTGCTTGTTAATTCTGGAGGTTGTACATTGGTTCGATTTTGGTTGGCTGTAGGTCTTATTCTTCTGAGTGTGTCAACCGTTTGGGGGCATGGGGTTGATGAAAACACAGCGCGTTTTTTATCGGAAAATCAAGGTGTTGCGATAGGCCCTTTTCTCTATATCGGTGCCAAACATATGTTGACCGGCTACGATCATTTACTCTTTTTGGTCGGGGTCATTTTCTTTTTGTTTCGCAAACGCGAGGTACTGTTATACGTCAGTTTATTTACCCTAGGACATAGTGTGACGCTGTTGTTTGGGGTGTTAAATGACATAAGCGTTAACCCGTATTTGATCGATGCGGTGATTGGTTTATCCATCGTATATAAAGGCTTTGATAACTTAGGCGGTTTTAACAGATTGCTGGGCATTCAGCCGAATACTAAAATAGCGGTGGCGGTGTTCGGCTTATTTCATGGGTTTGGTTTGGCTACAAAAATACAAGATTTTGCGTTGCCTCAGACCGGTCTATGGAAAAATTTATTAGCGTTTAATGTCGGGGTAGAACTCGGCCAGTTCCTTGCTCTAATGTTTATTTTGATCGGTATGAGTTTTTGGCGCAGGCATGCCAGTTACTTTGCTTTTGCTAGCGCCACTAATACGCTATTGATGTCGGCAGGGATGGTGTTGTTTGGTTACCAGATGGTTGGTTATTTTGTTTAACGTTTTAAGGTTAAGGTAATGGAAAAGATAGAGCACCCCGTACAATCATTAGCATCGTTATTAAAGTCGACATTGTTGGCAATAGTGTTAGCGGTAGTTGTCTTGTTCACGGCAATATTACCCGCTGAGTATGGTATCGATCCCACAGGGGTTGGTCAGTGGTTGGGGTTGACCAGCCTGTCGGCAAGGCCTGACGACGCTAAAAAATCTGAGTTGGCTTGCGATAGTAATGCATCGGTAAAAGAGGATAGCGTTAACATTGTGATACCTGCGTACAGCGGCTTAGAATACAAATTTTATCTGGAAAAAGACAAAACCTTAGACTACGCGTGGCAAACTGAAGGCGGTGTGCTTTATTTTGACTTTCACGGCGAGCCTAAAGGCGATAAAACGGGGTATTTTAAAAGCTTTCAGGAGGATACGGCCGATCAACAGCAGGGCGCTTTAATAACGCCGTTTGCCGGTTCGCATGGTTGGTATTGGAAAAATGAAACCGCATCACCCATCAGTTTAATTTTAAAAACCAAAGGTGACTATCAAGTATTAGGCTTTCGGTGAGGTAGCGGGTTTTTAGTATGTTTAGACTTTTTTAAAGTGTTTTATTGGTGGTAAAACGCAAAAGGTGGTTAAACGCATAGAGGTGGCAGATTGAAGGGATACCGTGTTTTACAACAACTTTTTCTTGGGTTTTTGTTAGCCTTTAATCTTAGTGTTAGCCACACCGAGGTTTTTAAATATAAAGACAGTGAAGGGCGTTGGCACTTTTCAGACGCACCTATAAAGCAAACAGGGCAGGCAGTGAGGCGCAGTTATAAAGACGGCTCATCGGTCGTACAGGGGAATGATTTTTACGCGCTACTAAACAACAAATACCGTCCGTCGAACCCCGTTCAAAAAGCAACGCTGGCTGTGGTAACCGTTAAGAGTAAACTGGGAAGTGGTTCGGGTTTTTTTGTCAGTGACGATTGTTTTCTTATCACCAATAAGCACGTTATACGGCCTGCTAAAGGTACGCAATGGGATGCTACACAGGCGCAAATTCAAAAAAACGCAGACACTTTTCAACGTGCGCGCTTGCAAATTGATGAGCAAAGGCAACGCCTCAACATTAATAAAGAAAAGCTAGATCAGTATAAAGACTACTTAAATGGCCTGCCGGATGGCGTGGTCAAAGATACGGCTGGCAGGGAGTATGAGTTAAATCGCGCAGCCTATTATCGCGACTTACAACAGTTAACAACGGCGGAAAAACGTTTTAACAACGATGAACAGCAGTTTTTAAAGCAACAATCGGATTTTAACTTTTCCAGCAGTGTTGCCCAGGTTGCGAAATCGTTTGACATTATTCTAAAAGACAACACAAAAACCTCCGCCCAGCTGGTAAAAGTATCGGCTAACGATGATTTGGCCTTACTCAAAATCAATGCCTGTAAAGCACCTTATTTATTGTTTGAATCTTCAAGCATTTCTCAAGGCCAAGAGGTGTATGCGATCGGCAGCCCTCTCGGCTTGCGCGACCAATTAACCAAAGGAACCGTGACCCAGATAGCCGCCGATGGTATTTTGACGGATGCGCAAATACTCCCGGGTAATAGTGGTGGGCCATTAATAGCGAATGATGGGCGAGTGATTGGGGTCAATACCATCAAAGTTGCGCAAAATAATGCACTTAATCCTGGTTTTGGTGTGGCTATTCCAGTCAACAAGGTGAAGCAAAACTTTGCCAGTTATCTCCGTTAATAATCAATAACGGGGTATTGTGTTTGTTTTTTTATAACGAGGTTATTGATGGATCCGTTTATTGATGTTTGTTTAGCAAAAGACCAACAACTACGCAGCCGAGTGCGCTTGATGGGTAATGTGTTGGGTGAAGTGATTAAAGCGCAGTCGGGTAAGGACGTGTTGCGACGCATAGAGTACTTACGTAAAGGGTTTATTCGATTACGTGAACAGTATGATACAGCTGGGCTAAATCAACTCAAAGGATACATTCAACAGCTGTCTGCAGATGAACTAAGGCCGGTCATTCGGGCTTTTACGACGTACTTCCAGCTGGTTAACATTGCCGAAGAAAGCTTCTTACACCGTCAGCGCCGACGCTTTGCTGCATCTGGAAAGTTGCTTTGGGAAGGGTCTTTTGACCATTGCATCCGACAATTGTACGACGCCAATGTTGACCAACAGGGCGTACAGCGCTTATTAACGGATATGTGTTATATGCCGGTGTTTACAGCACACCCCACCGAAGCGAAACGACGGGCGACAATGCTGCAATTACGACGAATTTTTGAGGCCAACGAAGGTATTGATAGTCAGGCAATGACCTTGGATCACAAAGCACATTGGCGACGTGCCTTAAAAACACGGGTGCAGACACTTTGGAAGACCGACGAGGTGCGCCCAGAAAAACCGGATGTTCGGTATGAAATACGCATGGGTCTATTTCACTTTAAGGCCAGTTTATTTGAGGCGGTACCAATCGTTTATAGGCGTTTGCAAGATGCGATTGAACGCGTATATGGCGAAAACTCAGGTATCTACATTCCTAATGTATTAAGTTTTGGTACCTGGGTGGGGGGCGACCGTGACGGCAACCCTAACGTAACCGCTCAAACGACCCGAGAAGCAATATTGCTGCAACAACGGACTATTCTTGGTCATTACCTTAGCAAAATCGACCAATTATTAGAGATTTTTACGCAATCGGAACAGTTTTGTACGCCCTTGGCGGCGTTTAACGCGTCACTTGCGGAGGATGACCGTTATCGTGAATTATTTGCTGAGCAATGGCCCGCGCTTTTTCCACAAGAACCCTACCGGCGTAAGCTCTACCTAATGAAACTGCGGTTACGACAAACACTACAGCGTGTCGAATTGTTATTGAATGGTACACCCAGTAGTGACTGTGGTTTGGGTTACCTGAATGAGGCGGCATTCATTGATGACTTACAGCTCATGCATGAGTCGCTCTGTAGTCACGGTGATGTTGACGTGGCCGATGCGGAATTATTAGACCTGCTACGCCTTGCACGTACCTTTGGTTTCTATTTGGCTAGCGTGGATGTACGTCAAGAATCTACCGTGCATACCGATAGTGTTGCAGAAATATTAAGGTTGCAGGGGGTTTGTGATGACTACGTGACCTGTACAGAGGAGCAACGCATGCAGCTGATGGTACGGTTGATTCAGCAGCCACCATCACTGAGCTCGCTAGAAGAGCTTTCGCCAATGACCCGTGAGGTATTAGCGGTGTTTGATGTAATCGCCGAAATGCAACAAACGGTGAGCCCTTCGGTGGTTGATCGTTATGTTATTTCGATGGCGCATCAGGCATCAGACGTGTTGCACGTACTGTTCTTAGCGACGTTTGCTAATTTATGTACATATGAAAACGGGCGTTATTCTTGCCGCCTTGCGGTGTCGCCGTTGTTTGAAACGGTAGATGACCTACAACACATTGAGCCGGTGATGTCCCGCTTATTGGATGACCCGCTTTATTACCAATTATTAACGGCAAGTGGCCGCATGCAAGAGGTGATGTTAGGTTATTCGGATTCGGCTAAAGACGGCGGTATCGTTGCTTCTGCTTGGTCGCTGTATCAAGCGCAGAAGCAAGTAATTGAGTTAGGCCAGCGGCGTGGGGTGCGTATTCGCTTATTTCATGGTCGCGGTGGTACGGTGGGTCGTGGTGGTGGTCCAACCTATCAAGCAATCACTTCACAGCCTGCGGGCACGGTGTTTGGGCAGATCAAATTTACCGAACAAGGCGAGGTGCTGTCGTTTAAATACACTAACAAGGAGACAGCGGTTTATGAGCTGACCATGGGGTTAACCGGCTTGATTGCAGCAAGCTCAGGGCATATAACGCAGGTGCCCGTCGATCCGCCGGTGTATGGTCAAGTGATGTCACAGCTTAGGCAGCAAGGTGAACATTATTACCGCCAACTGACGGAACAGACGCCAGCGTTTCTTGACTATTTTTACCAAGCAACACCTGTCAACGAAATAGCCTTACTCAATATAGGCTCTCGACCCTCGCATCGTCAAAAAAAAGACCGCTCAAAATATTCTGTTCGAGCGATCGCCTGGGTGTTCGGCTGGGGGCAATCTCGCCACACCTTGCCTGCGTGGTATGGCCTTGGTAAGGGCCTAGAAGCCTTTTGTGCAGCGCAGCCACAAAACCTGGCGGTGTTACAGCAACTGTATCAAGAGTGGCCATTCTTTCGGGTGTTGCTGAACAATACGCAAATGGCTTTATTTAAAGCAGATATGTCGATAGCCGCAGAATATGCGCAGTTGTCAAAACATAATGAGTCGCAACCATTGTTTGCAACCATTAAGGCTGAATGTGAGCGAACCATATACTGGGTATTGAAGGTGGCGCAAACGGGTGAGTTATTAGCGGACAATAAATTATTGCAACTATCCATCAGCAGACGAAACGCCTATTTAGACCCCCTCAATTACATTCAATTGGTGTTGTTAAAAAATTACCGTAACGAGCAGTTGAACGAAGAGGATCGTGAACGCTCGCTTGACCCCTTATTAAGGAGTATTAATGCGATTGCCACGGGTATGCGTAATACCGGGTAATAATGCGAAAAAGCGGGTTGAAACGATGGCCGATTATTGGTTAGACGTCTTCTTCAAGCCATCGGTAAATTTCAATCGTGTTAGGCGCGCAACTGGTGCAAGCACTTTGGCAAAGAGTACCCGGTGGCTGTTTAATGGCGCGGCCTTTTTTTACCCAGTGCTCTAACATTGAACGGGTGTCATCTTCAGATAGCTTAAAATGGAGCGCGATATCGCGCACAGGTGCGCTTCCTGCCTGTTTTAGATAGTTTTTAATATCCAGTAAGATCATGCGTTCTTAGTGGTAGTGAAGTTAACCGCTAGCAATTGCTGCCCCATGTGACGCAAGGTTAGCCAAATAATGATAAAGCCAGCCGTAAAGAGACTAAGCCAAATCATTGATTGCATTGGATGCTGGCTGAAGGTGGCCAGTTGATAAAACGACGTTGCCATGCTGTAAGCCAGGTACAAGCTCCAGAATATCGAAAAAAGCGCCCAGCGAGTACCGGTTTCGCGTTTAACAGCAGCCAAAGCTGCGACACAAGGGACATACAGTAGAATAAACAGTAAATAGCTAAAGGCACCAATTTTACCGTCAAAGTATTTGACCAAGGTGCCAAATAGCGTGCGACTAACGTCTTGTTCTTCGGCGGCCAGTTGCGTGTCGCCGCTGCTATCTAAGGTGCGCAAACCAAGCGGATCGCCCATGTTTGAAAAGGCGTCGCGTACATTCTCTTGGGTGACGCTTAGGGCTTCGGAAAACTTGTCGCTAAGACTGAAAGCTTCATCGTCATTATTGTGTTGCCCTTCTAAATTTGAATACACAGCGTCGAGTGTGCCCACCACGACTTCTTTGGCCAATAAGCCGCTAAATATGCCCACGATCGCAGGCCAATTTTCTGCTTGCACACCCATCGGCTCAAAAGCTGGGGTAAAAGTTTTGCTAACCTCGCTTAATACGGAATTAGCACTGTTTTCGTTACCAAAACTGCCGTCGGTACCGATGGAATTTAATACATTGATGACCATCACCATCACAATGATGAACTTACCCGCTTCTAGCACAAAGCCTTTTAAACGTTCCCAGGTATGGATTAATAAATTTTTAATGGCGGGTCGGTGGTAAGGCGGTAATTCGATTAAAAAAATGTCGGAATCACCTTCTAGCACGGTCTTTTTAAGTAATAGGGCGGTAAAAATAGCTGCGGCAATACCAACTAGGTACAGTAAAAAAACGATATTTTGGCCCGATTGTGGAAAAAATGCGGCAGCAAATAAGGCGTACACCGATAAACGGGCACCGCAAGACATAAAGGGGGCCATCATCACTGTCATAATGCGATCACGTTGTTTTTCTAGGGTGCGTGTCGCCATAATAGATGGCACATTACAACCGAAGCCAACGATCAGTGGAACAAAGGCTTTACCGGGCAGACCCAGTTTGCGCATAAAACGATCCATAACAAAAGCCGCTCTAGCCATATAGCCCGAGTCTTCAAGAATAGATAAGCAAAAATACAAGGTGGCAATGATGGGGATAAAGGTAGCGACTACTTGAATACCGCCGCCTAGACCATCGGCCAAGATAACCTGAAACCAGTTGGGAAAGCCTAGGGTCTGTAATTGCAGCTTAAAACCATCGACGAAGATCGCACCTGAGGTGATATCAAAAAAGTCGATAAAAGCACCGCCAAAATTAATCGTAATGCTAAACATTAAGTAAATGGCGAATAAGAATATAGGCAAACCTAGGTAATTATTTAGAACGAACTTATCGATCAAGTCCGACCGTGTTTGAGCGCCGGTTTGTCGCGCTTGAATAACCACCTGGGTGGTCAGTTGATGCGCAAACTCATAACGAGTGGCAGCAATAAGGGTGTCGGGGTCTTCGCCTGTTTGTTGTTTGATAGCCAGCTGAGACTGCTGGACAACCTGTTTTGTTTGTTCGTTAGTGGTGGCCGAAAAATGATTTTCTAAACACTGCAATGCTTGCCAATATTGCATCGAGTTAGACGCTGTTGGCGAATCGAAGGTGGCAGTGATATCACTAACAGCGACTTGGATAATTGTTGGGTAGGCCAACCTGAGGGACGCATACGTTTTATCAGCTAACACCTTAACCACGGCTTGCAATAAGGTATCAATGCCCTTGTTTTGCCGAGCCATCGTCGGTACAACAGTCAGCTGTAGTGATTCGGCTAATAGCGAAAAGTTAATATCCATGCCGCGTGAGGACGCAACGTCCATCATGTTTAGCGCTAATACAGCGGGGATACCCGTTTCGACTAATTGGCTTGTTAGGTACAGGCTGCGCTCTATATTGGAAGCATCGGCGACAATCAGTAAGGCATCGGCAGCGCCAGATAGTATGTATTGACGAGCAATTTGTTCGTCCAAGGCTTCACGATCACTGTCGAGTGAATAAACGCCGGGTAAATCAACAAAAACAAGTTCATCATGACCTATTTTTCTTGAGCCTTCACGTCGCTCAACGGTGACGCCGGGCCAGTTGCCCGTTTTCTGTTTGACACCGGTGATGGTGTTAAACAGCGTTGATTTACCGCAATTGGGGTTACCAATGACGGCCACTACGGGGCGTTTATTTGATAACGCTGGTGGTGTTATGCCTTCGCAGCACTGCTTGTTCATATGGCTTCAATCATAATTTTTTGCGCCAAGGTTTGATTCAGCGCGATGCGTGCGTTACCGATGCCAACCACTAAGCCGCCGGTTCTTTTTTGTGTCACTTTTAACGGAATAAGCATAGAAAAACCTAAAGCTAATAGTTTTTTTTCAAGGCCACGGTCCATTGTGTTTTTGCACAACATGGCTTGCTGACCAATGCTGATCTCAGTTAACGAAGAATAAGTC
Organism: Methylococcaceae bacterium UBA975; assembly: GCA_002292375.1. Taxonomy (GTDB): domain Bacteria; phylum Pseudomonadota; class Gammaproteobacteria; order Methylococcales; family Cycloclasticaceae; genus Cycloclasticus. Next base: position 24,160 of record DBBV01000017.1, on the reverse strand, counting down.
TTTGCTGTTGGGCTCGTAGACATAACACTCTAAATCTTGATGATAATGATAATGATTCCCATTCTAATCTATAGGAGAGTGCTGTCAAGTGACTAACGCTTGGGTTGAGGATTGTTTGACGAGTTATTGATATACATCAAATATACGAGTGACAGTAACATGAGCCAAGCAAAAGCAAGCCAGCCAACAATACCATCATAATGACCGGTTAAAAACGACCAATCAGAGTGCGGGTTGCTATCGGTTAATTGTTTGCTGGATTTAATAAGAAAAACCCAGCTGGCGTGCAGACCAATGCAAAAAGTGAGTGAGTTAGTTTTAAACCGAACTAAAGCAAGCAGGGTACCGACAGCGAACAAAGCAGCGAAATCACTGATTTGCATAGACATTAGACCGATAAAAGCGTTTAACAGAACCTCTGCGCCGCTATATATAGTTAATGTGTTTTGATCGATATGATCAATGGGTTTTATAAAATGCAAAATAGCATAAAAAAAACTACTGACGACAACGGCAGTTAATGCGTTGTGCCATTTAAGGGTGAGTTTAAAGAATAAGCCCCTAAATAAGGTTTCTTCGATAAGCGCAATAATCAGCCCAGCGATCAACGATTTGATGAGTAAAGCAGAAGACAAAGTTGCCGAAGGGTTTATTAAACGAATATCTAATGCCAATAAACTGCTAATCAATAAACCTAAAATGACGAGGCCGACTGCAAAGCCAATACTGACCTGTTTGATGTAGAGATAGGTTGAGGCGTTGTGGCCCAGTGATTTTAATGAAAGCTTGAAATACTTGATGCAGGGGATTAAACCGAGAATAAGAAATAAAAGTGCAAAACGACTAACCCAGCGTTCAAAAAGAAACGTTTGTTCTGTGAACAGCAAATACAAGGGATAGCAAAATAAGGCCGCTAACAGAGAAGCGGCGAAGAAATAAAAAATAAAAAAAACACAGGCTTTCATGGAAAATAAGGGGGTTTAGTTAAATTGTCTTAAAAAGAGGTGCAATAATTCGTTAAGAATAGGTATGATACCGCACATTATCACCAACACATATTGCGAAAGTGGCGGAATTGGTAGACGCGCTGGATTTAGGTTCCAGTATCGTAAGATGTGAGAGTTCGAGTCTCTCCTTTCGCACCATCAAGTAAACGTTAAAAATCACCAAAAAAACTAGAGAGTAATTATGCAGGTTTCTGTTGAATCTAATTCTGATATTAAAAGAACAATGACCATTGTAGTGCCACAAGATGAGGTGGATGCTGCACTCAACAAACGCTACGAAGAAGTTAAACGTACAGCGCGTATCGATGGCTTTAGACACGGTAAAATCCCAATGAGTGTCATTAAAAAGAAGTTTGGCGCGGGTATTAAAGCGGAAACCTTGTCAGAGTTAACGCAAAATGCATTTTACAAAGCGATTATGGAAGAGAAGCTGAATCCGGCGAGTGCGCCAGTGATTACCGCTAATGATGACAATGCTGACGGTTATGAGTTTTCTGCTAGTTTTGAAATTTACCCAGAAATAACACTAAAACCAGTTGAAGAGTTGAGCATTAGCAAGCCAATGGCTGACATTGCAGATGCTGATATTGACGCAATGATCGAAAAATTACGAACTCAAAAGTCGACTTGGAAAGAAGTCAAAGTTAAAGCGAAAAACGGCCACAAAGTGACCATTAACTTTGAAGGTGTGGTTAATGAAAAACCAATATCAGAAGAGTTGATTAAAGACTTTCCGGTGGAATTAGGTTCTAAAAACATGATTCCAGGTTTTGAAGAGGAATTGCTAGGCGTAAAAACCGGTGCTAAATTATCGTTCGATGTTAATTTCCCTGAAGATTATCAACAAGCCGACTTTGCTGGTCAAACCGGTCACTTTGAAGTTGAAGTGGTTAAGGTTGAAAAAAGTGAATTGCCTGAAGTTGACGAAGAGTTCATTAAAGAGTTTGGTGTAGACAGTGGTGATATGGCTGACTTTAGAGTGGATCTAACAAAAAGCATGGGTGTGGAATTAAGCCGTGCACTTGCGTCTAAACGTAAACAGATTGTGATGGATGCTATTGTAGAGAACAACACAGTTGAGGTTCCTGAGGCGTTAATTGATAACGAAGTTAAGCAAATGATTGCGTCGTTAAAAGAAAAAACCCAACAAACGCAACAAAACGAGCCTGATCTTCCTAAAGAATTATTTGAGCCACAAGCGACAAAACGTGTAAAGTTAGGCTTGCTTTTGTCTGAGCTGATTAAACAGAATGACATCAAACCGGATGCCGATAAAGTTGACCAGCGTATTGAAGAATTTGCACAAACTTACCAAGACCCACAAGAAGTGACCAATTGGTATAAGTCTAACCCTCAGGAACGCTCAAAAATTGAAAGCGTTGTATTGGAAGATCAATTAGTCGATTGGGTGCTCGAAAGAGCAAAAATAAAAGAAACAACGCTCAGTTTCGAAGAACTAATGGCTTCAGCGCAAAACGCTGGTTAACCGTAAATAAAGGAAAACACTATGCAAAACTCACCTGAGGCAATAGCACTCGGTTTAGTCCCAATGGTTGTGGAGCAAACGGCGCGCGGTGAGCGTTCATATGATATTTATTCCCGTCTTTTAAAAGAACGCGTTATCTTTTTGGTGGGTCAAGTAGAAGATCATATGGCAAACCTAGTGGTTGCTCAGATGTTGTTTTTAGAATCTGAGAATCCGGATAAAGACATTCATCTGTATATTAACTCGCCAGGCGGTTCTGTCACTGCAGGTATGTCAATTTACGATACCATGCAATTTATTAAACCCGACGTGAGTACAATGTGCTTGGGCCAAGCGGCTAGTATGGGTGCCTTATTGTTGACAGGTGGTGCGGCAGGTAAACGGTTTGCCTTGCCTCATTCAAGAATGATGATCCATCAACCTTTGGGTGGTTTTCAAGGCCAGGCGTCTGATTTTGATATTCATGCGAAAGAAATTTTAAACATTCGTGATCGTTTAAATAAAATCATGGCGCGTCATACTGGGCAACCCATAGATGTTATTCAGGTTGATACCGATAGAGATAACTTTATGAGTGCTGAAAAGTCGGTAGAATACGGCTTAATAGATCAAGTTCTTAATCATCGTATTTCTGAAGAGTCTACTAAATAGCTTTTTCACCCTAGACAGATTTGAAATCTAGACCATAATTAAGCAGACTAAGATCAGATTAAGTACATTGCAGCAGTAAGGCTTAAGACACGAGGCACGTATGAGTGATAAAGATAAATCAAACGACGGCAAAATTTTAGTTTGTTCGTTTTGCGGTAAAAACCAGCATGAAGTAAGAAAATTAATTGCTGGCCCTTCGGTGTTTGTCTGTGATGAATGCGTTGAACTATGTAACGATATTATTAAAGAAGAGTTACAAGACGCTGATTCTGCAGGTGAAGATGGGCATTTGCCCAAACCCTCTGAAATAAAAGAGTCCCTAGATAAATACGTTATCGGTCAACAGCAAGCCAAGAAGATATTATCGGTGGCTGTCTATAATCACTATAAACGTCTTAGAGCGACCAAAGGCGGTGATGAGGTCGAGTTGGCGAAAAGTAATGTGTTATTAATTGGACCTACCGGTTCGGGTAAAACATTGTTGGCTGAAACCTTGGCTAGAACATTAAATGTCCCCTTTACCATTGCTGATGCTACGACGTTAACCGAAGCAGGCTACGTGGGTGAGGATGTAGAAAACATCATTCAAAAAATTCTGCAAAAATGCGATTTTGACGTTGAAAAAGCAGAAAGCGGCATTGTCTATATTGATGAAATTGACAAAATTTCTCGTAAATCAGATAACCCCTCGTTGACGCGTGATGTGTCTGGCGAAGGTGTGCAACAAGCGTTGCTAAAACTAATCGAAGGAACCGTTGCATCGGTACCACCACAAGGTGGAAGGAAACACCCGCAACAGGAGTTTTTGCAGGTTAATACGGCGAATATACTGTTTATCGTCGGTGGTGCATTTGCTGGTTTAGAAAAAGTTATTCAGGATCGTTCACAAGATAATGCGGGTATTGGCTTTTCTGCTGAAGTCATCAGTTCTGAGCATGCGCCAGCAGTTGGTGATGTTCTGCAAACTGTAGAGCCAGAAGATCTTGTCAAATATGGTTTGATCCCTGAATTTGTCGGACGTTTACCAGTCGTAGCAACACTCGAAGAGCTGGATGAAGAAGCGCTGATTGAAATTTTAAGTGAACCAAAAAACGCTTTAACGAAACAATACATCAGGCTTTTTGACATGGAAGGTGTCGAGTTAGAGTTTAGAGAGGCAGCTTTGCGAGAAGTGGCTAAAAAGGCGATGAAACGTAAAACGGGTGCACGTGGACTGCGCACCATACTGGAACAGGTGTTGCTTGATACGATGTATGAGCTTCCATCACTTGAAAACGTCTGTAAAGTAGTCATTGACGATAAAGTGATTCGTGGTGAGTCTGATCCCTTGTTTATTTATGAAAATGAACAAAAAATGGCATCTTCAGATTAAACGCAGTCATTCTGAAAAAGAAAAAAGGCGCTTCGAGCGTCTTTTTTTATTTAGACGCTTGTAAAAAGCGCTTCATGCCCTAATATCTATAGTAATTATTATTTATTTTTTAAGGTGGTACTCAATGAGCGAAAAAGACAATTTAAGCAATTTACCGGTGCTTCCGTTAAGGGATGTAGTCGTTTATCCGCACATGGTGCTACCACTGTTTGTGGGTCGTGATCGCTCTATTCAGTCGATAGATTTGGCGATGGGTGACAACAAAAAGATCGTTTTAATCGCGCAAAAAGACCCCGACCATGATGACCCAGCGGTAGATGATCTTTATCAAGTGGGCACGCTGGCCACCATATTGCAGCTACTTAAACTACCCGATGGGACAGTCAAAGTATTGGTGGAAGGTGAGCAACGGGTAACAATTGATAAAATTATCCTTGATGAAAAAAAATTCACCGCAGATGTATCGGTATTAGAAGACGTTCTTGATTTAAAAGATCAAGAATTAGACGTGCTTGTGCGCACAGTTACTTCAGCATTTGAAAACTACGTTAAATTAAACAAAAAAGTACCACCTGAAGTATTGACTTCGTTATCGGGCATTGACGGAGCGGGTCGCCTTGCTGACACCATGTCAGCACATATGGTACAAAAAGTTGAAGAAAAACAAAGAACCCTAGAAACCTCTAATATACGCGAACGTTTGGAACATTTGATGTTGCTAATGGAGGGTGAGGTTGACATCCTTGAGATGGAAAAACAGATTCGTAGTCGCGTTAAGCAACAAATGGAAAAAAACCAGCGCGAATATTACCTCAGCGAACAAATGAAAGCGATTCAAAAAGAGTTAGGCGACATGGATGACGCTAGTAACGAAATTGATGAATTAGAGCAGAAAATTAATGCAGCTGGGATGTCAAAAGAAGCCAAAGAGAAGGCTGAATCTGAGCTCAATAAATTAAAAATGATGTCACCGATGTCGGCTGAAGCCAGTGTGATTAGAAATTATATCGATTGCATGATTAGCGTGCCGTGGAAAAAACGCACACGGATCAGGCATGATTTGGCCGCTGCGCAAAAAGTATTAGATGCAGACCACTTTGGTCTAGAAAAAGTTAAGGAACGCATACTCGAGTATTTAGCGGTGCAGCAACGGGTTAAAAATATGAAAGGGCCTATCTTATGCTTGGTTGGGCCTCCTGGGGTGGGTAAAACATCGCTAGGTAAATCAATTGCCCGGGCAACCAACCGAAAATTTGTACGCATGTCCCTAGGTGGTGTACGCGATGAAGCAGAAATTCGCGGTCATAGACGTACCTATATTGGCTCAATGCCAGGGAAAATCCTACAAAACCTGTCAAAAGTGGAAACGCGGAACCCACTGTTTCTATTGGATGAAATCGATAAAATGGCGATGGACTTTAGAGGTGACCCGGCCTCAGCCTTACTAGAAGTATTAGATCCTGAGCAAAACAATACCTTTAATGATCATTACCTTGAGGTTGATTTCGACCTATCCGACGTTATGTTTGTTGCCACGGCGAATAGTATGAATATACCCGGGCCCTTACTGGACCGTATGGAGGTAATTAACCTATCTGGCTACACCGAAGATGAGAAAATTAGCATCACGGAAAATTATTTAATTGAAAAACAACTTAAAAATAATGGCCTAAAAGAGACGGAGTTACATATTAGCCAGTCTGCAATAAGAGACACGGTTCGTTACTACACGCGTGAAGCGGGTGTGCGAAATATCGATAGAGAAATGTCTAAAATATGCCGTAAGGTAGTGAGAGATATTTTATTAACTAAACCCAAGAAAAAAATCAATATCACCTCACGGAATCTGAATAAGTACTTGGGTGTTAAGCGCTTTAGTTTCGGTAAAGCAGAAGAGTCAAATCAAGTGGGTCAAGTGACAGGACTAGCCTGGACCGAAGTGGGTGGTGAGCTATTAACGATTGAAGCCGCCATTACTGAAGGTAAGGGTAAGTTAACACTCACTGGCAAGTTAGGTGATGTGATGCAAGAATCCATACAGGCAGCTTTAACGGTCGTTAGAAGCCGTGCCTTGGCCTTAGGTATAGAAGCAGACTTCCATCAGAAGAAAGACGTTCACGTGCACGTACCCGAAGGTGCTACGCCAAAAGATGGGCCGAGTGCCGGTATTGGGATGTGTACTGCCTTGGTTTCGTCATTGACGGGTATCCCGGTGTTAGCAGACGTCGCGATGACGGGTGAAATTACCCTTCGTGGTGAAGTATTACCAATTGGTGGCTTAAAAGAGAAATTATTGGCGGCATTAAGAGGGGGTATTACGACAGTAATTATTCCGCATGAAAATGAAAAAGACTTGGTGGAAATGCCTGCTAATATAAAACAGAACTTAAAAATCATTCCTGTTCGCTGGATTGATGAAGTTTTAGCGATCGCTTTGGAGACACTGCCTGCGCCTTTAGTGGCCGAGTCGAAATCTGCTAAGAAATCTTCAGATAAAGTAAAATCTGAAAAAAATAAAACAATAACAGCACATTAAATCACTTAATTAGAATTTGGATTAGGGGTGATCTGCGCGCCAATAAATTCTTTTAGTTAAAAAAACAGCCTAAAAGCTTTACTGAGCTTGACAATGCAGGGGCTGAAGGATATAAATTTAACCTGTTGTAGTGATAGTCAACTTGGACATAAGCGGTATATTTCAACAGCAAAAAAACCAATTATTTTACAAAACTATTAATAATCCTTTTGGGGGAATAAAATGAATAAATCAGAACTAATTAATGCGATAGCGGAAGAATCTGGACTCACTAAAGCTGATGCGGGTCGCGCACTCGATGCAACGCTTTCATCAATTTCAACAGCACTTAAAGGTGGGGATTCAATCTCTCTAATAGGTTTTGGAACATTCTCTGTAAAAGCGCGTTCTGCACGCACAGGCCGCAACCCACAAACGGGTGCAGCCATCCAAATTAAAGCGTCTAAAATACCTTCATTTAAAGCTGGAAAAACTTTAAAAGACTCTGTAAACTAGCGCCTCTTCTGAACCAGGGTGCTTAGCTCAGCTGGGAGAGCGTCGCCCTTACAAGGCGAATGTCGGGGGTTCGATCCCCTCAGCACCCACCAGATTGGAGCGGTAGTTCAGTTGGTTAGAATACCGGCCTGTCACGCCGGGGGTCGCGGGTTCGAGTCCCGTCCGCTCCGCCAGGATCAACCCTAAGGCCGTCTAGGTCTTAGGGTTTTTTTTTGAAAATTAAGCAGGTTTATAATTATGTTGGATAGATTAAGAACTCACGTGAAGGGCTGGCTAGGAATGGCTATTTTGGTGTTGATTTCAATACCGTTTGCTTTATTCGGTTTGCAAAACTATACCGCTGGTGGCTCTGAAGCCCCGATTGCAGAGGTTGGTGATTATAAAATCTATCAAGCTGACGTTAATAATGCGTACCAAGAGCGTTTGGCCCAACTAAAACAACAATACGGCGATCAATACTCGGCAGATTTGTTCAATGAAGCTGCAATACGAAATGAAGCATTAAATCGTTTGGTGCAAGAACGCTTGATAAGTTATACGGTCGAAAAAGACGGTTATATTGCATCAGAGCAAGCGATTTTAGAGGTAATTTCAAGTTTGGATGTTTTTCAAAAAGAGGGACAGTTTGATAAACAAACATACACACAATTACTGCGTGCTAAAGGTTTGACAACGCATGCGTTTGTACAACAGGTTAAAACCGGTTTAGAACGTGATCAATTCATTAATTCAATTGTCGATACGACCTTAATAGATGACAGTGATGTTGACGATTTTTACCGCCTAAGTAACCAAACCCGCGATTTACGTTATATTTCATTGCCTATTTCTTCAGTGATATCAACAGTGCAGCTGACGGAAGAAGAGGTGATTGAAAGCTACCAACAAAATGAGCATTTATACAAATCAGCGGAACAAGCTTCTATTGATTACGTCGAGCTCAATTTAGCCGATCTAATGCAAGAGATTGAGCCGACTGACGAGCAGTTACAACGTTTTTATCAAGCCGAAAAACAGTCATTTAGCGAACTAGGTCGTCGTAGGGCGAGCCATATCTTATTTGAAGTGCCTGAGGCTTCAGCAACACAAGTAGTTGAACAAAAGCGGGATTTAGCCGCTAGCGTGTTAGCAAAAATACGCGCAGGTGAAGACTTTGCATCATTGGCGAAAAAGTTTTCTGATGATATTGGTTCTGCAAAAACAGGCGGCGACTTGGGTGTAGTAACAGACGGTATGTTAACTGACGCGTTAGCCAATGCTTTTGATGCCCTTAAAGTGGGAGAAACGAGCGACGTGGTGCATACCAATTATGGCTTTCAAATCATCAAGCTGACCGAGCAGCAACCCGCTAAAATACTGGCGTATGACACTGTTAAAACTAAAGTAACTGAGTTATTAAAACGCCAAATGGCGAGCGATAAGTTTTATCAAATGGCCGATCGCTTTGCTGAGTTAAGTTTTGAAGTACCTGACTCTTTGCAACCACTGGTCGATGAACTGGGTTTAAACATCAAACACCAAGGCCTATTCTCAACAGGGCAAGGTGAAGGAATCGCCGCTCACGCTAAGGTTCGGCAAGGAGCCTTTAGTGAAGATGTATTGGCGGGTAATAATAGCGCTACCATTGAATTAGAGCCTGAACACCTGGTGGTTCTACGGATTAATACACACAAAGCGGAACAGGTAATGCCGCTTGAAGAAGTGAGATCAGCGGTTGAATTAGCGTTAAAAACCAAGAAAGCTAATCAACTACTCACCGATAGGGCCAGTGAATTATTAGCTAAAATTGAATCGGGGGCGATGCTTGACGATTTAAAAGAGGGTGAGAACTTAAGTCTGGTCGATGTAGGGCCGGTGACTCGAAATGCAGACGCGTTACCCTCAGCATTACTCAGAGATGCCTTTAGCATGTCGCGACCATCTGAAGGCAAGCCAAGCTATAAGCAAGCAACACTAGAAAATGGTGATGTGGCGATTATTGAGCTGAGTAAAATTGTCGATGGTGACAAGACTGAGATCACCGAAGCCTCACGTAACTCATTTAAAACCTTTTTAACCCGTTTAAACGGTGAGGTTACACTGGCTGCCGCATTGGCTAACTTAAGCGTGGCCGCTGATGTTGTATTTGCAAGCAAAGCACAATAAAACAATTTGAAACTTCACTGGCAAATTTTCATAGCGATTGGCTTAGCAATAATTGCAGGTCTGTTAAGTGGTGAAACGGCTGGTATAGGTGCCTTTAAGTTTTATGATGTGTATGTGTTTATCGGCACCTTATTTCTTAACGCCTTAAAAATGCTTATTGTACCGCTCATCTTAGCGTCTATTATTTGCGGTATTGGTAATATGGGCCAGTTAGGTGGTTTGGGGCGCTTAGGCGGAAAAACAATCTCTTATTATATGGCGACCAGTGTGATCGCTATCTTAATAGGTCTTGTTTTGGTTAACCTGATTGAGCCGGGTATTATTGACGGAGAGCCTGTACGAGACAGGGTAGGGCTTAGCGAAAATATTAGTGACATCACTGCCAAAGTTGAAGGTAAGGGCGCGGGTGACCTAACGGCTATATTCTTACGTATGGTGCCAACGAATATTGTTGCCGCGGCTGCCGAAGGTCAAATGTTGGGCTTGATATTCTTTGGTCTGCTATTTGGTTATTTTATGACTAAAATAGCAATAGACAAAAAGTCCGTCTTATTAACGTTTTGGAATGCAGTGCTAGAAGTCATGATGAAAATGACCGATTGGGTAATGAAATTTGCCCCCATCGGCGTTTTTGGACTGGTTGCTAAGGTGGTTGCTTCAACGGGTTTGGCTGCTTTTTTGCCACTGGCCTATTTTTTCTTTACAGTGTTAATCGCATTGGCGATTCATTTTTTTGGTGTAATGACCCTGTTACTGAAATTTTTAGGCCGGGTTAAACCCGGGCGTCACTATAAGGCGATGCTACCGGCGTTACTCACCTCATTTTCAACCAGCTCATCATCAGCGACATTACCGATCACCTTAGAATGTGTGGAAAAAAATGCGGGTGTCTCAAACAGAACCAGCAGTTTTGTTTTACCCTTAGGTGCCACCATTAATATGGATGGTACAGCCTTGTATGAATGCGTTGCAGCGATGTTTATTGCCCAAGCCTATGGCCTTGACCTGGGCTTTACTGAACAATTTCTTATTGTGATTACGGCCTTGGTGACTTCGATTGGAGTTGCCGGTATCCCTGCCGCGAGTTTGGTTGCCATCAGTATCATTTTAACGACGATTGGCTTACCCTTAGAAGCGATAGGCTTAATCCTTGCCGTTGATCGGGTACTGGATATGTGCAGAACCAGCGTGAATGTGTTCAGTGACTCATGCGGTGCAGTCATTATTGCCCGAAGTGAAGGCGAGGATAAGATTCTGCAGTCTGATTAATCAATACGGTTTAAACAGCGATGAAAGGACTTCTTAAAATAGCAATTAGCCTGTGGCTGTCTACTTTAGCAGCATGTTCAGACGTTGCGCTTAATAACCCATATGTGCAAAATGAGGATCAGGGTAAAGTCATTTATTCGTCTTTTTCTGAACGGCCAAAACACTTAGACCCTGCTAAAGCCTATAGCTCGAATGAATACGGCATTATCGCGCAGGTCTATGAGTCCTTATTTCAATATCAATACTTAAAAAAACCGTATCAATTAGAGCCACTATTGGCCAGCAGTATGCCAACGGTTAATTATTTTGATGCGCAGGGTGTTCAATTAGGCGGTTCACCAGCAGCGAGCGATACGGCCTATAGCGAGTACGTGCTTACCATCAAAGACAACATCCAATTTCAACCTCACCCAAGCTTTAACCTTAGCTTACATAAGCACTTACCTGATGATTGGGGTGGCGATTCGCTCTACAGCTTACCGCAGTCGAGCAGGGTCTTAACGGTAGATGACTTTATTTATCAAATTAAACGCTTGGCCGATCCGCAAACGCAATCGCCAATCGTTGGTTTAATGTCTAACTACATCGTCGGTTTTAAAGAGTTTTCGCAAACCCAAGCGGCACTAATAGCCAGTAAACCTCAGTTAGATAAGGTACAGCGATTGCAATCAGTGCCGATGTCAGGTGTTAAAAAAATTAATTCGACGCAGTTTAGTATCCGCATTAAAGGCAAATACCCGCAATTTATTAATTGGCTGGCAATGCCTTTTTTCTCGCCCATGCCATGGGAAGCCGACGCGTTTTACAATCACCCCGATTTATTATCAAAAAACATTACCCTCGACTGGTTTCCCGTTGGTACAGGGCCTTATTTTTTAGCAGAAAATAACCCGAACAGGCGGATGGTTTTAAGCAAAAACCCTAATTTTCATGTCGAATATTACCCGACTGAGGCCACTGAGCAATTAGCAAAGAAAGGTTTATTAAGGGACGCAGGGAAACGACTGCCTTTAAGCGACAAAGTGATTTTTTCGTTAGAAAAAGAAAGCATTCCTTATTGGAATAAATTTTTACAAGGGTACTACGATGCATCCGGTATCAGTTCAGACAGCTTTGATCAGGCGGTTAGTTTTTCCCCAAGTGGAGAAGTGGGTCTTACTGACAGCATGTTAGAACGGGGTATTGGCTTACAGACGGCGGTCACGACGTCTAGCTTTTATTTAGGCTTTAATATGTTGGATAAAGTGGTCGGTGGTTATTCAAATAAAAACAAAAAACTTCGTCACGCGATTTCTATTGCGGTGGACTATGAAGAATACATTTCTATTTTTCAAAATGGCCGTGGGGTCGCTGCACAAGGTATTATTCCACCAGAAATATTTGGTCATGTTGAAGGCGAGCAGGGGGTTAACCCAGTGGTCTACCGCTGGCAAAATGGACCGCAAAGGCGTTCTATTGATGAGGCAAAAAAGCACTTGGTCGACGCGGGCTATACCAATGGCATTGATCCTGCGACAGGGGAATCGCTGGTATTATATTTTGATACCATGGACAGTGGCCCCGACAGTAAGGCACGATTAAATTGGTTGCGTAAGCAGCTGGATAAACTGAATATTGATCTGGTGGTTCGTGCGACCGACTACAATCGATTTCAACAGAAAATGCGCAGCGGCAATGCACAACTGTACATGTGGGGTTGGAATGCTGATTACCCGGACCCTGAGAATTTTATGTTTTTGTTGTACGGTAAAAACGCTAAAGCGCTGCATGGTGGCGAAAATGCATCTAACTACAAGAACCCCCGCTTTGATGCCTTATTTGAACGTATGAGCAGTATGGAAAACACCCCGGAGCGGCAAAAAATAATTAATAAAATGGTCGCTATTACCCGTGAAGACGCACCTTGGCTTTGGGGGTTCCATCCCAAGGCATTTAGTCTATACCACGCATGGTATACCAACGCTAACCCCAATTTAATGGCGAACAACAGTACCAAGTACATTAATATTGACCCAACACTACGACGCGCTTATCAATCCAAATGGAATAAACCAGTCTATTGGCCATTACTGTTAATGGCTTTCGTCTTGTTGCTGTTGCTGTTACCCGCGTACCGTATTTATCGACGAATTGAGAACGCCAAAGCACTATGATTAACTATATTCTTAGACGTCTGTTATATGTTCTGCCGGTTTTACTTGGCGTTAATATTTTAACCTTCGTACTGTTTTTTGTCGTTAACTCCCCTGACGATATGGCACGTATGCAGCTGGGTGATAAGCACGTGTCACAAGCTGCAGTTAACAACTGGAAGCAACAACGGGGTTACGACTTGCCTTTGATCTGGAATCAGCAACAAAACGGTATGCTGGCGATACAGAAAACCATATTTTTTGAAAAATCTGTCGGCTTGTTCTTTCTTGATTTAGGTCTGTCCGATAATGGACGCGACATCGTTGCTGATATTTCTCAGCGTATGTGGCCCAGTTTAGCGATTGCAATACCCTCGTTAATATTTGGCGTGCTGGCTAATATCACCTTCGCCTTATTACTGATATTTTATCGCGGCAGTTACCTTGAGTTTGGCGGTTTATTTGTTTGCATTACCCTAATGTCTATCTCGGGCCTTTTTTATATTATTGCTGGTCAATTTTTGATCGGTAAGTTACTGGCCTTAACCCCAATCTCTGGTTACGCCCCCGGTCTTGAGGCGTTTAAATTTATTATCTTACCGGTTGTTATCGGGGTCATCAGCGGGCTTGGTTCGGGTGCAAGGTGGTATCGAACGCTATTTTTAGAAGAAGCAGCAAAAGATTACGTTAGAACGGCAAAAGCAAAAGGCTTGTCTGAGCTACAAGTGCTCTTTAAACACGTGCTAAAAAATGCGATGGTACCGATTTTAACCGGCATCGTAGTGATTTTACCGCTGTTATTTATGGGTAGTCTGATTACCGAATCATTTTTTGGTATACCCGGTTTAGGCAGTTACACCATCGATGCGATCAGCAGCCAAGACTTTGCCATCGTCCGCTCAATGGTATTTTTGGGTTCGTTTCTATACATTATTGGGCTGCTGTTGACGGATATTTCCTACACCTTAGTAGACCCACGGGTACGGTTGAATTGAGGTTTAGCTTACTGTGGACAGATTACTTAGTGTTTGCTCTGGTCATTGGGGTGTCCTTGTTAATTTGGCGAGCCAGCAAAAAACAACATATGGTACGGCCGTGGAAAAAAGTGTCTGACAGCACGGTGGGAGTTGTTTCCTTAACCGTGTTATTAAGCTTTGTCTTTATTGGTGTACTCGATTCGACGCGAATTAAATACAAGCCAAACCTCAGCAATGGCGAAGGCGGCGCTCGTACGGAAACGCTTAGCGTGCTTGATATCGTGTTAACACCGATCCGGACTCAAGTTGAGACAACGTATTCCATGCCGTTTGCACATACCGGTTACGCCAAAGAATTATTGAAAGATGAGCAAGGGGTGACGCAATGGGTTTACCCGCGATTAAAATACGCGGGTGCTCATTTGGCATCAGCAGTGAATGAAAAACCGCAAGATATTATCACTAAGGCCGTCGAGGGCGTCTTTTTGGGTTTTATGTGTTGGTTGGCGCTGGTGGTGCTGGTGCTATTTTTTAGCAAGGCGAGGTCCCACAAGGCGCGCTCAAAAGCGCAAAAGAACATGGCATACACCTTATTAATCATCTTTTCCTTGGCTGGGATGGTCGCAAGTTTAGGTCCGTACTATCATGTGCTAGGCACCGATAAGGTCGGCGAGGACGTGCTCTACCAAGCGATAAAAAGCATTAGAACGGGTTTGGTTATCGGTACGCTCACCACCTTGGTGATGCTGCCTATTGCGATTGCTTTAGGTTTAATGGCGGGTTTTTTTAGAGGCTGGGTCGATGACGTCATTCAATACCTCTATACCACCCTCAGTTCTATCCCTGGCGTGTTATTAATTGCCGCGGCGATATTGATGGCGCAGGTTTATATGGCAAATAACCCCGACTTGTTCACAACGGTAGATGATCGTGGCGATATGCGCTTATTATTGTTATGCATGATTTTGGGCTTAACCAGCTGGACCGGTTTGTGTCGTTTATTACGCGCCGAAACACTAAAAATTCGTGAAATGGACTATGTTATGGCCGCACGGGCTTTAGGTGTGGGTCGTATGCAAATACTCAAGCGTCACGTTTTACCCAATGTGATGCACTTGGTGATGATCACCGTGGTATTGGACTTTAGTGGTTTGGTACTGGCCGAAGCGGTCTTATCGTATATCAATATAGGTGTCGATCCATCCACCTACAGCTGGGGCAATATGATTAACACCTCACGTTTAGAAATGGCGCGTGAACCGATCGTTTGGTGGCCTTTGGCGGCAGCATTTATTTTTATGTTTGCCTTAGTGCTGGCAGCTAATTTGTTTGCCGATGTGGTGCGCGATGCATTTGACCCTAGAGAAAACAATTAACCCAGCCGATTAATTTTTATTAACAACGAATGACTATGCATACCTATATTTTCCATACGAGCCAATTGACCACCCAGCAAGCGAATTTTATCGCAGCGCAGTTTAAAACAACGGCGCAAGCACAGGACGGTTTTTATTCATTGCGCTGTGAGGCGCGCCCAGAGTTAACGGAGATACGACAAAACTTAGGTATAGACGTCAACGTATTACCGGCCGGGTTTAAGGGCGATGAGGTCGGTCTGTTGGTCACTGATATGGATTCAACCCTTATATCGATAGAATGTATCGATGAGATAGCCGATATGTTGGGTCTTAAGCCGCAGGTGTCGGCTATTACCGAGGCCGCGATGCGCGGAGAACTCGATTTTGAAGCCTCTTTAACCCAGCGTGTGGCGCTGTTAAAAGGCCTGCCAGAAGAGGCTTTATTGCGGGTCTATCAACAACGTTTGACACTCAACCCCGGCGCAGAACAACTTATCGCGTATTTAAAAACTGCCTCCATTAAGCTCGCCTTGGTGTCGGGTGGGTTTACATTTTTTACCGATAAGCTAAAACAACGTTTGGGTCTAGACTATACCTTGGCGAACACCCTAGAGGTTGTCGAAGGCACCTTAACTGGGCGCGTGGTCGGTGATATTGTTGGCGCGCAAGCTAAAGCAGACCTGTTAACCCAGTTAAGCAAACAATTGTCATTGCAAGGGCATCAGGTTATTGCCATGGGTGATGGCGCTAATGACTTGTTGATGATGCAACAGGCTGGGCTCAGTGTGGCCTATCACGCCAAACCGACCGTGCAGGCGCAAACGGATTGCCAACTCAATCAGGCGGGTTTAAACGCCGTTATTGACTTGTTGAAAGCCTAATAGCATGAAACAAGCCTTATTGTCTGTTCAAGGATTAAAAACAGAATTTGACCAAGCGCAGGCGTCGGTTAAGGCGGTTGATGGGGTTAGCTTTGACATCGCCGAGGGTGAGACCTTTGCCTTGGTCGGTGAATCCGGCTGTGGCAAGTCGGTGTTGGCTTTGACAGTCATGAGGTTGTTATCGAATAACGCTAAAATTACCGCGGGTAAAGTGATGTATCGTGGTAAGGATTTATTGCAGATAGCAGAAAAAGAAATGCGCGCGGTACGGGGCTTTCGTATTGCGATGATTTTCCAAGACCCCATGACCTCACTCAACCCCGTGATGAGTGTCGGCGAACAGATTGGCGAAGCGGTTTTATTGCATAAAAAACTCCCTGCATCGGCGGTTAAACAAAGGGTCATCGAGTTGATCAAGCAAGTGGGCATTGCCGATGCAGAAGAACGCTATGCGTCGTTTCCACATCAATTATCAGGCGGCATGATGCAGCGAGTTATGATTGCTATGGCCTTAGCCAATGAGCCAGACTTGTTAATTGCGGACGAACCAACCACCGCCTTAGATGTCACCATCCAAGCGCAAATTTTGGAATTATTAAAAGACCTTCAGCGTGAGCTGGGGATGTCTTTATGGATTATTAGTCATGATCTTGGCATCGTGTCAGATATTGCCGACAAGGTTGCAGTCATGTACGCCGGTCAATTGGTAGAAGTGGCTACGCGGGACAGTTTTTTTAATCAAGCCGCACACCCGTACAGCCAGCGATTATTCGCTGCCTTACCAAAAATGGATAAACGCGATAAAGCCTTAGTGACGCTGCCTGGCTCAGTGCCACGACTAAGCCAAACCTTTAGCGGCTGTCGTTTTGCAGAGCGTTGTGATTATCAACAAGCCGCTTGCACTTCGGTTGCCAAGGTGGCATGGCATTCAGTTGCTGACGAGCACCGTGCCCGTTGTTTGCGTCTTGATGAGATTATTGCTAAACCAATAAACACCCCTGAATTTATTAAGCAAAAAACGCCATCGACGTCCAGCAAGGCATTACAAGTCAATAATTTAAAGATTCATTTTGCTATCAAAAAAGGTATTTTGAAACGTACTGTGGGCTATGTAAAAGCAGTCGATGGCGTTAGTTTTGATCTTGTGTCCGGTGGCACTACGGCCTTAGTTGGCGAGTCTGGCTGCGGCAAAACCACCTTAGGGAAGGGCTTGTTAAAACTGTTACCCATTACCTCAGGCGAGGTGTATTACCAAGAAAAAAACTTGGTTGATATGCCCGAGCAAGCCTTCCGTGCATACCGTGAGCAATTCCAAATTATTTTTCAGGACCCTTTCTCGTCAATGAATCCTCGAATGCTGGTGATCGATATCTTGCAAGAAGGCTTACGGGCATTAAAGCCGACATTAAGCAACTTAGAGGTTGAAGCACAATGCGCCTATTTGCTACAGAAAGTGGGGTTAAACGCAGACGTTTTGTACCGTTATCCCCATGAGTTTTCGGGCGGGCAACGCCAGCGGATTTGTATTGCCCGGGCATTAGCGGTTAAACCATCAATTATCGTGTGTGATGAACCCACCAGCGCGTTGGATGTCTCGGTGCAGGCGCAAGTGTTAAATCTATTGCAACAATTGCAACAAGAGCAAGGGCTTAGTTACTTATTTATTACCCATGATTTGTCGGTGGTGTCGTATTTGGCCGATTCCGTTGCCGTGATGTATTTGGGGCGCATTGTTGAATATGGCTCGGTAGAGGAGGTGCTTAATACGCCAGCACACCCCTATACCAAAGCCTTAATCAATGCGGTTCCCCGTTGGGACAATAGCGTACAGAAAACCATTATTAAGTTGCCGGATACCATGCCGTCGGCCGCTAACCCACCTTCGGGCTGTCATTTCCATACCCGATGTGCGGAAGCGATGCCTGTTTGCTCAACAGTTGAACCAAAGAGTATTAATGTATCTGCCAGTCATAGCGTTTGCTGTTTACTGTTTGACGATCCGCCGGTTGAGTCTTAAGAACGGGTAACATCAACGATAATTTTAAGTTTTTGCCCAGGCTTTAAATACTTTTTATTTAATTGATTCCAGTGTTTTAAATCGCTAATATCAACCTTAAATCGTTTGGATATCAGGTACAAAGAGTCACCATTTTTTACCGTGTAACGAATCGTCTGGTGTTTGTTTAAAGGCGATACTTGTGTGGTTGGGTGTAATGCCCCATCGGCTAACCAAATGTTTAATAATTGATTGGGTTTAAGGAGGTCGCCTGGGGCCATCGCATTCCATTTGGCCAGTTGACGAACCGACACCTGATGTTGTTGCGCGATGCGCCAAAATGAATCGCCCTGTTTAACGCGATACTGCAAGCGTTCGCCCGAACGTGGCTTATTAACAATGGCTTTTTTGCGCATCTTAGTGCTACGGCTATACAGGCTTTCATCATAACGTGCGGTAGGAATTAATAAATACTTCCCAGCACGAATGGAGTGTGATGAAATTCGATTGGTCTGTTTAATTAATGCCACGGAGGTTCGGTAACGCCTAGCTATGTGACTGAGTGTTTCACCTGATTTAACCTTATGTCGTTGCCATTTAACGCGTTGCTCATCCGCGAGTTGTGATATCCCTTGTTTAAACTGCAAGGCCTTATCAACGGGTATCAGTAAATAATGCGGGCCGTGCGGGTCGGTTGCCCACTGATTAAAGGCAGGGTTGAGTTGATAGAGTTCATCAATACTGATATCAGCGAGTTCTGACGCCC
This sequence comes from Methylococcaceae bacterium UBA975, assembly GCA_002292375.1. Lineage (GTDB taxonomy): Bacteria > Pseudomonadota > Gammaproteobacteria > Methylococcales > Cycloclasticaceae > Cycloclasticus. Next base: position 5,089 of record DBBV01000017.1, on the reverse strand, counting down.
TGGCTAAATCAATTTGTTTAACGGTATCAATGGTTTCAAAATAAGCCGTGTTAGGCATGGCTTGTAACTCAATTCCATACTGTTCTGCGTTCGATAATATATGTGCAATGGCGAGTAACTTGGGTACATATTGGCGCGTTTCTTTACGTAAAGCTAAGGACCAATAGTCGGTGCCAGCGTCGCGTTTACGGTTTTGTTTAATAGCATTCGATACCGTACCACCGCCTGCATTATAAGCGGCTAAGGCTAAAAACCAGTCGTTATCAAAGCGTTTAGACAGCTTACTTAAGTACGTTAATGCAGCTTGGGTAGAGGCGTGAACGTCTCGCCTTCCATCGTACCACCAGCTTTGCTTTAAGCCGTAGTAACGGCCCGTTGATGGTATAAACTGCCATAAGCCAGCGGCCCTGCCGTGCGAGTAGGCAAAGGGTCGATAGGCACTTTCAATAATGGGTAGTAGGGCTAGCTCGCCGGGTAATTGCCGCTTTTCAACCTCATTGACGATGTAGTAAAGGTAGGGCGCAGCATTTTTTTGCACCTGCTTAATATAGTTTGGGTGCTTGCTATACCAATCAATTTGAGCTTGGACACGGTCGTTATCAACCTGAGGAAGCTGATACAGCGCAAATAAGCGTTGCCAGAGGTCGTTGTTGGCCTGTGGTGTTTCAGTGTGGTGATTGTCCTTGTTAATGGCGACGACCGTTTGAACGGTATCCCCAGGTTCACTGAACTTAGTCTGCGTTAGTGATCTAATAGAAAAAGAAGAACAAGAGATGAGGAAAAGACAGCTGGCAAATAAAAGGAACTTAATCGTTTTATTTATGATTAAATATTGCATTAACAGGGGTTGATTGTGAAATTATTCGATTGCACATTATAGTTTGTTTATATCATGCTGAATAAGAAAAAGTCACCGACAAAAAATTCAGTCGGACTTCGTCATTGGTTTAAAACACCGATAGGTGCGATTTATCGGCGCAGTGAATCAGCCTTATTAAGCCAAAAATTAAGTGAAAACTTTCGTGCCGAAGTCCTGCAGCTAGACTTTGTAGGCTGGGAAGACGAGTTTCACGAGGCGATGCGTTTTGCGCACTATACAATTTTAGATAATTTAACGAGTGATGAAACCCAATATACCCGTGTGGTTGGTGACGCAGACAGCTTACCGATAGAGACGCATAGTATCGATATTGTTATTATGCCGCATACCTTGGAGTTTGAGTCGAACCCTCACCAAGTACTGCGTGAAGTGGCTCGGGTGCTTAAGCCGGAAGGGATCGTTTTATTGATGGGCTTTAACCCATGGGCGATTTGGCACTTACCACGGTTTGTCCCTAAAGCACGGCAAAAATCGCCTTGGAATGGCCGCTTTATTAGCCGTTACCGGGTGGTCGACTGGTTGAAATTGCTTAATTTTGATATTGAGGTTAGCCGGGGCTGCTGCCTTTTTCCAGTGCTTAAGCAGCCGTCGCTTGAACAGCAAAACAAGCTTTTCGAAAAAGTAGCGGCATGGTTACCCTTTATGCCCGCTGCGTACTTTATTATGGGGGTCAAGCGTTTGGCCGGTGGTACGCCCATCTTTCATTTACATAACTTAAAACAGCGATTTATTTCGCCTACAGCAGAAGCAACAACTAAAACAATTTATGTTGAAAAAAAAAGTGCAGATATACACTGATGGCGCGTGTCGCGGAAACCCCGGTATCGGTGGTTGGGGCGCAACGCTTAGTTACAATGGAACCATTAAAGAAATTTACGGTGGTGAACAACTAACGACCAATAACCGAATGGAAATGACAGCGGTGATTGAGGCGCTCAGCGCCTTAACCAAAGCCAGTGACGTGACGTTATACAGCGACTCAAAGTACGTACTTCAAGGTGTTAATGATTGGATGCCTAATTGGAAAAAAAGAAACTGGAAAACGGCCAGTAAGCAAGCGGTTAAAAACGTTGATTTATGGCAGAAAATTGACCAATTGGCGCAGGCGCATGAGATTAAATGGGTGTGGGTCAAAGGGCATAGCGGCGACCCGGGTAATGAACGCGCCGATGAACTCGCTAATTTGGGTATCGATACATTATGAGACAAATTATTTTAGATACTGAGACCACCGGTTTAGAGCCCAAGCAAGGCCACCGAATTATTGAAGTCGGTTGTGTCGAACTCGTCAACCGACGTTTAACAGGCAATAATTTTCATTATTACTTAAACCCGCAACGCGAGATAGACGAAGGCGCGGTAGCGGTGCACGGATTGACCACTGAGTTTTTATCGGATAAACCGCTGTACGAAGATATTGCCGAAGAACTGTATGAGTATTTAAAAGGTGCCGAAGTGGTTATCCATAACGCCGCGTTTGACGTCGGCTTTATCAACCACGAATACCGCCTAATGGGTTTTGAGCATAGCGATATGGCGAGGTGGTGTGAGGTGACCGATTCCTTGCACATGGCTCGAAAAATGTTTCCTGGTCAACGTAATAGTTTAGATGCCTTATGTAAACGGTTTGAAATAGACAACAGCCGCCGGCAGTTACACGGCGCCTTATTAGACGCCGAAATTCTAGCCGATGTGTATTTAATGCTGACGGGTGGGCAAAACTCATTATTTGCCGATGACAGCGCGGTGAATATCGAGTTTGAGCCCAAGGTGTTCGACGTAAACCGGCCTAAATTAAGCGTGATTAGTGCGACGCCAGATGAGGTTTCGCATCACCAGCAGCGCTTAGAAGCAATTAACAAATCCAGCAACGGGCAATGTCTGTGGACTCAGCTTAATAACCCTTCCGATTAATCTAAAGCAAACGGTATAAAGAATCATGCTAAATAACCTCATCAAATTAACCCTTGTCAGTGCCTTATCTCTTGCTTTAGTGCTGCCTAATATCAGCTACGCAGTTGAGATTAAAACCAGCATTCAGCACGCACAATTAATTGAAGAAAAACAATCAGAATCGAATAAATACCTGACGGCACAAGAAACGTATAACATCGTAACGACTAACCCGCAAAAGGTACTATTTATTGACGTTAGAACGCCGTCGGAAATTGAATTTGTTGGCTGGTCGCCCTTGGTAGATGCAGTGATACCGTATATGAGTAATGATTTTGATGAATGGGATGAGCAAAGTCAGCGTTATACAAAAGTGATCAACGGTGATTTCCCTATCGTATTTGAAGAATTGCTGACCGAAAAAAGGTTCAATAAAGACACCCCCATTATTTTTATGTGTCGTTCGGGTACACGCAGTGCGCGTGCCGCGAGTCTTGCCACTAAATTGGGTTTCACCCAAGCCTATACCGTGGTTGATGGTTTTGAAGGTGATCTAGCAGGAGAAGGGCCAAATAAAGGTCACCGTGTGATCAATGGTTGGAAAAACAGCCAGCTACCGTGGAGCTACGAGGTAGATGGCCTAAGAATCTTATTTAATCAATAAAAACAGCATAAACAAAAAACGAATCATTATTCCGGAACGCGTCATTTAGTAAAACGATGCAGGCTAATGTTTGTTAAAATAACTGTTTTAAATTTGTGGTAATCATCTATGACCGTTCGCACTCGTTTCGCGCCTAGCCCCACGGGCTACTTACACGTTGGTGGCGCCAGAACGGCGTTGTTCTCTTGGTTATACGCCAAAAAAATGCAAGGCCAATTTATTTTGCGTATCGAGGACACCGATCGGCAACGTTCGACCGAAGAATCAGTGCAAGCTATCTTCGACGGCATGCAATGGTTGGGCTTGGATCACGATGAAGGTCCGTTTTTTCAGACCGATCAATTTCCACGTTACAGTGAAACTATTCAACAATTATTAACGCAAGGTGATGCCTACCACTGCTATTGTTCGGCCGAAGAAGTCGAAGCCATGCGTGAGCTACAACGAGCAAACAAACAAAAGCCGCGTTATGACGGCCGTTGTCGGCATCGTACAGAGCCACTTGACGGTGTCAGCCCGGTGGTGCGATTTAAAAACCCGCAACACGGCACGGTCGAGTTTGATGACCTTGTGCGAGGGAAAATCAGCATTAATAATGACGAGCTCGATGACCTGATCATCGCCCGTTCTGATGGCACGCCTACCTATAATTTAACCGTTGTTGTTGATGATTTAGATATGAACATGAGCCACATCATTCGTGGTGACGACCATATTAATAACACCCCACGGCAAATCAATATTATGCGCGCCTTAGGCGGCGCTATCCCACAGTTTGCTCATGTACCGATGATTTTAGGTGATGACGGCGCGCGTTTATCTAAACGGCACGGCGCGGTGAGTGTAATGCAATACCGTGATGACGGTTTTTTACCAGAAGCTTTATTGAATTACCTAGTAAGGCTCGGTTGGTCTCACGGCGACCAAGAGCTATTCAGCCGAGATGAAATGATTAAACTGTTCGACATTAAAGATGTTAATCGAACAGCATCCGCGTTTAATACCGAAAAACTATTGTGGATCAATCAGCAATATATTATGAACAGCGATGCGCAGCGTTTAGTTGAGCCCTTAGCCTACCAATTAAAACGCTTGGGTTACGACGTTGATCAGGGCCCAGACCTGCTTGAGCTGGTAAAAACTCAGCAAGAACGCGCCAAAACTTTAAAAGAAATGGCAGAAAAGAGCCTAATGTTTTATCAGGACTACGATGAATTTGACGAGAAGGCGGCAAAAAAGAATTTAAGGCCGACAGCTTTAGCCCCATTAGAGCTGATGTTAGAAAAATTTGAGGACTTATCTGATTGGACGAAAGAACCTTTGCACCAAGTTGTATTAGACTGCGCGGAGAGGCTGGAACTGAAACTGGGCAAAGTAGCGCAACCATTGCGAGTGGCTTTATCGGGCACTTCAGTGTCGCCGGCGATCGATGCAACGTTATTTTTATTGGGTAAAGAAAAATCCCTTAAAAACATAAAAAAAGCGATTGATTATATTAAGTTGGCGGATTAATTCACCGGCCATTTTTTTTAAAACACGTCGTTTATTACAAAAATTTAAAAATTGATGCTCAACTGGGGTGGACACCCTACGGATCATTCAGTACAATTCGCGTCCTGCTAAGAGGGGCCATAGCTCAGCTGGGAGAGCGC